>NZ_OZ034764.1:0-1212319 GCF_964028125.1 Wolbachia endosymbiont (group A) of Phasia obesa
ATTCATCATCAATTTCTAATGCTTTTGATATGAATTTCTTCATTTCTACTTTGTAAGGCGATATTTTAGGCTCTTCACAAACTATAGTAATATCTAAATTAGATACGCTGTACCCTTTTTCTTTTGCTTTTTTAGCAGCAAAGTCAAGGAAGTGAGATGAATTGCAATCTTTCCATTCAGAGGACTAGGAGGAAAGTGCTCTCCTATGTCGCCATATCCCAGTGCTCCGAGTATTGCATCAACGATTGCATGTATTGCAACATCACCATCAGAGTGCGCTTCTATTGCCATGTTGTGTTCAATTTTCACACCGCAAATTTTTATAAAGCTTTCAGCACCGTTTTGAACTTTAATGAACTTATGTATATCATAACCGGCTCCGACACGAAATTTTGGCTCTTCAAAAAGAAGCTTTGCCATATTGATATCCTCTTTTGTGGTTAACTTAAAATTGCTTTTCTCACCTTTAATAATCGCAACATGTTTTTTGTGCTCTACCATTAGTGATGAATCGTCAGTAAATTCTTTGACTGATTGATGGCATGATAATAATTCTTTGAAATTAAAAATTTGAGGGGTTTGTATGGCTCTGAGCTTTCCTCTTGAAATCGTAGATTCAATAAAACTATTACTCACCAATGACATAGTGTCTTCAACTTCTATTGCTGGAACTACTCCTGTATATTGATCATTAATCATAGATTCAACCAAGTTATCTATCAGAACATCTGACACAAAAGGCCTACAAGCATCGTGTATAACTACAAAATCTGGGTTAACTTTTTGTAAGCTTTCAAGCCCTAGTTTAACTGAACTTTGCCTGTTTTCTCCTCCGTATACAGGGCTTAGTAATTTAGTGTCTGTAATTAGTGATATAGCTTTCTCATAGAAACTTTCATGGTCTCTATTAATTGCTATTCTTATGTAATCTATATATTGGTTAGCCAGAAATCTTTTAATTGTATGAAATAAAACAGATTTACCTGCCAGTTTTATATATTGCTTAGGAATCGTAGAATTGCATCTACTGCCTACTCCCGCTGCAACTATTAATGCTGCTATTTTGTATTTCTTAGCGCACATATTTCTTTTTGTAGAAGCTTTCCTCTCTATCCAAGATTCTTTCCGAAAAATAAAATTTCTGACATCATATAAAAGTTACTTCCCCTATTAACTAGCATAATTATAATAGCAAAAGAGATATTTAGAGAGCTCAAAATCTATCTTTGCCTGCGGATTAAACAACTAAATTTTAGTAAAAAACGATAGTATTACAAATCGTAAAATACTTTCAACATAGGAAAAATAAATTGCATATTTTTCAGTAAATTAGCTATGCTAAACACATGCAAAAACGTCATATAACTATTTGTTTCATACTGCTTTTTATAATAGGGATGTTATTCCTGATGCGTCCTATGATTTTTCCATGTTTAATATCTATTATTATTGCATATTTGTTTAATCCGCTAGTAGTTAAGTTTGAAAAGTATAGAATACCGCGTTCATGTTCTGTAATTTTTATAATACTTATTTTATTAATAGCTTTTATACTAGTCATAACATTTGTTTTACCTATTATATATGTTCAAATTACTTCAATATTAAATTTCTTAGTGAGTAAAGTGCCTTCATTAAAGCTTAAAGTAATCCCCTCTGTATTAGAATTTCTTAATATAAAAATCGAGGATAGCTTATTTGATCACTTATCTAAAAATCTAGCAGAAAATTACAGCAACTATGTATCTTATTTCATGAATGCTCTTGATATTGCTAGTAACTTTATAATCCAAGTGTTAAGTTCAAGCTTTAACACGGTATCATTAATGGTGATTACTCCTGTAGTGTTTTTCTACATATTACGTGATTGGCCTTTAATTATAGAAAAAGCTAATAAATTAATCCCTATTCCTTACAGAGGAAAAATTGCAGATTATTTTTCCAAAGTGGATTTCATTATATCTAATTATCTAAAGGGGCAGGTAAATGTATGTATTGTCATGATGGTCTTTTACTCTGTGAGCCTGAGCATAATCGGATTGGAACACTCTATTGTTATTGGAATTTTATCAGGAATGTTAACGTTCATACCTTACGTAGGGCCATTATTATATACCATTATTGGGTTTTTGAGCGCTATCACTCAATTTAGTGGATGGTTTGAAAGTGCTGCCGTTTTGCTATTATTTGGTGTTGGACAATTAATAGATTCAAATATATTAGTTCCTTTATTAATAGGAAAAAAAGTTCATATACATCCAACTGTAATTATTCTGGGAATTACTATATGCGCTTCATATTTTGGATTTACAGGTATATTACTTTTTATTCCAATAATAGCAATGTTCAATGTATCAGTAGAATATGCAATCAATAAATATTTTAAAAGTGAGCTTTATAAAAACGGCTAACAGACCTTTTGCATAATCAATTTATGGTAAGAGGAGAAATGAGCCCAGAATACCTGACACATTTGAGGAGCGTAAGTAAATTTCTGCGCAAAAATTACTACCAGAAAGAGGTTACGTAAGAGGTTCAACGTGCAATTAAATTTATTTAACAACAATCAAGCTGATTATAGCCGGCAAAATTACATCATCTTAGATGAAAATAAGCACGTATATAATTCGGTAGTTAATGATTTATCTTGGAAATGTCTGATTCTTTTTGGACCTAAAAGCTCCGGTAAAACTCATCTTGCTCATATTTGGCAATCAATAAACGATGCAATCTTTATCAATGTGAATAACTTCGTAAGCGAGATTAGGTATAGCGATGCTTTTATTTTAGAAGACGTACAAAACATTAAAGATGAAGCAATGTTATTACATTGTTACAATTACATGAAAGAAAACGACAAGAGGCTGCTAATCACTTCTTCAATTTCACCAAAAAAGCTTAACTTCAAACTAAGAGATTTAAGTTCTCGAATATTATCAACTATCAGCGTAAAAATTTTGCCTGCAAGCGAGGAATTATTAAGAATTATGCTAATAAAACGATTTTCAGATAAACAGTTAAAAATTGATTTAAAAGTGATTAATTATATTTTAGCAAGAATAGAACGTTCTTTCTATAGCATTGATAAAATTATAGAAAAGATAGATAATGAATCTATAGGGTCAAATGTGACCGTTCCTTTTATTAGCACTTTATTAAAAAAAGATGCCATTTGATTTCTTCTTTTGTAAAGGTGTATATTAAAAATTTATTAACACCCATAACACTAACGTAATTGGAATCTCTATCTGTCCATGTTAGAATTATAATCAATGTTATGTTATAATAAATATAGATAGATACAGCTAAGAAGTATTCTATATTTATAGTAGAGCTCACTTTATAAGGTGTTTTTTATAGATTTAACGTTATAATTTAACTATGATAAGAGTAAGATTAAATTTAAGAAAAAGGTTAAAGCAAAAGTTTGTGATGTTCACTCTATTGATAAATGCTTTATTTGTCTCATATTTTCTCATAAGAAACACAGGGAACACTTCTAATCAAATTATAGCCAAAGAAATAAATATAGGAACTGATAATGAAAAATAAACAGTCGCAAAATAAAAAAGAAAATCTTTACATAACATATTACATAGATGCTTTAGCTTCAGAGAGGTTCGCTGCACAAAATACTCTGGAAAGTTATCGTTCGGATTTACACCAGTTTGAAGAATTTTTATTGGAAAGCGGCACTACCTTGGTTGGTGTAAACAAAACCAATATTAAAGATTATGTGAAATCTTTATGTACACAAAAAAAATATAAAAGTAGCTCTATATCAAGAAAAATATCCGCTATGAAAAATTTTTACAAGTGTCTATTTAATGACGGAATAATAGATTTTAATCCAGCGCCGGCTAATGATGCTGAATTAAAGAATCCAAAAGTTTCTCGTCCTTTGCCTAAGTATTTAAGTGTCGAAGAAATATTTTTGCTAATGGACACAGTGAGAAAATCAGCAAGCGAATCGAATAAAGAGATAAGCAGTAAAAGGCTATGTGCGATTTTAGATATCCTTTACTCTTCTGGAATGCGTGTTTCTGAACTAATTAGTATGAAATTATGTGAAGTGTCACATTTAATAAACAGTAATAACAAAGAATGCTATATAATAATAAAAGGAAAAAGTGGTAGAGAGAGGCAAATTCTTTTTAATGAACAAGCATTGCAGAGCCTTAGAAATTATTTATCAGTTCGTGATAATCTGATCTCTAAAGAAAAGGAATCCGATTGGCTATTCCCAGGTGATAAACCTAATAAACCAATTACAAGGCAGAGGCTCGGTCAATTAATGAAGGAGTTGGCAAGAAAATGCAATATTGATGAAAATAAGATCTCTCCACACGTGATTAGGCATTCTTTTGCTACCCATCTACTAAATAGCGGAGCAAATATTGTGTTGATACAGAAAGTTCTTGGCCATACTAACCTTTCTACAACACAAATATATACTCATATTGCTAACGAAAAGTTAAAGGACAAATTAGCTGATTCGCATCCTATTACTCAGATGATCAATAATTAAATTTATTGTTTTTAATTTGTAATAAAGTTAAATTTAAATAAATTTATGTGAGTTTGTGATTTCAAGTTTATTGTTTAATTTCTTTCTTATATTATGGGAGGTATTCTATACTTTCATTACTCTCCCTGTAATTTTCTTTTCTGAGTGTGTAATAACCATTTTCCTCGTCTGTTCGGTGAGAGTTGTATTATTCATGCTGCGTTTATTATGTGGCATTAAATATGAAGTGAGGGGAATGGAAAACATCCCTAAGCAACCTTTTATCATTGCATCTAAACACCAATCTCCATTTGAAACATTTATTTTTATACTACTATTTAGAAAAGCGGTTTTTATTTTAAAACGTGAATTGAAATGGATTCCATTCATTGGTTTGCATCTTATAGCGCTGAAAATGATTTTTATTAACCGTTCAGATGGTATCAGTTCTATACGCCATATAATCAAACTAGCAAAAATGCGTATAAAAGAAAATAGAAGCATAATAATATTTCCTGAAGGTACAAGAACAACTATAAACCAAAATATAAAATATCAACCAGGTATTGCTGCTTTATATAGCGTATTATCTGTTCCTGTGTTACCGGTTGCTTTAAACACTGGTTTGTTTTGGCCAAAAAGCATACTTTCTCTGAGAAAGAATCCCGGAAAGGCAGTAATAGAAATATTGCCCCCAATATATCCTGGGTTAAACAAAAATGAATTCTTGCAAAGTTTAGAAAAAATTATTGAAGAGAGAAGCAGTAGATTAACCATAGGAAAAACTGATATTGCAAATTAACAAAAAAACTTTATAATTAAAAGAAAAGTACAGTATTTTAGGTATTAATATATGGCAAATCATAAGAGTGCTAAAAAAATGATAAAGGTAATAGCAAAGCGCACTTTAATAAATAAGATGCGGAAAAGTAAAACTCGCACCTCTATTAGAAAATTGGTTGATATAATCAAGTCTGGCGACAAAGAAAATGTTGTTCTGGCATTTCGGAATGCTGAATCTAATTTACACAAGTGTGTGAATAAAGGTGTTATTCATAGGAATACTGCTGCGCGTAAAATAAGTCGCTTAAATGCAAAAGTAAAAGCATTGATGACCGCTTAATACGGTTAATGTAAAGTTAACTGTATTAATATATACTCCTCAGTTTGTATATTCTGTATAAAATTTAAGTAGCTTAAGTGATGGATAAAAAAGTGCTATTAGAACTAAGTAATGGATTAAAAATCGAGCTACCTGTATTAAGCGGAACAACAGGTCCTGATGTGTTAAATATCAAGGATTTATATAAGATGACAGGATTATTCACTTACGATCCAGGGTTTGTTTCTACAGCTTCATGCTCTTCTACAATTACATTCATTGATGGAGATGAAGGAGTTCTTAGATATAGGGGACATAATATAGCTGATTTGGCAGAGAATAATAATTTTACTGCTGTGATTTATTTATTGCTCTATGGTGAATTACCCAGTTCAGAGCAACACAAAAAATTTCTTCTCAAAATACAAGAATCATCCAAAGTATCAGAGCAAGTTACAAATGTAATTAAAGCATTTCCAAAAACTGCTCACCCTATGTCAATCTTAGTTGCATGTTTTGCAAGTTTGTCAGCATCTTATCATGAAAAGCATGGCAACAATGTCAATGGTGAAGACCTAGATTTTGGAATTTCTGCAATAGCGCAAGTTTCCACAATTATTGCAATGATTTATAGGCATATCAACAATCAGGAATTCATAAATGCTAACAATGAATTAAGTTACAGTGAAAATTTCTTAAAGATGATATTTGGCGATGCTGTTGATAATGATAAAAGCGCCCTTTTTGCAAAAGCTCTGGATAAAATATTTACTCTCCATGCTGATCATGAACAGAATGCTTCTACGGCGGCTGTCAGATTGGTGGGATCGGCTGGTTCTAATCTGTTTGCAAGCCTCTCTGCAGGAGTTGCTACACTTTGGGGACCAGCACATGGTGGAGCTAATGAGGCAGTTATAAATATGCTAAAAGAGATAGAGCAAAGTGGAGATATAGATAAATTCATCGAAAAAGCTAAAGATGATAAAGATCCATTTAAATTGATGGGATTTGGACATCGTGTTTATAAAAATTATGATCCGCGCGCGCGTATATTGAAAGGCGCTTGCCATGAGGTTCTAAGTAAACTAGAACAAAATAATGAACTGCTTAAAATTGCAAAAAAACTTGAAGAAATAGCTTTAAAGGATGAATATTTTATCGTGCGTAAGTTATATCCAAATGTTGATTTTTACTCAGGTATAATAATGAATGCTATTGATATCCCCTCAAATATGTTCACGCCTATTTTTGCACTTGCAAGAACCACTGGTTGGGTTACTCAGTGGTATGAAATGATAAATGATAAAGAAACTAAGATCTGTAGACCAAGGCAACTCTATTTTGGTAAATAAATTTATTTTCACTTCATTAGACTTCTTGCATAACCCAAACTAAGTAGAAAAAAGGTGTCATCCGAGTAGCTGACACTGGTTCCTTTACGACGGAAGTGTCCAGAGGTGTCATTCCAGTCTGGAATCCAGAAAAAAGGATGGTGTCATTCCGTATCCGTTCAGCCAATGGCGTCAACTTAAGAACTTTCATTAGCAAACTCTCCTAAAGACATGATGGCGTTTAGGCTTATCTACTTTATTGCGGCTGTCCCGGTCGGATTTTAACTTTAGCGCGTATACTTAAAAAGGGCTTGAAAGTTTTTTGGCGCAATAAGTACCTGATAGAGTTTCTGCCTCATTACACCAAATAAAACTGAAAAATTTAAACGATACTCAGTAATTTGATCTGGGTTCCAAGGCCCTTGTGCATCACATATATGAAGCGATAATATATTGCACATGACCAAGTTTGCCCAAAATTCTTGTAATACAGCCTCTCCAGAAAAATTCTCTAACTCTGCTCCTACTTTGAGTCGTTTATAGCACTCCTCTATGTGCCACCTTAACACATAAGCTTTGCTCCAAAGTCTCGGTCAAAAACTCTGTTTCTCAGTTGGCTAATGTCAGCACTATAACTCTTACTTTCTGTCCTTTCATTTTATTTTTTAGCTTTTCATTTTCTAATATAAAATCAAAATCTAATTCGCCAGCGTTCCCATAGCTTACTATAATTTCTTTTTTGCAAGCGAAAAATAAAATCTACTTCCAAATCATAATGCTGCTGAATGAATTTTACTGAAGACGATCATAGATAAATAATAATTTCTCTTGATTTAATAAACGCATTTGAGTGATAACTTCGGGTAATTGCTCTGCCGCCAACGTTTGTTCACCTATATTCCAAGCTGCAAGACGAGCACTACAAATTAGCGAAGTACACAAATCAACAAACAAATTGCCAATGGTGCCTGTTGTTCCATTTGGTTCAAACTCGGATACAATTTCCCCAGAGCTGGGTAATCTCATACCAGAACCATCTGCTGCAATAAGTCTATAGCCTCTCCAACTCAGGTTCATCCTGATAGGCTGTTTGGATGCTTAAATTCTTGAAAGCCTGTATGGCAAATCTTATACCTTGCTTTAGAAAAAGCTTGCTTTGAGGGTACATGTCAATGGCTCCATAAGTTCACATTCTATTCCCAAACTTTTTTTAACTAACTTTAAAATCATAGAAAATACTGTCGAAAAAGGAAGTTTTCTTGTTCGTGTAAAACTCAACACAATGGATTTTCTGAAAAGTTTTCGAGTATATTATATTTTTAATTTGTAGAATAAGGTTTTTTCCTTTTTGCATATTTCACCTAAAAAGGACACATTTTAGACTTCTTTGTTGAAATAAAACAGAAACAAAAGTGCTGTCCCTTGCACTCTTTGGATAATTTAATGATAAAAAATTTAGAGAGAAATTTTATACACTATCGCTGATATTTTTCCTTAAGTTGACGCCATTGCCTGAACACTTACCTAATGATGAAGCTATCGAAAACATAGCAAAGAGACTTCAAAAATCTATAGACGATGCAAAAAAGCACAAGGTCATGTTTAGTGTTGATGTATTCCAAGGAGAAAAAAGTCATCAATAATAGATTATTCGATACTGATCTTATACCACCTCATGGAGCAAGATAAAAATGTTACTGAGACTGGAAAAGAAAAACTACGGCCTCTTATGTTAGAAATGTTTAATCTAGTTTCAACAGGCACTGATGTGAGCCAAGAAGTTCGGAGATTATTGCCAGAAGATATACTGAAAGAACGCGGCGAATATTTGTCACGTCTAAAACAAATTGTAAGTGATAGTATTGAAAATGACAAAAAAAAAGAAATTGTAGTAGAAAGAGATAATAAATTTTATTATGTACAGTGTCCAGAAAAAAGTGTGATCACTCCTGCAAAATTTATGAACTCCCCGGAATTTAAGGACTTAGAATATGGTGCATTGCGAATAGGAGAAGGAGATAATCTAATCTGAATAAAAAGCTGGCAATATCATGATATGCAAGGCAAAGTAAAAATGACCTTTAGGGTAGGCGATGAAAAGATCGAAATGATTTTATCTTCTGAAAAAGCTGAAAGTTTTGGTAAAATAATGGTACATATGGATGACAAAAGTTGTGAAATCTTCTCAAAGTACCTAAAAGAGCTAGAAAAAGAACCTCGTATAAGCAAGGTTGTTGAAGCTGCTAAAAGTTTTGCACAAACAAAAAGCAGTGCAGTTAGTCCACCTCTTTCTAATATGAAAAGTGTTGACACATCGCAACATTTTCAAAGTAGTGACCATGAATCACCAGAGCATTAACAATTATCATACATACATTGTTGCATATAGCAATAGTGTATGTGTATAGTTAGTAGGGTTTGTAAACTTAATAAAGTCTACAACTAATTTGAAAACTACTTTATTGTATGCAAGACTTTAAAATACTAGAAAATCTAAAAACCAAAGCACTAGAAGCTGAAAAAGGAGGCGGTTCTGACAGGATTACCAAACAACATGAAAAAGGGAAATTAACTGCTAGAGAAAGGCTCAGTATATTGCTCGATGAAAGTTCTTTTGCAGAATACGATAAATTCGTAAAACATCATGCAAATGATTTTGGCATGCAAAATGCTAATTTTTTAGGTGATGGGGTAGTGATTGGTCATGGTACTATTTATGGCAGAAAAGTTTTTGTTTATTCTCAGGATTTTACTGTCTTTGGTGGTTCACTTGGTGCGTCACATGCAAAAAAAATATGCAAAATTATGGATATGGCAATTAATGCCAGAGTTCCAATTATCGGACTAAATGATTCTGGTGGAGCCAGAATTCAGGAAGGAGTAAATTCTCTTGCTGGTTATGGAGAAATTTTTCAAAGAAACGTAAATGCATCGGGTGTTATACCACAAATTTCTTTAATTATGGGCCCATGTGCAGGAGGTGCAGTTTATTCCCCAGCATTAACTGACTTTACTTTCATGGTGAAAAACAGTTCATATATGTTTATAACCGGGCCAGATGTAGTAAAAAAGGTTACCTACGAAGATGTAAGTTTCGAAGACCTCGGTGGAGCAAAAATTCATACAAGCAAAACAGGAGTAGCGGATTTTGCATTCAATAATGATGTTGAAATGCTGCTAAAAATGCGTGAATTCTTTACTTTCTTACCAGCAAATAATCAAGAATCACCAAAATCTGCACCAATCTGTAATGATGTTGACGACATTGATGAATCCTTAAACACTCTAATTCCTACCAATCCTAATACTCCTTATGATATGTATGAACTCATTGAAAAAGTTTGTGATGAAAGGAATTTCTTTGAACTGAAACCTGATTTTGCTCGTAATATCATAACTGGTTTTGGTAGAATTGGAGGAAATACTGTCGGTATTGTTGCAAATCAACCTATGCACCTTGCAGGATGTTTGGATATTGATTCTTCAAGAAAAGCTGCGAGGTTTGTAAGGTTTTGTGACGCATTTAACATTCCGATCATCACACTTATTGATGTTCCAGGATTTTTGCCGGGTACAAATCAAGAATACAATAATATAATACAACACGGAGCGAAACTGCTTTACGCTTACGCTGAAGCGACCGTGCCGAAAATTAGCCTTATCACTAGAAAAGCGTATGGTGGTGCATACATTGTTATGAATTCGAAACATCTAAAAGGTGATATAAATTATGCCTGGCCAACTGCTGAAATAGCTGTGATGGGCCCTGAAAGTGCAGTTGAGATTATATTTCGACGCGAAAAAGATCAGCAAACGTTAATTAAAGAATATAAAGAAAAATTTGCTAACCCATTTTTTGCTGCATCATATGGATACATTGATGACATTATAGTGCCAAGTAAAACAAGGTATCACTTTTGTAAAGCATTAGAGCTACTCAAAAACAAGAAGGTAGAAAGGATATGGAAAAAGCATGACAACTTACCTCTGTAACTTTCTTCTAAGCCTTGCTTACAAGTTATGCAATATTATAAGTATAATCAGTGTGCCGTTACCAAGACTCGAACTTGGGACCTCGTCATTACCAATGACGTACTCTACCACCTGAGCTACAACGGCAAGTTTATATATTATGATAATGAATAACACAAAAAAGAATAAGGAAAAAGAAGAGGAGAAAAAAAGATTAGCGAAAGCTTTAAAGCAAAATATTTTGAAAAGAAAAAAGCAGCAACAGAGTAGACAGAGAACCCTTTCAAAACTCGTTTGTGGTGAGGAATTTTTAGGAGAAAGCACCGCAGAATACTCGAATGTATTTGAGAACGACAAAATTACCATCAGAAACTTAAGTTTTGAAGGAGGTATCATGCCAGAACTACCGGAAGTGGAAGTAATCTCTAATTTTTTGCTTGATAAAATTAAAAACAAGCAAATCAGTAATGTTATAGTGAATAATTGGAATTTACGTGCCCCAATAACAAAAAATATTGATGATATGCTAAAGGGCAAAGTCATACGCAACATCAAGCGTAGAGGTAAGTATACCATCTGGAATACAGATGGTAGTGTGGCTGTAATCATACATCTTGGCATGAGCGGAAAGCTTATATATGCTGACCACGATCAAATGCGGAATAAGCATGATCACGTGGTATTTTTATTTTCTGACAATACTTCAATAATTTTTAATGACCCAAGAAGATTTGGATTAGTTATCGTTTTAAATAAAGAACAAGAAACGGATTTTTTTAGCGATTTTGGAATAGAGCCCCTCACGGATGAATTCAGTGGAGACTATTTACAGGAGTTGCTGAAAAACAAAAAAGTGAATATCAAATCAGCGTTAATGGACAATAAATCAATAGTTGGCGTAGGCAACATATATGCTTCTGAGAGCTTGTTTAGAGCCTGTATATCACCACTCAGGTCAGCAAAAAACTTGACCTATAGAGAGTGCGAAAAACTTGCTGCTGAAATAAAAAATACTCTGAGTGATGCAATTGCTGCAGGCGGTTCAACACTGAAAGATTATGCACAGCCATCTGGATCTGCTGGATACTTTCAAAATAACTTTTACGTATATGGTAAAGTTCAAAAACCTTGCAAGATTTGCAATAATATCATAACACTTATACGACAAAATGGCCGTAGCACTTATTTTTGCAACGCGTGCCAGAATTAAGATTTTATTTTTTGATATGATATTTTCACTTGAAAAAGATCCATTTGATTTGTTTTCAAAGTGGTACAAAGCAGTACTTAATTCTCCGTGTGAACAACCAACTGCAATGACGCTAGCAACTTGTAGCAAAGACTGTATTCCATCTGCAAGAGTGGTATTACTAAAGGAATATAGCAAAGAAGGTTTTGTGTTTTTCACTAACGTAAACAGTAAAAAAGGGAAAGAATTGACTGAGAACCCCAAAGCTGCGTTAGTGTTTCACTGGATAGAATTTTCTAGGCAGGTAAGAATTGAAGGAGAGGTTAAACTTCTAAACGATGAAAGAACTGACAAATACTTCTCTTCTCGAGCACGTGATAGTCAAATTAGCGCATGGTGCTCAAAACAATCGAGCATTCTGAAAGATTGGCAAGATTTTGAGCAAGCTATTGAATTGAAGAATAAAGAATTTTATGATCAAAAGGTCCCTCGTCCTGATTTTTGGGTGGGATTTTGCGTAATCCCAAAAGTAATTGAATTTTGGCAAGAAGGTGAATATAGGAAGCATATTAGATTCAGATACACTCTTGTTGAGGGAAGCGATTGGAAAGTGGAACAACTATATCCTTAAAAATGGTTGCGGGAGTAGGATTTGAACCTACGACCTTCAGGTTATGAGCCTGACGAGCTACCGAGCTGCTCCATCCCGCGTCGTTGCTTATTTAGTTATTATATATACAAATAATGAAAAAAGAAAAATAAAATTTCACCACATGCAAATATCGACACACTTATTAACTTTTCTTGACATAATAGTTAGTTATATACGTAACAATCTGCGCAATGAACAATATAACTTGATACTGTGGTTTCCTGTTTTTCAGTGTGTAGGAATTCTAACCTATTTTTCCCTAAGTTTTGAACCAAGCTGCATATCTATTTTTCTTTTGCTTTTACCCACACTAATTTTGATTGCAATATTGTATAAAAGGTACGCGATATTGTGTATCGCTTTAATTGCAGTGCTCATAGGATTTACAGCTAGTAAATTAAGAACAGCTTTAGTTGATACTCAAATTCTTGATAAAGAGAGATATGTAAAAGATATCGTTGCCACAGTGAAGGATATTAACGACAGGGGCTCATATAAACAATTTCTGCTTTCTGTTGAAAAATCCCCTACTATCTCAAAATCCTCTCCTGTCATCCCAGCGCCCCCTTTTGTCATCCCAGTACTTGATACTGGGATCCAGAAAAAAAAGATATGGATTCCAGCGTCACGCGCTGGAATGACACCGGATAGAGCTCTAGATAACATCAGAATATCAGTTAGAACCAAAGTGGAAAAAGGCATTAAAATAGGCGATCAAGTAAAATTATCAGCAAAACTCTTCCCTCTAAAGATTGCGCCCTCGGAGTATGCATACGATTTTGCAAGAATAGCATATTACCAGAAAATAAGTGCAACAGGCTTTGCAACAAGCAAAATAGCCCTGCACAAAAAGGCTGAAGCAAGGAAATTTCAAGAATATATAGAATCTTTCCGTCAATACATTTATGAAAACCTGCAGCAAAATATCAAGAAACCACATGCGGATATAATCTCTGCATTACTGATCGGTAAAAAAGATGGCATAGATCAAAAAACTATGGACGCGATACGAGATTCAGGTATAGCACATTTGTTTGCCATATCTGGTTTGCATTTATCATTCGTTGCTGGTCTGTTTTTTGTAGTGTTTCGTAATTTATTCGCAATATCTGAAACTTTGACTCTTAAGTATAACACCAAGAAAATATCTGCATTCCTTACTATCTTGCCAACCACGTTTTATTTGTTGATTACCGGTATGCAAATTTCTGCTCAGCGTGCCTACATCATGGTGATTTTAGTACTCGTTGCAATAATGATAGAGAGAAAATATCGAGGGTTAATAGCAATTGCGTTTGCTGCTTCAGTGATACTCTCAGTAGAACCAGAAGCAATTTTAAAGCCTGGCTTTCAGATGTCATTTTCTGCTGTTTTGGCACTGGTTGCCAGTTATCAGATCAATGCCAACAAATTATTCAAAATAAAAATAATGAAATATTTTGTGTCGATAATGATCAGCTCAGTAATAGCAAGTTTAGCAACTGTTCCGTATACGATATATAATTTTAATTATTTTTCAATTAGTGGCATTATCACAAATTTAGTTGCTATACCGATAGTTACATTAATTATTATTCCACTTGGAATAATCTATGTTTTTTTGATTCCTTTGGGTATTGAGTGGATTATAGCGCCACTTATAGAGCGCCCAATTGACAGCATTTTGTATATAACAAACGCTATCGCTAGTCTTCAGTATTTGGTTATTCCCATTCGTACTTTTCCTGCCTCATCAATTATTATAATAACATTTGGGTTATTGTGGCTGTGCTTGTGGGAAAGAAATTGGCGTTTTTTGGGATTTTTTTTTATTGTACTAGGTATTTGCTTTAGCGCTGCATATAAAACCCCCGACATCCTAATAAATGCTGATAATGTTGCTGCAAAGGAGAGTGATAACTTACTATATTCTCTCACTAGAAAAAGCAGAAATTTTGTTATCAAAACGTGGGCAAAGCAAAACGGACAGAACCAAATTTTGAATCATACAAAATATAGCAATCCAGATAAAAGACTAAAGTATGGCTGCATATATAATAAAGGAAATAATAAATTAGTGCTGCTAGCTTATAAAAAAGAAGATATTTCAGAAAATTGTGATAAAGTTGATTTAACAATTCAATTAAGTGAGTTTGACTATTCAGCTTGCAACGCTAAAATTATTAAACATGCTGATCTAGAAACGTATGGCACACATTCTGTTTGGTTAACAAATCGTTACGTAAAGATTAATACAGTGCGCTCCAATAGGCCTTGGCACATGTTGAAAAATTAAGAAACTTGATTTTAAGGTTTGGTTAATGTATACCTAAATAAGTTTAAACTAGAAAAATGTTATGGTTACAGACACTCAAGATCCTTTCAAAGACTATTTTGATTTTTTAGGATTTAGAAAACTTTCTGACCAGCCCAGTAGAATTTTGAGCTCTATAAGAAAGTATTCTGGTACTATATCGATAGCAAGTACCATTGCTACTCTTATAGCATTTACTGCCTTTTCTATTCAGCCTGTTACAGTAAGTATTGCTGGGTTTGCGTTCACGCCAGCACCTCTTGCCTTTATTCCTCTTATAGTTCTCTTATTTACTGCTGTTATAAACTTTATAAATACACAAAAAATAAAAGAGAATGAGATAGATAAAAAAGTAGGAAACTATCAAGTTGATGAACAGTACAGCCAGATTGTTCAAGAAGCCGAAAAAATTGAAATTGTAACAAATTTAGATAAAAAGGGGGAAAAGCTTTCAATAGTTTTACCAATTTCTAAGACGCAGAGAGAAATACTAGAAGATATAGAAGCAGAAAATAGAAATAGGATTCTCTTGTTTACTGGATCATATGTATTTGGTACTATTATAGTAGTTTCAGCAATATCACAATCCATTAATGCTCCAATAATATTAATAGCTTTATTAGTCGCTATTCTTTTATGCATCATATCAACACTTAGCAATCTAATAAGTAATAGCGTGGATCATGAAAATCATACTATTAGAAAACACAGTTCTTTAGGTCTTCTATTTCCATACTGGTCTGGAAAGGGCATGATTGTATCAGTAGTAGAAAATAAGCTTGGTAAAAGGGAAAATGAACTAATATCTCTAATGAAAAAACTACTTAGTCCGCTTTGCAACTCATTTGACAGTAACCTTAAAAAAGCTTGCGATTTACTTGATAATAGTCTTTTAAAGCCTGCAAATATTAACATTAAAGAAACGCTTGATCACCTAAAAAAAATCAGAGAAGACATCAAAAAAGATTTAGATTGGCTACATGCAGAAATTTCAGAAGTTTTAAATAACACTAAAGAATTGACAAAAAAAGCACATTCACTAGATATTGAAGGTACTTTTTCTAGGTTAGAGAATGCTATTAAAATTGCTGAAGATAAAATTGAACGATTTGAACCAAGCCGCTTTGTAGGCTGGCTTCAATCAACTACGCAGTCTAATAATAACGAGTTCCTTAGCATGCTAAAAAAGTTAAAAGAGGATACAGAAAAGGAAAAAACGGAATTGAAGAAGCAATTAAACGTAGTAAGGAATGAATTAGAAGAAATAAAAAAGAAGCAAGCTCAACCAAGTACGCCTGATTTAGAAGCTAACAATGGAAATAATACTAATAAATTATTAGTATTAGAAAATAAAGTCAAAGAACTACGTGACACAGTTAGAAAGTTAGAGCTGGAAGCAGAACAAAATAAGCTGCAGCAAAAGAAGGAAAAGTTAGAGCAAAAAAAATCTGAACAAGAAAAAACAGATGAATGGAAAGAAAAAATCAACGGCAAACCAAGTGACTTTCTATATTATTTATTAGAATCTATTAAGCTGGAAGAAAAAGATAATAAAGAAAAAAAGGTTGAGGCAACATTACGAGATTTTGATAATAAAGTTACAATCTACTGGAAAGATGGCTCTCAAACAATTTGCCATATTAAAAAACAAGGTGATCTGCAAATTGAGTCTAGTGCAACAATGTTTACAGACCCAAATGTTCAAGCAGCATGGGAAATGGCGCGGGGTAAATCACTATAGATCACTCAATAATAACCTTAAGTGTTAATAATGATAAAGAGAAATTAAGGTTAGACACCTATATAGCTGAAAAATGCAACATATCACGCAGTAAAGCTCAAAGATTGATACAAAATGAGCAGGTGAAATTACTTGGCATACCGATAATTAATAATGATCACATAGTAAAACCAGGTGAAGAGTATATAGTACATCTCGTTCAACCTGACATATCCACATCAATTGAGCCTAATTATGACATAAAACTTGATATCGTCTATGAAGATGAGGATATTATAGTTCTGAGTAAACAAAGTGGATTAACAGTGCACCCAGGTGCTGGGACAAACAATGATACGCTTTTGAACGCAGTTATCGCTCACCTTAATGTAAGACCAGGAATTGTTCATAGACTCGATAAAGATACTAGTGGGCTAATGGTAATTGCAAAAAATGAAGCAGCCCATAGTTTTTTGTCTGAATTGTTATCGAATCGCAAAATAAAGCGGGAATACTTAGCAGTAGTTTGGGGAACATTATCTTCTCAGCAAGGCACGATAAAAACTAACATTGCTCCCAAACGCGGTAATAAAGAAATGATGTGTGTAACAAAAATCACAGGCAAATTAGCAATCACTCACTATTTAGTGCAAAAAGTTATAGGACAAGTAAGCCTCGTTAAATGCACTTTAGAGACAGGCAGAACACACCAAATTCGAGTCCACATGAGCCACATAGGACATTCCATAGTTGGTGATCAAGTTTATGGAAAAAATAGTAGTAAAAGCACAAAATATGCTAAAAACTCTAGTTTTATTCGTAATTTCAATAGACAAGCACTACATGCTTATACACTGGGCTTATATCACCCCAAAAGTAAGGGATACATGGAATTTGTCTCTGATTTACCGCAAGATATAAAAACTTTAATTGGTGAGTTTGACAACATATCTTAATAACATTCGTATTAACCTATCAATATTATCATCCATGTTATCAGGAAGTTAATTAATGAAAGAAAAACTGCTGCACTACCTAGATCTTTCACCTTTTTTGAAAGTATGTGTTGTTCACTGGAAATACGCTCAATTGTCGTTTCAAAAGCAGTGTTAACAATTTCCACAATTAACACCAGGAATAGGCTGCTTATCATTACTGCACGTTCTAGATTACTTACATCCAAAACAAACAAAATTGAGACACATACTATAAAAAGCAGTAACTCCTGTCTGAACGCAATTTCTGATATAAAAGCTGATTTTATTCCTTCACAAGAGTATTGAATTGCTTTTATTAGACGAATAATGCCCTTCTTCATTATTATTCACAAAACCCTTTAATCAAAATTTTAACTCATTTGGATTTGCTACACCCTATAGCATTTTTATCATTTGTTTACCCTATTGGTTTTGAAATTAAGATTTACCGCAACTACAATAAGTACTCTTATCATCACATTTTGGTGTTAAGTCAGGATAGAACGTGAGTATAGCATCATTCTTTCTTACAAACACTGATTGATAATCGTCATCTTCCATTTCATATAGACACATTCCATCTTTTCCTAATTCCTTAAACGCCTTAGTTGCAGAAATTATCGGCATGAAGGTTATATGCGTATCCATTTGGGCATTTAACTTTCACTTCCCCATCCTTACCTAAATATTTCATTCCAAATGTATAAACTGGCGGCTTAATATCTGATTTATTGCATAGGGACTTATCATTCCAAATTGCACCTGCCCATTTATCTTCTTGAGCTTCAACATATCTACCTACAAAATGCATACCACCTAGTTTATCGTTTGGCTCACCACAAAAAATATGTCCAAACCCTATAGTTTCTTTTTCACTTTCACTATTTGTAAACCAAATGTTAGCCAGTTCATCTTTAAGTAACTCCAAATCCGCATCTGGCGTAATCACTTATATATTCCTTTCACTACTTCTTGATGCTGCGGACAACTAAGTAAAATTTTGAAATCTTCTTTATCTGGATGTGCTCCCCAATCTCCACAAACTTTCAACACTCCTCTATCGAAGTCAGTTAATTCTGAAACGGTGGCTGGTTGTGAACTGAAAAATGGTTCAAAATTGACTTCAACATTTTCTTCTACATAGCCGGTGTGAAAATAATGATCCTTAATATAAAAAATAAATCCTATTATTGGTATTATTAAACACAAAATTAGTTTAACTGTCTTCGACATAATCACGTTCACAAAAAAGCTAGCCTATAAGAAATAATTTAAAAAAGTTTTAATCTAATCGTTTTTGCAGAGCAGCAACTCCCGGCATTTCATCGCCACTTAACCAATCTAAAAATGCTCCTCCACCAGTGGAAACATATGTAAAATCCTTATCGGTAAGGCCTGCAGCGCTTATTGCAGATAGACTATCGCCTCCCCCTATTATGCTGGTTAACTTTCCTTTGTGCGTTAAGTCACTTACGATTTTCATTACCCCTATTGTACCACTTGCAAAAGCTGAATGTTCAAAAACACCAATAGGTCCATTCCACAGCAGAGTCTTACTGCTTGCTATTATACTGCTTATTGTACTCAAAGTTTGTGGTCCGATATCCAAAATTATATCACCGTCCAAAATGGACTCAGTTCTTCTTGAAATACTAGTGCTGTAATCAGAGTTTACTGCAACCAGAACGTCTTCTGGCACAACTATTTTGCAATTGTTTTTATTTGCTGTTTCAACAATATTATGTAGAAGGTCGTCAACACCATTTTGAAAGAAAGATTTCCCTATATTTACTTTGCTAAATGACAAAAAATTATTGGCTATTGCACCACCTAGAACTAGGTAATCAACCTTTTCTGTTAGCTTCATAAGCACTTTTATTTTAGTTGATATTTTAGCTCCCCCAACTATCGCAGTAATAGGTTTAGCTTTAAATGATACAGCTTTTTCAAGATACTTTAGCTCATCTTGCAAGCAAAATCCCGCATAAGAAGGTAAAAATTCTGTAATGCGTGAAATAGAAGCGTGAGCTCTGTGAGAGCAAGAAAATGCATCATTTACATATATATCCGCTAGAGATGCTAGTTGTTTGGCAAAATTTGAGTCACTTTGCTCTTCCTCTTTATAAAATCTTAGATTCTCTAGTAATATTATATCTCCTGCATCCATAACACTTACTGCTCTTTGTACTTTTTCACCAAAGCAATCGTCAATGAATTTCACTTTTTTATTTAGTAACTGCGATAAAGTGTCAATTACATTTTTTAGCGACAGATTATTGTCTCTGGCCTTTGGGCGTCCAAAATGTGATATAATAATAATCTTTGCACTCGCATTCACTAAATACTGAATAGTAGGCAATGCTCTCAAAATACGAGTGACGTCACGAATTTCTCCATCTTTTATAGGAACATTGAAGTCAACTCTGAGTAAGACGGCTTTATTGTGAAGATCACAATTTTCTATACTAGGTATACTCATTGTAAAACTAAAGCTATAAAGTCACTATACAGCAGTTTGATCTAAAGTAAAGTTTTAAGCTTACGAACGTTTAAGGAAATTTGCATGCCAAACGCTTGACACTGGAACCTTATCGTCATGCCGCCACGAACCGTCATACCGCCGCGGCGCTAACAAGAGATCCCGCTAACACGTAGTGGGATGACAAATTGCTTAACCGTCATACCGCTACGAACCGTCATTCTGCCGCGGCGCTAACAAGAGATCCCGCTAACAAGCAGCGGGATGACGAATTACTTAACCATCATTACACCGTCATACCGCGATTCATTCGCGGTATCTCTTAACATAGATCCCCTACTATACCTTAACATAGATCCCGCTAACACGTAGCGGGATGACGGTTGTCGTTTAGCTATAAATATTTAAGAAATTTACTAAATGAAAAAAAAGGCAAAAGAAGCCCTGAGGTTATTATCCGCTTTAAAATATTGGCGTTTTTTATGTTTTAAACGCTTGACAAGCGAGATTCAGCCGCTTTTAATTGCAACTAACCTACGCTGCAAATGTTTAAGAAATTTACTAAGCAGAAAAAAAGACAAAGAATCCCCGAGTTAGCTAGTCTTTTACTATCTCTGTCGAGTATTGGCATTTTTTGATGTCTTGTAACGCTTTATAAGCGCGTTCAGCTTATTTAGATAAAAATCTAGATGTAGATGAAGTTTTGTAAAGACATACAGTATCTATATACTGCAAAAAATTGAACATAAGACGCCGATACATTAAGTAATCCTTACCTTTTAATCTGCAGATTGGCGAAAGCAAATACAATAGCTTCAGTTTCATGATAAGGGCGCTGGCGAAGGGTGTCAAGTAAGTTTTTCGTTTAATCCGTTTCTTGATTTAGGTGCCCTTGACTTCCGGCTGGGTCGAATTTGTATAGCTACATTGTTGGTAAATCTAAATTGCTTTAATAATTTTGATTGAAAAATAGTTTTTCTATTATATAAATGCTACTTTAGAGTAATCAAAATGGAAGACAATAAATATAGCCTAGGTTTAAGAGTTATCCATTGGTTGATGGCTGTTTTTATTATCGGTATGCTTTGCTCTGGACTTTATATGAAAAGCTTACCACTTAGCAATGAAATTAAGTTCAACATATACGCTATTCATAAGGCTTGCGGTATCACTATTCTTGGATTAATCATAGTACGCATATTTTTTCGCGTCTTTACTTATGTTCCACCACTTCCAGCAAATTTTTCTCGGTTTGTAATCAATATAAGTAAAGCAGTGCACTTTGGTTTGTATTCTTTAATGGTGCTAATGCCACTATCTGGCTATGTCATGTCTTCTGCTTCTGGCAAACAGATCAAATATTTTTTCCATATCCCTTTGTTGATTAATCAAAACAAAGATCTAGCTAACACGGCTAACGAGCTACATTCGATGCTTGCATATTTTATGGTACTCTTTATAATCTTACATATACTTGGCGCTTTGAAGCACACATTTATAGATAAGCAAAACATTTTTAAACGTATGATATAGGTTATATGTTAAGTAGCCTCTGGAAAAAAGGAACAGATTTTCTTGGCAGTGAGTTTGCTATAATGGGTGGTGCTATGAGCTGGGTTTCAGAGAGAAACTTGGTCTCAGCAATCTCAAACGCTGGTGGTTTTGGTGTGATTGCATGTGGTGCAATGTTCCCAGACTTACTGGAAAAAGAAATCATAGAGACACAAAAATTAACTAACAAGCCATTTGGTGTAAACCTAATTACTATGCACCCAAAGTTGAGTGAGTTGATAGATGTGTGTATTGAAACGAAAGTGAGCCATGTAGTGCTTGCCGGTGGACTGCCAACAAAGCCTAATATAGAAAAAATCAAGGGTGCAGGCATTAAAGTTATGTGCTTTGCACCAGCATTAAGCCTTGCGAAAAGGTTAGTAAAAATGGGAGTAGATGCATTAATAATAGAAGGAATGGAAGCAGGTGGGCATATAGGTCCAGTGAGCACTTCTGTTCTTGCACAAGAGATATTGCCTCATTTTAAAAATGAACAAATACCAGTGTTTGTTGCAGGTGGAATAGGCAGAGGCGAAGTGATAGTTAATTACTTAGAAATGGGAGCAAGTGGCTGTCAAATAGGCACATTATTTGTCTGCACTAATGAGTCAATTGCCCACAAAAATTTTAAGGAAGTGTTTATTAAATCGGCCGCACGTAATGCAATACCTTCTGTACAGATAAGTGCTGATTTTCCTGTAATTCCTGTAAGAGCTATAGCCAACAAAGCAAGTGATGACTTCATGAAGCGTCAAAAAGAAGTTATTGATGAATACCAAAAGGGCCAGATCTCAAAAGAAGATGGGCAGCTTGAAATAGAAAAATTCTGGGCTGGAGCTTTAAGAAGAGCAGTAATTGATGGAGATGTTGAAACAGGATCTCTAATGGCTGGCCAAAGTGTTGGCATGGTTGATAGGGAAAAGCCTGTAAAAGAAGTAGTGAATATGTTAGTTCAACAAGCAAAGAATCATATTAATAGCAAATCTGTAGAAGTAGAAAGCCCAGAAAGCAAATAGTTAAGCGACCTTCCAATAAGCAAGTTGCCGCAATTATTTATAATATGGCATAATTGCCCAGTTTTAATGTAAAATTAACGCTAAAGAGGTATCTATACATTTTGTTATGTATGGAGGAGTCTATGCTAAGTTCTAAAAAAGATATTAACCAACAATTGCACGACACTATATACAAAAAGGTAACAAAAGAAAATCATAAATATGGAAGCCCACAAAAGGGAGATGGAACTATCAAAAAATGCATAGAGTTGTTCAAGGAAGGAGCTAGTCCTGAGGTATTAACTGAATTAGAAAAATCGCTGAGAGAACAATTAGAAAAATCACCAGAAAAACAAGAGGAATATCAAAAACATTATAAGTATTATATCGAAAACTTTCTTCCTGCATTGAAAGATGAAGTAATAAAATCAGAAGAACTAGCTGTACCTACAGTATTTAACAATGAAAGAGAACAATCACAAAGACCACAAACAATAAGAGGAAAAATAGTAAAAACAATTTTGGATATTACTAACAGGAGCAGCAGTGTAAGCTCAATACCAAATGCTGTTGAAGAAAATATTGAAGATCAAATGCAGCTAAAACATATTGAAGAGCAAAACAACACACAAGAAACACCCTTGAATGTAGCTGAGAAAAAAAGTGGTGATAATAAAATACTTAGTAATTCAGATGTTGCAGAGGAAGTGTTTGAAAAATATAGCAAGGTTGTGAAAGAAATAGAGGAGAAGAAAACTTCTAAACTCAGTAGTGGCAATGACTCAGATAGTGGAATAGACTCACCTAGAACGAGTAAAGAAAGTTTGAAATCACCAGTAAGTAGCAGAAGGAGCAGTTTAACTTTAGTAACAAGCACTTCATCTGAGGAAAGTTTAAACTCAACATTGAGCTCTGTTGAAGGAGATAATGGCTTACAACCAGAGGGTGGAGAAAAAACTGAGTTATTAGAATCAAATTTGGAATCCCCAAAAGAAAACGAGACTCAAGTGCAGCCAGAGCAGACTGTAAAAAAAGAGCCAAAAATGCAAGAAAATGAAAACTCAGATGGTCAAGCAAATCCAGATCAAGTTAAGAAAGATATCCTACTTAAAAACCAACCCAATAACAGAAATCTTCACGTTGCACTTGTAGCAGGTTGTGCTCTCTCCACAATAGGGTGCATTGTTGCAGGAGCAATGACATCAGGATTGATAGGAGCAGGACTACTTGCTATGGTTGCAGTGCTTGCTATAGCAGCAGTAGCTGAATTGCATTCAAACTTCCTATCAAGTAAATTAACATCCATTAATGTGAGTCCTCTTGTTGATGATAAGAGCTTACAGCATGTTCACAGCGGTAAAAATTAAATATGTGTTACTTGTAGTGGATAAGTGAATTCAGTTCTTGCCTATTGATATAAAAGTTGTTATATTTGAGGAATGTTTAAAAGGTGTTTAGTTGATGCGCATTCAATTGAATAAAGTTTTGGTTTTTATAGCCTTATTAAGTTTCATTTTTGCATCATATTCTAGCGAAGCAAGTTCGGCGAGTGATGAATTAAAGGGTATACAAGAAACGGTAAAAAATTTTATTTCTTCATTTTCAGTTAAAGATACTGTAGAAAATATGAGTCCTTCAACAATCATAGGGTTGTGTATAGCTGCAGTGATACTTGCAGTAGTGTTCAGAGGTCTAATCTTTTTTATGATAATGTTTGGTGTACTGGTCCTGATGTTCGGTAGTACAGAAAAGGCAACAGACTACTTAAAAGAAAAATTTAACTTTGCAAAAGATATAAAATTACAATCCGATAGCGAAAAAAAAGATAAAAATTAAGATAGTATTTTTATCTTTTTTAATTATCTTTATTGAATACGCATATGCAGTTAAAAGTACCAACAGTTAACTCTAAGCTTAAAAAAAAGAACAACTTAGCATTACTAGAAAGCATTGATTTAGATTTTGTTCCTTATGCTTGTCATTACGATGAAGAAACCATACTAACAAAACAGGGAGAATTGTTAAAAATAATCAAGTTAGAAGATTATTCTTCTGTTGATAACTACAGCGACCTCAGAACTGAAATTAGAAAAAGCATATCAAAAAATATTAATAGCCTGTGTTTTACCGTTTGGATTCATACCGTTAGAAAGCGCAATAAACTGAGCTTGAAATGGAATAAAACTGAAGACTTCTCTGACAACCTACATTCAACGTGGTTTAATAAACTAACTGATAGTAAATTACAGTATATAAATGAACTATACATTGTAATATTGTTTAGCGATTTTGGCAAGCATACTAATAATTCGTTTTTTTTCAATAGAATAAAGAATAAGCATAAGTTGTCTTTACAAGAAAGCCATCAGGAGTTGCAAAAGATAACTGACGTAATTCAAAATGATTTAGGACCTTTTGGAGCTAAAAAACTGAGTCTAAGGTTTAGTGAAGGTAAAATATATTCTGAAATGATAGAATTTCTCCACTATATTGTTACATTAACGCACAAAGATTATCCAATACATGAAAGGGACCTGTCGCAATATATTAGAAATTTTAAAATAGCTTTTGGTTTCAATACGTTTCAAACAATATTTGAAAATCAACAGAAATTTGGCTCTATTTTCAGCATAAAAGAATACCGGGAAATCTCTTTAGGTAATATAGATAGATGCTTGCAGCTTGAATCTGAATTTATCATTACAGAAATAATGATATTTACTAGTAATAACAAAGCAATAAAAGAATTTAAAAAACAAATCAACATGCTGCAAATTAGTGAGGATAATACCTTACTTAAAAGCTCAGGAATTGAAGAAATAATAGAGCTTGAAAAGACCTCTAGTATAGACTTCTGCCAACAGAAAATTATTTTTACAATATTTGCAGATGATAGGAATAAGTTAGCTGAAAGTATTAGTGATTTATCTTCTATAATGTCATTAGTTGGCTTCATGATGTTTAGAACTGATTTACATATGGAAAGTCATTTTTGGGCACAACTTCCAGGCAATTTTGCTTTTATTACGCAACCGAAAAATATCTTAACAAAATACGCTTGCAGCTTTGCTATGCTGCACGATTTTACGTCAGGTACATTAAAAGGAAGAAGGTGGAAAGAAGCGGTAATGATTTTTTTCTCAAAAAAAGGAAATCCTTACTTCTTTAATTTTCATGGAAAAAGAAATAATGGCCATACTACGATACTCGGAGCTCCAAATTCAGGCAGAACTTCACTCATTAATTTTCTATTATCAGAATCAAGAAAGTTTAACCCAAGAATTGTCATATTGGATAACACTGGAAAATCAATAATTTTTACTAAAGCAGTGAGTGGTAAATATTACATAATCGATCCAAAATATAAGGACAAAAGCCTAAAATTTAATCCACTAAACATTGAAGATAGTGCTTCCAATCGCAATATGTTGGTTGAACTGATCAGAAGAATGGTAGCCGATACGAGCTTGGTGGACGTAGAAGAAAAGATAAGAAAAATTGTGGATTCTATATTTGCTATACCCAAGGAATCACGTTCTATTTCACAAATTTCTGAGGTGCTCTTGCTCCTTGGGGGTAAGATAAGTAGATGGTGTGACGATGGTGACTTTGCTTACTTATTTCAAGATGGTAATGAATCAGATATTGACTGGGAAACAAAAATTATATCTCTCAACACCGCAAACCTTACAAAACAAAAGGAATGTATGTCCGTGATACTTTACTATTTTTTATATTCTTTTGAGGCAAAATGTGATGGCTCGCCTGCAATACTTGTTTTGGATGAAGCATGGGAGATAAGTAATATTTTTCCTACAGAGAAAGAGTTTGATAACTGGATGCAAAGAATGACGGAACTAAATGTTGTAGTAATCCTAAGTACTGAAAATTTAAATCTCGCATTTGCTAGCAAATTTACTCAATATTTAGATAAACATGTTGATACAAGAATCTTGATGCCGAACGTCAATGCAAATAGATTATACATGAAAGCATTTTCTTTATCAAAAGAGGAGCTGAATATAATTCTGCAGACGCCAACGCAGGAAGGTTTATTTTTGATAAAACAGTATAAAGGATTAGTAACTTTAAATTTAGATTTAAAGAATATGCAAGAAATACATGTACTTTCAGCTAACAAAGAGACGATAAAGTATATGTACGAGGCAATAAAGGAAAAAGGAGAAGAAGTTAATGAGTGGTTACCGGTATTTTATGAGAAGTGTAAGGCTTAATTTCTTATTGATATTTTTTTTGATACTTGGTCTTTCGTATCAAGGATATGCTGATTGTCCAACATTTGTAGAAAGTAATACTTGGTTGGAAGCAATAGTTGGTGGAGATTGGGTAAAGGAAATTAAGGTGCAAGCAATAAAAGATCAAGGAGTTGATGGTTACTTTAATCCCAAAATTAGAGTATGTGCTTATGATGGACAAAGTTATTGTTATGACTTACAAAGTGGGGAATCCTGCCGCCAGATATATGGAACGCAAGGTACAGGAGCTGGAGTTTCTGCTGCAGCTTTTATCGACTGGGAAGGAGATAAAACAAAAGCTGGAGGAGAAATTGCTCGGGGTCTTAAATGGGAATGGGCAGACGGTGTTACTGATGAGGAAAAAAGAAGATTCGCTAACTCTCCTAAAATATGTGCTTGCAGTCAAAAAGGGGCTTGTATGTCAGGAATTTCTTCATGGGGTTCTAGAGTATTTTCGGGTGAGAATATTTTCCGTCCTGGGGAGATGGAAAAAGTCTGTGATACCTGCTACCAAACGGCAGTAAAATGTGCTCCTGTGCCACTTGCACCTAGCCCCCCTCCATTCTGTGAACAACTTGCGATGTCACCTCCACAAGTTAGAATTGTTCCTATAACAAATGAAGATAATGATTACTTCGATCCAAGAGTTGGGGTGATAATTAGCGGACTGGAGGAAAGAAAAGAGTTAGGTTTTCCACACGTTGTTTCAAATAATGAGAACATTCCAAATCACTCATATACTGTTACAGATAAGGATACTCACTATTACTTCAAAACCTATAGAAAAAAGGGCCAGCTCTGTGCTGAATACCTTGGAACTCAAAGTATAAATGAACAAAATCCACAGTTCGTCCGCTGTTTTCCTGCACCACCTGCTCCAGAACCTGAGATAGTGGAGATAGTAAATAAAAATACATTGAAAGTAGAAATGAAGATGAGTGAGAGCACTTGTGCTAAAGCACATGGAACCTATAGTAATGGTTCCTGTACTTTTAATGTTAATACTGACCTCAACCATCCTATAAACATTGGCCCCCTATCTTTAAAAGTAGTAAAACCAGCAATAGTAGCAAAAACAACTGATAGTAATATTGATAATATTATAGAAGGTATATTAGAAAGTAATCCGCAACAATTTAAAGTTCTGAAAGAATATGGCTATGTTCCTGATGTGCAAATTAAATGTTCTAAAGGCGGAAGTTTTTATAGTTTTAATGATTTTGAGAAAAAGTTAAAAGACAAATCTATTCAATGTGAATTTAATAACTCTGGGCAGCCGGAAATAGAAGTAAAGTATAAAGGAAATTCTAACAGTAAAATGCTTTGTCTTTCTGGATGGCAGCCAGAACCAGAGGAGTTTGTTCTTAAAAGAGAAAATAAAATAATACCACTAAAATTAATGGGAACAAGATATACTAAATACAATGCTGTTTACTCCAAGGAATCAAATCAGTTCTATTATCTTCCAAGCAAGGAAAATAAAAGAGCCGATCTCTTAAACAAAGATCAGAGTGAGTTAGATAAAATAATATTCAATAAACAAGGGTATGTTTTCTTCCCTGATGAAAATGAGCAGAAGAAGAGAGAATGCAGTTACTGTGTAAAAAGAAATGATGAGATAGACGATACATTTAAATCTAGTAAAGGACTGAAAGTAGTATACAAATTGACGGATGTAGAGCATAGAGAAAAATGTAATCAAGGTGATGATGGTTGTATCTGCTTTACTGGAACATGCAGCCGTTCAACACGATATGTAGACAAAGAAAACACTCAACCTTTTTATACAAAGATTTCACAAAATACAAATGGCGTTGTCACACAACAAGAAGCACCAATTAAAGCAAACAGAACGGAGGTCTTTTACGCTGATAAATTGTGTAGGTTCGATTTAGAAGGTCTCAAAGAGAAGTTAAAAGAGATAATCGAGAAACAACTGGAAAAAGAGAAACAAGAACCGGAAAAAAAGAGCGAAAAGTCCCATGTTTTTGGAAGTGGAGATTATGATGTGGATGGCTCACAAATAACATCTAGCCGTGTTGAAATAGAAGTGTGGGGATGTGGTGAAGCAGGTCACATAAAAGATACACCTTACACTTACACACCTAATTCCACTGAAAGTAGAGTAGGAATGCCAGGAGATTATATTAAAGCTGAATTGGAAATTGATCTTGATTATCCTATAATTAACATTAAAGTTGAACAGGGAGGAGGTAACAGGGAAAAGGAATATACAGATAAGGATGGGGGTCCTATTTTTATAAGAAAGTGTCGTTTAGGTAAACAAGAGTGCAAGGATTTAATCACTATGGGAGGCGGAGGCATCTATAAAATATATGAGTATAAGGATTATACCGAACCAATAATTGATGATAGTGTAAAATTAAAAGAAAAAACCACAACAACAGGATTGCGGGTTACTGAAGATAATAAAATAATATATATAGAAAATGGTGAAATCAAGCATGAAACAGTAAAGTGTAGCAAGGGTTTTGGAAGCAGTAAACCTGGTGCAGGTGGTTGCATTGATAAAAGCAAAAGAATTTATGGTAAAGGCTCTGCAGGGCAGGTGAAGGTAACGCCTATTATAAAGGGATTTGACATAAACATAATAAATGATGCTATTGAAAAAATGATAGGAAATCGATATGATCCCGGGGAGGTTAGGGATTTTTCGAGGAGTGAGTTTGACACGAGTTTAACTAAGATGATTGAAGAGGAACTCAAAAAAGAATTGTTAAGGTAAAAAGATATAACTCTGAAAATTATGCTCTCGTTTTAATAATTAATTAAAGTAAAGCATGTAGTAAATGGTGTAATTGCTGTATCTTAACAAAAAGGTATAACGAATGTAAGGAGGGTACTTTATGTCTCTAAAGAATAAAATTTCTGAGCTAATAGAACAACAATTTAGCATTAAATACCATGACAATTATTTGGCTTACGCTATACATAAGTGGGCTGCAAGCGAAATATCTAATTCCATTGCTTTTTGCATAATTGGTTGTGGAAATTGCAAGATTGGATATCAAGATGCTGCAAATTCGTTCAACATAACAAAAGAAGAAATTGAACAAGGTAATATTGCAAGCATAGAAAGTAAAATAAAAAGTGAAGCTGAAAAATCAGGTAGCGAGTTTTCTGAGTTGATTTCTAGAGTGGATCAATCGCTAAGAGAACAAAGTGAAAAGTCTATTGTACAAATTTTAGATTCATCCGCTGAGGAGATGTTAAGGAGTTTCTGTGATAGCCCTGTACAGTCTCCAGAGCATGAAGAAGTCAGTGCCATCCTCTGCTTCACATGAAGAGCATGCTACAGAAGGCCTAGAAACTAGTGTTAATTCAGATCTTTTGTCAACCTAATCAACCCCATATATATGTTTTTTTTGTACCCATGCTTTGCGTTTTGGGGTAGAAAGAAAACACCACTCTTCGTTACACTTTTCTATTTTCATTACAACAAATTTGTCTATTTTTATAGTAATCTTGCTGTCTACACTCTGTTTTTGATATCCATAAGTATCTTCTTTTACAATCGCGTAGCGCTTATCACTAAGAAGATTGCCTTTTATCCATCCGCAGTCTTCATCTATATCGCAGACCTTTTTCCAACTCTCAAACTCTTCTATCACTTTCAGGGGCAGATTTTTGCAAGTGTATATCCATTTTACAGGATAGTGAAACCCTGGCCCCGTTCTCATGTTGATCTTATTTGATTTGGTTGAAACAAAGTTGTTAGCAAACAAGCTATGGCTAAATAATAAAAACAATAGGATAATAGTACTGAACCAAGATCCCAGTGTCACGCACTGGGATAACGTGAGGGATAGTGTAACAGACTTATTCATCATAATTCACGATTAGGTTGACATAAGATAAAGAGTAAATTAAAAATTGAATAGATCTTTAAATGCAAAATCAATGCCTATAGAAATATTAATGCCTGCTCTTTCACCGACAATGAGCAAAACTGGAGGAAAAATTGTAAAGTGGCATAAAAAAGAACAAGACAAAGTTGAAGTAGGCGACGTAATTGCTGAGATAGAGACTGATAAAGCCATAATGGAGTTTGAATCTGTAGATGAAGGAGTTGTAGCAAAAATTTTAGTAACAGAAGGAACAAGTGGCGTGCCTGTAAATCAACCAATAGCTTTAATGCTGGAAGAAGGGGAGGATGAAAATGCACTTAACAACTATACCTCAACTTCCATCAATAGTGCAGTTAAAAAGGAAGTGACAAAATGTGCTGTTGATAATCAAAAATCAGAACACCAAGATTTAAACGGAAAGCCAATAAGTCATTCTTCGGTGTCATTCCAGCGCGTGACGCTGGAATCCAACCTCTCAATGTCATCCCAGTGCTTGACACTGGGATCTAGAAAAGAAGAAGATACTAAGACAACAGAAGGTAGAATAAAAATAAGCCCATTAGCTAAGAAAATAGCTCAAAATGAAGGGGTTAATGTGCAGCAATTAAAAGGTACAGGACCATACGGTCGCATAATTAAGGCTGATGTGTTGGAGTTTTTAGGCAGTGGTATACATACTGAAAGTCCTGAGATAGTTGAAGTAAGCAACATACGCCAAGTGATAGCACAGCGCCTGACTGAATCCAAACAGAATGTTCCACATTTTTATTTAACTGTAGACTGCCAGGTTGATAAGTTAATATCGTTAAAAAACGAGATTAACTCAGCAGATGAAAACAATAAAGTAACAATCAATGACTTAATTATCAAAGCTGTGGCTTTTAGCATGAAAAAATTTCCTGATATAAATTCTTCGTGGATAGATAATAAAATACTTAAATACTCGAATGTAGATATCTCAATCGCTGTGGCACTTGAAGATGGGCTAATTACTCCTATAGTAAAAAATGCTGATAAAAAGGGTATTTTATCTATATCAAAAGAAGTGAAAGATTTAGTAAGCAGAGCAAGATCTGGAAAATTGAAACCTGAAGAGTTTCAAGGAGGAGGGTTTACTATCTCCAACTTAGGGATGTTTGGTATAAAAGCCTTCAGTGCTATAATCAATCCGCCGCAATCTTGCATTATGGCAGTTGGTGCATCTAAAAAACAACCAATTGTTATGAATGAGAAAATAGAAACAGCAGAAATAATGACAGTAACGCTCTCTGTTGACCATAGAGCAGTTGATGGGGCACTCGGAGCAAAGTTTTTAAATGCCTTTAAGCATTATATAGAGAATCCTCTGGTGATGCTTATTGAAACTGCGGTAATCTATTAGCATTGTTATTACAAAATTAATACCTCTAAGTTTATACTTTTATTAGTTAATAGGTTTAGAGGTAAAAAAATGAATACTACAGTAGAAAAAAATAATCCAAAAATTTTTCCTCAAAATGAAGGAAAGATTAACTCAAAAGGCATGGTTGCCCCACCTGTTCCTCCGAAATCTTCCCAAGCTAAATTTGCTGGAATAAAAGCAATTTTTGAGCGAAATGTACCTCATTCTCAAGCAAATGATAGTAATGAAACAGTGAGTAGCAATCTTGGAAGAACATTTGGCCCAACAATGCAAAAACTCATGGAAGACAACATTCATAGCACTCCTAACAAACAACGCCGCAATTCAGGGGATAGTGGTATCAGTGATATTAGTAGCAGCACTTCTGATGATGAGGATAGAACAATAAAAGATAAAATGATGGAAAATGTTAAGCAGGATAACCATCAAAAAAGCTTTGATTTACATAAAGTACAAGCAACTGATGAATTAGAAACCGTAAAATTTCTCAAAACGCTAAGCAAGAAAGAAAGAGAAAAACTTGGTTTTTCTCCTAAACAGCAAAATAACCAAAAGGTTGAGACTAGCAAAAAAACTTATAATCCACTTGATTGGAATCCAATCTATCAAGGTAAAAAGCTCTTTAGCTTAGGCAATATGTCGAGTAATTCGTCTTCATGTAGTGAAAAAAGCAATATTTCAGATGTAAGCGATAAGTCTAATAATTCAAACATTGTTAGATGTAATATTACTAGGAGTAACAGTAAGGAAGACCTTCGTAAACCTGATGCTTCACATAATGACAAATCTGCAGGTAAAAAATTATCTAATGTCAATGTAAGCGAATTAATCAGAAAGTTTGAACAAGGTAATGACATAGTAAAAGGGCGTTAATCAAATGTTACCCTATCTTTGTATATGTGAAGGTAGGGTATCTTTTCAAAATAGTATATCCTTTATAGCTTTGTTAATTTTTGACTCCCTCTCTGCAAAAGCAGTTTCTAGAGAGGTTTTAAGTTTTTCCCATTCTTCTTGACCATTTAGAACTAAAGATTTATATTCATTTTCAATTTTTTCCAATGCTCTTTGATATGAAAAACCTAATTCCTCATATATATCAATATTTATCGATTGCAGTATTACCAAAAATGAAAACAAATTCGGATCAGGTAATTCTTCTCTTGTGTGATTCAGAAGACACAGCTTTATTTTTTTTACGCAGTATTCTATTGTTTTTAACGATAGTGACAGGCTTTCTGCATAAAATATAAAACTATCTACAATCAAATTTTTTGACTTTTTCGGTAATTTAATATTTTCAAATAGTTCTTTTGTAAATTTTTCTATCGGTTGTTTTGGCAAATGTAAAGAGAGATCAGTAAAAGATTTTAGGTCAAAATTTGGTCCAAGTATTGTGCTGATTGCTCTTTGTACATTACTCTTATCTTTACTTACAGGAATAATGAAAACCAGCCCCTCCACATCAAGCATATACTTTATAGATTCCAAAAAATCGACAACGAATTTAGGACGGCACACATCAAGATTATCCACCATTATATAAATGTTTTTGTCTTTTCTGATTTTATTAACCACATCCGCTAACTGTGTTTTAAAATCTCTAGTACTCTCTTTTCTTCTTTGGAGAAGACTTAATTCACTCAAGACAAAACCTATGTCTTTTTTATCAGCCTCTTTTGCAGCATCAAGAAATACTGAAAGCATAGCAAGTGGAGATTTACTGATCAGCTTTCCTAGTGTGTTTAGAGAAAATAGCTCTTGGTTTATGTTCTTGAACTGTTGTATAACACTTCTTTTTACTTTATACGATACAAATAAATCTTCAAATAGGAAATTTAAAAAAGAAGGCAGTGGTTGGTCCAATGCATTGATATCCCATGCACTATAATAAGCTGCAATTTCATTTTGCTGTTTTAACTCTTTTACCCATTCTTTCAAAAAAAACGTCTTGCCCCATCCATCATATCCTTCCAAAGATATTATTGTAAAAGACTGATCAATTGTTTTAATTATATTGTTAAATTTACCTGAAAATTGCTTATAGTTTAGACGGTCATTTTCCCAAGCCACCACTTTAAGTGGTGGCGCTATTTCTTTCTTTTTGAATGTTATTAGCGATATAAGTTTTTTTAAGCACATGTCTTATTTTATATTTAACTCATATTCTTGTCTTGAAGTAAGTGCTATCCTCAGCGTTCCTTCATCAAGATAGTCAATTTCTCCGCCCATTGGTATGCCGCAAGCAAGACGTGATATTTTCACATCCAAATTTTTTAGCAATTCAATTATATATTGTGCAGTAACTTGACCCTCTAATGTCGGATTAATTGCGATAATTATCTCTTCAATTTTAGACTCTGTCACTCTTTTCAGAATAGTATCAAGGTTGAGTTCTTTTGGACCTATGCCATTTATCGCAGACAATCTGCCCCCCAAAACATGGTATAAACCTGAATATATATTTCCTTTTTCAAACGCCCATAAATCACCCAATTCTTCTACTACACACAGTAACTTAGTGTCACGTTTTGGGTTAGTACAAATAGAACAAGGTGATTTAGTATCTAGATTTCCGCAAACTTCACACTCTATTATAAGATCTGCTAGCTCTTTAATCAAAGATGCAAGTGGTAGCATAACTTTTTCTTTGTTTTGGAGTAAATGTATAACTAACCTGCGTGATGATGATGGCCCTAAACTTGGCAATTTAGAGAAAGCATGAACTAGATTCTTTATGTTAACGTTCATTCAATAAATTCAGAATAGGCAGTCAAATGGTAACATCAAACCCTTTGTAAAGAAAGTGGTAAGTTTCTCTTGATCCACTTTGATTAGCTATAGAAAAAATTTTTTACTCTAACGCAAAAAATTACTTCCGCACACTTAAAGCCTGATTATAATAGACTTCTTGCATAACCCAAACTAAGTAGAAAAAGGTATCATCCGAGTAGCTCTCCTTTGTCATCCCAGTGCCCAGACACTGGGATCCAGGAATTTTATTAAGTTTGTAAGCATAAAAGTATAGCTAACGTGAGCTCTACGTCATACTGCCGCGAACCGTCATACCGCGATTCATTCGCGGTATCTCAGCCGCTAACAAGAGATCCCGCTAACAAGCAGCGGGATGACGGTTGTCGTTTAGCCATAAACATTAAGAAATTTACCAAATGAAAAAAAAGGCAAAAGAAGCCCTGGGTTTATTATCCGCTTTAAAATATTGGCGTTTTTTATGTTTTAAACGCTTGACAAGCGAGATTCAGCCGCTTTTAATTGCAACTAACTTACGCTGCAAATGTTTAAGAAATTTACTAAGCAGAAAAAAAGACAAAGAATCCCCGAGTTAGCTAGTCTTTTACTATCTCTGTCGAGTATTGGCATTTTTTGATGTCTTGTAACGCTTTATAAGCGCGTTCAGCTTATTTAGATAAAAACCTAGATGTAGATGAAGTTTTGTAAAGACATACAGTATCTATATACTGCAAAAAATTGAACATAAGACGCCGATACATTAAGTAATCCTTACCTTTTAATCTGCAGATTGGCGAAAGCAAATACAATAGCTTCAGTTTCATGATAAGGGGGCTGGCGGAGGGTGTCAAGCAAGTTTTTTCGTTTCTATGTTGTCAGCTACTTGGATGACGCCAATCTGAGTTGACTACACCAACTCACATTCAGCAAAAAAGAAAGCTATCTCCTTACGAGCATTTTCTAGACTATCTGAGCCGTGAACTCTATTTTCACTAATATCATCAGCAAAATCACCCCTGATTGTGCCTTTATCTGCCTGCTTTGGATCGGTAGCTCCCATGATTTGTCTGTATTTACTTACTGCATTTTCACCAACTAAAACTTGAACTACCACAGAACCAGAGGTCATAAACTCTACTAATTCCCCAAAAAAAGGCCTATCTTTATGAATTTCATAAAACAGCTCTGCTTGTTTTTTTGTTAGTAACATCATTTTTTGTGCTGTGATTTTCAGCCCAGATTGTTCGATGTAGGAATTTATATTGCCTGTAATATTATTTTTTACTGCATCAGGTTTTAATATCGAAAGTGTCTTCTCAATTGCCATATTATTCCCTTATATAAGATTGTATATTTATGGATTCATTTTATTGCAAATTTTGATTTGATAAAAGTAGTTTTTTATTTATAGTTAAGAATAAACCATCAAGGAGGTATTGTATGGGTGAATGTTGTAAAAATAACACTACTAAACAAGCTGAGCCTACCACTAAAAAACAAGCTAAATCTACTACTAAAAAATTAGTAAGTAACTTTAAGTCATCACTTTTTTGTGGAACAAAAGGATTTTTAACTTTTAATTTGGCCTTTTTAAGCTTTTTGGAATATAGCTTACATCATAATACAGAATTAAAAAAAGGTGCTGCTTTTGCAATGAAAAGAAACACTATTCCATTTCTTGAAATGGCTATCATAGTGCCATTTGTTTGTTTTGCACTGCCAGCTATGCTAGGCAGTATGAGCCTCATGCAATGCGCACTTTTATGTGCTTCCTTAATGATTGCCACATGTTTTATTGTCAGAACTTTTCATCTGCGTGAGAAGTTAATGGAAAAAATCACTAACCATAGTAGAAAAGAAATAGACGCGGAATTTAAGAAAGATACTATAAAATTTCCTATCTTTGATCAAAATAGAAAACACACCGAGTATAATTCGCCTAACTCAGGGCGACTACTGGATGAAACAAGTAGCACCTCTCTTTTCGTTAAAGTTTTACTTTTTCCCCTCAAGGTTCTTCTGAATGTCCTGCAAAGTTGTATAATGCTATCTTTAGCTGCTGTTGAACTTCTTGAAACGGTACCAAGTCTTTTTGTCGATACATTTTTCGATTGGAACTTCACATCTACCAAGAGTAACCTGAAGAGATCAGGCCACTTATTGTATGCCAGTGTAAGAAATTTAGTGCCTATAACTAAATTTGATGAGTGTGTAGCTAATTTTATAGGCACCCCAGAAGTAACTTGTTGTAGTAGTGCGTAGGTGAAAAAGGCAGTTATCTTATTTAATCTTGGCGGGCCTGATTCACTAAATGCGGTCCGTCCTTTTTTATTCAACCTTTTTTATGACAGGAGAATAATCAATCTACCGAATCCCTTTCGGTTTCTTTTAGCAAAGTTTATATCTGCGAAACGAGAAAATACTGCACGAAAAATATACGAGGAAATTGGAGGTAAATCGCCAATTCTAGAGAATACAAAAATGCAAGCTAATGCTTCAGAACTAAAATTAAACGAAAATAGAAACCATGTACACAAGGTATTCATCTGCATGCGCTATTGGCGTCCATTTGCTGACGAAGTTATTGAAAGTGTAAAACAGTTTGATCCTGACGAAGTAATTCTGCTGCCACTGTATCCACAATATTCAACTACCACAACTCTGTCATCCATCGAGAATTGGCAAAAAAATGCTAAACGGTATGGCCTAAAATGCAATACAAAAATGATTCACCGTTATTATGATAACCAAGATTTTATTGAAGCTCACACTAATCTGATAGCTAAGTACTATAAATTGGCTAGAAAAATCGGTAAACCAAGAGTCCTATTTTCAGCCCATAGCTTACCTCTTAGTATCATTAAAAAGGGCGACCCTTACGCTTCACAGGTAGAAAGAAGCGTAGAGTTAATAGTAGAAAAGTTAGCTATCAATAACTTAGATTGGTCAATATGTTATCAGAGTAAGATTGGTCCTGTAAAATGGCTAGAGCCAAGCACTGAAAGTGAGCTATTACGCGCAAAAGCTGATGGTGTACCTGTAGTTCTATCACCTATATCTTTTGTTTCTGAGCATTCAGAAACTCTAGTTGAACTTGATATAGAATATAAAGCAATTATCAAGGATGGATATTACTTTCGTGTGCCAACTCTCAGTACCGATCCCTTGTTTATAAAATGCTTAGCCGATTTGTGCATAAATCTCCCTTAAAGTCCTGATTCATAGGGCTTTTCTTTTAGGATTTTATGTGATAGAATAACAGGAAGTTATTAACTATTTCATGCCAAACAAGCTAAAAAAGAAATCTAACATACTCGCACAAAGGGTGCATGATATTTATGATCATGATTTCAGGAAGGTAATCTGCATCACAACAGGTTTAACAGCCCTATTGTGTAAGATTTCACTGCAATTTTGCTGCGAGTTCATTGACAATAATAGATCCAATATCTTTCTTATACGGAATGTTGCTCGACTAGTAAAGTTTCCGACATCTATTCTATACATTGCCCATTCTGCATTTACTCTACAGGATCTAATTAAGGATTACAGAAACCCTGAGAGTAAAAAAGAGCTGGCAAAAATTGTGGGTAAATCGGCTAATCTTGCAAGCAGCACCATAGAAGCGCTAATGATGTTGAAAATCATCCATTTTTGCACTGGAAGCAATACAGACATAATAAGTTATATTAACTTAACCTCAACGATCCTATTTTTGTTCATTTCAGAACCTATAAGCTATTATTATACATGCAAGGAATATCTGGATAATAAGGATCCTGAAAAGTCTGCTGAGTGTAAGAAGGACCTTATTATTAGCACATTAACTTTGTCGTTAGGTTTATTAAACTTCATATTAAGAAGGATAGAGACTCCAACTATACCAATAAACTTAGGTAATGGTATAATCTATAATTTCAACTTAAGCGTAACAGTCAGCATAATATATAGTGCAGTATTTCTTGCAGTTCAGCTTGACAAATTGTTTCAACAACCTGTCAATGATGATCCTTCCACTGAACTTGATGATGTTCATAATATAAACGGTCATTCTAATGACAGCACTGTAGAGGTATAAGAATTAGGGATGAAAAGATTTTATTTCTACTGCCAACGCTAGTACTGCTAATTTGCTAACAATACTCCAAAGTGATAGAATTTTACCTTCTACAACCTGGCTAACATCATGAAACTCACAGTCAGTGGCATTCAAGCTAGAATATACATCTTTTCTGCTATTACATCGGTATAAGTAACATGTTGGAGTATCTCCTATATAGTATATTAGCGGTTCTGCAGAACTGCTTTTAAACATGTCAATGGTTGGTACACCTTCTTGTATAATAACGCTATTGATTGCTATTCCTTCTTTTATCTTTTTCATTTTATGACGCTTTTTTTTATTGAGGTTTAATATTTCCTCTCCACTTGTTGCTGTTATAATGCCCATCCCATATGTGCCATTGCTTGCTTTGATAAAAACGTAAGGTTGTGTTTTTATTTCATATTCCTCATATTTTTTTTGCACTAGAGATAATATTTGGTCAACTTTAGTTGCTACTGCTCCTAGTGACAAATCATCATCAAAATCAACTCCATCACAGCTCTCTGTAAGCACAGAAATTAGCCATGGGTCTATTTTAAATTCGCCACAAAACTCAGATGCTAATTCTTGATAGATTTCAAAATACTTAAATTTCTGCCTGCTATGCCAACCGTATAGTGGGCTTGGTACTATATCTTGCTTTACGTCTTTCAGCGTGTCTGGAATGTGGCTCGTCATATCACGGTTCAGTATAATAACATCAGGCACAAATCCTGAAGTTGTCTTTAGCAGAGAGTTTTCTTTCACAACAGTTTCATACTGTTCTATTAAATTGTATACTTCATTATATAAAAGGCCAATTCTAGTCTCAAAACCTGCGAGTTGTAGTATTTTCTCTATAACAAATACGTTTTCTATATACATTTTATTGCGTGTATAATTTTCCGGTATTATAAGAACCTTTTTGTATTGATGTCTTTTAAAATAGCTTTTTATCAATCTTGCTGCCATCGTTCTTGATTCTTCACTTAAGTTATTGAACCCCGCAGGAAATAAATTAGCGTCTACTGGAACGATTTTATAGCCAGAGTTTCTAAGATCTATAGAGCTATAAAATGGCGATGTAAGGCCATTAAATTTTGCTTCGAACCAATTATTTATACTTTTTTCCAAATCTGGGTGAATTATGTTTTGCATCTGCACTTTAAATGTTATAAGGAAGGTATTATATTATAAGCTATAGTTGAACATATTTAGTAAATTTGACTAAAGATTAAAGTATAATGAGATTCTTATTTAAAGTGATAGAAAAATGATTCAACACGATAACAATAAAATGTATGGCACTACTATATTATCAATTAGAAAAGATAAAAGTGTAGTAGTAATAGGTGACGGACAAGTTTCACTGGGCCACACTGTTATAAAATCTGGAGCAAAAAAAGTTAGGCGTCTTTCTGGTGATTCCGTAATTGCTGGATTTGCCGGGGCAACAGCCGACGCATTTACTCTTTTTGAAAGATTAGAATCTAAACTTGACAAGCACCCAGGGCAATTAATGAGAGCATGTGTTGAACTTGCAAAAGACTGGAGAATGGATAAATATCTGAGGAAATTAGAAGCTATGATGATCGTTGCAGATAAATCTATTTCATTAGTAATTACGGGAACAGGTGATGTTCTTGAACCTGAAGATGGAGTCGCAGCTATTGGCTCTGGGGGAAATTTTGCTCTATCTGCAGCAAGAGCTTTAATTGACATTAAAGGAATATCAATAGAGGAAATTGCGAAAAAGGCTATGAAGATAGCTGGCGATATATGTGTTTATACAAATCATAATGTAGTTATTGAAAAGATAGAGGAGTGATATGTCTTCCAAGCAAAAAACTTTATGCACCAATTTTTCCAATCAGCCCATAACCCTTTCAGAAGGGCGGTCTTGTAGTAGTGACACCTACGATGAAAAAGATAACCTCTATAAAGATACTAAGAGTGGTTTTGATTCAAATGACAGCGATGTTCAAGTTAATGACAGCACTCAAGTTTTGTTAGATGACCTGCCACCACAGAAGATAGTTAAAGAATTGGACAGATTCATAATCGGACAGGATGATGCAAAGCGTGCTGTTGCTATTGCGCTCAGAAATCGTTGGCGTCGCAATCAGGTTCCATTTCCATTGCGTGATGAAATCATACCTAAGAATATATTGATGATCGGTCATACAGGGGTTGGTAAAACTGAAATAGCTCGTCGCTTAGCAAAACTTGCCGGTGCACCGTTCATAAAAATTGAGGCAACGAAGTTTACTGAAATAGGGTACGTTGGACGTGACGTTGATTCGATAATACGCGATTTAGTTGATGCAGCAATAGTTTTAGTTAAAGAGAAAGCCCGTAAAGCCTTAGCTAAAAAGGCTTTAATTTTAGCTGAGAAAACAATAGTAAACTCTATGGTAGGCGAAAATGCAACCGAAGAGAGTAAAAAAATTTTTAGAGAAAGGTTGAGGAATAAAGAGTTTGAGGACGGAGAAGTTTCTATTAACGTCAGAGAGAGCAAGAGTATGTTACCTACTTTCGATATACCAGGCATGCCAGGTGGGCAAGTTGGTGTGATGAATGTAACAGAAATAATGGGCAAGATGTTTAACGGGAGCAAAAAAACAAAAACTATTACGGTGAAGGTAAAAGAAGCGCGTGAAATATTAATTAATGAAGAAAGTGAAAGGCTAATGGATGAAGATAAGATAATCAAAGAAGCCATTGATCTTGTTAGTAATGACGGTATAGTATTTTTGGATGAAATAGACAAAATTGCAGCGCGTACAGAAGTAAAAGGTGAAGTAAACAGAGAAGGAGTGCAACGCGATCTGTTACCATTACTTGAAGGAACAACTGTTACAACTAAGTATGGCCATGTAAAAACAGACTATATATTATTTATTGCATCTGGTGCTTTTCATCAGTCTAAACCATCTGACCTCTTACCGGAATTGCAGGGCAGATTACCGATCAGGGTAGAACTTAAGGCACTTACTCAAGAGGATTTAATAAGAATATTAAAGGAACCAGAATCTAGTTTGTTAAAGCAGTACATAGCTTTAATGAAAACAGAAAATGTGACACTTGAGTTCACTGATGATGGTATAAAAACCATAGCTGAAATAGCGTTTACAGTTAATAGGCAAGTGGAAAATATAGGCGCAAGAAGGCTTCACACTGTCATGGAGAAGCTTTTAGATGAAATAAGTTTCATTGCTTCTGAGAAAAATAGCGAAAAATTCATTATAGACAGCAAGTATGTAAAAGATAAACTTGAGTCAATTTCGAAGCAGCTTGATTTATCTAAGTTTATACTTTAGGAAAAACGAAAAGCCTACTTTAAGTAGTATAGAGAGTGTTCAGAAGATTAGCCAGTAGACCTAAAATTTCAGCTATATTCTTTAGGCTGTTTTTCAACAGTAGAATGGTGTGCTGCGACCTCTTGCTTAACATCTAAGCTTAAGTCAATTATTGAGATATTTTTTTCATCATAATCTATGTCTTTTATTAACATATCGTCAGTAATAGTCAAAAGGTCAGGCGGAGAAAGAATAGTTCTTTTATTACCAGCTCTCATTCCCACAACTCCAAGCTCTATAGCAAGTGGTATTTTTTTATCGCCAACCCTAAATTGCACTGTTTGATCTTTGACTATATATTCCCCATTATGCTCCTTTACGCTATATTTAACCGATATCTCATCACCGCACCTTACTTGTTTTCCAGTCTTGTTAATTAAGTCATTAAAAACCATCAGATTATTTACTGAGTCGGGATATTTATCCTTTACTTCGATCAGTTTGACGTAATAAGAATTAAAATTCATTTTGTTCTCATTGGCAATAGTAACTACACGCTCTCCGCCTTCTTTCATACCTATTGCCCCTAAACTCACTTCTTTTAGGTCATCTTGACCTATTTTCAAAGTAACATCAGAAACTTTGCTAGGGAGTGTTGCTGAGTTATTATTAGAAATTTTATATATTTGCAATAGGACTTCCAGGCCACAAAAAGCCTTGCTGCCACTGCCTTCAGTAATTTCATAAAAATTTATCGAATCCTCTTCTTTTTGCTGCGTCATTTCTTCTAAATATTCTGTTAGCCCATGCTTTTCAATATAGCGGTCAAGTGCTGATTCAAGTATTGGCTTCACTAGGTAATATGCTATCGTCTGTATCAAACCACCATGCGTGGCATTTATCTCATAAAGCTTGTCCTTTTTTTCCGGTTTACCTTTGTTTATATAGACAATAGTAAACACAAAAGCAGAAGTTAAAGTGAGAATCATTACTACGGAAATAAGCATTTGTAATATAATTTTTCTAACCATCTTTCTTTACTTGATTCAATAAATCATATAAATAATTAGTATCCCCTGAAAGCGCACTCAAATTATCCAAGCCTTGTTTAAAGAGGCCGTCTATATAGTCCTCTACTTCACTTTTACCAAGCACAGACATTAGGTTATTTGTTTTATCTTGTTCGTAGTCTTCAATATCATCCTTAGCTTGAAAGATAAGCCCTAGGTTTATCCCGTAGTTATATAACGCTCTCCGTTGTTCATCTGTAGCACCCCCTATTATAGCACCTATTTCACATGAAGCTGCAAATAGTTTTGCGGTTTTCATCAAATGAATTTCTTTTATTTTGTTAAAATCTGTGTCAATATCTAAAGCCTGTCCTCCCACCATTCCCCTAATTCCTATTGCTTGAGAGAGCACTTTTATGATCTCACAGCGTTTCTCATTTAACGAAGATAATACCTCAAAAGCCAGAGTAAGTAGTGCATCTCCGGCAAGCACTGCTGTTGCTTCATCAAATTTTTTATGGCAGCTTAGCTGGCTTCTGCGAGTATCACTGTTGTCCATGCACGGTAAATCATCGTGAATTAGAGAGTAAGCATGAACAAATTCAATTGCTGCAGCAACTGATATTACTTTTTTAGCTTCCGCGTTAAACACTTGCGATGAAGCTATGACTAAAAAGGAGCGTATATGTTTTGCAGGAGCAAGGAGTATATAACGCATAGCTGATATAAGCTTATTCTCGCTATTTTCGGGTAAGAGTTTGTTTACTTCTACAATAAGCAAATTTTTTGTTGTTTCGTCTAGCATTTTTGAATTGTTAATTGTTTAGCACGTAACGCTAGCCAGCTAGGGCAGTAGAAAACTTTGCTGTAGTTTACCAGTTATAAAAGATATTGCAAACATAAAAATTTTTTATAACATCAAAGAATAGGTTATTTTTTTGGTAAGAAATGTGAATAGCGAACTAGCAAAGAGCACTAGAGAAGACATAGAAGAAAAAGTGAAAAAGATTATACTAGAGCACATTAGTAAGGATGTAGAGAAATTCAACAGCTCTTCAAAGCTTTCGGAGCATGGTACGGACAGTTTAGATGCAGTTGAAATCATCATGGCGGCAGAAGAAGAGTTCGGGATAGAAATTCCAGATGAAGACGCACAAAAAATGGAAACTATGGAGCAAATAGTTGAGTACATTAATAATAAAAAAGGCTAATAGTTAGTGTTAAATGAGCAGAAGAGTAGTAGTCACTGGTGTTGGTTTAATCACTCCACTAGCAGCAGATGTTGACAACACTTGGTTAAGGCTAATAAAAGGTGAATCCGGCATAAAAGCAATCAATACGGATAGATTTGACTCTTCTGATCTTGCTTGCAAAATTGCAGGGCAGGTGCCGTTGCAATCAGACAACATTGAGCACCATTTCAATCCACTAGATTATATTTCTGAGAAAGACTCAAAAAGGACAGATCGTTTTATCCATTACGGTATTGCAGCAGCTATTCAGGCAGTAGATGATTCATTAATTTTGGAAAGCCAAAATATCAATCGGGAACGTGTTGGTGTGACTATTGGCTCTGGTATAGGTGGTCTTCCGTCAATTCAGGAAAATGTTATTACCATGCAGGAAAAAGGGCCCAGACGTGTCAGTCCATTTTTTGTCCCTGCAAGTCTAATAAATTTGATATCTGGCCATATTTCTATTAAATACGAATTTACAGGTCCAAACGATTCAGCAGTAACCGCATGTGCAACAGGTGCGCATGCAATCATAAACTCAGCAAGAACTATAAAACTTGGTGAAGCGGATGTGATGATTGCAGGTGGAGCAGAAAGTGCACTGTGTAGAGTTGGAATTGCAGGTTTTGCATCTATGAAAGCGTTATCAACTAAATTCAATGATAAACCCAAAGAAGCTTCCAGACCATGGGATGCAGAACGCGATGGTTTTGTTATGGGTGAAGGAGCAGGTATATTGGTGTTGGAAGAATACGAACATGCAAAAAAAAGGGGAGCAAAAATATATGCTGAACTGAATGGATATGGACTCACAGGAGACGCACACCACATCACTGCACCGCATCCAGAAGGAAGAGGCGCATTTAAAGCAATGCAACTTGCTCTTCATAGTGCACAAATTAATCCCAATCAAGTAGGGTATATCAATGCACATGGAACTTCAACACCACTTGGAGATAAAATCGAAGTGATAGCAATGAAAAAGTTGTTCGGCGATTACGCTTATAAAATACCCGTTTCTTCAACTAAATCCTCTACAGGGCACTTGCTTGGTGCTGCAGGAAGCGTTGAGGCAATATTCAGTATTCTTGCATTAAATAATGGGATTATTCCACCAACCTTAAATTTACACAAGCCTTCAGAAGGATGTGATTTAAATTTTGTACCGTTTAAAGCTCAGGAGCATAAAATTCAATATGCACTTTCTAATTCGTTTGGTTTTGGTGGCACTAATGCATCGCTCATATTTGGACAAGTTTAGTTGATGTCACCCCAGTGTCTTCCTCTTGTCATTCCAGTACCCTCCTCTTGTCATGCAAGCAGCTCTCCTACTGTCATCCCAGCACGTGACACTGGGATGACAAACGGTTGTGAAATGGAATACATATAAAAATTAAACTATCAATAGCAATTCAAAAAGAAAAAATATTCTATTCATCCCTGAAGAAGTATTTTATTGACAATTTATGAATAAAGATCAATAATGCAGAAAAGGAATTGATGGGCGTATGCATGAATTTAACCACTATTAATTGTACATTATTTGTTGTAATTACATATTTTTTGACGTGCATTATAGCTTGGTGCTTACCTTTCAAAGACATAACATTATTAACAACATTTGTTCCGGCTTCAGTTGCAATTTTGCTAACCATTTATAATAAACAGAAGGTAAGGGATCTTTTTAAACTTAGTTCGCCAAAAAACTGTCTATTAGGGTTTATACTTATTCTGGTAAGTATGCTAATTTCCAATGGTCTTTTGTCAATTTACTGCGGTTTTTCATTTTTCCGAGAGTCTTTTACGTTAGACCGTGTAAAGGATTTGAGTGCAGTTTTGAGTCCATTAGTGATGTTATTTGTTTTATTATCAACCTTTGTGATGTGGATCATTATGTCTCTTGGTGAAGAGATCGGTTGGCGTGGCTATCTTTTGAAAAATCTTAAAAGCAAAATATCAAATTTTTATATCAGAGCAATTATTGTCGGTATTATTTGGTCAGTATGGCACATACCAACTTATGTGGTTGCTGGCTCAGCTTTGTGGAAGGATGGCTTTACATTCCCGACTATTTGTGCTTATACCCTTTATATTTGTGCAATGTCTATAATGTTTACCTGGTTGTTTGAAAAAGACAACTCGATTTGGCCAGTAACTATTGCTCATGCAACAAATAATCTTGTGTATAGTGTTTTGAGCATTCTAATGCCGTCTCCTCCTCTGTCAACTTTCGATGCAGTAATTCGCCTTACATTAGGAGCAGCTGGTTATTTCATTGTTGCAATTGGTGTTATTTGGTTTGATAAAGCTCGAGAGCGTCATTTGAGTAATTCATAGTATAAAATTTCGGGGGCAATTCGCATCAGGTGTCATGCAGGTAGCATGACACTGGGATGATGAGGAAGAAAAAGCAAATTTTGCCTTTTACGGTCAATCTATTATACTTAGTAAGACTTCAATAAACTAATGAATTATACTTTATATCTAATTAAATGCACAAGATATTAATAAGAAATAACTACAAACCTTTGGTCGGAAAAATCAAGATTAATGGCTCAAAAAATGCTGTTTTACCAATAATGGCAGCAAGTCTATTAAGTAGCTCCCCGGTAATTTTGCATAATGTACCTGATTTAATTGATGTGTATCTAATGTCTAAGTTGCTTGAAAGTCTTGGAGCAGAAGTGAACTTTATGCACAATAAAAATTATAAAGCGAACCATACTTTGAAAATTGACTGCAGCAATATCAACAATCACGTGATGCCATATAAAACCGCAAGTAAGCTAAGAACTTCTTTTCTAATATTGGGTCCAATGCTTAGCAGATTTGGCAAAGCGAGAACAGCATTTCCTGGTGGATGCAACATTGGAAAGCGTCCCGTTGATATGCATATTAAAGCATTAGAAGAAATGGGAGCTAAAATTGAAATTGACGGCTATAATATAATTGCAACAGTGAAAGGAAAGCTACAAGGAAAAGAAATCACATTTGAGAAAATAAGTGTTGGCGCAACAGAAAATGTAATAATGGCAGCAACATTTGCAGAAGGAGTGACAACAATAAACAATGCTGCAACTGAGCCGGAAGTTCTTGATTTAATAGATTTTCTGAAGAAAATGGGTGCTGATATTGAAATTGATAATACAAAGGTCATAATAACAGGAGTTGAAGCACTAAATGGATGTGTTCATAAAATAATACCAGATCGCATAGAAGCAGGCACCTATGCACTAGCTGCTATAATAACCGGTGGTAAGTTGGAGTTGGAAGGAATAAATCTATCTGATATAAGGTGTATTACAAATGAGTTGGAGACTATAGGAGCTATGGTTGAACTGTATGATGGAGGCATTGTTATTTCCAGAAAAAATGGCTCTATTAAGTCTGCTAACGTTGCGACAGATCCATATCCCAATTTTCCCAGTGATATGCAACCACAACTGATGTCTGCAATGTGCATCGCTGATGGGATATCAGTAATTGAAGAGAACATTTTTGAAAACAGATTTACACATGCAGATGAATTGAGAAAGTTAGGTGCTAATATCAGCATCGAGAAAAGCAAAGCTACTATAAGTGGAATAAAAAGCTTATCTGGAGCTAATCTATATGCTACTGACTTAAGATCAACAGCAGCTTTGGTGCTTGCTTCTTTGGTAGCCGGTGGAGAAACTATAATAAACAATTCACATCATTTATGGAGAGGATATGAAGCAATGCATGAAAAACTCAATTCATGTGGAGCTGATATCTCCATTTCGTCTTGAGGATATTTTATGAATGAAGCAACCAAACGAACTATAGTAAAAGAAATAGATGCAATCTTATATGAAGAACATAAGGTATTAGACCATGGATTTATTCGAGTAGTGGATTATATGGGCTCTGATAGCGCTATAGTTCAAGCTGCTCGTGTTTCTTATGGCAAGGGAACAAAACAGATAAGTCAGGATGAAGCACTTATAAAGTATTTAATGAGACATCATCATACAACTCCATTTGAAATGTGTGAAATTAAGTTTCACGTGAAACTTCCAATTTTTGTTGCAAGGCAATGGATAAGGCATAGAACTGCAAATGTGAATGAATATTCAGCAAGGTATTCAATACTTGATAATGAATTTTATACACCTAAACCAGAACAAGTTGCAAAACAATCTGACAATAATAAACAAGGTAGCGGGGAAGCTTTTGATCCAGATACCTCAAAGGAAATAATAGATTCTCTAACAAATGACTCTAATTTAGTATATTCTCATTATGAAAAATTTATTGAGCAGGGGCTTGCAAGAGAAATTGCCAGAACTAACCTAATGCTTAATTACTACACGCAATTTTATTGGAAAATAGATCTGCATAATCTCCTTCATTTTTTGAAGCTTAGAGCTGATAAGCATGCCCAATATGAAATCAGAGTTTATGCAGAAGTTATGCTGGATATAATAAAAAAATGGGTTCCACTGGCCTACAATGCCTTTGTTGAATATTGCCTAGAATCAGCCTGTATTTCAAGAACTGGTCTAGAAATAATTCGCAAATTAATTAAAGGGGAAAACGTTACTAGAGAAGAAAGTAATATTGGTAAAAGAGAATGGGGCGAGCTGATGTCTATACTTGATAAACAATCTTAAAGATAAAGGCATACGTGTCAATCTCCTCTGTCAGTTAACTCTCGTTCACCAGATTGAATCTTGCTTTTTACATCACATTAACTCATCACTTTTATAGAACATCTCATTAAAATCATTTAGAGTTCCAAAATCCTGACCCTTGATAAACAGGTGATCATTAGCAACATGTGCTTCATCAAGAGTAAACAGCTCGTAATGATGATTGTGAGCGGGCCTAACAATTTCATTATATAAAACCATTACTTGTTCGTAGTTATATCCATCGCCAGCATGATATTTACCACGTACGGTATCATAAAAATTCTTTACATCATCATATGTCACTTGCAGCTCCACCTTATACTTTCCCACTTCAAGAGGACTTCCTGTCTTTATTTTTAAGGGATGTTGTGAATTTGCAACACTGTTAGAAGTTTCTGCTTCAATATCAGAATTTTTATCCATATTTTCTATCACACTTGCCATAACAGTTTCTTGTTCATCTTCTGTTGGTTTTGTTTGTTTTTCAGTCTTATTACTGCTACTGTCAGTTTCCACAGTTACTTTTTTTACTTCTATATCTTTTTGAGCTTTCTCATTACTTTGCTTGTGTATTTCATCTCCATGCAATTTTTCCTGCAGAGCTTTTTTCGTATCAGCATAATCATCACGATTGCTTTGCAAAGCTGGTTTATAACTGCTGCTATCATCCGCTTGCATTTGATCTATATAGTTAGATTCTTCTTCCTGTATAGTATTTTTTGCGTTATCCTCACCAACCGTTCCTTTCTCCCCAGACTTGGCTTCACTCTCTACCACAACTTCTTCGTCTACTTGCTCATCATCAATTGTAAATTCAGTACCTATCTGATTGCTATCTTCCTCCAATTCATTAGATAATTTTTCAGATAGCTGGTCACCACTCAAATATGGTTCCTTTGAATATTTAGCATAATTATGGGGATCGGTTCTGTTTTCTGAATAAAACCCACTTTCAAAGTCTGAGTAGGAGCTTTGATTGAGCACAAAAAATAAGTTTTCATAATTAACCAGCATATCACTATCAGGGCTAACAAAATTTAAATATTCATCGCCTTCCCATTCTGGGTGGTGTCTATACTCTGCTATGTAGTATTTACTAGAGTCGAGAGGTATCTTGTCACCTTCTTCCCCATCAAGTTGTAAAACTACTGCTGAATGCCCATTACCTAAATCATTACCTTTTACCACTTTGAATATTTTAATCTCATCCTTTTCTACAAGTTCTTTTAACTCCTCGTTCTTTTCATTTAACTCTTCCTCCCTTTGTCTTTCTGCTTCTCTTTCTCTTGCCAATCTTTCTGCTTCTTCATCAGCTTTCTTCTGCAGTTGTGAGAATACATTTTGTAATATATCTTGTGTGGTTAAGCTATTTGTGTTGCTTAAAAAATTATCTAACACATTTGATGCAATTGGTGACAATTCACCGTGATCATCAAATACTTTTTCCTTTGCTTTATTATAGTGATTTGGGTTATAGATTGCATACAGAGGATAAAAACCATAATCTGCAATTGACGCTCCGTCAGGTGATAGTTCCATTGAGAATCCATAGTAATTAAGTGGAAGATTGGAGGTTAAATATTTACCGTTATCATCCCTAACGTGTAGCTCACTTCTACCATTGTGCTCACTATATTTGTTGTAGTAGATATAAAAATTCTCATGGTTAAGATTGAAGTGATCATCTAGATTATCGAATTGAATTGTACTGCCAAGCTTCTCCCGCAAAAGATTTTTGCTTTCATCTGTAAGCTTTATATGTGCAGAAAAGTAGTATCGATCTATAGGTTCGCCTTTTTCTATTTCAAAGTTCAAAGTAATCTTGTCGTTGACCATTGGTAGCCTCCACAAATTCTATAAATCATTTTATTTATCAATCATACGGTCTGTACTATGAAAAATGTGTTAAACGTTAAGATTTTCTCTGTACCGATTCATCTATATTGCCAGGCTTAATAAAGTTACAAGCTCTTTAAAACAATGTTAAACTCAATCACTATGGCAAAAACAGTTGACGTATTACTATCACTTCCAATTGATCAGTTATTTTCATATGCAATTGAGGAAAATACTGAGATTTTACTTGGAGATTACGTAGTGGTGCCATTTGGCAAAAAACGCTTAATCGGAATAGTTTGGAAATACAGTGATAAAAGTAACCGAGAATTAAAATTTATTGAGCAAAAAATCGATTTACCAAATATTAGACCAAAATTGATTGCATTTGCAGAGTGGGTTGCACAATACAATTTAATACCTATTGGTATGCTTGCCAAAGTGATAATGGGAGGAGTGTTAAAAGTAAATCACATAGATAAATTGGTTTGTGTTGAACAAAAGCAGGAAACAAGTGAAATAAGTTGCCAATTAAGCCCTGAACAGCAGATAGCTAGTGATAAAATAATAAGCAATTTGAACGAGTATTCAGTGACTTTGCTTGACGGTGAGACAGGATCTGGAAAAACCGAAGTTTATCTCTCTGTGATTGCACAATTGATTAAGAATTACACTGCCGTTCCAAATGCTGCTCAGACTTTACCATCCCAGTGCCCAGAGACACAACTGTACGAACATTGTGATTTGGGTCTACCAAGAGGGTGTTATCCGAGTAGCCTGACACTGGGATCCAGTTTTTCATATAACCTCATTACAAATGTTTATTTTAACTTAAAACCAATACCTAATTTACAATCAAAATTCCTGGATTCCAGTGTCAAGCACTGGAATGACACCTTTATACTCAAGGCAAAACCCACTGTAACATTTAGCATACCGTCTTTGCCACGTACTAGTATGACACCAGAATATGTTGAAATGACATCAGGAGAAGGTAATACACAAATTTTAATCCTCCTACCTGAAATTGTTTTAACTTCACAATTGGTAAATCGTGTTCGCGGTCAGATATCAAAAAACTTAGTTGAATGGCACTCAGGGCTCACTCCAAAAACTCGCCGGAATAATTGGCTCAATATAGCAAATGGAAATGCGCAGATAATTATTGGTGCACGGTCAGCGCTTTTTTTGCCTTATAAAAACCTAAAATTGATTATCGTTGATGAAGAGCACGACTCATCTTTTAAACAAGAACAGGGAATTATATATAATGCTCGAGATATGGCGATAATCTTAGCCAAATTTGAAAATATTCCGATTATTTTATCATCAGCTACTCCACTGCTTGAAACGATTCATCATGTTAAAAACGGGAATTACAATCATGTAAAGCTAACTAAGCGATTTGGTGGTGCAGAATTGCCACTCATTAAAGTAGTAGATATGAGGAACAACAAGCAATGGATCTCCTCTGAGCTTTTTGAAAGCATCAAACAAACCATAGAGAAAAAACAGCAGGTTATGCTTTTTCTAAACCGCAGAGGGTATGCACAACTGGCAATTTGTAAAAAGTGTGGATATAAAATTTCCTGCTTAAATTGTGCTGTTTGGCTTACATATCACAAGAAAAAAAATGCTCTTTTGTGCCACCACTGCTCTTATCAATTGAAACTTCCAGAAAAATGCTCTAATTGCCAAAGTGAACAGCCATTGTCCCTCTACGGCATAGGAATTGAAAGGTTACTTGAAGAAATGGTGAAATTAATACCAAACGCAAAAACTGCGATGATAAGCAGCGATCAGAAGTCGGTTAGTAACATCATTGATTTAGTGTTAAAGGAAGAGGTGAACATTATAATCGGCACACAGATAATTGCTAAGGGGCACAATTTTCCCAAATTAACTTTGGTTGGAGTAATAAATGCAGATTTGAGCCTCGAAAATTCTGATTTAAGAGCAGCGGAAAAGACGTATCAATTATTGCACCAAGTTGCAGGCAGATCAGGAAGGTTTAATGAAAAAGGAATGGTAATAGTGCAAACTAATAATCCTGAAAGTTCAATAATAAAAGCATTGCTGCATCAAAAAAGAGACTCATTTTATGAAATCGAACTTAAGTCAAGACGCGAAGCCAAAATGCCACCATTTAGCAGATTAATAGCGCTTATAATTTGTGGTAAGAATCAGATTGCAACACAAAAAGCAGCGAATGAAATAGTAAAATCTCTTCTTTGTTATCCAAGTAGCTTAACTACTTGTATCCAGGAAAAAAATGTAGGTGTAGACAAAAAGGAATTTGAAATTCTTGGCCCATCACCAGCAGCAATAAATTTTTTAAATAATAAGTATCGGCATAGGGTATTATTAAAAATACACAATAAACACAGTTTATCTATACAAAAAAAGCTGAAATATTGGATTAAAAATTGTAACTTGAATTCGAGTATTGCAGTGATAATAGATGTTGATCCTGTGAGTTTTTTTTAACGAGTTCCGTTAAGCCTTCTTGCCAATTACCACAACATTCTCACTGGGAAAAAAATAATCAGGTACAGCCATATTTTTCGGTGCAGGACCCCCAATCACTCGGCCTGATGTATCATAATATGAACCGTGGCAAGGACAGAACCAACCATTACCATCTCTTGTAGCGTGGTCAACCGGTACACACCCAAGATGTGTACATATTCCAAGCATAATTAACCATTCGTCTTTTCCTTCGTATACTCTCTGCTCATCTAATTGAGGATCCCTCAAGCTCTTCACATTCACAGCTCTTGCAGCCTCAATTTCTTGCTTTGTGCGTCTACGAATGAATACTGGTTTACCTTGCCACTTTACTTTTACTCCGTGTCCTTCCTGAATTCCAGACAAATTCACCTCCACTGTGGAAGTTGCTAGAACTTCAGCAGAAGGATTCATAGATTTAACCAGTGGCCAAAGTCCGCTTGCAGCTCCTATACCTGCCATAGCGCATGTAGTTAATGTTATAAAATCTCTCCTACTCTTATTTTTAGTAAGGTCTTTAACAGGAGGTGTTTTTTTATCCTCTTTGTTTGCCAGTGGTTTTTTATTTTTAGTTAAATTTTTGTCCATTGATCTTTACTTAGCCATAAGTATATATTTTAATTTAAATACTGCGTATTAATCAACAAAAACTTGCGCTTTTTGTTTAACCTGTACTACGGTTGAGAAGAGATAGAGTTTTCAACTTCAAAAATACTATCTTCAGTGGAATCAGGATCTTCAATTTTCGCTACTGACACCACTTTTTCTCTACTTTCTGTTTTAAACAGAGTGACTCCTTGAGTGCTGCGTCCTGCAATTCTAATCTCATTGACCGAAATGCGAATTAACTTTCCTTTATCTGTAATAAGCATTATATTATCACCCTGCTCAACTGGAAAACTAGCAACAACATTACCGTTTCTGCTAGTAGTAAGAATATTGGTGATACCAACACCACCCCTGTTAGTTACTCTATATTCATACGCAGAAGTTCTTTTACCAAAGCCATTTTCAGTAATAGTTAATATAAACTCCTCATTCACTGCAAGTTTTAAGAATAATTCGTTATCTATTCCTAAATCATTCAAAGTCTTTTCCAATTTAGAATCAATGGAGTTATTAATTGCAGTCCCCAGTCTTTTTGCAAGTGGAACTTTTAAGTAAAGTTCTTTTGTTTCTGTTGCTACACCTATCCCATTTAATATGGTCATGGATATCACGCTGTCATTCTTTACAAGTTTGATACCTCTTACGCCATCTGAATTGCGACTCTTAAATTGACGCACATCACTTACAACAAATCTGATACTTTTTCCAAGCGTTGTTGAAAGTAAAACATGGTCAATTTCATTACATACCTTAACCGATACTAATTTGTCTCCTTCATCGAGCTTTATTGCTATTTTTCCATTGCTTGGAATATAGTGAAAGTCCGCTAAGGAGTTACGCCTTATGTTTCCATAGGCAGTAGCAAAAACTATGTTTTGATTTTCGTCATTTTCACTTGGCAATGGCATGATATTAGTTATAGTTTCACCATCGCTAAGCGGAAATATGTTAACAAGTGCTCTTCCACGTGCGGTTGGCTCTGCAAGAGGTAACTTATAAACTTTTAATCTATAAACTCGACCAATGTTAGAAAAGAATAAAAAGCTAGTATGGGTATTTCCAACAAATAATTCTGTGATTACATCCTCTTCTTTTAATCCCTGTCCTAGCTTTCCTTTTCCACCACGACGCTGAGTTCTGTAGTGAGAAAGTTTTACACGCTTGATATAACCATTCATAGTTACGGTTATCACCATATCCTCTTGTGGAATTAGATCTTCAGCTTCAATGTCCGCGTCTGACTCTTCTATTGAAGTTTTTCGCGGCACAGCAAATCTGTTCTTTATTTCTTGTAGATTGTTTTTTATTTCTTTCATCAACTTCTCTCCTGAGCCAAGAAAAGCGATATATTCTTTTATCAGGTTGATCATTGAACTTAGCTCAGCTTCTAATTTGTCTTTTTCAAGGCCTGTTAAACGCTGCAGTTTCATATCAAGGATAGCTTTAATTTGTAGCTCAGTTAATCTATACACTCCATCTTTCAAAAAACTTGCGCTATCTGAAATCAACTCGATAATAGTGTTGATTTCATTCGAAGTTTTCCATTCTTTATTTAAAAGTTCTCTACTTGCTTCCGCAGGATCTTTTGCACCGCGGATGATTTTTATCACTTCATCTATGCTGAGGACCGCAATGTAGAGCCCTATATATATATGAGCTTTTTCTCTCGTTTTTCTTAGACGAAATTCTGTTCTCCTGATTAACACTTCTTTTCTAAAATCAATAAAGGCCTCTATGATTTCTTTCAATGACATCAAAGCAGGCCTGTTGTTATTGAGCACTAAAGTGTTAACACTAAAACTACTTCTTAGTGGAGTTAGCCCCAATATTTGATTAAGTATAAAACTTGCTTCAGCATTTCTTTTGAGGTCAATTACTACTCTAATACCAGACTTATCGGACTCATCCCTAATTTCTGTTATACCATCAATTCTTTTTTCTTTTACAAGCTCACCTATCTTCTCAATTAATTTTACTTTATTTACCTGGTAAGGTATTTCATCAATCACTATTGCTTGCCTATCTTGTGGCAGATCTTCTATATGAGTCTTGCCTTGCACAACAATTGATCCACGACCAGTTGCAAATGCTGATCTTATTCCAGACCTTCCAAGAATTGTTCCCCCAGTTGGAAAATCCGGCCCTGGCATCACTTCAAGTAACTCATCCAAAGTAACTTCAGGATTATTTACATATAATATACAAGCATCTATTATTTCTCCAAGATTATGAGAAGGAATATTGGTTGCCATACCAACTGCAACACCACTTGCACCGTTTACCAATAGATTCGGAAACTCTGCAGGCAGCACAACTGGTTCTGTTTCATTTCCATCGTAGTTTGGCCTAAAATTAACTGTATCTTCATCAATATCATTCAGTAAAAAGTGCGACACTTTTTGAAGTCTTGCTTCTGTGTATCGCATTGAAGCTGGTGGATCTCCATCTATCGAACCAAAGTTACCTTGCCCATCAACAAGTGGTAAAAGAAGAGAGAAATCTTGGGCCATTCTAACCAAGGAATCGTAAATAGCTGCATCACCATGTGGGTGATATTTCCCCATTACATCCCCAACTATACGAGCTGCCTTTTTATATGGCTTACCGGCATCGAATCCAGCTCTTGACATTGCATATAATATGCGCCTGTGAACAGGTTTAAATCCATCCCGCACGTCAGGTATAGCCCGGCTTATGATAACGCTCATTGCGTAGGAAAGATAAGAATCTTCCAGCTCTTTTACTATTGAGATTGGTACTATATTATCCTGCATTTTCTATACTTTAATTGAAGTAATTAATAATACTAACATTCAGTTAAGCAAATGGGCAATGACAGACTTGAACTGCCGACCTCCTCGGTGTAAACGAGATGCTCTACCAGCTGAGCTAATTGCCCCTTTAGATCTAATTCTATAGCTCAATATTATTATTGTAAACAAAAATAGCAATAAATTGTATCCGTTCAGCAGAGTGGCAAAATAGGTAGACAAGGTGATCTAAAAAGATAATCATAGAGTAAATGTGAGGTAAGTCCTTACAATAAATGGTGTCATCCAAGTAGCCGACACTGGGATCCAGAAAAAAGAATGGTGTCATTCCAGTGCTTGACACTGGAATCCAGCTTTTTCATAATCATTAAAACGTTGTATTTTTACATAAAACAGCTATTTTTATGCTCGCCAACTTAATAAAATTCCTGGATCCCAGTGGGCTTTGTTGCATCGCTAGCTATGATGGATTAAAGATAAAAAAGATAGCGAATATCAGTAGCTTATTATTCTGGTATTTATAACAAGAACGGTCAATGAATACCTAAATTTGAGTAAAAGAAATTTCACTACCATTTACCAATCCGGCTAAAATTCAAGAATTTCAATGCTTTAGCTATTTTCAATAGAATTAAATTTATTAATATAAATAACAAATTACTATTCTTAAATTTGATCAGATTGATTGCAAAAAAACAAGATTTTCAATAGGTTGCTTATAATCCTAACTATAGTTAGCCTTTCATAAGTAGCGATGCAACAAAGCCATCCCAGTGTCAAGCACTGGGATGACACCCTCCTGATGGGCCAAAATCACAATGTTCGTACAGTTATGCATTTGTTGTGCAAATTACCTTTGCAAACAAATGTTCGTACAGCTGTGTGTCACACACTTTGCTTCAATATTTGCACATTAGCCACTCCCTTGAACAGATACGATAAATTAGCTTTAGGTAAGCTATAAGCTTTTATGAAATCTTTGGGTGCGTGCTGTGAAGTTTTATAAATTTTAGTCTTGCTGTCACTTTGTATAAAGGTATTTTTTCACTCACATCTTTCGAAGTTGTAGCCATGTTTAACAACTTTAAGTAGAATATTGTAGCATTTTGAAAATCTGAAAGTTTATCTAGAATAACAGCTAAATTATAAGTATAAAAAATATTGTTTTCATCGAGGGAAATAGCAGTTATCATATACTCTTTACCTTTTACATAATCCTCCTTTTTCATATAGATCAGACCTAAATTTGCTAATAAAGGAGCATAATTTTTATGTATATCATACAATTTTAACATTTCACTCAACGCCAGATCAGGATCATATTGTGAGATTATCGTCAGAAAATTTTTTAATATGTAAGGGTTACTAGGGTGTTCTTTTAACAGTCTTGTGTAAATCTCTACAGCTTTTTTGTATTCTTTATTAGCGTAATAAATATTTCCCAATCCAATTAAAGCATTTTTATGATAAGGAAACTTTGCGATAATCTGATTAAGGAGAGAAATAGCTGCTTCATTATCTCCTGATTCAAAGGAATCTTTTGCTTTTTTTAAAGTAGAGTATATGTCAAAACTCTTGCCAGAATTCTGCGAAATTTTGATATTAAATTTGTCACTTTTTCTCTCAATAACATCAAAATCTTTATATTTTTTATCAGCTTTTATATGCTTGACAACACTATCGAAGGCCTTTTGTATCTCCAAATTTTCACTAGCATAGGTAACAGAAGACCTCCATAAAATCACAACGCAAATTAACATGCAGATAAACATAGGTCCTAGTGTTGTGGCATTGGCTGCAGCGTGTAACCAGTAAACCTTATTTCTTTGAGCTATGCGTAACACATTACAAATTCATAAATGCTAAATTACCTATCTCATACAATAATAAAGATATTATTAATTAGCGGGACGAACATGCTGTGTAGCTTTTCAGAATGCATTTATCTTTTGTCTTCCATATTTCGCTTTATTTCCACAAAAATGCTTCAATTTATCTTAACATTTTGTCAACTACCTTTGTAGATTTAAAAGGGCATTTTTACATATTCCATATGGCTGCCAGTTGCACCCCTCACATGCGTACTCGAATTTCTTTAAAGACATTTTCTCCCTAATCTTTTTTACTGCCTCATTCCAAGTTAAAGTCTCGCCAATTTTAATTCCTAAAATTTCCATATGCCTTCTATCTAGCTCTAAAACTTTAGCTTGTGTGGTGCATTTACCTTGTTTAGTCTGATTTGGACAAGCACTACAGATATTATCAAGGTTACCAACTACTTCGATTTGAGTACTAATTACTTTGCTTGCTATCCTTTTATAATTTTCTACAAAACCCTGAGAATACCCATATCCCCGAAACGCGAGGGTGCACATGAAATGATGAGGGCGAAATTTTATCATTTTTTCAAATATTGCAAAGCTGCTACAAGTAGAAAAATTTTTATCAAACCAGGAAGGATAAATGGTAAAACACCCACCATTATTGCTTGTCCCAGACCCAAGTAAACAGCAAGCCAACTAACACCACAAATAAAGATTACAACTGTACCAGCCAGACAACTTAAAGAATTACATACAAATGATTTATACTTAGAGTTCAGTAATTCATTTACTTTGCTCATTACCATAACAGCAGCTAAACAGCCAATTAAATATCCACCGGTTGGTCCAAGAAGAGCGTGATAACCACCAGAAAAATTCGCAAGAACAGGCAATCCTGCTGCACCAAGTGATAGATATGTAAGCACAGAATAGAATGCTGTTCTGCGGTTAAATTTAAGCCCAATAAGCATTACTCCTAAAGTTTGCAATGTGATAGGCACAGGCTGCAATGGTATGCTTATTTGAGCCATCAAGAATAAAAGTAAAACGCAAGACAATATTTCAGCCAGTGTTGATCTGCTGCTAGATTGTGTTATAAACATACCTTCCCAATAAAAATAACTTATTAAATGTAATATATGTGTATGAGAGGTTTTGCAATTTAAATTTTGCTTATATTGTGCTACAATGAATTATTTATGCACTATTAAATTAAAAATGATGAGTAAACAAGATCTATTATCGTTGATGAAAGCAAGACACAGCGGACGTTCATACGATCCTACAAGAGCAATATCTCAGGAAGACATGGATATTTTAATGGAAGCTGTAAGGCTGACTCCCTCATGTTTTGGTGATGAACCCTGGAGATACGTAATATGCAACAAACAGAACAATCAAAGCGCATGGGAAAAGCTGCTAAATTGCCTTGATGAATCTAATCAAAAATGGGCAAAAGATGCACAAGTGTTAATCATATCTTTAAGTGCTAAAAACTTCCGTAAACAAGGTAAAGGAGAAAATCTTTGGGCTAATCATGATACTGGTGCAGCAAATTATGGACTTATGTTACAAGCTGCAGTTATGAACTTAATGGCCCATCAAATGGGTGGATTTGATAGAGATAAAATAGTGAAAGAGTTCAATATACCCAATGACTTTAACGTAATGTCAGTGATAGCGGTTGGTTACGAAGAAGAGGGTGCTGAAACAAGTAAGAAGAAAAGAAGACCAATAGAAGAAATATTTTTTTATGATGAGTGGCCAAAATTCTGAAAATTTTATCAAAATGCACGGCACTGGTAACAATTTCGTTATCATAGACTCACGTTCAACAAACAATTTAGACTGGAACCATAGACAAATTGCTGATCAAAGCAGTTGTGATCAAGTGATAATTATAACAATGTCTAATGCTGCAGACTGTTTTATGCATATCTATAATGCTGATGGCAGTCGAGCTGAAATGTGCGGAAACGCAGCACGCTGTGTTGGATATTTGATAATGTCAGAAAAAGGTGCTGAATACTCCATTATTGAGCTAACAAGCAAACGCATTTTAGAGTGTTTTAAAGTGGGTGATAAATCCATAAAGGTTAACATGGGTAAACCTTTGCTAAAATGGCATGAAATTCCCTTGTCTACTGAGTGTGACACTCTTCACTTACCTATAGAGCTTGAAATGCTAAAAGATCCTGTTGCAGTAAATATTGGCAATCCTCACATAGTTTTTTTTGTTGATAACATAAGTGAAATACCATTGCGAAATTTAGGACCAAAGCTAGAAAATCACGCATTATTTCCTCGGAAAATTAATGTTAGTATTGCACAAGTTGAAAAGTCTGGAGAAATAGCTTTAAGAGTTTGGGAAAGAGGTACAGGCATTACTGCATCATGCGGTAGTGCAGCCTGTGCAGCACTTGTTGCATCCACACTACGTGGATATCTGGTTGCCCAACAGACTTCAGTAAATTTACCAGGAGGCAAGTTATTAATCGAATGGGCAAATAACGTATTCATGACCGGTGATATAGGGTTTTTGTGACCCTAATTCTAGTGATGCATTACTTCCAATACCTTCTTACCAATTACTGCAGGGGTTTCAGCAATTGCAATCCCGGCACTCCGCATAACTTCTAGTTTTGCACCAGCACTTCCACCGCTGGAGGAGATGATTGCTCCAGCGTGTCCCATACGTCTTCCTGGAGGTGCCGTTTGGCCTGCTACAAAACCAACGATTGGCTTTTTAGTTTTTTCTGTTTTCACAAAATGTGATACATCTTCTTCTTCGTTTCCACCTATTTCACCAATAACTACAATACCATGAGTATCGTCATCTTTTAAAAAGAGCTCCATACAGTCGACAAATGTCATACCATGAATTGGATCCCCCCCAATTCCGATACACGTGGATTGACCAAGACCAACAGCGGTTGTTTGTGCTACTGCCTCGTAAGTTAAAGTTCCGGAGCGAGACATAATTCCTATGTGTCCACGCTTATGGATATGGCCAGGCATAATTCCTATTTTGCATTCTTCAGGTGTAATAATTCCCGGACAGTTGGGACCAATCAATCGACTTTTTGAGCCGATAAGCGCACGCTTAACTTTCACCATATCAAGTATAGGAATGCCCTCTGTAATACAAATTATCAATTCTATTTTTGCATCTATTGCTTCAAGTATTGCAGCAGCAGCAAATTTAGCAGGTACATATATAACTGTAGCATTTGCACCGGTTTTTTCTTTGGCTTCTGCTACAGTATTAAAAACCGGTAAATTAAGGTGAGTGCTACCACCCTTTCCAGGAGTTACACCTCCCACCATTTTCGTTCCGTAATCAATTGCTTGCTCTGAATGAAATGTGCCTTGTGCACCAGTAAAACCCTGGCATATTAATCTTGTATCTTTGTTTACTAAAACGGACATGCTTTATTTTACCTCTTTTACTATCTTTTGTGCAGCATCACCCAGTTCATCTGCAGCAATAATATTTAATCCTGACTCTTCTAAGATTTTTTTTCCTTCTTCAAAATTAGTACCTGATAATCTAACCACTAGAGGAACTTTAATGCTCATTTCTTTTGCAGCCGCAACAATTCCACTTGCGATAATATCGCAACGCATTATACCACCAAATATGTTAACCAGAATTCCTTTTACGTTGCTATCAGACAATATGATTTTAAATGCTTCAGTTACAGTTTCTTTACTCGCTCCACCACCAACATCCAAAAAGTTAGCAGGCTCTGCTCCGTAGTATTTTATTATATCCATTGTTGCCATAGCAAGACCTGCACCGTTTACCATGCAACCAATACTGCCATCCATTTTGATGTAACTGAGCCCATATTTTGAAGCCTCTATCTCTTCTTTCACTTCTTCATCATAATCACGAAGTTCCATAATTTCTGGGTGACGATATAAAGCATTGTCATCGAAATTAATTTTCGCATCGAGCGCAATAAAATCTCCAGAATTTGTTTCAACCAGTGGATTAATTTCAATTTGGCTCGCGTCAGTTGCAATAAACGCATCATATATTTTTTTTGCAATGTTCGATATCTTTTCTATTTGTTCTGGACTCAAATCAAAACTGCTGCTTAACTTGCTGCTATCAAAACTTGTAGCAGAATCAATATCAAATTTCACAATTTTTGCAGGAGAATTTTTCGCCACTTCTTCAATGTCCATTCCACCTTCTGAGGAAAATATGAATATTGGCCTACTGAGCTTCGGGTCGATTACCAGGCTTAAATAATACTCTTTCTTAATGCTTGAGCCTTCTTCAACGTACACTTTTCTTACTTGCTGCCCGCTTGGCCCTGTTTGATGAGTAACTAAAGTCATACCAATCATGTCCTTTACAAACTGTTGAGCTTCTTCAACTGACTTTGCTAGCTTTACGCCACCGGCTTTACCCCTACCACCTGCATGAATTTGAGCTTTAACTACAAACACGTCAGATTTTAATTGACTTACTTGAGTCTTTACTTCTTCCGCAGATGTAGCAACAAAACCTTTTGGCACTGGGACATTAAATTTATGCAAAACTTCTTTCGCTTGATATTCGTGAATATTCATAAAATAACCAATGATAAACTATTAACCTGAGTACAAACTACCAACCATAACGCTGCCTTCTGCACTCTTGTTGGTACCTCTTTTTTTTAGCTTCAGCTTTCTTTTTAGCTCTTTTTTCTGATTTTTTTTCATGATATTGTTTTTTCATTTTCAACCCTCTTCCTTCCTTTTGAATTGTTTTTTTCAATACTGGAAGAGCTCTGTCTACATCACCATAATGGACTGATACTTCTATCAAACTCTATACCTCCTTCGGTAATCATTTCAAAATCTATTTATAAATTAGAAAATTAACATTGTCAATTATTTTATAAACTTGAGCGTTAAAATGTAATATGCCATAATTTACATGGTGAATAATGTCATTCCAGTGTCAGCTACTTGCTTACTGATGGAGATTACTCTTATGTTACAGCGTTCTTACAATTATACTAACATCGGGGCGGAGAGATTTGAACTCCCGACCCTTTGGTCCCAAACCAAATGCGCTACCAGACTGCGCTACGCCCCGACTTCTTTACTCAGAGTATCAATAACTCAGGCAAAATGCAAGATTCATTTGTTTACTTTAGAAAAAATATAATATGAGATTTAATATTATCTTAGAATATGTTTTTTATTAGCTCCTCTTTAACAACAGACTGCTTCGTAGAAAGTCTACAGGGTTTTTGTGCGCGCAACACTGAACCAGATTTCTTTATCTTAGCCATATTTAAAAATCTAGCTACACCAATTGGTGAAAGTTAGTGCAGCAACCACAGCGGTATCGACTCTTAAAATTCTTTTTCCTAGACTCAATTTTTGACAAAACTTATCGGCAAGATCAAGTTCATAAGATGAAAAACCACCTTCAGGGCCAACAATAATAGCAACATTTTTCTTACCTTTCAGCACTTTATCAGCTTTACCTGTTTCATCACATAAAACAAAATTTTTACTCTGGGAATCAGGTAATTCGCAAAAGTTAATAGGAGGCAAAATCTCTGGTATACTCATCCTACCGGATTGTTCCGCTGCTTCGATTGCTTGTAATTTTGCTCTACTTAGGTTAATGTTTTTTACTACTGTACGTTCCGTTGAAATAAATTGAATGCAAGTTATTCCCATTTCAGTTGCCTGTCTTACTATGTTGTTCAAAGCAGCACTTTTTACCATGGCACAATACAGGTATAAATTTTCCTCATATTGCTGTTGTTTGGCACATTCTTTGAGTGTAATTTTTGTCAATTTACGCGATATATTAACTACTTCTCCTAACCATTCTCCATCTTTTCCATTAAAAAGAGAGAGATTATCATACTTCTTAAGCCGCATTACATTGCAAATATAGTGACTTTGTTGTGGATTAAGTGCTAAACTCACGCCTTGTGATAAAGCTTCTTCAACATAAAGCCTAATTTTTCCCATTTAAAACTTTAATTATATTCTATTTGAGTGACTCTTACGGGATTTGAACCCGTGTTACCACCGTGAAAGGGTGGTGTCCTAACCACTAGACGAAAGAGTCAACTTGAATCTAACTAGGTTATATCGATTACATATATAAAGTCAATTCAATTATTTTGAATCACATAGTTAGAGGGATATATCAGTAATCTTATATCGACAGCCTCCTATTACTCCATGCTCAATACTCACTGAACCTATCTCAGATTTAGGAGCTAATTCTAATTGTTGTTCAACTTTTGTATCGGAATCATAGCCAGAATCGTAGCCAGAATCTCTACGCTCATATTTCTGCCTTATTTCTTCTACACTAAAGCCAGCCTTGGTCTTAATTTTTTGATCATTAGTCTGTTGCTGACTTATCGACTTATTAGCACTTAGCTCATTTAGCTTCACTTGCCAATCATTCACTTTATCTTGCACTAACCCATGGCAAGTTCCAGAATTAGCTTTTATGTCTTTTGCTTTTCTTTCTGCTCTTTTCTTGGACAAATCTACCCTAGCATAAATAGGTTCTGACGACTGTTCTGGCTCTTTCTGTTTTAGGCTAGCAGGCTTTTTTTGTTCTGAAAGATCATCTATAGTGCAATAAATAGGTTCTTCTGATATACTCAAATAACCACTATCTTCCAATGATAAATTTTCAGTGGATTTTTTATGTGAATCATATATTTCAGCATAAATAGATTCTTCTGATACACTCAAATAACCATTCTCCCCTAATGAGTTACTAACCTTAGCATCATACACCTCAGCGTAAATTGGCTCTTTTGAAGGCAAAGCATCATAATTAGTGCTCTTTGGCTTATACTCAAAAGTTCTAGAAGGTTTTTGAGGTGGTATTACATTGTTGTTCACCTCAGCGTACATAGTTATTGGCTCATATTCAGAGGTTCTAGGAGGTTTTTGTTGTATAGCTTCAACATTCAAATCATCTGTAGAATAATACTCTGCGCCTTTTCCTAGTAAAAAGGAAACTGTGGGGTGAAGAATTATCTCTGCTGGTAAGTTTTTCTCACTATCCAATTTTAGATTTTTTGATTCTGCTAAACTCTCAATAACACGAATTATAACATTCTTTCCATTCTCATCTATTGAGTGGATATCAGCTCCACGATTAATCAGCAATTCCATTATTTTGTGATCTGTAGCATGTCCTAAAGCCTGATTTAAAGCTTGATTATTATTTATATCAAATGATCCTGTATTCTTGAGAGACATAGTCTTTGAAAAGAATTTTCTAAAACTATTTAATGCATCATAGAGAATTAGAGTCAGTTTAACACCTTTTATGTCATTGTTTTTGACAGATTTAATTAAAAAATTATCTATTATGCCCATGATTATACCCCCTATATAAAAGCTCACTATCATGGTGCAATTTTAAACTATGATGATTTATTTTCTACTAATAGCAGCTCTCTATAACCACTTAACAAGTGGTGGCATTGACATCATAATTGCATCTGGATTGCCGTCCGTCATTAAACCAAACCTTGTGCCACGATCGTATAACAGATTGAATTCTACATATCTGCCACGTTTTATTAATTGATTTTCTCGTTGTTCTTTTGTCCAAGATTTTTGCATATGTTTACGTATGACGTGCGAATAAATTTCCAAAAAGGCTTCACCTACTGCTTTTGTGAACTCAAAATCGTTTTCCCAGTTGCCAGAACTCAGATTATCATAGAAAATGCCACCAATGCCACGTGGCTCTTTTCTGTGTTGTAAGAAAAAATAATTGTCACATTGCTCTTTAAATTTTGGATAATATCCGGTGTCAAATCTATCACATGTCATTTTGATTGATTCATGAATATACTTGCAATCTTCTTCATTTCTATATATTGGCGTAAAATCCATTCCTCCACCAAACCATTGTTTTGAAGTATATATCAGCCTTGTGTTCATATGCGCTGCAGGGATAAGGGGCGATTGCATATGAGACACTAAAGATATACCGCTTGCCCAGAACTCTCCGTTACTTTCACTTGCACCAGGAATTTCATTGATGGCTGAATCTGCAAATTTTCCGTGTACTTTTGAAACGTTTACTCCAACTTTTTCAAAAACATTACCAAAAATAATTGTAGATTCACCACCTCCACCACCTGGGCGATCCCACTTTCTCTTTTCGATCTTTGGCTCTGCGGATGATTGTTTTTCAATTAATAAGAAAGATTCTATGATCTTATCTCTTAGTGCACAGAACCATTTAAATGCTTGTGTTCTTTGTTTTTCCATAATACCCTCTCGCTAGCTTATTAACATTGTTATATCTGATATTTAAGGAACTTAATTAGATTTGGATGATAATTATCTATCAAAGACGTTAATAAATCTATAATAATTAAATCAATATAATAAAACATTTTCGTATGTACAACAATGCCAAGTAACAATAATGAGTAAAAGATACATAGATAACAAAAAAGAGAACAGGGTTGACTTCATACTAAGAAATTATGGAATGTCAATTGTTGTGATGGCAGTTATTATGCTCTTACCTCCAGTAGCAATATCGATACTCTACTTTTTTGATATATATAGTCAGCATATTAATATAGAGATTAATTTATTAGTTAGCATTCTAACAACTCTCTTTATGATGTATAATGTAAAACGCTACAGATACCTACTTAATACTATAGAATTTCAAAATGCAATATTTGCAAATGCACTAAATCATAATACAGAATTTTGCCTTATTTTACATAAAGATGAGGGTGTTATTTATGCTGATGCAAGGTTCTACGAAAGGTTTAAAGATCATATAATAGATGATGACATTACGTTAGGCAAGATTCTTGAAATAGGAGATGTTTCAGAAGCAGACAAAAAAGTACTCTATCATGCACTAAAAAATAACTCTTCTGTACAGGTATGCATTTCCTTAAACAAGAAGAATAGAGTATCTAACTTTCTTTTGCTCTTTGAGCCAATACCAGATAATCCCCAAATTGCTATAAATAGTAATAAGATTTTAAATTTATCATTAGTGCCAATAGCAAGGCCAGATGGGTATTTTGTGTTAAAAGCAACACAGATAAACAAGGAGCAGATATATGAAGAGTTAATAGAAAAACACAGTATAGGAACTTACATTGCAAATGCCAAAGGAGTGATTTTATCTGTAAATAAAAGATTTTTAGACATATTTGAACTGAAAAAACTGGAAAAAGGTAGCTCAATCAGTGATTTTATATCTCAATCTAAGTATAACAATACAATAACCGATAATGAAATTTTGTTTTTTACTATAAGTGGTATTCCATTCAAGGCTTATATGAGCACTGCTATATTTTGTGATAAATACAACCATAGCTATATATATGGCTTTATAACACCAACCGAATCAAATCTTGTTGATTATCAATTACACCCTTGTTTTGCAAATTCATCAATTGCTATTGCACAATGTGACATAAACGGCAACTTTGTAAAGAAAAATACGGCACTAATAAAGCTTGCAGGGTCAGATAATAATTCAATCTTTACATTGATATTGGATAGTTATCATGTGAAAATACGTGAATATTTTTCGAGTAATAGAATAAATAATGCGTCCTTTGATGTACAGCTCAACGGCGGTAATAACATAAAAATATATTTCAATAAGTTTCTTCATAATAAAATGATCTTCATACTTTGTTATTTTATTGACAATACTGAACACAAAAACCTAGAGATAAAGCTTGAGCATTATCAAAAGATGCAAGCTATAGGGCAGTTAGCAGGTGGTATTGCGCATGATTTCAACAATATATTGACTGGGATAATAGGATTTTGCGATTTGCTTTTACTCCAACACTCAGCTGGTGACCCATCTTTTGGAGATATAATACAGATACAGCAAAATGCAAAGCGTGGATCAAATTTAGTAAGACAATTGCTTGCTTTCTCAAGAAGACAGACCTTGCAGCCAAAAATTATTGATGTAAATAATACTATAGCTAATCTTTATGAAATGATAAAAAGATTAATAGGTGAAAATATAAAATTTAATATTTATTATGGTAGAGACTTGGGTGCTGTTAGGGCTGATCAAGGGCAATTAGAGCAAGTTATACTTAACTTAGCAGTCAATGCTAGTGCTGCTATGGAAAAGGGCGGAGAATTAACTATACGAACCTTTAATCAAAAGATTGACTCATTAAATTCTACACCTCAGGATATGTTTTCTCCAGACAAGGAAGCGATTGAACATGGAAATTATGTTGTGATTGAAGTAATTGATACTGGATGTGGAATGACGAGTGATACAACTGAAAAGATCTTTGATCCATTTTTTTCTACCAAAGATATTACCTCTGGTACAGGTCTTGGCCTCTCTACTGTATATGGCATTATTAAACAAACTGAAGGATACATCTATGTTGCTAGCAAAGTAAATCATGGAACTAAATTTAGCATATTTTTGCCCATGGTTTACATATCAGATGAAAATGATAGAGAGGAAGATAGTGAAGAAACAGAAAAACCGGTAGTAAGTGAAATTAAAGGTAATGGTATAATTTTATTAATCGAAGATGAAGATTCAGTAAGGGAATTCATCTCTAAAGCACTCAAAAGAAAAGGATTTGATGTAATAGAAGCAAGCATAGGCAGCGAGGCGCTAGAAATAATCAGTAAAAAAAGTCAACACATAGATCTTATAATCACTGATGTAATCATGCCAGAGGTGAGCGGCCCAGAAATAGTTAAAGAAGCATTGATCCATAGGCCAAATATCAACGTTATTTTTATTTCTGGGTATGCAGAAGATGCTTTTTTAAAGAGTGATGACATCAATATAGAAGATTTTCACTTTTTGCCAAAACCATTCACTCTGAATGAATTAGGAAACAAGGTTCAAAGTGTGTTACACAAAGCAAAAAAGACAGTCTAATTTTAGTGTGGTTAACAACAAAAAAATTTTCTAATGCAAAAGTTTCTTGCATATATACAATAGAATTATTTTATACATAAGATAAAAGGCGTGAGCAAGATTATTGCAATAGTAAATCAAAAGGGTGGAGTTGGCAAAACCACAACTAGTATAAATTTATCGACAGCCTTTGCTGCTGTGGGAAAAAGCACTTTATTGGTAGATCTTGATCCTCAAGGAAATGCTAGCACCGGGCTCGGGATTTCTTATCGTAGTAGGGAAGAAAAAAATATATACAAAATACTACTAAGCAGCGAAAATAAATTGATAGAATCGGCAATTTTCAATATAAAGGAAATTCCAAATTTATCACTAATTTCGTCAGTAGTTGATTTATCAGCTGCAGAAATTGAATTATCGCAACTTGAGCGAGGAAAATTTGTGCTAAAAAGCGCATTAGAGAAGATACGCGATAATTATGAGTATATAATCATCGATTGCCCTCCATCACTTGGGCTTCTAACCATAAATGCTTTGACTGCTGCTAATTCTATTATTGTCCCTCTTCAGTGTGAATTTTTTGCTTTGGAGGGATTAAGCCATTTAGTTAAAACTGTAGAGCTGATAAAAAGAAATAACCTAAACCCTTTTTTGGCAATAGAAGGGATAGTGTTAACAATGTATGACAGGCGCAACAAACTCAGTGAACAGATTAAAAACGATATTTGCCAGTATTTAAATGATAAAGTATACAAAACTATCATCCCATTGTATGAGACTGTTATTCCACGTAACGTACGGTTATCAGAAGCGCCTTCTCATGGAAAACCCGCTATTGTGTATGATCTTAAGTGTCCTGGTGCACAAGCATATATAAGTTTGGCAAGGGAAATTTTAAAAAAGCACGCGAGCAGTTGTAAGGAGAAGAAACTAGTAAGCGAGGGCGTAGTATGAAGGATGATAGACGCCTCGGCAGAGGTCTTGCCGGCCTCATAGGCGATAATTATGATAATAAAGAAGATCGACAAGAGCATTTGCCTATTTCATTACTGCACCCAAGCAAATTTCAACCGAGGAAACATTTTGACGAGGAGTCATTAAGAGAACTTGCAAATTCGATAAAGAAAAGTGGCATTATACAGCCTATCGTGGTACGCAAAGATTCAAATGATGATGGTTATGAAATAATAGCTGGAGAACGTCGTTGGCGAGCAAGCAAGATTGCAAATCTTGATAGTGCACCGGTTATCATAAAAGATCTGAGCGACAAGGAATGCTTGGAAGTATCCATTATTGAAAACATACAAAGGCAAGATATTAATCCAATAGAGGAAGGTGAAGCTTACAGAAAACTGATAGATGAGTTTTTCTATACACATGAGGAATTAGCTTCAGCTATAGGCAAAAGCCGCAGCCACATAACCAATATGATTCGGATGTTGTTGCTCCCTGATAGGGTGAAAACAATGATCAATGAGAAAAAATTGTCTATGGGTCATGCAAGAGCGTTGATTAATGTTGAAAATGCGGAAAGTATTGCAGAAAAAATAGTTTCTCAGGGCTTAAGCGTTAGACAAACTGAAAAACTGATAAAGGACCTACATCAAAACAACAATCAAAAAGAGCAGAGATATACTAGAAATCAAGATATGACAGTAATAGAAGGCGCTATATCTTCTCAACTTGGTTTAAAGATCAAAATTAATGACAACAATTCTAAGGGTAAAGTTATGATACGGTATGATAATCCAAATGAATTGGATTTGATATTGAAAATTTTGAATAGGAAACTTGAGGCATAGCTAGTAGTTGGCTAGCAAAGCAACAAACCAATATCAACTGTTGGTGTCATGAAAGTAGCTGACACTGGAATGGCTTTGTTGCATCACACTTTATGAGATGGTGATTTATGGTAAATTCATGTAACTATCTCAAATTTAGCCATACCAATATCAGTGAATTTATTAAGCAAATAGCATTTGATTAGCAGTTCTTTTTCTCGATTTATCTCAGATTTATTCCTAAAACTAAATCCGAATATTTGCTTTAATCTTGAGAAAAACCCTTCAATATAAGATCTTTTCCCATAATTTACTTCTTTTTTCCATTCTTTCATGCCATCTTCACCGTATAATTTTATTAACCTAATAGCAGCATTCCTGTCAGACATATAATCTATTTCTGGATGTTCTGCCGCATTGTTTATTGGTGGAATTTTTGTCTTTATATCATATTCGTTACACAACTTATAAAACTTGTGCCTATCACATGCTCTATCTGCATATAGTGCTTTTATGGCATGCTGAAAATCAACTTCTTTTAGCAAATCACAAGCTCCATAGTGATCAGAGTAGACACCGTTACTGTATTTTACAGCTATGGCTTTTTTGTTGTTTATATTCAACATTACGTGCAATTTTCTCGTTTGCTCATAGCCACGATATTTTCTGTTAGTGCTATTTTCCTTGCTGTGACCAGGAGTGTTGTTGTATATACTAATTCCTGTACTGTCTATAGCAATTTCGATATCTTCCATATTATTTTCTGCAATCATTTATCTTAATATTAAGTTTCTTAAACCTTCTTGATGCTTGTGAATAGCTGATAACTGCCAAATCTCTTCCTATTTGTTGCAAATACCCTTTTATAAACCCGACTGTTTGTCTTAAACCAATTCTAAAGAAACTGACGATTATATGCACCAAAATCACAACTTTATCACTATAAATATAGTTGCCGCCCTGCATTTTTGGACAATTCTCGTACCAATTTTCTATGGCGTCATTGATATAACAAAAAATGCTTCCTCTTTCTTGGAGAAATTTGTTATATTCATGGCAGTTACTGACTCTCATTTTTTGTGGCATATTTTTTCTTCAACAGTTAAATGGCTATTTATAATGAATTTTGTCAGTAACTGCCAGTTCTTTTCACTTGAGCGATGCAACAAAGCCCACTGGAATCCAGGAATTTTATTAAGTTGGTAAGCATAAAAGTATAACTTCTACGTCATCCCGCCGCGGTATCCGCTAACAAGCAGCGGGATGACGATTGTCAGGGTAGCTGTCATCCCAGTGCCCTGACTACTTGGATCCAGGAAAAAGAATGGTGTCATCCCAGTGCGTGACACTGGGATCCAGAAGACTTAATTTCAACCAAGTGGCTGCATAATAAAGGCTGGATTCCAGTGTCACGCACTGGGATGACACCCTAGTAGAAATCGTTTTTGTAATTGCAACATTCGTGCAATCTTTAGCCATAAATATTAAGAAATTTACCAAACGAAAAAAAAGGCAAAAGAAGCCCTGGGGTTATTATCCGCTTTAAAATATTGGCGTTTTTTATGTTTTAAACGCTTGACAAGCAAGATTAAGCTGCTTTTAATTGCAACTAACTTACGCTGCAAATGTTTAAGAAATTTACTAAGCAGAAAAAAAGACAAAGAATCCCCGAGTTAGCTAGTCTTTTACTATCTCTGTCGAGTATTGGCATTTTTTGATGTCTTGTAACGCTTTATAAGCGCGTTCAGCTTATTTAGATAAAAATCTAGATGTAGATGAAGTTTTGTAAAGACATACAGTATCTATATACTGCAAAAAATTGAACATAAGACGCCGATACATTAAGTAATCCTTACCTTTTAATCTGCAGATTGGCGAAAGCAAATACAATAGCTTCACTATCATGATAAGGGCGCTGGCGAAGGGTGTCAAGTAAGTTTTTTCGTTTCATCCGATGCGCTGCCAAAAGCTATGCAAAAAGTCCAATGAGTTAACTCCCATATATCCTGAGTAATTCTTGTGCATTAGCTTTGATTAGGATAGGGCATTTTCTATCATTTAATAGGGAACGCAATATTTCAGTTGCACCCTTAACGTCGTTATTGTGTATCTTTACTACAGCAATAGCTTCTTGGCTTGAATAAGGATACACTGCACTTGATTCTAAATTATCAATTTTATCTTTATTTATTTTTTCACCGTTGGAGTGAAGTAAGCTCATTACTTCTAAATATTGTGCTAACTCACGCAAAACATTAGGAGCATCTTTATCATCTGCCAAATCATTATAAATAGATGCTGTGTCTGTTGGCATTGAATCTGAGATATGATTGAATGCGCGTTCAAAATTTGCTAAATACTCCCAATTTGAATCTATTTCTTCTAGCAGCGGCTTATTATCTTTTTTTAAGAATAATACTTCGTAAAACTTGTCACCTGCAGTTATAGATTGTTTTGTGTTATCAATGTTGCGCAATAAGTATAATGTGATGCCAACTAACATTGGCGCGAGTGCAAGCAGAAAGATGTATTTTTTCATGGTAATATTCCAAATAGTTATATATTTATACATTAATGCTTTTGATTTGCAAAAACATATTGACATAGTGATTATATCACATAATAATATTCTTAAAGTTGTTTGAATAGTTGGAGATTAAAATATTTCTAAAGTAGAAATAAAGACAGCAGTATTAAGCTAAATTATTTTTTGTCGGATTTATCCGATGTACCCTCAACCTTTTATAGGTTGAAGTCTAAATTTGAGAGTTTGATCCTGGCTCAGAATGAACGCTGGCGGCAGGCCTAACACATGCAAGTCGAACGGAGTTATATTGTAGCCTGCTATGGTATAACTTAGTGGCAGACGGGTGAGTAATGTATAGGAATCTACCTAGTAGTACGGAATAATTGTTGGAAACGGCAACTAATACCGTATACGCCCTACGGGGGAAAAATTTATTGCTATTAGATGAGCCTATATTAGATTAGCTAGTTGGTGGAGTAATAGCCTACCAAGGCAATGATCTATAGCTGATCTGAGAGGATGATCAGCCACACTGGAACTGAGATACGGTCCAGACTCCTACGGGAGGCAGCAGTGGGGAATATTGGACAATGGGCGAAAGCCTGATCCAGCCATGCCGCATGAGTGAAGAAGGCCTTTGGGTTGTAAAGCTCTTTTAGTGAGGAAGATAATGACGGTACTCACAGAAGAAGTCCTGGCTAACTCCGTGCCAGCAGCCGCGGTAATACGGAGAGGGCTAGCGTTATTCGGAATTATTGGGCGTAAAGGGCGCGTAGGCGGATTAGTAAGTTAAAAGTGAAATCCCAAGGCTCAACCTTGGAATTGCTTTTAAAACTGCTAATCTAGAGATTGAAAGAGGATAGAGGAATTCCTAGTGTAGAGGTGAAATTCGTAAATATTAGGAGGAACACCAGTGGCGAAGGCGTCTATCTGGTTCAAATCTGACGCTGAGGCGCGAAGGCGTGGGGAGCAAACAGGATTAGATACCCTGGTAGTCCACGCTGTAAACGATGAATGTTAAATATGGGAAGTTTTACTTTCTGTATTACAGCTAACGCGTTAAACATTCCGCCTGGGGACTACGGTCGCAAGATTAAAACTCAAAGGAATTGACGGGGACCCGCACAAGCGGTGGAGCATGTGGTTTAATTCGATGCAACGCGAAAAACCTTACCACTCCTTGACATGGAAATTATACCTATTCGAAGGGATAGGGTCGGTTCGGCCGGGTTTCACACAGGTGTTGCATGGCTGTCGTCAGCTCGTGTCGTGAGATGTTGGGTTAAGTCCCGCAACGAGCGCAACCCTCATCCTTAGTTACCATCAGGTAATGCTGGGGACTTTAAGGAAACTGCCAGTGATAAACTGGAGGAAGGTGGGGATGATGTCAAGTCATCATGGCCCTTATGGAGTGGGCTACACACGTGCTACAATGGTGGCTACAATGGGCTGCAAAGTCGCGAGGCTAAGCTAATCCCTTAAAAGCCATCTCAGTTCGGATTGTACTCTGCAACTCGAGTGCATGAAGTTGGAATCGCTAGTAATCGTGGATCAGCACGCCACGGTGAATACGTTCTCGGGTCTTGTACACACTGCCCGTCACGCCATGGGAATTGGTTTCACTCGAAGCTAACGACCTAACCGCAAGGAGGGAGTTATTTAAAGTGGGATCGGTGACTGGGGTGAAGTCGTAACAAGGTAGCAGTAGGGGAATCTGCAGCTGGATTACCTCCTTAGGCTTTGCACATAATTTACCATTTTTAATGATGGTGTTGTTATGTGCTATACTGCTGTCTTTACTTCTACTTTATTTTAATTTCCCGATAACGGAATTTTATGAGTGATAGACCTCTTTCTCCACATTTACAAATATATAAAGTACAAGTTACTAGTTTTTTCTCTATTATGCATAGATTGACTGGTATCTTGCTATTCCTTTTATTAATGATACTTTCTTGGTATTTCATATTACATGTTTACTTTCCTGAGTTACTTATAGTAAGGTACTTAAATGCATTATTATTCACTCCTGTTGCTAAATTAGCTTATGTCTTATGTTTTATAAGTTTTGTATATCATTTTCTTAATGGTATTCGTCATTTATTGTGGGATGTTGGGCTTAATTTAGAAATTACTGGCGTTTCAAGGGGTGCTATACTGCTGACAGTAACGCTACTTCTTTCTACTATGGCTTTTTTATTTATGTTTATATGAGTCAGTCTGGAAATTCAGTACATCATTGGTGGGTTCAGCGTGTTTCTGCGGTAATTTTACTGTTCCTGTTTCCTTGGTTTATCTATTCATTTTCTTGCACATTTTATACTGATAGCTCTTTGTCTTTTAGTGAAAAATTTATTAATCACCCTCTAGAGCTTTTATTTTTTGTTGTATTGTTGTTTTGCATTTTTTGGCACGCAGTTCTTGGAATGCAGGTAGTATGCGAAGATTATATACACAGCGTACCTTTGAGGATTTTTACAATTACATGCATAAAGTACTTATCAAGCATTACTTATATAACCCTCGCTTTTACAATCTTTATCTTCTACAGGCATATTTTCTTGTAAAATCACCGGTGCTGTGTTAATATATTATTAGTGTACTAGTTTTATTATTGAACTATAGCATTATAGCGATTTTGGTTTGACAATATGTTTGAAGCATTAAAAAAGGGAGCAATAGATCTTACACTTAAAGCAAAAGGTCTGCTTACTTCACCTGAATCTCAAGTTTACGTCGAAGACCTTAGAAAGGTAATGATGTATGATGGAAGGAAATGCCAGTATCCAAAAAATTATGATCAAATTGTACAGTCTGCTAAAATCATAGAAAACAGGGATATGCATGGAGATGCTATACTAGATAAAGATAAAAATCCAACCTATAAACTTTTGTATGGTCAAAAAGATGAGAATAGAAAACAACCAAGTTTCAGATTATCTTTAGTTCCCAAAAATGAAGATAATGATAGATCTTATTTTACTATCAATTATATAGACAATCAGGGTAAGCAAATTCCTATAGATTGGTTAAATAAGTCATACTTTGAGCCATTAGGCTTTTCGAGAATGGATTTGAAAAAACACGCGCCAATTTTCGAAGCTCAAAAAACTAAGAATCCTCAATATCCGTTTGAATTAACTAACTCTTCTGTGCTAACTAAAGAGGTGAAAAATAAAGAAGGTAAAGTTCAGGAAGTTGTTGATGAAAAAGGAAGAAATGGAGAATTATTATACACTAGTGATGACAAAAAGCTAAGCACCCATTTTTCAGAAATTAGAGATCAGAATGGTAATCTAGAGCTAGATAAAAGTCTTATATCTGTTCCTATCGTTTTTGCTACAAGCTTGGCTAAAGTTTGTACTAAATTGTTGACTTCTCTTCCTATAAAGTTAGGGAAGTATTTAATAAGCGAACAAAACCCAATTGCAAAGTCTTTTGGTTATCTTTTATTTACTCCTGCAATGGCAATAAAAAATTTAGTGAATATGGGAGCTACTATACTTAAGGCTCCAATTTTATTGTTTGTAGCAAATGAGAAAAAATATGGTGATGCTTACTACACCATGTGGAAACACCAACTGAAAGGATGTTTGGAAGAAGCAAAAAGTGACTTTAATGTTATTAAAGGTGAAGAAAGGCTAAAGCCGGATCATGGGAATCGTGATTCACTAGTGGGCACATGGGATGAGCTTAACGCTAGAAGGCCAAAGAAACAAGGGGATGATAAAGAAGTTAGCAAGAGTAATGAAATACTAAAGAGTCCTGAGGAAGAACAAAATAAGGGTAATGAAATATTAAGTGATAAAAGAAAAGGTCATGTTGAGGAATTACAAAATAGAAGAAATTCACAGCAAGGGCAAGGCGCTACACATGATCACTCTCATTAGCAATTACTTTAAATCAACATTTACTTTCTTTATTAACTATTCCACAACAAAAACTTGCATGTATTTTGCCCTCAGTATAAGATATTAATTATTTAATTAATATCTTAACTAAATGCGCCCTGTAATATTGTGTGGTGGTAGTGGTAGCAGACTTTGGCCTTTATCTAAGCCAAAGCAATTTCAGAAAATATTTAGTCAGAACACTATGTTTCACAACACTTTTTGAGGCTAAAAAGCGATTATATGCCGCCCATAATTGCTACAAATATACAGTACGAGTCATTAGTGATGGAGGAATTGCATGCACTGCAAGAATATAAAGTGATTTTCGAACCAGTGAAAATTGGAACAACAGCGGCAATATTAATTGCTGCACTTCTCTGCAATGAAAACGAGACAATGTTAATTCTGCCTTCAGACCATTTTATAGGTGATTTGAATAGTTTTTATGCTTCTACTCAAAAAGCGTCTAAGTTAGCCTCTGAAACTAACTCTATAGTCACTTTTGGGGTTAAGCCTCATGAATTCAATTCTGAATACGGCTATATAAATGCAGTATATGATCAGAAAGAAAAATGTCATATAGTGAAAGATTTTACAGAAAAGCCCGAGCGTAAGTTAAGTAACGATCATTATTGGAACTCTGGAATATTTGTGTTTAAAGCAAAACGCTACATAGATGAGATTAAAAAATCTGCCCCGAATCTTTACAATTTATGTTTTAAATATTTCACACCGCAAGAGAGATTTCTGTATTTAAAACAACGAGATTTTGCAGGAATTGAAGGCATATCCATTGATTACTTGGTGATGGAGAAAGCAAAAAACGTTGCAATGATAGAAGCTAATTTCGATTGGTTGGATGTTGGAACTTGGAATTCAGTTTTAGAATTGAGTGAGAAGTTTAGTAAAGAACCGGTGTCATTTCAGCATGTGATTAGAGAAAAAGAACCAGTTTCAACGACAAAAAGTAATAAAAATTTATTGGGTGGAGCTTGTAAGCAACCAAACAAAAGTCTAATTTCATTTATTCATAAAGTTAAGAAAGTAAAGGTGATAAGGAAAGAAGTTAAACCATGGGGATTTTGTAGTATAATTTTAATGAGCGAAAATTTTCTTATAAAATATCTTTTTATAAATCCATTAAGCTGCACTTCTAAGCAATTCCATCACTATAGAGATGAATACCATATAGTGCTATCAGGAGTTGGGTATGTTAGTTTAGAAGACAAAGAATATGCTATAGCAAAAGACCATATGATAGAAATCCCAAGGGAAGTTTCCCATAGGATTGAAAATAGAAGCATAAGCTCTCCACTTGAAATAGTTGAATTTCAGATAGGAGAGCATTTATCTGATAATGATATAGTGAGGTTGGATGATGTATATGGAAGATTTTGAAATTCTAATGTTAAAGATACTCTATAAGCCTGCTAAATTTAAGGAAGCAAAAATCTCTAGTTTTCAAATAAAGAAAAGTCTACAATTATACGAAGTTTCAAAAATATAATGTTTAACCTCAAAATATTTTGTAATGTCCATTGCCTTTGAAATTACTATGGCTGCTTGCTATTTGCGAGCGAAAAATGCCAGATTTTGCTCTATAATGACTTTGTTCTCTATTATCGGCATTGCCCTTGGAGTTGCAACACTAATAGTGGTGATGTCTGTGATGAACGGATTCAGAGCAAAGTTGCTTGACTCAATACTTGGCATTGATGGCCATATTAATGTTTATTTTGATAGGAACATAAATTCAGATTACTACGCAGTTTCAAAATCTATTGAGAGAATTCCTGGTATATTAAAAGCTACTCCTATGACCAATGATCAAGTTATTATTGTAGCAAACGGTAAAATTGCAGGTAGCGTAGTGCGAGGTGTATCAACTAAAGACTTGCTTGATAGTACTGCCGTTACAAATAATGTAATTATAGGTGATGTAAAAAAATTTGATGAAGGAATAATAATAGGAGCACGCTTAGCAGAAGCTTTGAACGTTGACTATGGCGACGAAATTACGTTTATATCATCTGAAGAATTTGATGCATTACTTGGTGAAATGCCGCGAATGAAAAAATATAAAGTTATAGCAATATTTGATATGGGTATGTTTGAGTATGATAATACCTTGATATATATGCCTCTAAAATCAGCACAAGCCTTTTTTAATTATAAAAATAGCATAAAAAATATAGAAGTACTTGTAGACGACGTTACTAGAGCTGATAAGCTGGCAGATGCTATAGAAAAAGAAATAGGAATGGAAGCTGAAAGTTGGCAATCACAGCAAAGCCATTATTTTAGTGCTTTAAAAACTGAAAGAAATGTGATGTTTTTAATTCTCACTTTGATTATAGTTGTAGCAGCGTTTAATATTATCTCAAATTTAATGATGATAGTGCAAGAAAAGAAATCCGCGATTGCAATTATGCGTACATTTGGTGCAACAAGTGGAAGCATTATGCGTATATTTTGCGCTTGTGGTCTATTAATCGGTTTTACGGGAACTTGTCTTGGCTGTATTATAGGTGTCGTTTTTTCTCTCAATATCGAAAGCATTAGAGTGTTTTTAGAAAACATTACTAACGTCAAGCTGTTTGATCCTATGATATACTTTTTTTCAAGTTTGCCAGTGATATTAGTACCCCAAGACGTAGTAAATATTTCTGCACTTGCGTTACTCTTATCATTTTTAGCGACAATTGCTCCTGCGTTGCAGGCAGCTGCACAAGATCCTGCGGAGATACTACGTTATGAATGATACTCAGCAAAAGTACATAGGTTGGTTCTTAATTGTATTGTTATTTACCGGTTACATCACAATAAATAACATAATCTTTTTAAAAATAAATCAGCAAGAGAGTGAAAACAATGTGAAAGCTTTAACGGAAAACATGGATGAATTTAGAATGTTGCTTGAAGTTAATCAATCTAGAATAGAAAAAAAGATATTTGACCTCAAGAGAAGTCAGCATACTCAATGTGAGCAAGGTGATAATAACTCAAGATGTAAGAACCTTGCAAAATTGCTATTACTTGTGGTTAAAATGAAGAATTCGTTATTGCGAGAAGCAAAATTTGATAACCATATAAATTCAATAAAGCCTTTGATATCAGAGCTTGACGATCCAGAGATAGAAAATGCAGTAGATGAATTAGAAAATTTGAAAGAGATAAATACCTTACACGAATTGAAGTTATCTTTTGAAAAAACTATTGATACTATCGATTACAACAAAAGTACATTGTCTAAAAAAATCATTTCAAACTGGATAAAGGTAGACGACCGAAATGATCCATTAAGAGTAAAATTCGCAGAAATTGAGGAGTCAATAAATGATAATGATTGGCAAAATATAACTGTTACAGTAAGCAATTTAACGCATTCAGAATTCAAGCCATGGCTGAATAAATTGAATGGTTTTATTGTAGCTTCTAAGAATATTTCAACAATATATCATCGCTTATTACAATATATCTCATGATTTATTTTATAATTTTCGCTTTTTCGTTTTTATTTGGTATATGGGTCAAGGTAAGTGGTGAAGTAATAAAATTGGAATTAGGCAATTACACTATAAGTATTGATCTATATTTCATTATTTTTACTTGTGTAGTTTTATTATTTTTATTAATTACACTTGTACGCTTTTTTTCCTCCATTTCATCAACATTTGCCAACATAAGAAATAGAAGAAGGGATAGGGAAGAATTGCTTCTCTTTGAAGCTTTCTTTAGCATAGACTTAGACAATATAGAGAATGCCCAAAAGCTAGTTAAAAGTCTGAGTGAGGAGAGCGATAGGTTGTCTTTAATAAAGCTCTTTAACTCAGGTAAGACGGGAAATTACAGCTTTTTCAGTAACGGTTTAACAAATATTGCAAATAAAAATCGTAACTTAGCTCTACTTCTAGCCAATAAGCTGATTGTCCACCTCAAACAAGAAAAAGTAGTCTTTCAAAAATTTATAGAATATTGCTCTAGTTCAATTAACGATAAAATGCTATCTATTCCCTTTCAAATAGAGCATTGCATATTGAAAGAAGATTGGATTAATGCAATTTTGAGGTTGAAGGAAGCAGTTAAGTCCAATATTTTTCTCCCCTTTGATCATAAAGAAATGTTTGCAGTGTTTTATTGCGCTTTAGCAAAGCAATATGAAAGTAAAGGAAATTTTAAGGAGGCTATAAAGTCTTTATTTAGAGCACAACGTTATAGTGCAATTTTTCAGCCCATCAATTATTTAAAGGCAGAATTATATATTAAACTTGGAAAAATCAGAAAAGCTTCTGCAGTGCTAGAGGCAGAGTATACAGTAAATCCTACTCCTCAGTCAGCTAAAATGTACATCAATTTAAATAGTAAAGGTGCTGAAAGACTATACAACTTACGCCCTGATTATTATTTTAGTTACTGTTTACTTGCTTTGTCCTCAATGAGTTCAGGTAAATATGATCTTGCAAGTCAATATTTAGACACTGCTATGAAAAAAGCTAATTACATGTCAATCTACTTTATTGTAATACAACTCAAGGTTACATTGCAAGAACACGACAAGGTAATTTATTGGCTAAACAAGATGGGCTCAGAAGCTTTGCCTGGTCCAGGCTGGAAATGTAAAAATTGTAACAGGGAACTAGAACAATGGGATCATAAGTGTTCAAGTTGTAATAGTTTTAATTGTGTTTATTATATATTATAAAATTCCACAAAGTGTAGAAATTACCATTAGGCTACTTTCACATTGATATTGCTGAAGTTAGAGCACTTTCTTAATATAATCCTTATCTCCAAACAATAAACCTGCAAGTTTCTTAGCTAGACTTGGTTTTAATGTCAAAAAAACTTGCTTTTAGACACTAACAGTTATATATTTTAATAAATCAGGGTTGTATACAAAATGAAGAGCTTAAAGGAATTATCCTTAAGAATTAAGAATATTAGGTCTGTACAGAAAACCACGAAAATAATGCAAATGGTTTCTGCAGCAAAGTTGTTACAAAGCCAAAAGAAGTTATTAAATTCAAAATTATATGTATCTAAGCTGCATAACATTATTTTTTCATTAATGCTATCAGTTGATCAAGAATTACTGGCAAAAATTCTAAATGTCAGTAACGACGGTTCTTACCTAGTATTCATTATTGCGTCTGATCGTGGCTTGTGCGGCAACTTTAACTCTTCTATTGTCAAATTTAGTCAAGAGCGTGTAAATAAGTCAATCGCAAATGGCAAAAAAGTAGATATTGTATTTCTTGGTAAAAAAGCTTTTGATGTAGGTAAAAATAGATTTGACTCTAAAAGTATCTTAAAAATTGAAAATAGTAAGGGAATCACGTTAAAGCACGTAGAAGCTTTGGTTGATGGTATAGATTTAAGTAAATACGATAAAGTTAAAGTTTTTTATAGTAAATTCTATAATACCTTCACGCAAAAACCAATGTTGGAAACAATAAAACCATGGAGTAAAGACTCATCCTTGATTGATAGCTCTCTGGCTGGTCCAACAACAGATTACGGCTATGAGTATGAACCACAAAATATTGAATTTATTTTAAAATCTTTGGTTCAAGATTACGTTGTAATTGCTCTTTACTCTGCTTTACTTGAAAGTGCAACGAGTGAGAATAGTGCTAGAATGGTTGCTATGGAATCAGCAAACAGAAACACTAAAGAGATACTGAACAAATTAGCATTGCTTTATAATCGTTCTCGTCAAGCAGCGATTACGACTGATTTAATTGAAGTTATAGGTGGTGCAGAATCTTTATAGAAATCTAAGGAATAGAAAATGAATATATTAAATATTGCAGCAGATATTACTAAACTAATAAAAAAGCAAAATCAAGATGCGGAAGTTACAATATATGAAACTAATAAGACTTCAGTTTCTCAGCGTCTATCAAAAATTGAGCAAATATCACAATCTAAAAATTGCACTGTAGGAATCAGAGCTATAGCAGGTAAAAACAAAGCTGCGTATATTTCTACAAACGATTTGAATAATCTGAGTGATACAGTAAGCCAAGTGGTAGAAATGGCAAAGAATGCGCCAGAAGATCCTTGCATTAATTTTGCTGTAAATGGTAGTAATTATATCTCTTCTGCAGATTTAAGTATCTCAGATAATAATGTTGTAACCGTTGATAACCTAAAAGAAATTGCTGAAGCTGCAGAAAATTCAGCCCTTGCACATAAGAGTATCACTAATTCTGAAGGAGCCTCTTCTTCATACGCTTTAGTGAATACAGTATTATCGACTGTTTCTGGTTTTATTGGCTCGTTTAGTAAATCAACCTTTGCTAATCAGGTCTCTGTTGTTGCTGGAAGAGAAAGTGAAATGAAGGTTGGTTACGATTATGATATAGCATGTAATTTTAGTGATTTAAAGTTGCCAGAGTTAATGGGAAAAGAAGCAGCAAAAAGAGCAGTTGATCAATTGAATTCACGTACAATGAAAACTGGTAAATTTCCAGTTATTTTTGAAAAAAGAGCAGCAAAAGGGCTAGTAAAAAGTTTTGCTTCTGCTATAAATGGGAGCAGTATTATAAGCAACAGTTCTTTCTTGAGGGGTAGTTTAAACGCTCAGATTTTCAACGATAGAATTAATATTATCGATGATCCATTGTTGCCAAGAGGCATAGCATCGAGACCATTTGATGGAGAAGGGATAACTAGCAAGAAAAATATATTTGTAAAAAACGGAATATTACAAAATTGGATTTTAGACTTATACTCGGCTAGAAAATTAGACTCAGAAACAACCGGAAGTGCAACTCGTGCAAGTAATGCTGCAGTTATTCCTGCAGCTAGTAACCTCTACATTGAGAATGGTGATGTATCGTTTGAAGAATTAATTCAGGAAGTGAAAGAGGGAATATATGTAACTGATTTATTTGGTTTTGGTGTCAATTTAATCAATGGCGATTACAGCCAAGGCGCTTCCGGATTTTTTATAGAAAATGGAAAAATAACGTATCCAATACATGAGATTACCATTGCTAGCAATTTGAAGGATATGTTTAGCAATTTAGTCGTTGCAGATGATCTAACTTTTTGTGGGCAATTTAATTCACCAACGATTAAAGTTAGCGAAATGACGGTTGCAGGTTCGCTTAACGATTAAAAAATTTATTTGCATCAAGTACAACAATTGTGTATTATTGTCATGTAATGTTAAGAATAGACTATGGAGTATAAAGGTTTAGTTTCAATAGCTAAGCTTAAAGCATTCTCAATCGTAATTTCAAAGTTTTTCATCACATTAGTAATGTTAGTTAATAATTTAGGAGTTGTTTAAATGGAATTTGGTAATGTAAAATGGTTTAATGCCGAAAAAGGCTATGGTTTCATCAAGCCAGAAGGTAAAGGGGGTGACGTTTTTGTACATATTAGCACATTGGAACGTTCGGGAATAAGACCTGAGGCACTTAAAGGAGAGAATAAAGAGAAGGGAATAAAAGGAGAAAGGGTGAGTTATGAGGTTAAAGAGGAGCGCGGTAGAAACGGAGAAGATAAAAAATCTGCAATAAATTTAAGATTGGAAGATTAATCTATTATGAAGTCTTTTAACAGGATTAACGTATTGTGAATAATTTTCATGAGATGGGTCTCCCAGCTTCGCTTAGACAAGCTCTAGATAAAAATAATCTTTTCGTCCCAACTCCGATTCAAATACAAGCGATTCCCTTAGCGCTACAAGGTAAAGATATTCTCGGATCTGCTCAAACGGGGACTGGAAAAACTTTAGCATTTGCTATTCCGTTGGTTGCTAAGTTGCTGAATGAGCCTAACACTGGTTCAGCTTTAGTCATCGTGCCAACCAGAGAGCTTGCGCATCAGGTAACAAATGAGATAAGAAAACTCTTATCTCAAAATTCTGCACTAAGGGTCGCTTTGTTGATTGGTGGTGAGCCTATTTTTAGGCAGCTAAATCAGCTTCAGAAAAAACCACAAATTGTAATAGGTACTCCTGGTCGTATTATAGACCATATTGAGCGTAAAACTTTGATTACTCGCAATGTTAGCGTTCTTGTGCTTGATGAAACGGATCGTATGTTTGATATGGGCTTTGGAGTTCAGATTGAAGAAATTATGAAGCATTTGCCTAAAATAAGGCAAACTCTTATGTTTTCTGCAACTCTTCCTGGAGATATAGTAAAACTTGCTGAGAAGTACCTTAATCGACCAGAACGTATTTCTGTTGATTGTGAGGTTACAACTTCTGTAAAAATTAAGCAAGAAATTGTTTATGCATCAGAATCAGAAAAATATGAAAAGCTTGTTACACAACTATGTCAGCGCGAAGGATCAATCATTATCTTTGTCAAAACAAAGCGAGGAGCGGATCAGCTAGCTAACAGATTGCACAAAGATGACTATAGCGCTTTAGCAATTCATGGTGATTTAAGGCAGCACAAGCGCGAAAGGGTCATTAATTCTTTTCGTCGTGGCCGTAATCAAATCATGGTTGCAACAGATGTTGCTTCTCGCGGCCTTGATATTCCCCACATTCAACATGTTATCAATTATGATGCACCACAATCGCAAGCTGACTATATTCATCGTATAGGTAGAACTGCACGCGCTGGAGCTGAAGGGTATGCGCTATCTTTTGTTACACCTCAAGATAAGAGAAGACTGCCTGTACTGGCAGACAAAGAAGGAGAGCTAAATTTTGATTGTAGTGTGCAATTTAAAAAACGTAACAGCAAAAAGGTCTTTAAAAGGCCAAGTACGTTAAAGACTAAATACGGTAGAAAAAAGATCAATGCATTTAAGAAGAAAAGCAGAGTACTAGAAAAAGCGTATTAAATAGGATTTACCTACAATTTGATAAGCGTAAAACTCGTCATTCCGCTACTCATTAGCGGAATCTATGCTGAGATATTGCGGTGCTATGACGTAGATCCAGAGTGGGATTCAAATTGGCTACAGCGAACTGCTGGATTTCAAATTTTTTAATAATTGTGTGCTATTCATTATATATGAGTTCCCACTTTTAAAGAGAATAGGAGATGATTTCCAAAAACTTAGAGGCAAGTTTGAATAGAGCACTATTCATTGCTTCTAATTTTAATCTTAAATATGCGAAAGTAGAACATTTATTGCTGGCGTTAACTAAAGACGTGGATGTAAATTACGTTTTATCAAGATGTAATATCAGAGCCGATGAAATCATCAGTATGGATAACATTCTATCAAGATGCAATATTAAGGCTAATGATTATAATAATAATATAAAAGGGTTTTTACAAAGCAGTTCTGAATTGATTATCAGTGGAGTTAAACCTAGCTCAATGTTTCAATGCATAATACACAGAGCAATAATACGGGCTCATAGCTTGGGAAAAAAAGAAATAAATGGAGCAAATGTTCTAGTAGAAATTTTGTCTAGGCAAGACTTATACGTTGAAAATCTATTGCAGAAACAAAATGCGAAAGATTCCAATTTGATTTACCATATATCTAATATGAAATACTTGAGCGATATAGATGAATACACCACCAATCATAAAGTAAAACTTGATAAAAATAATGACGCTCCTACTACAGTAAATAAAGGTGAGCTACTAAAAGATGAGGAAATTCTACAAAGTTATTGTAAAAATTTAAATGACTATGCAAGAAGCAAAAAAATAGATTATGTTATTGGTCGTGATTATGAGTTAAATCGCACTATAGAAATATTATTGAGGCGTAGAAAAAACAACCCTTTATATGTTGGAGACCCAGGTGTTGGCAAAACAACAATAGTTGAGGGTTTGGTACTCAAGATCATTGAAGGCAGTGTTCCAAGTGCGCTCAGGTCCAGTATAATTTATGCTTTGGATTTAGGATCACTCCTTGCAGGGACACGCTACAGAGGTGATTTTGAAGAGAGAATAAAATCTATAATAAAAGCAATTGAGGCAAAACCAGGTGCTATCCTTTTTATTGACGAAATACACACTATCATTGGAGCAGGTTCTACAAGTGGTAGCTTTCTTGATGCAGGTAACCTACTCAAACCTGCGCTTGCAAGAGGTACACTGCGTTGTATAGGTGCAACTACATATAGAGAATACAGCGCTAGTTTTGAAAAAGATAAAGCACTAGCGAGAAGGTTTCAAAAAATTAATGTTAAAGAATCTTCTGTTAATGAAACGATAAAGATACTAGATGGCATAAAGCACTACTATGAAGGGTATCATGGAGTATATTATACAAAGAATGCCATTAGGTCTGCGGCTGAACTTTCGCATAAGTATATTACTGGGCGAATATTACCTGATAAAGCGGTTGATGTTATTGATGAGGCAGGGGCATATTGTAAATTGCTAAGAAACAGGGGTAAAATTGTAAATAGTAGAGATATTAAGAATACCATTACTAGAATTACAAATGTGCCTTGTGGATCTGAATCTGATGATTTGCAGAAAGTAAAATCTTTAAAAGCTAATCTAGAGAAGGTGATTTTTGGCCAAGAGCAGGCAATAGAATCTCTTGTTAGTTCTATTAAAATTGCTAAATCTGGGTTGAGAAATTACAATAAGCCTTTAGCAAATTATCTTTTTGCAGGACCAACCGGTGTTGGTAAAACCGAGCTAGCAAAACAATTATCAGAAAGCATGGGCATGAATCTTATACGCTTTGATATGTCCGAATATATTGAATCTCATACGATATCAAGGATGATTGGTTCTCCTCCTGGATATGTAGGTTATGATCAAGGTGGATTACTCACAGAGTCTGTATCTAACAATCAATATAGTGTTGTGCTGCTTGATGAAATTGAAAAGGCTCATAGCGATATCTATAATATATTGCTACAAATTATGGATTATGGCTGCGTTACAGACACTTACGGACGTAAAGTTAACTTTTCCAATATAATTTTAATTATGACAACTAATGCAGGAGCAGTTGAACGCAGCAAAAGTTTTGTTGGCTTTGGGCATAAAAATTTTAACATTGGTGATAGTGAAAAAGCGATAGAACAGGTTTTTAGCCCTGAATTTCGTAATCGTCTTGATGCGATTATTTCTTTTTCCGACTTAAGTACGGATGTGATTTTGCATATTGTGGATAAATTTGTCCTAGAACTGAAAAAGCAACTGACACAAAAAGGCATAAACTGCTTGGTAGAGGATGAAGTGAAATCTTATCTTGTACAAATGGGTTATAGTAAGGAAATGGGAGCACGTCCGATAGAGAGACTTATTGAAAAAGAGATAAAAAGTTACTTAGCGGAAGAAATACTGAATCGTAAATTAATAAAAGGAAAGAAATTAAGAATCTATATGAATAAAGTAGAAAATAAAATTGCTTTTGATATAGTTTAAAATCCTTGTATTGAACTTCATCTTTGTTACAATCTATAACTTAAATTCAATTTGAATTATAGTGATAAGTGATAAAGTAAAACAAGTCCTAAGCTACTACGAAAGTGAAAACCCTGGGGTAAAAGCAAATCTTACTCGTATTCTCATGCATGGAAAGCTTGGCGGTACTGGCAAGTTAGTGATTCTGCCAGTAGATCAAGGATTTGAGCATGGTCCAATTAAAAGTTTTGAAGTTAACCCTGATGCTTATGACCCACATTATCATTTTCAGCTTGCGGTTGATTCGGGAGTAAGTGCATATGCTGCTCCACTTGGTATGATTGAAGCTGGTGCTGCAACTTATGCTGGAATGCTCCCACTTATTTTGAAACTTAATAGTTCCAACTCTTTACATTCAAAGGATCTAACCTCTGATCAGGCAATAACCTCTTCTGTGAAAGATGCGCTGCGTTTGGGCTGCTTAGCTGTCGGATTTACTATATATCCTGGTTCTGCTAAGTGTTTCGATATGATGGAAGAAGCCCGTGGAATCATAGCTGAAGCCAAATCTTATGGGCTTGCAGTAGTGCTATGGTCTTATCCACGCGGTGAAGGAATTTCCAAAGAAGGTGAAACAGCGGTTGATGTTATTGCCTATGCTGCACACATGGCAGCTTTGCTTGGCGCTAATATAATAAAAGTAAAACTTCCAACTAAATATTTGGAAAGGGAGAAAATAGAAACAGAAAATATTGAATCATTACCTAAAAGAATTGAATATGTTAAAAGATCTTGTTTTGCAGGAAAAAGAATAGTAATTTTTTCTGGTGGCGAGTCGAAATCAGTGAATGACATATGCAATGAAGCGAAAGAAATTAAGCAGGGTGGTGGTAATGGTTCAATCATTGGACGTAACACTTTCCAACGCAAAAGGGAGGAAGCTTTATCTATGCTAAAAGATATAATGGATATCTACACATAAAAAACGGCTGGGTGGCAGAATGGCTTATGCAGAGGACTGCAAATCCTTTTATACCGGTTCAATTCCGGTCCCGGCCTCTTTCATTTTCTATATCTTGTAAAAGTTGCTCAATTCAACAGTAGCTTTAAGTGTGTAACCTATAGAGAAAATTATTCATAAGTAAAATCAATTTCTTTTCAAGTTATGGTTATACTCTTATAGCGTTTCATGGTAAAAAATAAACTAAAAATAAGCAAAGTGTTTTACAAAATGATATTACGTGATTTATTGTTTTTACTGCCGCCCGAAGTTGCTCACTCTTTGGCAATTATGGCATTAAAGAAAATACCTTATAAGAATCCTATAGAGCTACCAGAATCTTTGAGTGTGAATTTTTTTGGTAATAAGCTCAGAAGCCCCGTGGGTCTGGCTGCAGGTTTTGACAAGAATGCAGAAGTTATAAGGCCTATGCTTTCATTTGGTTTTGGATTTATTGAAACTGGTACTGTAACTCGTAATCCACAATATGGAAACAAAAAACCAAGAATTTTTCGGTTAATTAAAGATCAAGGGGTAATTAACAGATTGGGATTTAACAATAAAGGAATAGACTACTTTCTTAAACAAATAGATAAAACCAAGCTTGATGATTGCATTTTTGGCATCAACATAGGAAAAAACAGTACATCAAAGGACCAAATCAGCGATTATGTTGACTTAATAAAGATAGTATATGGAAAAAGCAATTATATAGTGCTGAACATCTCATCCCCAAACACGCCTAATTTACGCAATCTGCACAATAAGCAAGAATTATTGGAATTGTTGAAATCCGTAACTCTAACCCGGAAATCAATTGATAATTCTAAATCCATACCAATAATATTAAAAATCTCACCAGATATAGATCAGCAAACGAAAGAAAATATCGCTGAGCTTGCGTTGGAATATAAGATTGACGGATTAACAGTGAGCAACACTACGATCAGTCGGAATAACTTACATTCCCACCACAACGAGAGTGGTGGGTTGAGTGGCAAACCGCTGTTTAAACTTTCAACCGAGTTATTGAGCGATATGTACAAACTTACTAAGGGCAAAATATTGTTGGTAGGATGCGGAGGAATCTCAAGTGGTGCTGATGCATATAAAAAAATAAAGGCAGGAGCTTCTTTGGTGCAGTTGTACACTGCTCTCATATACCACGGACCTCAAGTTGTAAACAAAATTAATCTAGAACTTGCAGAACTAATAAGGAGAGATGGATTTAGTAACATTAGTGAGGTGGTGGGTTGTATACATTAAACATCTTCTCTGTCACCTAAGTAGCCGACACTGGAATAACATCGATGAATCATTATTCAAATAATGGTTATGCAAGAAGTCTATTAAACTGTATATTTTGGAAGTTGTTGGTATTATTTTAATAAAACAAAACTAATTCTTTGGTATAAAGGTGTGGTAGGAAGTGTTATTCTTTTAAATAATGGGTATGAAGAGTTTGAATGATGCAATATCTAAGATCATTGATTATAAATTTACAAATTATGCAATATTAGAAGAGGCACTAACTCACCCAAGCGTAAATAAAAGGAATAGCAAAAACCAGATTGTAAGCTACGAAAGACTAGAGTTTTTGGGCGATAGTGTTTTGAATATGGTTGTATCTGCCACACTGTTTAAACTATTTCCTGAAGAAAAAGAAGGAGCATTGGCAAAAAGAAAGACGGATTTAGTTTGTGGCAACACCATTGCTAATGTTGCTAAAGAAATAAAATTAGGCAGCTTTATCATCATGAATAATAGTGAACGCTGCAATGGAGGGAGATGTAACTTAAAAAATTTAGAAAACTCGCTTGAAGCACTAATAGGTGCAATTTATATTGATGGCGGGCTTGAAAATGTTGAAAAATTTATTATCCAATATTGGGAAAAGCTAGCTAAAGGCATGCTTGACCCCCCTCAAGATCCTAAAACCTCACTGCAAGAGTGGACTCAGAAAAACAAATTGCCTTTACCAGAGTATGAGCTTGTAAAACAAACTGGACCAGCGCACAATCCTGAATTTACTATATCAGTTTGCATAGAAGATTATGGTAAAGTTTCTGCATGCGCTTCTAGTAAAAAGATTGCTGAACAAAAAGCTGCTGAGTTGATGCTAGAAAAAATTGGAAAAGACGCTTCAGTTTAGGCAAAATAGGCATTAATGTAAATTTTAAGGAAGCTAATAGCGTTTAGGGTAAATGGTCAATTTAAGGAGAAGCATAGTATTATTCATAAAAAAGTTGATCTACCAAAAATCAAGCCTTATGTAGTGGAATATCAATGGCTGTTGTCGGAGATGCGGAAAAAAAGAAGTAGCAAGTTACCAAAAGGTGTTATGCCAGATACATTTGGTCCAAGAGTTGTTTTGTGAAGTTGACAGAGTCAAGGAGAATGAAAGTTTTAAAAAATAGCATATTTTTTAATTATAAAAATTTGATATTAACTGTTGTTGGTTGATTGAGTAAAAACCAGTGAATGGTCACGTTAAAACATATTTTTAAATTTCTGCCAAAATCCTGGTTTATTATCATTAACCTTTGTAAATGTTATATTTAAACTGTATTTCGGATCATTTGGCACGTCGTATTTTATGCTAAATGTTGAAACTTTATCGTTATTGTAAATATGTACATCATCATATGATAGCTTTGTTGTGTAACACTTTACATACTTTTGCTTATCATGCACTAAATCACCTGACTCCCTTTCTAGTTCCACAAATTTCGTTTTTTTCTGACATTCCTTCATTTTTATTAAATCCTTATCTAGTGATATTGAAACTGGCAACGTATTTCCAGCATATTCTTTAGCTAAAAGTTCACTTTGAGGATACATTTTTATTTCCCTGCCAAAATGTGAGTCTATGAAATTATTACTCCAAAATTTATCGCCAGAATGCACGTACTCATCAGTAGCATACGGCACCCCACCATAATTGCATTGAACTTTGTAATCTCCAACACCGTTGTTTTGAAAAAAATCATGAATAGCAGTGTAGCTACCGGCAGCATCATTTATATAATCCATTACTTTATTCCTTAAATTTTTAGTTCATTATATCATAATCATTATGCCAATCAATCAAAAAAGCTCTCCCTTGCTGTTTTTAAAACTGATTTTGAGCAAGCGCTCTCGATTAGTTGGGAGCGTATTTGTAAGATTGTGACATTCGTGCCTCCCAGTTTTTCACATACTGCTGAATCAATTCAGGATAATCTGTAATAATTAATAAATTTTCAGCATTTCCTTTTTTAGCTGTCTTACTAAGGTTAAATGACCCTGTGATGACTTTTTGATTGTCAACAATCATTATCTTATTATGAGCAATCTTTGGCTTATCATCGATCCAAATTGGTACTCCACCTGAAAATAATTCATTTATAACACTATATTTTGAGTAGAGTTGCGATTTATCTAAGATGACTTTAACATCAACACCGCGTTCTTTAGCATTAATCAAAGATTTTGCAACTGTTCCAAGAGTAAATGTATATTCTTGAACTAAGATAGATTTTTTAGACTGATCTATTACGTTGATTATCGGTACAGCACAATCTTCTCCAGGTGAAAAGCAAACCGTAGCTTTTGGGCAGGGCGAAAATATAAAACCCGCATAGTAATACAGAGAAAAACACATTAACAAGAATAAAAAGTGAAAAAGCCTCACAACAACCCACCCCCGGATATACGGCGATAGGCTACATTATAATTTAATCACCTGTCAATAGACTTCTTGCATAGTTTTTGGCAACAACCGTTAGAAACGAAAAAACTTACTTGACAAACTCCGCCAGCCCCCTTATCATGAAACTGAAAGTATTCAGTTATCTTCATCTGTGCAGATTAAACAGCAAGAAAACAACGTAGTTGGCGTCTTATTTTTAATTTTTTGCACTATGTGCACCTTATGTCTTCACAATATTTCTAGGTTTTTACCTACACAAGCTGAAACGCGCTTATAAGTCGTTTAAGACAGTATAGTACGCCAATTTGCAGGATTAGGGAGTGACAACTAGCTAACACGGGGTTTCTTTTGCCTTTTTTTCTGCTTAGTAAATTTCTTAAACATTTAAACTAAGGTGAGTTGCATTTAAAAGCAGCTAAATTGCAGTGTTTAAGACTTAAAAAACGCCAATGTTCTAAAATAGATATTAGCTGGGGCTTCTTTTGCCTTTTTTTTCGCTTGGTAAATTTCTTAATGTTTATAGCTAACATGAAGCTAAGTACGAACTTTGTTAAATACAACAAATGGTGTCATCCCAGTGCTCCTTTTTTTGTCATCCGAGTAGCTGACACTGGGATCTATTTTGCATGTAACTCCAATTGTGTTTTGGCATAAAACGCGACGCGTATTAGACTTATTTGCAAGCAAAGCTTGCTAGATCCAAGTAGTCAGGGCACTGGGATGACATCATAGGGACACTGGGATGACACCCTGACAATCGTCATCCCGCTACTTGTTAGCGGATGAGATACCGCGGCGGTATGACGGTTCGTGGTGGTATAATGAAGCTTGAAAGCGGATCACCTTTCACGACCCGTGTTTACTTCATTCACTTTAGGAGTATTAACAGGCGTTATTGCCGGGTTCTCAAGCTTTGTTGCCTGCTTCAAACCCTCGCTTACACTTTTGTCCTTTAAAATTTCATCAAGCTGCTTACTCTTTTGTTGCTCTTCGTTATTTGACGTATCTCTTTGAGCATCTTCTCTCATGTCATGAGTATTCTCCACACTCTTTTCATCCTCACCCAAAAGTTTTTCTAATATTTTCTTAACAAAGCGCTTCAGAAGACTCAAAAACCCTTCTTCTTTTTGATTTTCTTGTGGTTGAGGCGTGGTATCTTTTTTGTCCGGCTCAGTGTTGAGCTTCTCTTTTACAGAACTCTTGCTCACTGAGGGACTAACGATGTGCTCTGATGGCTGTGTATCTGTTTGTACAGAAGCCTCAGAAGTCTTTTTTTGTCCACTCTGTTCAACACTTTTACCTTCTGTTGTAGTTTCTCTAAGAGTGTTAGCTGCTTCTTGAAATTTTTTGTCATTTTTTAATTCTGCAACTTTTTCACTTGTGAAGATGCCCTTCCCTTTATATTGTTGGTCAAGCTCAGCAATTCTTTCAAAATCTTGACGTGCTTTTTCATCTGCACGTCCTTCTTGACTTTCAAGTTTCTGATTCAATTCTGCAACGTTTTTCATTTTGTTCTCAAGCTCCTTACTTTTCACAGCTTTTAGAGCCTTTGTTCCTTTTGCGATATAATTAACCTTCTCTTCTAATGAAGTACCTTCTGGAAAAGCACCTGGAGAACGTTCAAAGACGTCTTTAAACTTTTTTTCAACACTTTCTTGAGATGTCTGGGCCATACCTATTACCTATTACCTATTAAAACATATCATATAACCAGTATATTAGCTAATTATATAAAAAACAGTTAACATAACTTGTGGTAGAGCGTCCTATTTATATCTTTTTCATTAAAATGCTATTTATTTATTAACTTAAAATATATAACAATATAGAAATGAAAAACAGCCCATTAGCAGTAGTATTCGATTGGGATAATACCTTAGTTGACACTCAAGATAATATTTTTAATGCTATTAAGCATACCATAAACTCAATGGGGTATAGTAATAAAGCTGCTGATAGAAATTCCCATGAGTCGAGAAAGAGCTATATGGTCAATTTATTTGGCGATCAGTGGAAAAAAGCGAATCAGATATATCAACAATACTTAGATAATGCGCTATTACAAAACATTGCTCTGAATCAAGGAGTAGAGGAAATGTTGCAGACACTGAAAAGCCACAATGTTTATCTAGCAATAGTAAGTAATAAGAAAAATACTAATTTACGTGAAGAAGTTACCTATTTTAAACTGGATTCTTACTTTGAAAGAGTGGTTGGGTCATGCGATACCGCGGAAGATAAACCATCTGCAACCCCACTGCTATTTGCACTAGAAGAGAGTACGTTGCCTATAAATAGAGAAAATGTGTTTTTCGTTGGTGATAGCATCACAGATGTTCTGTGTGCACAAAATGCCAATTGTTTACCTATTATATACGGTCAATCAATAAGCGGTTATGAAGATTTGTTATGTTTTCAACATTTTGATAAACTTACAGATTTTGTAATAAAGTATTTAGAAGATAGGTAATGACAGAGATTGCCAGCATAAAAAGGCGCTTTTGCGCGTATTTAATAGATGTAGCAATTTTATTAATTCCAACTTTATTAATTATACTGCTATTAGAGGATTCTCCGTTGATCTTACATCTATCATACATGTGTGTAAATTGTAGTTACTTCACATATTTTATATCTTCAAAGGCCCAAGCAACTCCCGGCCAACAGTTACTGAATATATATACTATCAATTTAGATAATTCTAAAATAGACTTGAATTTAGCGTTTGACAGAAGCACTTCCCAGTTTTTTCTTCCTTTGTTAAACAGTGTAGCAGTTATCCTTACTGAATTTTTGCAAGATCAGGAAGTATTAGTGAATGTCTTGAGTGCATTGAAAGTAATGATAGTGCTGCTCACTCTCTGCTGGTATCTAGTTGCTTGTTTTTCTAAAAAGAAACAGACATACCACGACATGCTATTTAATACGGTTGTTATCAAAGGAACTATTAAATGAGTTGCTATAACTATCGTTATCATATAAATTATGCTGATGAATTGAACTAAGGGAAGATTATGAATGAAGAGATAGTAAAACATTTGAATAAATTATTGACCAATGAGCTGACTTCTGTACGCCAGTATCTTTTGCATTTTGCGATTCTCAAAAATAATGGAATTAATAGACTTGCAGAAAAGGTAAAAAATGAGCTTAACGAAGAACTTGAACATGCAAACAAGTTGGCAGAAAGAATTTTGTTATTTAAAGGAGTTCCAAATTTTCAGGATACAAACGAAATATCAAAGCATGATGGAAAGTTTACAAAAGACACAATACGGAAAATCTTAGAAGCTAATTTGAAATTAGAGGGAAAAGGTATTAAGGATATCAAAGAAACGATTTCTATCGCTGAGAAAGAAAAAGATTTTGTTAGTGTAATGTTATTAGAAGAGATGTTAAAAAATGAAGAAGAGCACTTCCATTGGATTGAGAAACAGATTGACCTTATTGAACTAATGGGTGTTGAAAACTATTTAAGAACACAAATATAGAGTGTTAAAAAAAATAGTATTTATTTTAATTGTACCTTGCTTGCTCCTTTTTTTATTAGGATTATGGCAAGTATTCAGATTGAACTGGAAGAATAATATTATCAAAAATATGAGTCTTCCAGTTGTTCATCTATTGCCCAATAACGACCTTGAAAAATTTAACTATAGGCATGTCAAGATCGATGGGATTCTAAGTGACATAGAACTATATGTTTTTGCAGGGCAATATGGATATCATGTGTTATCTCCTATGCTACTTACTACTGGAAATTATATGCTAGTGAACAAAGGAATAGTTAAAGAAAAAAAAGAGGAAAGAGCAAAAATTGAAAAAGTAGCTGCAGGTGGAGTTTTATATTGCAATAGCAGTAAAAGCAAAAATTGGTTTATCAAGAACGATACTACTTCGAATACATGGTTTACCCTGAGTACAGAAGAAATTTCCAATGAGTTAGGTATTAAGCTAGAGAAGTGTATATTGTGGCCGAACAATTTTGGCAGCAAAGTAGCTATACAGCCAATGAAGCATTTGGAATATGCAATCACTTGGTTTGCACTTTCCTTAATTTGGTTGATTATGTGCGTAATTTACTATAGGCAAAACCTCAATAAAGCTTGAAGCTTTCTGTACATAAAATTAGAGAAGTAGTTATTCATCTTTATCACTACCAAGGTCTTTTAACATACTGTAATTGCCTTTTCTGAATCTACTTTTTAAAGACATAACTCCACTTTCGCTAATACCACTAAGGCTCAGTGCAGCTCCACCTAGCTGCAATCCTATCTCAGATGTTTCAGGAATAATTTTACTAGCTCCTAGATCTCTATAAACCTCCACATTACTCAGATCTGGTAAGCGTATTACAATATTTACATGCGGAAAATTTGCTGCAACTAAAGAAACAACTTTTTTTATAGTAACTTCATTCTTTATTGAAATAACGAGAGCTTGAGCTCTTTCTATTCCTACCGATTTTAAAATTTCACATCTTGTAACATCTCCAAGATATATAGGAAAACTATCACTTTTTCCTTCTTTGACTATTTTCGATTGAATATCTACAACAACGTAACTTAAATGCTCTGCCGTAAGCATTTTTGTTACCATATATCCCACTCTACCAAATCCAGCAACTATCACATGGTTATAAAGATCTTGTGTATCTGTTTCAACAGCTTCATCATCTAATATTGTTTTCTCAGTGCTAAATGAGTTTGCTATCCAATCTCCAAGCCCTGATAAAAGAGGAGTGAAAGCCATGGTTACTGTAGTTACCATCATAAGTACTTGAGCGATTTCACTTGGTAGCACATTTAGCTCATCTGCTAAGCGAAATAAAATAAACGCAAATTCACCGCCTTGTGAAAGCAGTAACCCAGCTTGTATAGCAGGTGCACTCTTAAACCCAAAAAATCTACACAATATATATATAATAGATGTTTTTAAAACGATAAGGATAATCGATAATAAAGTAATTAGTGGTAACTTATTGAGTAAAAGTTCGGTATTGATGGACATACCAACAGTCATGAAAAATAAGCCAAGAAACAAATCTTTAAATGGCAATACTGCGTGTTCTACTGAGTGTCTATATTCTGTTTCTGCAACTAACAATCCAGCAACAAATGCACCTAATGCTAACGATAAATGGAATTGCTCAGTAATAAATGCTGCTCCTAATACTATTAAAAGCGTTGTTGATATAAAGATCTCATTACTTTCCATTTTAGCAATAACCGAAAATAAAGGTCTAAGCAATAATCTACCAGTTATAAATATCAGCACTAATGCAATAGCTGCTTGCACCAATGAACCTGCCAATGAGCTTATCAGGCTGTGCTCAGAATTGCCAGTAAGTAAAGGTACCAATACTATTAATGGTACCACTGCAAAATCTTGCATTAATAGCACTGCTATCGACAATCTACCAACCTGACTTGCTTGAGAACCTTTTTCTTGCAGAACCTGCAACACTATTGCTGTTGAGGATAGCGCAAGCCCACCACCAATAACTGTTGCTATATTCGTATTCACTCCGAAAGCAAGAGCGATGCACCATATTGCTACCATGGTAACTATAACTTGAAGAGAACCGAACCCAAATACATGAATACGCATAGCGATCAGGCGTTCAAATGTCAATTCAAGGCCTATAATGAATAATAGAAAAACTACACCAAATTCTGCAAGATTATCCATTGCTTCAGCTGAGTGTATCAGATTAAATCCGTGAGAACCAATAACTGCACCTGCAACGAAGTAACCAAGCACTGGACTAATATTCATTTTCCAAAATGCTATGACTATAAACACAGCAGCAGAAAGCAAAATTATAATATCAAACAAATGCTGAGAGCCACTGTGCATGATATTTAACCTGTAGAATTAGACCATTTAATTGAGCAGCCAATACTTGATTTTTGGTCAATTGGAGAATTACCAGTTTCTGCAATAAATTTCATAGCTTGAAATAAGTCACTACTTCCTACTTCATAGCTTTGAACCTTTTCTTTTTTTGCGTTGTTAAAACGTCCACGATAGCAAAGGTTTAAATTGGAATTAAAGCCGAAAAAGTCAGGAGTGCAAACAGCCCCGTATTCTTTAGCTATTTTCTGTGTACTATCAATTAAATATGGAAATGTAAACTTATTTTCCTTGGCAAAATTAATCATATTTTCAAAGGAATCTTCTGGATATTCATTTACATCATTTGGCATTATTGCAATGGTGTTTACCTGATAATCTTTTTTCAATTGATCAACATCGCTTACCAGATTACTAATAATTGACTGAACGTAAGGACAGTGATTGCATATAAACATTACAATAAGACCATTTTTTCCACAACAGTCACTTAATGTATAGTATTTATTGTCTACTCCCAAAAGATTAAAATCTTTTGCAGTAAAACTAAAATCGACTTTAGGAGTATTCAGAGCAACCATAGACTATTATTATACCACATGTAATTTACGGTCTTATTATTTAAATGTCAAACGGTTTCTATGTATACTGTTTGCATATTCTTTTTTAGTATTATAATTATAAAACTTATGTTCATAACTTTCGAAGGAATAGACGGCTCTGGTAAAACAACACAATCTAAGCTACTTGCAAATCATTTTAAGCAAATTCACGGCGAAAATAATGTGGTATTGACTCGAGAACCAGGTGGCACTAACTTTGCAGAAAAGATAAGAGGAGTGTTGTTAACGAATAATATTGATCCTATTTCTGAACTCTTGCTACTTATTTCGATGAGGCGCGAACATATGAAAAAATTAATATTACCAGCTCTTGCAGAAGGAAAAATAGTGATTTGTGATCGGTTTATTGATTCAACTATTGCATACCAAGGATATGGGCTTAGTGTTGATTTAGGGCTAATAAGGGACTTACATAAGTTAGTAGAAATTAAATGTCCAGATATTACATTTATTCTAGATATTGATGTTAAAGTTGGGTTAAATAGAGCAAAAGACAAGAATAAATATGAAGAAATGGATGTTAATTTTTACAATAAGGTCAGAAAAGGATTTCAGGAAATAGCCATAAAAGAGCCCGTTAGGTGCAGTGTTATCACTGGAATTGAAACAAAAAATGATAATCACGTACACAATGAAATTATTGATAAAATCACCTAGCTTGTGATAGAAAATTATCAATTTCAGGTAACATTATTTCATATGAATAACTTTTTGTTTGAGTAGCTAAAAAATCCTGTATTTTGTCTGGATCTTCTTCACTTATCATCTTATATGCCCTTGCGAGGTTCATTAATTCACTTCTATTTTTTTTATTGCTTACTTCAGTAATAGTAAAAAATTGATCAAAATGGTCTAAGAGGTCTTTATTTTTTATTGAAGACACAATATTGTCAATTTCTTTCACATATAATGCAAGTTTGTGTGCTTTACTACGATCTTCAAAACAAAGATTAACAAGCACGTTACGAAACCTATCTTTCGTAGTACTTCTCACTTCTGCTAATAAGGACTTAATATTTTCTTGGCAATGCACTCTCTTTACCGATTCAGCCGGTTCAACCATACCAAGAACATTCTTTACCAAAGATTTTTCTTCACAACTAAATATGAACATGTAATAACCCATCGATAAAGTGAAGAGCAAGAACATAGCCGGAAGTAAAAACGGAGCTAATACATTTTGTGACGCAGGGAAAATAAACCAGGTAACAGTTGCTATTGACACAGTTACAAATAATCCTGATAAACATAATTGTGCTTTTCTTCTATAATTCTGATCAATAACTGTACTTACACCAATAGAAGCTATATCAATCATTACTCACACCTCATTAAACATTAATACTAACTGAATGATAGCATTATTGTGATGAAAATGCAATATTATGAATATTTTAATACAATTTATATTGACAGTTACAATTCTGAATGTTTTATTGCAGCGTTAGCTGATTAGCATTTTTAAGATGAGGTCAACTCTCATAGAGAGAGGATTTTTTTATTTTCTCATTCTTCTCATTTTCCTCTCTAACAATTTTTTTTCCATTTAATATGTCCTTTATTTCATCTCCTGTTAAAGTTTCAAACTCCAGTAGATTTTCGGCAATGAGATCTAAGCCTTTCTTATGCTTGGTCAAAATGTCTTTTGCTTTTTCATAGCAAGAAGATACAACTTTCTTCACTTCTTCATCTATAAGTTTTAACGTATCTTCAGAAATTATCTCAGAACCATGTATGGTTTGTTCGCGATTGTGATAGATCGGGCCTATTTTGTCACTCATTCCCCATTTTGTTACCATAGCGCGTGATAAATCAGATGCTTGTTTTATATCCGAAGATGCACCGCTTGTGACTTTATCGTAGCCAAAAATTAGCTCTTCTGCCACTCTTCCACCCATTGCAACAGTTATATCTGCTAGCATCTTTTCTCTTGTGAGGGACACTCTATCTGTTTCTGGTAGTCTCATAACTAAACCGAGTGCCCTACCGCGTGGAATAATTGTTGCCTTGTGTATAGGATCAGAAGCAGGCATATTAACAGCAATCATCGCATGACCAGCTTCATGGTATGCAGTCAGTCTCTTTTCCTCTTCTGTCATAATGAGAGATCGCCTTTCTACGCCCATCATCACTTTATCACGTGCATATTCGAAATCATCCATGGTAACAATCTTCTTGTTTCTTCTTGCAGCGATAAGTGCAGATTCATTCACCAAATTTGCTAGATCAGCCCCTGAAAAACCTGGTGTTCCTCTTGCAACTGTTTTCACGTTTACATCTGGTGCTATTGATATTTTCTTTATATGAGTATTTAATATCTTTTCACGCCCATTTATATCGGGTAAAGAAATAGTAATCTGTCGGTCAAAACGACCAGGTCTAAGCAGTGCTGGATCTAAGACATCCGGACGGTTAGTCGCAGCAATTATTATTACACCTTCATTAGACTCAAAGCCATCCATCTCAACTAATAACTGATTTAATGTTTGTTCTCTTTCATCATTGCCGCCACCAAGACCAATGCCACGATGTCTACCCACCGCATCTATTTCATCTATAAAAATTATACAAGGAGCATTTTTCTTGCCTTGATCAAACATATCACGAACACGACTTGCACCAACACCCACAAACATTTCAACAAAATCAGATCCAGAAATACTAAAGAATGGCACATTAGCTTCTCCTGCAATTGCACGAGCAAGTAAAGTTTTACCAGTTCCAGGAGAGCCAATCAAAAGGCACCCTTTTGGTATTTTTCCACCTAATATTTGAAATTTTTGCCTTTGTTTAAGAAAATCAACGATCTCTACTAGCTCTTCTTTTGCTTCATCAATTCCGGCAACATCATCAAATGTTACTTTTTTTCCACTAGTCATGAGTCTAGCCCTTGACTTGCCAAAGCTTATAGTTCTGTTGCCCCCCGCTTGTGTTTGTTTAAGAAAGAATAGCAAGAAGCCAATAAAGATAAATGTTGGGACCCATGAGATAAGTAATCCACCAATTACGTTCATGGCAGAATCTCCAGTTGAAAAGGAGAATCTCACTTTTCTATCATGTAAATTTTTTATTAGGTCGCTATATATGACACCGCTTGAATTGAAACTTGAACCGTCCCTGAACTTGCCTTCAATGCTCTGGTTTTTTATGACAATATTTTCTACATCATTGTCTTCTAGTCTAGTTAAAAATTCCGAAAAAGGTATAATTGTTTTACTTTTACCTACATTTCCGCTGAACTGAATATAAGCAACTGAAATAAGAACAATAATTACTAACCAGATCAATAAGCCTTCTAAAAATTTTTTCATTTCTATTTCTAACTAAATACTAATCAAGCTTACCAAATTTTGTTTTATCGTGCTATTAATAATGCATTGAACCTTATCGTCATTGGTATTTTTTCCGTTATAATTTACATCAGGATAAGCAAGCACCTTTCCATCTTTTAGCACTACAGGCAAAGAATAGAAAACTTCAGGGCAGCAGTTGTAATCCTTCAGAAATTCAGGAACTTTTTGTGTTTTTTTTAATGGAGCGATGATAACTGAACACTCTTGATTTCCGAGTATTGTGCAGCTAAATCTGTTATCCCATTGAGTAGGTTCATTTAAAGGTAGGTTTAAGGTAATTTCTTGTATCTTTGACGATTCTCTAATTATCAAGATATTTTCTCCATGTTTTCTTATTTTACACCCAGAAAGTGTACAATTAACATTACTATCCTTTTGCAATATTTTATTAAATATTACGATAAGGCTGTTGTACCTTGGTTTATAATGTTTACTGGCAATTGCCATTATGGAGTAAAGAAGAAGCCTCAAGGCTATTTCCTCTGGCAATTGATAAAACTCACTTAGTTTAATTTCAATATAACCAAGATCATGCACATTAACGCAGTCATTAAACGCAAGGCGTGTGTAGTGCATCAACGCTTTTGCAGCTCTTTTCATATGAAGGGCTGTGAGGCATATTCGCTCTGTTAAAATCTCTTGATTATCACTTGCTTTAAGTAAGTTACGGTATAAAGTTCGCCTGTATTTTAAGTCATAGTTGCTTCTATCTTCGATCCATTTTAACCGATGAAGCTTAGCGTACTTTTCTATTTCACTACGACTAAAATTTAACAATGGCCTAAATATATAAATACCATTTAGGAAAGACTTGTAGTCCATTGATGATAATCCATCTACGCCACTACCTCGCTCTAATCTTAACAAGAACGTTTCTGCTTGATCATCTTTGTGATGAGCAACAAGTAAATATTTAACATTATTATTTTTACACCACTCTGCTAGTAACTTATACCGTGCTTTTCGTGCCTGTAACTGAATATTGCCTTTAATATTTTGCTTCTCCCAATTTAATATGAACGATTCCTTTGCTCCAAGTTCCTTTGCATAACTTACAACAAAATCAGCTTCTTTTTGAGACTCTGAACGTAACCCATGATTTACTGTTAATGCTATAGGAAGTGGAAGCTTGTTTTTTTTTGCCCAGTTATTCATTAAGTGCAGTAAGATTATACTATCTACACCACCTGATACTGCAACTGCAACTTGATTATTATAGAAAGCAAAACTATTAACCACATTTTGAAATAATAACTCTAATTCCATTATGCCTCTTGATGGCCAGATAGTCTCTACGTCATACAGCGACTTATTTGTGGTATATATAGATCCCGCTAACAAGCAACGAAATATGACAAGTTTGTCCTTTTTTGTCTACCCCAGTGCCCTTTCTTTATGTCATCCCAGTGCTTGACACTGGGATCCAGGTTTTAATGCAAGAAACTATTTCTTTATTCCAGAAAATGAAAATTCCACTCTACGATTTTTAGCATGCTCTTTTTCATATTTAGAATTTCTAGAATCATCTTTTACATTAACCAAAGGCTCAGTTTCACCTTTAGAAGCAGTTTTTATTCTGTTTTCTATGTAGGGTGTACAACTAACCATAAATTTTTTAGCTGCATCTGCCCTTCTAGCGCCTAGCGCAAGATTATATTCATGAGAACCACGGTTGTCAGTGTGACCAGTTAAAGTAACCTTCGCGTCAGGGTTATCTTGTAACACCTCCATTACGTCAAGTAATGCATCTGCACTTACTTCAGCAATACTAGATTCATCATAACCAAAGAAAACTCTTTTATCACCTATCTGCTTAACAACAGAATTTATTTTATTTGTTGTATTTGCTCCTTTTTTTGGGCAAGAACTTACACCAGTAAGTAATAAACAAAAACAGCACATTATAACCAGTCTACTCCACATTACTAAACCTCCATAAATTTTAAATAGTGCGTAACTTTAATTTCAGTAGCTAATATCTCTCCATATTGTAATATAGTCAAGAGAAATAAAATACTAAATACTTTTTCTACAACCTTACAATTAATTTTCCTATAATATGCTGGACTCTGAGTAGAAAAATCCAATAAAAGAATAAAAAGTACAATTTTTTATTGTACTTTAAGCAAATATACTTTTAACTTTATTATTAATCTATCACGATGTTAAACAGATGTTTTCTAAAATAATGAACAAATATGAAATCTTATAAGTTTTTAGAGGAAGTATTATATAGGGTAAAGAATATCGAAAATACGCTAAAAGTACTAAACCAAAGCCAATTGAATGCAGAGGACAAAGTTGAACAAATGAGTCTTCTAGAAGAAATCAGACATGAAATTATCTCTCATGACGTAATAAAGGAATCATTAGCAGATGCTCTTGACAACAAAAAGAGTGCAGATGCTTGGCAGCTAAAGTTAATAGAGAGAATACATAAGAGCAACAGTGCTGTTCCTATTGATTTAGTAAAATCTTTGTCCAAAGCTAAAGTTGAATGCCAAAGTTTATGGAGGCTAAACAATTCTGAAGCCAGTAACTTGGAAAAACTAAAAGAACGTTTTACTGATTTAATCACACTCATTCGCGAAGTAGCTTCTATAAAATCGCAGCAATTAAAATGCTCAAAATACGACTCACTGCTTGCTGACTATGACTCTGATATCACAGAAAAGAATATAAGGGAAGTATTCCCCAAGGTAGGCAAATTCTTTAGTGGAAATGTAGATAAAATAATTGAAAAGCAGAAAAAGGATAAGGTTACTAATATACAAAAAGTTGCTACTCAGAAGCAGATTGAACTTGGCTCGTCATGTTTACAGCAAATGGGTGTCGCACTGCATGAGGTTCGTACTTCTTATTACTACCCTATAGATTATGATGAATCTGACTTTTGTTATGGTTTATTTTCTCTTTTACGGCATAGTGGTTATGCAATTTATCAAAAATGTTTAGCGCAAAATTCTATAAGTAGCCCAATTACGAGACATGTTATGTATGAAACTCAAGGGTTATTCATGGAAAGGATGATTGGAACATCCAGAGAATTTATTGAGTTCATTCAACCACACATAAAAGAGAAATTTGCTATAAAAGGCAAAACTAACGAGAAAGTTAGCAGTGTTGAAAATTTGTACTTGATTTTCAATGAAATAAACCTTTCTTCTTTTTTAAAAAATGCAGATGAATTTAGTCTGTTAGCTCATATTATGTTGAGAACTAGGTTAGAACAAGATATAATAAATGGTACATTGGAAGTCAAAGACCTGCATGATGCGTGGCTGGAAGGTATGAAGCACTATAAAATTCCAGTAAAAGCTGAAAATGAGCTAAACACTTATTTTCAAGATGAATATTGGGCAAGCGGTGTTATGGGCTACTTTCCTATAAAAATTATTGCTTTAATTGCTGCTGTGCAGATTTTCTCTTGCGTTAAAAAGAATCATTACGAATCATTAAGTGCTATAATAAAAGGAGATTTTAGTTTACTTATCAGTTGGTTATCTCAAAATATATACAGTGCAAAGTGTGGCCTGGAACTGCTAAAAAAAGTAACAGGTAAGGGTTTAGACGTTGAGTGCTGCATTAGCTACTTATCTGGAAAGTATAATTTGTCTTAATAAATGATTTTCTTGAGTTGCGTATGAATTTTGTTCGAAAATTAACCGAAAAGTTTTGTAGTCTTTTCACTTTCAAAGGTTTATTTGCTAGCGATATTGCTATAGATCTTGGCACTGCAAACACTTTAGTTTATCAGAAAAATCAGGGAATAGTGCTTGATGAGCCTTCAGTTGTAGCAAGAATAAAAGAAAAAGGAAGCTACGTTCCTTATGCTTTTGGTAAAAAAGCTAAAATGATGCTTGGAAAAACGCCTGGAGAAATAGAGGCGATAAGGCCCTTAAAAGATGGAGTCATTGCTGATTTTAAAAGTGCGGAAGAAATGCTAAAATATTTCATACGCAGTGCAAACACAAAATTCACTGTTAATAAACCTAATATTATCATATGCGTTCCATCTGGATCCACGCCAGTTGAAAGGCGTGCTATACAAGATGCAGCAGAAAGTGCTGGTGCAAATGAAGTATTTTTAATTGAAGAACCAATGGCTGCAGCAATCGGAGCTGGGCTCCCGGTTACTGAACCTGAGGGTTCTATGATCGTTGATATAGGAGGCGGTACAACTGAAGTTGCAATTATTTCTTTAGGTGGAATTGTTTATTCACGTTCTGCCAGAGTAGGTGGCGATATTATGGATGAAGCAATAAAATCATATATTCGTGAAAATCATAAATTATTAATCGGTGAAACAACCGCTGAGAAAATTAAGAAAAGCATAGGTTCAGCCAATTTGCCAGGTGAAAATAACAAAGAGGGAATGATAATTAAAGGCAGGGATTTAGTGAGTGGCATGCCAAAAGAAATGCTTTTATCAGAATACCAAGTTGCAGAGAGTTTAATAGAGCCTGTACATCAGATAATTTCTGCTATTAGGACTGCACTGGAGAGCACTCCACCTGAACTTTCTTCTGATATAGTCGATAAAGGAATAATTTTATCCGGTGGCGGCGGATTATTGCGTAACTTGGGCAAAGTTATCAGTGAAACAACAAAACTACCAGTTCGTGTTGCAGATGACCCACTTTGTTGTGTTGCTCTGGGTAGCGGAAAAGTGCTTGAAAACATGGATTATTTTGGCCATGTTTTATTTAAGCAGGATTAAATTATTTTTAAAGGTAGTTCATCGAATTTTATAGCAAATTTTACCTCAAGCATAAAGATGTCATCCAAGTAGCCAACACTGGGATCCAGAAAAATTGACTATAAACAAGTATGCTGTTTCGATGAAATTGTGTAATAGAAACTAGATTCCAGTGTCAGCTACTTGCATGACACCAAGTTTGTGTTTATAAATTAAGGCGATTATGCTAAAAGAATTTGAAATTGAACCTCTGCTAAAAGATAAAGCTCCGCACCAGACCAAGGCTGTTGTTGCAATGTCCGGGGGAGTTGATAGCTCCGTTGCTGCAGCACTGCTATATAACTTTGGGTACCAGGTGATAGGTGTAACTCTTCAACTCTATGGCACCGATGGTGCAAGAAAGGGCGCATGCTGCGCTGGACAAGATATTTATGACGCTAAGCGTGTGGCTGAAAGTGTTGGCTTTCCTCACTATATTTTAAACTATGAGGAAATATTCAAAAAGGAAGTAATAGAGGATTTTGCGAGTACCTATATGCGTGGGGAAACTCCCATACCATGCGTGAGATGTAACCAAACGGTAAAATTTCGTGATCTATTGCAAGTTACAAAAAATCTTGGTGCGGATGTGCTCGTAACAGGACATTACGTGAGAAGGTTAGAAAAAAATGGTGAGGTAAAGTTGTGTAGAAGCATTGATAAAAGTAAAGATCAAAGTTATTTTTTGTTTGCTACAACTCAAGAGCAATTGAAGCTTTTGCGATTTCCACTAGGTGGGTTCTATAAAAGTGATATAAGAAAATTAGCAAAGTATTTTGGCTTACAAATTTCTGAAAAGCCGGACAGTCAAGATATATGCTTTGTTTCCGAAAGCTATAGTAAAACAATAGCTAAATTAGCTCCACAATCTGTACAGAAAGGTAAAATAGTGGATGTTAATGGAAAAGTGCTAGGCGAGCACAGTGGCATAGTAAATTTTACAGTGGGGCAAAGAAAGGGCTTGGGTATCGCACACAATGAACCTCTTTATGTGATAAAAATTAATACAGAAAATAATGAGGTTATAGTAGGTCCGATCAACGTATTAATGCAAAAAAAAATATTGATCAAGGAGTTAAATTGGTTAGAACAACCAAAGGAAGGTATGGAAGTAACTGTGAAGCTGAGATCATCACATGCGGGAAGTTTAGCAACAATACATTCAACTGACGAAAAAAATAAAGCCTGTGTCATTTTAAACGACGATTACTTTGGCATCAGTCCAGGTCAAGCCTGTGTAGCGTATAAAGATGAGCAAGTTATCGGCGGTGGATGGATATGCTCTTAACTAAAAGCTTTAATGCAGAGTGTAAACATACAATAGACTTCTTGCATAACCATATAACATTGGGAATAGAAACAAAAAAACTTCCTTGACAAACTCCGCCAGCCCCCTTATCATGAAACTGAAGCTATTTATTTATCTTCTCTGTACAGATTAAATGACAAAAAAACTCACGTATCTGGCGTCTCATGTTTAATTTTTTGCACTATGTGCACCTTATGTCTTTATCAAATTTCTGGGTTTTTACCTATATAAGCCGAAACGCGCTTACAAAGCGTTTAAGACAGCAAAAAACGTCAAATTGACAAGGGAGAATTTGAATGCTAGCTACTACGGGGTTTCTTTGCCTTTTTTCCTGCTTAGTAAATTTCTTAAACACTTGCGGTGTAGGTTAGTTGCAAGTTAAAAGCAGCTAAATCGCTCTTAATCAAGCGTTTTAGAATAAAAAAAACGCCGATATTTTAGTACATGGTAAATAGCCAACCACCACGGGGTTTCTTTTGCCTTTTTTTTCGTTTGGTAAATTTTTTAATGTTTGTGGCTAAACGACAACCGTCATCCCGCTACGTGTTAGCGGGATCTATGTTGAGAGATACCGCGAATGAATCGCGGTATGACGGTTCGCGGCAGCATAAAGATAAGTCTCGTCATCCCGCTGCGTGTTAGCGGGATCTCTTGTTAGTGCCGCGGCGGTATAGCTATACCTTTTTCTACTTAGTTTAGGTTATGCAAGAAGTCTAATAACATTTATTGCTATTTTGCCATGTATCCCTTATACTATAAAGTAGAACATTATAGGTTTCAGCAATGATAAAAGAAATTGAAGAACTAATAAAAATTGTTGGTAAGGGTAATTTATTAGAGACGTTATTTATTTTTTTAGGTAGCTTTCAACATGCTGACTTAGGTCGTTTTATGGATCACAGAAATCATTTTGGTTTGTCTGAATTCATTAGAAAAAAAGAGGAACCATTAGATAAATATTTTAACTTAAAATTTAGTCTACAAGGGCTGTTTTTAATTTATGCTCAAGCTTATCAAATTCTAAGTGAAAACAATAACCTGAATACTAAAGATGTCATAGATAAAATATATGAAGTTATTAAAGGATCTGAGTTAAATGAATATATAAATGAAGTAGTAGATGGAAGAAAATTAGATTTACTTAACATCTTAGCAAATCCAAAGAGAGAACCAATATTTAAAACAGAAGAAGATTTTGAAAATAAAGTACTCATTGGTCTTAGAAAGTTACTAAGTGAAGGAAATACATTAAACAAATATGACAGAGAATTTGCATTAAATAAGTGCGTTATTGGCTGTTACTACTCTATTCATAATATAAAAGTAGATAAAGATATTGCATTGTTGTTTTCCATAGGTAGTTACTATAAAGAACTTTCACCATCTAACAAAACAGTAAGAAGAGAAGTACTAGAGATATGTGAGAATCAGTTAATAGAGAACTATATAGTGCACTTAGCTAGCAAACTACACATGATCGGATTATCAAGTAGAGATAAATATACAATCGACCATGAGAATGTGGATCGGCAAGAGAAAGCATTGAAAATGGATGGATTAACATGTCCTATAAATACAAAAAACACCCTAGAGCAACTGTTAAAAAACCAAAATAGTGATGAATTTGAACAATTAGTAATGAGCCCTGAGAATATATACTACTCAGTGTTGCCAGAAGAGAATGAATATAGGCCAAATCTTATCACCAGCAAGAAAAAAGAAAAAGACTATAAAAACACAGTCTGTAAACTTATTTTAGGTATGTTTATATTGTCTGTTGGGTTATCTGTTGCTGATTATTTCCTTATGGAGCAAAAATTGCTCAACTCAATAAAAAATGTTTTGCCACAAGACAACCTTACTAACCTGATAATTGGTGCGGTGCTTACTATTGTAATAGTATATGCCTTATTTCAATTATTGAAACCACCACAGGAACCACCACTTTCAACAGTCAATAAGATGATGAATGAAAATTTAGGACCGCTCCATGCAAAACAAGCTTAGAACTACATAAATGTAGCAACTTAAAAGTACATATTGTATAATCTTAAGTTAAGAGGTAATTTATGGATTTAAGTAAAATAACAGCGGGACCAAATGCGGTGAATGTGGTAATTGAAATAAGTGCGAATGCTGAGCCTGTAAAGTATGAATTTAATAAAGAGTTTGGGTTGTTACAAGTTGACAGATTTTTGTCTACCTCAATGACTTATCCTTGCAATTATGGGTTTATACCAAATACCTGCGCAGGTGATGGTGATCCTGTGGATGTTTTGGTGCTAACTCAATTTCCCTTAGCATCTAGTGTTTTAATATCGGTGCGTCCAATAGGCGCATTACTCACTAAAGATGAAAAAGGAGAAGATGAGAAAATATTAGCTGTGCCTGTTTCCAGTGTTGATAGCTATTATGACAATATAAAGGACTATTCTGACTTATCTAAAAGCCTACTAGATAAAATTACTCATTTCTTTTCTCATTATAAAGATCTAGAAAAGGGAAAAACGGTAGCAGTTGGAGAATGGGTTGGTGTAGAAGAAGCAAAACAAATTGTTGCAAGCTCTATTAAAAGCGGAAATTAGTTTTTGTTGATTTATAGCTAAAGTGGCTCTACGATTTGAAAAATAACAAATTCGTCATTCCGCTACTCGTTAGCGGAATCTATACCGCGCACAACCGTACGAACATTGCAATATGGCACATAGTAAACGATGTCATCCCAGTGCGTGACACTGGGATCCAGACTTTCCGTAAAAACGTTATATTTTAACATAACACTTATATGCTCACCAACTTAGTGCTAATCAAAATCCTGGATCCCAGTGTCACGCACTGGGATGACAAGAAAGGGAGCACTGGAATTTTTGTTTCAGCATTAGCCATGCATCTGAACAGATACAAATATTGCAATTAAAAGCATTAGACAGGTGGTAGAGGTCTTGGTATTATATAATCTTTAGGTTCTAAATTTGGAAGGGTGGCCGAGCGGCTGAAGGCGGCGGTTTGCTAAACCGTTATACGACCCAAAAGTCGTATCGAGGGTTCGAATCCCTCTCCTTCCGTATACTGTTTTGAGCACGGTCTAAATTCGCTATATTAGCATGTTTTTAGCCTATTTACCAGCGTACCTGATTTTGTTGCAATGGTTTTTATTTCCATTGTCACTGAGATCACTATTAAAAAGTTGGCTAGCATTGACTCAGTATTTATTATAGAATTGGTTATTAACCTTACTTATATGCATAAAATACTAATTTTACTGTTAATAGTGTTGCCACTTAGGTTGCTTGCAATCGAGATTGAAATTGTTGCAGATGTAAATGGTGAGCCAATTTCAAATTTAGATATCGAAAAACGCATCAACTTTATAAATTCATTGTTTGGCACTCAAAGTGTTGATCAAAAAGGAGCAAAGCCTCAAATTCTTAGGGAGCTAATAGACGAAATTATCATTATCAATGAAGCGCAGAGGCTGAATATAAAATTGAGCAACGAGGAGTTAGATAATGCTATCATGTTATTTTTAACCCAAAGTTTTAAACTTAAGGCTAATGAGGTTGATCAATACATAGAGAAGCATAATATAGATCTTGGTATTTTAAGAAAACAAATAAAATGTCAGTTACTGTGGAGCAAAATTATTGAAGTAAGAATTGTGCCATTTATTAATATAAGCGATAAAGAAGTAAATGATGTAAAAAGGCAAACAGAAAAGCCGGATTATCTTATCACGTTCCAAGAGTTTATAATTCCTGATCAAAAAGACAAGGACGTTTATGGTATAGCTGAAGATTTAGTAAAAAAATTACGCAACAGTAATAACCCAGAATCTCCAATAAAGATGCGTAAAGCAACAGTTAATTTAAGTCAGCTAAAAGGAAAACTCAAGAACGTTTTAGAAGGATTAGAAACCAGCGACATAGCAGGTCCATTCAGTTTTAGTGAAGGTTACTCTGTTATAAAAGTAATAGATAAAGTACAACTTAATCATGCACTGCTGGAAAGCACTTTAAAATTAAAACAGATTGTGGTTGAAGGTTCAGAAAGTTTATTAGATAATCTCAAGGAGCAAAAAGTTAATTGTTTAAATTTTGATAAATTAGCAGATAATTTTAAGCTGCCAAACGCAAAAGAATTTGAAATAAAAATGCGAGATTTAAATCCTGATTTACAGATTTTATTTAGTAAAACAAGTGTGAATGAAATAGTAGAATTGAGAGAAAATGGCACTGCAAAGTTGATGATGTTGTGTGATATCAAGAGTAATGTAGCGGGTATAGAAGCAATCAAACAGAAAATGTACCAACAAAAGATTATGATACAAAGCAACTTGTTATTAGATGATATGCGTAAAAATGCAGCTATCAGTTATCGGTATAGTTGAAGTCAGAGAGTGTCCTTGTCTCTGTCTTTGTGTATAGAACTATATAAATTACTTTGTTCTATAAAATTTCAAAAAATTTGAACAAATGTAGTTAAAATAGCACATGAAGAATATAATGCTAATTGGTGGTGGAGTTGGAAATGCAGTGTTATTTTCGATAGGGAAGGCATGTCTTGAAAATAATAACAAGGTTTTGTACTTCGCTGGCTATAAGAAGTTAAGTGATGTATTTAAACGAGCACTGATAGAGCGTGCATCAAATGCAGTAGTTTGGGCATGTGAAGAAGGATTGATAGAAACAAGCAGAGATCAAGATAAATCCTTTCATGGTAATATAGTTGATGCAATAGTCTCTTATCAACAAGGAAGATTAGGTATTAATTTGAACGTTATAGATAAAATTATCACTATTGGTTCTGATAAAATGATGAAAGCTGTGAATGAAGCTAGAAAAACAATTTTAAAGCCATATCTGAAGTCAAGTCATATAGCAATATCGTCAGTTAATTCTCCTATGCAGTGTATGATGAAAGAAATCTGTGCTCAATGTGTTCAGCAACATATAAATAAGGAAACAGGAGAAAGAAGTTTTGTTTATAGCTGCAGTAATCAAGACCAGGATATGGAGTTTATTGACTTTGACTTTTTAAGTGAGCGCTTGAAGCAAAATAGTTTACAAGAAAAACTTACTGCAAAATGGATAGATCATGTTCAAAGATATTAAACAGCACAAAAAGGAAATAAGAGAGCAATATAGAGCTATAAGAAAAGATATTGATGAAAGTTATTCCAGTTATGCAGCAAATTCCCTTATTAATCTCTTTAATCAGAACTTAAGCTACGTTAAAGGCAAAACAATAGCAGCTTACATTCCAATGGACGGGGAAATAAATGTTGTACCTTTGATGCATAGTTTACTCGATTTAGATTATAAAGTAGCAATTCCTAATAAAAATAAGTTACTAAAATTTGAGGAATGGAACAAAACAAATGAAGATGTAATTCCCGACACAATCATTACTCCTGTTATTGCTTTTGATGATCATTTTAATAGATTGGGTTTTGGCGGTGGTTGGTATGATACAATGATAGAAAAACTGCGGCCACTTGGAAAAATATTTATAGGTGTAGCCTATGAGAAACAATATTGTAAAGATTTACCTGTAGAAAAACATGATCAAAAATTGGATATTATAATCACTGAGATGTGTGTTAGATGTGGAAGTGGATTGCTCAAAAAAGTGGATAAAAAGGAGTAGCGTAACCCCACTTTCTGATAGTAATTTTTGCGTAAAAAAATGCATCAACTTGGTCCTGTGATTCCTCCTTCACTAACTCGTGCAGCACTTGAAATACCTAAGTGAGAAGATGGCTTCATTGCTGCAACTTTCTCATCAACAATTTTTTCTACCTCCTCTATTTTACCCTCACCAATGGCCATAATTTTAGATTGAAATTTCTCCATAAGTTCCTCAAGTGCTTCCTTATCACTTTCATAAGTACTAGTACCTTTTTCTCTAAGCTTTTTCATGTCATCTTCTGAAAAATTTTGAATAGTTCCATTCTTTACTAACTCTTGTATAGCAGATCGCTGCCCTTCATTTTGAAGCATGCCTATGACCTTTGCTTTACTCTGGGCGTTTTTTATTTTTTCACCTTCTTCGGACATATTATAGCCTATAATCTCTTGAGCCAAACTGTTGTATAATTTACTAAAGTTATCTTTTTTTGGCCCAACCTCAGGCAATTTATCCCCTAAATTTTTAGATAAACTTTTCACTGCTTTTCCTGCATCAATCGCACCTTCTTTTATTTTTTCCCCTGCCTTTCCTATACCTATTCCTACATAACGTGCTCCAATAGCTACAAGCGCTATTAATGTAGCAAGCACAATAAGCGGAGAAAATGCTACTCCTAATACCATTCCAGCAGAAGCTATTCCTATTTTTTCATTTGCAGAGGCTGATTTAAAATAATTGACTAGATTGTCCAGTGGACCTTTATTATTATTTATAACATTACTTATTGCTTGCTGATTAACAGATTTTAACGCCTCTTCTATTATTTTTGAGTTAACATTTTCAGAAGTTAAATCTTTAAGTGCTTCTTCAATGAGTTTTATAAATAATTCTTTATTTACCTCCTTTTGCAAGCCTTGGTCATTAATTGCTAAACCTAAATCTTTGAGGTTCATCCCTTTAACTTGTTCTGATAGGGTTGTAAATAACTCTTTTTTCCCCTCTTGTGAGGATTGTGCAATACTTTCTATTATATCTGAAATAGCTTTTCTTAGTTCTGGATAGTCAGTGTCAAAAAACATACTATTGCTAGATTCCATATTCAGCTTTGTTGATTATAAATATGCCTAATTATACATACTAATCATTAATTATATTATAATTGATATAACATACCCCTTTCCAAATATAGAATTTGTATTAAAATATCTAGATTATATGAAATCAAGGTACTTTATGGGTGAAAAAAAATTAAAAGCTGCTGTGGTCTTATCAGGGTGTGGTCACCTTGACGGTGCAGAGGTAAGAGAAGCGGTTTTAAGTTTGCTTGTGCTTGATCAGCAGGAAGTGGATGTTAAATGCTTTGCACCTGATATCAATATCACACAAGTTATGAATCATAGAACAAAAGAGGCAACAAAAGAAAAAAGGAATGTACTTGTAGAAGCAGCAAGAATCGCAAGAGGCGAAATATATGACTTAAAAGAAGCCAAAGCTGAAAATTTTGACATGCTAGTTGTACCTGGTGGATACGGGGTTGCGAAAAATTTATCTGACTTAGCTGAAAGTAAAGACATGGTGACAGTAATGCCTGAATTTGAAAGATTAGTTTCAGAATTTTTTGTTACAAAAAAGCCAATAGGAGCGATATGCATATCTCCAGCCATCATTGTTTCAATTTTAAGTAGCAAGATAGGTAAAGAAGAAAGTAAGGTTAAGGTAACTATAGGAGATGACAGAGAACAGTTGATAGAAAGGCTTGGCGGCGAGCACATAAAATGCGATACAGAGTTATCAATAGAAGACGAAGAACATAATGTATTTTCCTGTTCTGCTTATATGCGTAGCGACGAAAGTACATACTCTGTATATCAAGGGATAAAGCATATGATTGACAGCATGGTAAAAAAGATTAACAAAAAAACTAAACAGCCATTCCTATAAGGTGTACTAAATAAGACTTCTCTATTAATCACACAATTAACTGTTGAATTTTACATTTCTAGCTGTATTATGGCTACGTAGCTAAAGTAACTTAGGTTTATCGACGCTTTACTACTTGTTAGCGGTGTGGTGTAGTGGCCATATATGTTTAGTTCTTTTTTTTAAGGTATTTTGTATGTCAGATCTTTTCTATATTGAAACTACGTGTTGTGTGGACGGTCAGTGTGATGTCTATACAGGGGAAGTGAGTTTTAATGATGTCATGTTAGGCAAGTTCAGTCTAAATTCGTGCAGCGGGAAAGAAGCTATGATAAATCTAGACATTATTACATTCGATATTAATATCGCTATTGATGGTCAAAATGGAAAGACAATAAAAAAAGACCTTAAAGGTCTTGAATTTGTAACTAAAGATGATGGTTCTTGGTATATTAATAAGGATTTTGGTAATGATAAATTTGAAATTATAGTAAAGCAATCATAATTTTACATCTCAGGTGTAACATTTAGTATAGGTGCTACTCTATTTATAATGTTTCTTACTATAGGCGCAGCAATTACTCCCCCGGTATGGTGCATCCCTTGAGGCTCATCAATAGCAATTAGCACTATGTACCTTGGGTCAAGCATAGTTAGCACTCCTATAAATGATGCTATGTTTGCATCTTTGCTATATTTACCATCTACAACTTTTTCCGCCGATCCAGTTTTTCCTCCTATTGAATATGCCTTTATTTTTGCTTTTCTGCCAGTGCCATCTGTTACTGCTGCACGTAATAATTTTCTCATTTCCCTGGAAGTTCTTCTTGAGATAATTTGCTCTCCTATACTTCTTTTATTCAACATCAAGGTTGCGTTATGAAATATCCCATTGTTGATTAATGCTGCTGCAGTTTGTGCAAGATGTATAGGAGTTACAGCTATGCCATAACCATAAGATGCTGTTATTAAAGTGTTTTCACTCCATTTATCCGGGATTATCGGTGTGGATTTTTCTGGTATTTCTATTTTCAAAGGAGAAAATAGCTTCATAGCTTTAAAGTATTCTACCTGTTTTTCAATACCTAGTTTGACTGCAATTTTTGCTGCACCAATGTTGGATGATTTTACAAATATATCTTGCACAGTAATTTTTGGAATTTTAGATTTATGAAAATCCTGAATTTTATACTTTCCAATGGTGATTGGTGTTGATACGTCATATAAATCGCTAGTTTTTGTAGCGTTCGCATCAAGCGCTGCGGCTATTGTAAAGTATTTTAATACCGACCCCATCTCATATACCCCAAGACTGGCGCGATTAAACTTTTGTACGTCTTCTGCCTTATTCTGTAAGTTGGGATTAAAATCAGGTAGGCTGACCATCGAGATAACTTCACTATTTCTCACATTTAAAACAATTCCTACTCCGCCAAGTGCCTGATATCTGCTTACAGCTTTAGTTAGCTCTTCATGCACTATGCTTTGCACTCGTGTATCTAAGGATAGTTGAACATATTGATCAGCAGAGCGTGACCATCCCTGTCGGATGACAGAAGATTGTGCAGAAGCTTGGTCTGGTGTCATTCCAGTGCACTGACACTGGAATCCAGTTTTATGCGCAATTTCATCACAAACATTGTTTTTGACATATGTTTCTGGAATCCGTTGTTCATCACGTAATTTGTCAGTATTTTTATATCTGGATCCCAGTGTCACGCACTGGATCTGTTGTGTGGGGAATTGCTGTGCAGGAATTGCTTTCAAGTTGCAACATTCATACAACTGTATATCAGGTACTTGGATAACAGAATGTTGTTTGTTTTTACTTATATACGCCTCAACTCCTGCAATACCATTGCCATCTATGTCAGTGTAACCAAGCACGTGTGAAAATAAATTACTGTGAGGATATATACGCTTTATGTCGTCATAAAAATTTACTCCTGGTACACCAGCGTTTTTGATCGCTAGTAATTCTTTTGGAGTCAAGTGCCGCTTTATCCAAGCAAATTTCTTTTCTGAAGTAAGTACTCTATATAAGTTCTTGTATTCGAGGTCATGCAAAGTAGAACACAGTTGTGCTGCTATACTGTCCGGATTCTTTACTTTGGTTGCATCTATATATAGTGATGTTGTGGGCACATTTGTTGCTATTACCACTCCATTTCTATCTAAAATATCAGGTTGTTTATGTACTATATTATCTTTTCTAAAATTTTCTGAAGTAGTAGGTTGATCAAATGTTAAAGAGAATATGCGAAAAATAATTATTATATAAAATATAAATAATGGTACTATGAAACACAGTGAGCGGAGCTTATTTTTAAGTAATGCTTGCATATTTACTTGATTTGACAAAAATGGAAATCATCTTAGCTGAACCACGAGGTTTTTGTGCCGGGGTAAAAAGAGCTGTGGACATATTAGCTATTACTTTAGAAAAATATAAAAACGAGCGCCAAGTTTATGTGCTACACGAAATTGTTCACAATAAATATATAGTAGAGGACTTTAAGAAACAAGGAGTGGTTTTTGTAAGCAGTATCGAGGAAATTGAAGATAATGAAGGAATACTGATCTTCAGCGCGCACGGAGTATCAAAAAATATAGAAGATGAGGCAAAAAGAAAGGGTATTCAAGTGATTGATGCAACATGTCCTTTAGTTAGCAAAGTGCATAAAGAAGCAAAAAGGTATGAAAACAGTGGTAAAGAATTAATTCTCATTGGGCATGAAAACCATCCAGAAGTTAAGGGAATTAGGGGAAGAGTAAACAATCCTATCACTTTAGTGCAAACTTTGCAGGATGTATATGATTTAAAGGTTAAAGATCCAGATAATTTGTCTTATGTTACACAAACCACGTTAAGCATCGACGATACCCATGAAATTATTGTTGCCCTGAAGCTCAGGTTTCCAAGCATAACAGGTCCAGATTTAAAGGACATATGCTATGCAACGCAAAACAGACAAAATGCTGTTAAAAAGCTAGCTGAAATTGTAGACATGGTATTAGTTGTAGGAAGTAAAAATAGCTCAAATTCAAACCGCTTATTAGATCTGTGCACTGCTAGAGAAAAAAGAGCCTACTTGATTGATAATTACAGATGTGTAAATAAAAGCTGGTTCCAGGGCGTAGAAAAGATAGGAATCACTGCAGGTGCTTCCGCTCCTGACATATTAGTTGATGAATTAATGGACTACCTAAAAGTAAACCTGAGTGTAAAAATTTCAGTTATGCCAGGTGGTATTATTGAAAATGTTCAGTTTAAAATACCGAATCTGGTTTAAAACACAACTTATCTACTAAGCTTCTCTTGAAATCACACAGACCAGCATCTATAGCTAAGACGTCATGCCGCGATTCATTAGACTTCTTGCATAACCATATAACAAACTTTTATTGGGAATAGAAACAAAAAAACTTCCTTGACAAACTCCGCCAGCCCACTTATCATGATAGTGAAGCTATTGTATTTGCTTTCGCCAATCTGCAGATTAAAAGGTAAGGATTACTTAATGTATCGGCGTCTTATGTTCAATTTTTTGCAGTATATAGATACTGTATGTCTTTACAAAACTTCATCTACATCTAGATTTTTATCTAAATAAGCTGAACGCGCTTATAAAGCGTTACAAGACATCAAAAAATGCCAATACTCGACAGAGATAGTAAAAGACTAGCTAACTCGGGGATTCTTTGTCTTTTTTTCTGCTTAGTAAATTTCTTAAACATTTGCAGCGTAAGTTAGTTGCAATTAAAAGCGGCTGAATCTCGCTTGTCAAGCGTTTAAAACATAAAAAACGCCAATATTTTAAAGCGGATAATAACCCCAGGGTTTCTTTTGCCTTTTTTTTCATTTGGTAAATTTCTTAATGTTTATGGCTAAACGACAATCGTCATCCCGCTGCTTGTTAGCGGGATCTAGAGATACCGCGAATGAATCGCGGTATGACGATTCGCGGCGGTATGACGTAGGACTGCTGTCATTCAAGTAGCTGACGCTGGAATCCAGCCTTGCTGTAATCTCATCAAGAACGTTGTGTTTTAACATAAGATCAGCCACTTTTATGCTTACCAACTTAATAAAATTCCTGGATCCAAGTAGTCAGGCTACTCGGATGACACCTTCATAAAGTGAAATGAGATCCCGCTAACAAGCAGCGGGATGACGAGAAAGGGGCTACTCGGATGACACCCTCATAAAGTAAAATGAGATCCCGCTAACAAGCAGCGGAATGACGGGAAAAGAGGTGCTGGGATGACACCTTCACAAAGTGAAATGAGATCCCGCTAACAAGCAGCGGGATGACGGGAAAAGAGGTGCTAGAATGACACCGTTTACTATGTAACATCTCATCATATCACAATGTTCGTACAGTTGTGGCGGTATAACGTAGAAAAACTGTTAACTTAAATCTATATTGACATGTCCCATTTTACGCTTATCTCTAACCTCTTTTTTCCCGTATATGGTTAAACTAGCTTTTTCGTTGCTCAAATACTTATGAGAATCATATATATCATTACCTATTATATTTTTCGTCATACAAGGAAAGCGTAATACTACTTCCTGCATAGGTAGCCCGCATATTATCCTAACCAGCTGTTCAAATTGACTAACGTTACATGCATCCAAGCTCCAGTGGCAAGAATTGTGAGGTCTGGGAGCTAGTTCATTAACTAACAATTCGTTATCTTTAGTAACAAAAAATTCAATAGCCAGAATTCCTATTACATCAAGCGCATTTGCTATTTTCTTTGCAGCTCGTTGTACCTCTTGAGTTAATTTGCTATCTATTTTAGCTGGCACTGTTGAAGTATCAAGTATTCCATCAACGTGGTAATTTTCTGCTATAGGAAAAAAAGCTACTTTACCGTTTTTATCTCTTGCAACGACTATTGAAACCTCTTTCAGTAAATCAACACTTGCTTCAAGAATGTACTCTGTATTCCAATCAAAGGAAGCAAATTGCTTCACTTCAGAATCATTCTCAAGCACATATTGCCCTTTTCCATCATAACCCATTTCTGTTGTTTTCAGCCTTGTTGGATAGCCAAAAGCTCTACTGCTTTCCAGTAGCTCATTATAATTTTGTATACTTTTGTATTCAGCAGTTTTTATACTCAAGCTTCTAATGAAATCTTTCTCTCTAAGCCTATTTTGCGCAATGTGTAACGCTTTTTTACCCGGATAAAAATTTACATCGATATTAATTGCACTACATGGAATATTTTCAGACTCAATAGTGACCAAATCCACACTCTGTGCAAAAGATTCAAGCGCTTTCTTATCAGAGAAATCTGCTATTGTGAAATCATCAGCAACAGAGCAAGCCGGATCGTCTTTAGCACTGGCAAAAACATGTGTTTTTTGTCCAAGTTTTGTTGCAGCGATAGCAGTCATTTTACCTAATTGTCCACCACCTATTATTCCTATTACTTTTTTGCTAAGCGCATCTGGTTCATTCATACTATAAATTGATATTTCCTAATTAGAGTATACTTGAAAAATCTATGAAAAAAGTATATAATTAGGATACTATCTTTTTATCATGAATATTCTATAATGATTCTAGAATACACACTAACTACCAACTTTGTTGAAGTTACAGTTTTACCAATTTATATTGAAGAGCAATCCATTCCTTATGAAAATTGCTATGTATGGATGTATAACGTTAAGATAAAAAACAAAAGCCAATCAACTATTCAATTGTTAAGTCGTCATTGGCAAATAATAGATTATAAGGGAAAAGTAAATGAAATTGCCGGAGTTGGTGTTATCGGAGAACAACCTGTGATAAAATCTGGAGAGGTATTCAAATACACAAGTGGAACATACTTAAATGCACCGTCAGGAATAATGCAGGGTAAGTATGAATTTCTGAATGAAGAAAGCATAAAAATTTTTGAGGTTATGATACCACCCTTTTCTTTGGATAGTTCATACGTCAAAACTAGACCCCATTAACTATCAAAATAGTTTATTTGTAACCAGACTGCATTCTGTGATTTTTAGCAAAGCACGATACACAATCGTCATCCCGCTACTTGTTAGCGGGATCTATGCTAAGATACCGCGAATGAATCGCGGTATGACGGTTCGTGGCGGTTATGACGTGTTAGCTATAGCTATCTTCAAAAATATGGTTGAATAATTGTTAATAATAGTGTATAATTATTAATATTTTTAAGCACTTTGGCTATGGCTCTTTCAAAATTTCTCGATCCTCGCAATGATTTGTGTTTCAAAAAAATCTTTGGAACGGAAAAAAATAAGAATATCCTGACCCACTTTTTGAACGATATTTTAGGGTTTACTGAGATAAATGCAATACAAGAAGTTGAGTTTCTTAGCACTATTATGGATCCCGAAGTTGCCTCTGATAAACAAAGTATTGTTGATGTTCTCTGCAAGGATTCTCACGGAAATAGATATATAGCAGAAATGCAGCTCGCTAGAGACAAGGGCTTTGAAAAGCGCGCACAACTCTATGCTGCTAAAGCCTACTCAAGACAATTAGATAAATCTGGCAACTACATTGATTTAAAGAAAGTCTTCTTTATTGCTATATCAAATTGTAACTTACTTCCTGAAGAAGTTGATTATATTTCTACTCACAATATACGTGATATAAAAACTAACGGCCATTACTTAAAAGATTTTCAGTTTGTCTTTATTGAGTTGCCTAAATTCGCAAAAAATAAAGTAGAGCAGTTAGAAAGTATAGTAGAAAGGTGGTGTTTCTTTTTTAAATACGCAGAAGAAACAACAGAAGAGGACTTAAAAGAGATAGCAGAAAAAGCGCCAATAATAAAGCTAGCATATGATGAATTAGACAAGTTTCGTTGGAACGAAAAAGATTTAGTAGCCTATGAAGAAAGGATAATGGATCTACGCAAAGAAGAAGCTATTCTTGAATACAGACTTGATCTTGCTGAAGAGAAAGGTATACAAAAAGGTATAGAGAAAGGGAAAATTGAAGGGAAAATTGAAGTCGCAAAAGCAATGCTGGCTAATAATGTTGATGTCAACACTATTGTTAAGTTTACTGGCCTTTCTATTAGTGAGATTGAAGAATTAAGTGGAAATCTGTGAACAGTTACGTTTATTTTTTATCCTTATCATCAAGTGTAAATAAGGTTATTGTAGAGATTAAGCCTATTATAACTATTATTAACGAAAATGGGGCAGCTTCTCTATAGCGCTCATCGCTTACAAGTTCATATATTCTAGTTGATATAGTTTCAAAATTAAATGGTCTTATAATGAGTGTTGCTGTGAGCTCTTTGATAGTATCCATAAATACGAGCAAAAATCCCGATAATATACTCTTCTTGATGAGAGGGATATGAACATTCAAACATGTGGAAATAGGTCCGTGACCCATGGTATATGCAGTCCACTCAATTTCATTTGGTGTTTTTTTGAGCCCTGACTCTACCGCCTTGAAAGATATAGCAAAAAAACGGAATAAATATGAGTAAACTAATGCGCCAATAGTTCCTACTAAGCTAATTTCCACAACATATTGAGTAATGAAAGAGGATATTCTGCTTAAAAATATTATTATACTAATTGCGATAATTGCATTTGGAATTGCGTAGCCTAAAGAAATGAGACGCGCTATATTGTTGATTACCTTATTTTTACGCGCCGTATATCCAATCATTATTGCAATGCTAATTGAGATTAATGCGGTGATAAATGATAAACTAATGCTATTTGCTATTATGTTATAGAATCTTGCTTCGTATATGAAAAACCCCTTCTCTATGCTCCAATATATGAGCGGAATCATTGGCAAAATAAAACCTATTAATATCGGCAATACACACATAAGATAAGCAAAGATCAACGGTATAGCGCCACTTATACTCCGTTTATTGTGATAATCTGAATTGGTATTGATTGAAGAGTAAGATATTCCTTTTTTTTGTAGTTTTTTTTCGATAGCTATTAGTATCACAACGAAAATTAATTCTGCAACTGCTAAAACAGTAGTTGAATATTTGTCATGCAGTAAAAACCAGGTGCGATATATTCCCGTCGTAAAAGTATCGATAGCAAGAAACTGTGGTGTGCCGAAATCTGTAATTACTTCCATTAGTACCAAAGACAACCCAGCTATAATCGATGGGCGTATGGAGGGTATGATGACAGAAAACAGGCTCTTCAATGAGGAGAACCCAAGTGTTGATGCAATAGTGACTGAGTTACTAACATTCTTTAGACTTGAGCGGACTAACATATAAACGTATGGATATAAACTAAATCCCATTACTAATATTCCACCACCTAGGGATTTTATTTCAGGAAACCAATAGTCACCTTTGCTCCACTCTAAAATGTCTCTTAATGAGCTCTGCACTGGACCTGAAAATTCTAGTGTATTTACATAGACGAACGCTACTATATATCCAGGAATCGATATCGGAAAGAACAAAGCAATCTCAAAAATTTTACTTCCAGGAAATGAAAAAAATGTGGTGAGCCACGCTGGAATTACTCCAAATATGAAAGATATTCCCCCCACTCCTATCATCAAAATTAACGTACTCAGTATATATTCAGGGAAAAGTGTGCTGATTACCCATCCGGAATTTGCTGTATCTGTAAATAGAATTGATATTAATGATAATATTGGACAGACGAATAATATACTTACTAGAAATAAGAATATATTTTTAAATACTCTTAAAAACATTAATTTGAATCTATATTTTATATTAAAATGTTATATGTAAAAACTGAAGATATCCAGTAATTAACAGCCGTACTATTGAATATCTTTATAATTTTGTATATCATGTTTTTAGTTGATAAGTGAATAATCATGAGCTTCGTCATTGCAACTTTCTATCATTTTGTAGAACTTTCTAATTATTATGACATGAAAGACGAAATAAAAGCTACATGCAACAACGTTGAGTTAAAGGGCACTATACTCCTTGCAGAAGAGGGTGTTAATGCAACAATATCTGGTGAAAGAAACGCAATTGATAAAATATTCGATTTTCTACGTTCTGATTATAGGCTAAGGGACCTTACATGGAAAGAGAGTGCAGCAGAATATCAACCATTTAGCAAGATGAAGGTAAAATTAAAAAGAGAGATTGTGAATCTTGGTGTAAGCAATCTTGATATTTCCCTGAAGGGTAAATATGTTGATCCAGAGCATTGGGATGATTTTACTTCTCAACCTGACGTTTTAGTAATAGATACACGAAACGAGTATGAAGTGAAATTAGGCAAGTTTAAGAATGCAATTAATCCACACACACAATGTTTCCGTGAGTTTCCTCAGTGGACAGAGTCATTTTCTGAGAGTAAAGACCTGAAAGTAGCTATGTACTGCACTGGTGGAATTAGATGCGAAAAATCAACAGCGTACATGAAAAATCTTGGATTTAACGATGTGTACCACCTGAAAGGCGGCATTCTTTCTTACCTCGAAAAAACTCATAATAAAAATGATAATTGGGAAGGTGAGTGTTTTGTTTTTGATGATAGAATTGCTGTTGATAACTCACTTACTCCAAGCAACACAATAAAATGCATACTCTGCTCAAATCAAGTTTCAACTGATAAACTGAAATCAGTTCCACGTGGCCAGGTGGTTTGTTTCAACTGTAAACTTTAGCATTAGAAAAAAGCTCCTGTACTAGAATTTAACACGGATCTTCAACAACTCCTTCGTGGTTGCATATTGTTTAATTCAGTGCTTTCAAGATATGTACTCACAGCATAACCCACCCCAGCTCCGAGTAACGCGCCAACCACAGCAGATGCAATAAACGCTGCAACAGAAACACCAACAGGAGTTAAAGCAGCAGCCCCTAAACAATATGCTGCAACTAGACCAATAACTAAACCAACTGTTGCTCCACAAATATAGTATTTGCTACTGCTTTTAAGTTTTTCTTGCGAGTTTGATACCTCATCCTGCAATTTTACGTTTGCACCTTTACCGCTAATCTTGTAACCAATTATATTAAGTGAAGGAAGATTTTTTTTGAGTTTATCTAATTCTTTTGCAACTTCATTGCTAATCTTGCAACCAATTAAATTGAGTGAAGTAAGATTTGTAAGTTTGGTTAATTCTTTTGCAACTTCAACACCAATATTGCACCCAGCTAAATGAAGTGAAGTAAGATTTTTGAGCTTAGCTAATTCTTTTACAATTTCAACACTAATCTCGCACCCAGCTAAATGAAGTGAAGTAAGATTTGTAAGTTTGGTTAATTCTTTTGCAACTCCAACACTAATCTTGCACTTACCTAAATGAAGTGAAGTAAGATTTGTAAGTTTGGCTAATTCTTTTGCATCTTTAACACTAATCTTGCACTTACCTAAATGAAGTGAAGTAAGATTTGTAAGTTTGGCTAATTCTTTTGCATCTTTAACACTAATCTTGTGCCCAGCTAAATTAAGTGAAGTAAGATTTGTGAACTTAGCTGATTCTCCTGCAGCTTCAACACTAATCTTGCACTCACTTAAATCAAGTGAAGTAAGATTTATAAGCTTAGCTAATTCTCTTGCAACTTCAACACTAATCTTGCACTCAGTTAAATCAAGTCTTGTGATATTTGGTATGCCTACTAACTTACTTACATCCGTGTAATCTAACCTATATAAAGCTGGAGTGTCGCCCTGTGTGTAAAATATCATTTATCCCACCGCATTATTAGAGTATATTTTAACTTTACCTAATATTTCAATAAAAGTCTACTTCTTATTCTTAATCAACTCTAAAGCCTTCTCCAGATCTATACTTTCAATATCTGCACTCTTGCCCAAAGCAACGTTTGTTTTACCGCATTTTATATAGAATCCGTACCTACCGTTGCAGATAAAAACTTCTTTTCCCTTTTCATTAACCCCGAGAGATTTTAACTCTTTGCATGGACTGTTTGCAATAATTTGTACAACTTCGCTCAATTCTCTATTCAGCACCTCTTTGGAGCTTTTCTTAAGAGAAAAGTATCTACCATCATAGAAAATATAGTACCCAAATCGCCCAAGGCCTATTTTTACTTCCTTTCCGGTTTCAGGGTGTTCTCCGATTACTTTTGGCAAGGAAAGTAACTGAGTAGCGGTGCTCAGATCAATCTCATTAACATTTATATCTTTTGGTATGGAAACCGTTTTTTTCTTTTTTAACTCGTTATTAAACTCCAGATAAAGTCCAAAAGGACCCTTTTTGATCATCACTTCTTGGTTTGTTATATCATCTATACCTAAACTTTTTGGATATTCTGAATTGTCGTTACTGCCCGTAATTTCTTTTGTATGGTTGCATTCAGGATAATTAGAACATCCAAGGAACACCCCGACTTTTCCAAAGTTCAATTTCAATATGCCATCAGAGCAAGCAGGGCATTTTGTATTCACCTCTTTTTTTCCTTCTTCTGAACAAAACCAATCGATTACCAAATCGTGAATGCCGCTGAAAACTTCATCATGCGTCATTTGCTTGACAGAGTTTACATGACCAAAAAATGGCACCCAAAAGTGGCCTAATTCTTTTTTCCAATCTGCATGTCCATTTGAAATTAAATCAAGCTTCTCTTCCATTTGTGCTGTGAAATCATACTCTACACAACGCTGAAAAAAAGTTTCTAAAAATATAGTAACGATTTTACCGCGGCTGCTTGGAATAAACCTTTTGCTATCCAATGAAACGTACTCACGATCTTGTAATACCGAAATAATTGTTGCATAAGTTGATGGTCGACCTATACCGATTTCTTCCATTTTTTTTACGATACTTGCTTCACTATAACGAGGTGGCGGTTGAGTGAAATGTTGTTTTGGCTCAACTGAAATCAGCTTACACGCTTCCCCTTCCTTCATGGCAGGTAGCAGGCCTTCATTTTCGGCTTCTATGTTATCTTGGTAGACTCTATAAAAACCATCAAAGAATATACTTGATCCACTTGCTCGCAGAATTACTTTCTGGTCAGTAGAACTAATTTCGACTACCACTTGATCAAGAATCGCCGACTCCATTTGACTTGCAATGGTCCTTTTCCAGATTAAATCATACAATTTAAATTGCTCTGGCGTTAAGTAATCCTTAATACTACCCGGCGTTCTATTGATATCAGTTGGACGAATTGCTTCATGTGCTTCTTGAGCATTTTTGACCTTTTTTACATATTTACGAGGAGACTGCGGTAAATATTTATCACCATATAATGACTTAATTGACCCTCTAATTGAGTTTATAGCCTCATCTGCAATATGAAACCCATCTGTACGCATGTAAGTTATCAACCCTACAGTTTCACCACCAATATCGATACCTTCATATAAATTTTGCGCTATGCGCATAACACTTTTCACATTAAAATACAGTTTATTCACTGCATCTTGCTGAAGACTTGAAGTAATAAACGGAGGAAGCGGGTTTCTCTTAACTTGCTTGCGTTCTACTGTGCTTACAGCATATTGCCTTGATTCAATCTCCCTGACTAAGTTCTTTGCTTCTTCTTCATTCTTAATATCAAATTTTTCTAGCTTTTTATTGTCATAGTGGCTTAGCATAGCAAAAAAAGCCTCATCTTTGCTATTTTGCATTTCTGCTTTTATGCTCCAATACTCCTGTGTTATAAATTTACTAATTTCATCTTCTCGTTCGCATATAATCTTTAATGCAACAGACTGCACTCGCCCTGCAGACTTGCTTCCCGACAATTTTGTCCACAGCAGTGGTGACAAACTAAATCCAACTAGATAATCCAAAGCTCTACGTGCTTGTTGTGCACGCACTAAATCCATATTAATTTCACGTGGATTTTTTATTGCTTCTTGTACTGCTCTTTTTGTTATCTCATTAAAGACTACTCTATAAATGTTGTTTTCATTACTGATTGCTTTCTTTTCTTTTAATGTCTCTATCACATGCCAAGCCATTGCTTCCCCTTCTCTGTCTGGGTCTGTTGCAAGATATATATCTGATGTTTTGCTTGCGGCTTTTACTAGCTCTTTTATATACTTTTCTGCTTTTTCAATGGTTTCATACTTTATAGCAAAATCATTATCCGGATCGACAGAACCGTTTTTTGCTGGAAGATCCCTCACATGTCCAAAGGATGCAGCTACTTTGAACTCTTTACTCAAATATTTACCTATTGTCTTTGCTTTCGCAGGTGATTCAACTATTAATAATGCCATATTGTTAATTATTTTAGTACTTAAAGATAATATGTTGAGAAATATACAATGAAAAGTAAAAAAATATTTTAATGGTTCTTGTGAATTTTACAAAGTAGACGGTGTCATGAAAGTAGCTGACACTGGAATGACAGCAGTCCTACGTCATACCGCGATTCATTCGCGGTATCTCATCCGCTAACAAGCAGCAGTTCTACGTCATACCGCCGTGGTATCTTTTAGCATAGATCCCGCTAACAAGTAGCGGGATGACGGTTGTCTCCTAGCTGTCATCCCAGTACTGGTAGACTCAAATCACAATGCTCGTATAACTGCAACCCTGTAGGTACTGTTTCTCACCCACTGCAAATATTGCACGGTACTGTCCACTTGGTCGTCGTGGCGCGTTTCAGGAAACATTAAAATCTCATACTCAAAATCGTTCAGCCATACTGCTTGATGTGGCAGAAAAACCTTGCCAGACTCTATAATCGGAACAATTTGATGAAATCGAGTGAGCTTGTCATCATGTGGCACTATTTCAATAATCGGTAAATCACTGTTTGTCTTTAGCTCTTGCACCAATTGTTGACCACTTGTTTTTGCTTCGATTAAAATTGCGTGTGGCGTCCATCTTGCAGCTAGTGACAAAACCTGTTCTTTAAGCTTTGGATACTCAAGCTTTGCGCGATATACGTCGAGTAAATAGAATTTATTATCTATTTTTGCCCAGGTGGTGCAGACACTAAAGTTGCTCATGTTACTTGTTGAAACCGCAGTATCCCAACTTTGTGTTATATGCGAGAGATTATCAGGAAATTTTTTATAGCGTTTCAACCACTCTGGTTTAATTATACCACTTGAAAGCGGCAGAGGGTTTTGTTGATATTGAGCAGCAAAAGTGTAACTCCCAAGTTCAGCTTTTATTATCTCAACTTCTTCTTTTCCTCCATCGAGGGGATATAACAACTGACCTTCTTCTCTTGAATATAATATCCTTACAGGTGACGCTGGTTTATTATATAATCGCCTGGTCGCACAGTGCTGAGCTACTCGGATGATAGGAACGGGAGGTATTGGCTTTTTGATTGAATAAATAACCTGCTTATTTTCAGAAATCATTGGCAAACAAATATGATGCCATATGTTTTTTGGCTTGGAGAGAAGGTGTCCAGTTAAGTCCTCCTGGTGTAGCCTGTGCATTACAAGAACGATGACTCCTTTTTTTCTATCGTTCAGCCTGGTTACTAAAGTCTGATCAAACCAGTTTGTGGCACGCTTTCTAAGCGTTTCACTCAAAGCTTGAGCAGAACTGAGCGGATCGTCCACAATGATAAAATCACCACCTTCACCAGTTAGTGTTCCACCAACTGATGTTGCGATTCTGTATCCTCTCTGCACTGTTTGAAATTTATATTTGGTATTCTGGTCTTTGGATAGTTCTATCTCTGGAAATAGCGCTCTATACCAACTAGACTGCATCACGCACCTGGTGTCGAGCGAGTGCTTTTCGCTGAGCCGCTGAGAATAACTTGCAACTATTATTCTCGCAGTTGGTTGGTTTCCCAGTATCCATGCGGGCCACGCAACGCTTATGCACATGGACTTCATCGAGCGCGGAGGCATATTGAATATTATTCGTTTCACTTCACCAGCGCTCGCTGCTTCCAGCCTATCTGCTATGACTTTTATATACTGATAATCGTTATACTCACACCCCGGCACTACCGTTTGAAAGCACAGTTCAATGAATTTTAGAAAGTTCATGATATAATGTTGAAACCAACGCGTGACGCTGGGATGACAAAAAAAGGAGCACTGAAGGCTATAGGTGAGACGTCGCGGTATCTCTAGATCCCGCTAACAAGCAGCGGGATGATGAATTACTATGCCGCCGCGAACCGTCATACCGCCGCGGTATCTCAGCCGCTAACAAGTAGCGGAATGACAACAATCCTACGTCATACCGCCGCGGCGCTAACAAGAGATCCCGCTAACAAGCAGCGGGATGATGAATTACTATGCCGCCGTGAACCGTCATACCGCCGCGGTATCTCAGCCGCTAACAAGTAGCGGAATGACAACAATCCTACGTCATACCGCCGCGGCGCTAACAAGAGATCCCGCTAACAAGCAGCGGGATGACGAATTACTTAACCATCATCTACACCGTCATACCGCGATTCATTCGCGGTATCTCAAAGCATAGATCCCGCTAACACGTAGCGGGATGACGGTTGTTGTTTAGCTATAAATATTAAGAAATTTACCAAATGAAAAAAAAGGCAAAAGAAACCCTGGGGTTATTATCCGCTTTAAAATATTGGCGTTTTTTATGTTTTAAACGCTTGACAAGCGAGATTCAGCCGCTTTTAATTGCAACTAACTTACGCTGCAAATGTTTAAGAAATTTACTAAGCAGAAAAAAAGACAAAGAATCCCCGAGTTAGCTAGTCTTTTACTATCTCTGTCGAGTATTGGCATTTTTTGATGTCTTGTAACGCTTTATAAGCGCGTTCAGCTTATTTAGATAAAAATCTAGATGTAGATGAAGTTTTGTAAAGACATACAGTATCTATATACTGCAAAAAATTGAACATAAGACGCCGATACATTAAGTAATCCTTACCTTTTAATCTGCAGATTGGCGAAAGCAAATACAATAGCTTCACTATCATGATAAGGGCGCTGGCGAAGGGTGTCAAGTAAGTTTCTATATAATATTTTCTAAAATAAATAGACTTCTCGCATCCAATTTTGGCAGCGCGCGACACACAACTGCAATGACAAGGTGTCGCAAGATAAACATCATATTCACACGAAGTACTTGACTTCACTTGTACTAAGAAGCATTTTATATATGTTGTGTGCCCGTAGCTCAGCTGGATAGAGCAACAGCCTTCTAAGCTGTGGGTCGTAGGTTCGAATCCCACCGGGCACACTCTTTTATCAATACTTTCTATAAATCTTCAAGTACTCTGGCACCACATTTTCAATTGCTAATGGTCGAACCTTCATTGTTTCAAGGTCAACTGACTTTTCGATTGAACTATTCATCATAACTTTCACCTGATCTTGAGTAAGCATAGGGTTCGTATCTCCGGTTATTGGTTTTAGCAGCATAGAAATAATTTTATTTTCTAAAAAGAAAGCTATTAACTTTGCCATTGGAAAAGATACATTGACCAACAAACACTTTCTGTTAGTAACATTCAGAATAAACTTCAATAAGCTTTTGAAAGAGTAAACCTTTGGTCCACCCATGTTATAAATTTTCTTGTCTTGCTTATTAAAACTGATAATACGATATACCACTTCAGCTAAGTCTGTTACACATATTGGCTGAAATTTAGTTGTTCCATTGCCAATTAGTGGTAAGAAAGGAAGAATAGTTGCTAATCTTGCAAATTTATTAAAGAAGTTGTCTTCTTTACCAAATACAAGGCTTGGCCTAATTATTATTGCTTCTTGAAATGCTGAAGTTACAGCTTTTTCACCTTCCAATTTACTTTTGGCATATTTTGACAACTTGCTATTTTCTATTCCCATAGCAGAAAAATGTATCATCATAGGTACATTTTTCATTTTTGCAGCTTTTGCTATCCTTTCAGCTATTTTAACGTGAACAGCGTAAAAATCGTGCTTTTTTGCTTCATATAATATTCCCACTAAGTTTATAGCTACATCACATTCTTCCATACCATCCAGAACTGATTTTTCATCAAAAAAATCGCCTTTAAATATTGATATTTGTCCTAAATTGCCACACAATTTTAAACAAGCAGCTTTTTCCTGATTACGAGTGAATATCTTTATTAAATATCCTTCTGCTGCCAAGCGTCTTACGATGTGTTTCCCTATAAACCCCGTTCCACCAAAAATAATTACACGTTTTGTCACAATTAAAGTTCCTAATAATTTGTTACTGTAAATTAATACAATGATTTCGCTTAATATTTTATTACGAATTCCCGTACAATAAGATCCATTTTCATTCCTCGTGAGCCTTTAACTAGAATTGCGTCATTATTCTGAATAATGTTAGCTAAATCACTTTTCAATTGATTAGAATCATTAAAATGCGTGCCTCTTATATTATCTGGCAAAAGCTCATGCAATTCTAACATAAATTTACCAACTGTATAAACTTTATCTATATTATTTTCTGTGATAATCTTAACCAAATCTGTATGAAACTCTATGCTTTCATCACCAAGTTCCAACATATCACCAAGCAAAGCTACTTTTCTCTGATTAGAATATGTACTCAAAGTTTTTATTGCAGTTTTCATCGAAGCAGGGCTGGCGTTATAGGAGTCATCAATTAAATGTATATATTTTCTATTGTATTTGATCTTATGAATATTGCCTCTACCTTTCGCTACACTAAAATTCTTAAGTGCAAGTGGTAATTTTGATAAATCAAGTCCGAGGCTTTGCACAACTGCTGCAACAGCAAGTAGCGAATAAGCAAAATGCTCACCTTGTACACGTAAATTACAGTTTATAATTTGATTATCACTCAGCCTGATTTTTAAACTTAATCTATTAGCAACTCGGTTTGATGTCATTCCAGCGCGTGACGCTGGAATCCAGTCTTTATTATACAACCGTCTGATATGCTCATTTGCAATTGAACTTCCTGGATCCAAGTAGTCAAGCACTGGGATGACAGAAGATAGTGCTGAAATGACAGAAGATTCATCGTTTCTTATTAAGTTTAGTAAACAAACTTCAGCATTTTTATCTTTACCGAAGCTTATTACATTTCTATTGGCGTGTGATGAGAGATAATCATAATATTTATTATCTCTGCTTAAAACCAAAGTACCGTTATTTTTCATACCATACAGAATTTCTAACTTCGCTTGTGCAACGTCAAATAGTGATGAAAAATTTTCAGTATGTGCAGGTTCGATGTTGGTAATAACTGCAATATTTGGATTACTAATCTTTGATAATTCTTTTATTTCACCAGCTTTATTCATTCCCATTTCAAGGATTAAGTACTGGCAGTTTTTTGGAGCTTTTAGAATTGTCAAAGGCAACCCTATATTATTATTTAAGTTACCTTCGTTTGCATGGGACACTCCATATTGCGATAAAACAGTGTGTAGCATATCCTTTGTAGTGGTTTTTCCGACACTGCCTGTAACTGCAATAACTTTAGCGTCAATAAGAACATTTCTAATGTAGTATGATGCCATATCGTGCAAAGCTTTCAGGGTATCTTGTACAATAATGAGAGGGAAATTTTTATATTTACCCTCACTTACTATTGCAGCGACAGCCCCTTTTAAAAACGCTTCATGCAAAAAATTATGGCCATCAAAATTCCTTCCCTTGAGTGCAATAAATAAATCACCTTTTTTTATGCTTCTTGTGTCCGTTGAAATATTTGAGCTATGTATCCAATTACAACCATTTACGTCTCTTCCGCCAGTTGCATCAATGATATTATTTGTGTTCCATTTAAACATAATTTAGAGTATTCTTTATAATAAATTGAACAATAAAAGTAGCGAGAATACTACATGTTTTAGACAATGTGCAAATAATGGTTGCAATCCCTATAATTCTATCTTATAATGGATATAGAAGTTTAAATTTTTTCGTCTATAATTAAAATGTATTTAGTTATAGAAAGTACCTTGGAGGTATGTATGTTAACAAGAGAAAATGAAAAATCTACTTCTATACTAGCTAAAGTTGGTAATGCAGCTTCGGGAGTAGGGAGTTTTCTGGGTAGAGGTGTAAAAGTCCTAGTCAAGGGTGCAATATACCCTATATGGCCAAAGAATTGGTTTAAGTCCTGGGATGAAATGCGGCACGACATAAAAAATGGCGGGCGTTCTATTATTGGCAACCCACATGAAGAATATGATCCACCCATAAAAACCACACAAGCTAGTAAGGATCTTGGCGTACAAATAACAGAGCAAAAGAAAGGGACAGGAAAGGTAAGTTTTTTAGCATCAAGGACTCTTACGGGAGATATACCTTATTTGAGCCCAGAGCAATTAGATAAAATAAAAAAAGATTTACCGAATGTAACTATTTTTAGAGAAGAAAATAAAATTGTAATTGAAGTTGATGTTAAAAAAATAATTGAAGACATTAAAACTGACTCTAAAAATAAAGGAAAGAGTCCAGAGGAGATAAAAAAGCTTGCTCTTCAAGGAATTGCTGATAGCATTAATGGCGACCTTAAGAAGCTGGCAGGAATTACTGGTGGAGAATTTAAAATTCATACAGACTTAAAATTGCTGAATGGTATTGCAGAAAAATTGTATAAGGAATATGATAATCAAAAGCAGTCATCAGACAAAGTTGTGAAGTCTGATGTTGGTCAGCCTTCAGAAACTATAGCTTCAGGTGAGAAAAAATGGGCGCAAGAAGCTATAAAGCCAGGTAAGTCGCAAAGTTGTGGAATGCAAAAATAAGTTATAGGGGAGTATTATGAGTGAAGCTAAAAAAATAGAGGAAAGACATCATAGTCTAACTGTTCCTGGGGATATGTATCACTTACAACCAGGAGTTATTACTGGAAAAAGGGTAAGTGGAATAGAACCCTTTTTGAAAGAACAGCAGGACATGGTAAAAGTAAGGGAACTTGTAAGCTCTTTAAATCTTGAAGATGCTTCTGGTGAAGCGATAAAACCACTATCTACACCTAATGTAGAGAAAAACGAAGAAAGAGGGAAAGGTCGCTCTTAAAATATGAGCAATGAAGTTTATGATAGCGATAACATCTTTGCTCAAATATTAAGAGGTGAGTTACCTTGTGAGAAGGTACATGAAAATGAAAATGTACTAGCTTTTCATGATAAGTACCCTGACGCACCAGTTCATATTTTAGTTATACCAAAAAATCAATATATTTCATATGATGATTTCATTCTAAAAGCTCCTGAAGAGGAAATAGCGGATTTCTTCAAAACTGTAAGAGAGATAGCACACAAATATAATCTAGAAAAAACAGGATATAGATTAGTCACTAACTACGGTGAAAATGGAGAGCAGGTTGTACCACACTTTCACGTGCATATTTTAGGTGGTAAAAAGTTAGGAAAGCATGTAAACTCATAGTGTTATATGTTTTGTTAAATGAGCGAATATTTAACCATAGTAATCTTTATCTGCGTATCAATTGTAGTATCTTTTGCTTTAGGTATATTGCCTATGTTTCTTGCAGTGAGTAAGCCAGATGGTGAAAAGCTTTCCACATATGAGTGTGGCTTCAATCCACTATCCAGTGCAAGAAAAAATTTTGACATTAAATTTTATCTAGTTTCAATATTATTTATAATATTTGACTTAGAAATTGCTTTTCTTTTTCCTTGGGCTGTTTCTTTATCTAAGATAAGCTATGGTGGATTTTGGTCTATGATGGTATTTCTTGCAATACTCACTATAGGTTTTATCTATGAATGGTGTAAAGGTGCATTAGAGTGGGAGTAGTTTATGACAAATCAAATTCTATCTAATGATGACTGGGGTCGTTATAAAAAAGAAGGGTTTCTTGTCACTAAATTTGGTGATTTAACAGATTATGTAATGAATTGGGCAAGGTCTGGTTCATTGTGGCCAATGACATTTGGTCTTGCATGTTGCGCAGTTGAGATGATGCATACTGCATCCAGCCGTTATGATCTTGATAGATATGGTATAATGTTTCGTGCAAGCCCACGTCAATCAGATGTGATGATTGTTGCTGGCACACTAACTAATAAAATGGCAGCAGCATTGCGCAAGGTTTATGATCAAATGGCAGACCCGAAGTATGTTATTTCCATGGGAAGTTGTGCAAATGGTGGTGGTTATTACCATTACTCTTATTCAGTGGTCCGAGGCTGTGATAGAATTGTGCCAGTTGACGTGTATGTCCCTGGATGCCCACCAACCGCTGAGGCGTTGCTATATGGAATGCTATGCCTACAAAACAAAATAAAACGGACTCGGAATGGATAAAACTGCAAAGTATATACAAAAAAAGACCAAATGCGAGTGCATTCAAAAAGATGATGGCATTATTGTAATATATTCAACTTTAGATGAAATTGAAAAGCACCTATTCTTTCTACGTGATGATGAAAAGTGTAGGTTTGAACTATTAGTTGATATTTTTGGGGTTGACTATCCAAATAGAGAGAAGCGTTTCGAGCTAATATACAATCTGCTCAGCATTGTGCATAATATTAGAGTACACATAAAGCTTCAGTTATGTGAAAGCGACATGCCTCCAAGTGTAGCGAAGATATTTAGTACGGCTTTGTGGTTTGAGCGTGAAGTGTTTGATATGTATGGAATAGAGTTTTCTGATCACCCTGATTTGCGTAGGATTCTAACAGACTATGGATTCAAAGGTCATCCAATGTTAAAAGATTTCCCTCTCACTGGTTATGAGGAAGTAAGATATGATATAGAGACAAAAAAGGTTGTGTATAATCCTATAGATTTACCGCAAGATTTTCGTATGTTTGATAGCTTATCGCCTTGGGAAGGTAAAACCATAAAAGTAAATACAAAGGAGTAGAAAATGACAGTACAAAGAAAAAAAATATCTTTAATCGGTGCAGGAAATATCGGTGGAACTCTCACCCATATGATTGCACTAAGGGAACTCGGTGATGTTGTTTTACTTGATATTAGTGATGGAATACCACAAGGTAAAGCACTCGACATAGCAGAATCATCCCCTATTGATGGATTTAATGTCAATATTACTGGCACAAATAGGTATGAAGATATAAAAAACTCCGATGCAATTATAATAACCGCTGGCATCGCTAGAAAACCTGGAATGAGCAGGGATGACCTCCTGCAAACCAATGCTAAAGTAATGAAGGAGGTTGGCGAAAATATTAAAAAATATTCTCCAAACGCGTTTGTAATAGTGGTTACCAACCCTTTGGATGCCATGGTTTCAGTGGTGCATAAATTTTCAAACCTTCCAACTAATATGATTGTTGGCATGGCAGGAGTGCTTGATTCTTCCCGTTTTCGTTACTTTCTTGCAAGTGAGTTAAATATCTCAGTTGAAGATATATCTGCTTTTGTGCTTGGAGGACATGGCGACACTATGGTACCACTAATCAATTGTGCTTCAGTTGCTGGAGTTCCACTTACTCAAATTATCGATATGGGTCTTATCACACAGAAAAAAGTCGATGAAATAGTTGAACGCACTCGCAATGGCGGTAAAGAAATAGTTGATCTGCTTAAGTCTGGATCTGCATACTACGCTCCTGCATCTTCAGCTATATGCATGTTAGAATCATATTTAAAAGATAAGAGGCGCATATTACCATGTGCTGCTTACCTTAATGGTGAATATGGTGTAGAAGAGTTGTTTATTGGTGTTCCTGTAATTATTGGAAAAAACGGAATTGAAAAGATCCTAGAAGTTAAAATGAATGATAGTGAACAAGAAATGTTTAATAAGTCTGTAAACTCGGTGAGAGAGCTGGTGAAATCTTTAGGTTCATAAGCAAATTAATGGTTTTATAGAACTTCTTTATAGCTCAAACAGCCTAAAAAAGTTGCTTGTGGTTACCTTCGCTACTTGTTCTGGTGACTCATTCCACAACTCTGCCAAACAATCAACAACGTATTTCACCATTGCTGGTTCATTCTTTTTTCCCCTATAAGGCTCAGGTGATAGATATGGTGCATCAGTTTCGACTAAAACACGCTCGCGTGGTACATTTTGTGCAATTTCTCTGAGTAAGCTCGCATTTTTAAAAGTAATAATTCCAGAAAATGAAATACATAACCCCAAATCTATAGATTGATAAGCAAGTTCTTTAGAGGAAGCAAAGCAGTGCATTACTCCACTAAAAGCACCGGCTTTCATTTCTGACCTTAACATATCGATCATCTCATTATCAGCGCTTCTTGTGTGAATAACTAAAGGTAGTCCAGTTATTCTTGACGCTTCTATATGTAATGCAAAACTTTTTTTCTGATTGTCTTTGTTGTCAGATTTATAAAAATCTAACCCGGTTTCACCGATACTAATTACCTTTTGGTTCTTGGTAAATTCAACTAATTCATCAACATGTATACACTCACCATTTTCTATAGCAGCATCAAGCGGATGTATACCAACAGAGGAGTAGACCTGATCATAGGATGAAGAAATTTTTAATAACTTAGGAACATCGTCAATGCTTACGCATATGTTATGCAAAACCTTTACACCATTTTGCTCTGCCCTTGAAATTACTTTTGGTATTTCATCGTCAGAAAAATAAATCAAGTGGCAATGAGAATCTACTATCATGAGCTTATTGTTGAGGCTTTTATTATAGAAGAAAACTCTTCTATCACTGTTTTATAAACTTCTTTTTTAAATGATATAGCACTGGCTACTAAACTATCTATACCTTGCCAACTCCACTCTTTGAACTCTGGATGACCAGTATAATTAATATCAATGTCCTCATCCTCTCCGCAAAACTTCATTAAGAACCACCTTTGCTTTTGACCAGAATATTTTCCATTCCAGCATATTGGTATAACTTCTTCAGGCAAGTTGTAGTATATCCAATCCTTGCTTTTAGTTATAACCTTTACTTTATTAGTACCAACCTCCTCTAGCAACTCACGTAACGCTGCTTGTTCCAGTTCCTCACCATCATCAACACCTCCTTGTGGCATCTGCCAGTAAGAATCGCTATCAAAGCGTTTTCCAATAAAGGCATGTCCTTGTCTGTTAAATAGCATTATGCCAACACAAGGACGGTACTTATCTTTCTGCTCAACCACGAGTACGCTCTGTTTTTAAATGATTTGTTACAGAAGTTTTAATTAATTTTCCATTTTTTTCTTTCTTCATCTCTTCAACAATTTTCTTTGCACTCAAGTTCGAGTTATCAATTTCAAGCGAACCCTCAGGTATAAATAGCCTTTTCCCTTCAATTTTCTTTATAGCAAAATCCGGATCAGTAATTTTATTTTCCTGATATCTCTCTTCTGATTGGACACGTCTTACTAGTTTTTCATTATTACAATGTAATACTACAGAAAAAATTTCCATGTCCATTTTTTTACTTAAATTTACCACTGAGTTATATAATCTTTGGTCATAGGGATCACCCTCTATCAATTCATTTGTAAATATATAATGTTTTGATTTTACGTAGTGTTTTTCCAGTATTGCTAATACATTTTCCCTAACTGCAAAAATTTTTTCCCATAGGTCATCTGGAACTTCAGCGTTTTGTAATTTAACAATATCAAATATAATATTATTGAATAGATTATTGCTTACTATCACCGCATCAATGATTTTACACAGTTCCTTTGCAGTAGTAAACTTACCACTACCTGGAAAGCCGATTAAGTAGATGAGAGTCTTGCCCATAATGAATACTAGTAAAAAGCTATTCTCAATTATACATAAAAGTATATACATTGTACATGCTAAAAACATGATGATAAAATAGATGCAGGTAACACCTTTTTAACGGTTGAAAATAGTTCATATTTAGAAATTTTGAGTATATAATTATAAATGAATCATATAACCTGTAAACAATGCTTAGCGATATGAAATCGATAAGAAGTACAATTGAAGAGATAATAGATCAAAATAAAGGTCATGATATAGTAACTTTTGATGTGCAGAATAAAACCGTTATTGCAAAATATATGATTATTGCATCTGGTGATTCAAGCCGTCACGTTAAAGCTTTAGCTGAGCACGTAATAAAAAGCCTCAAGCCACATGATAAAATAGATGTAGAAGGTATGGATGAAGGCAATTGGGTGGTTTTGAATTTTCAAGGCATAATGGTTCACATATTCAGGCCGGAAGTAAGGGAGTATTATAAAATAGAAGAGTTATGGAATTGATTATCCAGATAGCTGGTACACAATTGCACAAACGTTGTAATTTTGAAGGCAACTCCTGCACAGGTAGTGGTGTCATGAAAGTAGCTGACACTGGAATCCAGTTTTTCATGCAATTTCATCGAAAACGTTGTATAGTGTGCTTGTTTATAATTAAGTTCCAGTGTCTGGGCACTGGCTTCTCTATTAGGGTTACCTTCAGCATTAATGACAGGATAGACTGGGGTTTATAAAATGAAACACGCATCTGAATTTTTAAATTTCATCCAAGAAAGAGGGTACCTATACCAATGCACAAACATTGAAGGACTAGATCAATTATTATTGCAGAGCAATTATATAGTTGCATACATTGGGTTTGATTGCACAGCACCAAGTCTTCATGCTGGTCACCTAATTCAGATTATGATGCTCTGTCACCTACAAAAATTTGGTTATAAGCCGATAGTCTTACTTGGAGGTGGCACAACAAAAATTGGTGACCCATCCTTCAAAGATAAAGCAAGAAGCATCTTGCCTGTAGAGAACATCAATCAAAATACATCCAGTATAAGGAGAATATTAGAGAAAATGGTGTCTTTTAATGACAGCAAGACTGGTGCAATGATAGTAAATAACGCAGATTGGTTGGATAACATAAAATACATAGATTTTTTGCGTGATATAGGAGCTTATTTTTCTGTAAATCGTATGCTAAGTTTTGATAGTGTGAAAACCAGGCTGGATAGAGAGCAAACCTTAAGCTTTCTGGAATTTAATTACATGCTATTGCAAGCTTACGACTTTATTGAATTAAACAAAAAATATGATTGTCGTCTGCAGATTGGAGGGTCAGACCAGTGGGGAAATATAGTAAACGGAATTGAACTTGGAAAAAAGTTGAATTTACCTGAGCTATTTGGCCTTACCATGCCTCTTTTATTAAATGCACAAGGAAAAAAAATGGGCAAAACTGAAAGTGGAGCAGTGTGGCTTGATGATAATATGCTAAAGCCTTACGACTACTGGCAATATTTTCGCAACGTTGATGATCAAGATGTTGGACGTTTTTTAAGATTGCTCACTGATGTGCCAATTGATGAGATTAGAAAATTAGAGTCTTTAAAGGATCAAGAAATAAATGAAGCAAAAAAGGTCTTGGCAACAGAAGTGACAAAAATATGTCATGGTGACAAAGAAGCGGAACTTGCACAATTTGCTGCAATTTCTGCTTTTGAGAATGAAGATAGCTCACTACTTCCTGATTACATCATAAAAAAAGAACAAGTTGCAAGCGGCATATCCTTAGTAGACCTACTACATGACACCGGTTTTGAACCTTCAAAAGGCGCTGCAAAGCGTTTAATACAGGGCAACGGATGCAAGATTAATGATAATGTTGTAAACAATATTGATCATGTAATAAATTTCGAAAGCTTTAAAGATCAGCCATTTATAAAATTATCTGCAGGAAAGAAACGCCATATAAAAGTTGTGGTAGATTAGGTCTCGAAGTAAGAAAACAAATTTTATACAAGTGAGAAATTAGATATGGAGCAAATTTTCAAAATTCGAGAATTATGTATAAAACAACTGGAAAGATAGTAGAAAGCGAAATTCTATTATATATAGCTAAAGTGGCTTAGGTTTACCTACAATTTGAAAAACAACAAATTCGTCATTCCGCTACTCATTAGCGGAATCTATACCGCGAATGAATCCATAACTGTACGGACATTGCAATTTGGGCCTACCAGGAGGGCAATGCCTCTTATCCAAGTACCCTCTTCTTGTCATCCCAGTGTCAAGCACTGGGATGGCTTTGTTGCATCGCTAGCTATAATGGATTAAAGATAAAAAAGGTGGAGAATATCAGTAGCTTATTATTCTGGTATTTATAACAAGAACGGTCAGTGAATACCTAAATTTGAGTAAAAGAAATTTCACTACCACTCACTAATCCGGCTAAAATTCAAGAATTTCAATGCTTTAGCTATTTTCAATAGAATTAAATTTATTAATATAAATAATAAATTACTATTCTTAAATTTGATCAGATTGATTGCAAAAAAACAAGATTTTCAATAGGTTGCTTATAATCCTAATTATAGTTAGCCTTTCATAAGTAGCGATGCAACAAAGCCCACTGGGATCCAGGAATTTTATTAAGTTGGTAAGTATAAAAGTAGCCGTTTTATGTTAAAACACAACGTTCTTGATGAGATTACGGCAAGGCTGGATTCCAGTGTCAGCTACTTTCATGACACCATTTGCTGTGCAATTTACCTTCAAAAATGAATGTTCATACAGTTATGGAATGAATCGCGGTATGACGTAGGGAAACCTTTCTTGAGTTAGCTATAGCACTATAAAATTGTCCGCAGGGCCATATAAAAGTTGTGGTGAGTTAATAAATTTTTATGGAAGAAAGGATATATTAGAAAATTGAGGGTTTTAAAGGAGGTAAAAATGAGACTGTATTATAAAGATATCACAGGTCTTATCAAAGAACCCTACCGCTCCAGAGGAAGGGATTATTTTGACAAAAGAAAGGTACAGATTATATCTGTTAATGAATCTCAAGCTAAATCAAAGGTAGTTGGATCAAATGTATATCGAGTAACACTAAAGCACGATGGTCCTCTTTTGAGTGGAACATGTTCCTGTCCTGCATTTGTGTATTATGGTCCATGTAAGCATATGGCTGCAACAGGTTTTGCTTTGGTTGCACTTGATAGAAAGGAGTATCGATCGTCTGCGCGCCCAGATGAACAGACTCTCTTTGAAAGGTTTTACTAAGAAAAACAAAGCAAGAGCTAATTTCAATAATTACTCGTTCCAGTAAACATTATCCTGAGATTTTTGAAGAACTAGAGGATAAAGAATATGAGCAATTTATTCAAAGTGAACTTTCAAAATCCGAGAATTATGTATAAAACAACCGGAAAGATGGTGAGATCAGGTAATCTATGGCTAAGACGTCATACCGCCGCGGTATCTCTTAGCCGCTAACACGTAGCGGGATGACGAGATGCCACCACGAACCGTCATACCGCGCGATTCATCCGCGGTATCTCTTAGCATAGATCCCGCTAACAAGCAGCGGGATGACGGTTGTCGTTTAGCTATAAACATTAAGAAATTTACCAAACGAAAAAAAAGGCAAAAAAAGCCCCATGATTGGCTAATTACTTACATTATACTTTCAAGTATGGCGTTTTTTTATTCTAAACACTTAATAACCGCGATTCAGCTACTTTTAAACCGCAACTAATCTAAATTATAAACGTTAAGAAATTTACTAAACAGAAAAAAAGGCAAAAGAAACCCTAGGGTAGCTAGTTATTCACTATCCATTTTTTAAGTTGGCGTTTTTTTATGTTTTAAACGCTTTATAAGCGCGTTTCAGCTTATGTAGGTAGAAGTTTGATAAAGACATAAGGTGCACATAGTGCAAAAAATTAAACATGATACGCCAGATACGTGAGTTTTTTTGTCATTTAATCTGTACAGAGAAGATAAATAAATAGCTTCAGTGTTTATGATAAGGGGGCTGGCGGAGTTTGTCAAGTGGTTTTTTAGCCACGTTTCCCTGTTATAATGTTCGTTTGCTTGACCTAAGATCCGGGAGTATTTAAACTGAACTCTATATAGTGTTAAAAATGATAGGAAATCTAAGCGGAATAGTTGATGAAGTGCGCAGTGATCACATAATCCTGAATGTGAATGATGTTGGCTATATGGTGTATCTTTCAGCCAAAACTTTAAGTGCTTGTGCAATTGGAAGTAGAATCAAATTACTTATCGAAACCTATGCAAATAACAGAGAAAACACTACTCAGCTATATGGTTTTATAAGCGAAGAAGAACAGCAGTGCTTGAGGTTGCTTGTCAAAGTAAGCGGCGTTAGCTATAAAACTGCAATGTCAATTTTGAGTAAATTAACTCCAGAACAGCTATTTTTGGCAATTATGAATGAGGATAAAGTAGCACTCAAGATGAGTGGACTTGGCCTGAAACTCATAAATCGAATCATCACTGAATTGAGTGGCAAAGTGAGTAAACTAGAAATAAATAACAATAACTTTAATCCAATTAATGAAGATGCCCTTTCAGCATTGATCAATCTTGGATATGAAAAAGTGAAAGCTTATGATACGATAAAGAAAATACAAGACAAATCGTCAAATCTGGACACTAAGGATATTATTCGCATAGCGCTTAAGGAGCTTTCAATACTATGAAATCAATATCGTGCGGTAAAGAATATACTGAAGATGTGCGCAATATCAACATCAGGCCTGAGCAACTTGATGATTTTGTCGGGCAAAAAGACTTAATACAAAATTTAAAAGTGTTTATAAACGCTGCACAGACGAGAACTGAAGCCTTAGATCACGTCTTATTATACGGTCCTCCAGGACTTGGCAAAACAACTTTAGCACAAATTGTCTCTAAAGAATTAAGGGTCAGCTTCCGCGCAACTTCTGGTCCATTGCTCAGTAAAGCTGGAGATTTGGCCGCAGTGCTTACCACTTTAAATGCAAAAGATGTCCTATTTATCGACGAAATCCATAGATTAAATCGCAGCATCGAAGAAGTTTTATATACTGCTATAGAAGATTTTTGCTTGGACATATTAGTAGGTGAAGGTCCATCTACTCGCACTTTAAGGATAGATCTACCACCATTTACGCTAATTGGAGCAACTACACGGCTTGGATTACTTTCTGCGCCACTCAGAGATCGTTTTGGCATTCCTTTGCATCTTGAGTTTTATTCTTTTGAGGAGCTAGTCGATATTATAAAAAGAGGCGCAAGAGTTCTTTCTGCTGAAATTGAAGAGGGTGCTGCACGGGAAATTGCCTGCCGTGCGCGCGGTACTCCAAGAATTGCTTTGAGGTTACTCAGAAGAATAAGGGATTTTGTTGAAGTGAAAGATGATAAAAAAATCACTTATGAAGTCGCTGATTCTGTATTACTAAAATTAGGTGTAGATAAAATGGGACTCAATAAACTTGATATGAATTATCTAAGATTTTTATTCAACACTTCAGGCCCTGTTGGAATTGACACCATATCTATTGCGCTATCCGAAGATGTTGGCAATATTGAAGAAACAGTAGAACCTTATTTAATCAAAATTAGTTTTGTAAAGCGCACACCAAGAGGGCGCGTTCTAACCGATCAAGCAAAGGAGTATTTGAGCTTTCAACATTAAACGTCATAATTTATATTGACTAATTGAGATAATGCTCGTATGTTGACATTTGTGTATTAAGGATAATGGAGGCATATATGTTAGATAGTAATGAAACTGTATCTTTGATTGTTGATCAAAATATTGCTGCTGGTAGCGTATCTGGGTCAATACCGAATAAGGATAAATGTAGGTACGTCACTCTTGATGATGAAGAAACATGGAAGAGGTTCTTTGTAGATCAGAACAACCCTTCTACGAATACTACTAATAAAGTAATAGTGAAACCTCATGTTCATAAGAATAGCGATGGTATGTATAGATATACTGCTGAGGAGACCAAATATCATGCTCGGGAAATTGTAGGCAAAGCTGCTAAACAAATTGAAGAAGAGATATCTAAAAATATTGATGCAAAGCTTATAAAATTAAGAGAAACTAAAAATATAGATAACAGTGTTAAGCCTGTCATAAGAATTGCGCTGAACGATTATATAAAAGAAGTAAACTTGCATGATATTCTAAGTGGTAATATGTGCAAAAAGTACGATGTAAAGACAGTTACGTTGCTACTACCTGACCAAAAAACAAGGGGGGTACGTTGCCAAATTGATAAGGATGGGGCAAGAATTTATGAAGTGGCTAATGGATCATATCAAATGGCTCTAAAGTGGTATGTTGATGGACAAGAATGCAAAATTAAAATCCTCATTAGTGATGATGGTACTATAAAGCCCATCGAGGGTAATGGCGTAACTGAAGAACAGTTACGTGCAAACCAAGAAGTAAAAGTGGGAAGGCAATATGAAGCAAAGCCTTTACATGAAGCATTAGCATCACAATTGCCACAAACACAATTACAACAAAGTTCTGAAGAAGTAAAATCTTGGAGCAACTTTCAACAGATGTAACAGAGAGCACAACACAAAAGCATCAAGCTCCTGCTGCTCAAATGAGTAAGTAAGAAAAAACAAAAGTAATAATTAGTATAAGTTGCTTGCACCTGCAAGTAACTTATACTCTTATAATGAGCAACATAATACTACCAAGAAATTTCTACGAGCGGCCGACCTTAACTGTAGCTGGAGAGTTATTGGGAAAAGTCCTTAAATTTTCTAACTTTAGTGGAGTAATAACCGAAGTTGAAGCCTATATAGGAATGAATGACCCAGCTTGTCACGCGGCAAGAGGCTATACTAATCGAACTTCAGTAATGTTTGGTATGCCGGGATTTTCGTACGTATATTTTATATATGGGATGTACTATTGTCTAAATATTGTAACAGAAGCAGAAGGATTCCCAGCAGCAGTGTTAATACGAGGATTAAAGCTCATTGAACCGCTTGAAGCAAATTTAGGTGGGCCAGGAATATTGTGTAAAAGATTAAATATTACAAAAGAACATAACAAACAGGACCTTACTATAAGCCACAAATTTTGTGTTTATGAATCTCACCTCAAACCAGATTATATTTGCACCCCGAGAATCGGAATTAGTAAAGGCCAAGAGAAATTTTGGCGGTTTAAGATCTGAGCTCCAGTGATCTTACGTAGATTATTTGCCAATCGGATAATCACCAGTGAAACAAGCATCACAATATTGTGGTGTAGCATTGTTACGCACCTCTCCTTTAACAGCCTGATATAGTCCATCAATACTCAAGAAGGCTAGGCTATCTACTCCTATAACTTCCTTAATTTCCTCTACAGATTTATTTGCAGCAATTAAATCTTTGCACTCTGGTGTATCTATTCCATAAAAACAAGAATGCTTAATTGGTGGGCTTGAAATTTTGAGGTGAATCTCTTTTACTCCTGCATCCTTTAGCATAACTATTATATTTGTTAACGTACTACCACGCACTATACTATCATCTATTAAAATTATGTTTTTACCTTTCAAAGTGTGCTTATTAGCATTGAATTTTAATTTTATTCTAACTTTACGTACTTCAGCGGTTGGTTGTATAAAAGTTCTTCCTATGTAATGATTACGAATTATTCCCAGTTCCATAGGTAATCCTGAATGCTTTGCATATCCAATAGCTGCAGGTATTCCAGAATCAGGTATTGGTACAACCATATCTACATTGTTTTTTGGTGGGCTCTCTTCTGCAAGTATTTTTCCTATTTCTTTTCTTATATCATATATGGACCTATTCTCCATTATGCTATCTGGTCTTGAAAAATAAACGTATTCAAAAATACAAAAACTTGATTTTTGCTGTGGGAAAGGAAATGCTGAAGCTAGATTACCATTTCGATCAATGGTGACTAACTCACCTGGTTCTATTTCTCTAACAAACTCTGCATTTACTATATCAAGAGCACAAGTTTCAGATGCAAGAACGTAAGAACCGTTTAACTTTCCTAAAACAAGAGGCCTGATTCCAGACGGATCACGTACTCCAATAACTACTTCTTGATTGATTGCCACAAAAGAATAAGCACCTTGTATTTGCTTTAATGCATATATAAAACTCTCTAAGAAGCTATCTTTTTCACCGCTTGCTGTCAGATGCACTACTACTTCTGTATCAATATCTGACTGAAAAACGCACTCTTGTTTAATTAATTGTTTGCGTATCGGAGAAATATTAATTAAATTACCATTATGTGCTATGGCAAAATCCCCAAATTTGCCACTTTTGCCAAACATGGGCTGCACTCCAAATTTACTACCACTTGTTGAGTATCGAACATGACCTATTGCACAATCTCCAGGTAAGGATTTCTTTATTTCATCTATATCATCAAATACGCTGCTCACTTGACCTTGAAAGTGATAAGAGTGCAGCTTATCGTTGTTACTGGTTGCTACGCCAAAAGACTCTTGACCTCTATGCTGCAAAGCGTGGAGAGCAAGTATAGAGTTAAAAGCAGCACTTTGGTTGCAACTTATGCCAAATACCCCACACTCCTCACGCATTTCATCTAGCATAAAAACTATTAAGTAAAGTTTAATTTTACTTTAGCATAGGTAAAATACAAGCATTTTGTTGTTCATCTGCTTTTATTGCCAGCAATAATCCTATGCATATCAAGCTTGCAGCAGTTGTACTTCCTCCATAGGAAAGAAATGGCAATGGGTCGCCTATCACAGGTAAGAGGCCCATTGTCATTCCGATGTTTATAAAAAAATGAGCGCTAAAAAAGGCGAAAATGCCGATAGATACCGACTTAGAAAAATAATTTTTCGACCTATAAGCGATAGAGAAAATTATGCCAAGTAATGAGGTATAAAGCAAAATTAAAGCCATGCTACCTAAAAAGCCCCACTCCTCACTCAGCACTGCAAAAGCAAAATCTGTACGCTTTTCCGGCAAAAATCCAAGTTGAGTTTGACTTCCGTTAACAAAGCCCTTACCAAGCAAACCTCCTGAACCAATAGCTATCTGAGATTGCTGCGCATTATAACCTATCCCAAGTGGATCCACTGATGAATCCAAAAACGACAATATCCTTTGCTTGTGATAAGGACGTAAAAAAGGCCAAATAGCCGGTACTGCAAAAATGCCAAGCGTTCCACATATTACCGAATGAGATCTTTTTATTATTGCTGTGAATATAATTGATATCCCTATAAATAACATTATCACAGCTGTGCCTAAATTAGGTTGCTTTAACACCAAGAACACGGGTAAGAAAATAATTATAAGTGCCTTAAGCAATATTTTAAATTCCATCATTTTATATACACTCTGCTTATCAAAATAGCGAGCAAGCGCAAGTATTAAGCCTACTTTTGCAAATTCTGATGGCTGCAAACTAATTGATCCAATTCTTATCCACCTTGTTGCACCCATTATGTGTGAGCCAAAAAAATTTACTGCTAATAGCGAAATCGCTGCTGCTATATAAAAAAAGTAGGCGTACTTCAAGTAAAAATCTAGCTCTATGAATGACATAGCTATAGCGAATAGGAAAAAGAAGGAGAATATGACCAGTTGGTGAATCGCAAATGGCACCCACTTTCCTCCAGCAGAAGAGTATTGAACAACAATGCCAACGCAAAACAGCGCTATCACGTTAATGACTAACAACCAATGAATCTTCTTCAGCCTATCCACAATAAAGACCTTATAACCTTAAAGTATAGTAAAATATGAAACAAAGATAAAAATCAAAAAACCAACTTCTCAACTACTAACCGAATTGAAGTACTATATATTCCAGTTACTACTGTTAAAGCTGCCATAAACAATAGACAGAAAAGCATAGGAAATGGCACATCATTAATTTTGTCCGGTGTCATTCCAGTGCGTGACGTTGCATCATTTTCAAAATACATTTTCTCTACCATCTTCCACATATATATCAATGCAAGGAAAGAGCCAGCAGCAAATGTTACAAGGGAAATCCACGCATGAGATTCGATAATTGCTTTCATTATATACCACTTGCTTATAAAGCCATTTGTTAAAGGCATACCGATTAATGCTAAACTGAATAGAGTGAACGCAAGTGCTGTATAAGGCATTGATTTCTTGAGTCCCGATAAATTCTCTATTTTTGTTGTATCAAATTTGTAAGAAATACATCCTGCAGCCATAAATAAAGATGTTTTTATTATGCTGTGGTTTACTATGTGAAGAATTGCTGCAAATACACCTGTTTTTGAGTTAAAACTCAGTGCTAAAATTATATAACCAATTTGGCTAATACTAGAGTGAGCAAGCAGTCTTTTTATGTCTTTTGCGGTTATTGCAAATATCGACCCAAATACAATAGCGCAAAGTGCGAGGATAATTATCACATTGTCCAGTAGCGGCTTAAACAAGAAAAAATTTTGATGAAAAACAGTATAAAAGATTCTGATGAAAACATATATCATCACTTTTGTCACTGTGCCTGAAAAGAATATGCTAATGAAACTTGGCGCCTCACTATATGCATTAACCAGCCACCTGCTTAATGGAAACAGTGCCATTTTGATTGAGAGACCAACAAAAATGAACAACGTGCCAAGTTTTATGATGTTGTTATCGTATAATGGAACTATTCTTTCAGCCATGTCAGACATATTGAGCGTTCCAGTCATTGAATACAAGAGCCCGATGCCAAATAAATAAAATGTTGCACCTATTGTTCCACTAATTAGACATTCAAATGCTGCAACCAAGGCTTTTTTATCCCTTCCCATTGAAACTAATACATAAGAAGAAAGAGATGAAATTTCCAAGAAAACGTAAAGGTTAAATATGTCGTTTGTTACTAGAATCCCGAGCAGTCCGCTTAAGCACAGTAGAAATAGAGAGTAAAAACCAGTGATTTTGTTTTTGCTAATCTCTTTTTCGTTAATATAAAAGCTATAAAGCACACTAATCAGCGCTATAAAATTCACTAGGGTTAGAATTAAGGAATTTAACACGTCGATTCTTAACTCTATTCCATACGGAGGAGCCCAATTTCCAAGGTGATAAGTTATAATTTCACCTTTATATGTTTTAATGAGTAGTATTGATGAAATGATAAGAGTGATTGTTGTTGCAATAAAAGAAATAAACCAAGATACCTTGTGTTTCTTGGCAAGAAAGCAAAACATTGATGCAATTATTGGGATAATAACTTGTAAGATTGGTAATTGCATTAAATTGTTGTTAATATATCGTTAAAGTATTAGTATATATAATACTTTTTGTTTTAATACCCTTATGTTATCTAAAATTTGTAATGCAATAAAACGCCTATTACGAAGAGAAGATAAATTTGTAGGAAGAGATGAAAATGGAAATTCTTACTATGAATCAAGTAAAGGAAAAAGGTGGGTTATGTATAGCAGTGTTTCTGAGCCTACAACAGTGCCTCCGGAATGGCATATATGGCTTCACTATACTGATAATGTAGTACCAGTTAATAATAAAAAAAGAAAAGTAAAACATACTCCTAATTTAACGGGTACAAAAGATGCATACTATCCAAACCAAAAAGTGAAAAATTACTATAAAAGCTGGAGTCCTGATAACTAAAGATGCGAAGGTCAAATATACTTGAAATAACCGCTGGATTATTTGTATTAATTTTTACTATTTTTCTGATTTTCTTTGCTATTGATAAGCTATCTTACATAAAGAAAAACTATAAGGATTGCTATAAAATATATGGTCTTTTTGCTAACGCTAACGGTATAGGAGTTGGTGATAGTGTCAAGATCTCTGGTGTAGATGTTGGAAGCATAACTGGTGTATCACTTGACAAAGCTACCTACGTAGCACGAATCGATATGTGTATAAGCAAAGACATAAAATTGCCAATTGATAGTTCAGCTCTGATCACTAGCAGTGGAGTTGTTGGCAGTAAATTTGTTAATATATCACCTGGATCAGATATTAAACTAATCTTGCATGGTGGTAAAATAGAGTATACTCAAGCTGAAGCAAACATGGGTGGAATAATGGACAGAATTCTTGGTATGTTTACGAAGTGAAAATGGCAGGATTCCAAGTGTACCCGTTCAGGTGAAGCCTCCTGTAGTTCTAAAGTATTTAAGGAGTTTACCTTATTTCTTGCCTTTTCTACCGCTTGCTTTGGGGTTTATAGTATAGAAAGTGCCTTAACAGTTGCAGTGCATGTCTATTAATGATAAAATGAAGATTAATTCATTTTGATATTATGATTGGTTTACTGTTTGCCGTACTATTGTTCCTCTGTGGTAGTGATGCACTTGCAAAACAGGAGCCACGTTCAATAGCTGGAGATAATCACATAAAGGTAATAAATTATAACCCACAGGCTATACATAAGTATACGGGTTTTTATGGTTATCAGTCCAGTATATTGTTTGAACCAGGGGAGATAATACAAAACCTTTCAATGGGTGATTCAACTGGTTGGCAACTTCTTCCTCAAGGTAACAGATTGTTTATTAAGCCCATAGATGATATTGCTGATACTAATGCAACTATAATTACCAATAAAAGAGTTTATTACTTTGAACTTCATGCTGAAGAAGCAACTGGACTAGATGATCCAAGATTAGCATATGAAGTAAGGTTTCTTTATCCACTATTTAGCAGTGATGAGATTTACACAACAAATAACGGTGATATCTTCGAACAAGCTAGTCATACCATTATTCCTGATATCAATGATATTGAAGTTGTAAAGAAGGGATTAAATTTTAATTATTCCATCTCGCACGTCAAAGGTAGTCAGTCAATAATACCAATTAAGGTTTTTGATGACGGAAAATTTACATATCTACAATTCAATAAAATAAACTCTGATTTTCCGGCAGTTTTTATGGTTGATTCTGCAGGATATGAGTCTTTAGTAAATTTCCGTACAGTTGATAACTACCTGATAATCGAAAGGGTAAGTTCAGTGTTTACCTTAAGGAATGGATCGAGTACAGTTTGCCTATTTAATGAAACCATACCTTTCAAAAAAGGGTAAAGGCTATAATGCCCGAGATATGGGTGCAAAATTTTTTCTATGATGTTCTGTAATTCCATAAAGGCCAATAGCGTTAAGGTGCTCTTTTGTCCCATATCCTTTATTTTTATACCAATTATATTCAGGATGCTTATTGTGCAATTCTTGCATAAGCCGATCTCTCGTAACTTTTGCAACGATTGAAGCTGCTGCAATTGATGTACTCAAATTATCACCATTTACTATGGATTTCACTTGCCATTTCACTTCAGGTGGTTGATTACCATCAACTAGCACATAATCTAATTCTAGGTCCAAGTCTATCAACGCACGTTTCATTGAAAGTTTTGTTGCTTGCAAGATATTGTATGAATTTATTTCTTCTACGCTTGCCATTCCTATACCAAATTTTGCAACGGATATTATTTTTTCATATAGGACTTGCCTACATTGAGGAGTCAACTTTTTCGAGTCGTTGATTCCATCAATAATTGTATTTCTATCAATAAACACTACGGCTGCGGATATTACTGGACCAGCTAGCGGACCTCTTCCAACTTCATCCACTCCTGCTATCACTCCTGATAATTTATTTTCTAATGTAAAGTCTGGGTATTTCATAGGTTTTTATAATAAGAAAGTTATAGTAAAAACTGAACAGATAATAGAAATTATCCAAAATTTCATAACGATTACATTTTCTGACCATCCCTTCTTTTCAAAGTGATGATGCATTGGTGCCATAAGGAAAACTCTTTTTCCTTCTCCATATTTAAACTTTGTATATTTAAAATATGATATCTGAATAATAACAGATAGAGTCTCTATTACAAAAATTATTCCAATAACGGCAAAAAGCATTTCTCTTTTAATTAGGACACTAGTTAACCCTAAGGCTGCGCCTACCGACAAGCTACCAACATCACCCATAAATATTTTTGCTGGATGTGTGTTAAACCACAAGAAACTTAGAATAGCTCCTATAAATGCAATGCAGAATAAAGTAATATTCATATCTGCTTGAGTTATATATGCAATTAGCCCCAAAAAAGCAAAGGAAGTGATGACTTGAGTTGCAGCAAGGCCATCCAAACCATCTGTGAGATTCACAGCATTAGAAGAGCCGACAATTACAAACGCAGCAAACGGAACATATAGATAGCCAAAATCTATTATTACTCCTTTAAATAGGGACGTTTTTGTAAAACATTCAGCAGAGTATAGCTTAAGTATAAACACACCAACCAGAGCAACAATAAACTGAATAAGTATTTTGGTTTTTGCACTTAAACCTCGATAGTGATTTGTCTTCAATTTTAAATAATCATCAATAAATCCAAGTAGAGCAAAAAATAGAGTTATCAATATCAGCAGCAAAATTTCTGGTGTTAACTGAACCCAGAGTAAAATTGGTAATAAAGAAGAAGTCAGTATTATTATTCCGCCCATAGGTGGTACATTCTTTTTTGTTATTAAATGACTTTCTGGTCCACATGATCTAATTGGTTGCCCATCTTTGCTTATTTTTTTTAGAAGCTTTATAAAATAGGGAAAAAGAATAAACCCAAAAACAAATGAGGTAAAAAATACTTTTGTAGCTAAGATCATCTGCTTACTTAAATTGACTGAGTGTCATACCACCTATAGCTAATAAAGTCAATTTCTGTCATCCTATAGCCTGACCCACAACTGTACGAACATTGTGATTTGGGCCCATCAGTAGGGTGTCATCCCAGTCTGGAATGGCTTTGTTGCATCGCTCAAGTGAAAAGAACTGGCAGTTACTGACAAAATTCATTATAAATAGCCATTTAACTGTTGAAGAAAAAATATGCCACAAAAAATGAGAGTCAGTAACTGCCATGAATATAACAAATTTCTCCAAGAAAGAGGAAGCATTTTTTGTTATATCAATGACGCCATAGAAAATTGGTACGAGAATTGTCCAAAAATGCAGGGCGGCAACTATATTTATAGTGATAAAGTTGTGATTTTGGTGCATATAATCGTCAGTTTCTTTAGAATTGGTTTAAGACAAACAGTCGGGTTTATAAAAGGGTATTTGCAACAAATAGGAAGAGATTTGGCAGTTATCAGCTATTCACAAGCATCAAGAAGGTTTAAGAAACTTAATATTAAGATAAATGATTGCAGAAAATAATATGGAAGATATCGAAATTGCTATAGACAGTACAGGAATTAGTATATACAACAACACTCCTGGTCACAGCAAGGAAAATAGCACTAACAGAAAATATCGTGGCTATGAGCAAACGAGAAAATTGCACGTAATGTTGAATATAAACAACAAAAAAGCCATAGCTGTAAAATACAGTAACGGTGTCTACTCTGATCACTATGGAGCTTGTGATTTGCTAAAAGAAGTTGATTTTCAGCATGCCATAAAAGCACTATATGCAGATAGAGCATGTGATAGGCACAAGTTTTATAAGTTGTGTAACGAATATGATATAAAGACAAAAATTCCACCAATAAACAATGCGGCAGAACATCCAGAAATAGATTATATGTCTGACAGGAATGCTGCTATTAGGTTAATAAAATTATACGGTGAAGATGGCATGAAAGAATGGAAAAAAGAAGTAAATTATGGGAAAAGATCTTATATTGAAGGGTTTTTCTCAAGATTAAAGCAAATATTCGGATTTAGTTTTAGGAATAAATCTGAGATAAATCGAGAAAAAGAACTGCTAATCAAATGCTATTTGCTTAATAAATTCACTGATATTGGTATGGCTAAATTTGAGATAGTTACATGAATTTACCATAAATCACCATCTCATAAAGTGTGATGCAACAAAGCCGTCTGGAATCCACAACTGTACGAACGTTGTAGTTTGGACCACCAGTGGGGTGTCATCCCAGTGCCCAGACACTGGTTCTATGCAACTTAATTAAAAACGTTTGTTTTAGTGTAAGACAATTACCTTTAGCTTATCAGCTCAGTTATAAGCAAAATTTCTGGATTCCAGACTGGAATGACACCATTTGCTGTGCAATTTACCTTCAAAAATGAATGTTCGTACAGTTGTGAACCTGTGGCAGGTATTACATAAGAGCATTTCCCTCTTCTAAATTAAAACGCACTTTTGCCTCCTTTGCAGTCTATACTTTAGATGTATTTAATTTACAAATACTAATTATTTATTAATAATGGTGATATGTAAATATAGTTATAAAATAATTGTTACACTTGAATTCCTTCCTGGTTTCTGTTGTTATCAGAACATTTAAAACACTTTAAGAAAGCTGCTTAGTTAAATTAACTTAGACAAGTAAATAGCAGTTTTGCAGCCTGTTTTTATGAATGATGATAAAATGTTGTAGCCAAATGCGCTTTCAGCATTGTGCTGAATTGCAATATCTTTGTGCTCTAACTCCTCGTCGCGAAATTTACTTATAGTTTCTCTTAATTCCCCATCTTCTAAATGTGAAACTTGCTCTTTGTAGTGCTCCCCGATAACTTCTTCAACTGCAGCAGTGCAAGCCATAGCAGCTTTTTTGCCCATAATGGCAGTTGCAACGCCAAGCGACACTCCTAAAACACGCCAAACAGGCAACAAAACAGTAGGACGAACTTTTTGCTCTTTGATTTTCTCATTAAAATAGTGAAAATGCTTTTTTTCCTGCTCTTCCATTTCAATTATTTCATTGATTATAGAAGATTTCTTAAGAATAAATTTTTGACCAGAATAAATGCAAATAGCTCCATATTCTCCAGCGTGATCTACTCTAATTGCCTGTTGCAAGAACTGATTGTTGCTGTACCTTAAATTATTTAGATTTCTTTCTTTCTCCACAATACACCTTACCTGATACGAACAGAGCTACTATGAGATAAATTAGATTCCATGTTGCTAAGGAAACACCTAGAACGTAATGAGGTCTGTCACAAGATGGAGAGTAATTAGGATTTAGTAGATTATTTCTGAGCTCTTCTATACTAACGTTACCACTTGCTTGCTCTGTACAACCTAAAACATCATGAAATAAGTGGAGTTCAAGACCTATATGATAAAAAGATATTACTGCACCTATGAGGTAGCTGCAAAACATTGCATAGATTAGAATTTTGTTGTCTTTAAGCATGCACGCTACTGCAAGTAATCCGGCGATATAGTAAACTATTCGCTCGTATGTACATAACTTGCATGGCAGCATGTTGAAAAAATATTCTAGCACATATGCAAAAATTAGAGCAGCGGCACTCGACAGCAGAAAGATTGCAGGAATTCTGGAATTATTACACATAACTTTAAGTAAATTATCCCTGAAAGTATAAAGCAGAGTATTCATTTTACATAGGGATTTTTATTTTTTTTCAAAAGCAATCTAACTGGCACACCGTCTGCAAAGAAATTTTTTCTGAGATCGTTAATTAAATAGCGTTTGTAACTTTCATCAACACTTTCAGGTATGTTACATATCAAAGAAAAAGCTGGAGGTTTAGTACCAATTTGAGCGATATACTTCATTTTAACTGCTTTGCCTTTTACAAGAGGGTGAGAATGTTTTCCTACAGCATCTATGAGCCACTTATTCAGTTTTGCAGTGCTGATCTTCTTGTTCAAGGATTCACTCACTTCAAGACACTTATCTATCACATCACCGCAGCGCATGCCTTTTAACGCAGAAATTGTTATAGTTGGCACTTCCAAGAATAACCTGGTTACTTCCTGTTGTTTGACAAATTTTATTAACCTGCTTCTGTCATCCTTACCTATTAAATCCCACTTATTTAAAACAACAATAATCCCTTTCCCTCCCTTAATTGCAGCTTCACCAATTGATAAATCCTGCTGCTCAATACCAACTAGGGAGTCTAGCATTAAAACTACCACATGAGAGCGCTTGATTGATTCCATGCTTTTCTCAACAAATCTTGATTCTAAGCCATCTACAACATTCGCCTTTCTGCGGATTCCGGCAGTGTCAATTAGAGTAATTAACTCTCCATCATGATCATATGTAATATCCACAGAATCACGTGTGGTACCTGGCTCTGAACTTGTTATTAGTCTGTTTTCTGCAAGTAAACCATTTAAAAAAGTTGATTTTCCAACATTCGGACGGCCGATGATCGCGATCCTCAGCCTACTCAGTTCATTGTTAGGTAACTCAGTGTTCTCGTTAAAATTTTCAATAACACCAGCTAATGCATCATAAAGATCAACCATGCCAAGATTATGCTCGGCAGAGATATACACCGGGCCAAGAAAATCAAAAAACTGCAAATAATCAACATTTTCGGATTTATGACTCTCGCATTTATTTGCTACTAGTATTACAGGTTTATTTATTTTTCTCTTCAGCCACTTTGCAAACTCTTCATTTCGCTCATTTTGCACTTTTGCATCAACAAGAAAGAAAATTATGTTTGAATTGGATAAAGAAAATTCGATTTGTTCAATAACTTGTAGTGAAAAATTAGTTTGGTCGTTCCATCCTCCTGTATCTATAACTTTAAACTCCAAATCGCTAATTCTCCCCATTCCCTCTCGCCTATCCCTTGTCACTCCTGGAATGTTACTCACTACTGCTGCTTTTCTTCCTACTAATCTGTTGAATAGGGTCGATTTTCCAGCATTTGGTAGGCCTACTATGGCGATTTTTAGCATAATTCAAGGGCATGTTCTATATGAAGTAAATTATAACCGAAACTTTTCAATTTAACTATTGACTTCGTAGATTATATAAGCATACTACAGTTAGAATTTTTTTATTTCGTTATGTAAAATATGGGGTAGTTATGCTAGTGTCAGAGCAAATAGAGAGTGTAGATAGAGAAGAATTAAAGCAACAAAATCATATACATAAAGATACAGAGTGTTCGGAAGAGACGACAATATATGGGCATATTAATCAACATATGGAAAAAAACATCTCAAATATATTGCATGAAATATATGATGCTCTTATGTCATATAACGAATCGGAACAGTCAATGACGTCAACTTAAGAACTTTCATTAGCAAACTCTCCTAAAGACATGATGGCGTTTAGGCTTATCTACTTTATTGCGGCTGTCCCGGTCGGATTTTAACTTTAGCGCGTATACTTAAAAAGGGCTTGAAAGTTTTTTGGCGCAATAAGTACCTGATAGAGTTTCTGCCTCATTACACCAAATAAAACTGAAAAATTTAAACGATACTCAGTAATTTGATCTGGGTTCCAAGGCCCTTGTGCATCACATATATGAAGCGATAATATATTGCACATGACCAAGTTTGCCCAAAATTCTTGTAATACAGCCTCTCCAGAAAAATTCTCTAACTCTGCTCCTACTTTGAGTCGTTTATAGCACTCCTCTATGTGCCACCTTAACACATAAGCTTTGCTCCAAAGTCTCGGTCAAAAACTCTGTTTCTCAGTTGGCTAATGTCAGCACTATAACTCTTACTTTCTGTCCTTTCATTTTATTTTTTAGCTTTTCATTTTCTAATATAAAATCAAAATCTAATTCGCCAGCGTTCCCATAGCTTACTATAATTTCTTTTTTGCAAGCGAAAAATAAAATCTACTTCCAAATCATAATGCTGCTGAATGAATTTTACTGAAGACGATCATAGATAAATAATAATTTCTCTTGATTTAATAAACGCATTTGAGTGATAACTTCGGGTAATTGCTCTGCCGCCAACGTTTGTTCACCTATATTCCAAGCTGCAAGACGAGCACTACAAATTAGCGAAGTACACAAATCAACAAACAAATTGCCAATGGTGCCTGTTGTTCCATTTGGTTCAAACTCGGATACAATTTCCCCAGAGCTGGGTAATCTCATACCAGAACCATCTGCTGCAATAAGTCTATAGCCTCTCCAACTCAGGTTCATCCTGATAGGCTGTTTGGATGCTTAAATTCTTGAAAGCCTGTATGGCAAATCTTATACCTTGCTTTAGAAAAAGCTTGCTTTGAGGGTACATGTCAATGGCTCCATAAGTTCACATTCTATTCCCAAACTTTTTTTAACTAACTTTAAAATCATAGAAAATACTGTCGAAAAAGGAAGTTTTCTTGTTCGTGTAAAACTCAACACAATGGATTTTCTGAAAAGTTTTCGAGTATATTATATTTTTAATTTGTAGAATAAGGTTTTTTCCTTTTTGCATATTTCACCTAAAAAGGACACATTTTAGACTTCTTTGTTGAAATAAAACAGAAACAAAAGTGCTGTCCCTTGCACTCTTTGGATAATTTAATGATAAAAAATTTAGAGAGAAATTTTATACACTATCGCTGATATTTTTCCTTAAGTTGACGCCATTGCCTGAACGGATACAACTTAATTTTTAATCTGCAGGAGTCAAGTTGAGAATGTCCAATTTTCCACTTTCTTTATAGCATAACATACTTCAGCGCCTCTTGCTCCTCTTGAAGTCCAATGGGCTCACCACTTATGTGTAAATTAATCGTTAATGTTGTACACGTTCTTTTCTTTTTCTACTCTCTCTTGCTCTTCAATACAATATATAGCAAGCGGATTAGCTTTAAGTCTTTCGACTCCTATTTCTTCTCCTGTTCCATCGCAGTAACCATAAGTGCCTAATTTTATTTTTTCTAACGCCTCCTTAATTTTTTCTTTTCTATCTTTTCGACGCTTGATTAATTCCTCGTTTCCACTATCTTCATCAGAATAGTATGTATCAATACTATTATCTTCTAGTTCTTGTTTCTCTAACTCAGCGAGTATTGATTGTAACTTTAAGCTGAAGTATTCCAGTTGTTTTACGCTCATATATTCTTCATCTTCTGAAGGAGTGTAATCTTCTGGTGACTTTATTTTTGGTAACTTTTCCATAATTGCATTATCAAAAAAATAATAAAACCTATATAATTTATGAACAAAAAATTATACTACCTCAAAGTAAACACTATAATTTATAATAAACATTTAAAAGCCTAGTATGATCGACTCAGTAAAAAAATTAGTAATAGATGATAAGAACTTTACCTATATAGTATGTATTTTTATCATAATGTTAAGTTTATCTTCATTTACACTTAAAAACAACAATAAACAAGAAGTTATGTTAACATTAACATGGATATGTGCTACATTTGTTTTGCAGATTTCTACAAATAATTTGTTTACATCTGATTATCATGATGGAATATTAGAGCAAATCTTTGTACAGCCACTCTCTTCTAGGCTTATAGTTGCTTATAAAATTTTCGCTCACTGGTTATTATTTGGGTTACCGATTTCAGTAATTTCTTCCATATTCAGCTTTGCAATTCTAGGCAATAGTATTGAACACTCAATAGCAGTTGGAGTGTCTTTATTATTTAATACGCTGATAATCACTAATATTTCAGCTACTGGAAATGCATTGATGATTGGTCAAAACAACTTAGCATCAGGAGTATCGCAAATTCTTGTTTTGCCAATGATAATGCCAACCTTTGTGTATTTTAAAATGCTAACTCAATTTGAAAATTTATCCTTGAATATTTATACACTACTAATCACCATCTTAGTTTTTGTTATTTTGATTGTTAACAGCACTGTAACTACTCACATGGCACTAAAATTTGCTGTGGAACAGGATTGAAAAATCTTACTGTTATTCAGTAGACTTCTTGCATAACCTAGAAAAAAGGCAAATAGTTATTATAGATTTAGGTTTATCGACAATTTGAAAAACCTTCATTTCAGCATCCTTCCCTGTCATCCAAGTAGCCCTTCGTTGTCATCCCAGTGTCAAAAACTGGGATAACAGCTAACCTGACAACCGTCATCCCGCTACTTGTTAGCGGCTAAGAGATACCGTGACGGTATGACGGTTCGCGGTGGCATGACGATAAGCCTCATCATCCCGCTACGTGTTAGCGCCGCGGCGGTATGACGATTCGCAGCGGCATGACGAGAAAGGGGCTACTTGGATGATACCTTTTTTCTACTTAGTTTGGGTTATGCAAGAAGTCTATTCCTTCATAAGGAGAAGTAGTTAAAGGAATTTACTCTATTTCTCCCTCTTTTTTTATTATTTTTAATCTATAGTTAACGTAAAAGAGATATGCAAAAACTCTATTGATCCATAGTCTGCAAATTATTAATAACACTTACTTTAAAGAACCTCACTTTACGCTGATCTTTGAGCGCTCTTCTGTGGTATTTTGTAAGAGTATAACTTGTGAAATCGTCTTCCCTATAGATTAAAGAGTTACACTGCTTTATATGTGATGCTATCCACTCTGCATAGTCCTGATGATCGGTTGCAATGAATATTTCCCCTGTTATAAGTATTTTTTTTGCTAATAAATTTAAAAATTCCGTATTAATTAATCGTCTTTTATTGTGACTTCTTTTTGGCCATGGATCTGGAAAGAGAATAAAGAATCTTTCAACACTGTTATCAGGAAAATTTGCAATCAATTCTCTTGCATCTTCTGTCCACATTAAAATATTTTTTATGTTCTGTATTTCTATGTTTGTCAGCAAGCGAGAAACCCCCTTTAAGTAGGGCTCACATCCTATAAATAATAGATCAGGTTCATTGAGCACCTGGTAAAGCATATTTTCACCGTTGCCAAAGCCTATTTCTACCCATATTCTTTTTTGTGAATTTACAATTTTCTCTATAGATTCCTTGCTGTTTTGAATAGAATATTTTTCCAATATTTCATCAACATCAGGTTTTAGCCTGGACCTTCTGGAGAACGATCTAATCCACTTGCTATTCTTAAATAGCATATTCTTGATACATATATAATTTTCTCACTATATTTTATATAGCTTAAACAATTCTCGAAATGAGTTAATGAAAAATTACTTGTCAATAATTGTTAATATTATATAATATATGAGTTCTAATAAAGTTTAAGTTAAAGGTATGAATAATAATAATCCAGTCGTAAATCTACCGGTTACTATCAGAAAGCTATCATCAAACAAATTTATAGAAGAGATATGTCAAGGCCAATTTGAGGATCAAGATAATACCTTGTTTGAAGATTCTTTTGTTAACAAAATTAAAGAAGGAGATGTGGTAGAAGGTGTAATTACAAGAATAAACCCTAACGACGTTGTGGTTGATATTGGTTTAAAATCTGACGGGAGAATTCTGATCAAGGAACTCGGTTGTAATGATGAGGTCATTATTGGCTCGAAAATCAGAGTTTATGTGGAAAGAATTGAAGATTATCATGGTAATGTTGTTCTTAGTCGTGAAAAAGCAATTAGGGACGAAAAATGGAATAAGTTGGAAGAAGATACAGTTACAAGGGCTGAAGTAAGCGGAGTTATTAAACGCTCAATTAAATGTGGCTTTATTGTTGATCTTGGTGACGGAATAAGCGCTTTTTTACCGCTGAGTCATGTGGATTTGAAGCAAGTAAAAGATGCGAAGCACCTTATTGAAACTGAACAAAAGTTCATCGTGCTTAAAATGGATAAGAAGCAGGGCAATATTGTAGTATCAAGAAAGCTGGTGTTAGAAAAATTGCACGCTGGTGAAAAAATTAAATTTTTAGAATCTTTAAATGAAGGCGATATAATAGAAGGGAAAATAAAAAGTATCACTCATTACGGTGTATTTGTCGGTATTCATGAATCAGATGTAGTGGGAGTTATAGATGGATTGTTACATATTACAGATATCTCTTGGAGTAGGGTAAGTCATCCGTCTGCAGTTTTTACTTGTGGTCAGACTATAAAAGTTAAAATTATAAAAATAGATAAGGAAAATGCTAAAATTTCCTTGGGTGTGAAGCAGCTAGAAGATAGCCCTTGGCAAGATGCAGAGTCAAAATATCCAGTTGATAGTGTGAATAAGGGTTATGTAACAAGCATAGAAGATTATGGATTATTTGTTGAGCTTAGACCTGGAATTGAAGGTTTAGTGCACTCGTCAGAAATAACTTGGGTTAAGAGTAATTTACCAGTTAGTAGTCTCGTAACAAGGGGACAAGAAGTATATGTAAAAATTCTCAGTATTGACATTGCTAAGAGTAGGATGAGTTTAAGCATGAAAAGGTGTGTAGACAACCCTTGGCAAGTATTTATCAATAAATATCCTCCTGGTTCTATTGTTTCTGGTGAAGTGAAGAATAATACCGGCTCATATGTATCTGTTGCTTTCGGTGATTCTGAAATAGATGAGAACGTAGAAGGGACAATATATGTGAAAGATTTTAGTTGGTCTAAAAATGGTTCAGATGAGATAAAGAAGTATAATGTAGGTGATAAAATAGAAGCAAAAGTAATAAGGGCTAACGTGAATCGGGCAAGAACTTATCTTGGAATAAAACAAATAGAGTATGATCCTCTTGAAGAACTGATAAAGAAAGTTAAGGTAGGTGATAAAATACAGGTTATTGTAGGTAAGAGAGAAGATAATGGACTAGTCGTTGAAGTTGAGAACGATGTAACCCTTCTAATAGATCAAGAGCATTTACCAGAGAATAAAAAATTCTCTATATCAGAAAAAATAGAAGTTGAAGTATTGGGTGTTGAAGAATATAACATAGCATTATCTGCTAAGTGATAAGGTTTACTTATTTTGGCTTCATATAAATGGCAACAAAGTCTGATATAATAGCGAGGGTAGCAAAAAGACATCCTTTTTTAGATAAGATTGTTATAGCAGCTATAGTTGATAGATTTTTTGGGATACTTTCAAGCACATTGAAACATCATAATAGAGTTGAAATTAGGGGGTTTGGTTCTTTTTCAGTTAGAAGTTATAACTTGAAAGAAACAAGCCATTTAATGTTACAGAAGTTTACAAAGAATCAATACTTTAAAACATATTTTCGTAGCAGTAAAAAATTATCTGATTTGATAAATGAATAAAAATTTATACCATAAATAAGATGAAAGTAGGGGTTTGAGTTTATACTGTACGATAGAAATTTTTAGCACCATATGCAAGTAGTAGAAATAGTTATACGTAATAACACATATAAAATATCTTGCGAAAGTGGGAAGGGGAATCATTTATTACGCCTTGCTAATAGTTTTGACAAGTTAGTTAGTTCTGTATCTCAAAAAACTGGAGGTAAGGGTTCGGATGCATTAAATTTCTTACTTGCAGCACTAATTCTTGAGGATAAAATTTTAGAATTAACAAAGCGATTAGATGAAGTAAATCAAGAGCGCGAAAAGTATAGAAACGAGAAAAGAATAGAATATACTGAGGTACTAGATAAGGTAAATAAGATTATCACTAATCTTGAGTGCATAAAGGATTAGCTTCAATAAAGCAAGCAATTAAATTGACTATCTGACTATTCAAGCCAGGAGGGAGGTTTGTCTTACGAGTTATGTAACAATATAATTCGTAATCATCAAGATCAACTATTTTTTCGTATTCGATTAGTTCGCTTAAGGAAAATTTATCAAGATATTTCAATGCGAAATGCCCTAAAAGTATATCGGTTTCTTTGCAACCCCTATGCCAGCTTCTATATATTAATTTTCTTCTGAGTAGTGAGGTATCTGTCATTACAATTAAACTTTTTTTAATTTAAAAGTTAAACTAAATACTTGTCAAGCGAGGCGCATTTTAATATACTTAACATTTTGTTAAGATCTAAATATACAGGTGGAATTAATTTCTAATCTTATCCATCAATTTAGCGATGGAATATATTATTTTTTATCATTTTCTTTAATAATTTCTGTCATAGTATTCGTGCATGAATATGGGCATTATGTTGTTGCCAAAGCATGCAAAGTTAAAGTTGAATCTTTTTCCATAGGTTTTGGTCCTGAAATTTTTGGTTTTAACGATAAGTCTGGAACTAGATGGAAATTAAGCGCTGTTCCATTGGGTGGTTATGTTAAAATGCTAGGAGATACTAATGCAGCGAGTGTCCCAGCTGATCAACAAGAATTAACGGAAGAAGAAAAATTGTATTCATTTCATACAAAACCGCGTCATAAAAAAGCAGCAGTAGTTTTTGCAGGGCCTTTTGCAAACATGGTATTTGCTGTTATAGCTTTTACAATATTCTTTAGCATAGCAGGTTATTATCGCACTCCACCGGTGATTGAAAATGTAATCGAAGGTAGTGCAGCTAAGCAAGCTGGTTTGTTGCCAGGTGACACTATTACACAAATCAATGAGCATAAAATAAAATACTTTGAAGATATTTCACGTGTGATAATGTCGAATCCTAAAACAAGAATGGAGATTGAGTATAGCAGAAATAATGAGAAGCACAGGACCAGTTTAACTCCATTAATAATCAAGGACAAAGACGTTTTTGGCAACACAATAGAAAGAGAAACTATAGGGATTATTTCAGTCAATACATTAAAGCAGTCGTCTTTTCTTGGGGCTGTGAGCTTATCAGTAAGTGAAACTTACCACACTATGTGCTTAACGATCAAAGCTCTCTTTCACATTATTGTTGGTAAAAGGAGTATCAATGAAATAGGTGGACCAATAAAAATCGCAAAATATTCAGGACAATCAGCTAAAAAGGGATTTATTATGGTTCTATATTTTATGGCAATCATTTCAGCTAATTTAGCTGCAATTAACTTGCTGCCAATACCACTGCTAGATGGTGGGCATTTATTTCATTATATCATAGAAGCGGTTATACGTAGGGATTTAAGCTTGAAATGTCAAAAATATGCAGCTATTTTTGGTGCTTTAGTGTTGTTTTTGCTTATGGCAACTGGAATGTCAAATGATATTAGGGATCTTTTTTGAAATAAAATATGAAAAAGCTATTTTATATACTGGTAGTGGTTTTTATTTCTTTTCCTGCCCTGCTTGTTGCTTTAGGAACTGCGGAAAAAGTGCAGGTGAAAGATGTCAAATGTATTGGTAATGAGAGGGTAAGCAACCAGACAATAGGGTTCTATATAAAACTAAAATCTGGTGATTATATAAACGACGATGATATAGACTCAATTATAAAAGATCTATATAAAACAAAGTTATTTGCTAGTGTTAATGCTTACATAGATGATAAAAAAAATTTGGTAATAAAAATTCAAGAAAATCCACTAATTAACAAGATAATATTAAAGGGTAATAAGTTATTTAATAGCAAAGAGTTACTAAATAATGTGATTCAGTCAAAATCGCTAACTATTTTCACTGAAACAAAATTGCAAAACGATTTAATGAATTTAATCACTACTTATAGAAATAACGGTAAGGTTGGCGTTAAAATTGAATATGAGTTGGAGAAGCTCGATAGTAATAGGGTCAATCTAATTTTCAAAATAAAAGAAGGCAAAACCTCTAAAATTAAGGATATAAGATTTATAGGCAATAAAAACTTTTCTGAAAATGAGCTAGAGCAAGTTATTAAAAGACATAGTAATGACATATTTAGTAAGTTATTTAGAGCCATTTTTAAAGGCGAAAATCATTATTCACCGCAATATCTATTGATTAACACAGAATTGCTCGATCGTTTTTATTCGTCTAAGGGATATATTCAAAATAATATTCAACCAATTGTTGAGGTTGATAATAACAATCAAACAGAGTTAACTTTTTTGATTGACGAAGGACAGCAGTATTTGTTTGGAAATAATGAGGTTAATATTGAAACTGAAATTCAGGATTTGAGCCTAAAAGAAGAAATATTGGATTTTATAACAGAGGAAAACGATAAGATATTTAATAGAGTTAAAATTAATAATACAGTAGAAAAAATAAACAAATATTTAAATGAAAAAGGATATATATTTGCAAAAGTTAATCCAGAGTATGCACAACGTGACAACGTTGTAGATGTAACCTACAGAGTGCTGCCGGGTAAAAAGATTTATATAAATCAAATTACAATTGATGGTAACGATCGCACTTTAGATAAAGTGATCAGAAGTAAGCTAAGTGTAGCAGAAGGTGATGCGTACAATATATCTGAGATTCAAAAGTCACGTAAAAAACTAATGAGTAGTGATTTTTTTGAAACAGTGAAAGTAAATAGTTACGCAGTTAATGACAATACAGTAAATCTTGACTTAAATGTTAAAGAAAAAAACACTACTTCGTTGTATTTGGGAGGCGGTGTGTCTCTTCCTGGTGGAGCATTGATTAAAATTGACCTCAAAGACCGTAATTTATTTGGTACTGGAAAAGAGCTCTCTTTTGCTCTTGAAAAAAGTCAATACGTATTTTCTACTGATTTAGAGTTTGTTGAAAATAATTTTAATGATTCTGATACGTCACTAGGTGTAGACGTATTTTACGAAAAACAAGATAAGCCAAACACTACTTTTGATAGTTGCGATATGGGATTTTTTACAAAGTTATCATATAAAGTCACAGAGAACTTAACTAATTCCCTTCGCTATTCTTATAAGTATAATCATATACACATGGATAATAAGGGTGGACAAGACACCGATATCTCTGAAATAATACTGGACCGAAAAGGTGAACATCAGATTTCATCAGTGGGATACACGTTGGCACATAATAAACTGGATAACCTCTATACTCCAAAAGAAGGGTATTTACTGCGCTTAAGTCAGGATATTTCAGGATTGGGAGGAAACGTGAATTTCCTAAAATCTGAATTCTTATCTTTTTATACGCACCCTATATTAAGCAAAATTGACGATGATATAACTCTACGCTTTAAGATGGCGGCAGGTCATATTTTTTCTTATACTGATGAAAATCTAAACATTGGCCAGCACTTTTTTAAAGGGGGTAATGAGATTAGAGGGTTTGACCTTTCCGGTATTGGACCAAGAGCAGAAGACAAAAATAAAAGCTCATTAGGAGGCAAAACTTATTTTAATCTAACACAGCAAGTGGATTTTCCTCTACCAAAACTATATGACTATGCTGGTATCAAAGGCTCACTATTTGTTGACTATGCGACACTTTTTGGCTTAGATGATAAAAATAAGAAGTATGAAGGGAAATACTATGATAGCAAGCTTGTGAGAGTGTCACCAGGTTTTGGCTTTTCAATGCTTTCTCCTTTTGGTAGACTTAGATTGGATTTCGGGTTTCCTTTAGTAAAGGAATCTTATGATATAATACCATCACCAAATGTTAAATTTTCTATTGAAGCGGGGATTTGAATGAAATATATACAGTTATTTATATCAGTTATTGCCTTAATTATTTCCTTATTTGTGGGGTATAAGTTTGTAGGATATCAACCTCAGAACACAAAGGCTGCCATTATTGATAGTGATAAAGTTATCAATGAATCTCTTGCTCTGCAAAACATACAACAACAAATAAAGGAGCAGAATTCTAGATTACAACAAGAATTTGAAAGTGAGTTAGAAAAACTTAAGCCATCAAAAGAAGAATTTGAACTTTTGTCAGAAGAAGCAAAAAAAGAAAAGACAGAACAGTTTAATAAGCACACTGTAAATACTAGAGATAATTACGCTAAAAAAATGTTACATTTAGAAGAAAGCTATAGAGACGCAGTAGAGAGTGTTTTTAACAAGATAAAAGAAGTCGCTAAAAAAACGGCAGAAAAAAACAACATAGATTTGGTACTATTTATTTCAAAAAAGAACCAAGTTTTATACTCCATGGATGAAGTTGATTTATCAGATGTGGTATTAAACAATATAAACAAGAAAATACCTGAATTTGCTTTGAAAGGCATTGAGTAGGCTTATGCAATTTAATATCAGTGATATTATAAAAATATTACCACATTCTTATCCGTTTCTCTTAGTAGATAGAGTTATAGAGTGTGATCCTGGTAAAAGTATAAAAGCAATCAAAAATGTGACTTTCAATGAGCCATTTTTTATTGGCCACTTCCCTGGTCATCCGATAATGCCAGGAGTCTTGATAATTGAATCTCTAGCTCAGGCATCTGCTATATGTGTTCTAGGTAAAGAAACAATAGAAAATAAAGTTGTTTACTTGAGATCCATTGAAAATGCAAAATTCAGAAAGCCAGTTACTCCAGGGGACACATTGATTCTTCAAGCTAACATTCAAAGTGTGTGTTTAGGTGTACACAAATTTAGGTGTATTGCATCTGTTAGCGAAGAAAAAGTTGCAGAAGCAACAATCTCAGCAGTATTGCAAAATAAATAAAATCTTCATCTGTAAGAAACAGCATGTACACTGTATAGTATAGCAATGAAGCTGAATTTCAAAATCTCATTTTCGAATCTATATACTCGCAATGGATTAATAAAATTAGATGAGACATTTTTGAATTATATCAAATCATGTGATGAGAGCTTGTTTTGTTCATTAATTGAAGCAAGAGAAAAAGCAGCTTCTTCTTCGATGTCATCCCAGTGTCACCTCCCATCATCCCAGTGTCACCCCCCGTCATCCCAGTGCTTGACACTGGGATCTAGAAAACAAGAAGGACGGTCAGCTACTTGGATGACAGATAGTCAGTTAATAGTAGACCTCTCATATTTACTTGATGAATTTATTGCAAAACTTTTCAATGTTGAAAAAGAAATAGAGGAGCTAAAGAAAAAGCACAACGACTTTGCTGTAATATATAAATGCAAAAGGTTATTTGTCCAACGCTATGCATTGAAGAAATACACTAATGTGGCGAATATAGATATTACTAACAAACTAAGTCATTTTCTCACTTTGCCAACAACAGAAAAAAATTTTGCTGAGCAGGTGATGCATTGGTTTGAAGATAAAGAAAATCACAAAGAAGAAATAGAACTTGCAGCACAATATGCAGTGTGGAGAGTAAAAAATAAACAGAGTATATTATTCAGTATTCATAAAAAAATCGACCACGAAAACCTCATACCATTTTCTAAAAAAGAAGTGGACAAAGTTGAAGTGCTGTATTCAAATGAAGTAAAAAGACGATACGGTTTTGATCTAACAAGCAAAAAGGTGAGTTTGAATAAAGCACTAGATAATGCTCACTACTGCATATTTTGTCATAAGCAAAGTAAGGACAGCTGCTCAAAGGGGCTAATTAATAACGACAATACTTTTAAACAATCTCCACTAAAAGTTGAACTGCACGGCTGCCCACTAGAGCAGAAAATATCAGAAATGAATCTGGTGAAAAGCGAAGGGTACAGCATAGCAAGTCTTGCAATTGTGATGATAGATAACCCATTATGCGCAGCCACTGGGCACAGAATATGCAATGACTGCATGAATTCGTGCATATATCAAAAACAAGAACCCGTAAATGTGCCAGCAATTGAAACAAGGATTCTGGATGATGTGCTCAGTTTACCGTACGGATTTGAAATATATTCTCTGCTCAGCCGTTGGAATCCTTTAAATTTTCAGCGTTCATTGCCAAGAGGAAACACTGGAAAAAACGTTCTAGTTGTAGGCCTTGGTCCTGCTGGTTTTAATTTAGCTCATCATTTGTTGAATGATGGGCATAACGTTATTGCCATTGATGGACTAAAAATTGAGCCTTTGATCGATAATTTCCAGCTAATTAAAGATTTCAAACACGAAAAATTGAGTGAACGCATGGCAGGAGGGTTTGGTGGGGTGGCAGAATATGGTATTACTTCTCGGTGGGATAAGAATTACTTAAAGATTATTAGATTACTGCTGGAAAGACGTGAGAATTTCGTACTTTATGGAGGCATTCGTTTTGGTGGCACGATTAATGCTGATGACGCGTTCAACTTGGGTTTTGATCACATCGCCCTAGCACTTGGCTCTGGTAAGCCACGAATGATCAAAATAAAAAACATACTAGCTCGTGGAGTACGCATGGCATCTGATTTTCTGATGTCGTTACAACTGACTGGCGCTCTTAAATTCGATTCTATAGCAAATCTGCAAGTTCGTATGCCGATAGTTGTCATAGGTGCGGGGCTTACTGCGATTGACACTGCCACTGAAGCTTTAGCGTATTATCCAATTCAAGTAGAAAAATTTCTTCTTCGTTATGAGATATTAGTTGATAAGTATGGAAAGGACTGTGTTGAAAAAGATTGGACAGAAGAAGAGCGCGAAATTGCGAATGAGTTTATATCGCACGCACAATTGATCCGAGAAAAGCAAAAGTTAGCAAAAAAAGAGAATAGAGAAATAAAAATATTAGAGTTAATGCAGAGCCTCGGGGGAGTGAAAGTTATATATAGAAAAGAGCTAAAAGATTCACCAAGTTATCGATTAAATAGCGAAGAGGTGCAAAACGCATTATCAGAAGGGATTTACTTTATTGAAAACTTAGAGCCAGTTGAAGTTGTGACGGATAAATATAACCATGCTGAATTAATAAAACTGATAGACACAAAATCCGGCGAAATCAAACGTATAAAAGCACGTTCTATTTTTATAGCAGCAGGTACTGAGCCAAATACAGTTATTGCAACAGAAGATAAAAAGCATTTTAAATTAAGTAATGGGTATTTTACTCAATTGAATTCATTGGGAAAAGAAATAGATCCAATATTTTCTCCAAAAATGCAAAATAAAGATAGAATATTAGTGTATAAGCAAGGCAATAAAACAATCAGCTTTTTTGGTGATCTTCATCCTTCGTATAGCGGCAGCGTTGTGAAAGCTATGGCAAGTGCTAAGAACGGCTACCCTATTATTTCCCAGCTTTTGAATAGAGTTAATAGCTTCGTTTCTGTCATTCCAGTGTGTGATGTTGTGGGCCAGAAAAAAAATGCGTGGCCAAGTGTTGAAGACCTGGCTAATAAAGAATTATTTAATAGAATCAAAGAGCAATTCACTGCAAAGGTTATAAAAGTTCAATATTTAACAGACAAAGTTGTGGAAATAGTGATCAAAGCACCACTTGCGGCAAAGAATTTTAAGCCTGGGCAATTCTTTAGATTGCAAAATTTTGAAACCAATGGCAGAAAAGCCAATAATACAAACCTTGCTATGGAAGGTATAGCCGTAACCGGCACTGAAGTAGACAAAAAAAAAGGAATTATTTCCACTATTGTGCTGGAAATCGGCGGCTCCACTAATTTATGCAGACACTTAAGAGAAGGCGAGCAAATAATTCTTATGGGCCCAACTGGCAGACCTACTGAGGTTTACTAAGTCTCAATATTAAAGTGATGTCAAATTTTATTTCAAAAAGTAAATAATTTACTAACGCTCGTGCACAAATTAAAAATAAATTATGCACGAGTGTAGCGTTATGAATTAGGAGTGCTATATTAAAGCTTACCTCACTATTAAAGCTATCGGTCAGATTAGATTAAAAACCTAATCTGACCGGTTTCTCTATAACCCTCTAAACTCTGATATAATTATATGATAATTAGTTTAATTAGTGGTTAATATGCAAATTGATTTTATTCATATATTGAGATAGCATAAACCATATTGGTTTTAATTATTGTGCAACTTTATAAATCGTCACTGTTACTTCTACTGACTGTATTAATAGTTATAGTCCTAAAATTACCTGAAAATTTGAGCATTGCAGTAAATTGGTCTCTCCCAATTCTAGATTTTGATTTATCTTTTCGTACCATACTAATATCTTTTTTATCAGTTGCATTTTTAGCTGTTCTACCAGCACAAAATTTGACTTTTTCAGAGATGCTATCTTTTGCTGCTTACACTATTAGTTCACTTTATGCAGTTTTATCTGAACATATGATATTGGTTATAATATTCTGTGAATTAATGACCATCAGTGCATTTTTTATTATCGCAGCTAGCTGTAGAGATAGTGGACCTGCAATAAGGTACGCTTGTGTACACTTTTTCGTTGGAGTTATATTAATAGCAGGATTGGCACTTCAAAGCACTAACCTGATAATTTTGGGTTTATTGATAAACTGCGCTTGTTTTCCTTTTTCATTTTGGGTTGTTGATGCATATCCTGCTGCATCGCTACATGGCACCACATATCTCTCTTTATTTACCACTAAAGTCTCTTTTTTAGTGATGCTTTTACACACTTATAACCTATGGCAAGATTGTACTGAAATATTAGCGCTTGTAGGCACCATCACTGCAATTTACAGCATTATATTTGCTTCTCTCGAGCAAAATATTCGTAGATTTTTATGCTATAACGTTGTAGGACAAATGGGCTTGCTGATTATTGCAGGAGGTTTACTCAGCCCTTCGGAAAAGGCAATACCAATTTTGATACTGCATATAATCTTCTCTCTTGTTTATCAATCATTATTGTTTGTAGTCAGCAATTCGATTATTTCACGAACAAAAACAATTAGTTTTAATGGAGTAGGCAAACTGATGTCAGTGGAAGGCATGTGTGCTATAATCGCAATACTTACAATGGCTGCATTTCCTGGAACCGCTGGATTTATTAGCAAATCATACATTACAGCCGAGATTGAAGCAAGTGGTGCTAATTTAGAAGTGTATAAAAACTTATACAAGATTCTAAATTTACTGCTTTATTTAAGCGTGGGGCTCAAGTTTCTTTACTACATATTTATTGCAAAAAGTAAGTCAAAACCTTTAGCAGAGAGGGGAGGCAAAATGACTATGATTATTTTAGCATTTATATGCGTAATTGCTGGCAACCCTTACTTACCTATTTACAATAAACCTTCGATTTTCGATTTTGTGTACAACACAAAAAATATTTTGTCGCAATTTAATTTGTTATTATGTACCACTTTATTGTTCATTCTTTTACGCAAGTTATTTTACCCGAGAATAAATTTTAAAATGGATGTTGATTGGATTTTTAGAGCTTTCATACCCTATATTATCTTGCTGTTCAATCAATTGGTCTTTAAAGTGAGAGAAATGTCTGCCAACGTACTGCAAAACTTGACTAATTCACTTACTAGTTTATACTTTGATAATATTACTAAACTTAAGGAAGTGCTGGGTTATAACTCAGTGAGTTTTGTTTCAGCTTCTTCTCTCTTTTTAATGAGTATTCTACTAATGCTATTATGTTTAAGTCGTTAACCGAAAGTTTAAATTCTGTATTTAGTAAACTAAGAGGAAAGTCGATCATTTCTGAAGATGATTTTAATCTTGCCATGCGTGAAATACGCATAGCCTTAATTGAAGCTGACGTTTCACTTGAAGTTGCAAAAAAATTCATCAATGACATTAAAGATAAAGTGATTGGGGAAAAAGTCATAAAAAGTGTTTCTCCAGCACAAATGATAATTAAAATTGTGCAGGATAATTTAGTTGCAGTTCTCGGATCAGAGAAAAGTGACTTAAATCTAGCAGTTAAACCCCCTGCTGTGATTATGATGGTGGGCTTACAAGGTGCAGGTAAAACAACCACCTCAGGAAAGCTTGCTTTAAAGCTAAAAAAGCAAAAGAAAAAAGTGATGCTTGCCTCTTTAGACATTTATAGGCCGGCTGCCCAAAAACAACTTGAAGTGCTAGGTAAACAAATAGATGTGCAAACTTTACCTGTAGTAATAGACGAGAAGCCCATTACAATTACAAAAAGGGCACTAGCAACAGCAAAGAACGATAATTGTGATGTATTAATACTAGATACCGCAGGCAGGCTTCATATTGACAATAATATGATGAATGAGTTGAAAGCCGTAAAGGAAATAGCTTCACCTGCAGAAGTTATTTTAGTAGCCGACGCAATGATAGGCCAGGATGCGGTCAACATTGCCAAATCATTCAATGAGGTAATAGGTGTAACCGGCATTATTCTTACCCGTGTTGATGGTGATGCACGTGGTGGTGCTGCTCTTTCTATGAAAATGATCGCCGATTGTCCAATTAAATTTATTGCTTGTGGTGAAAAATTAAGTGACCTCGATGATTTTTATCCAGATAGAATTGCAAAAAGAATACTTAGCATGGGTGATGTTGTCTCATTGGTTGAAAAAGCTGCTGAGATTGTTGGTCAGGAAGAAATTGATAAGTTACAAAAGAAAGTGAAAAAAGGTAAATTCGACCTAAACGACCTAGTGGGAATGTTAAAAACTCTGAGTAAAATGGATGGCATTAGCAACATAATGAAATTCATTCCTAGTTCATTTACAAAAAAGCTAAGTAGCAGTGTGCCAGATGACAATAAAGTGAAAAAATATATAGCCATCATAAACTCAATGACTGAAAAAGAAAGGCAAAATCCAGATATTTTAAATGGCAAAAGAAGACTTAGAATTTCTAAGGGGTCCGGAACAACTGTAACTGACATTAATCTTCTAATTAAGCAGTATAATCAAATGAGCTCTATGGTAAATAAGTTCAGTAAAGTTGACCATAGTAAACTCAAAGAATCTGATTTGATGGATATGCTAAGCAGAAAGTAAGTCAGCAGGTAGTGGAATGAGACAAATCATCAGTAAACCTTTAGCTATATCAAAAGCGGCTTAGGTCTCGCAAAAAAATTTACAGCTTCTTGCTAGCCAAGAAATTTATTATTAATTTTAAGAAATACTATAGCTGACCCAAGCAACACGTCATACCGCGATTCATTTCATAACTGTACGAACATTGTAGTGTGGGCCACCAGTGGGGTGTCATCCGAGTAGCTTGACTACTTGGATCCAGAAAAAAGAATGGTGTCATGAAAGTAGCCTCCTTCTCCTGTCATCCCAGCGCCCAGAGGTGTCATCCTTTTTTTTGGATTCCAGACTGGAATGACAGCAGTCCTACGTCATGCCACCGCGAACCGTCATACCGCGATTCATTCGCGGTATCTCTAGATCCCGCTAACAAGTAGCGGGATGACGAGGTCAGGGTGTCATGAAAGTAGCTGACACTGGTTTCCATCCAAGACAGCAGTAGCCCCTTCGGTGTCATTCCAGTGCCCAGACACTGGTTTCTATCCAAAAGGGTGTCATCCCAGTGCCCAGACACTGGGATCCAGGAAAGTTTGCTTGTGGGCAAGCAAACTAGCACAGAAAGTGGTTACAACATTTTCGATGAGATTGCAGAAAGGCTGGATTCCAGTGCCAAGCACTGGAATGACAGCAGTCCTACGTCATACCGCGATTCATTCGCGGTATCTCTAGATCCCGCTAACAAGCAGCGGGATGACGAGCTTATCGTCACGCCGCCACGAACCGTCATACCGCCGCGGCGCTAACAAGAGATCCCGCTAACAAGCAGCGGGATGACGGTTGTCGTTTAGCTACAAACATTAAGAAATTTACCAAATGAAAAAAAAGGCAAAAGAAGCCCCGTAGTGCGAGTTTTGACTCTCTATTACTGTAAGTGGCGCTGTAATAATGTGCTAACGCTTAAAATAAGCGCGATTTGGCTGAATGTAGAAAAATTTTAAAAGACATGCAGCCGCTATAATTTTATGTAATCCGCCAAAAAATACCCTGAGTTTTTACTGAATTTTGTCATTGAGCCTGCAGGTCAAAAACAAGTTTTGAGTCATAAATACCCTTAACACTATAATAAGGGGGCTGGCGGAGTTTGTCAAGCAAGTTTTTTCGTTTCTATTGTAATGACAGTTATGGCCTGTGCAAGAAATCTATTGATTTACAGCAGGTTCTTTGTTACAGTTCGTAGTTATGCAAAGAAACTTAAAGCCTCATGAGTTTATTTACAGCCAGTGGTTTACATAATTTGGAGCTGTATAGCTGAGTATTGTATATGATAATATTAATAACAAACGATGATGGTTTTGGAAGTGAAGGAATAAAATTACTCAAAGAGATTGCACGGAATTTTGCGTCAGAAATATGGATAGTGGCACCAGATACTGATAGAAGCGGGGCTGCAAGATCTCTTGATTATCCAGTGAAACAATCTATTGGAATAAACCAACATAGTGAAAGGGAATTTAGTGTGTCTGGTACTCCTGCAGATTGTGTCATTATTGCGCTAAATAAAGTTATGAATAAAAAACCAGACTTAATATTGTCCGGAGTAAATATTGGATCAAATGTTGGGGACGATATTTGTTATTCAGGAACAATTGGTGCTGTAATGGAAGGTGCTGCAAGGTCTATACCTTCTATTGCACTGAGCCAAGTTTATCATGATAAAATAGACTGGCACAATACAAAGGTTTTTGCACCAAAGGTTATTGCCAAGCTAGTTAAGGTTGGTTGGCCTAAAAACATAGTGATGAGTGTAAATTTTCCTGCTACGGAAAAAGTAAAAGGAGTAGAATTTGCTGAACAAGGTGAATATAACATTGATGGGGATTTAATTTTTACTGAAAATTCGAATGGCTCTTTTAGCTTAAATTGGTCTCGAGAGCACTCAGGCAGTGGTAGTATAAATAAAATAAAAGAAGGATTTATTACTATCACACCAGTAAAATTAGATTTTACAGATTATGATACATTGAATGCTATGAAAAATTCTTGTGCAGACGAATTTTCTTCTATAGCTGACTGAGAAAAACATTTGCATTGCTCCTAATTAGATGTTTTCTATTGTGTTATCGCGAGCAATTATTTTTTCTTCACCTGTATCCATATTTTTTACTTTAACAGTATTGTTGTTTAACTCATCATTCCCAAAGATCAATACAATTTTAGCATTTGCTTGACTTGCTTTCTTCATGCGATTTTTAACTGTTCCACTGTGTTCGTAACTTACATATAAACTATTTCTGCGCAATTCATTTGCAAGTGTTAAAGCATGTTTTTCAGCCTCTCTACCGATTGGAATTAGGTAAATAGGTCGCTCTTCTTTCGGAGAATAATTGATTAACTCCATTATGCGCTCAATACCCCCTGCAAATCCTATTGCTGGAGTGTGTTTTCCACCTACTGAAGATACTAAATTATCGTATCTTCCACCGGCAAAAACTGCCCCTTGTGCACCTAAATCCTCTGTAACAAACTCAAACACTGTGTGGCAATAATAATCCAAACCTCGAACTAGTTTATTGTTTACGGTATAAGGTATATCAAGAATTGTTAATCCATTTAGTATTTGTTCAAAGAAATCTGAGGACTCTTTCGTATAATAATTGCTGATTTTAGGCGCATCAGAGATTATTAATCTATCTTTCTCATCCTTAGAATCTAGTATTCTGAGTGGATTTTTGATCAACCTATTTTTGCTATCTTCTGATAGATCATTTTGATACTTTGTAAAGTATAAGATCAAAGCTTCTCTATACTTAGTTATTGTCTCACCATCACCTAAAGAGTTGATTTCCAGCTTTACATTTTTATTGATGCCAAATTCAGTTAGTAAGTGCTGAGCGAGTGATATCAATTCAACATCGGCTTTTGGATCTTCTATGCCAAAAACCTCAAAATTTATCTGATGAAATTGCCTTTGTCTTCCCTTTTGCGGTCTTTCATAGCGAAATGCAGGCCCTGTTGAAAATAATTTTATCGGCGTTTGCAGTTTTTTTTCAATTAATAGCCTGACAATCGCTGCAGTGAACTCAGGACGTAAAGTTATGCTCTTTCCCCCTTTATCATTGAAGCTATACATCTCTTTAGTGATGATATCTGAGCTATCACCTAAAGTTTTTGTAAAAACCTCCGTGTACTCAAATATTGGAGTTTGGGCGGGCAAAAAGCCGTATAGACTTGAGATTCTATTTGCTGTTTGCTGAATGTATTTAAACTTATACCACTCATCAAATAGAAGGTCTTTCGTTCCTCTAACTGTTTGATTAGTCATAGTGTGGTCTCTATACCTGCAACCTCTGGTATGTGGTAGCTCAGCATATTCTGCACTCCTTGCTTTAAAGTAATTGCAGCACTTGGGCATCCAGAGCAAGCTCCTTGTAATTCAACATAAACTATTCCATCTTTATAGCCACGAAATTTGATATCGCCACCATCTTGAGCAACTGCAGGTTTGATATAACTTTCCATCAATTCTTTTATTCTATTTACAATTTCTATATCACTTTCATCAAAAAATTCCTCATTTGGTATGTTATTATCATTCACTCCTTCTTTATTTAGCGCTTTTCCACCTGAAGTAAAGTGATCCATGATTGTAGTTAAAATTTCTACTTTTAATGTATCCCAATTAATTTCACCCAATTTTGTTACTGAAATAAAATCATGACCAAAAAACACTCTTACCACATGTTCTATTTGAAAAAGATTTGCTGCTAGTTTAGAATTTTTTATCTCATTTGCATTTGAAAAATCAGCCGTTTCTCCTTCGTTTAGAATTGCAAATCCAGGGAGAAATTTCAGTGTGTTTGGATTAGGTGTTTCTTCAATCTGAATGAACATGTTATTTACCATGACGATTATAATTGTTACTATTTAATCATAAAATGATAAAAAAATATACATGTCATTCATCTTTTTCCTTTTTTTGATATTCATAGTAGTTACATTTGTCTTGCCTAGCGTTGTTATATTTTTTCTTTTCCTGACAAAAAAAAATAATATGAGTTTCATGATGAACTCTATATTGAGTAAGTTTTTGAACGAATTTAGTAGCAGTAGAAGTTATACTGAAAATTACACTGGTGATAACATGTCCAAGGATGAAGCATTAAAGATACTGGGGCTGAATCCTGAGGCAAGTCAAAATGAAATCAATAAAGCATATCAAAATTTAATGAAATTAGTTCACCCAGATAAGGGAGGCTCGGAATATTTTGCGCAAAAGCTAAATGCGGCACGTGATAAATTGTTAAAAAAGTGATCTTAAAAAAAGTTTTCGTTTAACGAATTTCTTCCTTTGCTTTTTCTAAATACTCCAATATTGCTTCATGTAGTGCAGTCCATGTTATCTGTTCTTCCAGGGAAGGTATAAATTCTTGTCTCCAAGCATTCTTAAACTCCTGAAACCACTGTTTTTCAAAACCCTGAAATTCTAAAGAAATATCTACTTTAAAGCTATCAATTAAACTGGAAACTTCTGCAGCTTTAGAGCTATCTAGTGATTTTAAAGATAACACTCCACTCTTTAAAATCTCTAACTCTTCCAATACATTAAGCTTAAATGGTTTATAGAGTGAAGACCATATGCGATATCTTAAATAAGAATCATAGTATAACTTAATTTTGTACATTAAAGTGGTAGATGCATCAGGAGAAATGTTATTCTCATATTGTGCAAGAGAAGATAATAAATTCTCATAATCTACTTTGCTTAAACATGGTTGTAGAGTCGATTTAATTTTTTCACTAAAGGTTAGATAACTAGAAGAAATGCCATGACTATATTCACTAAAGAATTCAGGAAATATATCTGCTTGTTCTAGTTTAAGAGGTAGATCTTTTCTAATTTCTCTTGGTAAATTATGTATTGAAAACTGATAAATAACCCATACAAAATTCTCATCAAACTCATCTGAGTAATCAGCATTATTATCAGGAAAAATTACATTACCTTTCTTATCATTCCAAGGTTCTATCTTATAGAAAAATCTGTTCAGCCTTTGTTTTAATTTCAAAATACCTTCATTTCTATCACCTGCTTTATACAATGTTTTGCCCATTTTGTGTTTAGCATCTTTAGGGTTTATTCTGTCACTTATGTGCAATCCAATTTCATTTTTCTCTAATAACTCCCAATCAAACAATTTGTGTGGATCTGGTTTACGCATTGTATAGCCAAGCTCTGGATCATACACTATAGTTCCTATTTCAGAATGACTAAATATCATATCCCTTTTAATTTTAAAACGCTCCATAAGGTATAAAATCAGCTCTTTAACAGATCTCATTTGCTCTTCCGGAAAAGGCTCAAGTCCTGTGTTTACAATTTCAATACCTACAGAATAGTTGTTAAGCTTCCGTAACTCTTCAAGCTTACTATCTACCTTAACTCTTGCATAACTAATACCAGCATGCCATGCTTCTTTCTCTAATGGAACCATTAAGGTGATGCTGCCATCCCTATCGACAATAAAATGAACTGACAATCCTCTAGCATTCAGCGTATCTTTTGTACCTTTTAGTGTTGATGTTTCAGTATGGTGAACTATAACCATTAACACTTTTTTACCTGCCCTATCACCATAATTTAAAGCTGAAGCTGGATCTAAAAATAACAAATCCTGATCTTTCAATAATGGTAATTTTTCTTGTAAATCTTGAAAATCATTCTCGATATTGCTTGAACTGGATACTTGCCCAGATATGAGAAATGCTGAGACAGTAATCAGTAAAACTAATAAATATTTGTTGACTTTAGATAGTTGGATTTTCATACCATCTTCATAAACACTTTGTAGATAATTTTTCATTATATAGTTAGAATAGGGTTGTTGAATAAATTTACAAGACAAAATCATACTAGTCTGGTAGTAGTAACATGTTCAGAGATGGAGCATTTAAAGTGCTAGGAATAGATTCTGGAGCGAACCAAAATGAAATCAATAAAGCAATCAAAATTTAATGAAATTAGTTCACCCAGATAAAGGAGGCTCGGAATATTTTGCACAAAAATTAAACGCAGCACGTGACAGGTTGCTGAAGAGGTAATTAATATTGCTTTAAAGTTTTTATTTGTGCGTAAAGGATAAGTTGCTACAATAAAAAAATAAGATAAAAGTAGCAATGGACATGTGTTCAGAAAGGTTTAAGTTATGCAGGAAGATAACAAAAAAGAAACAATAAAAGAAGAAAAAGGCATATTAGGATGGATAGAATATAGATTGCCTATATTTTCTTTTCTAAGACACACTGCTTCTTACCAAGTGCCAAAAAACTTAAATTATGCTTGGAACTTTGGCTCTTTGGCTGGTATAGCGCTGATTTTACAAATAATAACAGGTATATTTCTTGCTATGCACTACACTCCGCATGTTGATTATGCGTTTAATAGTGTAGAGCGCATAATGCGGGATGTGAATTACGGGTGGTTAATACGCTACACTCACGCTGTTGGAGCATCGCTCTTCTTTATGGTAGTCTATGTTCATATAATGCGTGGATTATATTACGGATCTTATAAAAGACCGAGAGAGATGGTGTGGTTTATTGGAATATTTATATTTTTTGCAATGATGGCAACTGCCTTTATGGGATATGTATTGCCTTGGGGACAAATGAGTTTCTGGGGTGCAACAGTTATAACCAACTTATTTTCTGCTATACCTTTAATTGGCAATAAAATAGTTATATGGTTATGGGGTGGTTTTTCAGTGGATAACCCAACACTTAACCGTTTTTTCGCTCTGCATTATCTTCTGCCTTTTGTTATTATTGCTTTAGCTATGCTTCATGTGATAGCTCTGCATAGGTTTGGCTCTGGTAACCCAAGTGGAGTGGAGGTAAAATCAGATAAGGATACCATCCCTCTCTATCCTTATTATATAGTCAAGGATTGCATAACTTTTGGTCTGTTTTTTGTAGTTTTGTTCGCATTTGTTTTCTATGCTCCCAATTATCTTGGGCATCCAGACAATTATATAGAAGCTGATTCTATGGTCACTCCGGTACATATAGTGCCAGAGTGGTATTTTTTACCTTTTTATGCAATGCTACGTTCAATTCCAGATAAACTTACTGGTGTGCTTACCATGTTTGCGTCTATTTTAGTGTGGTTTTTGTTACCTTGGCTTGATAAATCAAAAGTTAAAAGTGGTGCTTATCGCGCGGTGTTTAAGAAATTTTTTTGGGTTTTTGCAATAAATTTTGTACTTCTTGCCTGGCTTGGAGGACAAGAGGTAAAAGAGCCTTACATCACTATGAGTAGGCTATCTACTCTTTATTACTTTGCATACTTTGTGATAGTTTTACCACTGCTTAGTAAGTATGAAAAGCCAAAAGAACCACCAAAAACCTTAAGTGATTCTGTGCCGGAGATGAGGTGATGTCAATTCAAAGCAGATCTCTTACAAAATTCTCTGTCATCCCAGAGCTCTCTTCTGTCATCCCAGAGCCCTCTTTTGTCATCCCAGTACTTGACACTGGGATCCAGAAAAAAAATAAATGGATTCCAGCATCATGTACACAATTGTATGAACGTTGTATACAACACACAGTGTCATTCCACTATCTTCCGTTGTCATCCCAGTGCTTGACACTGGGATCCAGGTATAAAAATACTTACAAATCATGCAATGGACAACAGATTCTAGGAGTGCATGATAACCATAATGTCAGTGATGAAATAAGCTGGATTCCAGTGTCAGCTACTTGCATGACATCAATTCGAAATTTACTAAAACAGTGGTTATGCATGGGATCTAATGTATTTGCAATCTTCTGCATGTTATTTCTATCTAGTCTTATATCTGCAGAAGAATTTAAATCATCACCAAATAAGAAAATAGACTGGAAATTTGATGGAATTGTCGGATCTTTCGATAGAGAGTCAATTCAGCGTGGCTATAAAGTGTATAAAGAAGTCTGTGCTGCTTGTCATTCAATGAATAGGGTAGCATTTCGTAATTTGCAAGATGTCGGTTTTTCTGAAGAAGATGTAAAACAAATAGCAGCTTCTTATCAAGTTAAAGATGGTCCGAATGATTTGGGTGAAATGTTTGACAGACCTGGAGTACCTTCGGATTATTTTATTGCGCCTTTTGATACAAAAGAAGCAGCTGCAGCAAGCAACAATGGTGCAGTCCCACCAGACTTATCATTAATTATTAAAGCAAGGCATGATGGTGCAAATTATGTCTATTCATTGTTAACAGGCTATCAAAACGGCGAACACGATGAAAATGATTTATATTTTAATTCGTATTTTCCAACAGGCAGATTAGCTATGGCGCCACCACTTTCTGAAGGAATGGTGGAATATGATGGTGCAAGGCAAGCCACAGTTGAAAATATGGCGTATGATGTGATAAATTTTTTACAATGGGCAGCAGAGCCAGAATTAGAGCGCCGGCATAAACTTGGATTAAAAGTAGTGGCGTATTTTATAATTTTAACAGTGTTTTTTGTATTAACTAACAACAAAGTTTGGAGCAAGCTCTATAAAAAGAAGTGATAGTCAATTTTGCCTCAAGCACAATGGTTGTCATCCAAGTAGCTAACACTGGTTCCTTTATGACGGTGTCATCCGAGTAGCTGACACTGGGATGGCTTTGTCGCATCGTACCTTATACGGTAATAATTTACGATAAATTCATGTAGCCATTTCGAATTTAGCCATACCAATGTCAGTAAATTTATTAAGCAAATAGCACTTAATGAGCAGTTCTTTTTCACGATTTATAGCTCTTTTCATAGAAGTCCGGATGTGATAAGGATAGATAATGATAAGGAGGTTGAATGCCAGCAGCATATAGTTATGATTTAAGAAAAAAAGCAATGGAGGCGCTAGACGAAGGAGAAAGCAGAGAAGCAGTGGCAGCAAGATTTAAGATTGGACGAACTACTTTATGGGAGTGGCAGCACTGTAGGCTTGACCATAAATTATGTTAAGATAGAAAATGACTATTTTAGATAGAGCTTGATGTAATGCAGTGCGATACAAAATAACGGTAGAATATAATGGTAGTAGTTTCTCTGGTTGGCAAAAACAGCAACACTCTGCTAACTCAATCCAGGAGAAGATAGAAAATGCTATATTTAATTTTAGTGGTGAGAAAATTGCTTTGTACTGTGGTGGAAGGACCGATGCTGGGGTTCATGCTTTAGGACAAGTTGCTCATTTTGATATGGAAAAGGAATGTGAGCTTTATAGAATAAGAAACGCAATAAATTATCATTTAAAATCAATTCCTATAGTTGTGCTTAATGCAGAAGTTGTAGATGATGCGTTTCACGCACGGTTTTCAGCAAAAAAAAGATATTACGAATACAGAATAGTTAATCGCTATGCTCCTGCCGCTCTGGAGACGGGTTATGTATGGCAAGTGTTTAACCCACTTGATGTAAATATTATGCGTGAAGCTGCTAAACATCTACTTGGAAAACATGACCTTTCAAGTTTTCGTTCAAAAGATTGTCACGCCGCAAATCCGATAAGAACAATTGATGATATCGATATAGTACAAAACGGGAATCATATACACATCAAAATATCTGCTATTTCCTTTTTACATAACCAAGTGAGGATTATTGCGGGTACTTTAGTTGAATTTGGAAAAAATAGAACCAATCCGCAAGAAATGCTACATATATTAAGCCAATGCAAAAGAAGTGCTGCTGGGGTTACCGCGCCGCCTTTTGGCTTGTATTTGGTAAAGATAGATTACTAATTTAATAAAAAGTAACGTTCTTAGTGAAATAAGTGTCATACCGCCGCAGTATCTCCAGATCTCGCTAACAAGCAGCGAGATGACGAGTTTAAGTTCTCATTGGCATCACTACATATAATACATTTGAATCATCTTCATCAGTGATAATTGTAGCACTATTACCATCGGCTAAGCTAAACTTACATTTATTTTTTATGCAAGATAGAACATCAAGCAAATAACGCGAGTTGAACCCTATTTCTATAGGGGCTTCATTGTAGTCCACTTCTATGGATTCAGTTGCATCACTGCACTCTTGGGAGTTTGAATGCAGAGTTAGCAGCTTTTCTTGTAGTGAGAATTTAATGGATTTTACTTTATCAGATACAACAACGGAAACTCGATCTATAACATCTGAAAGTTTTTTACTTTCAATAATCATATGCTTATCTTGAGATGCTGGAATAACTGCTTTATAATTTGGAAAAGTTCCATCTATTAATTTTGATATTAGAATATATTCACCGCATGTAAACTTGATTTTTCTGTCTGAGAGTTTTACTTTAATTTCATTACAATCGTCCAATATTTTTAACAACTCCATAACAGTTTTACGTGGAATGATCACACCGAATTCGCCATTGATATTTCCAGGCTTTGGCCTCTTTATACACGATAAACGATGGCCATCAGTTGCAACACAGTACAGAAACTGCTCATCTGTATGTAGATATATTCCATTTAAATTATACCTTGTATCATCTAGTGATACAGCAAATTTTGTTTTGGTTAATAAGTCTATCAGGTCCGTATTGAGTAGAGTAAAATCATATTTATAATTGTCTTCTTCAAGAGCAGGAAAACTGCTTGAAACTACATTCGGTAAAGAAAAGTTTGCATTTCCGCAAGACATCAATAATTTTCCTTGGTTGTTTACTTCAAAATTGACATCCAAATCAGCGGGTAACTTCTTCACTATGTCATGTAAAGTATGCGCTGAAATTTTTACTTCTCCTTCTGTTAATACGGTTGCAGCAAGTGAGGCAAACATTGAAATGTCAAGATCAGTTGCCATTAATTTTATGCTGCCATGTTGTGCTTTGATATTTATACATGCCAAAACATCTATTGCATTACGCCTTTCGACCACTCCACTTACTCTGGATAATGTATTTAAAAGACTTGTGCGGCTCACGCTAAAACGCATCTGCTCGCACACAGAATTTTGCTTTTTGATTTCTGTGTCTACACCTGCAACCTCTGACATTACTAACTCTCAAAAATATATTTTAAATGATATCCGCATTCCATATAAAGTAAAGTGCTATTCATTGAAAGAGTAGTCTATTTTATACTATAGCTGGGTATTCTGTTACAATAATTTACTTTGTATGGCATGAATCATGCATTTTTTGATACGCTTTTTGAAACCCAAGTAGGGAATAAGTATCATCAATGGTCACTGTTTTTGTTTTCCCATTCACTACCATTGATAATCCCTGCTTCATTTTTAGAATGAGATCTTGATCTATTTTTGTATGCTCTGCCCACGCAAAACTTCCCTGTATTATAGGCAGTGTATATTTAATTTTTTTGTCGATATTGAGAGCTACAGGCTCCTTATCATACTGAAAACCAGAGGTAACGCTTACCTCATCTGCTTTTTTATCAACATAACTAACCATTACATATGGCTTTCGGTTGGTTGTATAATGTTCGCTTTTTTTTTTAGGATAGGATACAATATAACATACCTTCTCTCCATCTTCCAATGCAGTATACAAGAGCCAATCTTTATATTTTTCCTTCAATTGCACATCACTAACTGATGCAAAAGCGCCTATTGAAAAAAATATTAGAAATATAAAAAAACTACGCATGCAAACCAAATTTCAAACTTTCTGATTGTATATATTGTTTTACCTTAGCCATCGCCTGCTCAGCCAACTGCCTTATTCTTTCTCTTGAAACACAATATTTTTTACTAAGTTCATCCAGAGTTTGAGTGTTTTCAGACAAATATCTACTGATAAAAATGTCTCTCGCCCTTTCGTTGAGACTTGCTAGTGCATTGTTTAAAATTGTTTCTTTTAATTCTTTCTCTTCATGATTTTGGTAAGTTACTTCTTGACTGACCAAGTTACATGGGATCATATCTTGTAGCTCCCTTTTAGAGTCATCACCTATTTTTATGCAATCGTTTAGCGACTGATCCTTACAAGCCAAACGGTAATTCATCTGTATAATGTCTCCTTCGGATACAGAAAGCTCATTAGATATTGCTTTTATTTCTTCATTATTTAAAGTTTCTCTGTTTGTATACTGTAAAATTCTTTTTTTTATTTTACGTAAACTAAAAAATAATCTTCTTTGTGCTTGCGTTGTGCCTATTTTCACAAATGACCAAGATTTCAATATAAAGTCTTTTATTGAAGCTTCAATCCACCACACTGCATAAGTTGAAAAACGAAACCCTAAATCAGGATTAAACTTTTTTACTGCATGCATTAAACCCATATTCCCTTCCATGACCAGGTCCATCAACAATAGTCCATAATTTTTGAATTTCATTGCAATTTTCACTACCAAATTCAAATGGCTGGTAATCAATTTATGAGCAGAAGAAATATCCTTGTATTGGTTCCAATTTTTTGCTAGTTGTACTTCTTCCTCTTGAGACAGCATGGGAAATTTTCGCACCCTAGCAATATATTGCATGAGATTGGTTCTGCTATCGACACATAAGCTTGCCATTGGGGTCAACATAACAACTTAAATTAAAACTTCATGCATATAATATATTGATTTTCCAGCAAAAATTCAAGCTTTGATTTGAAAAAAGTACAAATTTTCCATCTAATTTCTTGGAGACAGTAGGCCGCAGTGTTAGCTAATTGGATAACATTATGTAACTTTAGATGATATTCTACCAGTACAATGGTAAACGTTATAGCTTAAACACATAGCAAATAGTGTTATTCCAGTGCCTTGACACTGGAATCCACATTTCTTTTTTCTAGATCCCAGTGTCATGCTACTTGGATGACAAGAAAAAACCCACTGGGATAACAAGACTGAGATAGACTAGAAATTAAACGCTACTCCAGCTTCTGCACCAACAGTGCTGTAAAGAACTTTGAGTTCCCCCTTGTCTTTGCTTGCTGCAGCAGTATCTTTATCAAAATGAGCACCAAAAGAACCGAAATAACGAGCTCCAGCGTAGAGTTTGATTTCTGGAGTTATGTCATAGCTGACACCAGCTCTTGCTTGACCAGCAAAAGCAAATTTACCATTTTGACTACTCACAGCGGTTGCCAAAGGTGTGCTAATATACGCTGCACCAACACCAACACCAACATATGGAGTGATAGGCATATCTTCAATTGCTATATCGTAATAAACGTTAACTAATCCTGAAAATGCTGTTAAACTGTCTGCAATTGCTGGAGTAGGAGCTACATCAAGTGTATCCTTGCTTAGCTGCGAATAAAGCCCTTCAACATCAACTCTGATGTCGTCCATTTTGTAACCAAATGCACCACCACCAGCCATAAAAGAAGCTTTATAAAGGTCAGTAGTTGTATCAGTATCCGCAGTCTTCTTTTTAGCACCTGTAGCACCATCAACTTTTGTGAAAAGAGGTAAAATTTCACCGTTGTATTGCAAACGAACGTAGTAGCTAGTTTCTTCATCACTTATTGGACCAACAGGATCTGAAAAAGCAGAGTTTGATAAACTTAGCAACGTTGCTAAAGCGGCTGCTGAAAAAAACTTTTTATAATGCATAATTGTCCTCGTAAAAAAAATTAAAATTCCACTTTAGCAGTCTAAGTAACAACTAAAGTTAAGTCAAGTGCTAACTTAATAACACAAAATATTCTACATTTTAACTAATTTTTAGGAGAAGACAAAGATTTTATTAATGAATAAATACGACTTTTGATTTTTTGGTATAGCTAACACAGGTAAGATTTACTATCGAAAGACCTCGTCATCTCGCTGCTTGTTAGCGGATGAGAAATCCACAACTGTACGAACATTGCAATTTGGGCCTACCAGGAGGGCAATGCCTCTTATCCAAGTACCCTCTTCTTGTCATCCAAGTAGCATGACACTGGAATGGCTTTGTTGCATCACACTTTATGAGATGGTGATTTATGGTAAATTCATGTAACTATCTCAAATTTAGCCATACCAATATCAGTGAATTTATTAAGCAAATAGCATTTGATTAGCAGTTCTTTTTCTCGATTTATCTCAGATTTATTCCTAAAACTAAATCCGAATATTTGCTTTAATCTTGAGAAAAACCCTTCAATATAAGATCTTTTCCCATAATTTACTTCTTTTTTCCATTCTTTCATGCCATCTTCACCGTATAATTTTATTAACCTAATAGCAGCATTCCTGTCAGACATATAATCTATTTCTGGATGTTCTGCCGCATTGTTTATTGGTGGAATTTTTGTCTTTATATCATATTCGTTACACAACTTATAAAACTTGTGCCTATCACATGCTCTATCTGCATATAGTGCTTTTATGGCATGCTGAAAATCAACTTCTTTTAGCAAATCACAAGCTCCATAGTGATCAGAGTAGACACCGTTACTGTATTTTACAGCTATGGCTTTTTTGTTGTTTATATTCAACATTACGTGCAATTTTCTCGTTTGCTCATAGCCACGATATTTTCTGTTAGTGCTATTTTCCTTGCTGTGACCAGGAGTGTTGTTGTATATACTAATTCCTGTACTGTCTATAGCAATTTCGATATCTTCCATATTATTTTCTGCAATCATTTATCTTAATATTAAGTTTCTTAAACCTTCTTGATGCTTGTGAATAGCTGATAACTGCCAAATCTCTTCCTATTTGTTGCAAATACCCTTTTATAAACCCGACTGTTTGTCTTAAACCAATTCTAAAGAAACTGACGATTATATGCACCAAAATCACAACTTTATCACTATAAATATAGTTGCCGCCCTGCATTTTTGGACAATTCTCGTACCAATTTTCTATGGCGTCATTGATATAACAAAAAATGCTTCCTCTTTCTTGGAGAAATTTGTTATATTCATGGCAGTTACTGACTCTCATTTTTTGTGGCATATTTTTTCTTCAACAGTTAAATGGCTATTTATAATGAATTTTGTCAGTAACTGCCAGTTCTTTTCACTTGAGCGATGCAACAAAGCCCACTGGGATCAGGAATTTTATTAAGTTGGTAAGCATAAAAGTAGCCGTTTTATGTTAAAACACAACGTTCTTGATGAGATTACGGCAAGGCTGGATTCCAGACTGGAATGACATCGTTTACTATGTGCCATATTGCAATGTTCGTACAGTTGTGGAATGAATTGCGGTATGACATAGGGCTGTGCTAGCTATAGGCGCATTATATAAAGAAGTCTAGTATTAGAAAAAAAATACTTACACTAAAAGAAACTTCAGTAGTAAATTCAAAAAGGAAGTTTAAATCCAGGTGGTAAACCCATCATACCTGCGAGATCAGAAGTTGCATTTGCCATATCTTCTTCTGCTTTTTTAACGGCATCATTAAACGCTGCTGTTACTAAATCCTCTACTATATCTTTTTCCTCATTTCTCATAAGTTCTAAGTCTATGTTCACCTTTTTAGCTTTATAGCTACCTATTTTTATGACTTCCACTAATACAGAAACTTTGCCACCACCAGAAATACCTTGAAACTCTTTTCCAATATATTTTTCTTGAGCTTCTGCAAGCTTTTTTTGCATCTCTTGCGCTTGTTTCATTATTTGACTAAAATCCACAACTTACTCCTTATTTTCTATATTAACTACTTTTGCACCTTTAAACATGTCAAGTATATCCTTGACTGCAGGTGCATAATTTAAATTACTCACTTCCCTGTTTATATAACCCGTATCAACTGTAATAACCCACTCCTGCTGAGTTGCCTGGTTTAAGTAATTTTTTAAATCATTGCAAAAATTACTGTCCAACTTAGATACAGCTTTTAATTTTAAATACCCAGGTTTACAATCTATTAATTGTAGATTATTACACAGTTGTTTGTAAAGATAAATTTGGTTACTCCGCCTTAATAGTTGCAAAATCTTATCAAAATCGTAATTTTGTTGTTTATTTTCCACATGGATCCCAGTGTCACGCACTGGGATGACAGAGTGGGGTTGTTGTTTACTTTCCACATATTTTTTTGGATCTGAGTAGTCAGCTACTTGGATGACAGAGGGGGAAGGTGCAACAGGTCTGCCCTGTCTATTTCCTTGCTCTACATTTTGTGAAAGAACTTTTTTGATCACCTGTTCTGGAGAAGGTAGATCAGAGAGATAGCAAAGACTAATTAGCATCATTTCAGCAGCAACATCGTTGCATGTTGAAGTTTTTATATCTTGAATACCTTTAAGCAACACCTTCCACAATCTTGAAAAAAATATTAAAGATCTCTTTATACTTAAATCTTTTATCCTATTCTTTTCATACTCTGTAACTGCACTATCAATCTCTTTCGTAATTAAAAAACGGCATACTAACTGAATTGTTTGCAATAGACCTTCAAAAATACTAAGTGGGTTTGCTGTTTTTATCGCCTTGTCAAACACTGATAGAGCTTTCTGTAAATCACCTTCTAATATTGCCCCTAATAGATCAAATATAATATCTTTATCCACTAGGCCAAGTATGTCTGTCACATTTTTAGTGGATATTGCACCATCTTTGCTATATAGCACTGCTTGATTCATCAAAAACAAGGCGTTACGCATTGAATTTCCAGAGTGTCGTGCAATTAATTCTAATGCTCCCTTTTCAATAGAATAACTCTCTTTTTGTGCAACATCATTTAAACGTTCCACTATTTTAGCTACAGGAATGTTGTGTAAATCAAATCTTTGACAACGTGCAATAATAGTTATCGGTATCTTTTTTATTTCCGTAGTTGCTAAAATGAATTTTACACTAGATGGTGGCTCTTCTAGGGTTTTAAGTAATGCGTTAAATGCACTGCTGGATAACATATGTACTTCATCTATAATGTAGACTTTGAATTTAGAGCTTATAGGTGAATAGCAAATATCTCCCAGGATTACTTTAATATCGTCAATGCTAGTGTGACTTGCTGCATCGATTTCAATCACATCTGGATGGCTTGAATTTTTTATTGCTAGACAATTTTCACATGATCCGCAAGGTTCAAAAATTGGCCCCAGGGAACAATTCAAACATAAAGCTATTATCCTTGCAGTGGTGGTTTTACCAACTCCACTACTACCAGAGAGCAGTATAGATTGTGGGATTTTGTTTAAAATAAAAGCATTTTCTAATACACGCACTAATATATCTTGACCTACTAGATCTTTAAAGCTACTAGGACGATGTTTTAATGCTATATTCACAGCTTCGGATAAAACAAATAATGAAGTAGGTATGCAACCCAAAAAGGTTCTGATATGGCTGCTTCATTTCTGATCTGACCAAATTACAGAGTTTTTGCCTGCATACCTTATAAAATATTATACTTTTTTTTTTATTTAGCAAGGTATATCCTATATTAGTCTTATAATTTATATGTTAGACCTCTTGCAACATTACTTTGGAGTAAACAACTGTTACCTAAAATACTCTTCTCTTGTCATCCCAACTTGGATCCAGAGAAAAAAGATGTGGATTTCAGTGTCACACACTGGAATAACAACCTATAGGTACTGGGATAAGAAAAGAGGAATATTATGATTTTATATCATTTTCCTCTTTGTCCATTTTCACGAAAAGTTAGAGCCCTTCTCAAAGAAAAAAAGTTGGGCTGTGATCTAGTGTATGAAAATCCGTGGGAAAAACGGAATGAATTTATGGAGATCAATCCAACCGGGCAAGTACCAGTATTAATAGATAATAACTTTGTAATAGCGGATAGTAATGCCATTTGTGAATATATAGAAGAAACTTACAATAGCGACGTCAAATTATTTGGTTCATCCACTATTATTAAGTCTAAAATACGCGCTCTAATCAATTGGTTCGATAACAAATTTTACAATGAAGTTACTAAGTATATTATGAATGAAAAAGTAATTACTAACCGCAGCCCTGATTCTAGGTTTATCTATGCAGCTCAGCATAATCTGCTTTGCCATATAGAATATGTTGAACACTTAATTAACAAGAACATTTGGCTTGCAACCGATAAGTTCACTTTGGCTGATATTACTTTAGCATCGCATATTTCTGTAATAGACTATGTAAGTAGTTTTCCATGGGAAAAAAGTAAAATTTTAAAAGAATGGTACTCCATTGTTAAATCAAAGCCTTGTTTTCGTGAGATATTATTAGAGAGGATTTCTGGTTTAATCCCTCCTAAACATTATGCTGACCTTGATTTTTAACTTATGTTAGCTTTAAAGCTACAGTCATTCCTTCATCAGTTGGAATCAATATAGAGAAATATTTTTTTTCATCTGATAATCTATTATTAAACTCCCTCATAGCATGCCATGATTTTTCTGATACTTCTTTTGGAGGCGATTCTAAAAATACTGTGTTAAACAATAGAGTGTTATCTGCAACGATTAGCCCATCTTGTTTAATGTATGACTCTGCCCAATCTAAATATTTAGGATAACCACCTTTATCAGCATCGATAAATATCATGTCAAATGGTGCTTTTGCTGATAATTCATTAAGTTTTTCCAATGCATTGCCTTCTATTAGAGTAATTTTATCACTCAGATTAAAAGCACTAAAATTTTTTTTTGCTATTCTTGAGTATTGAGGGTTATTTTCTATTGTATATATGTGACCATCTTCCAGTAGAGCTTTTGCCATGCAAATCGACGAATAACCGTATAACGTGCCAATCTCAACAATACTTTTGATTTTATGGATTTTTATAAATAAACTTAATAGCTTTCCTTCTTCATGGCCGATCTGAATATGTTGCTTTTTTTCAAGAATACAATATTCTTCTATTGTTTTAAATTCTTTTGCAAATAGATTTCTTATGTATGACAATTTTATACTAAAATTATTACGCATAGATTATAAATTAGGGAAGCTTAATTCATACACAATTTATAAATATAATAATATAGTTTGAAATAATAAAAACATTTATTTTAAGTTATTATTTCATAGTATAAAATTTTAAGTGACAAGAATTATTATATATTGTACTATAGTTAACTAGTATAATAAGCAGTCGATTATTGTGCTGGAATTAAAGAGATTGTTTATGCGCATTTCTCTTTATTAAAATATAATTTTTATAATCAATTAGAGGGGGTTATATGTCTTATACTATTGCTAGCGAAGTTGAAACGTTAAACAAAAAATCTAACAAGAATGAAGGGGTTATGTTACTAAATAATCCAGCTTATCGTGAAAAGTATAAAGAACGTTTTGATGAAGCTCAGAGAAAAGTTATGGATATGGTTCAGTTTTATGATGGAACAATAGTATTAATAGAGAATAAAATTGCTATGTATTACTACGCTTGGCACAGTAAAAAAAGAGAATTTGAGCGTAAAAAACAACAAACAGTCGTAAAAAACAATGACTCAGCATAGAGTCTTTTATATGGTAAGCTACAGTGGTATTACTTCACTATAGCTTTTCCATATAATTTATCTATTACATCAGTGAGGTATTTCAGCTCTTTATACCCTTCATGTTTAACTTTATTATGCTCTATATATGACTTACCATCGTTAAGCTTGATGAAAAATATTGGGGTAGCTGTGATACCAAGTTTATTAATTGCCAGTGATTTATCATTTATGATTTTATCCATAATTTTCTTATCATTAATGCATTGGTTAAATGCATCTTGCTTTAAGTTGCTTAGTGCAGCAATTCTTTGTAGTAAAGTCAAATCACTTAAATTGTAGTAATTCCACGAATCTATTGAGTTAAAAACAGCTTTGTTAAAATTAAAGTAGTCTTCTTGTTTTTCGTAGCAATGACTTAGCATTGCAGCCTTTAGCCCTCTGTAATCCAAAGGAAAATGACGAAATATATATAACATCTTACCTGTGTCTATATATTTCTCTTTTATTTTAGGAAAAACATTCTTATGAAAAAGAGAGCAGTGATAGCAAGTTAATGAAGCATATTCTATCATTAGAATTGGTGCTTTTGGATCTCCTAATAATTTATCATCGGGTAATAGTGATAGTAACTCCTTTGATGTTATTTCATTAGTTTCTTTTTGAATATGTTGGTTAACAACTGCATAAGAATTAACACTTATAAAAATTGATAAAAGCAATAGTCTAAAAATCATTACGATATAAATACTTAACTTACTAAAAAAATTATATATTTATATAAATAGTGTCAAGGTAACTTTTGTTTAGCAAGGCTTTCAGCCCTGTCTTTAAATGCAGCAATTATTTTACTTTGTGTATATTTATATACTGAGTTTAATAGGGTTGAAAATGAGTTGGACTTAAACTTAAACTCTATATAAAACTTTACCATAGTTTTATTTTCATCTATGGGAATGAATTGCCATTTATTGCATAGATGTTTAAATATTCCATTTGATGATACAGCTTTTATCCAACCTTCGTTTGTTCTACTTGGAGAAAGAAAGGTTACCTCTGATGTATATCTTCCTTTAATTCCATGAAAAGCTGCTAGAAGGTCCACAACCATTTGATTGTCAATTTTTTCTTTTATATAAACGGCTTTGCACCAAGGAACAAAATCAGGATACCTTTCAACATCAATTACAATTTGGAATACTTCATTAGGCGAACATAGGAAGGTACCTTGTTCTCTGTATTGATGAAGCATAAATTTAGTACCAATCAAAAAAGGATCCGTATCTACCGTCAGCCTTAGTAGATTCCTGAGACCTGAAGTTAAGGTGGGCATCGCATATTAGTTTCAACGAAACCAGCAGAGGCAATTCCCTTCTCTAGAAATTATCGCTCGGGAAATTTAACTTAACTCATAACGCATAGCACAGACCCCTACTTGAATTATAGATGATTTACACAGGGCATGTCTATAGGTATATTAAAGTCAGTAATTGTTATTTAATCTTTATTAAACTTTGCATTTTAAGTATATCTTATGAATATTACTAAAGTTTTAATCATTATTGTTTTTATTGTAATTTCTTCAAGTGCTTACACTAATTGTACAGATCACAAAATTTTTGTGCATACTATGAAACAACAAGTAGACAGCATATCTACAAAAGGAAATAGAAAAAACCTAGAGCATGTACACGAAAAGCTTCAGGAGGTCATTCAGAATAATGTTAACCTCAAAGAAATATCTCGATTTGTCATGGGAAAATATTGGGTTTTGACTACCCGGAAGGAAAGGGAAGATTTCTTAAGAGAGTATGAAGTGTATCTTACACGTTTGTGCGTTAAAATTTTATCTAAATACATGAGTAATAGTGAAATGATCATAATGAGTACAAAAGCAGTTGACGATGAAACTTGCTTAATTGGCACAAGGTTCTCTTACGGTGATGAAGAATTTACAAATATTGATTTTAAAGTTACTAAAAATCACAGTTCTTTCTTGATAAGTGATGTTGTAATGAGTGGAATAAGTATTGCTATTAATCAACGTTCTCAATTTAGTGAGAAGATTGACACGCATGGCATAGCAAGTGTGATAGGTGAATTAAAATGTAACAATAATCTATGATATATATGCCTCATTGGCCTAAGCCACTTGGTAGCAGGCCGAATGATTTTTCTCTTGATCGCATAAAAAGCTTTCTTAGTAAACTAGATAATCCCGAGAAAAAAGTGCCTCCCGTAATTCATATAGCTGGAACTAATGGGAAAGGCTCAACACTAGCATTTATAAGATATATAATGCAAGCAGCAGGGTATAAGGTACACGCATACACTTCTCCACATTTGGTGAATTTTAATGAAAGAATAGTTATTGCAGGCAGTTATATCGACGATAATGAATTATATAGCTTGTTAGAAGAATGCCGTGCCGTAATTGCAGAACAACCTATCACTCTGTTTGAAGCTGCAACTATTGCAGCTTTTTTAGCTTTTTCTCGTCACAAAGCCGATATAACTTTAATTGAAGTGGGTATGGGTGGAAGACTTGATACAACAAATGTTATAGATAGTCCGATTTTAACAATAATTACTTCCATTGCACTTGATCATACGGAATATCTTGGCCCTACTATAGAAATTATAGCAGGTGAAAAGGCTGGAATAATGAAACCTAATGTTCCTTGCGTGATAGCACCACAAGAAAAATCTATAATGAACACGCTAGAATACCACGCAATAAATAAGAAATCTCCCTTATATAGAGGAGGTTTTGAATGGAATTGCAAAAAAAAGAACAACAAAATGGTTTTCCAATCAGCTATTCAATCAATAGAATTTCCTTTGCCGTCTTTAAAGGGTGATCACCAAATAATCAATGCAGGCAATGCTATTGCAGCATGTAGCATTTTGAGTGGAAAATATGGATTTGATATTGGAGAAGAGGATATCACTTCAGGTTTACAGTGCACTTATTGGCCTGCACGACTGGAGCGTATAAAAGAGGGCAATTTAATTTCTTTACTACCAAAAGATTGGCAATTATTTTTAGATGGTGCGCACAATAATGATGGTGCTAGAGTACTATTTCAGTGGGTAAAAGATAATTTTGCTGAAGGTATCTATATAATTTTTGGTGTTACTCGTAACAGAAATGTGGAAGAGTTCTTAGAGCACTTAAAGCCATATATCAAGCTACTATGTGCGGTTTGTGTTAAGTCTGAGCCCAAAGCAACAAATACAAACTTGATTAGGGAAAAAGCCAATAACATAGGAATAAAAGCAATTGAGTGTGAGTCAATTGGCGATGCAATATCAAATCACATATTAAAAGCCTCTATCCAAAACGTCAAAACCATACTAATCTGTGGCTCATTGTTCCTAGCTAGAGACTTCGCTATGGAGAATAGCTAACTTTGATGATATTAACTGACCGATGGGGAAATAACTTTGATTGCTCATAGTACTGCTTGGCTTTTCGTTATCGACTTCTATAAACTGATCATCACCTTTAAATTGCTCCTCAATTGAATTTATAGCTGTCTTTTTGAGAATATAATTACTTGCAGCATTTAAAATAGGTGAAGTAACAATTAAAAGCGTGAATGGTAATGAAAGTAATAAGCCGGATAACATCATAGAGTTAGTTATACCAAAGCCGTTGGCAACTAAATCTAATCCCACACCGAAAAACATTAAAGATGTACAGATTGTGTTGCTCAAAATAACTGAATTTTTTAGCCACTTTAATTTAGTCCTATCACTCTTTGAAAAATTTTCGCATTCTTGGTCAAAGTTAAACAATAATAAAATATTAGTCTGATGATTAAACTCTTTCCCATTTCTAGTATAAATGCTCTTAACAGCTAGACTCAAAATAGATCCTGCTAACAAGGGAGCAAGAAAACCTACTGCTATTGGTACATTAGAAGAAATACCATTAATTATTAAAAATGCAATTGATGTGAAGGATACTAAAAGAACTCCTAAGAGATTTGAATAAGAAGAATATTTTACATAAGCAGTTACATTATTGTTAATTGACTGCTGCTTATTATAGAGTTTATTTCTGCACTTATCATCTAAGTATTTTTGCAATTCTTCATAACTGCGACTCCACAACTTACCGCGTAATTCTTTTATTAAATTATTTCTTTTATTGAGACCTTTCTCCAATGGCTCTATTATAAATTCTTCAAAAAATGGCTTATTTAATGCAATAACCTTAAATTTCTCCTCCGCTTCTTTATTGTTTGGGTTTTTATCTGAGTGATATTTTAACGATAATTTACGGTATTGTTGACTAAGCTTTTTCTTAATATTCTTAATGTCAGAATTTACCACATCCTCCTTTTGAATATTAAATGTTAAAAACAACTGCTTTAAAGCGTGGTACTCATTTTCATTCAAAACATTTCTAGCCACATTACACCTACAAATTAACTAACTATTAATGTTCTATAATATACATATTTCCAAACTATGTCAATTATTTCATAAATATCTTTGGTAAAAATTATTTCTGTTATGACTAGCATGATAAGTGTATGAAGCGACTAAAATTGTCATTACAGCGCTTAGTGTACGACAGTGCTCCAACATTTAGGGTTGCAGTTTTCATGGCAGATCTGAGTAGCTGACCCATCTAAGAGGTGTCATTCAAGTAGCTGACACTGGAATGGCTTTGTTGCATCGCACCTTATACGGTAGTAATTTACAATAAATTCATGTAGCCATTTCGAATTTAGTCATTTCAGTGTTGGCTACTTGGATGACACCACCTGCTATGCTGCAAATTGCAACGTTCGTACACTAAAGTATAGTGTGTTACTAACGAAGGCAAACAAATATCTGCTTTATGAAAACGTTAATATTTTTCATTGAAATAATACATAAATACTAGAAAAACCTTGGCAGGTTATTCGCGTTTGATTATCATAGAGAATTATATAAATTAATAAATGATCTATGGCAAGTAACCCAGAAGAAAGAAATAGTGATAAACAAAAAGCGCTAGATAACGCAATAAGCCAGATTGAAAAAGCATTCGGTAAAGGTGCAATAATGAAGTTGAAGCAAAACCCTGTAGAAAAAATAGACACAATATCCACAGGATCAATTGCGCTTGATTCGGCTCTAGGTGTTGGAGGTCTGCCAAAAGGGCGTATAATTGAAATATTTGGCCCCGAGAGTTCTGGTAAAACCACTCTTGCCTTGCACGTGATTGCTGAAGCACAAAAAAAAGGAGGATCATGCGCATTTATCGATGCAGAACATGCATTGGATGTCTTATATGCTCGTAAACTTGGGGTAAGCACTGATGATTTAGTGATTTCACAACCAGACACTGGAGAGCAGGCGTTGCATATTGTTGAGTATTTAGTGTGTTCTGGTGCGGTTGATGTGATAGTTATTGACTCTGTCGCAGCATTAACTCCAAGAGCTGAAATTGAAGGTGATATGGGTGATCAACATATGGGGCTGCAAGCAAGGCTTCTAAGTCATGGGCTACGGAAACTAACCTCTGCCGTTTCAAAAGCGAACTGTATATTGATATTTATTAATCAAATTCGTATGAAAATAGGAGTAGTGTATGGAAATCCTGAAACTACCACGGGTGGAAATGCATTAAAATTCTATACTTCTGTAAGGCTTGATATAAGAAAAGTTGGTGTAATAAAAGACAAAGAAAATATTACAGGTAATGAAACAAGAGTTAAAGTTGTAAAAAATAAAGTTGCTCCTCCATTTAGAGAAGCGAAATTTGATATAATGTACAATGAAGGTATATCAAAACTCGGAGAAATAATAGATATGGGAGCAAAGCTTGGTGTGCTTGAAAAAGCAGGCGCTTACTATTCATATAACAACACACGTCTTGGGCAAGGAAGAGAGAATGTAAAAACTTACCTAAAAACAAACAAAGAAGTCGCAAATGAAATAGAAACGAAAATCAGAGATTTACTCAGAAATCATGATAATTCTATCATAATAGACGAGGATAGTGAGCAACTTTTAGAAGAATCAGTTTTCTGATCTAAACTTAGGCATTAGATTTTGTGTTGGACGGGTTGTTACAGTATGACGGTAATTCTATGTGCTAATATAACAATCTGTAATGTTACCTTGTATCAAAAAGACTTTGCTGAAGCAGTTAAAAAAAGCTTTTCATGAGAAATTATAAATGATAAATTGTTAACAATAGGTTATTGTTAATAAGATTATGTGTTTTGGTTTACCTAATATAAACAGGGAAGGTTATTCATTTATAGTAGTTTCCTTTATAGTAACGTGTATAGCATTCTCTATATCTTGGGGGTTTGGCGTTACGTGCTTGTTTCCGACATTATTGTGTACTTATTTCTTTCGTGATCCAGCAAGAGCTGTGCCAAACAATAAGAATCTTATATTAAGTCCTGCTGATGGTGTGATTTCAAAAATTGAAGAAGTTAATTATCCTTTATCAGCAGAAAACGGAGAGGAGAAGAAGTTTACGCTTGTTAGCATATTTTTAAGTGTTTTGAACGTCCATGTGAACCGTATACCAATATCTGGTACGATAAAGGAAATGAGTTATAAAAAAGGCAAGTTTGTATCCGCAATGAGCAATAGGTCTAGTAATGAAAATGAAAAGCAGGTTATTGTAATTGAATACGAAAAGGGGAAAGAAATTATTGTGGAGCAAATAGCTGGATTAATTGCACGTCGTATCGTTTGTAATTTAGGAATATCCCAGAACGTAAAAGCAGGTGAAAGGTTTGGAATTATAAGGTTTGGCAGTAGAGTGAATATCTATGTTCCTGCTGATACAGAAGTCAGAGTTTCAGAAGGGCAAACTGTTATTGGTGGTGAAACAATTATAGCAAACTTAAATAAGGAAAACGTTCAAGAGAAGCTTACTTTTGACGTTATATGAATAACGATGGAAGTAACAGTAGATTCTTACCTATTACTAAATTATTCCCAAACTTTATAACTTTATTGGGTTTATGTTCTGGTCTCACTTCACTTAAATTTACATTTAATGAACAATGGGAATTCTCAGTAATTTTTATCATCATTGCAGCAATAATAGATGGAATGGATGGCAGAATAGCTAGAATTCTAAAATCAACTAGCGATTTTGGAGCCCAGCTTGATTCTTTTGCAGATTTTCTAAATTTTGGTGCAGCGCCTGCATTTCTTTTGTATTTTTGGAAGCTAAACGAAATCAAAGTCATAGGTTGGATTTTAGTAATGATATACGTAATCTGCATATCAATAAGACTTGCAAGATTTAATGTTTCGCTACACTCAGAACAACCATACTGGGAAAAATTTTTCTTTTCTGGTGTTCCAGCTCCAGTGTGTGCTTTACTTTCTTTGTTACCAATAATTATTACCTTTCAATCTCATGAGAGTGAATACTTACTTCTCATAGAGCGATTTTTTAACACAAGAAACGTAGCTTGTTACTTTCTGGCCATTTCATTTTTTTCGATAAGTCACATTCCAACTTTCTCTGCAAAATATATTTATATTCCCAAAAGCCTATCCTATATATTTGTGTCATTTTTTGGAGTACTTATTGTATTTTTCATCAGTAAGCCCTGGATGACTCTACCAATTTTAGGTATAGTGTATACACTTACTATTCCAATAAGCATCGGGTTTTACATATATTTTACATATAAAACTCGTTAGCTAACAAAAAATAGAAAACTGCATGATTTTGAAGATAAGTGAACTATTAAATTCATTTCTGTATATAAAGATATTCAACATTCCATTTATAATTATTTGGGTAATTGCAACTGGAATCTTTTGTACTGCCCAGTTCAAATTCATTAACTTTAGGTTACTTAAATATGGAATACAGACGCTATTCAATCTAAAGTGTAATAACAGCAACAATGGCATAATCACTCATATTCAAGCGTTTGCAACAGTAATTTCAGGAACAGTTGGTCTTGGAACAATATCAGGAGTTGCAATAGCTATCACAATAGGGGGCCCAAGTGCAGTTTTTTGGATGGTAATTACCGGAATACTTGGTATGTCGATAAAGTTTGCCGAGGTGGTGCTTGCATTTACTTATCGCTCTGAAAATACAACTGGCGGGGCTTTTTATTACATGAAGTACGGGCTTGCAAAAATTGGATTTGCAAAAACTGGTAGATTTCTTGCCTTCACTTATGCGATTATGCTACTTATTGCAATGATTTTGGGCGGTATACCATTTCAAGCAAATCAAATAGCAGCACTATCAAATAACCTCCTAGAATACAACGCATCCATTATTATATCCCTGCTTGTCTTTATTGTAATATTGGGAGGAATAAAGCGCATTGCTTTCGTTTCAACGAGCTTAGCACCAATTATGATAGTGCTATATGTGGGTATGTGTATATATTTAATTTATGTAAACGGAAGTAATTTGCTGAATGCTCTATCCATAATATTCCAAGATATCTTCAATAAATCAGCTATAGGAAGCGGAGTATTGAGCGGATTAATAGCCGGAGTGAGAAGATCAGTGTTTGCTAACGAAGCAGGTACCGGAACAGCAGCTATAGCACATTCAGCTGTAAAAGAAGAAGATCCAATTAAAGTTGGGTGCGTTGCAATGATTGCACCACTTATAGACACAATATTAATCTCATTTTTGACTGGTATTGTGATAATTATCACTGGTATGCATAGCACTGATAACGTGGGTGATATTACACTAATTAGTTCGATATTTTCAACAGCTTTGCCCTTGTTCAGCAAGTTAGTTTTTCCGCTAATGATGTTTTCCTTTGCATTTTCCACAATAATAGCTTATTGTTACTACTGTGAAGTTGCTTTGCTGTATTTATTTGGTAGTAAAAAAATACTGATACCGTTCCAAATTCTTATAGTGGTTTCAGTGTATATCAGTTGTATGTCAAAGAATATAGAATTTATATCTTATCTAGGTGACAGTTTGTTTATGTGCCTTATGATTCCAAATGCTGTTGCAATATATCTACTGAGAAGGGAAGTCTTGAGTACAATAGATTCCTATTACAATTCTAAAAGGTATTAAACATGACTTATAGATTACTTTGTATGGTGTTATTTTGTCTATTGTTTAATGATGCGCATGCTGCTTCAGGTTTTTACGAAAGTTATGACGCTGTGTTGAATGGAATAAATAACTTCATGAATGAAGTGCTGTTTTTCAAGATCCTTTACGTGCCATTTATAATCCTTCTACTAGTTTTTGGTTATGTGTTTCTAACATTACGTTTTGGATTTCTCAACATAAGAATGTTTAAGCATGCATTTGCTATTTTATGTGGAAAATATGACACGAATCACCATGATGGTCATATTACGCATTTTCAGGCATTTATGACTGCACTTTCAAGCACAGTAGGCCTTGGAACTGTTGCTGGAGTCGCAATTGCAGTTTCAATGGGAGGGCCAGGAGCGGTGCCTTGGATGATGATTACAGGTTTTTTTGGTATGTCAGCAAAATTTGCTGAGGTAACGTTGGCGTTTAGACATAGAACAGAAGATCAGGACCAATTGTTTAGTGGTCCCTTTCAGTATATAAGGAATGGTCTGGAGGAATTTGGATTTAAAAAACTTGGTATTGTGCTGGCTGCCATGTATGCAGTATTCTTTGTATTATCAGGTCTTGGTGGAAGTGTAGCGTTTCAAACCAACCAAATGGTTTCCATATTATCTGGCTATTCAAGTTGGGTAGATGGTCACTCTTGGTTTCTTTCTTCCATAATCTCTGCGCTGCTTGCTCTAGTGATTATTGGTGGAATTAAAAGGATAGCTAGAGTATCTTCTGCACTAGTGCCTATTATGTCACTTATATATATCTTTAGTTGTATTATTATTATTGCATTTAATATTCATAACCTTGGTTATACGTTGAAAATATTATTTTCCACTATGATAGATTTCAATGCTGTTGGCGGAGGGATGGTAGGAGCATTTGTTGCTGGAATTCAAAGGGCAATCTTTGCCAGCGAAGCGGGTGTTGGTTCTGCTTCAATTACTCATGCAACAACTAAAGATGAAGAACCAGTAAGAACAGGGCTTGTTGCAATGATAGAGCCGTGTTTTGATACAATGCTCATTTGCTGTTTAACTGGAATAACGATAGTAATAACAGGTGCATACCAAACAGGTGTTGGTGAGGGAATATTAATTACTCAAAAGGCATTTGAGACAGTTTCTCCATGGTTTCCTATCCTTCTAACAGTAGCTGCTCCTTTGTTTGCATTTTCTTCGGTAATTTCATTTGTATATTGTTGTGAAATGGGGTGGCTATATTTATTCGGTGCAAAAAGTATAGTGATATACCGCATAGCGGTAATAATTGTGGCGTTTTTCTCTGGCCTTTCTAAAGATATAATGGCTATTGCCAATATCGGTGGAACTTTGTTCTCTTGTTTAGCTTTGATCAACATGACAGCGCTTATACTGTTTAGCAATCAGATTAACGATGAAGTTCAGTGCTACCTAAAAAGGCTGAGGAATAATAAAATTAATTAAATTTTGGCATATGAAGGTACAACAACAGATGTCATTTCAGTACCATCTTCTTGTTACCTCAGAACTCTCTCTTGTCATCCCAGTGCGTGACACTGGGATCCAGTCTATTTCATCATGGACATTATTTTTAAGATATGCTCCTAGAATCCGTTGTCAACTGCATAATTTGCAAATACTTTTATATCTGGATTCCAGTGTCAAGCACTGGAATGACACCCTTCTGGTACTCAGATGATACGAAAAGAAACGCTGGAACGACGTCGTTCAAGGCAACAAATTGCCTTCAAATTACAACAACTGTGGATATGATGGAGAGGTACGTAATCCTTATACTATCCTACATACTCGGTTCAATACCGTTTAGCTTAATCATTACAAGAATAAAAGGGATAAACTTAAGAGAAATAGGTTCAGGTAATATTGGTGCTACAAACGTTGCAAGAACAGGAAATAAATTTCTTGCTGCTTTGGCATTACTTCTGGATTCCTTTAAGGGATTTATTGCCGTTTATATAGCACAACAATTTTTTGATGATAATCTTTGTATATACATATCTGCAATTTTAGCAGTTTTAGGACACATGTTTCCTGTATGGCTAAAATTCAGTGGAGGAAAGGGCGTTGCAACCACTCTAGGGATACTGATAGCATTTAACATTGATATTACTTTAGTATTCGTAATAATTTGGATAATAGTCTTTCTTGCCTTTAGATACTCTTCCCTTGCTTCACTCAGTGCTACTTCAACGGCTGTAGCATGGTCCTTTTTTTTTCAGAGGAATTTGTTCTTAACATTACTAATTATAGGAGCACTAGTTTTCTTAAAGCACCACAGAAATATTGTGAATCTTCTGCAAGGTAAGGAAAATAAATTTTTATAAGCATGCTGACTCTGCTGCTATATTACTAACAGATACTTCATGCGAGAAACGACTTGAGACTACTTCCTCTACTTCTTTTATCATTTCTTCCATGCTTTTTCCACTTTTCTTACATGCATCATCAAGTGCTAATTTTAGCTTACGTATATCATTCTCTTCTAGCATCTTATTCATTTCTTTTTTCGTTATCTCTAATTTTTTTAGTAAGATGTTCTCCATTATCTCTCTTTCATCACCTTTATACTGGCTACTTAGTCTGCTATACGCAATGCAACACTTCTTTTCTCGTGGCAAGGCTGACAGATTTTGCAATGTAGCATCTACTTGAACTTCTATAGGGTTAACTTTCCTAGCCTTTTCAACAGCTTCTGACCTAAATTTCTCGACTTCTCCTATTATTATTTTGCTAGCTATTCTTTTAGCTTCATCCACAGATGAATCCTTGAGAGAAAAATCTGTCTTGAGTAAATTTTGGTTTAAAAGCTCTAGAAAAACTTTTTCTTTTATATCAGCACAACATCTTGTGTTTGTTTCTTGTGCAATATAAAAAGATAAGCGCTCATCCAAGAATTCTACTAACTTTATAGAACTAATATCTTTCATTAACATCAGCACAATTTGTTCACTATATTGAGAAGTGAAACTCAATAATTTTCTCATTAAAGGAATACTTACTTCTGAAATAAAATTATCAACTATCTTCTGACTTTCATCGTTAGGGTCATTCTGAGCTTTGTACCAAGCCTTAAGAATTTCTTTACTGTTTTTTTTGTTTTTTAACCTGTCTAACATGAACTTACGTGCTTCATTTTTTGCCTCTGAAATTGATATTTGCTGCGGAGCAGTAAATCTAATTTCTGGATCAGGATGAATACCCTCTAGTGTGCTTAACATTCTGTAGACAATACCGGTAAAACAGGTGTTAGGGATTCGCTCTTTTCTAGAGAAAGTTTGGCTATCAAGCAAATTTGTAATTAACGCGTCTTTTTTATTTTTTACAGCTTCTCTGTCTCCATCATTGCAGGCTTTCAGAACTAAAAGTAAAATCTGTCCACCTGTAAAGCCGGAGCTATGCTTTTGATCATCTTTGCAAAAGTCATTTAAAAATGTAATTACTCTTCCTTTATCCTCATCACTAAATTGACGATAATTAAGTTCATTTAAATCATTTATATATTCAATAAATTGCTTAAATTCTCTATCATTAATAACGTCTTCGGATACTTTTTCACCATACTTATCTTTTAATTTATCAATATTTTTAATGATATCATCATTTAATTGATGGGGCAGTAAATGTTCAAGCTTAACATCAAAACTATTAACCATACCACGTAAATTCTCTTTTATACCCTCCAAAAAGAAATTTATAGAAGCTTTAAGCAGCGTAAATGGGTTAAAATCTTTTGGTCTCAGTTCACTCTGCAATAAAACCAATAGCATTGTAAGTGGTATAGTTCCCAGTAACGAAATAAGCAAAAAAGTGGTAGTGAAAGTTAGATATGTTATAAAAGCAGAAAACAAGAGGAAGGCTGCTACCTTGATTGTATTGTTCTTAAAAAATATTTCCCAATATTCCCTTTTGCTCATCTTTTGCTGTTTTGCCGTTTTTATTTCTTTGTAGATATAAAGAGTTTTAATTTCAGACCTGAAGAATATAGTACCAAGAGAAAAAAGAACATTAACGGGATTAGTGATAATGCTTAAAGAAACAAAAGTTGCAAAATAACTAACAAACTTTAGCCTGCTAGATTCCTTTGAAGGAAATTGTATTTGAGAAATACCTATCATAGCTTACCTTCAACATCATTACACTTTAGTAATAGCATAATAATTTAAAACGTCAATGTTTAAGTATCTTATTATCCGCACATTCATCATACTCGATTTCAACTGTAGAGTGTGCTATTTCGAACTTATCTAGCAATATTTTTTTTATTTCATATAAAACATTGGTGTGCTGCACATTTTGCTTTATTTTAGCATGCATGGTAATTATAAAATAATTATCAGACAGCGACCATGTATGTATGTGGTGCACATCTATCACTTCAGGTAATTCTGATGTGATCTTACTTTTTATCTCTTCAGCAGATATACCCTCAGGTGTACCTTCAAGGAGTATATGGCAAGAATTCTTTAGAATTTTGTAGCCACTATTTAGAATTATCACACTAACAAATACTGATAAGATTGGATCTACTATTTGCCATCCAGTAAGCATGATAATTATGGATGCAAGTATAGCAGCTACAGAACCTAAGATATCTCCTATAACGTGTAGTACAGCACTTTTTATGTTTATATTGCTCTCGCATTTACTATGTAATATAAAAAAGACTATGATATTAGAGATCAGGCCAAGTGTAGCAATTATTAACATTACTTTCCACTCAACATTGACTGGAAAAATAAACCTTTTTATTGACTCAATTATAATGATTACTGCAATGAGGAATAGAGTTAAACCATTAACAAATGCTGCAATTATCTGCAACCGATGATACCCGTATGATCTCTGCAAATCGGATTTCTTAGCTGAAAACCTATGTGCTAACCAGCTTAAAACCAAGGCAAAGAGGTCAGTGAGCATATGCCCTGCATCTGATAATAGAGCAAGCGAATGTGAAATTATTCCACCTACTATTTCCATAAACATTGTTATCGCAACTATTATTATGGAATAGATTAAGCGCTTGGACTGCGCTGCTGAGTGTTTACCGTTATGCACTGCTGTCATATAAAATCTTTTCATGAACAAAAACGTGGGTAACACTGGGTTCGAACCAGCGACCGCTTGCACGTCAAGCAAGTGCTCTACCAACTGAGCTAATTACCCATCGTGGTTTTAGTATAGTGCTTTGGTGGAATGAAAGTCAATAAACCACTTTGCTTTTGTCCTTGTCCAATGTGATTCCGAAATATAGCTGTATAGAATTTCAGCCATATTCTAAATTTTACATATTAAGTTAACTATCTATACTTTATTTATTAAGATATAAATTATATTAATACAGGAATTTACGTTTTTTTTAGGGAAATTACTTTATGCTTGATATTTGAAGAGTTAATAAATTATAGGTTAGAATCATGGCAATCAATCAACAAGTAAATAAAAATATAACTAAAGAAGAATACTTCAACAATAACGGCAAAGGGTTTAATTCGCCACATGTTATAGAAGTTGAAGATTTAAATATTAAAGTAGAGGTTTATTCTCACAATTTAAGAGCAAGTAAAGTTGCTAACATTGAAAGTGAGATAAGAGAAACAGCTACTAGTTTTAAAGATACATTCAAGTTAGAACGCGGCAGTTCAGAACAAACATTTAAAATTTACATGTTTGATGACAAGGATGATTACACTCACCTTGGTGGAAGCGAGCGTTTCGGTTCTTACCTTGGAGACGAAGGTGGTAAATGTTACTACAAAGGGAAAGCTGATGTTTTTGCTGAAATGTACGTCTACCAGCAAGGTGGCGTTCATAATCTTCAGCATGAATTTGCACATGGTTTAACTTACTTGGCTACAGGAGGCAAATCTTTACCTACAGTATTAATGGAAGGAATTGCAGATTACTTTGAGCATCATTCAGATCATAAATTCAATTCTCAAGGATCAAGTATTGACAAGACCGAAGCTGCAAATTTGGATTTAGATAAAATTTTAAGTTTAGAATACTCAAAGGACAGCGAAGCAAATAGCCTAGTTTATAAAACAGGTCATGCGTTGATAATGTACTTACAGGAAAAAGATCCTAGTTTATTAAGAGACTACCTAGATGCTTTACGTCAAGGTAACTCAGATGAGTCAAAAAGTTTCTTGAAAGACATAAAAGGACACGATACTGACTTCAAAAGTTGGCTTGCTGAGAATGATACAGAAACTGCAATGGAACATCTCAACGCTTTGCAAGTTACAAAAGGAGATTTCATAGCAACTGGTCAAGAAATAGTGGGTGGAGAAATTAAAAACGTATCCTACTATAAAGCAAATATAGAAAAAATGGATGGAGAAAACGTTGGAAGTTTTTCTCCTGTAGAACACGTTGCATTTTATGATGTTGCTCGTGCTATAAATAGGGCAACAAATGATACACTTGATATATCAAAGGAATATCATTTCCTCAAGGTAGTAAAAACTTCCGATGGACAAGATAAACTAACTTACTCTGACCAACAAGGTAATGAGTACCGAAACAGTCTAGAGTATAAAAATCAGGCTTTTAGAATGCTATCAAAGTATGATGAAAATTTAAAGAAAGCTTATGATGATGCATTAAAAAATCTGGATGAGCAGAGGCAAATGGAATATCCCAAGATAAATAAAGAATATAGCGAAGGGAAGATTTCTTACGAAGAGTATTCAGACAAATATTATTCAATTCCCTCCAAATATGAGGAATTAAAAAGTACCTTACTTGATGAAACCATAAACACTGGCTTAGAACAAGTAAAAGCGACTAAGAACATCGATGTAGAAAAGATGTTAGAAGAGATGATCAATATCGATTCAAACTTGATAAGAGGTACAAATCATATTGATCTACAAGAAGGTAAGATTTTTTCTATGCAAGCTCATGGTCAAGGAGATATGGGTGCACTGTCTATATATGACGGAAATACAAAGCTTGGAGAATTATTGAGCGAATCAGGATTTTTTAAGCAAGTTGAAGGCCAAACTAAAGAAACTTTCGTTTTTGAGGATATATTACACAACTTAAATGTTTCATACGAAGGCGGTGCTTACATGGCAGTTACAAAAGAAAATGGTCATTATAAAGCTTCCCTAATAGATGGCAGAACAGTTGAACGCGATGAATACTTTGATGAAGCGCATTTACATGAAAATGAATTGTTGCATCCTAGCACTGGACACATCCAAAAAGATTTAGATTCTCTGCTTCTTAGAGGTACCAAAATTTTGAATCATCAGGATTCAGAACATGCACAATATTCTGATGAGCAAAAGGCAAATGGAGTAATCGTGGAAAAAGGAAAATTACTGGATAATAAGGGAACAGATAGGACAGACGATGATGTATATGAAGCTGTCGTAAAGCAAGGAGACGAGCGCTTACATGAATTTAAAAATATGGGCTTTTATATTACCGAGAAAGGTGATCTATTTATTCATGACCATGGAGCAAATGTAAGGTTTCAACTACCACAAAGTATTACTCATCTAAAATTAGTGGAAAAAGACGGAGCATATAAGCTTGTTCCGGTGACAAAAGATGGTAATGAACATCCAATAGGTATGCCAAATATATCAGATGAATATAGATACATAGATCCAATATTTGCACATGAATATGAAAAGAGAGATTATTCCCATAAACATGTAAATGTGGGCCTTATAAACTTAGAGAAATATGGCTCTGGCAAACTTTTTGCTATAAAGTACGACCCAAATGATTACCACATACAAAGAAACTCTAGCGGTGAAATAGTTAGAATAAAAGATCAAACATATTTCACTAAAGTAAAATTGTTTGATGGCGACGAAGAAATTGGAATGTTATCTAATAACTTCCATAACTTCAAAGGTAAAATATTCTTTTCTGCTGACTACAACTACAGTTATAACGATTTCCTAGCATCTGTTTCTCCTCAAGTTGAAATTGAGGATATGGGAAATGGAAGTAAAAAAATAACTTTCGATCAAGGTAGTGGTGATATCGGTGATACTAATAGAGGCTACACGGACTATCAGAGAATATATACAAAAACCGAAAGTCCAAAAGGGCAAGTAAGTGAAACTAAGACAGAAGTTCATAGTACTACTAATGTTGTTGCACAAGCTGCTGAAGAGAAAACTGCATCAAACGACAATAGTGAAATGCAGTCTGACCAGCCACAAATTCCAACAAGGGCAAAAAGGTCAGCTTCAGTGGAGGAGAAAGAGCAAGAACAGGTAGTATTAAAAGACACAATTCTCAAAATAGAAAAGAGCTACGAGCAGGACTCAGAAGGGAAGCATAAGGCAAATGTAACGATAGATTATAATGATGTAAAAGCCTTATATGATAGAGCGGAAGGAGCAGAAAAGCAATCTGTGTTAGATTTTTGGAACAAACTGCACACATCAGAATACAAGGTTGGTGCTTTGCCGGAAGACAAATACTATTTTGAAAAAGGCAAATTCGTAATCCACGATAGTGATACGAAAAAGCTTATAGTGTTACCTGAAGATAAGGTGTCCATCAAGATAATGAAGGATGGTGATAGTTATAGTTTAGCTATATCAAGTGGTAATGGCAAAGTAATAAGCAGCATTAGTAAAATAGATAATCCAAATTACGAATTGCTGTCAGATTCAAGTCATTTCAATTCAGAGGAGCAAGATAATATTGTATTATCAGATCAACATCACGAATATAATCTTTATCTAGAGAATGGTTTTGTGAAAATGTTCGATTGCGCAAGCGATCACATTTATCACGACCACAACTCGGCCTATATCTAATACATACAAGGAGGGCAGTGCCCTCTTCTTGTCATTCCAGTGTCAAGCACTGCCGTCTTGGATGGAAACCAGCGTCACGCCCTGGAATGACAGGGTTTGTCATCCGAGTAGCCCCTTCGGTGTCATCCCAGTGCCCAGACACTGGGATGGCTTTGTTGCATCGCTACTTATGAAAGGCTAACTATAGTTAGGATTATAAGCAACCTATTGAAAATCTTGTTTTTTTGCAATCAATCTGATCAAATTTAAGAATAGTAATTTGTTATTTATATTAATAAATTTAATTCTATTGAAAATAGCTAAAGCATTGAAATTCTTGAATTTTAGCCAGATTAGTGAGTGGTAGTGAAATTTCTTTTACTCAAATTTAGGTATTCACTGACCGTTCTTGTTATAAATACCAGAATAATAAGCTACTGATATTCCCTATCTTTTTTATCTTTAATCCATCATAGCTAGCGATGCAACAAAGCCCACTGGGATCCAGAAAACTTAACTTTAAATAAGTGGCTGCATAATAAAGGCTGGATTCCAGACTGGAATGACATCATCTGCTACACACTTGAATGACAAGAGAAGAATTCTGAAACAACAAGTTTCAAGGAAATCTTATGTAAAATCTAACATTAACGAAAATTATACTATTTTCATGCATGCTATGGTTTTTGTAATTAATGGAGGGTGATATGGCGTTGAGTGAAAAATTGAGTACAATAGATACAATAGAAAACCTTGCAACTAACAAAAATTTTTTAGGAAAATTGATAGTGGAACTCAATAAAGGTGCTAATGATAAAGGTATATATACTAAAAAAGGTGTGGATGATGAGTTGAGAAAGAAAGCTAATACTGCAGATGTTTACACTAAAAGAAATGTAAATGATGAGTTGGCAAAAAAAGCTGACAAGAATTACGTCGATGCTGAGCTAGGAGAGAAAGCTGGTGCAGCTGATCTAGCCAACAAAGCTAATACTGCAGATGTTTACACTAAAACTGATGCAGATACTGCTTTTGTCAAAGCTACAGAGCTTAAAACAAAAGCTGCAGCAAAAGATGTCGTGGATGCTATAATTGCTTCTACTGATTTTACCGATAAAGTATACACTAAAAATGATGCAGATACTGCGTTTGTTAAAACTGCAGATCTTGCAACAAAAGTTGCAAAAAAAGCTGTTGTGGATGCTTTAATACCAGAATTAGCAAAAGGTGCTGATGATAATGGTATCTATACTAAAAAAGGTGTTGATGACACGTTTCTTAAAACTGCAGATCTTGGAACAAAAGTTGCAGAAAAAGCTGTTGTGGATGCTTTAATACCAGAATTAGCAAAAGGTGCTGATGATAAAGGTATCTATACCAAAAAAGGTGTTGATGATGCATTTGTTAAAACTTTAGGACTTACAGATACGCTAAAAACAGAAGTAGTAAAACAGCCTGTTGTGGATGCTATAACTGCTTCTCCTGATTTTACAAATAAGGTATATATTAAAGCTGCTCCAGCCGATGAAGTTTACACTAAAACTGCTGCAGAGACTGCTTTTGTTAAAGCTACAGAGCTTAAAACAAAAGCTGCAGCGAAAGATGTCGTGAATGCTATATTTGATGCAAAAGACGGCGACAAATCAATTTTAGTGGATAAATTAGGAGGATTTCTTGATGCTACTGACACAGCGTATGGTGACAAAAATGATCAAACAGCAAAGGTGTTCTTAGGAGGTAAAGGGCTAAAAGGGGAGACAGGAGCCACTGGTCCTAAAGGAGCAGATGGTAAAGATGGAGCTCAAGGCCCACAAGGAGAGACAGGGGAGACAGGAGCAGATGGTAAAAGTCCAACAGCTGCTGAAATAGCTGCTGAGAAAGCCTTACAAGAGCATGTAACAAAGATAAGCATACAAAGTCCAGAATTTAAAAGAGCTGTGCAAGAGGAAATGTCACAACCGTATTTTGAGCCTCCAACAAGTGATGATGCTGCACTTAATTGGACTTGGTAATACAGCTTAGATCCAAGTAGTCACGCTACTTGGATGACGTCATATGGTCCTCTGATGACGGAAAAAGGACTCGGATAACACCCTACAATGTCATTCCAGCGCGTGACGCTGGAATCCAGCCTTTTCATAATCATTAAAATGTTGTATTTTAACATAAAACGGCTACTTTTATGCTTACCAACTTAATAAAATTCCTGGATCCCAGTGTCTGGGCACTGGGATGACACCCTACTAGCAGAAGTTACTCTCAAATGTTTGTTCATGTTAGCTACAAACATTAAGAAATTTACCAAACGAAAAAAGGCAAAAGAAGCCCTAGTCATTGTCTATTTTCAGTATTGGCGTTTTTTAAGTCTTAAACACTGCAATTTAGCTGCTTTTAAATGCAACTCATCTTAGTTTAAATGTTTAAGAAATTTACTAAGCAGAAAAAAAGGCAAAAGAAATCCCGTATTAGCTAGTTGTCACTCTCTAATCCTGCAAATTGGCGTGCTATACTGTCTTAAACGCTTTATAAGCGCGTTTCAGCTTATATAGGTAAAAACCCAGAAATGTTGTGAAGACGTAGGGTGCGCATAGTGCAAAAAATTAAAAATAAGACGCCAATTACGTAATACTGTTGTCGTTTAATCTGCACAGATTGAAGATAAATGAATACCTTCAGTTTCATGATAAGAGGGCTGGCGAAGGGTGTCAAGTAAGTTTTTTCGTTTCTACCAGCTACTTGGATGACACCACATAAATTAATAAATAGGAAAATTACTACAAATCCTTTCAACTTTAGCTTTTACTGCTTTTTCGACACTTGAGCTATTTCCGCTGATTAATCCTTGAATTACTTCATTTATTAGACCAGCTATCTCTTTAAAATTTTCTGCCTCAAGTCCGCGTGTTGTCTCAGCAGCGGTGCCAAAACGGAGCCCTGAAGTGATGGTCGGCTTTGCTGTATCAAATGGTACAGAGTTTTTATTACAGGTAATACCGGCTCTCTCAAGGCTATCTACAACGTCTTTTCCAGTTAATTTCTGCGATCTTAAGTCAACTAGCACTATATGAGAGTCAGTGCCACCGGTTATAATGTCAAGTCCATGCTTTTGCAATTCTTGAGCCAGCACTTTCGCATTTTCCACGACTTTCTTGCTATAAGTCTTAAACTCTGGTGCTAATGCTTCTTTAAATGCAACAGCTTTTGCAGCTATCACATGCATAAGTGGCCCGCCCTGCAATCCTGGAAAAACTGCAGATTGAATTTTTTTGTGTAATGCTTCATCATTGGTCATCACTATTCCACCACGAGGACCACGCAAAGTTTTGTGAGTTGTGGAAGTCATAACATGTGCATATTCAGCAGGGGATGGATATTCGCCCGCTGCAATAAGCCCTGCATAGTGAGCAATGTCTGCAAGCAAATAAGCACCAACTTTATCTGCAATTTCGCGAAAGCGTTTGAAGTCCATTTTTCTCGGATAAGCAGAAGCACCAGCTATGATCAATTTCGGTTTATGCTCCAGCGCCAGCTTTTCTATCTCATCCATATCCAGCAAGTAAGTGTCTTTATTCACTGTATATTGAACTGACTTAAACCATTTACCAGAAAGGCTTGGTGCCGCACCATGAGTTAGATGCCCACCGCAATTCAGTGACAATCCAAGTATCGTATCACCTGGAGCAAGTAGTGAAGCAAACACTGCTTGATTCGCCTGAGAACCAGAGTGAGGTTGAACGTTTGCAAATTTTACACCAAACAACTTACAAAGTCTCTCTATAGCCAGACTTTCAATTTTGTCCACATGCTCACAACCACAGTAATATCTTTTACCTGGATAACCTTCTGCGTATTTATTAGTCAGAAAAGAGCCTTGTGCCTCCATTACCGCTTTGCTTGCAAAATTTTCTGATGCAATTAATTGCAATTGTGATTTTTGGCGTTGTAATTCTTTTTCTATAGACTGATAAACCTCGTTATCAAAAGACTTTAAACTATTTTTAGAGCCACAGATTTTTTTTAAAACACTCATCATAGATCAAACCTCGCTTTAATTTTAAGATGCACAAGCAATTTTAAGACTGCTTATCCTGCTTTTTTAACCATAAGAGCCCAAAAACAGCTATCAGCAAACATACAGGAATAATAGATGTTGCTTTTATCAGCAATTCAGCACTATACACAGGATTTCCTTGTATCACTGTCCTATCCCAACACAAATCTATTATTTTTGCGATCCCAGTGTGAAAAAAATAGCCAAAAACCATGACTATCATATTTGACACAGCTGTAGTTAATCCTATTAAGTTATTATTTACATAACTTATCGCTTTGTAAATGGTAACCACCTGATATCCAGATGTGAAGCCAATAATAAAAAGCGTAGGTAATACAACATACAAGCCACCAATCTGAGTAAAAAGCAAAAGAAAACTAGCGATCATTGCAAATGAGCATGCAATTATTACTTCATAATGCTTATTTTTATATTTTTCCAATAAATAAGCCAAAGAGAATGATCCTATTAACATTCCTATCAATATTACGGAAGAGAGAGAAGATGCCAAGTCTTCATTCATTTTATATACTTCAAAAAAGAATGCTTTCACCCAACCATCGGCAAAACCTTGCATTGGACCGACCATGAGTCCACCAAAAAAGCTAATTAGAATAATATGCTTGTTGAAAAGTATGTTTTTTAAGTCTCTAATGCTAACTTTTTCCTGTTGAGCATTGCTTTCAGGCGTTACTAAGAACAGCAACAGAGCAAGTAAACACCCAAATGCTGAGAATGTATAGATAACATAATTCCAGCCAAATTTATCGAGTAAGAAGTCTAAAGGTAACCCGCCACATATCCCTCCCAAAATTCCTATAATTATAGATAAGCTGGCCATTCTTGCTGATTTTTCTTGCGCAAAATACATGCTTGCAACTTTAAAAAGCCCAATTGCTGAAGCGGATGACCCAATTCCAACGACTATTCTGCCAAGTATTGAATAATACCACTCATCAAAGCATATAAGTGGTAATGTTCCGGTAAATGTTAAGATAATACAAATAGGCAAAACAAATTTTGGCCCGAATTTGTCAAGAGCAAGACCAATAGGTATGTGAGCCAGCGTATAGCCTACATAGTATAACCCACCAAACTGGCCAACATCTGTAATACTTATGTTAAATTTTGTTATCAATTCAGGCGCAATTATGTTTGGAATTACGCGTAATATATATTGGTATGCATAAAACAGTGACGCCAACAGCCAGACTAAAAAATTCCTCTGCAACATGAATCTCAGCTAAAATTTAGGATTATAGATACTTTAGTTATAAAAAACAATACTATATTAATCATCTAAATCTGCTTAGCTCTTTTTACAGCTTATAACTTTAAGTAGCCAAAAGCCTATCATACCTATTAGTAAACATATAGGTATTATTAACATAGATTTAACCATTACATCGGCTCCATAAAGCGGTTTTTCATCAACGATCTTACCATCCCAATAAAAATTCATTATATTTGCAATAACGGTATGAAAAAAATAGCCAAAACTCATAACTATAGCATTACTTACAGATCCTGCACTTGCTACCGCATCATCCTTCACAAGATTTACAACTTTGGCAGTCAAAACAATTTGGTACGCAGAAGCAAAACCAACTATAAATAGTAATATGGATGCTAAAAGTGAATTAATGTTACATATAAAAAGTAATAAAAACACAATTATCATAGCCATAGCACAAGAAATTATTATCTCATAGTGTTTGGTTGGTTTTTTTTCTAGTAAGTAAGAAAGTGATAAATATCCAAAACCAAAGCCTATCAGTATCCATTTTGAAATATTGTATGCAACCTGTCTATCTATAGCATACATCTCATGCAAGAATGTTGCAGACCATACATCTGTAAACCCTTCCAATGGTCCAACCATAAAGCCACCAAATAAACTTATTAATAGAACATTTTTATTGAATATAACTTCACTTAAACTTTTAATATTTAATCTTTCTTCTGAAGTATCAATTTTGGGTATAAACATAAAGGAAACAAGAGCAAGCAACAATCCCAGTGTTATAAATGTAACAAACACATAGTCCCACCCAAACTTATTAAATAAGATATGTAACGGTTTAGTGGCAAATACACCACCTGAGATGCCAATAATAGCTGATATACTAAACATCATGGCAAATTTTTCTCTACGGTAATAAATACTTATTATTTTAAAGAGTCCAAGTACTGAAGCAGAGGATCCAATACCAGTAATTATTCTTCCAATAATAGAATAACTCCAATCATTAGAACTGACTAAAGGTAAAGCACCTAAAGATGTTAATGCAATACAAATCGGTATAACAATTTTAGAACCAAATCTATCTAAAAGAATACCTACAGGAATATGTGCTAACACATAACCTACATAATACAGTCCACAAAATTGTCCTATTTCTGTTGTTCCTATATTAAACCTTACTACCAATTCAGGAATTATAATATTTGGAATTACGCGTAATATATATTGGTATGCATAAAACAGTGACGCCAACAACCAGATTAAAAAATTCCTCTGCAATACTTTACCCCAAAGCTAGTATTATAGATACTCTGTTTATAGAAAACAATATTTTTATGAATACTTATTTTAATTTACCGGAATTTTATACAGTTGAACTCATAGCCAACATAAGTAGTTTATGCATTAACTAAATTTTCCAGGTTCAAGTTTGGATGATGGAAAAAGTTCACTTTTTCTATTTTTAAAAGAGACCTTTTATTTTACTTATAATTTTTTCTACCATATCTACAACTGGCTCATGAATAAGGTATATAAAAAAAATTACACCACAAATGATAAGTATATTTATGATTTTACCCTTATTCATCTTTATCTTGAGCTTCACTTTTGTTACAAGATCCATTTTATTTATGTTTTTATTTCATGCTGACAATTATATCTTAAATACCATAATTTTCAGTAAAATTTGACTTCAGAAGTATTCTATTAATTCAATATTAACCTTTTTATGTGTAAAATAGTTAATATAATATTAAAGCAGGCTGATGAATATAAGCACGATAGATAATACGCTGCAAAATTACATAACAAAATACATTGAACAAACATTCGCTACACACGTGCTAGGCAATAGATACGACAAATTGTATAGGAAACTTCTAAGTGGTATAGAAGAGATAATAAAGCTTGCTGTAAATGAAGCAAAACACTACGATGAAAATTTAGAAGATCTATATAACGATTCAAGATTTAATAAGAAATTTATTCAAGCTGTTGCTAAACATCAGGTGTTGGAATTTTTAAATACTTATCCGAAAAGAAAAGAAATTGTTGCAGAATTTTACAATGAACATCACATTAACGAAAGTGATTTAAAGACTCTGGAAAAGGGGAAAGATTTAGTAAATAAAATAAATAACATTAACTTACTGCAACAAAATGAAAAAAATGAGGAATTCAATATTAGAAAGACACTTGCTCAATCAATAAAAATGCCTTCCATAGAAAAACACAAATTAGAGCATTCAAGATAACCTTAGTGAATATTTTTGACGCGGTGAAATGGGTAATTAATGGATAGTCTATTTCATTTTAACTCCTGGCACGCTTTAGTAATACTATCACATCCAATTTCTAATTGTTCCTGAGAGGTTGCATAAGAAATTCTGATAAAATTTTCTAGACCAAATGCAATTCCTGGAACCACAGCAACCAAATGATCTCCCAGTAAGTATTCAGTAAAATCTAAATCATTATTTATTATCTTACCACTTTTTGTGCTTTTACTGAGCAATCCTTCACATGAGACAAATAAATAAAACGCACCTTGTGGAACAGACGCTGATAATCCCGGGACAGAATTTAGCTCTTTCACCATAAAATCTCTACGACTCTTAAAAATCCTTGTTCTTTCTTTCAAAAAACTATGATCACCGTTTAATGCTGCTGCTGCTGCTGCTTGTGCTATCGAATTTGGATTAGAAGTGCTTTGAGACTGCAGCGTAGAGATAGCTTTTACCACATCACTTCTACCTGCAATATACCCTATTCTCCAGCCTGTCATTGCATAGGCTTTTGATACTCCATTGACTACAAAAACTCTATCATAAAGCTTCGGCTCAACCTGAGCGATAGTAAAAAACTTTTCGTCGTATATTATATGCTCATAAATATCATCTGTAACGACATTCATATGTGGATATTCAAGCAATATTTGTGCTATGTCTTTCAATTCATCACATGTGTACACAGCTCCTGCAGGGTTGTTCGGTGAGTTAAGAATTAACCATTTAGTTTTTTTAGTTATCCTGCTTTTCAATAATTCCGCTGTCAGTTTAAAATTTTGTTTGCATTCTACTACAACTGGCAAGCCGCCAAAAAGACTTACCATATCAACATATGAAACCCAATAAGGAGCTGGAATAATAACTTCATCTCCAGAGTTAATTGTTGCCATGAACAAATTGAATAACACCTGCTTAGCACCTGTACCAACACAGATTTGGTTAAGCGTGTACTCGAGGTTATTATCCTTTCTTAACTTATTAATTATTGCTTCTTTCAGCTCACGCGTTCCATCAACAGCAGTATATTTAGTCTTACCTTCACTTATTGCTTGAATAGCTGCTTTTTTTATATGATCTGGAGTATCAAAATCCGGTTCTCCTGCAGCTAAAACACAGATCTTTTTTCCTTCATTTTTCAACTTATTTGCCTTATCAGTTACAGCAATCGTAGGTGATGGTTTTATTAGGAACATTCTTTTTGCAAGGTCTGACATATTTTACTGAAGCTAAATTTAAATGATAAACCCCGTACAACAAAAAAGCTAGGAATTTTGTGTATTGTATTAGTAGCTTTTTACCAGGTTTACCAACGCAGCAATATTTTCAACTGGAGTATCAGGGAGTACTCCATGTCCGAGATTAAATATGAAGGGTAAATCTCTAAAGCAATCTATTATACGTTTTGCTTCTTTGATTGCTTCCGTTTTATTATAGGCTAAAAGATTAGGATCAAGGTTTCCTTGTAGAGGGATGTTTAGATTCGCTTTCGCCCATTTTATTGGAACATTATAATCTATACTTACTGCAGATACACCTGTTTGTTCGCAGTAATCTTTATAAAGATTTCCAGCAGACCTTGGAAAACCTATTATTGGAAAATCAGAAAATCTATCCTTTATTGCCAAGATAATTCTCTTTGTTGGTTCGATAACATATTCTTTAAACAATGGTTCCGATAACGCACCAGCATTACTGTCAAATAGCTGAATAACATCTGCTCCAAATTCTATCTGTTTAATTAGATAAATAATCGTTACTTCCGTTATTCGTTCAATTATTTCCTTCAAACACGAAGGATAAAAATTTAATACTTTGGAAAAAGTTTTGCTGCTCCCACCTTCTATGATGTATGAGGCTACTGTCCATGGTCCACCAGCAAATCCTATGAGAGATTTTTCTTTTGGTAATTGGCTTCTGACTTTTTTTATAGCGTTTAGAATTGGTAAGGTTTTAGTTTCAATTTCTTGTGGACCCTTCAATTCCTTAGGACTTTCCACGGGTTTTATTATTGGACCTACACCGCGTACGAAATTCACGTCACAACCCAAAACATCAGCTATTATTAAAATGTCTGAAAAAATTATCGCCGCATCCATGTCAAATCTTGTCACCGGCTGTAACGTCAATTCTGTCACTAAATCTGTGTTGTAGCATATCTCCATAAAATTATTCATATTTTCTACTGCTTTGCGGTACTCAGGAAGAGACCTGCCAGCCTGACGCATTAGCCAGATAGGCACTCTTCCACCCGGCTCATTTCTCTTAATAATTTTCGCTATTGTTGTTTTGCCGCTTTCCAATCTATTCTGTTTATTCTTTTGTATATTAAAGTATAGCAATAATAATAGTTCTATCAATAACTTGTTACTAACTTAAAATTCAGTAAAAATTGGCGTTGTTCAACTTGTGGATAAATATGTGAGTAACTTTCGTATATTATTGATTTTCTGTTATGATTTATGTGTATAAGTAAGGTGTTTAGAGTGTTAGTAATTTTCTTTTATGGAAAATACTTTACCATCATGCATTGTTACACAACTATGTATATGTTGTTGAAAAAGTTGTTGATCAATTGTTGGTATTTTATATCAACAAATAATTCACAAATTAATTTGACATTATTCACATGCTTATTAAACATTTAATAACAGTTTTCTTGATAAATCTAATCTGAAAACGTTTTTGCCATTACAGGGAATAAATTGAGTAAAAAAAGAACCTTAGTAGAAAAAATAGCATATAGAATTTTTCTCTTCCTTTTCAAAAAAGCTTCTGTGTTGAAAAAGTGTGCGACTGAGGCATTAATGAAAGATCTGCCAGACCTTAATATATTTAATGGTCTATTAAAATTCCGCGATTGTGGTATAATGGATATAATGACTCCACGTACAGAGATATGCGCAGTAGACATTGAGTCAAGCGAGCGTGAAATAATAAAGAAGATAAAAAACACTTGCCACACTAAAATACCAATTTATAAAAATAACTTTGATAACGTAATAGGCTTTTTTTATGTAAAAGATGTTATTTTTAATAGGGATAAAAATTTTAATCTGAAACATATTATACAAAGCGTAATATTTGTTCCACCCTCGATGAAGACAACTAATCTTTTTGTTAGGATGAACTCTTCTAAATCATGCTTAGCTATCGTATTGGATGAATATGGTGGAACTGATGGTTTAATTTCAATGACTGATCTTATAGAGGAACTAATACCAAACATTGATAGTGAAAACGAAATAAATTCAGAATATACCATTACTGAATTGTCTCAAAATAAGTTTGAAGTATCAGCAAGGGCTCTTATAAAAGATATAGAAGAGGATCTAAAAATAGAATTACGTGACCCTGAAGAAGACTATGTTACACTTGGTGGTTTGATTCTTTCGATTGCTGGTAAAGTGCCTTCTGTAGATGAAGTCATTAAATATAAAAATGGTATGAAGTTTATCATCAAAGATGCAAATGAGCGCTACATTAATAAAATAGTACTAGACTTAAGTGATTACAAAAATTAGATTTGGTACCCCTTGTCGGGGAATGCCTTGACACGAAGAAAAAGTTGTAATAACCAAATATGCAACTCAAGTTATAGTTAAACCTATTTCCAGCAAATTATTTTCGCAAGTATAATGCATTTCAGTGTTATAGTACTCTAATAATAAAGAGGTCATATAGATATTAATATCTTTTGTATTTAAATTAGTGTCATTTTTTTTGATTAATTTGTCTACTAATGATTTGCTTATTGGTTTGTGTTCATTTAGAATTTTTATAGTTAATAGCATTTTATCTTCTGTTTGACTCAGTAAAACAGATACTAGTTCAACTTCCGCCACTGCACTGGCTATAGTTAGCACCATATTAGAAATTATCTTATTTATCTTTTCAATTAAATCTTCCTTATTTTTTGCAGAGTATGCGTCTATTTTCCACGTAAGCTTTACTTTTTTTTTAATAAATAATTTTCGATATTAGATTTGGTCTTATCAAAGCTATAATTATCCATTGAAGAAGAATATGCCTGCTTCATAACTTTATGTTTATATATTAAATCATCGGAGCTTTCTTTAAGAAACAACAACGCTTCCTTCTGCGCATCAGCATCATTCTTATCTATTACTTCAAGCTCTTCTACGCCAAACGTTATTCCATTCATAGAGTTAGCAAAGTCATGAAGCAGCCGTCCTGATAGCAGTTCCGTTATTAACAGTATGTTTTTGGTATTTTCGTTCATTGGATAATTATAAATGATTTAAGTTACCCTATATTGGTAAGTATATAATAGTCAATTAAGAGAAAGTTTCGTTGCACTTTTTATATCAAGGCATTAATATAGTATTAACAATTTTAAAATTTATAAAAGGATTATGAATACTTATACCAGATCAGGAATAGATATTGAACTATATAATAAGTTAATAAAAGAAGTCAAGCCTATTGCTCAAGAAACTACTAGAGAAGAAGTAATCAGCGAAATAGGTTCATTTTCTGCGTTATTTGATTTTGCTGCACTAAGTAAGAAGTATGACCATCCAGTACTCGTTTCCTCAACTGATGGAGTAGGTACGAAACTGTTGATAGCTCAAGAAGTGAATAAACATGATACTATAGGTATAGATTTAGTTGCAATGTGTGTAAATGACTTACTTGCACAAGGAGCAACGCCTTTGTTTTTCCTTGATTACTTTGCAACAGGCGTTTTGACCAAAGATGTTTTATTATCTGTGGTTAAGGGCATTGCAGAGGGGTGCAAGCAAGCTAAAATAGCATTGGTTGGTGGGGAAACTGCAGAAATGCCTGGAATGTATGGTAATAATCACTATGACCTTGCAGGGTTTGTGGTTGGTGTAGTTGATCGAAAGCAAATTCTTCCAAACTGTAGTATGATGAAAGCAGGTGATTATATAGTTGGCTTAAAGTCAAGTGGAATTCACTCAAATGGGTTTTCTTTAGTGCGCCATGTTTTCAAAAGCTTAGGTATAAATTATAACGATACATCTCTATGGAATAATAAATCTTGGAGTGAAATACTACTTGAACCAACAAAAATATATGTTGATTCTTTGCTGCCTATCATGTCACAAGTAAAAGGTATTGCGCACATCACGGGTGGTGGTTTGGTAGACAATATTCCGCGAATTCTTCCAAAAAACTTATTTGCAAACATAGACATTAATTCCTGGAAATGGCCAGATATATTTTTATGGCTAACAAAGGAGGGTAAAATAGAGAAGAAAGAAATGCTAAAAACATTTAATTGTGGTATTGGTATGGTATTGATCGTAAGTTCTGAGAATATGCAAAACGTGAAAAATCATTTCCAAAAACGTGGAGAAAAAATTGAAATTATTGGAAAACTTGATGAGGCATGTAACCCTCCACTTGATAGAGTAGTATTTAGTTAACCTAACTTTACTGACAGTCTTTTTGCAACTTCTAGGTATGCTTCCTTTAAATCTCCTAAATTCAAACGAAAGACGTCTTTATCTAGCTTTTTATAAGTATTTTTATCCCATAACCTGCAGTTATCAGGGCTGATTTCATCGGCTAAAATGATTTTAGTACTGTCATTTATCAATCTGCCAAATTCCAATTTAAGGTCAACTAGATCTATGCCTGCATTTGAGAATAAATCAGTTAGGATTTCATTGATCTTTAAAGTTGTAGTTTTTACTTCATCCATTTCTTTGCTAGATAGCCAATCAAAATACAGTATGTGATTTTCATTTACCATTGGGTCGGCTAGGTCATCATTTTTGTAAAAAAACTCGATTATAGGAGATGCAAGCCTCTCACCTTCTTTGATATTAAAACGTTTGCAAAAGCTGCCAGCTGCAACATTTCTAACTACCACCTCAAGAGGTATTATCTTGAGCTTTTTGACTAGCTGTTCTCTTTCATTCAGAGTTTTTATAAAATGCGTGCTAATTCCTGCTTCTTCGAGCTTTTCCATGATAAAAGCACTAACATGATTATTAATTATTCCTTTGCCCTCAATAATTTCATATTTTTCCTTATTGAATGCTGTGACATCATCTTTAAAGTGCTGTATGACAGTTGATGAATCTTCAGTTTCAATAATGGCTTTCGCTTTACCTTCGTATATCGTTTTATTCAGTGACATGTTTAATTTAACTATATATTATATCAATTTACTGTTCTTAGAGTATAGCCCCAAATAACTTAAAATAAACCTTAATGGCATTCAATGTTACAATATTAACCATATTTCCAGAAATGTTCCCGGGGTTTTTGAACTATTCTCTTGCCGGAAAAGCGTTAGAAAAAAAAATATGGAACCTTGAAGTAATAAATATTCGTTCTTTTGCGAAAGATAAACATTCAACTGTGGATGATGTTCCATATGGAGGTGGAGCAGGAATGGTTATGCGTTCTGATGTAGTTGGTGATGCAGTAGATAGTATGCTCTCTGTTCATAAAAACACTAAGTTTATTTACATGACTCCATCTGGAACTAAGTTTAATCAGAATATTGCCAGAGAATTATTAGAGTTTCCTCATATAACAATATTGTGTGGTCGATTTGAAGGTATTGACCAAAGGATAATTGATGCGTATACTCCTTATGAGTTAAGTATTGGAGATTATATACTTTCAGGAGGTGAGCCAGCTGCAATGGTGGTTCTTGATGCATGCATTAGACTTCTTCCAGGTGTAGTAAATAATACCGATAGTATTACTGAAGAAAGTTTTAATTATGGTGGTGGTGTACTTGAATATCCTCAATATACTAGACCTGAGCAGTGGAAGGGATATAAAGTACCTGAGGTTTTGTTATCTGGCAATCACAAAAAAATAAGTGATTGGAGGCAGAAGCAGTCTCATGTTATAACAAAAAAGCGTAGGCCTGAATTATTGAGTGGAGAGATAAATGACAAATTTACTTAAAAAATTTAACGAACAGCAAATGCAAGTGTTAGCTAAAGAAATACCAGAATTTCGTCCTGGCGATGATTTGAAGGTCACTTTTAAAGTAGTTGACGGTACAAGTGAACGTATACAGATATTTGAAGGTGTATGTATATCAAAAAGGAACCGCGGGTTACATTCTTCTTTTGCAGTCAGAAAAGTTAGCCATGGAGAAAGTATAGTGTCTCAGTTTTTTGTTTATTCTCCTGCACTGGTTTCAGTGCAAGTGACAAGAAAAGGAAAGGTTCGTAGAGCAAAACTGTATTATCTGTGCAAACTATTTGGAAAAGCTGCAAGGATCAAAGAACGTACTACTTATGTTAAAAAGAAATCTAAGTAGATACAATAGGGAATGACATCAACGGTTATTAAACTGGACGTTTGTACAGCTGTGGGCTTGACGATGGGATCCAGGAAAAATAAATGAGTATAAAGAAAAAATTCCTTAAATTACTTCAGTCAAGGCGTGTACATGCTCGTATAAAAAGGAAAAATAAAAAGAACAGAGCGCTACGCTTTTGTTCTTTCACGGCACTAGTTATCTCACTTGGCTGTCCTGTGTGTATATTGTTGAGTATATTAGTTAACTCTTACAGTGCCTTAACAGTAACGAAAATTTTATTGCCAGTTGAAATAAATGCTGATCTTACTTTGGCGAGTAATCCTAGTGATTTGCGGTATAAGTCCATTGGCTTACTCAACGATTCTTTACGTAAGGTGTTTGGAGGAACTGATTTTAAAGACGGTGACGAAATTTTAAGTCGTAATTCTTACAAAGAACTAGAGAAATTTTTTCGTAAGAAAGTAAAAGATAGTGGTGAATATGAGATCTGGTTTACCGCGTCAAGTATAATTAATTCAATAAATAAAGATAAATATTTGAATGATCGTTATGCTAAATTACTTGATTGGCTAAAAGAAAAGAGGAGAGTGAAAAAATTTTTTAATAAGTCTTTATTCCTTAAATCTGACTCTCGTGAACCTGAGAATGCAGGGATTTTAGGAGCGTTTATCGGTTCATTAATGACAATTATAGTGTGCCTAGCATTAGCATTACCAATAGGAATTATGTCGGGCATCTGTCTTTACGAATTTATGCCTAAAAATAGGCTAATGACTAATATTGTAGAAATTAGCATAAATAATCTTGCTGCAGTGCCTTCAATAATATTTGGTGTAGTGGGCTTAACTCTCTATCTTGGCATATTTGGGCTACCACGCTCTTCACCACTTGTTGGTGGAATGACTCTTTCATTTATGATGTTACCTAATATTATAATTGCAACAAAAAATGCCTTTGCGAATGTTCCTATTACGATAAAAGATGCAGCGTTTGCGCTCGGTGCACCTCACATCAAGGTGATATTAGATCACTCTTTACCGATTGCGTTACCAAGAATAATACATGGTACTGTGCTTGCAATTGCAAGGATTTTAGGTGAATCTTCTCCTTTACTTATGATGGGTATGGTGGCATTTATTGCTGATACACCTACGTCCTTTTTCGATCCGGCAACTGTTCTACCTGTGCAAATATACATATGGTCAAGCAATCCTGAAATTGCATTTGTTGAACTTGCTGCTATCGCAATTATAGCTTTATTATTGGTGTTATTTGCGTTAAATTTAGTAGCAAATTTTGTAAAAAGGAAATTCGAATTTTTTAATTTTTAGCAATTCATGAAAATCACAGTCCTATCTGGTTATGGCTTAAATTGCGAAAAAGAAACTGCATTTGCATTTATGGAATGCAGCAGAAAACTTGGTATTGGTAATATTGAAGTAAAAATCGTTCACATTAACGATATCATAGATAATCCAGGTGAACTGAAATTAAGCAATATACTTGCAATTCCAGGGGGTTTTTCCTATGGTGATGACACTGGTGCTGGTAATGCATTTGCTTTACGCATTAAAAACAACTTGTTGGATGAGTTTCAAGAGTTTTTATCTCAGGACAAGCTGATTATAGGAATATGTAATGGTTGTCAGATATTAGTAAAATTAATTCCAGAGTTCTCTAATCTAGCTTTAATCCATAATGATATAGGCAATTATCAATGCCGTTGGATTAGAGTGAGAGTTAATTCAAAGAGTAATTCTGTTTGGCTACGGGGCCTGAGTGAACTATATCTCCCTATTGCTCATGGGGAAGGCAAATTTTTTATGGATCAAGATACTTTGAACCAATTGATTGAGAGCAATTCCGCCGCATTACGTTACATTGATGAAAATGGCAACTACGCTAACCTACAATTTCCTCACAATCCAAACGGATCTACATACGATCTGGCAGCTTTATCAGATAAAAGTGGGAGAGTATTGGCTTTAATGCCCCATCCAGAAAGGGGAATATTTTTTACTCAGCAAGATAATTGGCCTCTTGAAAAAGAAAAATGTAAACGTTTAGGAGTGGCTATGCCAAAATATGGTGATGGAATGCTTATATTTGAAAATGCACTGAAGTATTTTTGTTAAAATTTATTGATAGGGATTTATGGTCGAAATTATCCCCTGATATTGCAAAAAACTTGCTTGACAAGCCTTGCCAGTCCCCTTATCATGAAACTGAAGCTATTTATTTATCTTCTCTGTACAGATTAAATGACAAAAAAACTCACGTATCTGGCGTCCCATGTTTAATTTTTTGCACTATGTGCATCTTATGTCTTTATAAAATTTCTAGGTTTTTACCTAATATAAGCTGAAATGCGCTTATAAAGCATTTAAAACATCAAAAAACGCCGATTTAAAAAATGGATAGTGAATAACTAGCTACCCTAGGGTTTCTTTTGCCTTTTTTTCTGTTTAGTAAATTTCTTAATGTTTATAATTTAGATTAGTTGCGGCTTAAAAGCAACTGAATCGCGGTTATTAAACGTTTAGAATAAAAAAACGCCATACTTGAAAGTATAATGTAAGTAATTAGCCAACCACGGGGCTTCTTTTGCCTTTTTTTTATTTGGTAAATTTCTTAATATTTATAGCTAAACAACAACCGTCATCCCGCTACTTATTAGCGGCTGAGATACCGCAGCAGTATGACGGTTCGCGGCGGCATAGTAATTCGTCATCCTGCTGCTTGTTAGCGGGATCTATGTTAAGGTATAGTAGGGGATCTATGTTAAGAGATACCGCGAATGAATCGCGGTATGACGGTGTAGATGATGGTTAAGTAATTCGTCATCCCGCTGCTTGTTAGCGGGATCTAGAGATACCGCGACGTCTCACCTATAGCCTTCAGTGCTCCTTTTTTTGTCATCCCAGCGTCACGCGTTGGTTTCAACATTATATCATGAACTTTCTAAAATTCATTGAACTGTGCTTTCAAACGGTGGTGCCGGGGTGTGAGTATAATGATTATCAGTATATAAAAGTCATAGCAGACAGACTTGAAGCGGCAAATGTTGGCAAAATGAGGCGAATAATATTCAATATGCCTCCGCGTTCAATGAAGTCCCTGTGCGCTAGTGTTGCGTGGCCCGCATGGATACTGGGAAATCAGCCAACTGCAAGAATAATAGTTGCAAGCTACTCTCGGCTGCTTAGCGAAAAGCACTCGCTCGATACAAGATGCATAATGCAGTCTAGTTGATATAGAGAGCTGTTTCCAGAGGTAGAACTATCCAAAGATCAGAATACCAAATACAAATTTCAAACAGTGCAGAGAGGATACAGAATTGCAACGTCCGTTGGAGGGACGTTAACAGGTGAAGGTGGTGATTTCATCATCGTGGATGATCCACTGAGTCCCGCCCAAGCTTTGAGTGAAACGTTTAGAAAGCGTGCTACAAATTGGTTTGACCAGACTCTAGTAACCAGGCTCAACGACAGAAAAAAAGGAGTAATTGTTCTTGTGATGCATAGGCTACATCAGGAAGATTTGACCGGACACCTTCTCTCCAAACCGAAAAACATATGGAACCATACTTGTTTACCGATGATATCTGAAAATAAGGAGATTATCTATTCAATCAAAAAGCCAGCGCCTCCTTTTCTTGTTCCTGTCACCCGAGTAACTACAAATGAGTACAAAAGCTGGATTACAGCATCAAGTGCTAGAATGACACCACCCGTAATATTATACTCAAGAGAAGAAGGTCAGTTGCTATATCCCCTCGATGGAGGAAAAGAAGAAGTTGAGATGATAAAGGTTGAACTTGGAAGTTACGCTTTTGCTGCACAATATCAACAAAACCCTCTGCCACTTTCAAGTGGTATAATTAAACGAGAGTGGCTGAAGCGCTATAGAAATTTTTCTGATAGTCTCTCATATGTCACTCAGAGCTGGGACACTGCAGTTTCAACAAGCAGCATGAGCAACTTTAGCGTCTGCACCACCTGGACAAAAGTGGGCAATAAATTCTATTTACTCGATGTATATCGCGCAAAGCTTGAGTATCCAAAGCTTAAAGAGCAAGTTCTGTCACTAGCTGCAAGATGGACACCGCACGCAATTTTAATCGAAGCAAAAACAAGTGGTCAGCAATTGGTGCAAGAGCTAAAGACAAACAGTGATTTACCAATTATCGAAATAGTACCACATGATGACAAACTCACTCGATTTTATCAAATTGTTCCGATTATAGAGTCTGGCAAGGTTTTTCTGCCGCACCAAGCAGTATGGCTGAACGATTTTGAGTATGAGATTTTAATGTTTCCTGAAACTCGACACGATGATCAAGTGGATAGTACCGTGCAATATTTGCAGTGGGTGAGAGATAGTAGCTCTAGGGTCGCAGCTTTACGGGCATTGTGATTTAAGCCTACCAGATCCAAGTAGTCAGCTACTTGCATGACACCCTAACAACCGTCATCCCGCTACGTGTTAGCGGGATCTAGAGATACCGCGAATGAATCGCGGTATGACGGTTCGTGGTGGTATGACAGTTCGTGGCGGTATGACGGTTCGCGGTGGCATGACGATAACTTCGTCATTCCGCTATGTGTTAGCGGCTAAGAGATACCGCGGCGGTATGACGGTCTGCGGCGGAATGACGGTTAAGCAATTCGTCATCCCGCTACTTGTTAGCGGGATCTCTTGTTAGCGGATGAGATACCGCGAATGAATCGCGGTATGACGGTTAAGTACGTGTTAGCGGCTAAGAGATACTGCGGCGGCATGACGTAGAGCTCGCGTTAGCTATAAGATTAGCTAAATTCTGCACGTCCATAAAAAACAAACCTTCTTTTTCGTCTTGAACGCTAATAATAGCGTGAGTGTTAAAAGGTAAAGGATCATTTGTATGTCCATGGCCTACCCCTTTCATTGTAAATACAGGAAAGTTAACACTTTTTGCAAACCTTTCTTTTACAACTTCAACAAGGTTATCGTTATAGCAGTTAACGAAATCCCCAAAGATTACTGCATGTACTCCATCAAAGATGTGAGCTTGTTTTAGGTGATCTAAACTGCGCTCTATTGCGTATGGGTAGACTCTTATGTCCTCTAAAAATAGAATTTTACCTTTCGCATTTATTTGCCAAACAGTTCCTATACTGTTTTCAACTAAAGTCATATTACCACCGATGATTTTAGACTTTAATCTGCCATCTTTTAGTCTAATGCCATTATTTATCATCTTTAGCTTATCAAATCTGATAGAATCCTGCTTGTTAAGAATTAACTCTTTCAATTTTTTAACAGAGCTTTCAGAAATGGAGTTATTTACTATCATTTCCAACATGGTGCCGTGAAGAGTTTGCCAATTATATTTAGCTTGTAGATAGGTGTGCAAGGCAGTTATATCGCTATAGCCTATGAGGATTTTTTTGTTTTGAGCAATCCTTTCTTTTTTATCATTGGGTAACTTTTCTAGATAGGGAATTAACCGAGAAGCCCCTTCTCCTCCTCTGATACACCAAATTATTTTACTGTCATTAGTTAGTGCACTAATCAAATCATTTGCTCTGAATTCATCAGAGTTGGAATAAAATGGATTATCATTACTATATATTTTCTCCGAAATATGGGGATTAAAATCCAAAGCTTCTACATATTCTTTTATAGTAGTCAGATCTGATTCTTTTCCCTTCGAAGAAGGAGCAATAATATCAACTTGGTCGATTGCATGAATACCTGTGTTAGCACATAAAGTGAGAATGAAATATAAAAGGTAAACAATCATTAAAATATCTTATAAAACTCTTTTTTTAGTATATCATCCAATTCAGAGAGTGGAACTTTCACTCCTAGTTCTTCCATTGACGTGACGCCATAATCTTGCAGTCCACAAGGAATAATACCCTTATAATGAGAGAGGTCTGGAAAGACGTTAAGCGCTATGCCATGATAAGTTACCCATTTTCTTAAACGGATACCAAAAGCTGCAATTTTTTTTTCTACTCCGTTATGGTTTACCCAAATACCTATTCTATCTTCTCTAAACTCTCCAAGTATATTAAATTGCTTTAAAACATTTATGATCCACTTACTTAGATCTCTAATATATAGCTTTATATCGCATTTGTTTCTTTTTTTAAGGTTTAACATTAAATATATAATGCGCTGTCCTGGACCATGATATGTGTGTTTACCACCCCTTCCTGTTTTATATATGGGAAATAGTTTTTCAACAATATCATCAGCTGTTGCACTGATTCCTGCAGTATAAAGTGGAGGGTGCTGGAGTAGCCATACCAATTCGTCTGCTGAATTATTGTGAATTTGTTGAATTTTCTCTTCCATGGATTTTACAGCACAGTTATAATCAATAAGCTGATTAGATATTAGCCATTCTGTCATATTCTATTTCTTTTTTTTTAGTATAGCAGTTCGTTTTTTCCTGTTATTCCAGTGTGTGACACTGGGCGCAGCCTTTCTTATTCCTAATATACTTAATACTAACTTCTGTGCTATTTCTCCTTAACAAACATAGTACATGACAAATGTTTAATTATTTGTCAACACAGGTCCTCTTTACGTATAGGCAACTTTTTTTATTGAAAAATTCAGAAAAATGTTGTATAATTATTAGTAGATTTTAGGTAAAATATATGGCAAACTCAAAATTTAGCATAACTTTCAACAACGAAATTTCAGAGTGTCTTGCTGGACTGGCTAAAATAAGAAATAAGTCCATTAAAGAACTAGCAGAGAAGCTAATACAAGAAGCAATTGAAAATGAGGAAGATAAAATACTAATTGAGCGTGCTGCTAGACGTAATGTTTCAGGTGTGAAGAAAATTAGAAGTGAGGATGTAGACTGGAATACAATATTATCTTCATAGAAAGCGTTCTTGAGAAAGACCTTCCAGCTCTTCCAAAAACAATAAGATTAAGGATCATAAATGCGATAAATAAGCGCCTTACAGTTGATCCCATTAACCTTGGTGAGCCATTATATTACAGATTTAAAGGACAAAGAAGATTAAGGGTAGGTGATTATCGCGTTATCTATTCCGTAAATATTATAAAATATGAAGTGGTTATCACAGAGATAGGACACAGAAAAGATATTTATAAGTAAGTACATCATATAAATATTAAATATATTTTTACTCCTTCCTGATTCATTTTCTACCTTAGGTGGCTTCGCTCAGCTCAAAAAAAAAGCTCATTCTTTTTGCTACCCCTTATTGTGCCTGCCATTTAACTACTGTGTAGAGATTGCTCTCAAACATAATGTTCGTACGTTAGTATATCCTTCCTGTGACACCAATTGATATAATTCTACCACAAATTCAATTTTTTAGGAGGCACATATGAATTTCAACATCTTTCAAAGAAAAAAAAGCGCAGTATTTACTAAATATTCTGCTTTGCAACTAATGATGGAGCCAAGTTGGAGTAAGCGTGATTATGTAAGTTTTGCTGAGGAAGGTTACATAAAAAATGTTATTGCCTTTCGAGCAATCAATATGATTGCAAGTGCTGCATCTTCGGTACCTCTTACTCTCTGCCAGCTTACTGAACAGGGAAAATCGCAACTAAAAGCCCATCCATTACTGAAATTACTTTATTCTCCTAATCCAATGACATCAAAATCGGAATTTATTGAGGGGATTGTAACTTATCGGTTAGTTAACGGCAATTCTTATATATTGATGGTTGAGTCGCAGAACAATAGAAAACCACCAACAGAGCTTTATCTTCTGCGCCCCGATAGGGTTGAAATTGTTCCAGGGAGAAATAACGTTCCTTATAACTATCGTTATGCCATAAATAACAACAGTTATGACTTTAAAGTTGATAAACTAACCGGACGTTCAGCAGTGTTGCACCTAAAGACCTTTAACCCTTTGAATGATTGGTATGGGTTATCACCAATTGAGGCGGCTGCATATAGTATAGATCAGCATAATCAGGCTGGTGCTTGGAATCAAGCGATGTTGCAAAACGGAGCAAGACCAAGTGGTGCAATAGTTGTAAAATCAGCAAAAGATGGAAGTGGTGGAAGTTTAAGTCAAGAGCAGTACCAACGCTTAAAAGCACAGATAAATGATCATTATTCAGGTCCTGTCAATGCTGGGAGGCCGATATTGCTTGAAGGAGGCTTGGAGTGGAAAGAAATGAGCTTATCACCAAGGGATATGGATTTTATTGAGTCCAAACACAGTTCAGCTCGTGATATTGCCCTGGCTTTTGGCGTTCCGCCGCAGTTGCTTGGCATACCAGGTGATAACACTTATAGCAATTTAGTCGAAGCACGCTTGTCCCTTTGGGAACAGACGGTTTTACCAACGCTAGAAAGTATTATCTGTCACCTGAATTCTTGGCTAACACCAAAATTTGGTGAAGATCTGTGCTTGTCGTACGACAAAGATGCAATAGAGATTCTCATGGAAAAGAGACAAAAGTTGTGGAAATACGTAGAAAACGCAAGCTTCATGACGCTCAACGAAAAGAGAGAAGCATTTGGCTTGCCACCACTGCCAGGTGGTGATGAGTTAGGTTAAGTTTGTACCCGTTCAGATGAGTTCATTGTCTCCTAAACCGTACGCCTAAGTAAATCAACTATTTTTCTTGCCAACCAGAGCGGTGAAGATTTGGTCTACATCAAAACTCATCTTAGGACGCCAAATAGGGCCATCCAAATGCATATCGATATAGATTGGATTACTATAATTTGGTGGTATGAAAAAGAACCTGAATATAGAAGCTAAAGCGAAGTTAGATAAGGTTAAATTAGAAGAGATTGACCCTGATGCTTGATCAATCCCGAATTGTAAACTAGTTGAACATATACCACTCTTAATACTTGCTTTTCCGCTAATATTTTCAAAAGATGTTTTACCGTTATATATATCAACATAAGCAAGTGTGGAAATTTCAGATTTATTCTTACTGCTTAACAAATTAGTGATAAATGAATTGAAATCTACATTAGTAACTTCTATTCCTTGCGCTTGTAAGTTTACATCTCCTGATAAGTTACTAGCCCAATCATGAAAACTTTTTCCTTGAGTTTTGATTTCACCATTTAAGCTTACCTGACCATTTACATTGTCAATTCCTATAACCTTACCAATCTTTTTAGTGTCCAAATTTACAATAGAAAACCTTGTATTTATTGAGTCTGATCTTAAATAACCCTGAAAAAACACTTGCCCGTGTTCTAATACGTAACTTGCCTGCCTGATAGTGATAGTGTTGTTTCTCATTACCGCATCCAAATTAAAATCTTTTAAAACATTCTGCTCGGTTTTAAATTCTGCAGTATTGATTTGCACATTTGCATCAAAGCCTTCTTTATCATCCAAAAAATCAAGCTGCTTTGTTGACCATTGAATTTGATCTATCTCATTTCTTGAATTTCTTTTCGTCTCTACTAAATTCGGTAATTTAAAGATATTTCCATTAAATTTACTGCCCGTAAGGTTAACATCTAATAAAGGTTTGGCGTATTTTTGATCTGCTAATATTTTTGCATTACCGGTAATATCGAAATCTTCTCCAGATAGTTTTATTTTATCTGCAACTAGCTTACCTTTTTCCATTTTCAGCAAAAAATCCAAATTTTTAATTTTCGTATCATTCAATGTAAGGTTATTAACACGGGCCTTTATATTTGCATCATACTGAAAATTTTTCAGCCATTGCATTTTAGGTAAACTGCTAAATAATGAATGATCATATTTATCTGCATCAAGATTATGCATGCTAAATTCACCATTGACCACATTGTGTTTTTTTGTATGGCTTACTCTAATTGACCCTTGCAAGGATTCCTTATTATTTAGCAGTCTAATGTCTGAGATAGATAATATTCTTGGTGCAAGGTGCAGTTTAGAACTTAGTGTAAATTGATTTTTCTGGTTTTCTTTCATCTTTATAGAAGGGAAAAAACATGAAATGAATGACTCAAAATCATTTCCTTCGACTAATAAATCACCGTTGAATTCAGATAGGACATTATTGTTTGAGATCTCTCCTGATAAGTAAGATATATTATTGATTCCAGGAAATTTAAGAAGCGTATTAACTTTTACTTTGCCATCAGTGGATTTTAGTACAGCACGGAAATTGTCCAATATTTTGTTTTGATATTGAATGTTAGAAGCTTCCATATTAAAATTTAAGCTCAAGTTCTTTGGCACAACTGCTCTAAAACATTCCAGAAGATCCTTCATATTCATTGTTCTTTGTGAATCATTTTGTATGGAATCTAAATCAACTTTACTGAAGCTAATATTGAAATTAGTGTGATTGCCTTTTCTATCATTTTGTATTGTACCGCTGGCTTGCATGCTTTTGGAATCAATTTTTAAGTCAGTTGCCGTAAACTCACTTTCATTAAGACTTATATTGGATGATATCTTGATATTTTCGCTAGGAATAACACAAGAGAGAAAGCTAAGATTAATGATTTTTGCTAAATCACTCACAGAACCGGAACTGTTATTAATTGTTAATGTTAAATTACCCTGGAGTTCTTCTTGATTTCTATTACCTGTAAATAGCAAATTTACAAAATTTGATTCAACACTAATGTGTACATTCCTTTTTGTGATATTAACCTTTCCTGAAAAATCGTAATTATTATCACCTACCTTTACTTTACCAAAAAACTGCTTATTTTTTTTTACAGCAACTTCCTTTATGTTAACAATATCAGCGAAATCATTCTTGAAACTTACTTGGCTGTCTTTTATTACTATATCGACTGTGTTACCACTGGCGTTTGTATTTATAATATTAAGTAAATTTTCTTTGTTGCTTTTCATGCCAAACAATGTGATTGACTTTGGTTGCAACGAAAATAAAAACAACGATAGGAACGATGGCCTTATTTCAATTTTTCTTACACTAATTAAATCTGACAACTTTTGCTCTTTATTTTCGTTGTATTGTACGTATACATTATAAATAGTGAGCTTTGGGGTAATCAACGAAACTTTAATTTTTCCCCCAATATGCACTTTAGCATCATACGTCTTCTCTAACTCTTTTATGATATATTTCCTGTAGCCACTCCAATCCTTAAAAGTTGCAGCAACATGCATGAGAATTAATAGCAGTGAGATTGATAATATAGCATATAAAGAAAGTCTCATAATTTACACATGCTTAAAGTTTCCCTTAAATATTAAATAGAGAATACCAAAATAAACAATAACACTCAAAGCTATTAAAGTCGTTAAATAAACAATACGAGCCAACATTTTATCAAAAAATAATCCTGCCAACAAAGAATTAAAAATATAAAGGGCTATTGACATGACTGCCGTTGCTACAAAAATTTTCATGACATTTAACAATAACGCTTGGCTAACCTTATACATTTTATTTATTGTTAAATAACTAATTAATAGAATAGAGTTTATCCAAGTGGAAACGGAAGTAGCAATAGCAATCCCCGTATGCTGATACTCGTTCATTAACAAAAGGTTTAGCACTACATTAATTCCAAGACACATTAGCGAAAATATGGTTGGTATTTTCAGATTGCCTTTAGCAAAAAATGTAGGTAGCAATACTTTATTTATAATAAATGCAGGTAAAGAAAGAGAAAATGCTATTAAAGTGGGAACAGTTTGCTGCACTGCATAATGATCAAACCGGCCGTAAGAAAAAAGCGTAAGTAAAATTATGTCGGGAATAATGATAAAGGCAGCAGTTGTTGGCATAATTAACATTAATCCTATGTTGAGAGCCTTGTTCTGTATTTTGACTATATTTTCAGTATTATCCACCTGTTTTGAAATTAAAGGAAGAAGCACTGTACCAATTGCAGTACCGATTATTCCCTGCGGTAGTTGATTTAGTCTATCGGCATAATATATATAGGACACCGCATTTGGTATAAAACTCGCCATGATTGTATCAATCCATAAGCTTATTTGAGTTACACAATTGTTGATAATTGCAGGTACCACACGCTTAAAAAACAACCTTACTTCATTGCTTAATTCAAGGCTAAAAGAAAAAGCTGCCTTTAACTTGTATGCACTAAATAGCATCAGCAACAATTGAAAAACTCCTCCTATCAGCACAGCTATAGAAAGGTTGTGCGCTGGAGTTTTTACGTAAGGCACAAATAAACTGATGATTAAACAGAGATTCAAAACAATTGGTGCAATAGCTGTTGAAGCAAAATGCTGCTTTACTTGCAGCATTCCACCAATAAGTGATGCAATTGAAACAAAGATTATGTAGGGCATCATAATTCTTGATAAAGTAACAGTAAGGGTAAACTTACTTTGGTCAAATCCAGGAGCAAAAATTTGAATCATATAAGGGGAGAAAGTTTGCATAATAAGGCAAAAAATTACTAAGATAATAAACGTAATGGATATTACACTACTTGCAAAATTAAATGCCTTTTTATTATCATATGATTCTGTCGAATATAACGGTATGAATGAGGTAGTGAACGCTCCTTCTGCAAAAAATGCTCGAAATAGATTGGCAAAGCGAAACGAAGAAAAAAATATGTCTGCAAGAGAGTTCGCACCAATAACCGTAGCAATTAATACATCCCTTATTAACCCTGAGATCCTTGAAATAGCCGTAAAAAAACTAAATGTGAAAATACTTTTAAACATACCACTACTTCATTAGTGTCAATACGATTAACTATAATGGTAAAAGTATCAATGAAAATATTTATTGGCTAAACTTAAAACCCTCTGCAAAAAGAGAGTTAAATAATCAATTGACTATTTGCGCTCTTATGTTAGAAATTTTATATCTTGGCGGGCGTAGCTCAGTTGGTAGAGCGTCAGTTTGTGGTACTGAATGTCGCCAGTTCGATCCTGGTCGCTCGCCCCACTAAAACCCGATAATTTGAAAAACCGTCATCCCGCTGCTTGTTAGCGGGATCTAGAGATACCGTGACGGTATGACGTGAGTTAGCTATACATTGGCCACTGATGATTGAAATAGTTAATTACTGTAAAATTTGACATTAACCGCTAATAGTTAGAATATTAGTAGAGTAAGAATTACTCAAGAAGGCATGCATAAATATGATGTAGTAGTAGTAGGTGGTGGTCATGCAGGGTGCGAAGCTGCTGCTGCTGCAGCTCGCCTTGGTGCAAACACGCTGCTTATAACTCATAAAATTTCAACTATAGGGGAAATGTCCTGCAATCCAGCAATCGGAGGAGTTGCAAAGGGTGTTGTAGTCAGGGAAGTTGACGCTCTTGATGGAATAATGGGAAGAGCAATCGATCAAGCAAGTATACACTCAGTCATTTTAAATAGCAGCAGAGGTGCAGCAGTATGGGGCCCGCGTGTACAGGCAGACCGAAAATTATACAAGCAAGCAATACAGGAAATTATTCTAAATTATAATAATTTGACGGTAAAAGAAGAGTCGGTTGACGATTTTCTTATAGAGAGTAATAACAATGGAGAATTGTGCATTAAAGCTGTAATAACAAGCTCAGGGGAGCATATACTGACAAGCAAAGTCGTTTTAACTACAGGGACTTTCCTGCAAGGTGTGATTCATATAGGAGAGCAAGCAACTCCTTCAGGGAGAATGGGAGATAAGTCTGCCGTAGAACTTGCAAATACGTTGAAGAAATATAATTTCAAATTAGGTAGACTGCGTACCGGAACTCCACCAAGGCTCGATCGTGGCACTATAAACTGGTCAATATTGCAAGAACAAGTGGGTGATAACCCACCTGTGCCGTTTTCTTACTTAACAGAAAAAATTAACCAACCTCAGGTATCATGCTTTATTACCCATACTAATGAAAACACGCATAAAATAATCAGAGAAAATCTCCACAGGTCAGCTTCTTCATATTTAGATGACGTTGTTGCACCAAGATACTGCCCATCAATTGAAGTTAAAGTTAAAAAATTTGCAGAAAAAAGTAGTCATCAAATATTTCTAGAGCCAGAAGGCCTGAATGATGATACTATATACCCGAACGGAATTTCAAATTCATTGCCTATTGAAGTGCAGTGTGAAATGATAAAGAGTATCAAGGGACTTGAAAATGCAGAAATACTAAGACCTGGATATGCAGTTGAGTATGACTATATTGATCCACGAGAACTAAGCCATACTCTTGAAACTAAGAAAATTAAAGGCCTATATTTTGCTGGCCAAATTAATGGCACTACTGGATATGAAGAAGCAGCAGGGCAAGGAATTATTGCCGGAATTAATGCAGCACTCTCTGCATCTGAAAAAAAAGAAAGCTTTGTTCTTCATCGCACAGACTCATATATCGGCGTAATGATAGATGATCTAGTCACCAAAGGGGTGATCGAACCTTATAGATTATTTACCTCACGTGCAGAATATAGGCTAGCTATCAGGTCAGACAATGCAGATAGAAGATTAACACAAAAAGGTTATGATATTTCCCTTGTTTCGCATGAGAGATACTCTGTTTTACAGAATAAACTTGAATCCATTAAGCAGCTTGAAGAGAAGTTAGGGAGTCTGACGATTACTCCTGAGCAGCTTAGGTCTTATGGTATCAAAATATCTTATGATGGGATAAGAAAAACGGCACTAGATTTACTTAGCTATCCAAACATCGACTGGAATAAATTACAAGAAATATGGCCGGAGTTAAGCAGCATCACGCGCTGGGATGGCACCGCAATGGGTAGCATAACTAAGAATGAAATATGCGAAGCGGTTGAAATTGAAGCAAAATACAAACCTTATCTAATAAGACAAGAAGCGGATATGAAGTTTTTACGAGAGGAAATTAACACTCAAATTCCAATTGATTTTAACTATTCACAAGTTAAAGGCCTGTCAAGTGAAGTAATAGAAAAGTTGCAGACGATAAAACCAGCGACGATTGGCATTGCAAAGCAAATACAAGGCATCACTCCTGCAGCGATAGTGAGTATATTAGTGTATTTGAGAAACAGGAAAACGAAAGTGGCTGCTAATTTTGTGTGAGGTGTTCTATGTCAAAAATCGAAGAATTTCGTTCTTTTATGCGTGCAATAAATGCTGAGGCGTTTATGTTGCACACCAAAGATGAATATTTAAATGAGTATTCAGAGGAGCTAACAAAGCTGTGTGGCTTCACAGGAACAAATGGGCTGCTCATTGTTACAAAAAACAACAAGTGCCCATTTTTTACGGATGGACGCTATATCACACAAGCTCACAATCAGCTCGATCAGGGCAATTTTCAAGTATATAATATACAAGAAGAGGATCCACGCGAATGGATAAAAGCAAACTTAACATCGACTGCCTCACTAGGTTATTATTTGCAATATTTTACCATAGAAGATATAAGAAAGTATGAGAATATCTGTAAATTAATACCCTGTTTAGCTGGAAAAAAAAGTGACTATCGAAAACAAGCAGTGGTTTTACATTCTATTGAACATGCTGGTGAAAGTAGTAAGGACAAATGTGAAAAAGTTGCCAAAAGCATAGATAAAGAAGCTGAAGCAGTGCTTTTAACTGATCCAAATTCAATTTCATGGTTATTAAATTTAAGAAATGAAAATGCTAAATATACTCCATGTATATTGGGCCGTGCTATATTGTATAAAAGCGGTAATGTTAATTTGTTTATTCAAGATAAAGAACATTCAACTATAGAAGCAAATTTAGGCAATCATATAAATATTTTTGATATTAGTGAGCTAGAAAATTCGCTGCACAAGCTAAATTCAATAGTCATGGATCCAAGCACAACTCCAATGAGTATCATGGCTGTAATAAAAGATAAACAGGTAGCTGAGAGAGAAGATCCTTGTCTAATTTATAAAGCAGCAAAAAACCAAACTGAAATAGCTGGGGCTATAAATGCGCATATCAGAGATGGAGTGGCAGTTACAAATTTTCTATCTTGGCTTGAAAATAATGTTGGTACAGAACTTGAAGCTGAAGAAAAGATTTTAGAATACAGAAAAGAGCAGAATTTGTTTAAACAATTGAGCTTTCCAACAATTTCCGCATTTAATGAAAATGGTGCAATAATTCACTATCGTGCAAGCAGTAAGACGAATAAGGTAATTCAGAAAAATGGACTATATTTGATTGACTCTGGTGGCCAATACCTTAGTGGCACAACTGATGTGACAAGAACTGTAGTAGTTGGTAATCCGACCAATGAGCAAATAATCCACTATACAATAGTGTTGAAAGCTCACATTGCTATAGCAAGTGTCATCTTTCCCCCCGGCACTACTGGTGGAGAATTGGATATATTGGCACGTACGCATTTATGGAAATTTGGAATGGACTATATGCATGGTACAGGGCATGGAGTAGGAAGTTACCTATCAGTACACGAAGGACCACAAGCAATATCAAAAAGTAATAAAGTGAAACTCACGCCAGGGATGATACTTTCCAACGAACCTGGCTATTACATTCCGGGAGAGTATGGAATAAGAATTGAAAATCTGATATATGTTGACAGGCAAGAGAATGGCTTCTTAAACTTTAAACAACTGACCTCTATTCCATATGATAGAAGACTAATAAATGTGCAAATGCTTACTAAGGATGAAATTGAATGGATAAATGGCTACCATCAATTTGTCTATAAAAACTTAGAAAATAGCGTAAAAGATAAGGAATGGTTAAAGAAGGTATGTGACCCTTTATAAGCAAAGGAGCATTTTTTATTATTTAAAAAGTATTAATGCAATTGTGACAGGTATTTTGTATTGTTTTTAATTTTAAAATAATATATAATAAAGAACACGTATTTTTAGGTAGGTTATAATTATGATAGACAAAGGGCAAGAAGATGAATTTATGAAGCAGTATATGGATACTTGCAAAGAGCAAATAGAAAAATTAGCCAAGGATCCTGAATTGCTTAATCAGACTTTAAAACCATTTATGCAAATGTCTCAGCAGCTTATGGCTGGCGGTATGTTAGAAGGGGCTATGCCTGGCATGATACCTGATTTGGGCAGTATGGATGTTAACAAGATGATTGCTCAGATGAAGGAAATGATTGACTACATAAGAGGTAACTATAAGGAACTAATGAAAGAGCATAGCTCGCAGATTCAAGAGCTTGATGAATCCAGTAAAAAGCTAAGAGGCTTAGTTAAAAAATTGATAGAAAAGATCGAAAGTAAATAAATAACATCTGGATTTCTGTCATTCTATATACAACTTTCTAGTTGGACGGTAAGTCGAGGTCAATTATTGATGCCATGCAAGTAGTGTAGCTACTTGCATAGCATTTATACCAGTTTTCGTAAATAAATAAGGTACGTTGCTTAAGGCTGCAGTTATAGTGAGGTATTTTTTCTAGTTTGTTTTCTTATTTCTGAGGTTTATAGCTAAGGTTTTCCCTACGTCATACCGCGATTCATTCGCGGTATCTCAGCCGCTAACGAGTAGCGGAATGACGGTTTTTCAAATCGTCGATGAACCTAAGTTACTTTATCTGTAGTATCGGGAACGTAATTGCACATTGGTTTTACAAATTTGAAAATTAGTGTTAAATAAAAATATAAACGCAAAAGGAAAAGAAATGATTGAACTTAAAGGCCCAGAAATTTGTGCAGGCGGAAATAAGAAAAATTTGATTATTTTTTTACATGGTTGGGGCTCAAGTGGCGATAATTTCATTCACCTTGCTAAAGTTATGAGCAAGTTTTTACTGGGTTCATATTTTGCAGTACCCAATGCTCCGTTTGAAAGAGAAATAGGTGATGGTTATCAGTGGTTCAGCTTGGAAGATCGTAGTGAGGAAGCGCTATATAATGGAGTAAAAAATGCTACATCAATTGTAAATCATTTCATTGATACAAAATTAAAGGAGCTTAATTTAAAAGATACGCAACTTTCTTTAGTTGGATTTTCTCAAGGAGCAATGCTTGCAATACATACAGCTCTCACCCGCTCTCAATCCTGTGCATCAGTTGTTGCATACTCTGGTAGATTTCTTTCACCTTCAAAAACTGCACCAGAGATCAAGTCAAAACCTAACATATGTGTTATCCATGGTGATGCTGACGACGTGGTACCTTTTTCGTCCCTCGACTTAGCGGTTAAAGCTCTGAAAGAAAATGGAGTAAATGTTGAAGGACACCCAATTCATGCATTAGGGCATATTATTAATGAAGAGGGAATAAAATTAGGAGTAGAATTTATCAAGAAGAATTTTAAAAATTAATTTTCATGCACTTGTTTTGCTTTGGTTATGGATATGTAGCTAAATTTTTATCGAAAAAACTACTGAACTTAGGTTGGAAAGTTAGTGGCACATCAAGAAGTAAAAATATACAAGATGTAATCCTCTTTAATTATGAGAAAGTTAGTCAAGATCTGCTTAAAAGCGCAACGCACGTTTTAATTTCTATTCCTCCAGATGGCGATGATGTTGTGGAGAGATACGGTGATTGCCTGCAAAATGTAAAATGGCTTGGTTATTTGTCTGCAACTAGCGTCTATGGTGATCACTCTGGTAATTGGGTGAATGAGGAATCTGAAACAAAACCTATAGAAATCAGAGGAGAAAAGCGCCTTAAATCTGAAAGGAAGTGGCTGAATAGCAGATTGCCTGTACATATTTTTCGTTTAGCTGGAATATACGGCCCTAGTAGGAACGTGTTAATTGACTTGCAGCTTGGCAAAGCAAGAAATGTGAAAAAAGAAGGGCATTTTTTTTCTCGTATTCACGTTGAAGATATATCAAATATTTTATTTTCTTCCATGCAAAACATAAAACCTGGTGAAATATACAATTGTGCAGACGATTTACCCACTACACAATCTGAAGTGGTAATATATGCAACCAAACTTCTCAATGTTAGCCCTCCAGAACCAATTGAGTTACCAGATTATGCACAGAGTTTTTATTTAGGATCAAAGAGAGTAAGTAATGTTAAAATTAAAAAAGATCTTAATGTCTCTCTAATTTATCCTAACTACAAGGTGGGATTAGAGAGTTTGCACGTAAACAAAACTGAAATCACATCAGAATGATAGATAGGCTTATTGTCACTGCCATTAAGTTAAGGAAAGAATGGTTAAAAACTGAACTAAAAAGTCAGAAATAATTAAGGATTTATGACAAATGCTGAAACAGAATAGAGTAAACTTTAAAGCAGATAAACTCTGAAGTGTAAATTACTTAACAAATAGTGACCTTACCCAGAAAAAGTGGAGAGAAAGAAAGGAGTTTTTTCGGGTAAAATAAAATTTTGGAGGATTAGAAATGGCAAGAGAATATACGGCAGAATTCAAATTGGAAGCTGTTAAGCTGGCAAATGAACAAAGAAAGGTAGGTCAACCAGTTGCAAAAGTAGCAAGAGATCTAGGAATAAGGGATAGTGTATTAGGAAAATGGATGAAGAAATATAACGAAAAAAAGTCAGCGGCAAATGCATTTCCAGATGTAGCACCTTATGACAAAGAGAGATTTGATTTACAAAGCAAGAGTAACAAGGGAAAGAGACATTTTAAAAAAAGCCCTGGCCAGTCAAAAAGAGTAAAATATTTTTTCATAAAAGAGCATAGTAAACACTATAAAGTGCAGGAATTATGTAGGGTTTTCTGCTAGTGGCTACTATAAGTGGACTACAAGGAAAATAAGCAGTAGAGAATCAGCAAATAAAGAGTTATTAGCAGATATTCAAAAAATATATCAAGCTTCTAAATGTAGATATGGAGCTCCTAAAATTCATGCTGAATTAAAGGCTTTGGGTAAAAGTTGCAACTTAAAAACAGTGCAAAGTATTATGCAGAAAAATGGTATTCAGGCTATATTGAGAAGAAAATTTAAAATTAAGAAACAACAAACGGACAGTAGCTCCCAATATATTAGACCAAAACTTTATTGTCGATCAACCAAATAAAGTATGGGATTACTTATATAAAAACCAAAGAAGGATGGCTATATTTGGCAACAATAATCGATCTATATTCACGCATGGTAGTTAATGAGCAGTTCAATAAATAAACAATTGGTTATGGACTCTTTATTAATGGACGTTAACAAGCGTAAACCTGCCAAAAATCTACTATTACATAGTGATCAAGGTTCACAATATACTTCGCAAGGTTATCAATATCTCTTATCCATAAAAAACATAGATGAGTCATAAAGGTTGTTGTTACAACAATTCTGTTGTGGAAAGCTTCTTCAGTTCTCTAAAAAGGGAGTTACCAATAGACACCTCTCGGCACTCTAAACAGCATATCAAAACTGCTATATTTGAATATATAGAAATTTTTTATAACAAACAACGTCACTATTAACTATTGCATTCCAGAACAATTTGATGCATCATTCTTTTTGTAAAAAACATTCCAAACTTTCTCTCCACTTTTTCTGGGTAAGGTCATATGTGTACATCCCCATCATGAATGCTATTTTCGGTAAAATCTCTTACAACGCTCAAAAGCAGAAAAACAAAAACTTGATTTTCTCAGCTAAATAGTGGACCATCAAAAGCACGCATAAATATCTACAATGAAAGAAAAAACTTTCACAATCATCGATGGCTATGGTTTTCTTTTCAGAGCTTACTATGTACTACCTCACTTAATTACCACAACAGGAATGCCAATAGGTGGTGTATATGGCTTTCTGAATATGGTTCTTAAGTACATTGCCCATTCGGACTATTTAACTATAGCACTTGATGCAGGAAAAAAGAATTTTAGGCACGATTTATATCCTGAGTACAAAGCGAACAGAGTAACGCCTCCTGAGGATCTAACTCCACAGTTTACCATACTGAGAGAAGCGGTAGAAGCTTTTAACCTCAGCTATGAAGAGATTGAAGGTTATGAAGCAGATGATATAATCGCAACACTAGCTGCAAAATACGCCAACCACCAAGACTTTAAAGTGGTAGTCGTTTCATCAGATAAAGATTTATTTCAACTCTTGAACCACAATATTTTAATATTCGACCCCATTAAAAATATATATATAGATGAAAAACAAGTAATAGGAAAATTTGGTGTAAACTCACACAAGCTTCTTGATTTATTTTCTCTAACTGGTGATGCATCTGACAACATTCCAGGCGTTCCGGGAATAGGTCCGAAGACTGCAGCTAAATTACTAGATGAATTTGATTCATTGAATAATATTATAGAGAACATTGATAATATCGAGCAAACGAGGATTCGTAATATTCTCACCGAACATAAGGAAAAAGCTCTAATTTCAAGAGAACTTTTATCACTATGCGAAAAAGTAGACCTTCAACATGATATTGCAAAATATGAAGTCCATTCTCCAAATATGGAAAAACTATTATCCTTTTTAAAGAAGTATGAATTCAATTCTTTAATAGGTAAAATGGAAAAGCTTTTTTCCTATAATGGGTCTAGCACAAAAGAGAAAATAGAATATAGTAGTGAAGAGTTAGAGAAATTTTTGGAGCATTGTAGATATGAAGGCAGAATTGCAATTCATTGCCACTTTGAAGACAACTTATTAAATAAAATTTCCTTATCTTATAGCGAAAGTAATATTTTTTATATAGAGCAAGACAGCATACAAGATGCACTTATTACAATTAACTCAACTTTACTCTCAAATGGAGTGCTTAAAATAATACATAACATTAAAGAGATCAGGAAAATCTTCCCTGCAATAGAGAAGATGTTAGATTCAGTTGATGATTTGATGATAATGTCGTATAGCTTGGATACAGGAAAGCATGATCACAGTATTCCAAACATAGTTGCACATAATTTGAGTGGAGATGTAGAAATTTTCTCGGCAAAAACTTTAATAGCAATTCGCGAAAAGCTAAAGCAAAGGTTGTTTCAGGAAAAATTGTTCACAATTTACGAGCGCTTCGATAAGCCACTTATGAAAGTAATATTTGATATGGAGAAAAATGGGATATTACTGAACATACAAAAATTACAGGAATTGTCCGATAAATTTCAGCAGGTAATTGCCGTGCTTGAAGATGAGATATATAACTTAGCAGGGGAAAGATTTAATATTGCGTCGCCAAAACAATTAAGTGATGTTTTATTTAATAAAATGGGGCTTAATAAAAAGAAAAAGTCAAAAAAATCTGGATCGTATAGCACCAATTATGAAGTTCTAGAGGCACTCGAAGAAGAAGGGGTAGAAATCGCAAGTAAAATCTTAAATTGGCGACATTTAAGTAAATTAAAAGGCACCTACACTGATGCGCTAATAAAGCAAGTTGATTCCATTGATGGTAGAATACACACAAGCTTTTCAACGACTGCAACTGCAACTGGAAGGCTGAGCTCCAGCAATCCTAATTTACAGAATATTCCTATCAGAAGCGAAGAGGGAAATCTTATCAGACAAGCATTTATTGCGCCAAAAGGGCATAAGATAATTTCTGCTGACTATTCACAAATAGAATTGAGACTCCTGGCACACGTTGCAAACGTTGCAGCATTTAAAGAAGCTTTTGCAAACGGACAAGATATTCATGAGATCACCGCTAGGCAAGTTTTTGGAGTGCAAGAAATAGATGAGCAATTAAGACGCAAAGCAAAATCCATCAATTTTGGAATTATATATGGCATTAGCCCATTTGGTCTTGCAAAGCGGCTTGGAATTACCATTGCGGAAGCTGCTGAATACATTAATTACTATTTTTCCTGTTACCCAGAAATAAAGGCCTATATGGAAAAAGCAGTGTCTATCGCAAGATTGCATGGTTATGTAGAAACTTTGTTTGGCAGAAGATGCTTTGTAAGAGACATAAACAATACAATTCCTTATATAAGACAATTTGCAGAAAGGGCAGCAATAAACGCACCACTGCAAGGAACCGCTGCTGATATAATAAAACGTGCGACAATTCAGCTTTTTGATCAATTGAAAGTAGGTAAAATAATCCTCCAGGTTCACGATGAACTACTGGTTGAAGTAGAAGACGAAAAGGTGCAAGAAACAGCAAAACTTGTGAAAAATATAATGGAAGGTGTAGTAGAAATTTCTATACCACTTGAAGTAGAAATAAAAGTTGGCGACAACTGGGCTCTTAATTATGACTTAAACATGGCGGATTCTAAGAGTATAGATTATTTGAATTAATATGAAAAATATGCTACAATTGAAGTATAGTAAATGTGAGTAACTCAGTTATGACAAAAATATTAACTCCACAAACAAAGAATTTGGAACCTTCAAATCAGGTAACTAACAAAGATGAGAAAATTTTTGAAAAAGAGGAACATCAGGTAATCTATGATTACTTTGTAAAAGTATTAGAAGGTAAAGCCGAATTAAAGGAGAACAAAGAAATAACTGATTATTTTATATCAGCTTATAAGGACATACTACTTAATAATGTCAATCCAAAAGATATAAAACCACTCAGTGAAGAGAATTTTTCTCAGTTTTTACTTTCCGTATTTGAGAAAATTAGAGAGAAAAAATTAGCTAATGAGGAGAATCTCAAGAATGGTAAAATAAAAGAAGTAGTAGATGACTGTGTAGCTGATATACGCGGTACAGAAGCTAAAGATTCATCCATAAAGTTTGTATTGGAAATGCTGCTGCTGCTAATTGGAGGGATCAAAATAGACCCGAAAAATATTTCTGGCTCCTTTATGGATGGGATGAAAGAAAAAATACCATTCTTAGGTAAAGACAAGAAAGAAGAGGATGAACCACCACTCAGTGATGAAGAGATGGTAACAACGTTCTTAAGCAAGATCTTTTTTCCTGTCCTTCTTTCCACTATTCCAATGTTAATTTTTGGTCCTACTACACTCGGAGTAGTTCTTACTGCTATCGGCACAATATTTGCCATAAAAGGAGGAGTGGAGGTTCTTTTTTCAAATAACAAAAAAGGTACTTTGTATGACCCTAGCTCACAAGATAAAGATGATACAGAAAAGAGAGCAAAACTGAATGGAAAAATTCTCGAGGGCATTGATGATATTTTAAAAACCCCAGTTACAGAAGTTGAGAAAGGCACCTCTGTTTCTGAACAAATTTCCCAAGGAAAAGAAAAGAGTGAACAACAACCTGTTCCTGAGCAAATTTCCCAGGAAAACAACAGGGGAAACGAAGAAAGCAAACAGCAAGATCAACCTTGGACAAGAAAGGAAAACAAACGAAGGGAAGAAAACACAAGCAACAAACAAGCAGGGATTACCTAAGTTTGCCAAAAAGTGAGTTGTGTAAGAGGTCTACTATTATTCTATAGCACATACAACAGGAGTATGGTCAGACGGATTTTCTAGCTTACGCAATCTATCATCTATGTAGCATGTTTCCAATTTATCTACAGCTTGTGGTGATAACAGCATATAATCTATTCGCATTCCTTGATTATTTCTGAGTGAATTGCCTTGATAATGCCACCAAGTGAATTGTTGCAAATTTGGGTGAGATATTCTAAACGCATCTTTAAACCCAAGATTCAAGATCGCTCTTAACTTCTCACGTTCTCTTATATGAAAGCACACTTGGCCATTCAATAAGTTTGAATCAAAGACATCAATTTCATCCGGTGCAACATTATAATCGCCAGCTATAATAGTTAACTCTTCATTCTTTAACAAAGTGCTCATCCTTTCATATAGATTATCAAAAAACTTGAGTTTATATTCAAATGCTTGAGAGTCCGGGCTTTGACCGTTTGGAACGTATACACTTCCTACCCTTACCTTATGATTGGTGTGTTTTATCACACACTCTATATAACGTGCTTCTTGATGACTTTCCACAATGTCAATTTTAAACTTCTCCAGTATCGGATATTTAGATAAGACACAAACGCCATTTCTTGCAACTTGTCCATAGATAGCATATTCATATCCTAACTTTTCTATCTCTGCGTAAGGAAATTGCTCTTCTGTACATTTTATCTCTTGCAGCAAAATTATATCTACCTGACTATCAACTATAAAACTACAAAGTTGGTTAACTCTTTTGCGTATAGAGTTTACGTTCCAAGTTGCAATCTTTAGCATCAACAATCCTTATTAATTATATCAATTAAACTCTCCCCAGTAGGCAACCTCGATGTTATAATTTTTTTCCATTTGATTAACTTTAAACTATCAGCAATGTTTTTACTCATGGTATATGCAGTTATATTGCTCATCACATGAGATAGCCCACTTTTTAGAACTAATGAACAAAATACCCTTGCTGTCTGTGAGGAAAAAAAAGCAACACTATCAATTTTACCATCCAACAGCAAATTTTTACACCTATTAGTTAGACTCCTTTTAATAATTGTTTTATAGAGTACAACTTCTCTTATGTTAAAATCTTCTTCAGATAATCTCTTTTTTAGATCACATGATACTTCTTGTCCCCTTATATACAAGAACTTTATTGCGTTTGAATAATGAGCTTTTATGAATGATATCAGACCATCAACGTTGCTGTCTGCTGAGATTATATCAGAAAATCCCAAATTTTTTGCAGCCTGCATGGTTGAATTACCAACTGTAATAATCGGAAAGTCATCCTCTTTGCATATTTGACTAAGAGCCTTTACACTGTTTTTACTTGTAGATATCACAACGTCAAATTCGTACGCAGATATATCAGGATTTAAGTACTTTATTGTGAATACTGGTTCTATAAAAACTTTGTATCCATACTTTCTCAATATATTTCTTGTATTGAACGAGTCCAATAAAGGCCTCGTTAATAAAATAGACTTCATTCTGATTTATTTCACTACTAGTAAAATAGTACCCTTTATACACAAATTACTGAATAAAAACTTTTATTTTGATAGCTTGAGCAATTATTCAAGTAATTGATGTGGAAGTAGGAGTACTAAGCGCTCCTACCCCAATAAGCCCACAATTTCTGCTTACACTTTTTTGACGCTAATTACATCGAACTCTTTTGAATGGCTCTCTTCAGTGGAATTATATAGCTAATATTCCTGTATAAGTTAATACTTAAGCTGCTTTTGCAGTTAGGGAGTGGTCATCAGTAGGTTTTTTTGCCTGTGGTTCGCTAATCCTAGTCCGAACGATATTAGTTGCCATAAAGGCACAGCCTAGAATAAAAAAGGCAGTGGAAACAAAAGGAATGATAGGAGATTCAAAGGGCAATATAGGTGTAATTCCTCCTATTAAAAACAAAACGTTAGATGTAATATCAAGACAGATCTTCGTTAGTTTTTCTTGTCCAGGAGTGTTTTCTACACCAAGCTGCTTATTAAGATCACGCTGCCTAAAATGATCAGCTAATGACCATATGTTTAAGGTAGATGAAAGTACACTTAATATAGTGCAGGCAATACTAAAATACAGACTTAAGACAGGAATATTCAAGACCAATGCCGCTATGTATCCAATGAAAGAGATAGTAGATAGTGTAGTAACTAAGCGTTTCGAGTAAGTTCGTACCTTCTTTCTGCAGGCTAACTTATTTTTTTCACTATACATAGCATGAATATTACCTAATATGTTATATTATAACATTAATTAATTCAATAAGCAATATGGAAGCTAAGAGTGCCCGAGAGAAGACTTGAACTTCCACAACTTAAAAAGTTACTAGCACCTGAAGCTAGCGCGTCTACCAATTCCGCCACCCGGGCTTTTTATAGTTTACTATGTTAAAGTTAAATAATATACTTAAACAATTTTTAGTTCAAAGGTAATGCCAAATCTAGATCAAATATTTTTTGCTCAAAACAATGTTAATATTAATAACGTATATAAAATAGTCAATAACGCTTTGAGCAATAGCGATGGTGGTGAGCTGTTTCTAGAATTTTGCCAGTCGGAGTCCCTGGTTTTTGAGGATAACATATTAAAACACATGGACTTGAATACTAGAAGGGGATTTGGTTTAAGGTCTTTTTGTGAAGATAGTACATCTTTCGTTTGTTCTTCTGAGATCAGCGAAAAAGAAATTAGTAATGCTGCTTCTATGGTAAAAAGCTCAGTGTCTTTAAACAAGACAAATTCAATAAATTTAAACGAAGAGACAAAAAGCCTATATTCGAGGATTAACCCTATAAATGAAATGGATCTGAATTCAAAGATTAAGCTACTCAATGAGGTTAATGAGTATGTAAGGTCCAAAAATAACTGCGTGAAGCAAGTAAAAATAACTCTAAGTGGAGAATGGCAAGTTGTACAAATAATAAAGGGTGATCACAGATTAAGCGATATCAGGCCTCTGGTACGTTTTAATGTGCTAGTCATTGTAGAAAAAGATGGCCGTACCGAAAGAGGTTCTGCAGGGCATGGTGGAAGGGACTCTTATAGTAAGTTTATTTCTGAGAAAAAGTGGAAAGAAGTTGCAAACCAAGCGTTAGAACAAGCACTGGTAAATCTTGAAGCAATTCCAACTCCAGCCGGAGAAATGACAGTCGTTTTAGGTCCAGGCTGGCCAGGAATATTGTTACACGAAGCCGTGGGTCATGGACTTGAGGGCGACTTCAATCGCAAAAAAGTCTCAGCATTTTCAAATTCTGTGGGTAAACAAGTAGCAGCTAGTGACATCACAGTAGTTGATGACGGAACTCTGCCCAATTTGCGCGGCTCTATCAGCGTAGACGATGAAGGCACTCCACCCAGTTATAATATATTGATAGAGGATGGGATCCTAAAAGGATACATGCAGGATCATATGAACGCTAAACTCATGGGTGTAAGCCCAACTGGTAATGGTAGAAGAGAAAGTTATAAAGAAGTTATTATGCCGCGCATGACAAACACCTATATGTTGCCCGGAAAGTATACACCGAAGGAAATAATATCTAGCGTAAAGAAAGGTCTATATGCAGTAAATTTCGGTGGTGGGCAGGTTGATATAACGTCAGGAAAATTTGTTTTTTCATCTTCGGAAGCTTACCTAATAGAAAATGGCAAAATTACACAGCCAGTAAAAGGAGCAACACTAATTGGTGACGGTCAAACAGTGTTGAAAAAAGTATCTATGGTTGGTAATGACTTAAAGTTAGATCCTGGTGTTGGCACATGCTCGAAAGATGGACAAAATGTGCCCGTTGGAGTTGGTCAGCCGACACTCAAAGTCGACGCAATAACTGTTGGTGGAACTGAGATATAGATAAGGGCTAAAACGGATTCCAGCGCACGGCGCACAGCTGTACAAACATTATGATTTGGAAGCAATTGCCACCAATAGGGTGTCATCCCAGTGTCTGGGCACTGCCTTTGTGTTTGAGGCAAAACTGGCTATAACATTTAACACACTGCTTTCGCAAATAAATGTTCGTACAGTTATGTGTCAGCTACTTGGATGACACTTTTGTACTTGATGCAAGATTATATCTTGAAAAAATTAAGTTTTAATGCTATAAAATAATTTTAAATTTTGTCTCCGTGGTAGCTTTATGAATGTTGAAAGTAAAAAAATACACGATGCTAAAATAAAATTACCAATATTTCTTGATTATCAATCTACTACTAAAGTAGATCCCCGTGTTTTAGAGGTGATGATACCTTACTTTGGTGAGTTCAGTAATGCACACTCTCGCAGCCATTCATTTGGTTGGACTGCTGAAGAAGCAGTGGAAAAAGCAAGGAAACACATCGCTGATCTGGTGAACGCAGATAGCAAAGAAATTATCTTTACCTCAGGTGCAACTGAGTCAAATAATACGGCAATCAAGGGCGTTGCTCACTTTTATAAAAATAAAGGAAATCATATAATAACTGTCTGCACGGAGCATAAGTGTGTTCTGGATTCTTGTCGGCATCTGGAAAATGAAGGCTTTAAAGTTACATATTTGCCTGTTAAGCAAAACGGAATTATAGATTTATTAAAGCTTGAGGAAGCAATTACTGATAAAACAATCCTGGTTTCAGTGATGATGGTAAATAATGAAATCGGAGTAATTCAGCCTGTAAAGGAGATTGGTGAAATATGCAGGAAGCGTAATATATTTTTCCACACAGATGCAGCTCAAAGCTTTGGAAAAGTTCCAATTGATGTTAATGAGATGTGCATTGATCTTATGAGTCTCTCTAGCCACAAAATTTATGGGCCTATGGGAATAGGTGCATTATATGTCCGTAGAAAGAATCCTCGTGTTAGGCTGATACCACTAATTAGTGGTGGTGGACAGGAAAGAGGCATGCGTTCTGGAACAGTTCCAACACCTCTTGCAGTTGGTTTTGGTGAAGCGGCACGTATTGCTAAAGAAGAAATGAAAAAAGAAACAACTAGAGTGGAAGAATTAAGGGATATTTTGTATAACAAGATAAAAGAAGCGTTTCCTGATATCGTTTTAAATGGTGATTATGAAAATAGAATTCCTGGCAACCTAAACTTGAGCTTTCCCTATGTTGAGGGTGAGTCTCTCATCATGGCAATCAAGGATTTAGCAGTAAGTTCTGGTTCTGCGTGCACGTCTGCGTCTCTTGAGCCTTCCTATGTCGTACGGTCGCTAAATAATGGCCATGACCTTGAGCATTCATCAATTAGATTTGGCCTAGGCCGATTTACAACTAAAGAAGAAGTTTTGTATGCAGCAGATCTTGTTGCTAAAAATGTTGGCCGACTGAGAGAAATGAGCCCACTTTGGGAGATGGTACAAGAAGGAGTAGATTTGAACACCGTGAAATGGGACTCTCATTAAATGTATCCGTTCCAACTGCAAATGCACTTTGAAATTACTCTGTACCGTTCACACTTAATTCTTCAATCTCACTAATAGAAAGGCCAGTAAACTTGACAATAGTGTTAACATCAACATTATTAGCCAGCATTGCTTTTGCGACTTCGATTTTCCCTTCAATTTTGCCTTCAATTTTGCCTTCCTCTTTACCAATTTTTTTGCCTTTTTCAGTAGCAAGATCAAGTCTGTATTCAAGAATGGCTTCTTCTTTCCGTAGATCCATTATTCTTTCTTCGTAAGCTACTAAATCTTTTTCATTCCAGCTAAACCTGTCTAATTCATCGTAGGCTAACTTTATTATTGGTGCTTTTTCTGCTATTTTCCTTAAGTCTTCTTCCGTAGTTTCATCTGCATATTTGAAGAAAAATAACCAACGATCCACTATGCTTTCTAGCTGTTCTTCCTTATTCTTAGGAAATTTAGGTAGTTCAATAAATACAAATTGAAAATCTTTTAAGTCATGCTCATTGGTTTTCTCGTCTCTTATAGTGTGGCTGGATATATAATCAAGCTTATCAGGAAATAAATTACAATTAGAGATAGCAATAAAGAAAACCTTCTTTAAATCAATGTACTTACCAGATTTATCAGCTTGCCTTGAGTAAGCCTTAGCAGCATATAGTTGAGCTCGTTTTTCGAAGCCTTTATCGCGAGTAAGCTGCATTTCAATCACATACCTGGCCCCACTAGAATCCCTGCAAAGAACATCAACTATACTTTGTTTATCAGATGCAATTTCAGGATCCATTATAGTACTGAGGAATTCCACTTCTTGTATAGTATTTATCTCAGTAAACCCTAAAATATCATTCAAAAAATGTATGAGAATATTCTTATTTTTTTCAGTGCCAAAGATTCTTTTAAAGGTTAAATCCAGCTTAGGGTCGAGAAACTTAGATAAAGCCATAGCCAAAGTGCTTAAAAATATTAATAATTATACACTATTATTAACAATTATTCAACCATATTTTTGAAGATAGCTATGCCGCCGCGAACCGTCATACCGCCGCGGTATCTCTAGATCCCGCTAACAAGCAGCGGGATGACGAATTACTTAACCGTCATACCACCGCGAACCGTCATACCGCCGCGGTATCTCGGCATAGATTCCGCTAACTAGTAGCGGAATGACGATTGTGTATCGTGCTTTGCTAAAAAAAAAATCACAGAATGCAGTCTGGTTACATTACTCTAGCTATACGCAACAACTTTACTTTCAACAATTTTGTGAGCAATAATACGACTTTCACAATCAATATTTATTATATCAGATAGTGAATTAATATCAGTATAACTATCAAAACTTTCCATTGTTGATTCCACTACTTCTACTATTTTTAAAAAGCCGATTCGTGACTTCAAAAATTCATTAACAGCTATTTCATTTGCAGCATTGAGCACAATACTGTTTGTTTGTGGAGCAGAAGAGTTTAACACTGCCATGCTAAGCTTTAGCGCAGGAAAACGCTTATGGTCTGGTTCTTGAAAGGTCAATTTTCCTTGCTTTGTTAAATCTAATTTACGATTTAAAGCTGATCTTTCCGGCCAAGACAAAGCATATGAAATGGGAATTGCCATGTCAGTCTCTGCAAGCACAGCAAAGTTGAACCCATCCTTATAAGTTACAATTCCATGTACTATTGACTCAGGATGCACTATTGCTTCAATTTTATCCGGGCTGATGTTAAACAAGTTATGTGCTTCTATTATCTCTAGTGCCTTATTCATCATTGTTGCGCTATCAATCGAGATTTTCTTTCCCATATTCCAAGTGGGGTGACTAAGCGCCTGATCTACTATGACATTTCTTAATTGCTCAGAACTATAATTTAAGAATGGTCCACCAGAAGCAGTAAGTATGATCTTTTCTATGCATTTGTCGTCATTTTGCAAAATTTGAAAAATTGCGTTGTGCTCAGAGTCAATAGAGATTATTTGTACGTTTTTTTCTTTAGCTTTTTTAAGTAATAACTTTCCACCGCAAACAATGCTTTCTTTGTTTGCCAATGCAATGACTTTGGTACCGCTTTCTATAACCTCCATAACTGGCTCAAGGCCTGCAATGCCAACTATTGCAACAACTGAGAGATCAACAGGTATGGTAGCAATATTTGTAGCACCAATTGCTATTTTTACATCTGTACCAAGTAGATTTTCTTTTAAATCTTTGTAAAGCCTTTCATCGGAGATAGCAACATATTTTGCATTTAGCAGTTTTGCTTGGTGTGCCAGTAGAGCAAAGTTCGAATGGGCACTTAGTGCTTCCACTTGGTATTCTTCTTTTCTCTTTGAGAGCAAATCTACAGTCTTTTTTCCAACACTTCCTGTTGACCCTAAAACTGAAACCTTTTTCACTAAGACAAACTCATGTTAATTATAACAACAGCAACTTTTCTTATTAGGCCTTCTCGCATACTATTCAGCAGTTTTTAAGCGTTTAACCAAGTTCATGTCCGTGGTCATCGCCAACAGATGGTGAAGGACCAGGTGAAAAAGATTGACCATGGTGATCACCTGCATCATGCATGTCTTGCAAACCATCAGCATTATGAGCTATTTCGTTATTGGCATGAGGGTAATCATCTGAGTGATGTCCATCATCACCATGAGCCATATCCATTCCTTCTGATGGCATATCTTCCCCACCTCCACCTGAAAAATATTCTGCAAGGCCTTCAAGAAATTTTATGCCAAACATATTACCTGATTTTCCAAACAGCGTTACTAGACTACTACCACTCACCAAACCTTCAAACACGTTACTATAAGCAGCAATTGCTCCTTCATGAAAGTTGAACAACCATTTCATTCCATCCACGACTGTTGAAACAGAGTCACTATGACCAAGACCAAAACCACTTTTCTCACCAGCAGCCTCTTGGTGTTGCTGCTGCGCTTGCCATTCTGCAATATTTGGACCTTGAGCTTCACTCATAAATTTTTACTCTCAACCTTAAGCTATTATTTTATCACAAATATTGCAAAATATCAATAGAGCTTTTGAATATAGCTAATACAAACAATTTCTGTCATCCTATATATAGCTAAACTGACTTACGACAATTTGAAAAACGACAAATTCGTCATTCCGCTACTAGTTAGCGGAATCTATGCCGAGATACCGCGAATGAATCGCGGTATGACGTGTTAGCTATAGGATCCAGTTTGAAAAAAATCTGAATTCCAATGTCCACTACCTTTTACAAAGTTAAAACTTAAAAATATGACTGTTAGCAATAGTGTATATATCTTTAGCTATATATAATGAATGAATTTTTTTATATATTCGTTATTAGTATTTTGTATTTCCTGAACAGTTCCATGGGAAATGATCTCCCCTTCATATAATACTGCTATTTTATCAGCTATTTTAAATGCGCTATGAATATCATGTGTAATCGTGATAATTGTAGGGTTAAGATCTCTAGATAATTTTATTATTATCTCGTTTACTATATCTGACATAATTGGGTCCAATCCTGAAGTTGGTTCATCCAAAATAATGATTTCTGGATTGTGTGCAATCGCCCTTGCAAGTGCCACTCTTTTTTTCATTCCACCTGATAGCTCTATTGGAAACATATCTGCTATGCTTTCCTCCAGTCCAACATCATTTAACTTCTCGATTGCTAGCTGTTTTGCCTCTTTTTTGCTGATATTAAAGCGCTTTTTATAATTAAAAGATATATTTTCCCACACTGTAACGTAGTCAAATAAAGCGGAATTTTGAAATAAAACCCCAAATTTATTTTTGCTTTTACTATTTATTTTAACAGACCCTGAGTCTGGAGCAAGCAAGCCGATAATTGTTTTTGTTAATACAGATTTGCCGCTTCCTGAGCCACCAAGTATGACTAATGATTCCCCTTTTAATATATCAAAATTTAGATCTTTTAGTACTGTCCTATCATCAAAAGATAAGCTTAAGTTCAATATTGATATTATGGGGTTACGCATGTATCAAAGTAATCATGTAGTTTGCTAAAATGATCAGTATGGACGATAAAACAACAGTTGATGTTGTAGCAACACCTACTCCTCGTGCACCTTCTTTGCAATGGTAACCGTAATAGCAGCTTGAGACAGAAATTATGGCGCCAAATACAGTTGCTTTTATTAGCCCAGTTATAAAATCATACGTATTAAAGAACTGAGCTGTGTGTTTAATATATATATTTAAATTGTGGTTAAATTCGAAGACTGCAGTGATACATCCTCCAAATATTCCTATTAAATCTGCACATACTGTAAGTATGGGAAATACTATGATTGACGCTAAAATCCTTGGTGCAATTAAATATTTAAAAGGGTTGATGTTCAAGGTTGTAAGTGCATCTATTTGCTCGGTGATGCGCATTGTACCAATTTCTGCTGCAACTGATGATCCAACCTTTCCTACCATTATTAAGCTGATCAAAACTGGTCCTAACTCTTTAATGATAGTGATCGTAACAAGTTTGGGTATTATCTGTTCTTGGTTAATTAATGGGTCACTCAAGCTACTTTGTAAAACTATTGCCGCTCCTATAAAAACTCCAGTGAGCCCAACAATTGGCAGAGAGAAAAAGCCTATCTCTATAATTTGTCTTGCTATGTTGCTAAAATAATATGGTGGCACAAGGCAGTGGTATAGAGATTGAATAAAAAATATGAATGCACTACCAAGCCTTAACAAAAAATTGATAAAGTACCTACCAATTATTCTAACACTATTTATATCAAAAAAGCTCACTTTGTATTCATTTTAGCTAGAGGTTAGTCTTACTGATTTTATTAAAATTTTTATTAACTTTATCGCAAAGTATAGCTGAGATATGTTTTAAGTTCAATATACTTGATGTTTTAATTTAAAGCTTAACCCAAGAAAGGTTTCCCTACGTCATACCGCAATTCATTCGCGGTATAGATTCCGCTAACGAGTAGCGGAATGACGGTTTTTCAAATTGTAGAGCCACTTTAGCTATAGAACTCAATTACATAAGCAAACCTTACTTATTTTACTATCCCTGTTTACTTCCTGTAAAAAACATGTTACTAATGAATTGAATTTTGTAGTAGAATGGAGGAAGTTTTGGCAGTTCCAAAAAGAAAAAAGTCAAAGTCAAGGCGTAATATGCATCGTTCTCATCATGCTATTGAGCCTAAGAATATTGTGGTATGTTCAACAACTGGGGAATTCATGTTGCCTCATAACGTAGCAGTTGATGGCAGTTACAAAGGAAAACGGGTTTTCATCAAGCAACAGGCAGAGTGACTATTATGATATGTTACCTACGGTCAATAATAATATAGTTATTGCACTTGACGCTATGGGGGGCGATTTTGCGCCTCTTTCCGTAATTCATGGTGCTGGTTTTTTTTTAGACAACCTTGTTGACCCAGGCATTAAAGTTTTTTTTCATATTTATGGAGATAAGGAAGAAGTATCTCCTTTGCTTTCAAAATACAAAAAAGTAAGTAACAATTCTGAGTTTACTCATTGTTCTGACAATGTTCTTGCAAATGATAAGCCATCTTTTGCACTGAGGCATCGTAAAGACTCAAGTATGAAAGCTGCCATTGAGGCAGTAAAAAAAGGTAAAGCTTTCGGAGTGGTGTCTTCAGGCAACACCGGAGCATTGATGGCAATTTCCAGATTTATTTTAGGAACATTACCAAACATTTATCGTCCTGCTATTGCCTCTATCTGTCCAACTAAGACAAAAAGCTTCGCTTTGCTTGACCTTGGTGCAAATGTTGATTGTAATGCCGACTCATTATTTCAATTTGCGTTAATGGGTAGTATATTTGCAAAAATAGCATTAAAAATTGACAATCCTGAAGTTGCTTTGCTAAATATCGGCACAGAAGAAGTTAAAGGTAATGACTCAGTGCGCGGCGCTTTTGAGTTGCTTAAAAACGCTCCAGGCATTAATTTCAAAGGGTATATAGAGGCAAGTGAATTTTTAGAGGGTAGTATAGATGTGATTGTTGCTGATGGTTTTGTTGGCAATGTAATGCTCAAAACGGCTGAGGCAACCGCTAGTACCTTTATCAATCTAATAAAGCAGGAAGTATTCAATTCGTGGATAGCGAAAATGCTTGTTGGTATATTGTTAAAATCCAAACTAAATAAAGCTTTAACGCGTTTTAATCCCAAAATTAGAAGTGGAGCTATGTTTTTAGGGCTGAATGGTATCATCATTAAAAGTCATGGAAATTCTGATGCTATTTCTTTTGCCCATGCCATAAAATTTGCAGTAAATGCAATTAGTGAAAATTTAAATCAAAAGATAATTAACGGGGTAAGTCATATTGAATAAAAGTTTCATATTAAGCACTGGATCTTACCTACCAAGAAAAATGTTGAGTAACAACGAAATTGCATCGATAGTTGAGACGAGCGATGAATGGATAAGGCAGAGAACAGGAATAGTTCAAAGGCATATAGCAGATGAAGGAGAACTAACGTCAGATCTAGCTGTAAATGCAGCAAAAAGTGCTATAGAAAAAGCTAAAATTTCAGTAGATGAAATTGACTTGATTATAGTTGCTACAACAACTCCTGATAAAACTTTTCCTAGCTGTGCAACGATTGTACAAAGTAAGTTAAAATGTAAAAACGCATTTGCTTTTGATGTACAAGCAGCATGCTCTGGTTTTATATATGCAGTTACAGTTGCTGATTCGCTCATAAAATCTAACAATAGAATTAAATATGCATTGGTTATAGGTGCTGAAATAATGTCTAGGATTGTTGATTGGGAAGATAGGTCAACTTGTGTACTCTTTGGTGATGGTGCTGGTGCAGTGGTGATGAAATCAGAAATGGGTAGAAGCGGCATCATATCAACAAACTTATACTCTGACGGCAATGTGGACATACTATGTACGAACGGAGGGGTATCCTCTACTGGTGATTCTGGAAAAATATGCATGAATGGAAGAGAAGTGTTTAAACATGCAGTGGATAAGTTAACAGCCTCAGTAGAGGAAACTCTGAAATGCAATAATTTGAAAATCACTGATATTGACTGGTTAATTCCCCATCAAGCAAACATTCGTATTATTGAAGCAGTAGTAAAGAAATTAGATTTTCCTATAGAGAAAGTGATTAATACCGTTGATAAGCATGCAAACACCTCAGCGGCATCAATTCCACTGGCCTTAGACTATGCAATACAAGAATCAAAAATAAAATCAGGAAATCTGGTACTGCTGATTTCAATAGGTGCAGGCCTGACCTGGGGTTCCGTGTTGCTGCACTATTAGACTTCCTGCATTACCTCCTGTCATCCAAGTACCCTCTTTGTCATTCCAGTGCCTCTTTCTCCTGTCATCCCAGTAGCCCCTTCGGTGTCATTCCAGTCTGGAATCCAGTTCTTATTGTACATTCACCTGGTGTAAAGTTAAGTTTCCTGGATCCCAGTGTCAGCTACTCGGATGACAAAAAAAGGAGCACTGGAATGACAGCAGTCCTACGTCATACCGCGATTCATTCGCGGTATCTCTAGATCCCGCTAACAAGCAGCGGGATGACGGTTGTCGTTTAGCCACAAATATTTAAGAAATTTACCAAATGAAAAAAAAGGCAAAAGAAGCCCTGGGGTTATTATCCGCTTTAAAATATTGGCGTTTTTTATGTTTTAAACGCTTGACAAGCGAGATTAAGCTGCTTTTAATTGCAACTAACTTACGCTGCAAACGTTTAAGAAATTTACTAAGCAGAAAAAAAGACAAAGAATCCCCGAGTTAGCTAGTCTTTTACTATCTCTGTCGAGTATTGGCATTTTTTGATGTCTTGTAACGCTTTGTAAGCGCGTTCAGCTTATTTAGATAAAAATCTAGATGTAGATGAAGTTTTGTAAAGACATACAGTATCTATATACTGCAAAAAATTGAACATAAGACGCCGATACATTAAGTAATCCTTACCTTTTAATCTGCAGATTGGCGAAAGCAAATACAATAGCTTCAGTTTCATGATAAGGGAGCTGGTGAGGTTTGTCAAGGAAGTTTTTCTTTCCCGTGAATTCCCTTCGAAGTCGAGTATTGAAAATTGACTGGAGAATTGTGGATTACTTTGTATATGTCATGACAAGCCATGGCACTCTCAGCAAAACCACTTAATATTAACTTTAGTTTGCCTGAATAAATAGCTATATCTCCGATTGCATATATCCTATCTCTACTGGTTTTAAGTGTAGCTGGGTCGACAACTATGCGGCTATGTTCTAACTGTATACCCCAATTGTTTATTGGACCAAGATTCATTGACAATCCAAAAAATGGCAGCAAAAAATCAGCGGATATTTCTTTTTCTTCCTTAGAGGCAATGTTTTTTACTATCACTGTGCTCAATTGCCCATTACCTCCTGCTAGTTCGTGTAATTGATATGGCACTACCAGTTCTATCTTTCCATCACTTTCAAGTGATTCTAATTTATTTCTAGTTTCAGGAGTGCAGCGAAATTCCTTTCTCCTATGTATCACATAAATTTTCTTCGCAACTTTAGAAAGTTCTACAGTCCAATCAGCCGCAGAATCACCCCCCCCTGCAATGACTATAGTTTTATCCTGAAAATCAGAAATTTTATTTACACTGTAAAATACAGATTTATTTTCATATTCTAATATACCATTCAAGGGCGGACGGTTAGGTTCAAACATTCCGTTACCTGCAGCAACAATAACGGCTTTGCATTTTACCTCTGTACCTGTATTAGTTATGATAATAAAGCTTTGATCGCAGTTATTCGAAATCTTTTCTACTTTTTGACTTAAATGGTAAATAGGCTTAAATGGCGAAGCTTGCTCCATTAGCTGCTCAATTAATTTTTGGGCAGTAATTACAGGATAACCAGGTATATCATATATTGGCTTTTCTGGGTAAAGAGCTGTGCATTGTCCTCCTGCTTGATCCAAAACATCTATTATATGACATTTCATATCAAGCATTCCCGCTTGAAAAGCAGTGAATATTCCAACAGGTCCTGCACCTATTATTACTATATCGGTTTTCATATTCAGATGGTGATCTATTTATAGATATTAGCTTTCTTTGCTAACAAGGTCAATTTACAAAGGGATGTATTTTTAAAAGATGTGGCTAGATTAGACAAGATTTCCAGCGTTATGAACCACATAGTCCAAATAAGCTCTAAAAATCAGCTAGCATAGCGAGATGCTGTGCGGACGGAATGGGATTCGAACCCATGGTACGCTCATCACGTACGTCAGTTTTCAAGACTGGTGCCTTAAACCGCTCGGCCATCCGTCCATTTCTTTTCTATCACAACATTTGATTTTAAGCAATCTATAAAAGCTTTACTTGCCCACGCAAAAGTTGCTAAACACACTACTCAATATTTCCTCAACATCAATAATTCCAATCACCGCACCAAGTTCAAATGCAGCAAGCCTCAAATCTTCAGATATCAACTCAATTGGATTATCGATATTAAAACGTTGTAAATGTTCCAGTGCTTTCTTCATGTGATTCCTATGTCTTTGCCGAGTGATTACAGGGGTGTCTCTATCATGCCCAAATTTTTCCTCTGCCTTCTCTTTTATGAGAGAGATCAATTTGTTTGTACCTATTTCCTTTAGAATAGAAATGGGTAAAAGATCTATGCCATTAATTTTTATATTGTGATTATTGATAACATCGTCAGCTTTGCTCAATACATAAATAGTATCGCTATTTACAACGTTGCAATTGATATTATGACGCTGTTCAAAAGGAAATAGTTCTATTCTTAAATCAGCTTCAAAAGACCTCTTTTTCGCTCGACTTATACCTTCTGATTCTATTGGATCTGAACTCTCACGAATTCCAGCAGTATCAGAGAGAATGATTGGGTATCCGCCAATGTCAATATGAGCTTCAAGTATATCTCTTGTTGTGCCTGCATATTCAGAAACAATAGCAATATCACGCTTGGCTAAGAAATTAAACAGAGTTGATTTACCGACATTTGGTTTACCAGTTATTACAATATGTAAACCCTCACGCAACCTTTCGCCCCGTCTATTATCATTTAAATGCTCTTGTATCAATCGCACGAGAGATTGCACTTCATTATTAATTTTTTCCAACTCACTTTTTTCTGCCCAAATGTCCTCTGGAAAGTCTATATATGCTTCGATTTTGGATTGTATCGTTATCAATCTTTGCCTCCAATTGCTGTATAGTCTCTCCAATTCTCCTGATATCTGCTTAATCGCTTGTTTAGCTTGCATTTTCGTCTCAGCGTCAATTAAGTCTGCAATTCCTTCTATTTGAGTTAAGTCAAATTTACCATTTAGAAAAGCCCTAAGTGAGAATTCTCCAGGCCTGGCCATAACGAAAATTTTTGATAATTCCTCCAAGATGATTTTTATGACTGCCTTACTTCCATGCACTTGTAACTCTATAACATTCTCGCCAGTGAAACTGTTTGGAGCAGGGAAATAGATGATTATTCCATTATCTATCAATTGATTGAAATCATCATATAGATCAACTAAAGTAGCAAATCTTGGTTTAATTTCTTTCTTAATATGAAAATGATTTAAAGCTTTAAGCGCGTAATTGCCTGAAATTCTGATTACTGCAACTCCTGACTTACCAAATACGGTCGACAAAGCGAAAATAGTTTCATTTGTGTTTGTCATTATTTATATAAACTACTTAGCAATATTACACTTAAGAAACCAAAATACCTAATTTGAAAATATTCAAAATTTTTATCTATCTTGCTAGTTTATATTAATGCAGTACTATCATACTAGTGAATGTATTATATAGAAAAGCTGTAAAAGTCACCCAGGTGAAAATATTTATTTTGAAAACTGATAATATGATTTATAATGACTGACACAAGTTTTAAATATTTTATGCTCAAGAAATTAGCTTGGTATTGGTCTTTTGCAGAGTTAATCAAAGGGTTTGCTATTACATTGAAATATATGTTCAAACCAAAGGTTACGTTAAGATATCCTATGGAGAAGGGCCCTTTAAGTCCAAGGTTTCGTGGTGAGCATGCGTTGCGTAGGTATCCAAACGGTGAAGAACGGTGCATAGCTTGTAAATTATGCGAAGTTATCTGCCCTGCTCAAGCAATAGTTATTGAAGCAGAGGAAAGAGAAGACGGTAGTCGTCGCACCACACGCTATGATATTGACATGACAAAATGCATATACTGCGGGCTTTGCCAAGAGGCATGTCCAGTTGATGCAATTGTGGAGGGTCCTAACTTTGAATTTGCTACTGAAACGAGAGAGGAGCTAATGTACAATAAAGAAAAGTTATTGCGTAATGGTGAAATTTGGGAAGACGCAATTGCACTCAGGTTAAAAAAGAATAGACCTTATTATTAATGTTCAGAGCTTATAACCCTGTTATCCATTATGATTTAGGGGCAGTGCCCACTAGGGGTGGTGTCATCCAAGTAGCTGATACACAACTGTACGAACATTTGTTTGCGAGGGCAGTATGTTAAATGTTATGGCCTGTTTTGCCTCAAACACAAAGGTGTCATCCCAGTGCTTGACACTGGGATCCAGGTATAAAAATATTTGCAAATTGTGCAATGGACAACAGATTTTAGGAGCATACGTTAAACTAATTTCCATTATAAAAATAAGATGGATCCCAGTGTCACGCACTGGGATGACAAAGAGAGGGTTAGACAAAAGGGTCGATAAATGATTAGGATTACTTTCTCAACCGAACAAAAAGTAAAAGAATACAGTGGTAAAGTCACTGGCTTTGATATACTACAGCCGAATGTTTTAAAGGAAGCAGTTGCATTGAAAGTAAATGGTGAGTTATATGATCTCTCACGTGAAATTGAATCTGATACAGAGATAGAGGTAATACAACTGAGTGACGAAGCGGGTTTAGATATAATAAGGCATGATGCTGCTCATATAATGGCGCAGGCAGTGAAAGAGCTATTTCCTAATACTCAGATTACTATCGGCCCAACAATTCAGGACGGTTTTTACTATGATTTTGCTACAGATCGTACCTTCACTACGGACGATCTTACCGCAATAGAAAAGAAAATGAAAGAGATTGTAAAAAGTAACCACAGATTTGTTCGAGAAGTTTGGACTCGCAAGCAGGCAATTGATTTCTTTAGTGGTATAGGCGAAAAATATAAGGTTGATATTATCTCATCCATACCAGAGGGTGAAAACCTAACTGTTTATAGGCAAGGTGATTTTATTGACCTATGTCGTGGTCCGCACTCACCATCAACCGGCAGAGTTAAAGCGTTTAAACTTATGAAAGTAGCGGGTGCATACTGGCGAGGTGATGCAAAGGGCCCAATGTTGCAGCGAATATATGGCACAGCATGGAGAAATAAGGATGAATTAAACGCTTATCTTGAGTGTCTCAAAGAAGCAGAGAAACGTGATCACCGCAAAATTGCCAAGGATATGGATTTATTTCACATCCAAGAGGAAGCTGTTGGGCAGGTTTTTTGGCATGAACAAGGATATATTCTATATAATGTTCTTGAGTCTTACATCAGAAAGAAGCTAATAAATAATGGCTATTTTGAGGTAAAAACTCCTATTTTAGTAAGCAAAGAGCTGTGGGAAAAATCTGGACATTGGGATAAGTTTCGTGAAAATATGTTTATTGTTGATGAATCTGAAAGCAAAAAGCTAGCAATAAAACCCATGAATTGTCCTTGTCATGTGCAGATTTTTAATTCTCACACCAGAAGCTATCGTGATTTACCAATACGTATGGCAGAGTTTGGCACATGCCATAGAAATGAAAGCTCAGGCTCATTGCACGGACTGATGCGAGTGCGTGGTTTTACGCAAGACGATGCACACATTTTTTGTATGGAAGAACAAGTGAATTCTGAGACTATAAAGTTTTGTGACCTTTTAAAAGAAGTATATTCAGAGCTTGGGTTCAATGAAATTTCTGTGAAATTTTCAGACCGTCCAGGTATTAGAGCAGGTAATGATGAAGTATGGGATAGAGCTGAAAAAGCGCTGCTTGAAGCCGTTAAAGAAGCGGGCTTGAGTTATAAACTTAATCCTGGTGAAGGTGCATTTTATGGTCCAAAGCTAGAGTTTGTTTTAAAAGATGCAATAGGCAGAAGCTGGCAATGTGGAACATTGCAAGTTGATTTCATTTTACCAGAACGTCTGGGAGCTTTTTATATAGGGGCAGATGGACACAAGCATCACCCTGTTATGCTACATAGGGCAATTCTTGGGACTTTTGAGCGTTTTATTGGAATTTTGATAGAAAATTATGCAGGAAAATTTCCAGTTTGGCTTGCTCCAACGCAACTTGCTATTCTGACCATTACAAATGAGGCTGACGGTTACGCCACAGAAATCAGCAATGTCTTAAAAGAACAAGGTGTGAGAGTCAAGACTGATTTGACCAATGAAAAAATTAGTTATAAGATACGTTTGCATAGTCTAAACAAGGTTCCTATATTGTGGATTGTAGGCAAAAATGAAGTTACAAGTAAAACTGTGTCAGTGAGAAATTTAGGATCGGAAAGACAGGAGTCTTTTTCTTTGGAAAAGGCTAATGAATCGCTGTTAAAAAGTATTAATTTGAATTAAGGGAGTTAAAGTTTGCAAGTTAAAAAGAACAATAAAAACAGAATTAATGGATTCATCACAGCTAAGGAGGTACGCTTAGTTGATCACAGTGGTGAAATGGTCGGAATCGTGCTAATAGAACGAGCTTTGGAACTTGCACAGGGTGTTGGTTTAGACTTGGTAGAAATTGCACCTGATTCAACTCCTCCAGTATGTAAAATACTGGATTATAGCAAACAAAAGTATGATATAAAAAAGAAAGCAAGTGAAGCAAAAAAGAAACAAAAAACATTAACTATAAAAGAAATTAAACTGGGTCCCAATATTGGTGATCACGATTACGGAACAAAATTGCGTCAAGCAAGAGACTTACTTGCCCACGGACATAAAATCAAAGTTACAATGAGATTTAAGGGCAGAGAGCTTATAAACACTGAAGTTGGATTGGAAAAATTAGAACGGCTAATTAGAGACACTGAAGATATCGCAAAGGTAGAATTAGCACCTAAAAGGGAAGGGAATCAATATTTTTTAGCTCTGGTTGCTAAGTAGCAAGACGGCTTAAGAAGTATAAGTAGAGTTAAACTATCGCTCTCTCTTTGATAACATGGCGAAAATGTCTTATTAATCCTTGAATCGGCCAAGCTGCAGCATCGCCAAGCGCGCAAATTGTATGTCCTTCTATTTGAGTTGTAAGGTCAAGCAGCTTATCTATTTCATCAGGTTTAATATCTCCTGCCACCATCCTCTTCATAATCCTCCACATCCATCCAGTACCTTCACGGCATGGTGTGCATTGCCCACAGGACTCATGCATATAAAAGTGTGATAACCTCTCTATTGCAGCTATTATATCAGTTGATTTATCCATCACTATTACAGCAGCAGTACCAAGCCCTGATTGTGCAGTTCTTAATGAATCAAAATCCATTTCAATAGTATCGCATATAGATTTTGGAATTAATGGCACTGAAGACCCACCAGGTATTACAGCAAGTAAATTATTCCAACCCCCTCGCACTCCACCTGCGTATTTTTCAATCAATTCACGTAATGGAATTCCGAGCTCTTCTTCAACATTACACGGGTTGTTTACGTGCCCTGAAATACAAAAGACCTTGGTACCAGTATTATTTGGTTTACCAAGAGATGCAAACCATTCTCCTCCGCGATTCAGAATATCTGGAACCATGGCTATAGTTTCAACGTTGTTTATTGTAGTTGGGCAGCCAAAAAGTCCAACACCTGCAGGAAATGGAGGTTTCATGCGAGGAAAGCCCTTTTTTCCTTCAATTGATTCAAGTTGAGCTGTTTCTTCTCCACATATGTAAGCTCCTGCACCCCTATGGATAAACACATCAAGATCATAGCCTGATTTGCAGGCATTTTTTCCAATTAAACCTTCTTTATAGGCTTCCTCAAGTGCCTTTTTTAGAACTAAATATTCATTATAAAATTCACCCCTGATATAAATATATGCAACTGATGCGCTGATCGCTCTGCCGGCCAGGAGAATTCCCTCAAGTAACTTATGTGGCTCATATCGCAATATATCTCTATCTTTACATGTACCAGGTTCTGACTCATCTGCATTGACTACTAAATATGTTGGTTGTTTTTTTGGAAGATTTTTGGGCATAAAGCTCCACTTAAGGCCGGTAGAAAATCCTGCACCTCCTCGACCTCTCAAACCAGATTTCTTTACTTCATCAATGATTTTTTCTGATCCTAAATCTAGTAACTCCTTTGTTTTTTGCCAGCTACCACGTTTTTTTGCACCCTCAAGTAGTGGAGTTTCTTTACCATTTAGGTTGGTGAATATTTTGTCTTGTTCTTTTAGCATGTTTTTCAAAATTTGTGAGTGATCCCGACGCGATTCGAACGCGTGACCCACTGATTAAAAGTCAGTTGCTCTACCGGCTGAGCTACGGGATCATTTCATTTTTCAGCTATACTAAACATCAATACAGTTTTTATCCATTTTAATCAAACTAAAATTTTCATGTGTGGTTAAATAAATTATATAATATACTGCGTTAGTGATAATTTAGTTAAAAAATTTTTAAAGGAAAACTTCTTGTTAATTTTCAATTCACAGATTCATTTGGCAAAGCTTATAGTGTGATGTAAAAATCTGAGAAGACAAAAAGATAGAGAATTGTACATAACTGCAGAATTTGTGCACTATTTAGCAATAGCCTAACAGATAAATATTTCTTGCATTTCAGCCTGAGTGATTTATGCTTTAAGCAAGAATTACCTGGGGGTATAGCTCAGCTGGTAGAGCATCTGTTTTGCACGCAGAAGGTCAGCGGTTCGATCCCGCTTGCCTCCACCAGTCTATATTAGCTCTAGCCGCCACAAAACCTGTCAAAGCAGCTTATTTTAATCTATGAGGATTTTATACTACTTCCCTGAAAATCCCTATTTCTTTTCGTAACTTTTCTCTACACAAGTAATGTTGGTTATTACAATTGTAATATATACCAACTTAACAATAAATTAATCAATAAATGTTAGAATACTAACAATTAATTTATTGGTAACGCCTATGAGTGGAAAAAAGCATGTTTTTAAGATGGTACCTGGAAAAGAGGTGTTTAGAAAAACCCCGACTAAATTGATAAAGTGGCCTGAAGGTTATGATCCTACAATGTCTATTAAAAAAGTTGAGCTTGTATCGCTGGATGATAAAAACGATGTAGCACTAGGCTTATTACCTATAAAACTTTGCGGCAGTTCTTGCCTAGACAGTTACATATGTCTGGAGGAAGAAAATGAAGGAAATCTGGTAGCCAAAGATTATAAAAGTGATTCTAACTTAGATTATGTAAAAAGTAACCATACATTTGTATATTACGGTAATGAGTTGGCTAAGTTATCATATACAAGAGAACTTGTGCAGCCTTTCAAAACTATGTGTAGCAGTTCTATTAAATCAAAAAAATTGGAATACAAATATGTAACATGGGAAGATTCAGATACTGGCAACAATAAATATTATTTTTCAGACGAGGCAGGAAATATAATCGATTCACCTGACAATGAGGTATTACAAGACATTATGTTATACTACGGTGAGAGACATATAAGAGATGTGCTACTGTTGCTATCAAGCACGTTTACCAAAGTTTTTATTCAGGGCCTAACAGACGACCAACTAAAAACTCTTACCAATACTCTTAGTAACGAGCAACTGCAAAAAATAATTCCTGAACTGAGCTCAAGCCAACTACAGACCTTAGCAAAGAACTTAACAGATGAACAACTCCAAGCTTTAGTGGATCATCTAACCAATCACCAATTACAAACTCTTGCTCAGGAACTAAATCCAGAAAAGTTACAAATAATTGTTCCTATTTTAAATGATGCTCAGCTTGAAGCTCTAGTTAGAGACTTAAATCCAGAGCAAGTAAAAGAAATTTTACCTCACTTAAAAGTGGATCAGTTCAAAGCACTTATTAAAACTTTAAATGACGAACAATTTACAGTGCTTGCAAAAGACTTGGCTGAGCACCACTTGACAATACTTTCTAAAGAATTAGAAGGTGACCAGTTGAAAGCTTTAGTAAATAGTCTGCAAGAAGACCAACTGAAAGACTTAGTTAATAAGCTTGATCATGATAAACTTGGCATAATTGCTCAGGATTTAACTGATTCTAATAGGATCCAGATTATCATTAAGTCTTTAGCTAACAACCCAGAAAAACTTCAAGCTTTTGCTCGCAATATGTCTAATGAGCAGTTTAAGGAACTTTTGGATAACGTGGGTGCAGAAGAGCTTAAAGATATCATTCACAAACTGCCTTATGAGAAAGTGACAGCTGTGATTGGTGATCTCGGCAGTAAGGATCAGTCTAAAGCTATTATTGATGCATTAAAAGAGAAACTTGAAGAGCAAAATGGAAAGATAGGAGAGCTTATGGATAAGATTGACCAGATGCTTCCTGAGCAAAGTGAAGCAAATTGGGATAATGCACATCTATCACCTTACGTCTTTCAAGATACTAATACTGAATTTACAGTAATAGATGTTTAGTGCGAACTTGGATACTTATAAATTAATGTTTATAAGTTAAAAGAAAAAACAGTTTGCATGTGAAACTAAAAAATAATTTAAACTTTAATAATTTATGGAGGTAATTTATATGAGCAAGAACTCGCAAAACCTTGTACAAAATGAGGATAATTTTACTACTGGTAATAAAGAAAAACTTATAAGCGCTCTTGATCTTATTATACTTAAGACAGGTACTGATAAGGATATACAAGACCTTGGCAAAACAGCAAGTGGTCATACTGTTAAAAAAGCAGTTGATGCATTAGTTAATAATATAAATGAACAACTTATTAGTGGGTTGAATATTATGTTAGGAGAAGAGCAAGCTAAAGTTAAAAGTTTGGAAGATATTATAGGCAACGATGATGCAGGATTAAAAAAAGATCTAAGTGAGTTAGCAGGTAAGGTAAATAGTATGTTACCTGAGGAGGCACCAACCCATCCTGATATATTGTAGTAGTTAGGAAAGTAACAGCCTGATACAGGCTGTTACTCTTTCCACATACCATTTCAGTGTAGCTGAGTTGATTTTAAAAGTATAATTTTTTATAGGAGTTAATATGAGTAATTACAGTGTAAAAGAAAGCGAAAAAGACTATGAATCAATAGGAAGAATAGTCGAAGACGAATATAGAATAATAGATGACATAGAAGTCAAAATTAAGCCTAAATCTTTTGAGAGCAATAAAGAAAAGAATGCGTCGGTTGGTTATGTTCACAAAGTTCTAGACAAACTAATCACAGAATTAAACGACACATTTGTTTCTGACTTGGATTACCAATTGAGGCTTAATGCAAACTATGTTCAGAATAAATTGAGTAAGGATTTATATGATTTGGACAAGGTAGTTATCGATACTAGTAAGAATTATGAAATTTTGGAAAAAAACTTTAATAATCTAAGAGAAGAAGTTGAAAAATTAAAAATAGGAACGGTTAGTGATGACAACATAGATGAATGGGAAGCACCAACTCACCATGATATATTATAGTAGTTAAGAAAGTCACAGCTTGCTAGCAGGCTGTGACTCTCTCTACATACCGTTTCAATACAGCCAGGTTAAGGAATCTATTTTAAAACTTTCGGCATATAGTTCTCATCATGTTTTGCAAACACCGTATCTGCAAGAAAGGTATTATTATCAAACATTTTACCTTGCACAACAACACCACTTTTTTCTGAAAACATTGGTGGAAGTATTCCCTGGTATTTTACCACAACGCTTTTGTTAAAATCTGTCATTTGAAAAACTACTTCACTTTCGCTCCGTATCACACTATCTTCAACAACCATTCCACCAATATGGATTGGCTTTTGACTATTTGGTAAAACTATTGCCTCACTTACTGTATAGAAAAATGAGATATTTTCTTTGAGCGTTGTTAAAATAAAAAAGACTATGCAGCTTAAAAAGCAGAAAATTCCTGAAGTTATAAGTAATCGCTTATGTTTCTTCTTCATTATTATCTTTCAGGCTTTCTAGAATTTTTTTACTTTTAATATAGCAAGAAATGGTAAAAATCAGTTCTCCGGTAATCAACGTAAAACTAATAAGGTAAGCAAAAATTACATATGTATTCATAATGCACTGCCAATAAATAACTCACCTGCATCAAAATAAATTAAGCTTCCATCCTTTTGCTGCAACACCAATTTACCACTTTTATCTATATCAGCAAAAATTCCTTCATACAATTTGTCAGCTAACTTTACACTGATTTGTTCATGCATTTTGAATGCTTTTTTTAACCACATTTCTCTTATAGCATAAAACCCATCAAATAGCCATTGCTTTCTTAGCTTATTAAAATTTATTATTAATTTTTTTAGTAGATCTATGTTAGACACAGACTCACCGTAATTGCTAATGCACGTTGTTCCTGGAAGTGGTGCATGATTGACATTAATTCCAATTCCTATAATGAGCCAATTCGAATTGGATCTTTTTTCAAGCAATATTCCACTTATTTTCTTGCCATCGATTAGAATGTCATTTGGCCATTTATACTGGAGATTTAGACCATTTATAAATGACAGTATAGTATTTCCAACAGCAAGAGCAGTAACAAAAGTCAATTCTGTTAATTTGCTGACATCCGCAATTTTATTCACCAAACCCCTCTCTGTCATCCCAATGCCCTCTGATGTCATCCCAGTGCTTGACACTGGGATCCATTCTTCTTTTTTTCTAGATTCCAGCGTCACGCGCTGGAATGACACCGAAAGCTGGCTTTCATTAAGATAATCGTTAAAGAGGTTTATTACCAAACTCGCATAAAAATTACCCTCTGGAGAAATCCAGTTTTTTCCAGTGCGCCCTCTACCCTCTGTTTGTTTATCGGCAATAATAACGGTTTCATTTGATATTCCTCTCCCAATTAAATCCAACGCTTCTTTATTAGTGCTTGAAACTTCTTTGTAATGATGAATATGAAAACCCTCAGGGATCACCTTGTCAGTCCTTTAGTTCAATGAGTGAGTAAAACGTACAAGAAAAGAACGAGGTTGATCAGTGAAGCCACTGAAGTAATAATGAATAGACCCTTAGAATAAGCAACCTTATTACCACTAGCTTTATCAAAATACATAACTTTCATGATATTTAAATAATAGTAGCATGATATCACACTCGCTATTACAAGGATCAAGGACAGGCTGATAAAGCCAGAATTTATTAAACTTTTGAATATAAAAAATTTAGCGATAAAACCTGCAAGTGGAGGTATTCCCGACATCGAGAGTAACAGCACAGAAAGATGAAATGCTACAATTGGGCGTTTCTTCCCTATACCAGATAAATTTGCAATATCACAATCGTCATCGTCAATTTGTACGAGATATGAGAATAGCCCTATGCTTGTGATGATATATATCACCAGATACATTAAGGCACTATCTGTTCCTGCTTGTGTAAAAATAGAAAGTGAAGCAAATATAAAACCAATGTGACCAATTGAACTGTAAGCAAGCAGCCTTTTTAAGTTTTGCTGACGCAAGGCCCCAAAAGCTGAGATAAGCACAGACAATGCTGAAACGTATAAGAAAATAGGCTGAACATAACTTTTTACATTTACTAACTCTTCATTCATCAATCGAATTAAAAATGTTACAAGTGCAGCTTTTGGAGCTGTAGAAAAAAACGCAGTTACTATGGTAGGTGCACCTTGATAGACATCTGGAGCCCACATATGAAAAGGAGCAATAGCAAGCTTGAAACACAAACCAATTAGGATAAAGACTAATCCAAAAACTATTCCATAAGTTATCTGATGGCTTTGCAAGAATGAACCGAGCTCAGAGAAATTGACTTGTCCTGTATATCCATAAAGCAGCGACATTCCATATAGCATAATGCAGGAAGATAGTGCACTAAGTGTAAAATATTTCACTCCTGCTTCACATGAATAAGCTGAATCTTTATTAAAGCTCGCAAGAACATACAAAGATATACTCATCAACTCAAAAGCTAAATAAAAAGAAATCAGACTATTTGCTGAAACCAAAGTTATCATGCCAAATAGCGCAAAAAGAATCAGTATTGAAAATTCATATTTATAGTCATATTTTGATAAATTCAGCATCAAAAGTATTAAAATTCCTGTGCTGAGAATTAACCCTTGGGCTGACCTGATGTATAAATTGAGTTTTAACAACGAATTAAAGAGAAAAATTTCATTGTTTTCTGCCGAAATAATTAAAATAATCAAAGTTACCACTGTGCAGCCAAGTGCTAATAAGTTGATAGTTCGGCGGTTAAATATAATTCCAAGCAGCAGCAACACTAACGAGGAGATAATAGAGAACGTTTCCGGCAATATCTGTATATAATTCATAGCGCATTATATTTGACTAACAAATTTGCCATACATGGCTTCAAATAATTCAGTGCAAGGGTTGGGTAGAATCCAAGCAAAATAACAAACACTGCAAGCAGAATTAAGACAGAAAATTCTATGCTATCCAAGCGGTTATTTAATAATTTAGAATAGCTAACCCCCCATATTATTTGCTTACATAAATTCAGCATATAAACTGCGCTTAAAATAGTGCCAAGTGCGATAAATCCTGTAAAAAACCCTATGCTCTTAAACATTCCAACCATAGCCAAAAACTCACCTATGAATCCAGATGTTCCAGGTAGCCCTATTGAAGCCATTGAAAATAAAATGAACATAAAACCAAATTTTGGCATTGTGTTTACTATGCCAAAATATTTTGCAATCTCCAAAGTTCCAGTTCGAGTATATAGCATTCCAACACACAAAAATAAAGCAGCAGAAATAAGGCCATGACTAATCATTTGAAATATGCTACCCAGTACTCCTTCCTCACAAAATGAAAAGAGGCCAGCAGTAACGATCCCCATATGTGCTATTGAAGAATAAGCTATTAACTTCTTTATATCATCTTGAGCAAACGCAACTAGAGAAGCATATATTACCGCAATAATGCTCAGCACAACAACGAAATTTGAAAAATACAAACTTGCCTGAGGAAGCATTGGAATAGAAAACCTTAAAAATCCATATCCCCCCATTTTAATAAGCAAGCCAGCTAAAATCACAGATCCAGAAGTTGGTGATTGCACATGCGCATCAGGAAGCCAAGTGTGAAATGGAAACATCGGTACTTTTATTGCAAAAGAAATAAAAAATGCAATCCATAGCAATGACTGCACTTCAAGATCAAGACTTGGCACTAATGTAGCTAATTTTTGTATATTAAACGTCCCAAAAGTGCTATAGATGTACACCAAGCCAAGTAGGAATAATAATGAGCCAGTTAATGTATAAAGAAACAACTTAAACGTTGCATATACCCTGTGTTTTCCTCCCCAGATGCCAATAATAAAGAACATTGGTATTAAAACAGCTTCAAAAAACACATAAAAGCTTATAGCATTCAGTGAAACGAAAAAACCGACTACAAAACTCTCAAGCAGTAGAAACAATGCCATATATGGACTGAGGGTCGTATAACTCATTTTGCAGTTGTAGAGTATACAAATTACAAACAAGAAAGTTGTAAGCAGAAGGAAAAGCAACGATATACCATCTATCCCTATTCCAACATTTCTAATTGGGTAGCTGACAAACTGAAAGTCCGCATTGTTATAATCAAATTCTATACAAGCTACAATGCTAAGCAAAAATGGAAGTACAGCAAAAAATAGGGCAAGGAATCTTAGGTGTATAGATTGATGATTAATCCTGATTAAGGATAAAATCAACGCTCCTATCAGTGGAAGCAAGAATATACTAAGTAACAACACCTTCTATTTAATTCCAATAATATATAAAGCACCGATTATTAAAGTAACAAACATAATAAGTGCATAATCAAATATATAACCAGTTTGCAACTTTATAGAACTTTTTGAACATTCATTAACCAACCTTACAACACCATTTGGTCCAAATGAATCAATAGCCTTAACATCAAACTTCCATAGAAGCCTAGATATAAACCTTATTGGTACAATTATAACAAACTCATACACCTCATCAAAGTACCATTTATTCTGCAAAAATTTAAGTAAAAATTTACTCTTAATTTGCCTAATTACTTGATATTGGTAAATTAGGTACGCAAGTGCTATTCCACTTAGGCTCGCCAAGGTTGGCAGTAGTTTTATAAAGAAATTATGAACTCCATGCTCATCAACCACCACTAAACTTGATTTCCAAAACGCATTACTAGTTATGTTCAAAATATTTGCTCCCCACACTCCAGAAAATACCGATCCAAAAGCAAGTATCAGTAATGGTATAAGCATAATCTTCTGTGCTTCATGTATATTAATTTTACTTTGTTTTTGGCTGTGGAACACAAGAAGCAATAACCTCCAAGAGTAAAACGCTGTGAAGAATGCAACAACTAAGCTTATTACAAAAGCAAAGCTATCCGTGCTATAAGCATGTTCAATTATCAAATCCTTTGAGTAAAAACCTGCAAATGGAAATATTCCAGAAAGCGCAAGAGACCCAATCCACATGAGAGTGTAAGTGCAAGGGATTTTCTTCCAGCAATTTCCCATTTTCTGAATGTTTTGCTCATGATGCATTGCATGAATCACATTGCCAGCACCAAGAAATAGTAGAGCTTTAAAAAAAGCGTGGGTCATTAAATGAAAAATAGCAACATTGTAAGCAGAAAGCCCACATGCCATGAACATATAACCAAGTTGACTGCAGGTTGAATAAGCAATTATTTTTTTTATATCATTCTGAGTAATCGCAACGGTGGCTGCAAAAAAAGCAGTAAGTGCACCAACGATAACTATTAATTCTCGTGCCACATTTGATAACTCAAACAATGAAGAACATTTTGCTATTAAAAATATACCGGCTGTTACCATCGTTGCTGCGTGAATGAGTGCAGAAACAGGGGTTGGCCCTTCCATTGCATCTGGCAACCAAACATGTAAACCAAGCTGTGCAGATTTACCCATACAGCCAATAAAAAGTAATATGCATATTATATGAATTACTTTGAATTCACAGCAGAATGCCCTAATGTTCTGCGCGCCAAGAAGATCAGCTGTGTCAAAAACTTCAGTAAATTTCAAAGAGTGAAATGTATAATAAATAAGAAAGATTCCAATCAATAGTGCAAAGTCTCCTACCCTATTCACAACAAATGCTTTAATTGCTGCATTATTTGCAGAATATTTTTGGAACCAAAATCCTATGAGTAAATAAGAACACAGGCCAACTCCTTCCCAGCCAAAAAAAAGCTGCACGAAATTATCGCTTACAACCAGCACAATCATGCAAAATGTGAACAGCGATAGGTAAGAAAAAAACCTCGACTTCCCATGCTCCATATAGCCGATAGAATAGAGATGCACTACCAGCGAAACGGTGGTAATAACAATCAGCATTAAGGATGAGAGAGCATCCACACTAATTGCCCAATTTACTTTTAATACACTTAATGAAAATAAAGGAAATAAACTCAAGTGATAATTTTCAGAGAAGGTAAGAAAAACATACCAAGATAAAACTGCAGATATTCCAATCCCTGCCGTTGTAATTAACTGACCAAAAACATCGTTTCTAAAAAGTGCTGCAAATAGTGAACCAAAAAGTGGCAAAAATACTATTAATTTCAGTATATCCATCATACTTTCATTCTTTCATTAAGTTCGCTTGTTCAACATCTATATTGCCACGGCTTCTATAATATACAACCAATATTGCAAGTCCAACTCCTGACTCTGCTGCCGCAACAGTCAACACAAACATCACAAAGATTTGCCCAACTATATCATTCATAAAGGCAGAAAAAGCAACTAGATTGATGTTAATCGCCAACAATAATATTTCTATTGATAACAATATATTGATTATGCTCTTACGGTTGATGAAAATACCGCACACCCCAACAGTGAACAAAATAGCAGCAACTATCAAAAAATGATTTAATCCTATTTCCATTCCACTCCTTTTCCAAATTTAGCCTTAACCAATTTTACAGATGAAGATTGCGTCAATTGCTTTAATACATTCTGTTTTTTAACTCCTTTTTTCTTGTCCTGCAAAGTAAGAGCAATTGCACCGACAATTGCAACAAGTAGCAAAATTCCAGAAAGATGAAAAGCGTACATGTAGTCGGTATACAGCAAATTACCAATAGCTTTCACATTATTGGTATTATAGTTTATAACATTGCTTATATTCGGTGCTGAGCTGCGGATTACAAAGCTGATGACTAGAAAAAACACAACACACAACATAGCACCAAGAGTGCAATGCTTTGCAAAACCCTGGCGCAACCTTATGTAGTCAATATCGAGCATCATAACTACAAAGAGGAACAACACCGCAACCGCACCGATGTATACTATCAGCACCATCATAGCAATGAATTCAGCTCCAAGGAGAATAAAAAGCACTGCAGAGTTAACGAAGGTGAAAATTAAAAATAATACTGCATGCACAGGATTTCTTACACTAATTACGCATACAGCAGATAAAATGCTAAGAATTGCAAAAAAATAAAAGAAAAAAGGCATCGATACTTTAACTGCAACAATAGTTACTAATTTAAAGTAACTATCGTGGTAAAGTCAATATTATATTAAACGTTTAAAAACATTGTACTACAAAGCTCCAGCTCCATTTTAAATTATTATATAGAGCATTTTCTCAGTAATGCAATAAACACTTAACTTGTTCTTGATAATTTTAATTTATTAACGTATAATATATGTATATTCATAATTAATGGCAGCGCGAAATGTACAACATATTTGGTTATTTCAAAACTTGTAACACACAAAGTGGTAAATTAAATAGTGAAAGTTATCAGTACACTACAAGAGATTACATGACAATTTACTTCAATAACACACTAGCAAGTTTCAGTAGATCATGGAGAGAATTTAAAGAAAAAGCGTATGGATTTATGTATGATATCGGAACTTGGTTGAAAGAAACATATGAAAATCTCACTGAACGACCTGCAACGCATAACCACTATGCCTCAAAGTTCCCTGTTAAAGTTGAAGAAAGAGAAATGGAGGAGCTAAACCGTACATATAAGTCATTCCAAACTCCACCTATCCACCTAACAAACAGCAGCCTAGATCAGATCAATTTATCGTTACCCACCACATCCAAGCTGCCTAACAAAGGTATATACAAAACGTAACACTTGAGTGAAGCATTCTTTAACTGTTCTATTCAATAAAACCTTTACAATATTTCAATCATAGGTTTAACTTTACGAAGTTATAATCTATAGGGCTACGATGAACGATTATCTCTCACTGCTAAATCCAGAACAACAATCAGCTGTAACTAACATAGATGGACCAGTTTTGATACTGGCAGGAGCCGGGACGGGAAAAACAAGAACGATTACTTCAAGAATAGCACACATAATTAGAAACGGTCACGCTTATTCTGATGAGATATTAGCAGTTACATTTACAAATAAAGCAGCAAATGAGATGGTATCAAGGGTACTTGAGCTAACGGGCACAAACATACCATGGCTTGGCACTTTCCATGCAATTGCAGCAAAAATTTTGCGCATGCACGCAGAAATTGTGGGCTTAAACCCCAATTTTACAATCATTGGTGTGGATGACCAATTACAGGTAATAAAAAATATTATCAATGAAATAAATCCTGATTACCTATCAGAAAAATGTAAGACCATTATGAATATTATTCAGCAATGGAAAGAGAAGTGCTTATTGCCATCTGAAGTGGAAGATATTCAATCATTTAGGCCAGTATATGTAACTGCACTCAAGGTCTATCACCAGTATCAGGAAAGGTTGAAATTCCTTAACTCTGTCGATTTTGGTGACTTATTGCTATATAACATACAACTCTTTAATCAAAAGACCGAAGTTCTGTCCTACTACCAAAACAAGTTTAAATATGTCATGGTAGATGAATATCAAGATACAAATGCGATACAATATCTTTTGCTAAAATACCTTGCAAAAGAGCACTCAAATATTTGCTGTGTAGGAGATGATGACCAGTCGATATATAGTTGGCGTGGTGCAGAAGTTGAAAATATTTTGAAGTTTTCTGATGATTTTAAAAATGCAAAAACCGTTAAACTAGAGTGTAACTACAGGTCAACATCCCACATACTTGCAACTGCGTCATATGTTATCAATCACAATAAGACTCGCTTAGAAAAAAAATTGTGGACAACAAACATTGAAGGGGAAAAGGTAAATCTAATAAAATTATGGGATGGGAAAGCTGAAGCAAGGTTCATAAGCGAACAGATATTGAAACTCAATAAATACAGATTTAGTGACATTGCAGTGCTGGTAAGGGCCACTTTTCAAACTAGAGTTCTCGAAGAGTATTTTATAAAATATTCAATTCCCTACAAGATTATAAGTGGCGTAAAATTCTACGAACGTCAGGAAGTCAGGGATATAATTGCATATTTAAGACTTGTTACAAACAATAACGATGACTTAGCTTTCGAAAGGATAGTAAATCGGCCAAAAAGAAGCATAGGAGCTACAACTCTAAAGAAAATATACACGACTGCTCAGGATAACAAAATTTCTTTTTTTGAGGCAGCAAAAATATTAGTTAATAGTAATCAGGTAACCGAAAGAATTAAACTCTCACTCAACGATTTTTTAAATAAAATTAAAGCTTGGGAAGAAATAGTAAGCGTAAAACCACTGCATGAATTCGTTAAAATCGTAGCAAACCAATCAGGATATATTGAAATGCTTGAAAATGAGGAGGTAACAGGCTTAGCACGAATAGAAAATGTTAAAGAGCTCATCTCATCTTTAAAAAATTTCGATAATGCCACAACTTTCTTGGAGCATATAAGTCTGGTGATGGAAGTGGATAATATGAATAACGATGACACCGTATATGTTATGACTCTTCATGCAGCCAAAGGACTTGAATTCCCGTGCGTGTTTCTACCTGGTTGGGAAGAGGGATTATTTCCTCATCAAAGATCTTTTGATGACAAAAGTGGTAAAGCTTTAGAAGAAGAAAGGAGACTCGCATATGTTGGCATAACCAGAGCCAAAGAAAGGTTAATCATTTCATGTGCAGATAGGAGGGAAATTAACAACCAGTGGCAACCGATGCGCACTTCTCGGTTCATTAAAGAATTGCCAAGAGAAAATGTTGAGGTAATTAAAAGCAACATTGCCTACTGTTGAAGCTATAATTGCAGATAAACATATCTTACAAATCTGAATTACTTTAACTATATGTTTCTCTTGGCAAAAATTCTGTAACCGTTCACACTTAATTCTTCAATCTCATACCAATTTCTATTACATAACAAACAAATAGACAATAGAAGTGAGAAGGTTATACTAAGGCAGTATAATGATGGAGTTTTGGAATGGCATTGGTATCAGGTTGCAATTTTAGCTTACATTGTGCCAATCTTTCTTCAATTGCTGCTCGCATAAATTCTGCCTGTCTTTTAGTTCTGCAGTGCACTATCGCATCATCCACATATCTTTCAAATGGTACTGTTGGGTGATTTTGTTTCATCCATATATCAAATGCATGGTGCATAAATATGTTTGAAATGATTGGGCTTATTGAACCTCCTTGCGGAACTCCTTTTTTCCCTAACTACCTTACTGCCATCTGCTTGCTGAATAGGGGATTTCATCCACCTTTCAACATACAGTATGACCCATTTGCAGTCTGTGTGCTTCTTGATAGCCTGCAGTGCTAAATTGTGGTCCAGATTGTCGAAAAATCCTGTAACATCAACAGCTTTCTTGGTAATCGTATCCTGTCTCCAATAAACAGCGGTTTTGCTATGTATCCTTGATCAGCAAAAAACTTACGTAAAGTTGGAGCCTTGTATTTAGCTTGAGTGAAAAGATTTAGAGCACCATCACGATCTTGAACACTTGCACTATGAACATCAGCCGCAATAATTAAGCCCACTGTATCTACAACAATATGACGTTTTCTACCCTTTATTTTTTTTCAGCATCATATCCTCTGGATCCCCTTTTTGAGTGGTTTTTACTGATTGACTGTCAATTATTCCTACTGAAGGTGTTTCATTTTTACCAAACATTTTTCTTACCTCTTTTACTAGCATATTATGTATTTTTTCCAATTTGCCATTACTACGTCACCTGAGAAAATAGTCATACACCGTCTTCCATGGAGGAAAATCTTTCGGCAGCATTCTCCATTGACAACCACCTCTCATTATATACCTTATTGCATTAATAATTGTTCTGATATTGTGCTTTCTTGGCCTCCCTATCTTTCCTTGTGCAACATGTGGCTCCAAAATTTCCCATTCCTTATCACTTATATCACTTGGATACAATTTTCCCTCCTATTTTTTACTTACACTATCATATTTTTTTCCTCATTCCTTTTCAAGACATACTCTTAGACAACTGGACGTCAAGCCTATCCTAGTGCTGCATATCAAGCTCATACTCAGTATGTAAATCTTTGACTAAAGCTACAGCGCATTCTTTTTGAACAATTATACTGATTTTGATTTCAGATGTTGTGATAGCAAGTATTTCTATCTTTTTTTCGCTTAAAACCTTGAGTGTGCGGTGCATCACTTCAGTGTTAGACATAACACCAATACCAATTATTGAAATTTTAGCTACATTATCGTTTATAGCATAATTTTCATTCTTATTCAGTAACTTTTCCATTGAATCAATATCAAATTTGGAGATAACAAAACTTGACCCATGTATCATATCAATTTTAACGTTTGCTCCTGCTATATCTCTTAAAGTACGCAAGTTATTTGCAAGGTTAGTGAAAGTTACAAGAGCTTCATTAGTGCTATAAGTTATTCCAGTAATTAAGTATCTCTCTAGTACATCCCTTTTGTGTAGCACTGTGGTGCCTTCTACTTCCTTAAAAGTGGATAGCACTTGCACTTTAATGTTATGTTTCATTGCAAGTTGTACTGAACGATTATGCAGTATTTTAGCACCAGATGACGACATTTCCAACATTTCATCGTAAGAGATAAATTTGAGCTTGCGTGCCTTTGGAACAATTCTCGGGTCTGCTGTATATATTCCATCAATATCAGTAAAAATTTCGCAAGTTCTAACACCAAAGGCTACCGCGAAGGCAACTGCTGATATATCAGAGCCTCCTCTTCCAAAAGTAGTGATTCTATCATCATTTATACCCTGAAAACCAGCAATGATCGCAGCAGTATAACCCTCAGCAAAAGATCTTTTCACACGTTCAATCTTTATTGTTTTTATTTTAGACTCAGAATAAAAATCATCAGTTGCAATTGGTAACTGCCAGGCAAGCCACGATTTAGCATTAACTCCGATCGATTGGAGAGTGATAGCTAATAGACCGCAAGAGATTTGTTCTCCTGCTGAAAGCATAACGTCATACTCTGATAACTCTTGTCTATAACTTAAATTTGAGATTTGCCTAGCCTGAAAAACCATTTGGTCAGTAAATCCTGCAACAGCAGATACAACAACGATTACATTACAACCTTTCTCAATATCGTTTTTTATCAAATTTGCAACTCGGTTTAAATCAGTTAGCGAAGTCCCACCAAATTTTTTTATGATTATTTTGTCCATAGTTACAATATAACTCTCTTCTGAAGAAAAATATAGTTTTTGTAGAGATAGCAGCTTGCAAGCCATTCAGAAAAGGGAAGACAAAGCTATAGAACACGTCATACCGCCGCGGCGCTAACTAGTAGCGGAATGACGAATTTGTTGTTTTAAAATTGTCAGTAAATCTAAGTTAGTTTAGCTATATAGCACGAACTAAACCACTAAGCAGCAGAAGACCTTGCATGACCTCCAAAAAATGCTTTTACTCTTTCAAGATAAGTAGGTGGTTCTGCAGGGATTTCTATATTATACATTGAATAATACACTGCTTCCTTTATACTATCATCTGTAACTAATTCCCTTAATTTTTGCTTTATGGCACCTCTTTGAATACTTTTTCCATACTCTTCGTAAAATTTTATGTAAAGCTCTTTAAAGACAAATTCTCTTATTTCTATTATTGATTGGTTAATGTTGCTCTTCACCTCATCGCTTATATTATTTTTATCCGCATAATCTTCGGAGTAAAAATCTTCAAACTTGTCTACCAAAATTTTTAATTTTTTATAATTGCAATATTCTTTTAAAAATCTTTCAGTAAATTTAGGTGTTAATACGTTCACTGCTCCATTTATTTGAACCAAGAAATTATTTTTCGCTTCAAGACAACTAAGCGAATAAATAATACGATCGAACATTCCCAGAGTACATAAACCAAGTCCATCCTTTAAATTCATTAGTAATAGTGAATTCACATCTGATTTTTGATTCTTAGCAGCAGTTGAAACTAAGTTTGCAGCTTGTGTGAGAGTTAGTCCAGTTTTTGATTCTTGCCAAGCTGCTTCATTGGAACCATTAAAGTTAAGATAAAGTTTTAATTGCTCTTTTTGCTCAGTTGTAAGCTCATCTGAATTATTTATGTAGTCTTCAAACTCTTTATTGAGTACATTTGGTTGAGCTCCAAATTTCTGTTTTAACTCTTGAGCGCATTGGAGAATACTATGTTCAAAACTACTCGTGTGAACGCTCTGACTGCCAGTGCCCACATCACTTACATTAAACAAAAAGCTTAGCTGCTTTACATTCAAACCCAAAGGTGAGAAAAGCCTCACTAATGGATACTTTATCAATTCAAGAAGTGCCACTGGAATTAGCAGTGCATAATTTAACAATAATAAACCAAAATTAAATATAAGAAACCCACGTAGAGCTGATACCTTTGATGCAATATACAAAAATGGAAGCTGTAGGTAATATATCAAGTGTATACTGAAGAATAAGATTTTGTCCTTTAATTTTATTGTTGGATCTTTATAAACCTCAAACAACATGCTATTGCTATCAATATTGTTGTTTTTAAAGGAGGTATAGTTGTTTATGATCTTCTCTTGCAAGGGAAGAAGCATTTTATTCAGGCAAATAAACGCAGCAATAACAATAAAACCTGTAGCCAAAAATGCTAGTGCAGGGCTAGAAGTGCTTGTAGATAAATAGGCATAAAGACCATCAACAATTAAGTTTTTGTATAATCTTTCAAAGGGACGAACTAGAATCGGGTCAAGGATATAGTTAACAAGAAGATTTAAATAATACACGAGAAACAAAAGTGCAATCAAAAATGCAATAATACTACAAACAACCAAAAATGCTTTTAATCTCGGATTCATAACCCCCTCTTAATAATCTGTTAATATAATCTATTTTAGGAATAAATTGAAAAAAATGCAAGTTTTTATGTTAAAAGATCAATTGAAATTTCTGAGTTTAGGGTATATTGTTAATCTATTTAGATAAGAATTATTGTGTCAAATAAAATAGGTTTTTGGGCTATTTTTGCCTTAGTGATTAGCAGCCAAATTGGCTCTGGAATTTTTATGCTTCCAATTAGCCTTGCTCCATATGGCATGTATAGCCTTATAAGCTGGATAATATCAGGGCTTGGTGCTATATCTCTTGCTTTAGTTTTTGCCTCACTCTGCGCAAAATTTCCGGAAACGGGTGGCCCTCACGTCTATGTAAAGCATGCTTTTGGCCCTGCTGCAGCTTTTTTTGTTGGTTGGACGTATTGGGTGATCTCATGGGTTAGCACAACAGCCGTAATAGTTGTGGGTGTTGGTTATCTTACACCATTTTTCCATGAAGATATTCAAAACGTACATCTGTTTTTAGAGATGTTATTACTTACAATTATTACACTAATAAATTTTAGAGGAGTAGCTACTGCTGGACGTGTTGAGTTTTTATTGACGGTGATAAAAATTTCTGTATTGCTTGTAATACCTATAGCAGCATTGTTTTTTTTTGATAGAAATAACTTCATCATAAGTGAAGAAATATCAAATCTTACAACATCGCAGATTCTTGCACGTTCTACACTTATTACTCTATGGGGTTTTATTGGAGTTGAATTGGCAACAGCACCTGCAGGGTCAGTTGATAATCCAGCTAGAACAATACCAAGAGCTGTGGTACTTGGAACAATCTCTGTTGCTGTTGTGTATTTTATCAACAATCTTGCAATTATGGGATTAATAAATGGCAATGATTTAGCAAGTTCAAGAGCACCATATGTTGACGCAATAAAAATTATGGCCTCTGGCAATTGGCACTTGATTATTTCTATAACTGCGTTCATTTTTTGTGTTGGTACTTTAAACGCTTGGGTACTAGCTAGTGGACAAGTGGCCCTTGGCCTTGCAAAAGATAAACTGATGCCACAGTTTTTTGCTCAAAGAAACAAGCACGGTTCTCCTTTCTGGGGCATAACAATCAGCTCCGTTGGCACTTCAGTTCTACTAATCCTCACTTCAAGCAACAATTTTGCTAAGCAGATCACATCAATTATCGACTTTTCTGTAGTTTCATTTTTATTTGTTTACCTTGCATGCAGTCTTGCTTTTCTCAAAGTTATTGTGCAAGAAAAGAGTTGTTACAAATTTTTAATTGGCAGTATAGCAACAACCTTTTGCTGCTGGGTAATATTTGAAACTTCTGTGAATACCTTGCTGATCGCAAGCTTATTCACTGCAAGTGGCGTACCTCTTTATTTATTTTGGTATCGCAGAGTTTCTGTATAGCAAATGTTATGTATCTGTTCAGCAGAGTGGCAAAATAAGGTAGACGAGAAAAGACAACTATAGGAAGAAATGGGTGTCATGCCAGTGCGTGACACTGGCATCCAGTTCTTTCGCGCAGTTCCATCAAAAACGTTGTAAAGGATTAATCGCTTTCGTGTTTACCAACTTAGTGCCCAATCTGGATCCCAGATACTGTCTCTGCTGTCAAACAAATTATCCAACAAAATTACAATTAAATGGTTGATTCTTTTTAAGAATACCAAAAAAGACATGCATTAATTTTCGCATTAACGCAAGAACTATGACTTTTGGACATTTGCCTTTACTTGCTAGACGCTGACAAAACTTTTGAAAATGATTATTATGGTTTTTGACTACTATAGCTGGCATATAAAGAGCTTTTCGAATACGCTCAGATCCTATTTTGCATATGCAACTTCTCTTACTTACTGACGATCCCGATTGATAATGTCCTGGCAGCAAAAGCTGTAAATTGTTTAGCATTGTCAAAGTTATCAACTGATGGCATTTCTGCGACAACAGCAACAGCAGTAAGATATCCTATACCTTTTATAGTCTTAAGGTTTTCCACCATATTTTTTAGATGTGGATAGTTATTTATATGCTCATTAATTTCTTTTTCGAGAACAATAATTTGCTCCTCTATTGCCAAAATTACTTTAGATATAGCTTCTTTGCAACTGGAATGCATATTTTTGTTTTCCAAGCGATTTGTCTGTTGCACCTTATCATCTTTTAGCGATTGCATGCAACGCCCTCAAATGCCTCATTTCAGGTGCAATGGGCTTCCAAAGAGCAGGTTTGTTGGCGATACAAAATCTAGCTATCATAGCTGCATCTGATTTATCTGTCTTATTTCTGAGCAGCTCACTTTTGCCAAAAGCTTTCTGGGTTTACTATACTGACATTATGTCCTAAATCATGCATAAAAGTAGCCAAATCTTCTCCATACCAACTAGTTGCTTCAAGACATAAATGAGTAAGATTTGCTCCATGGCCATTGCACCAAACTACAAGTTTTGCAAAACCATCTTGATTATTTTGAAAGACTTTGTGTCGTTTTTTACTGTCCACTAACAAACAAACATCAAATTTCTTTTTTGAAATATCCACACCCAAAATAGCATTTACTTGCATAAAATTGCCTCCAAGACTATAAATAAACTGAGAGTTTAGACTAACCTTGTAATACGGGATATAATTCCAAAAGATACTGTTCAGTCTTTAACTCTATGGGAGGGAAGCAAAATCTGGCTTAATGGCATTAGTGTCGCATCAGCTTCACCCTCCCTGTGAGGTATTTTAGCTCTAATGCCTCACATCATAAAGATACAAGTGTCACGCACTGGGATGACGAGAAAGGAGCACTGGAATTTTTGTTTCAATATTTGTACATGAGCCATGCATCTGAACAGATACAATGTTATAACTAGAGATAATTTTTAAATGATTGATATTTATGAACTACGACTTTTCTTGTTGTCCACTTGTTCAACATTACCCTTCTCAAGTTTACTATCTACTTCTTTTGTGTGTTCATCATCTATACTAGTTTCATCTTTTATCTTACTAGGGTAATCTTCCTGCGATTTTTTATATGCTTCCATGTTGTCATATATAGGGTTACTGATGATTTCTATTTTTTCAGGTGTGAAAATCCTTGCTAAAAATCTCCTTATTATTGGTATTGACCTTAAGAGATCTCTTAGCTTTGAAGATTCTTGTCTTTTGTTTAGAGACTGTTGGTCTATTTTAGAGGTTTTTACACCATACTTTTTATCATCAAAATTTATTGTAGGCTTTCTTTTATTTGAAAGAACACTTTGGGCCTTTGATCCATTGGTTCCTTCAGGCCCTTGAGGTGTAGACATTGCAGGTTTAACCTTAGTTTCATCGTATTCCTTACTCATCTTTCATTTCATTATGTAATATTACTAATATTGCATAATAATAGCTAAATTACAATTAATTGCAAGGTAAAAATATTAAAACAATTGTAAATTTTGTCAGTAAAAATATAATAGAACTTTAAAATTAGAGGTTCATCTATATGAGATACAAAATTGCTGTTATTGGAGCAACCGGAAGAGTAGGGCGTGAGGTATTAAGCACGCTTGCTGAATTTCAAGATGAGGCGATAGATTGCGTTATTGCACTTGCATCGAAAAAATCAGAAGGGAAGAAGGTGAGCTTTGGTGACAAAGAGTTAACAGTTTTATGCCTTGAGGATTATGACTTCGTTGGAACTAATGTAGCCATTTTCTGTGCTGGATCTCATGTTTCTGAAGAGTATGTACCAATTGCAACACAGGCTGGATGCATCGTGATAGATAACAGTTCCCATTTTAGAATGAAAGAGGGTGTGCCACTCATTATTCCAGAGATTAATAAAGAAAAAATTATGGAATATAAAAACCACAACATAATATCCAATCCAAACTGTACTACAATACAGATGCTGCTAGTACTACATCTATTACACCAAAAAGCAAAAATAAAGAGAATCGTTGCTTCAACTTATCAATCAACTTCTGGTGCAGGCAAAGCAGCAATGGATGAGCTCTATGACCAGACAAAAAAAATCTTTATGAACGAAGCTAAAAAACCCAAGATATTCTCTAAGCAAATAGCATTCAATTGCATTCCCCATGTAGGAGAATTCATGGAAAATGGTTCTACAGAAGAGGAATGGAAAATGCAAGAGGAGACAAAAAAAATTTTAGAGGAAGATATAAAAGTTACTGCAACTTGTGTAAGGGTACCCGTCTTTATCGGTCACGCTATGGCAGTAAATGTGGAATTTGATCAACATATCACTGAAGAACAAGCTCGTGAAGTGCTAAGTGAAGCCGAAGATAGTGGAGTTTTAGTGTACAACAGGCGTGAAGATAGTGAATACATAACTCAAATTGATGTTGTACAGGAGAATGCTGTATATGTATCGCGTATTAGAAGAGACAATACTGTTGAGCACGGATTAAATATGTGGATAGTGGCTGACAACCTGCGCAAAGGCGCAGCATTAAATATAGTGCAGATTCTTGAGATTTTGATAAGAGAGCATTTGTCAATCAAGTGCATATAGAGCGCACGTACGTTGTAATTCGAAGGAAATTGTATATCACATGGCAGCGCGTGACGCTGGAATGGCTTTGTTGCATCGCTACTTATGAAAGGCTAACTATAATTAGGATTATAAGCAACTTATTGAAAATCTTGTTATTTATATTAATAAATTTAATTCTATTGAAAATAGCTAAAGCATTGAAATTCTTGAATTTTAGCCGGATTAGTGAGTGGTAGTGAAATTTCTTTTACTCAAATTTAGGTATTCACTGACCGTTCTTGTTATAAATACCAGAATAATAAGCTACTGATATTCTCCACCTTTTTTATCTTTAATCCATCATAGCTAGCGATGCAACAAAGCCGGCTGGATTCCAGTGTCAAGCACTGGAATGACACCATTTGCTGTGCAGTTTACCTTCAAAAATGAATGTTCGTACAGCTATGGAATAAATCGCGGTATGACGGTTCGCAGCGGTATAGTAACTCGTCACCCCGCTACTTGTTAGCGGCTGAGATACCGCGGCGGTATGACGTAGAAGCTATACTTTTATACTCACCAACTCAGTATCCAATCTGGATCCAAGTAGTCAAGCTATTCGGATGACACCCTCATAAAGTGAAATGAGATCCCGCTAACACGTAGCGGGATGACGAGAAAGGGGCTACTCGGATGACACCCTCATAAAGTGAAATGAGATCCCGCTAACACGTAGCGGGATGACGGGAAAAGAGGTACTGGGAGACATCCTTCCTGGTAGACCCAAATCACAATGTTCGCACAGTTGTGCGTCACGCGCTGCCGAACACTGTATGGTTATACAAGAAAAATTAAGGCTTAAAAGGAAACTTAAGCAGCTAATAGGACCTAAGCCTTCTTAATAAAACATAAAAAGCTCCTTTACCACCATGTTTTTTCGTAGCTTGCTGGTAGTATAGAACCATATGCTGGATTTTAGTATCATTTAACCACTTATTTAAGTTATTCTTTATAGTGTCTGTTTTATTTGTTGCACTGCCGTATCCCGTAATTACCAATAAACATCTATTCCCTGCTCGATAATTTTTGATAATAAAATCTATCAATTTACAGTAAGCATCCTCTATATTATAGCCATGCAAATCGAGCTTGTCGCTTATAAAATATTTACCCCTATCAACTTTTGATTTTGTGTTTTGGTCAAGACAAAATGATGAGTTACCATTATTGGTATTAAGAAAATTCCCTTGTAAGTCGGAGGTACCTTTATCAACCATAGACTTTATATTTACTTTATGATCAACTTTCAAAGTAACTTTTCCACATTTTATTGGCTTAACATTTTTTTGCCAATCCAACTCATCGTCCGACATAAACGCATTAATCGAATTGTATAATTTTACAACAATATTCAAACATAGTAAAATGTTGCTTATTCTATAAAAACCAGATTTTCGATAATACGATGAAATCGTCAAAAACTAATGAGAATTTTTGGCTGTATGGAAAGCACACCTGCATGTCAGCACTGAAGAATAAAAATAGGCGGTGTATAGAACTGTTAGTAACAGAAAATTTCTATAGAGAACACGAAAAAGAAATTAAGCAATGTGCAAATAGTAAGGGCATTAAAGTTCGATTAGTAGAAAACAAAATACTTAATGACGTTTTACCCAAAGGTGCTAATCATCAAGGGATTGCTTTAAAAGTTGCTCCTATCCTTCATAACTTAAGCATCGAAGAAGTAGCTGAAAGCTCAAACGACAGCTCTACTATAGTCATTTTAGATCAAGTCACTGACACGCACAATATTGGGTCAATTTTAAGAACTTCAGCTTGTTTTAATGTCAATGCATTGGTTTTACCACATAACCACTCACCGAGTGAAAATGCATCTATTGCAAAAGCAGCAAGTGGAGCTTTAGATATCGTTCCGCTAATATACGTTACAAATATAGTGAAAACTATGGAGTATTTAAAAAAGGTCGGCTACTGGTGTTACGGGTTTGATTGCAATGCTAAAGAAAATATAGATGAAATAAAGAGCTTTGAAAAAAAAAGAGTAATCATTTTTGGCTCTGAAGAGAAAGGGGTACGAAGACTAGTTAAAGAAAACTGTGATTATCTTTTAAAAATCCCAATATCAAACGTAATTGACAGCTTAAATGTTTCAAATGCAGCAGCAATAGGCCTATATTCTATTTATATTAAAACAAATGCCAGCGCATAGCTGTTTATAATAAAAACACTTGATAAAAATATGGTTTTATATTATAATGTGTTAAGTAATGGATAAAAGGAGTTATATTATGTCTTATATGAGAAATGAACAGGATATTCGCTCTCAAGGCGCTTATTATAGTGCTGGGCTTAGAAGTTACCTAACTAAAGTATATAATTACATGGCTTTAGCTTTGGGCGTCACAGGGCTTGTTGCATTCCTAACAGTGTTTTCTGGTCTTTTTCAGGTGATTCATTCTAATCCCGTCCTATCGCTTGTGGTAATGTTATCTCCAGTTGCATTGGTGTTCTACATGTCTTATAGAATTCAACACCTAAGTGCTCAGTCTGCCGTTACTATATTTTTCTCGTTCTCAGTGTTAATGGGGCTTTCCTTATCTTATATTTTTATAGTTTATACTGCAGAAAATATAGCAAGGGCGTTTTTCATTACATCAATCATGTTTGGCTCTATGGCTTTATATGGTAATACTACAAAAAGAGATCTTACAAGTATGGGCTCTTTCTTGATTATGGGAATCTGGGGGTTAATCATTGCGTCTATAGTAAATTTATTCCTTGGAAGTAGTCCTCTCTACTTTGCAATATCGTTTATATCAGTAATAGTATTTACCTTAATGACTGCGTATGATGCTCAAAGAATCAAGGACGTTTATTATAAACATAATGACGGATCAGAAGTTGCTACTACTAAATTGGCAATACTCGGTGCAACTAATCTTTATTTTGACTTTATTAATATATTTCTCAATCTACTCAGGTTACTTAACTTGTTCAACAATAGGGATTAGATGTTTTCCTTTTTAAGGAAAGGCAGTAAGAATTCTATAGTTTTCTTTCTAATATCTCTAGTTGTATTGATGTTATGTCTTGCATATGCATCGGTGCCTCTATATAGCATTTTTTGTAAAGCTACTGGGTATGGTGGCACAATAAGAAAAGTAACTAACACAACAACAAATATAACTAACCAAAAGATCAGGGTCCATTTCAATGCTGATATAATGTCCGATCTACCTTGGGAGTTTAAATCAGAAACTAACTACGTTGACGTAAACATAGGAGAACAAAGTTTAGCGTTTTATTACGCAAAAAATCTATCTGATCAGCCTTCATTTGGTATGGCGGTGTATAATGTTACGCCTTTCAAAGCAGGTAAGTATTTCAATAAAGTTGCATGCTTTTGTTTTGAAGAGCAAATGTTGCTAGCAAAACAAAAAGCAGCTATGCCCGTATCTTTCTATATAGATCCTGAGATAATGCTTGATAGTAATACAAAAGATTTGAGCGAAATAACACTATCATACACGTTTTTTAAGCTTAAGTAATAAACTTTTTCCTATTGTCACCCAAGCAGCGTGAGCTATAGCTAAACTGACTTAGATTTACCGACAATTTGAAAAACTGTCATTCCGCTACCCGTTAGCGGGATCTATGCTTTGAGATACCGCGGCGGTATGACGTAATCCGATAAGGTAAACCTCGTCATCCCGCTACTTGTTAGCGGGATCTCCGCGGCGGTATGACGTGTTAGCTATAGAAGGAGTGCGTTGTTATTCAAATAATGATTATGCAACAGATCTATTGAATTGAGCAGGAGTTCTTATTTGCTTTTTGCGCACCGACTACTTGTGTCTCAGTGCTTGGTGTTATCAATTCCCATCCTTCATTCTTTGCTTCACAAGCATTCCAATATTGAGCCAATTCCTTATTATTTTTTACAGAATCTGGCATTTTTTCATGAGGTTTTTTTTCCAATGTATGCTTAATTAGAATCTTACAGCAATCTTTGCATTCAATTGACTTCTCTGCATCATATAATTCAGTAACACAATCTAAAGCGGTATTTCCACCGTAGTGTTCATGTGGGCTATCACTTACCCCCGCTTCTATGAGAGCCTTTAACACGTCTGGAGAACGAGTCAAAGCGCAGGCATGTAAATATCCTTTTTCATTTTGCACGTTAGTACCTGCTTTTATTAAAACTTGCGCTAGATTTGGTAAAGCGTGAGGTTTGTTATTAATAGCAATAGAAAAAAGACTATCTACTGGAAAGCCATCATAGTCTTTCAAATCAAATTTGTGATTAATATCAAAACCTTTTTTTTCCCAAGAAGCATATAAATATTCATAATAGTTTTCTTTGCTTGAAGTTCGCATTCCACTTTCTAGCCTTTCTTTTATTTTTTTTATTATATTACTAGTATCTAAACCGTTATCTTTATCCACTTTGTACAACACATTATACAAAACACTATAAAGCAAATTTTCTCTATCCATCATAATTTATACCTTAAAACTATTAATATGCACTTATATAGTATATAAACTCTAAATAACATTTTGCAAAATATTAATTGTTAGATAACATAATCAAAGTTTTTATCTTACATTCATCATGGTTAGAGCTATACAAATTAAAAAAACTGGGGGACCAGAAGTATTAGAATTTGTAGATAAGAATATAGGTGAGCCAAAAGGCGAGGAAGTCTTAGTGCGTCACACAACTATCGGCTTAAATCGTTATGATTTAGAGCACAGAAAAGGTACGCGCAAAATTAAAAATTTACCATCAGTGCTTGGGGTAGAAGCAGTGGGAGTTATTGAAAAGCTTGGTAAAAAAATCAGTGATGGGTTGAAGGTCGGAGATAGAGTTGGATATTGCACAGCTCCTCCAGGGGCATATTGTGAAAAGCGCATTATACACCAGAAATATCTGATAAAAATCCCAGATGACATATCTGATGAAGTTGCTGCTGCAGTGCTGTTTAAAGGTATGACAGCTCACTATTTAGTTAATCAATCTTATAAAATCAGGCCTGGTGCTTTTGTGCTAGTTCATGGAGCTAATGGTGGCTTAGGGCAAATAATATGTCAATGGGCGAAGGATAAAAAAGGTGTAGTGATAGGTTCTGTAAGCTCTGATGAAAAAATGAAGATAGCTTTACAAAGTGGCTGCACATACGCAATAAACTACAATGATAAAGACTTCGTTTCTAAAATTATGGAGATTACGCAAAACAGAGGAGTAGGTGCAGTATATGACCCCATAGGTTACGCTACAAGCAAGCTCTCTTTTGAATCTTTAGGCAGGTTCGGCATATACGTTTCCTATGGGCAGATATCAGGTAACGCTCCTATTAGTTTTTCTTTACTTAGTTCACGCTCGTTATTTGCAACTGGAACCTTAATATATCATTATAAGCATGATAGATTCACATTAGTGCTTACCACAATGGAAATCTTCGAGATGATAAGAAAAAAACTTTTAACTGTACGGATCAATAAAAAATATAAATTTGATGAAATAATTCAAGCCCATCGCGATATGGAAAACAGAAAAGCAAGTGGGTTAAATATTATCAAAATCTCTTAAATAAACTAGTAATTTAAACTAACCATTCATTAAATCATATCAACTAGAACTTCACATATTTAATTCTCCTTTTGAGGGAATTAAAAGCATATAGCTAAACTGACTTAGGCTTACCGACAACCGTCATCCCGCTACGTGTTAGCGGAATCTATACCGCGAATAGACTTCTTGCATAACCCAAATTAAGTAGAAAAAGGTATCATCCGAGTAGCTGACACTGGTTCCTTTATGACGGTAGTAGCCCCCCTTCTCCTGTCATTCCAGTGCTCTCTTCTTGTCATCCCAGTGCCCAGACACTGGGATGGCTTTGTTGCATCACACTTTATGAGATGGTGATTTATGGTAAATTCATGTAACTATCTCAAATTTAGCCATACCAATATCAGTGAATTTATTAAGCAAATAGCATTTGATTAGCAGTTCTTTTTCTCGATTTATCTCAGATTTATTCCTAAAACTAAATCCGAATATTTGCTTTAATCTTGAGAAAAACCCTTCAATATAAGATCTTTTCCCATAATTTACTTCTTTTTTCCATTCTTTCATGCCATCTTCACCGTATAATTTTATTAACCTAATAGCAGCATTCCTGTCAGACATATAATCTATTTCTGGATGTTCTGCCGCATTGTTTATTGGTGGAATTTTTGTCTTTATATCATATTCGTTACACAACTTATAAAACTTGTGCCTATCACATGCTCTATCTGCATATAGTGCTTTTATGGCATGCTGAAAATCAACTTCTTTTAGCAAATCACAAGCTCCATAGTGATCAGAGTAGACACCGTTACTGTATTTTACAGCTATGGCTTTTTTGTTGTTTATATTCAACATTACGTGCAATTTTCTCGTTTGCTCATAGCCACGATATTTTCTGTTAGTGCTATTTTCCTTGCTGTGACCAGGAGTGTTGTTGTATATACTAATTCCTGTACTGTCTATAGCAATTTCGATATCTTCCATATTATTTTCTGCAATCATTTATCTTAATATTAAGTTTCTTAAACCTTCTTGATGCTTGTGAATAGCTGATAACTGCCAAATCTCTTCCTATTTGTTGCAAATACCCTTTTATAAACCCGACTGTTTGTCTTAAACCAATTCTAAAGAAACTGACGATTATATGCACCAAAATCACAACTTTATCACTATAAATATAGTTGCCGCCCTGCATTTTTGGACAATTCTCGTACCAATTTTCTATGGCGTCATTGATATAACAAAAAATGCTTCCTCTTTCTTGGAGAAATTTGTTATATTCATGGCAGTTACTGACTCTCATTTTTTGTGGCATATTTTTTCTTCAACAGTTAAATGGCTATTTATAATGAATTTTGTCAGTAACTGCCAGTTCTTTTCACTTGAGCGATGCAACAAAGCCATCCAAGTGTCAGCTACTCGGATGACACCTTTCCTAGCAGAGAAATCACAATGTTCATACGGTTGTACGCATACCGCTGGGATCTAGGATTTTTCTATAATTTAAAAACAAAAAAGGATGTTACTCATTGAGTAACATCCTTTTGGAGAAGGTGGATAGCTTTGTTTAGTTCGTTTTCACAGCTGTTTGTGCAGCTTGCTGTTGAACGTCAGTGTCAACAGCTACTTTCGTAGAAGGCTGTCCCACCAGTTTGTCCAGATGACCTGTCTTTCTTAAGTCAGCTTGGGTTTTTGCCTTGCCATTTTCAGTAAACATTGTATGTGTTGGAGAAGAAGTTGGTGAATTGAATCCACTATCAGAACCATTACGATTACTAAAAGAATTGTGTAATGTAGATTCAGTTTTAGCACTTAAACTAAATTCTTTTAAGTTTTTCTCCATTGCTGCCCCAACTTCATCTTTACTGAAAGATTGTTCCAATCTTTCTAATGAGCTTGTTGGTGTAGAAGGACCAGATGAACCTCTTGCACTATCAAAAGAATTACTGCGAGTTAGAGTTCCTTTATTCGAATTACCAAGATATTGGTTTACTTTAGGATCACTGAGAACATCTTCACTGAAAGAACTTTGTCCATTTAAGTTAGTCAATGAGGCGCTTCTAGTTGGTACTTCTGGAGTTCCTACCCTAGTAAGGTTGCTAGTACTATTACGTCGTGCAACTCCTGGTCTTCCTCCTATTGTTGCAGTTTTATTAGTATTCTCAATTGGAGTAGGAGTATCAACGTAAAAAGTGCTATTTCCTATTTTTCTAGGCAACGTGTCTGATTCAGAAAGAACTTGATATTTAACTTCAGAAGTTTTTTCTGACTTTTTGCCACTTTTGAAAGGTGATGAAACCCTATCCCAAAGTGAAGAAGGTGCTTTTACTTCTTTATGCTCCGCAGGATTTAACAATTCCGCTTCGCTGCTAACAGTACTGTCAGTCTTTACAGAATTTAGTGAATTGCTTTTTGACAAGCTGTTAGATTGTTCAGAGCCTTTTCTTCCCAGTGAAGAGAATGATGATGACACAGACCTAGTTAAACTTTTGACAGAAGGCCTGTTAGCTTTTTTCTCTGCTCTGTCAAACATATTGCTTACGCTTGAGTACAAATGATTTTCTCTACATTCTTTAATAACCTTCTTAATTTCATCGTAATGTTCAGAGAAAACACTGTCGATGAAATAACTACCTTTAGGTAATGACCTTTGTGTTAACAAGTTATGCAAGCTTTTTTCATTTAAATTATTAATGAATTCTTTCTGTACTTGCCATCCAGAAGTATGTTCAATCTCCCCTGATTTTGCCTTCTCTGCCATTTTTAAATCAATTTCTGACGATATTCCAGAAAGTACATTTTTCACTAACCCAGAATTATTTCCTTTATCAGCAAAAATTGCTTTCATATCATTTCTTATTTCGTCAGATTTCTTAATTGCATCTGGAGTAAACCTTTTTACCTTATCTAAATAGTCCGTCTCACCAGATGCCTTATGGAATTTATTTGCCACTCCTTCGCCTACAAAACTAGCGCCTTTTTTCAGTGAATCTACTGAATGTTCATAACCTTCTTTCACCTTATCTTTAACATGCACAGCACCATCTCTAACTTTTCCGGCAGCGTATGTTGATGCGTCCTTAACTTTCCCAGCAGTATATTTTGCCCCATCAACTGTTTTTTCTGCTGACCACTTGAGCCCTTTATATCCAGATTGAACTGTTTTTACAGCGACTTTTACAGCGAAATATAAAGCAAGACCAACTATAGCACCTGGTATAGCAAGTGTTGCACCAACTGCCAAAAGTGGTAGTACTGCCGTAAATAATCCACTTGCTGCACTTACTACAAGAATCTTATCTCCTTGTTTCATCTTAGAGAATTCTGTATCCCCTTTTAACAGGTCAGTAATTCTTTCTTTTAGCTTCTTGGGATCATTAGCAATATCTGAATTTGGTAGATTTTGCATCGTTTTATTCAAATCAAAACTATCTTCTGGTTGGTTTTGTTGAGTTCCAACAGAATTTGAATTTTTTTCATTATGTAACATTTTAAACCTCACTATTAATTAAATATATTATAATTGTATTCCTTGATTCTTAAGTTAGTGTTAAATTGATTGCCAGTATTTATTTGTCTTCAAATAATTTCGCTTGACGTGTTTTGTGGTAACATAGAAAATTAGGTCAAGAAGCTGCAGCATTTATGAAGTATAGAAAAAGAACACTCATCTTTTTGGCTGTTATAACTTTAATAATAATAGCTTTACTATTTAGGTATAATTCCCATTTTCACAAAGACGTAGTGCACTTAAAGAGTGACAACAAAGAATTCAAAAAAAAGCCAGAAAATTCCATAGAGTCGACCATATTACATAGAGAAAAGGAAGTGTACGATCATGTTTTCCATCCTGATGATTAATTTGTAAATAAAATAGCAATTTATGTTTGCATTTTCTTATTAAAGAAGTAATATTAGCGTATTAATTATAGAATCAATCATTATGTTTGATGATAATAATCCTTGGAATCTGGGAAAGAAACCGGTAGGGAACAAAACTCCTAATAATGAAGATATTTTAAGTAAAGCTGTATCTGATATAAGGTTCTTTCTTAATGGATTAACCAGAAACAGGGGCAAAAAACCTTATTTCATCATTTTCATTATTTTGCTGTTCTATGCTTGCACTGGCTTTTATATTGTCCATCCTAGTGAAGAAAGTATAGAACTTACCTTTGGTAAATATTCTAATACGGAAACACCTGGTTTGCGTTATCACTTCCCCTACCCTATTGGCAAGGTTTTTAAAGTGAACGTTAAGGAAGTAAATCGTGAAGAAATTGGGGTAAGTAGTTCTTATGGGCGAGATACAGATCGCGGTGAAGGCGTGATGCTAACTGGAGATGAAAATATAGTCAACGTTAACTTCGAGGTTCAATGGCGCGTTAGAGATGCTAAGGACTATTTATTCAAAGTGCGGGATTACAAACCCGGTTTCAGTGTTAAAAATGCTGCTGAAAGTGCCATGAGAGAAATAATAGGTAAAAACACGATCTCTTTTGCACTTGGTCAAGGCAGACCAGAAATTTCTAGAGATACTAGAATTCTATTGCAGCAGATTCTTGATGGATACCAAATGGGTATAGAGATTTTATCTGTTCAAATGAAAAAAATTGATCCACCAGAAAAAGTAATCAGTTCGTTTAGAGATGTACAAAGTGCTCGTGCAGACAAAGAGCGTACTATAAACGAAGCATATGCTTATAATAATGATATTATACCTCGAGCAAAGGGTGAAGCGATAAAGATAAAATTAGATGCACAAGCATATGAAAATGAAGTAATAAATGAAGCAAAAGGTAATGCAAATCGCTTTTTATCTCTTTATGAGGAATATAGACAGAATCCTTCTCTCGTTAAGAATCGTATTTATCTTGAAACTATGGAAAATATTTTCAGTAAGGTAGACAAAGTTGTTGTAACTGATGATCTGAAAGGTATGTTTTCTTATTTACCTCTTACAAATTTAGGAAAATAACCATGAGTAGTAATATTAAAATTGTTTTTGTTTCTGTATTTGTTGTTTTATTGATTGCTTTATCTAATTCAATATTTGTTGTGCAAGAAACAAAGCAAGCAATAGTTATACAACTGGGTAAAGTTGTAAGGGATGTTAGGGAAAGTGGCTTATATTTTAAGTTGCCATTCATAAATAGTGTAGAGTTTCTTGATAAAAGAGTTTTAGATTTAAGTCCTGACAAAACTCCAAGAGAAGTGATAACTGCAGATCAAAAACGTATTATAGTAGATGCGTATGCAAAATATAAAATAACGAATCCTATTACTTTTTACCAGGCTGTGAGGAATGAATCAGGTCTGGTTAGAAGATTATATCCGGTTATAGAAGCTCACATAAGAGAAAATATAGGCAGATTTTCGTTGATTAGCTTGTTGAATGAAAAAAGATCAGAGGTTATGCAATTGATTCAGCGTGGAGTTTATTCTGAAGCTGAAAAATTTGGCATAGAAATAATAGATGTAAGAATTAAGAGAGCAGATTTACCAGAAGAAAATAGTTCTGCAATATTTCGCCGTATGCAAACTGAAAGGGAAAAAGAAGCAAAAGAAATTAGAGCAGAAGGAGAGCAAGCTGGGCAGGAAGTTAGATCAAAAGCTGATAAATTAAAAAGGGAAATTATCTCCAGTGCAGTAAAAGAATCGTACGAAATAAGGGGCCGTGGTTATGCTGAAGCAACTAGAATTTATAATGAGGCATTTAAGGTTGATGAAGAGTTCTTTAACTTTTATCGCTCTATGAGCGCTTACAGTAAATCATTTGCCGAAAATAATACTAAATTTGTACTTTCACCAAACAATAACTTTTTAGATATTTTAAATAAAGGATGGAAATAATTTATGAAAAGTAAGGCATTTATTTTATCTATATTTGCATATTTTCTAATTGCGTTTTCTTCGTATGCTAATATGTTTGATTGGAATGCAAAAAAGGTCGTTGATGCTAGCACTACTGCATGCAACTGTAATCAAGGACTTGCCGATTTAGTGGAAGAACTCATTCCTGCGGTTGTAAATATTTCAAGCGAACAAATCATCAAACAAGAAAATAACAGCAGAACTAGAGTTCCATCTATGCCGGGAAATAATTTTTTTGATGATTTTAGAGAGTTTTTTGAGCATTTTGATCAGTTTTTTATGGATAGGGGCCCTAGTGTTAACAAAGAGGTGGTGTTGCTTGGTTCTGGGTTTATTATAGATAAAGGTGGAACTATAGTAACCAATTATCACGTTATTAAAAACGCCAAAGATATCACAGTTACTATGAACGATAATACTTATTTCAAAGCAGAAGTTTTAGGCTATGATGCAAGAACTGATCTTGCTGTGCTTAAGATTAATTCTGATAAAGATCTTTCTTCTGTTGCATTTGGTGATTCTGATAAAGCAAGGGTTGGTGATACGGTTATGGCAATAGGTAACCCATTTGGTTTGGGTGGCTCTGTAAGCACAGGAATTATATCTGCAAGGTCCAGGGACATTAGTATTGACACTATGAATGAATTTATTCAAACTGATGCTGCAATTAATAGGGGTAACTCTGGAGGACCGTTATTTGATTTAAATGGAAAAGTTATAGGTATTAATACTGCTATCTATTCTCCATCTGAGTCTGGCGGCAATGTGGGTATAGGTTTTGCCATACCATCTAATTTAGCTATGTCAATTATTGACACATTAAAAAGTGGCAAAAAAATAAAACATGGTTGGCTTGGTGTGCAAGTTCAGCCTATAACGAAAGAATTTGCTGAGTCCTTGGGTTTAAAAGATATAAAAGGCGCATTGGTTGCAAGTATAGTAAAGGATAGTCCTGCAGAAAAAGGTGGGATTAAAGTAGGTGATATATTATTAGAATTTGACGGTAAAAAAATCGATAGAATGACACAATTACCTCAAATGGTTTCAAGAGCTGGACCTGAGAAAAAAGTGCAAGTTAAGTTACTTAGAAAGAGCAAAGAGGTTAATATTAAAGTTGTGATCGGAGAATCTACAAATGATGGCCAAGATAACAATCAAGAAGAAAATAAATCAACATCTGATTATGTAACCGGTTTAACTGTTTCAAATCTGCCAAAAGAATCAAAAGAAAGTAAAAATAATGTACCTACAAAAGGTGTGATAGTTACCAATGTAGATAGTAACAGTAATGCCACGTTGCGTGGTATTAAAAAAGGAGACATTATTATCCAATTAGATGGAACCGATATAGAAAATACTAATGATTTTCAAAAACAAGTTGATTCAGCAGTAAAGAAAAACGGTAAAGATTCAATAATGTTGCTCATTTACCGCAATGGAAATCAATTTTTCGCTTCAATAAAGTTAAAGAAGTAATTTTATTCACTAAATTTACAAAACAGTAGTGTTGTAAGCTCGCTACTGTAACACTTCAATCTTATAAAATAAATTAAAATCTACACTAGATTTCTTGCATAACCATATAAAAAACCAAAGGATGTCATCCCAGTGCCCAGACACTGGAAACTTCACTGTAATGAGCACATTGAGCAGCTGTATAATAAAAACTGGATTCCAGTGTCAGCTACTTGCATGACGCCGTCATAAAGGAACCAGTGTCGGCTACTTGGATGACACCATAGGGGTTACTTGGGTGATACTATAGGAGGTCTAACATGAACTTTCTAAAATTCATTGAACTGTGCTTTCAAACAGTGGTGCCGGGATGTGAGTATAATGATTATCAGTACATAAAAGTCATAGCAGACAGGCTGGAAGCAGCGAATGCTGGCGAAGTAAGGCGCATAATATTCAATATGCCTCCGCGTTCAATGAAGTCCATATGTATGAGTGTTGCGTGGCCCGCATGGATACTGGGCAACTGCAAGAATAATAGTTGCAAGTTATTCTAAGTTGCTTAGTGAAAAACATTCGCTCGATACCAGGTGCATAATGCAATCTGATTGGTATAAAAAGCTATTTCCAGAGGTAGAACTATCCAAAGACCAGAACACTAAATACAAATTCCAAACAGTACAGAGAGGATACAGAATCGCAACATCAGTTGGAGGAACATTAACCGGTGAAGGTGGTGACTTTATTATTGTGAATGATCCGCTTAACCCTGCTCAAGCTTTGAGTGAAACATTTAGAAAACGTGCCACAAACTGGTTCGATCAGACTTTAGTAACGAGACTCAACGATAGAAAAAAAGGAGTAATTGTGCTTGTGATGCATAGGCTCCACCTGGAAGACTTAACAGGGCACCTCTTATCCAAGCCAAAAAACATATGGCATCACATTTGTTTGCCAATGATTTCTGAAAAAGTGGAGATAATCGACTCAATTATAACACAAGAAAAAGGTTTATATTCAAGAGAAGAGAATGAGTTATTATATCCCCTGGAGGGAGGAAGAGAAGAAGTTGAGATGATAAAAGTTGAACTCGGGAGTTACGCTTTTGCTGCTCAATATCAACAAAACCCCCTGCCGCTTTCAAGTGGTATAATAAAACAAGAGTGGCTAAAGCGCTATAAAAATTTCCCTGATAATCTCTCACATGTAACTCAAAGCTGGGACACTGCAGTTTCAACAAACGATTCCAGCGACTTTAGCGTCTGCACCACCTGGGCAAAAATAGATAATAAATTCTATTTACTTGATGTATATCGAGCAAAGCTTGAGTACCCAAAGCTTAAAGAGCAAGTTCTGTCACTAGCTGCAAGATGGGCACCACACGCAATTTTGATCGAAGCAAAAACGAGTAGTCAACAATTAACACAAGAGCTAAAAGCAAATAGCGATCTACCGATTATTGAAATTGTGCCACACAATGACAAACTCACTCGATTTTATCAAATTGTTCCGGTGATAGAGTCTGGCAGGGTTTTTCTGCCGCATCAAGCGGTATGGCTCAATGATTTTGAGTACGAAATTTTAATGTTCCCAGAAGCTCGCTACGATGATCAAGTGGATAGTACGGTGCAATATCTGCAATGGATGAGAAAAACTAACACCAGTGCTTTCAGGGTCAGGGATTTTGGTCCCAACCCTAATAAAACACTTGGGTGGTTAAGATATATCTAAAAACCTAAATTTCTTTCCCCAAAGCTTCTGACGTATGCTTTACCTGTTGCGGATGTTTAAGCTCTGAAGAGACACTTCCCTTATGTTGCACATCAGGAGAACCCATAGAACAAAAACCACTATCTCTATCAACTTTTTTAGAACTAGAGTTATCAGATCTATACTCTACAGGTAGTACCTCCCCTTTCCCCGAAATAGTACCTTGTGACGGGCCTGGATTACCATCTAGAGAACTTACAGGAGAAGTCTCTTTTGAGGGTGAATTATTTTCTGCTCTTACTCTATTTGGTAATGAAAGTCGTTTAGAAATAGGTGGCTTTTTACTTACAGAACCCCCAGGAGCACTTACACTTGAAGATATCGAACACACCGAATCACGCCCTTCATCATGTCGCTTAAGGTTTACGTCATGTTGCTTCTTAAAATGTGAAAAGAAAAATTTTTTTATTTTTTGAACACCACCCCCATGTTTCTTCGGAGATTTACTATCTTGTGACTTTGCTTCAGAATACTCATCACTACTTTTTCGATCACTTTCATCAGTAACTTGCTGTTTTTCAGGTTCCTCATTACAAATGTTCTCCGTATCTTTTAGAGAATCTTCAGAATTTAAGAATGTTGAACTATCCCATGCTCTAAAAGAAGGAATCGATGATGATCTTTTCTGATCCTGAATATTAGCCTCTGTTAGCGTACCTTCACCACAACTTCGCTTGGGAAACTCCTGTGTCGGTGATGCTTCAGCTAATAGCGTTCGAGGAAGCCCAGGATCAATCTCTATTTGACCATCTTTATTGATTACAGAGTTTTCTATAATTACAGGAATTAAAAGAGCAATCTGTCTATTGGAAAAAGCATATACACCACCAAATCTACCTGATCGTGTGGTTTCAGTTTGACCTTTAATATCAGTCAAAAGATCATAACCAAATTGAGCATTAATCTTATTTGCCTCACCACGATTTAGGTACCTTGAAATATTACCCTCTTTGATTGTAGGTATAAAAGCAAAGCGATCTCCATTACTTATCTTGTCTTTATCGATAAACTCATCATAGTAATACCTGTGGATTGATATTTCAGTTAAGCGAAAGATTAGCTCGCCTATAGCATCCTTGTAGTGTTTAGCTTTCACTTTTAAATTATCACTGTGCTGAAGGTAAAAATTATACCCCACCTCTTTTTTTAGAAGCTTCTGTTATATTTCTAATGAAACCAATATTTTCAACATCTTTAACATATACCTTATTGCCATCAATATGATAGAAATCTGAATAACTACAACCATGCTCCTCCATTTGTGCTTGAAGTGCCATCACAAAATACGTTTGCAGATTTGGGCCATTAAACAACAGACATTTTATATAACTAGATGACGGATCCATTTTTGCCTGCTTTATACTTGCGTTTAAAGTCTCTTCAATGCGTTTTTTACCAAGATGATGTTTTTCATCAATTTTCTTAATCACTCGGTCTTCGACATCATTTTCAAATTCCTCAGCAAAGTGCACCTTGAGATTAAAAATTACTCTAGAGTCTATAGGAACTGTGAGCTTAGTTATTCTTGTTTTCTTGTCATACTTTAACCATTTCTTATCAAAGTGAAATGGAAAAGATTCAAGATCAAAAACGTGACAAGCTACAAACTCATCAGAATAATATTCTCTTACTAAGTCTCTTGCCATCTGTGATAAGTACCTCTTTGCAGAGCGCCGACCACAATTAAACTTAACGACGATATTATCGCCCTCCACAACAAAATTAGTGTTGACTTTAGAGCCGTAATTACTAACGTTAAATGCATTAACCAGCTCCTTAACAAAATCTAAAACTAGTCATAACTCCTCCCCTATCAAAATATTACTTTTCTTTATTTTTACTCCCAGCCTTATCAGCTTTAGTACCACTCATCCTCGTATAAGGATACTTACCACAATCATCAAACCTACTACGACCCTCGTGCATGTCTGGTCCACCACCTTCTCTAGGATTAGCTTTTAGCCAGGCAGCAGAATCATACCCACCAGAGCCTACCTTAAAACGAGGATCTCCTTGTGAACTAGAGCTCGCTTGTTGTTTTTTATCCATAATACCCTCCGTTAATAAAAATATTATGTAATCTATATATTATAAATAAATCATAAGTGCAACAACTTTTTTGCATTTTCATAAATTTTTTTTTCATTTCCCTTTATAACCTCCTTTAGGCTGAACATTTATAGAATTAAGTTCTGATTCTGGTGAAATTTGATCCTGCTCAGCAAGTAATTCACCGCAAATTTTATCTATATCAATTGTTTCTTTGCCAGTATTACTACTCTTTTGTCCACCAATTGACCCTACTGTTTCTTTGCTAGCATTACCACTATTTCTCATATTTTGCTCACCAGTTGACCCTACTGTTGGTGTCTGCCCGCTAATATTCATGCTTTTCTTTTCTGATTTTTCACTAGACCGCCCTGTCTTTTCAACAAATATTGGCCCCTTCTCCGCAGGTTTCTGTGGACACACCTCTTTCTTCTGTTCCTCCGGCTTCGCTTTTTTCTCTTCTTTGTCCACTTTTTGTTTTTGTGAATTTTCATGAGATTTTCTTTCAAGCTCAGTAAGACGCAATAGATGTTTCAAAGGATCTGACACAATTTCAAGTTCTGGTTTGCTCAGAACAACCGGCCTTACAAATCCTGGTGAAATTTCAAAAAGGAAAACTGGCACTTTAGGTTTTTCTCTTTCATCCACTTTCATTTCTACGTTTTCGCAAACTTCTTTATTTTCTTCCTTTAATGATGTTTTTTCTGCTTTTTTATCTTCTTTTTCTGTAGATGCCTCTACCGCAGCCGCCAACTCAACTCCAAACATCTCTGCGAACATTGTAACAATCCATCCGACAACAGCCATTTGTAACCTGAGTTTCAGATCTTGCAATGCAGTTAATCTTTCTAACGCCCTTGCAAACTCTTCTTCTGATAACTCACCACTGCCTAATTTCTCCTGCAATTCTTTTATCTCTTTGTCCAACCTCTGATTGAAACTTAAATCGCGTGCAAAAATCTTCTTAGAATGTAAACTCCTTAAGCTTATCACGCAAAAACTTCATTATCGCAGCAATCAGGTTTTTTTCTTTCTTCTCCTTGAGCATTTGGTAGATTTTCGGATCATCTACATCTACTTCAAAAAGGGTAAAGAGAGATTCAAAGAAATTCCAGAAATCTCCGAGTACTCTTCCTTTTTCACCAGTGAAGTAATCCTCATCATCACCTTGCCCGATATGTAGCTCTGCTTGAGATGATATTTCATCGATACAACTAGAAGCCTGACGCTCACACTCGAGCCTCCTGAGCAAATCTTGTCTGGTGAGCTCCTCTATGGCTGCTTTTAGTTCATTTAGCTTCTGCTCTGCAGAGAAATCTTGCTCCCTGATTTTTCCTTGGAAGATCGAGCTACCCGTTTCCGTTATTATCTGAAAAATTTTCCATTATTTTTGCCTCCTCAATAAAATTACTGCCTTTGTTGTTACCTGAAAAGCTTTCCACCATTTTTACTTCCTTCATAAAACTTAATTCTACAGTACTAAATATTTAAGAACTATTAATGTAAAGATGTCAATAAAATTATTTACATTTTTACACTATATATATATTATATCATGTGCTATTTAACCTTTCAATAATATTTTTTATTTTTACTGCTTCTTCAAACTCTAGCATGCACTTTTCTTAAATTATCCTTATTAATATTTGCTTTTGCCTCTATCCCACTTTTTCTTGTAAAGTATTTGATATAGATTTTATTATACTCTTTGGCATAACATTTGCAACATACTTTATCTATAAATGGAAATTATTATACTTGCAGCTAGACACAATTTGAAATAATTTACACTATAAAGTTAAGGAACGAGATCCCAGTGTCACGCACTGGGATGACAGCAGTCCTACGTCATACCGCGATTCATTCGCGGTATAGATTCCGCTAACAAGTAGCGGAATGACGAATTTTTGTTTTTCAAATTATCGTAAGTCACTTTAGCTATATCAGACAATAGAGGCAGTGCGTAGAGGAGCTCACCAGACAAGATTTGCTCAGGAGGCTCGAGTTGTGAGCGTCAGGCTTCTAGTTGTATCGATGAAATATCATCTCAAGCAGAGCTACATATCGGGCAAGGTGATGATGAGGATTACTTCACTGGTGAAAAAGGAAGAGTACTCGGAGATTTCTGGAATTTCTTTGAATCTCTCTTTACCCTTTTTGAAGTAGATGTAGATGATCCGAAAATCTACCAAATGCTCAAGGAGAAGAAAGAAAAAAACCTGATTGCTGCGATAATGAAGTTTTTGCGTGATAAGCTTAAGGAGTTAATCAAGAAGATTTTTGCACGCGATTTAAGTTTCAATCAGAGGTTGGACAAAGAGATAAAAGAATTGCAGGAGAAATTAGGCAGTGGTGAGTTATCAGAAGAAGAGTTTGCAAGGGCGTTAGAAAGATTAACTGCATTGCAAGATCTGAAACTCAGGTTACAAATGGCTGTTGTCGGATGGATTGTTACAATGTTCGCAGAGATGTTTGGAGTTGAGTTGGCGGCTGCGGTAGAGGCATCTACAGAAAAAGAAGATAAAAAAGCAGAAAAAACATCATTAAAGGAAGAAAATAAAGAAGTTTGCGAAAACGTAGAAATGAAAGTGGATGAAAGAGAAAAACCTAAAGTGCCAGTTTTCCTTTTTGAAATTTCACCAGGATTTGTAAGGCCGGTTGTTCTGAGCAAACCAGAACTTGAAATTGTGTCAGATCCTTTGAAACATCTATTGCGTCTTACTGAGCTTGAAAGAAAATCTCATGAAAATTCACAAAAACAAAAAGTGGACAAAGAAGAGAAAAAAGCGAAGCCGGAGGAACAGAAGAAAGAGGTGTGTCCACAGAAACCTGCGGAGAAGGGGCCAATATTTGTTGAAAAGACAGGGCGGTCTAGTGAAAAATCAGAAAAGAAAAGCATGAATATTAGCGGGCAGACACCAACAGTAGGGTCAACTGGTGAGCAAAATATGAGAAATAGTGGTAATGCTAGCAAAGAAACAGTAGGGTCAATTGGTGGACAAAAGAGTAGTAATACTGGCAAAGAAACAATTGATATAGATAAAATTTGCGGTGAATTACTTGCTGAGCAGGATCAAATTTCACCAGAATCAGAACTTAATTCTATAAATGTTCAGCCTAAAGGAGGTTATAAAGGGAAATGAAAAAAAAATTTATGAAAATGCAAAAAAGTTGTTGCACTTATGATTTATTTATAATATATAGATTACATAATATTTTTATTAACGGAGGGTATTATGGATAAAAAACAACAAGCGAGCTCTAGTTCACAAGGAGATCCTCGTTTTAAGGTAGGCTCTGGTGGGTATGATTCTGCTGCCTGGCTAAAAGCTAATCCTAGAGAAGGTGGTGGACCAGACATGCACGAGGGTCGTAGTAGGTTTGATGATTGTGGTAAGTATCCTTATACGAGGATGAGTGGTACTAAAGCTGATAAGGCTGGGAGTAAAAATAAAGAAAAGTAATATTTTGATAGGGGAGGAGTTATGACTAGTTTAGATTTTGTTAAGGAGCTGGTTAATGCATTTAACGTTAGTAATTACGGCTCTAAAGTCAACACTAATTTTGTTGTGGAGGGCGATAATATCGTCGTTAAGTTTAATTGTGGTCGGCGCTCTGCAAAGAGGTACTTATCACAGATGGCAAGAGACTTAGTAAGAGAATATTATTCTGATGAGTTTGTAGCTTGTCACGTTTTTGATCTTGAATCTTTTCCATTTCACTTTGATAAGAAATGGTTAAAGTATGACAAGAAAACAAGAATAACTAAGCTCACAGTTCCTATAGACTCTAGAGTAATTTTTAATCTCAAGGTGCACTTTGCTGAGGAATTTGAAAATGATGTCGAAGACCGAGTGATTAAGAAAATTGATGAAAAACATCATCTTGGTAAAAAACGCATTGAAGAGACTTTAAACGCAAGTATAAAGCAGGCAAAAATGGATCCGTCATCTAGTTATATAAAATGTCTGTTGTTTAATGGCCCAAATCTGCAAACGTATTTTGTGATGGCACTTCAAGCACAAATGGAGGAGCATGGTTGTAGTTATTCAGATTTCTATCATATTGATGGCAATAAGGTATATGTTAAAGATGTTGAAAATATTGGTTTCATTAGAAATATAACAGAAGCTTCTAAAAAAGAGGTGGGGTATAATTTTTACCTTCAGCACAGTGATAATTTAAAAGTGAAAGCTAAACACTACAAGGATGCTATAGGCGAGCTAATCTTTCGCTTAACTGAAATATCAATCCACAGGTATTACTATGATGAGTTTATCGATAAAGACAAGATAAGTAATGGAGATCGCTTTGCTTTTATACCTACAATCAAAGAGGGTAATATTTCAAGGTACCTAAATCGTGGTGAGGCAAATAAGATTAATGCTCAATTTGGTTATGATCTTTTGACTGATATTAAAGGTCAAACTGAAACCACACGATCAGGTAGATTTGGTGGTGTATATGCTTTTTCCAATAGACAGATTGCTCTTTTAATTCCTGTAATTATAGAAAACTCTGTAATCAATAAAGATGGTCAAATAGAGATTGATCCTGGGCTTCCTCGAACGCTATTAGCTGAAGCATCACCGACACAGGAGTTTCCCAAGCGAAGTTGTGGTGAAGGGTTAGAGAAGCATCCCAGGCAAGGATCAGAAAGAGAGAAAGAAACAGAGCCTTTTCGGGGGGTGCTGGGGGAAGAGATAGGTCAGGCTAGTACTTCTTCTCAGCAAACGGACATGCCATCCAGTTCATACGCGTACATAGATAAACGAGATGAAAGTATGCCAGAGGATTCGTACTTTTTGCCATCAACGTTAACTTCTTTTCCACGTGTTATAACTCCTCCAGTTCATTACACAATATCGACGAAACCAATTCTACTTACGACAAAGAATGATCAAAAGTCCTCAAGTCTTGAGTTTTCTGCACGTTCTCCATGTTTGAAAGATGTGAACATTTTGGGTATGAAATCTGAAGAACATGATAAAAGCGAGCAAGGGGCTTGCTCACAGGTGGGTGTGAGAGCATTGGAAGGTGATCAGGCAGATGATGAAAGTATGCTAATAAAGATTCAGGGTCAGCAAGTGAGCTATAGGCCATCATTGACTCCTTTTCCTACAGCATGGAATGATTCAATGTCCTTAAATTCTGTGGCTTCTAATGAGGAACCTGAAAAACAGCAAGTTACTGATGAAAGTGATCTAGAAAGTAACGATGAGTGTTCTAAAGCAAAGCCACAGAGTGAATCTCCGAGTAGCCGGAAAGGGTCAGAAAGTAATTCGTTTTCAGGTAGTAGCACTCCATCAAAGGTACGACAATCTAGTATATTAGAGTCTCTAGAGAACACGTCTTTTGGTGGTATTCCAGAACACTTGCCACAAGATGCCGTAAGCAAGCCAAATGTGCCCGGGGACCGTAGTTCTAAAATTTCTGTAGATAGTGGTTTAGGGTCGCTTGAGCGGCCACAGTCGAATTCTTCTATAACTACTAGTACTGTTCCAGGGATATCTGAATCAAGGAAAGATCTAAATCCTCCCGTAGACAATAAGCGGCCACAGTCACTGCCACTTGCGGATTTTTCTACTTGTGCTAGTAATGAAACAGTAAAAGCTTTTTTGTGTTTTCTAGATTATTTTTCTTCTTCTGAAGGGAAGAAGCAACTACCCTTACTTCTTTCTTCTGAGGCGGGAAAGCAGTTATCCTCGATTTCGGATCCTCGTGAACAGGAAAACCTACTAGACTTTCTTTTTTCTACTGAGGGGAATAAGCAACTATGCTCGCTTTTTTCTTCTGAGAATAAACAACAACTGCATTCACTTTTTTCTCCTAAGGGAAAAGAGCTGCTGTTTTCACCTTCTCCTGAGGGGCAAAAGACGATACCTTTAGTTCTTTCTCCTGAAGGGAAGGAGCGATTACCCTTACTTTTGTCTCCTGAGGGAGAGCGAATATCCAAACCTTTCTCTCCTGAGGCAGGCAATATAATATCCTTACTTATTTATTCTCGTGTAGAACCTAAAAATATGTCACACCGTTCATTTCGTGACAAATTAGCAAAATGGCTTCACCGTAATTCTTCACTCTCAAAAGTGGCTTCTCCTCAAGAAAAACCTCTTACTAATGACGAGAAGAAGGAACTACGCCCATTTCTTTGTCCTAAGCTGCAGAAGAAACTAGATTCCAACTCTCTTGAGGATGCACAGTTAAAATACTTGCTGTATACTCCTGGTGGGAAAGAGAAGCTAAACTTACTCCTTTCTTCTCCTGAGAAGGAGGGAAAGCAACTACACCCAGGTTTACCTTCGGAGGCAGAAAAAGGCTTACTTTTTAAGTTCTTTGATGAACAAGAAATTAGTGGTAACACTTCTACAAATTCTAAAGATAGTGGTTATTCAGGATCGTCTTCACAAAAATCGACTAGTGATACTGGAAGTGATGAAGATGGACTAGAAGCTAGTGGTGGGTCGTCAGTCTCATCGAACTCCAGTACTTCCACTGTTAGAACTAAAATGGATGCTACTAAGATCGAGCAATACTTGCAGGAGAAAAAAGTTAACAGTTGTACCTAATCCACTGCTCTCAGCCACCTAAGTGTTTTATTAGCTGACCCTGAGAGCACTGGTGTTAATTTTTCTCATCCATTGTAAGTATTGCATGGTACTAAATGTTTAAAAAGTATTAATATAAAGATATCAATAAAATTATTTACACTTTCATGCTATGCCCATAGCATCATATATTACTTAACCTTACAATAATTTTTTTATTCTTGCTGCTTCTTCAAACTCCAAATTTTTAGCATGCTCTATCATTTGCTTTCTCAAATCATCCTTATTAGTATTTACTTTCGGTTCTGCTATTGCCCTCTCCTGTAAGGTGTTTGATATAGGTTTTATTATAGTCTTCGGGATAATATTGTGCAATATATTATGTTCTTCTTGTTTTTTTCTTCTTCTTTCGGTCTCTCTCAATGCACGATCTAAAGAACCAGTGATTTTATCTGCATACAAAATTACTCTACCTTCAGCATTACGTGCAGCACGACCAATCGTTTGAATTAATGAAGTTTCCGATCGCAAAAATCCTTCTTTATCAGCATCCAAAATTGCAACCAACCCACACTCTGGAATATCAAGACCTTCCCTCAGCAAGTTAACACCTACTAAAACATCGATTTCTTTAGATCTCAATTTGTATATAATTTCTATTCTCTCCAGCGCAGCAATATCAGAATGCAAATAACTCACTCTCATATTCAATTCACTCATATATTCAGCTAAATTTTCAGCCATCTTTTTCGTCAATGTAGTGATTAAAACACAAAATCCCTTCCCTATTGTCACTTGTGCCTCATGAATTACATCATCAATTTGACTCTCTATTGGTTTTACAATGCAGATTGGGTCTGTAAGCCCTGTTGGACGGATAACTTGCTCTATAAATACATTATTGGTCTTTGCCAACTCATACTTTCCTGGAGTGGCTGAAATGTAAACAGTCTGCGGCCTAACTCCCTCCCACTCTTCAAATTTTAATGGACGATTATCAAAAGCGGAAGGGAGCCTGAAGCCATAGTCAATCAATTTCTTTTTACGCGCCTCATTACCACTGTACATCGCACCAACCTGAGGAACGGTGACATGACTCTCATCAACAAATAAAATTACGTCTTTGGGTAAATATTCAAACAAAGTAGGCGGTGGATCCCCAGCTTCCATTCCATAGAGATAACGCGAATAATTTTCAATACCTTTACATATTCCTGTTGTTCTCATCATTTCGATATCAAAATTAGTGCGTTGCTCGAGGCGCTTTGCTTCAACAATCTTATTTTGCGAGTAGTAATAATCCAAGCGTTCATGCAGCTCTTTTTTGACTAGTTCAATTGCCTGCAACAAAGCCTCACGCGGGGTTATGTAATAGCTATTTGGAAAAATGGTGATTTTATTTACGCCTTTGGTAACATTGCCCGTTATAGCATCAACTTCAGAAATTTCTTCTATTTCATCGCCAAATAACGATAAACGCCAAGCTTTATTTTCATAATGGGAAGGAAATATATCAATAATATCGCCGCGCACTCTGAAATATCCTCTCTCAAACCTGGCATCAGAGCGCTTGTATTGAAGATCAGTTAAGTTGCTCAGGAAATCATTAATACGAATTTTATTTCCAACACTAAGCGGTATGATCATGCTGCGGTAGCTCTCAGGCGAACCAAGACCGTATATGCAGGAAACACTGGCAACTACGATCGTATCCCTGCGCTCCAAAAGGGAGCAGACGGTGGAATAACGCAGCATCTCAATTCTTTCGTTAATTGCAGAATCTTTTTCGATATAAGTATCAGTTTGTGGTAAATAGGCTTCAGGTTGATAATAATCATAATAAGAAATGAAGTATTCAACAGCATTATGGGGAAACAATCCTTTCATTTCCTCATAAAGCTGTGCTGCTAAAGTTTTATTGTGTGCCATAATTAATGCAGGCCTGTTTGTCCTTGCAATAACATTTGCCATAGTAAAAGTTTTCCCAGAACCAGTAACTCCAAGCAAAACCTGATCTCTTTTATTGCTATTTAGCCCTGCAATTAAGCTATCGATTGCCTGTGGTTGATCCCCAGCCGGTTGAAAATGTGTAGCGATTTGAAATTCCATAGACTTTACTTACTATCTTTGATTCATTGTATAGTAAACACTATATTGCTTTTAAGATAAGTTGTATAGCTATCGTAAAGCCATAAAACATTAACCAACAATGTCATGCAAGTAGCTGACACTGGAATCTTGTTTCAATGTTAAACAAAATACCATAGAATTCAAGAAGACAATTCCTAAAAAATCCCTACATCCAAAAAAAGGCAAAATGCTGCTTGAATAAGCTAAATTTTTTTAGATGCAAAAACAATAAAACATAGTTGATACTAAAGTTATAGTACTCCTATGACAACGTTACAAAAATTAAGGAAATGGATAGCTCTGATCAATTGGAATAGTATTTTCAGGTACCGGTGGTCAATATGACATTTTTAAAATAAAGATTTAGAACCTGTTTAAAATCTTCTCAATAGAAGAGAAATGAAGGAAAGAACGACCATTTGTAGGCTAGTGTTAAGTTTTCGCTCGCAATTTTTCCACAATCGTCTGCATTTTTCTAACCAAGCGAAAGATCGCTCTACAACCCATCTTTGTGGCAATACAGCAAAGGAATGTAATTCACTTCGTTTTATTACTTCTACAGTTGCTCCAATAATCGTTTTTATTTTAGTTGCAAAATTTTCTCCTGTATAACCTGCATCGACCAGTATATTTTTAACTTCCGAGAGGTTTTCTTTTGCGCTTTCAACCATTCTCACAGCACTGCTAACCCCAGTTGTAAATTAGAAAAAATAGAAAGGGTAAGGAAATAGGGTAAACTCCGAGGTATTTGATATTCATTCCTAAAATAGGAGGTTACCAATGAAAGAGAAAGTAACAGAAATCTTTTGTATAGTCGATGATTTTTGCAATACAGTCGATGAAAATTTTGCAGAAAAACTTCTACCAAGTGGCAAAAAACCAACCAGGACGCCAGAGATTACGCATTCAGAGATTTTTACCATAATATTGCTATATCAAGTGCGACAATTTTAAAATTTTCTATGTGCATTATTTGAAATTATTATACGAATCAGCGTTTCCAAAATTGCCATCCTATAGTAGGTTTATCAGGTTAAAATCGCGGATTTTATGGTATTTAGCGCTCTTAATGCAATGGTTTTGCGAACAGTCAAAAGTGACAGGGATTTCGTACATAGATGCAACATCTATCGCTGTTTGCCATCCAAAAAGGACCTCGAGAAACAAAGTTTTCAAAGGGTTGGCAAAGATTGGAAAGACTACTTATGGGTGGTTTTTCGGTACATCTAGTAATCAATGAAACTGGCGAAATTCAAGGGGTTACGGTGATAAAAGGCAACGTTGATACCTGTGCCAAATTTAACTAAGAAATTGACTGGATTATTGTTTGGAGATAAAGGATATATCAAAAAAGATCTTTTTCACGAATTATTCGATAGAGGGTTAAAGCTTGTAACCAGTATAAAAAAGGGTATGAAAAACTCATTAATGGCGCTAAATGAGAAGATTTTGTTAAGAAAAAGATCGATTATTGAGACAGTTTTTGGCTCTCTGAAAAACAAATTTGAGATTGAGCATACTCGCCATAGATCACCGATAAATTTTTTGGTACACATTTTTTCTACGCTTGTTTCATATTCCATACAGCCGCTGCATTTCTAAGCTTTACTTCGTTGGCTAATCCGCAACTGGGGTATATAGGGTTGACACCAAGGCAATATTCTTCTGGAGAAGTTGATCGGCATGGCAGCATATCAAAGATGGGACCAGCGGAATGTAGAAGTATGTTATATGAAGCTGCACAAACAATGCTTACAGTTACCAAGAGGACATTTAAATTAAAAAACTGGGGTTGCGAAGAAAAAAGGAATGAAAAAAGCAATTGTAGCAGTAGCAAGAAAATTAGCTGTAATTATGCATAGGATGTTGGTTGATAAAACAGAATTTTATTATCAATAAACATCAAAAGAGCATAGGACAATAATTTTATTGAAAATAAAGATAGCAATGCCGATGGAAGGGACAAGCAAGAACTTAGTTAGACTTCGTGGTAATACCAATTCCTGCTACACAAGTAACGGATAGACAATAATAGAAAAAAAGCCATACTGAAGTAAGTAAAGTAGCGAGGTTTAAATGGCATTAAGATCAAAATTATTGGATGAAAAAGTGGTGGAATCAGCAAAAGAAATGCTGAAGAAAGTAAGAAATAACGCATATGTTGCAAAAAAACTAAATGCTGTAATTGCAGCAAAAAAGCACAGTATAACAGCCGTAGCAAAGATATGCTGCATTTCAAGAAAGGCACTTACTGCATGACCTAAAATTTGGCAGAGAAGAAAAATTATTTGCTCCGCCTCAACGCCGTAGAAAAACTATATTGAATCAAAGTCAACGTGAACAAGTTGAGGTGTGGATAGAGGAAAACCCCAATATTACTATAAAAGAAATGAAAATAAGAATTCAAGAAAAGTTTGGTTTGAATATCAGCAAATCTACAGTACACCGTAATATGCAAAGAATGAAATTCTCATATATCACACCAAGACCAGTGCATAACGGACAAGATAAAAGTAAACAAGAGGAATTTAAAAAAAAATCTTAATGAAACTATTGTCATGTATCCTGAAAAAGAGCTATTTTTCTTCGATGAATCGCGGTTTGGCACACATTCAAAGATTGGACACGGGTGGTTTAAAAAAGGCATTAGGACACAGGTTAAGGTAAAACTAGGTAGGCAAAATTTTTATCTCTATAGTGCAGTTAATCCCAGAAATGGAGAAAGTTCTAGCTCAAACGTCAATACTGATTGTATGAATATATTCCTTGAGCAGATGTCACAATATTTAGGAACAAGGGAGGCATTTCTTATCATGGATTGTGCTAGTTGGCATAAGTCAAAAAATTTAAAAGTACCTAAAAATATCGACATTATATACCTACCACCATACTCACCTGACCTCAATCCTGTTGAGAGGTTTTGGTTATATATAAAACAGAACATTTTGCGTAACAAAATCTACGACACAATTGCTTTGCTTGAGAGCGCTTTGTGCAAATTTATTACCTCTCTTTCTCACTCCACAATTAAAAAACTCTGCAATGCCGCTTATTTGATTCACTAGTAATGAGAATTGGTATAAACATGTTGCCGTCCACTTCCGCCTAACAAGTATAATGCGGCTTGACAAATTTATTGTCATCTCAGACCGCGGAGAGAACCATATGCTACTTTTAACTTATGTAAAATTACCAAGGATTATGGAGAAGATATGCTGTTTTGATTTGTGTGAAAATTATTGTTGACTTATGTGCAATTAGAGAACCTAAGTCACTTTAGCTATATATAAAAGGTTTAAGTGGTTGTATTGATGTATCTTTGTATTAAAAAACACCCAATAAGCAGAGTTGTAAGTGGAATAAACCACAAAATGTAAGTGCTAGATTTTATAGGCGGTACGATTATAATTGAATTGCCGTAAGAATTTTTTAACTCTGAGATTATCTCTTCATCTGTGTATCCATCATTGATTTTTTTACGAATTGCTTCTCGCATATCATACGCGATCTGAGATCCAGATTCAGACAATGATTCGCCAGAACATATTGGACACCTTATTATTTCAAATAAACTGGTTGCTCGTTTTTCCATGCTTTTATCTCTGAGTTTATTATCCAGAGTAAAAGCGTTTACGCCTGAGTGGAATATCAATATGAAAAGTAAACTAACTACTGCTCTCATCCTTGGTTAATTGGGTTATTTTACTGAGCTGGTTCATAAAATCAGTGGTGGATAACTTTCCAATAAAGCTTGACCCTACATCATCATCGTACTTTATTGAAAATTGAATGCCATCATCAGTTGTTTTTTCTGATAAGGAAGACATTAATTTTTCAAACGCATCTGAAGTTTTTGAGTCACCAATCATAAACGAGATTAATTCTTTATAATTTGATATAGCCACGTTGATTTTGTCTTTAAATGAAGACGTAACCAAATTATAATTTCGCACTCCACCATCTGCAGCAAGAGAAAAATTATTACTTTGAATTAAAAATTTCTCTATGTTGAAATTAATTCTGGAAGCTGAGATGTGGTTTACAAATTCGTAATCAAATTTAGTGTCGATACTAAGGTAACTTTCAGGACTTGCAGTATTTTTATACCGATAAGTATAAAAATCAAATCCTAGTTTAGTATTTCCACTTGGTTCTTTATCGAGGTGAAATTGAATGTAATTGCTTTTATCATTCACTTCAGTTATAACACTTTGCTGATTTTCTAAAACATCACATTTTAATCCATAATCTTCGTAACGAAGTGTATCTATATAGTCTATCACGGTACTATTTTTGTTGAATCGCAATGAAGATGGTAAATCGTTTAGTCTAACAACAAAGTGGCTGCTATCGTTTGTGTGGCATTTTATATTCTTTTTCTCATCATCATGAACAGCAATGTTGACTTCATTGCTTGGTATGTAGATATATACTGATTTATCAAACAATCTATTTTTTATCAATAAAGCATCAGATGAGATGGTTAATTGCTCATTGGAAAATTTTGGGTTTGTCACACGGAAAATTAGGTTAGAAGGAAATCCACTAAAATCATGTGAAATATCAAATTTTTCGTCGTTAATGTATAGTATTGTTTCAGCTAAAAGATTTTTTACCTTACATGCAGAAAAATACCAAAAACCACTATACGCTACAGGAATAAACAAAAGTAAAGAGATGATAATATAGATAAAAATCTTACGCATGATTCCCCTATTTATCTAATGATATGTTTCTTGTACCCCTTGGTATGGTTACACACAAGCCGTCGATATCTTTTGTGATTTTTATTTGGCATCCAAGCCTCGACGTCTCTGTTAAGCCGAAAGCTAGGTCTAACATATCATTTTCCTCATCAGATATAGGGTTATGTATTTCTACAGCATTATAAAACTTTGGATCAACAATTACATGGCATGTAGAGCAAGCAAGAGAACCTTCACATGCACCTTCAAGCAGATCTGGATCACTTCTGTGGGCTAAATTGAGCAGAGTTTCTCCCTCTGCAGCTTCATAGCTTTTCTTACTCCCATCAGGTAAAATAAAAGTAACAGATGGCATATTATTCCTATTAAAATCCTTACTAATTTCTTTATATCCTACAGGTAATAACTAATATTTGCAAACTCTTTACAATTCCAGTACCTATATTTCTTGTTATCCAAGTATCTCCTTTAGCATAGATCCCGCTAACAAGCAGCGGGATGACGATTGTCAGGGTGTCATCCCAGCGCCCCTATGATGTCATTCAAGTAGCTGACACTGGTTCCTTTATGATGGTAGCGCCCCTATGATGTCATTCCAGTGCTCCTTTCTCGTCATCCCAGTGTCAGCTACTTGGATGACAGAGGGGGGTGGGATGACAGAAGATGATGGAGTGACAGGGAGTAATACAAAAAGTTTCGTCATCCCCATTGAATCGGCTTTAAAATCGATGTTCAAAGTTGAAATTTCCCTAGAAGATGCGGGGAAAATCAGAAAAGGTCAGGAAGTTGTATTAAATAACTTGCGTAATTTAAAGAATCATGATATTTGTTGTACGGTGGTGGGTAGTGTACCTATTGCAATCTGCAGTTTTATTTATGGTTGTGTGAAACCTATTCGTGTTTTTAATATTTAAAATGAGGTTTAGATGTCGATAACATCCGAAAAGAAAAAGAGTTTGATAAATATATATGCAATTAAAGAAGATGATACAGGCTCATCTTTTGTACAATGTGCAATTTTGACCGAGAGGATCAGTAACTTAACTGAGCATTTTAAAGTGCACAAGCATGACCATCACTCTAAGCGTGGTTTACTTATATTGATAGGTAGAAGACGCAAGCACTTAAATTATATAAAGCGTAAATTTGGTAATGAAGCCTATCAGGAATTAATAGAGAAGTTAGGCATTAGAAAATAATCGAGGAATTTAATATGTTTAAAATTATAAAAAAATCTATAGAGTGGGGTGGTCGTGCCTTATCTTTAGAAACAGGAAAAATAGCACGCCAAGCTCATGGTTCAGTAGTTGTAAATTACGGTGATACTTCTGTTTTAGTAACTGTTGTACGTAAAAAGAAGGAAGAAAGCGTTGATTTCCTACCTTTAAATGTGCAGTTTATCGCAAAAAGCTATGCCATGGGTAAGATCCCTGGCGGGTTTTTTAAAAGAGAAGGCAAGCCATCTGATAGAGAAACTTTAATCTCAAGAGTAATAGATAGAAGTATAAGACCACTATTCCCAGAAGGATTTCATGATGAAATTAGTGTGGTGTGCAATCTATTAACTTATGATACAGTCAATCCTCCTGAAGTGCCAGCATTGATTGGTGCTGTTGCAGCTCTTGCAATTTCTGGTGTTCCCTTTCACTTTACTATAGCTGGAGTGATGGTTGGTTGTGATGAAAATAATAACTATATACTCAACCCTTCTGTTCAAGAGATGAAAGCAAGCAGCTTGGATCTGTTTTTGTCTGGTGATGAAAATTCAATTTTAATGGTTGAATCAGAAGTGAAAGAGCTCTCTGAAGAAAATGTTTTTAATGCAATAAAATTTGGCCATGAACACCTTAAGCCTGTCATTAAGCTCATAAAAGAGTTTGCTGATACAATTGGCAATAAACCTGAGAGCTTTGCCCCTATTGATGCATCAGATATAACACAAGAGCTCGAAAAATACGGTAAAGATTTTGAAAAAGCATATTCGCAAACAGTAAAACAAGAGCGAGTTCAAGCTCTAGAAGCGATCAGAGAGAATATATTGAATACTCTTAAAGAAACTGGAAAAGACGAAAAGTTAATTACGTATGCAGTAAAAAATTTTGAAAGATCTTTAGTACGTGAAATAATTAGGAAGAAAAGTGTAAGGATAGACGGTCGTAAGCATGATGAGATACGTCAGATAGAAGTTGAAGTTGATATTCTGTCCAAAACTCACGGTTCTGCACTATTTACAAGAGGCAATACTCAGGCACTGGTTGTTACTGCTCTTGGCACCACTCAAGATGAGCAAATTGTGGATGATATTGAAGGGGATAGACGTGAGCATTTCATGTTGCATTATAACTTTCCCTCATTTGCTGTTGGAGAAACTTCTGCTGCGCGTGCACCAGGAAGAAGAGAAATCGGTCATGGCAAACTTGCTTGGAAAGCAATTCATCCTGTTTTACCCGATAAGTCTGAATTTCCTTATACAATAAGAGTAGTGTCCGAAATTTTGGAGTCTGATGGTTCTTCTTCTATGGCAACAGTTTGTGGGACTTCTCTTGCTTTAATGGATACGGGTGTGCCAATAAAGGCCCCTGTTGCTGGAATTGCTATGGGTCTCATCAAAGATAAAGACGAGTATGTAATACTTTCCGATATACTTGGTGATGAAGATTATCTTGGTGATATGGACTTTAAAGTAGCAGGAACTAGTGAAGGGGTTACGGCGCTACAAATGGACATGAAAATTTCTGGTATAAGCTTTGAAATTGTTGAAAAATCTTTAGAACAGGCAAAAGCTGGAAGATTACTTATTTTAGAAAAAATGAATGCAGTGATTTCAGAACACAGTGATGATGTCAAAGACCATGCACCAAGGATGTTATCATTTTACATAGATAAAGACAAAATTTCTGCTGCTATAGGTTCTAAGGGGAAAAATATACGCAGTGTGTGTGAAAGAAGTAATGCAAAAATTGAAATAGGAGATGATGGTAAAGTTTCTGTTTTTGCTACGAGTGGCACTGAAGCTGAAATTGCAAAGAGTATGATGATTGATTCAATAACAGAACTAGAACAAGGTTCTATAGTTGATGTCAAGGTTGTAAGAATAGAGAAGTCTATTGTAGAGCTTGAATTTCTTAATGGCAGAAAAGGAAAAATGCACATAAGTGAAGTAGCTAATGAACATATAGATTCTATAGAGAGCGTACTTAAACAAGATGATACTTTCAAAGCACTAGTAATTGACTTCGAAAAAGGTGGGTGTCCAAAGTTGTCAAGACGTCGGGTTGATCAAGAGACGGGAGAGTTTTTTGAAGGTGAGCTTTACAACGAGGAAAGGAAAGATGGTCCAAATGACAGGGATAATTATTACAATAATTCATTTAGTAGAAAACCTGGAGGAAGTCACCATAAGAGGCCTCCTCGTCCTCGTTCTGGTTTCAGCAACAGAAATAGGCCGAAATTTGGTAATAATGATTCATCATCAGGTTTTTATTAAGAGTAAACTTCTTGCGTTACCTCTCGTCATTCCAGTGCTTAATACTGGAATGACACCCTTTCTGGTGAAGGTTGTTCTCAAATCACAATGTTAGTACAATTGTGGTGTTAGCTATAGCTAACCCAAGGTATCCGTTCAGCGGAGTGGTAGAATAAGGTAGACAAAGTGATCTAAAAAGATAATCATAGAGCAAAAGTGAGGTAATGTGGTAAACCTTTTAGAACTTTGCAAAAATTTACAGCAAAAAATAGAAAAACTGAAAGCAGAGATAGAAAACTTAAAAGCAGAAAATAAAGCTTTAAAGATAGAGAACGCTGAATTAAAGGAAAGGCTTGGTTTAAACTCGAAAAATTCATCTCTACCGAGCTCTAAAGAATTGTACAAAACAAAAAAGGACAAGCCAAAAAGCGAAAGGAATGTTGGCGATCAGGTTGAGCATAAAGGAAATTTTCATGCTACAATGGAAGCGGATAAAGTAGTAAAAATAGAGTTGCCTAATATTTGCGAATGCGGAGGAGAGCTTGTAATATGCGAAAAACCTTATGTTCACCAAAAAGTTGATCTTCCGGAAATTAGGCCTTATGTAGTAATTGGAACATGGTCGTTGTTGGAGATGCAGAAAAAGAAAAAGTAGCAAGTTACCAGAAGGTGTTACGCCAGATACATTTGGTCCAAGGGTTAAGTCTATAATTGCAGCACTCAGCGGATTTTACAAAAACTCAAAGCATGAAGTGGCTAGTATCATAAATGACATTTTTAATTTGAACATAAGTGTTGGCAGCATATCAAATAGTGAACACAGAGTTGCATTAAAATGCGAAAAAACATATGAGCAAATCGAACAAGAAATAAGCAGAAGTGAGGTTTTGCATATCGATGAAACCAGTCACTATAACAAAGGAAAACTTGGCTGGTGTTGGATGTTTGCAAGCAATACGGCAAGTTTTGTAAAATTGACAGAATCAAGAGGAATGAAGGTTTTGCAAGACAGCACATTTTGCAATCGCAATAGTTTGATAGTAACTGATAGATATTCAGCCTACAACTACTTTAATGATAAGAAAAGGCAAATCTGCTGGGCTTATTTAATAAGAGATTTTGAAAGGCTGGCTCATAGCTGGAACATTGAAGTTAAGATTCTTGGCTGTTATGTAAGAGATGTCACTACTGAATTATTTGCACTAAAAAAAGCTTTACTAAAAAATGAGATAGACATTTTAAGATTTGCCAGACGTGCAAGAAAATTGCGAAAACGTACAAGGTATTATTTGAAGGAAATATCTCGCTTACCTGAAGCAATTGGAGCTTCTCGAGTTGCAAAGAATATTTTGAAATCTGAAAGAATGATGTGGAAATTTTTAGATGACCCAGAAAATATTCCGCTGACAAATAACCATGCTGAACAGCAAATTCGGCATTATGTCGTTTATCGCAAAAATTCATATTTTACCCAATCGAAGCGGGGAAATGCATTCCTTGAACGGATAATTTCATTATACTTGACATGGAAACAAAGGGGTCTCAATCCTTTCCAAAACCTCTTATCTATCATCTCTTACACCGCTTAGCTGAACGGATACACGTGAATGTTGCAATTACAAAAGCGATCTCTACTAGGAGGATGTCATTTCAGTGCCCCTGTGATGTCATTCCAGTGCTCCTTTTTTTGTCATCCCAGTGTCAGCTACTTGGATGACAGGGGAGGGAGGTGCTACCCTGACAATCGTCATCCCGCTACGTGTTAGCGGGATCTAGAGATACCGCGAATGAATCGCGGTATGACGGTCTGCGGCGGTATGACGTAGGGCTGCACTAGCTATATCATGCATTTTATTAACCGACACTATAAACAACATCCTTACAATTATGAGATTGAACCACAACTTGCTCAAGCGTTAAGCTGCTGCGTTTAGCGTCTTTACCGTGGTTTTCCCCAAGAACATTTGTTCTTTCGTGTTTTATTTCTTCAATGAATTTCTTGTTAACGCTTTCAGGGTCAATCTTTTCCTGCGAATATATAAGATTAGTGCAATTTGTTTTTCTATAATAATGTATGCCAAAACCCACAATGAGTAATGCAAGTATACCAGAACCTATAAGTAATGATAATCCTATGTTATTAGTCAAAGGGTTTTGGTAAAATTTTTGTACACCATTAACACCATGTGTTGCAAGTAGCCCTAGAGGAAACGCTATATTTGCAGCAACTACACCAGTAAATAATGCAGTAAATATTGGTCTGTCGTTAATTACTGATTTTATTTTATTAGTTCTAGTAATTACTTTTTCGTCAATGTTAGTGAAGCCTTGTTTAGCTTCCCAAGCATTAAGTACAAAATTTGAATGAGTGCCATTGCTATATTCCAGTCTTACAGATTTTATAGCTTTATCTTTTGGCTGGTGCTCCAACACCTCAGCTAAAATTTTATCCGCATCTTTTTTTTGAATGGAATGTTCTTCAGTATCTATAAATTGCCTTGTTGCAAAAAATATTGGACCAATTGCAAGCAATGCAGCAAGTGCGATAACTGGTATAGTGATATATTTTGGGCTGTTTGTAAAAAATGCAATAAATTTTGCTTTATCTTGTAAATATAATAAAGCTGCAGATATACTGAGTATAATAGCACTTGCACCAAAAATTATAAAACCCTTCTGCTGCATGGCATACTTTGCTCTTGGCAAGAATCTGTTTGTTTTTTTATTTGTTGTGCTACCTATATCAGAATTTAGTGACAAAGACTCTTCAGAGTCATCTTTGCTTTTATACGATGGTAAAGTATTTGAAGACGCACCTAAATCATCTTTTGAGTTTTGACCACCTATTCCACTGTCTAAACTCTTTTTCGAAGATTTTGCATTTGGGTCTATAGCTGCATAAATATGTTCTTCTGATCCATTACCAGATAATCCTCCTAAACCTAAACTTGCTGTTTGTGATACCCAATCATGAGTCTCACCTTTTGTTTCTTCTAGGGAAGGAGGTAGTACTTCAGTACTAAGACCAAACAAATTTTTGTCTTCTTTGTCTTGTAAACCTGGAGCTTTTGGCAAAATCGGTGGTGCTCCATCACCATCTTTTTGTCGATTTACAGATGCATAAGTAGGATCCACTTCCTCATCATCTGATTCTTCATGTGACATTCCCTGCACACGTGGTACTACATTCAGTACACTTGAGATAGCATTTCCTGCTTCTTCAGGCGATGGTGGATCTTTTAGTGTTATCTTGCTATTGTCACCTGTTTGTTCGTAAGAAGTTAATTTTACTGTTGATTTTTCGACTGACCCATGCATATTCACTCCAAAGTTAATTACTATGCTGCATTGATTACGCTATAGTTATTAAGATGTAGTAAATACCAATTTACAGATAATGTATCTGTTTAGCAGAGTGGCAAAATAAGGTAGACGAGAAAAGACAACTATAGGAACAAATGGGTGTCATCCCAGTGCCCAGACACTGGGATCCAGAAAATTTGATTGTGTACTATACAACATTTTTGATCAAAAGCTGGATTCCAGTGTCAAGCACTGGAATGACATCACAGGGGCACTGGAATTTTTGTTTCAATATTTGTACATTAGCCATGTATCTGAACAGATACATTATTAGTATAGAAATTGTCTATCAAAGATTCTTTCATTCAGAGGGTAATCTTTGTCAAAAAGCAAAGTGATTGTGTTCTCATGGTCTTTTTGTATTTTTATCTGTGATATATCATGAAATTCTTTGTAATCTGATACTACAAGTGCTGGACGGTTTTTTGTGTCGTTAATGTCAATTTGTACGATTGTATCGTTTGATATTAACGCTCCATTCCAATGCCTTGGGTAATAGCTATTGATAGAGGTTAATGCAAGTAAATTTGAATTTAGCGGCAAGATTGGGCCACCGGCAGAGAAGTTATATGCAGTGCTACCTGTGGGAGTAGATAATATTACTCCGTCCCCTCTAAATTTTTCTACTTTTAGCTTATCATTAATAGTGATATTCATTTCTACTATTTGGTTTGCTTTTCTAAAAACATATACCTCGTTTACCGCTATGTAGTGATACCTCTTGCCACTTGTGTCTGTTGCTTCCATTTTTAGCAAAGTTAACTGAGTTGAAGTTGCATGTTCTATATGATCAATTAAATCTTCACTGCGGCTAAAGCATTTATTCATCAAAAACCCAACATTGCCGGTATTTACCCCATACACATGCATGTTTTTATTTTCTATAACGTAATTATGCAAGGTGCGTAGCATAAAGCCATCACCGCCAACAACTATCAATAGATCGATTTCGGACTTATTTTCTTCTGTTATATTGATAAAATTAAGTTTCTTTAATAGTTTAGATACTTCCTGCGATTTTGGTGATGGAGAAGCAACATAGCCTATATTTTTGTATTTATGCATGCTTCAGTAAACTCTCTAAAACTTAAAGAGGAGGAGAATTAGAAAATGCTTCCATATTTATCGTTAAACTTAGCTAATTTGCTAGTTTTACTTGCTAACCCGCTTGTCAAACTTCCAGTCCATGCAGGGTGAGTAAGAGGATCTCTATCAAGTTTTACCCTATCTCCCTCCTTTCCATAAGTGGAACGAGTTTCAAACTCTTGACCGTCTGTCATAACTATAATAATTTTATGATAATTCATTGTTGTTTATAAACTTTTAGTCAGTTAACATTCTAGTGAACTTAATTCACTAAGTCAATCATTATTCTAAAATATTGACAAAAAATAAATAAAATGTTATACTTAATAAGGAATAAGTAATAATTATCATGATTTTCGCTTTCCCTGGTCAGGGCTCTCAGTTTGTAGGAATGGGCAGGAGCTTATATAGTGAGTTTTCTGTTGCAAGACAAGTATTTAATGAAGTAGATAGCATATTGGATGGAAAGCTGTCTCATTTAATCTTCAACGGTCCTATTGAAGAATTAACCATTACAGAAAACGCTCAGCCAGCTATAATGGCAGTATCAATTGCAATGCTACGTGTTATGGAGCATGTGTTTGGCAAATCTCTTTTCACTGATCACAATGTTAAATATGTTTGTGGGCATTCAGTTGGCGAATATACAGCGCTGTGTGCTGCAGGAGCGTTAACGCTTGAGTCTGCAATCAAGCTGCTGAAAGTTCGCAGCGAAGCAATGCATGAAGCTTCACTGAAATGTAAAGGCGGAATGGTTGCGTTGCTTGGAGCAGAGATAAATGAAGTGGAAGATATATTGAAATCAGTTCAAATTGACGGAATTTGTGAAATTGCAAACGATAACGGTGGCGGACAAGTGGTTATAAGTGGCACTAGAGAAGCTCTTGAAATGTTACCCGATTTATTCAAAAACTCGAGTGTGAGGAAACTAATTAAATTACAGGTTAGTGGGCCTTTTCATTCATCTCTTATGAAACCTGCTGATGAAAAAGTTTTGGAGTTTTTGAAGGGTATTAAAATAACCCGTCCTATAGTTCCTTTGATATCAAATGTTACAGCTAAAGAGGAGAGTGATCCCAAAGTTATAAAAACTTTACTCGCCAAGCAAGTTGTAAGCAGAGTGAAATGGAGAGAAATGGTTTTGTATATGTCAAGCCGTGGCATTAACAAATTTGTTGAAATTGGCCCTAATAAAGTTTTATCTAATTTGGTCAAAAGAATTGACCAATCTATCAGTACAAAAAATATAGATAGTATTGGTGATATTGACAGCTTCTTTAATGAATCATTAGTACTAACAGCGAAAAATTTAAAAGTTGGATTAAGTTAAAACACATCTATTTGATGTCATTCCGGTGCATAACGCTGCCTAGCTGGAATGACAGAGGGTAATGCAAGAAATCAACGAACTGCCTGTCATTTCGTTTGGTTTTTTAATTCCAAGTAGCTGTAAAATAGTAGGGGCAATGTCAGATAACCTTCCGTCTCTTAGTTTTAGATTATCGCAAGACACAATAAATGGCACTTTATTTAGAGTGTGTGCTGTGTGAGGTGTATTATTTTCTTCATCGAACATACATTCCACATTACCGTGGTCTGCAGTGACAATTAATGCGGTGTTGCTTGACTTTTTAACAGCACTCAGCACTTTCGCAAGACAATCATCTACAGCTAGCACAGCTTTCTCGGCTGCTTTTATATTACCTGTATGCCCTACCATATCAGGATTAGCGTAATTTACAACTATCAGTGCGAATTCTTGGGAGTGAATTTTTTCTACAAGCTTTTCTGTGAGCTCGAAGGCTGACATTTCGGGCTGCAAATCGTAAGTTTGAACTTTTGGTGAGGGAATGAGTATTCTTTCTTCACCAGAGAAAGGTTCTTCTTTTCCACAATTGAAAAAGAAAGTCACATGAGCGTATTTCTCGGTTTCGGCGATACGTAATTGTTGCAATTTATTGTCTGCTATTGTTTGTCCTAGAGTATCAGCGAAAGAAGTAGGAGGAAAAATATGAGGAATTTTGAGATCTTCTTTATATTTCATCATGCTTAGAATTGAAGAGAGTTTTGCTACCTCAATATAGTCTGTTTTGCCTAGCAAAATACTTGCTAATTGTATCATTCGATCAGCACGAAAGTTAGCCAACAGCACTCCATCTTCTGGTTTTATACCTTGATAGTCACCTATTACTGCAGGCCTGACAAACTCATCAGTTATGTTATTTTGATAATTTTCATCAATCAACGATACTGCATTATCATGACGAGGTGCCTTTGCAAATGCGATAGCCTCATAAGCTTCAATTGTTCTCTCCCACCTGTTATCACGGTCCATAGCATAGTAACGCCCAGAAACAGTAGCAATTCTTATGTCATTTCCCTTTATACTCTTTATAAATTCTTGAATGCATTTTTTTCCTGAATTTGGCAATGTGTCTCTGCCATCTAAAAATGCATGTATCACCACTTTGATTCCATGCTGTGATATTTTATTTGCTAAAGTTGAAATATGCTTTTGATGCGAATGAACACCGCCATCTGACACCAATCCCACTAGATGGCATATACCATTCTTACTTTTTAGATCATTAATAAAACTTTGTAGATTTACATTGTTTTCTATTGTTCCAATCTCTTGATTAATGCGCTGAAGGCTTTGCATTACTACTCTACCACTGCCAATATTCATGTGGCCAACTTCTGAGTTACCTATCTGACCACCAGGTAACCCAACATCAGTTCCACAGGCGGATAAACTGCATTTTGGATAATTAGAGCTAATGTATTGCCAACAAGGTGGATTTGCGTTGCTAATAGCGTTGTATTTATTATTCTCTATTCCATTTCCCCAGCCATCTAGTATACATAAAACCACTGATTTAATGTTCATATAAAATCAACACTAGAATTTCACAGAGAAATGCTCCCCGGGCCGGATTCGAACCAGCGACCAATTGGTTAACAGCCAACTGCTCTACCACTGAGCTACCGAGGAATAAACCGTTTTTAATTTACCATGTTGAACGTTGGTTGTAAACGTTTTTTGTGTAGACTTTAAGTCCAACTGGTCACAGAAACGAAAAAACTTACTTGACAAACTCCGCCAGCCCCCTTATTGTAGTATTAAGAGTATTTCTGACTCAAAACTTGTTTTTGATCCGCGCGGGTTCAATAACAAAAATTCAGTAAAAAACTTGGAGTATCTATTGGCGGATTACATAAAATTATAGCGGCTGCATGTCTTTTTAATTTTTTCTACATTCAGCCAAATCGCGCTTATTTTAAGCGTTAGCACATTATTACAGCGCCAATTTAAAGTATTAGAGGGTCAAAACTCGCACCACGGGGCTTCTTTGCCTTTTTTTTTATTTGGTAAATTTTTTAACGTTTGTGGCTAAGCGACAGCCGTCATCCCGCTGCTTGTTAGCGGCTGAGATACCGCGGCGGTATGACGGTTCGCGGTGGGATGACGTAGGACTGCTGTCATCCCGCTGCTTGTTAGCGGGATCTCTTGTTAGCGGCTGAGATACCGCGAATGAATCGCGGTATGACGGTTCGTGGCGGCGTGACGATAAGCTCGTCATCCCGCTACGTGTTAGCGGGATCTCTTGTTAGCGGCTGAGATATCGCGGCGGTATGACGGTTTGTGGCGGTATGACGATAAGACACAAAGCCTAATGGAAAAAACTGCGAACGCCAGTGAAAAACATAGCAATTTTATTTTCATTTGCAGCTTTTATCACATCTTGATCTTTTAGCGAGCCACCGGGCTGAATTATAGCTGTAATTCCATGTTTTGTGCTTTCTACTATGCTATCTGGAAATGGGAAAAATGCATCTGAAGCAAGCACCGCACCTTTACATTTTTCACCTGCTTTTTTCACTGCAATGTTCACACTATCTATTCTGCTTGTTTGCCCTGCGCCGATGCCAATAGCACAACCATCTTTTGCTATAACTATTGCGTTGGATTTCACATGCTTACATATTTTCCAGGCAAAAATAAGATCTTTTTTTTCTTTGTCTGTTGCAGTGCATTCTGTTACTTGTTCTGCTTTTATTGTGTGGTCATTATTTTCTTGCACCAAAAACCCACCAACAACATTTTTAGTTTGGTATTTCACATTTTGTTGAAAAGATTTATGAATAATCACTCTTAAATTTTTCTTTCTTTGTAAAATTTTTAGTGCCTCATTGTTTACCGATGGTGCTATCACTACTTCTAAAAATATCTCGTTTAATTTTTCCGCTAGCTTTAAATCTATCTCCCGGTTTAAGGCAACTATACCACCAAAACTGCTTACTTCATCGCACGATAGAGCTTTTTCATATGCCTCCAAAGCATTATTACCAATAGCAGCGCCACATGGGTTATTATGCTTGATTATCACTGCTGCAGGTTCTTCGAATTCAGAAGTTATGTTAAGTGCGGATTCTATATCTACTATATTATTATAACTCAACTCTTTTCCATGTAGTTTTTCCAACGGATATTCTGTAAATTGATTACTATAAAATGCAGCTTTTTGATGGGGATTTTCACCATACCTGAGTTCTTGTACTTTATGCCCGTATAGAGCAAAAAACTCTGGTAACTCATTATTTTTACTCTGGGATAAAAACCAACTGTGAATATTAGAATCGTAGTGTGCAGTGAGAGCAAATGCTTTGGTTGCTAAGTGTTTTCTATATTCCAATGTTGTTTTATTGTTATTTTCTATCATCTCAGCTTTCAGTGCTTCATAGTCTTGAATGCTAGAAATAACTGAAGTAAAACGAAAGTTTTTTGCTGCAGCTCTAATTAATGCCACTCCGCCGATATCAATTTGTTCTATAATTTGCTCTTCATTTGAGCTGCTACTTACTGTTTCCCAAAATGGGTATAGGTTAGTTATAAGCAGGTCTATTGGCTCAATTTCTAGATCTTGCACTTCCTTTTTGTGCTTTTCTCGATCATAAAGTATTCCTCCATGAATTTTAGGGTGTAAAGTTTTTACTCTACCACCCAGTATCTCTGGAAATTGCGTATAATCTGATACTTCTTGCGTTTTTATTCCGGCATCAGATAGTGCTTTATAAGTATTTCCTGTTGAAAGAATTTCTATTTGTTGCTGCATTAAAAACGATGCAAGATCAATTATATTCGTTTTATCATATACCGATATTAAAGCTCTTTTGATTTTCATTTTTGTACAGAAAATTTTATAAGATTATATCTAAGAAAAGGAAATTTAGCTATTACATTTCTACACTAATTTAAAGCAGTCTATTCTATAAATTTTTTTACCATGCTTGATTTCAAGCCACGAATAAAATCTTCAATACTGCAAGGATTTCTCCCTTCCATTTGTACAACTTTAGGAATTAAAGTGCCACCTTTTAAACTTATGTGCATATTATCGTTAACAATCTTACCTTGTTCTGAAGCGAGAGCTTCAAAGTCAGCATCAAGTATCCTGATACGTTTATTTTCTATCTTAATGAATGCTTTTGGGTAAAACGCTTTAACCTTTCTATAAGCAACTTCACAGGCATCACTTGCATAAATTTTATAGTCTTCCACTTTGTTAGCGTAACATGCATCGTTATCGTTCTGTTTTAAGAGAAGCTGTTTTTCAATTTCGTTTAGCACTTCCAGCAGTAAATCACTGCCTAATTCAGACAATTTATCATGCAATGTCTTGTAATTATCGTTCTTTTCGATAAGAAATTTTTCCTGTTTTAAAATAGGGCCGGAATCTAATCCTTCATCCAGTTGCATAATGCTAACCCCGGTTTCTTGATCTCCTGCTAAAATTGTGTGCTGTATCGGGGCTGCACCACGCCACCTTGGTAGTAATGAAGGATGAATATTAATACAACCATATTTTGGAATATTCAAAATTTCTCTTGGAAGTATCAATCCATACGCAGCTACAACTGCAACGTCTGGTTTGAAATTTCTAAATTTTTCTTGCTCTGCCGAAAACTTTAGAGAGATAGGAGTACATACCTCTATGTTACTTTCTTCAGCGATAACATGTACTGGAGATTTCGTTGGCTTCTGTCCACGCCCTGAAGGTTTTGGAGCCTTGGTGTATACTGCTACTATTTTATTCTGTGATTTCAATAGTAAGTTTAGCGTACTAACAGCGAATTCTGGTGACCCCATGAAAATAATTCTCATGGTGTCTTTGCTTTAAGAATTCTCTGCTAATTTACCACTTACAGCTTCTACTAATTTGGCAAAATCATCCTTATAATTAACGGCCATCTCAGCAAGAATCTTTCTATTTAAATCAATGCCGGCAAGTGTAAGACCATGCATAAACCTACCATAAGTAAGCCCATGCTCTCTTACTGCTGCATTAATACGTATTATCCATAAACCACGAAAATCACGTTTACGATTTCTTCTGTCTCTATAAGCATATTGCAGTGCTTTTTCAACTCTTTGTAATGCAATTCTATAACAACTTTTTGCGCGCCCTCTATAACCCTTTGCCAGTTTCAATATTTTTTTATGACGAGCGTGAGTAGTGACTCCACGTTTTACCCGAGCCATTTTATTTTACCTCCATTTTATTAAATACCATAAGGCATATAAAGCTTAACTATACGCGAGTCAGATTTACCAAGAATCGTTGTACCGCGCTGATTACGAATATTAGATTTACTTCTCTTTACCATGCCATGCCTTTTGCCTGACTGAGTAGAAATGACTTTACCCTTAGCTGTAAGGTGAAAGCGCTTTTTGACAGAGGATTTGGTTTTTAATTTTATTTTCTTCATATTCTAAACAAATTTACAAGCACTACTATTGAGTTCTTTAATAGTAATTAAGTAGTAGTATAAATAATTTTATTAAAGAATCAAATTAAAATTGTATATTAAAGGAGTTTAAAAGTAATTACGCCCAATATATGTGTTATACCTTCTTTATTCCCAAGTGGCAACAATACTTGCCTCATTTTAACACTTTCACTTTCTTCCTCTTCGTTGATTGGACATTTACTCTCTATTACAGTATCAAGTTTATCAATGACTGCATCTATTTTATATAGTCGCAAAAATGGTGCATCAATTGCATACTTATTATCAATACGCGTCTTGTTCTCAAAACCATAGAATTCAACAGCCTTTTCTCCTGCATTTTCGCAAATATAACCTTGATCTTTGACTTCAATGATAAAACAATGCTGCCATGACTCCATTATTTCTGCAGTGTCTATTTCATGCCTTTCTGGCCAATCTCTGTCTGATCCTTTTATGTCATTCCAGTGTTGAGTCACCACATTTGCTATTCTTTTTTCTTTGCCTACATAAATTTCCATTCCAATTTCCACATATAAAACACAGATATGAGGTAAATTTATCGTGAATATATTGATTTTTTCTTACCACAAGGTGCATGTCACTAGAAGTTCTGAGATCTAGAGAGTGGTATTGATTTTATTTCCATTACAACTTATTATTTATAGATAACCTCAATAAAAACGATGAAGCTAAACGAAATCAGAGAAAGATTTATAAAATTTTTTGTAAATAATGACCACGAGCAGGTTTCTTCTTCTCCTTTGATTCCAGAACATGACCCAACGCTCATGTTCACAAATGCTGGTATGGTGCAGTTTAAAAATATTTTTACTGGTGCTCAAAAAACTGAAATGAAACGTGCTGTCTCAAGTCAAAAGTGCCTAAGAGCAGGCGGTAAACACAATGATCTGGAAAATGTTGGCTATACAACTCGGCATCACACATTTTTTGAAATGCTCGGAAATTTTAGCTTCGGTGATTACTTTAAGGAAACTGCGATAGAATTTGCGTGGGAATTTATCACTAAAGAGTTATCTCTTGATAAAAACAGACTATCCATAACCGTCTACCATACTGATGATGAGGCGTACGAGATTTGGCGTAAGATAAGTGGCTTTTCAAGTGATAAAATCATAAGAATTACAACGGATGATAACTTTTGGAGTATGGGAAGCACTGGTCCGTGCGGTCCATGTTCTGAAATTTTTTATGACCATGGGAGTCCTAATTTACAAGAGGGCGATAGAATTGTTGAAATCTGGAATCTGGTATTCATGGAGTTTAACAAAGATGAAGAAGGTAATTTACACAAATTGCCAAAAAAATGCATCGATACTGGAATGGGTCTTGAAAGAATAGCGGCTGTTATGCAAAACGTCCATGATAACTATGATATTGATTTATTTTCTGCTTTGATAAATAAATCTCAAGAGTATTGTGGAAGAACAGAAAATAAAATAGCGCATAAGATCGTAGCAGATCATCTTCGCGCGGCTGCATTTCTCATCGCAGAAGGAGTGCTTCCTGGAAATGAGGGCAGGAATTACGTATTACGCAGATTAATTAGGAGAGCCACACGTTATATTCACCTGCTTGGATATAATGATTCCCTACTCCATCGTATTTTTCCAGTGTTGATAGATAGCACGAGTTCGGCTTATATGGGAGCTGAATTAGTCAGAGCTAAAAGCTTAATAGAAACGACGTTAAAATCAGAGGAAGAAAACTTTAAAGACACTTTGATGAAAGGCATTAGTCTATTGGAAAAATTCACTGCAGATTTAAAACCAGGTGACACTCTGCCTGGAGAATTAGCGTTTAAGCTATATGATACTTATGGATTTCCTTTGGATATTACACTTGATATTTTAAAAGAGAAAAAAATAAATTTTGACCAGAAGGGTTTTGATGATGCAATGGGAGAACAAAAAGAGAGAGCACGTGCTAAATGGGCTGGATCTGGTGAAAAATCTGTTGAGCAAGTATGGTTTGATTTGATCGATAAATTTGGCAAAACAAAATTTGTTGGTTATGAGTTCAATGAAGTAAATGATGCGAAAATACTAGCTATAGTTTCCTCTAAAAATGAAGTAATTGATTCTGCAAAGGAGGGAGAAAAGATAACCATTATACTTGATAAAACACCTTTTTATGGCGAGTCAGGTGGACAGGTGGGAGATACTGGCAGTCTGATCAAATCTGATAGAAGTATTATTATAGTCGAGAATACCAATAAGGTTAATGACCTATATTTGCACAGATGCATAGTTAAGTTCGGTTCAATTTGTAAAGGTAACACAGTTGCAGCAAGCATTGACAAGGAAAGAAGGCAAACCTTAAGAAGAAATCATTCAGCTACACACCTTTTGCACTTTGTATTGAGAAAAATCTTGGGTGACCATGTCACTCAAAAAGGTTCCCTAGTTGCACCGGATAAGTTACGATTTGACTTTAGTCATAACACTCAAGTTACTCAGGATCAGCTATTCTTAGTAGAAGATATGGTAAACTCTCTAATCAGAGAAAACCTTTCTACGTCTACAAAAATTCAGAGCATGAATCAGGCAATAGACGAAGGAGCTATGGCGTTATTCGGTGAAAAATATGGCAACCAAGTAAGAGTAGTGAAGATTGGAGATTCAAGAGAACTGTGTGGTGGCACGCACGTTGAACATACTGGAGAAATTGGTTTATTTAAGATAGTAACAGAAAGTTCTGTTGCTTTTGGAGTGAGAAGAATTGAAGCTTTAACTGGTCAGGAAGCAATCAATTATGTACGTGATAATGAAATTAACTTAAAAAAAGTTGCAGAATTCGTAAAAGCACCAGCAAGTGAAATAATAAACCGATTAAATATTTTAAATCAAGAGCGCAAAGAATCTGAAGCTAAAATAAAAAATTTATATAAAAAACTTATAAGCGCAGAGAGCATAAAAAGCACTGAAATAAATGGAATAAATTTTGTAAGTCATGCTTTTACCAATATTCCAGCGAATATAATAAGAGAGTTTGTTTTGCAGCAACAAAAACCAAAAACGATAATAGCTTTCACGGCAACAGAAAAAGATAAAACAGTCTTGATTATTAAAGTAAGTAAAGACTTAGCTAATAAAATTAGTGCAAAAGAACTAGTATCAATAGCAGTTGAAAAAAATTGTGGTGGGAACGCTGAACTTGCACAAACAGGCTGTGATAGCAATAAAATAGATGATGCCATTACAGCCATTTGTAGCAAAATAGCAGCTTCTAAGCACTCTACGTCATACCACCACGAACCGTCATACCGCCGCGGCGCTAACAAGCAGCGGGATACTTAACCATCGTCTACACCGTCATACCGCGATTCATTCGCGGTATCTCTTAGCCGCTAACAAGAGATCCCGCTAACAAGCAGCGGGATGACGAATTACTATGCCGCCGCGAACCGTCATACCGTTGCAAACCGTCATACCGCAATTCATTCGCGGTATCTCTTAGCATAGATCCCGCTAACAGGTAGCGGGATGACGGTTGTCAGGCTAGCTGTCATCCAAGTAGCTCGACTACTTGGATCCAGGAAAAAGAATGGTGTCATGAAAGTAGCTGACACTGATTCCTTTATGATGGTGTCATCCCAGTGCCCAGACACTGGGATCCAGGAAACTTAATTGCAAGTAATGCATTGGATTTGGTGAGTATGGGTTTTGCGTTATAGAATGAAGCACTTTTGGTGAATTTATAAAGAAAGCTGGATCCCAGTGTCAAGCACTGGGATGACAAGGTATAAACCTTATCGTCATGCCGCCGCGAACCGTCATACCGCGATTCATTCGCGGTATCTCAGCCGCTAACAAGTAGCGGGATGACGGTTGTCGTTTAGCCATAAACATTAAGAAATTTACCAAATGAAAAAAAAGGCAAAAGAAACCCTGGGGTTATTATCCGCTTTAAAATATTGGCGTTTTTTATGTTTTAAACGCTTGACAAGCGAGATTCAGCCGCTTTTAATTGCAACTAACTTACGCTGCAAATGTTTAAGAAATTTACTAAGCAGAAAAAAAGACAAAGAATCCCCGAGTTAGCTAGTCTTTTACTATCTCTGTCGAGTATTGGCATTTTTTGATGTCTTGTAACGCTTTATAAGCGCGTTCAGCTTATTTAGATAAAAATCTAGATGTAGATGAAGTTTTGTAAAGACATACAGTATCTATATACTGCAAAAAATTGAACATAAGACGCCGATACATTAAGTAATCCTTACCTTTTAATCTGCAGATTGGCGAAAGCAAATACAATAGCTTCAGTTTCATGATAAGGGGGCTAGCGGAGTTTGTCAAGGAATTCTTATTAAAACTAAAGAGCTCAAATGAAAGGAGGTAAACTCTAAAGTATACATTTAGTAGCGCTTTCTATGAGAGAAATCGTATTACCTATTCCGTAAAGCTTTATGAAAGATCCCATTCTTGGACCGGTTTTTTGGCCAAGTAACGTTTCATATAATAGCTGAAACCAGTCACGTAAGTTGGTGTAATCATATTTTTTTCCAATAGAAAATACCTGAGATTGAATTTCTTCAGCAGTAGCAGTTGTAGATAGAGAATGTAAAGTGTCCTTCAAATCTAGTAACGCTGCTTTTTCTTTTTCATTTGGAGTTTTATATGATTTTGTTGGCTTGATAAAATCGTGATAATACTTTACTGCGAAGTCTGAAAGTCTATCAAGCATTTTATTATTTTCTGGTGTAACGTTTGGTGCATAAGAGGATATAAAACCCCATAGGATCTCTTTGTTTTCAGCATTACAAGCTGCTGCTAGGTTTAAAAGTAGTGAGAAATTTATGCCTGAAGTTTCTATACTGGGAACATTGCCCTGGTGAATGTGCCAAGCAGGATTATTTATATCCTTTTCTTTGTTCTCATGATAACGCTTTACAAATTCTAAATATTCATCAGTTGATTTTGGTATCACATCAAAATATAAACGTTTAGCTTTTTTAGGACTCTGAAAAATGTACAATGCTAAGCTCTCTGTTGGTGCGTAAGTTAGCCACTCTTCAATTGAAATGCCATTTCCTTTTGATTTTGATATTTTCTTTCCTTCTTTATCAAGGAAAAGCTCGTAGCAAAACAGAAGTGGTGGCTTTTCTCCAAGTATTTCACATATTTGACTTGAAAGCACAGCAGATGGAGTTAAATCTTTTCCGTGAGCTTCGTAATTTACTCCAAATGCGGCCCACCTCATTCCCCAATCAGGTTTCCATTGCAGTTTACATTTTCCTTTTGTCACTGGAACTTCTATTTTTTCCCCGTTTGGGTCTTCATATGTGATTGTTCCTTTCTCTGTATTTGTTTCAATTACTGGAACTTGTAAAACTTGAGAAGTTTTTGGGCATATTGGCAAGAATGGACTATAAGTCTGCTGTCTTTCTTCCCGAAATGATGGAAGCATTACGTCCATCACTTTATCATAATTTTTCAGTAAGAGTAAAAGTTTTTCATCGTAAACGCCAGATTTATAACACTCTGTTGCACTCCTGAACTCGTATTCAAATTCAAACATATCAAGAAATTTACACAACAATGAATTCATATGATGACCATAACTCTGATGAGTGCCAAATGGATCAGGTATCATAGTCAATGGTTTATTTAAGTGCTCTCTTAGCATCTCTTGATTTGGCACATTATCTGGTATTTTTCGCAAACCATCCATATCATCTGAAACTGCAATGATTTTGGTTTTTATACCAGGAGCTATTTTTTTTAATGCATTTACAATAACTGTAGTGCGGAAAACCTCTCCAAAGGTTCCTATGTGGGGTAAACCAGAGGGTCCATAACCAGTTTCAAATATTATTTCTTTTTTATTAGGAAACTCTTGCAATATTTTTTCTGCTTCTTGAAATGGCCAACTTGTCATTATCGGGATTAAATAATGTATCTTAACTTAAAGTGCTACTAGTTTCAATGGATTTTTAATATAATGATATAGTATTAGTGTTAGAGCTATTATTAGAAGGTTAAAGATATGTCCACAGGTAGTATACAAACAGATCAATTATTTAAAGGTCTTACAAGACCTGCAATGCTCTTTGGTGTGAGTTATATGTTTGCAATATTAAACGTCCTGATTTGCATGCTAATTTTCATTAATTCAAATGATTTAAGAGTGATTCTCTTAATGTTACCAGGTATACATGGACTTGGTTATATAGCTTCTGCAAAAGAACCGTTGTTTATTGAATTATTTATGGTAAAATTGGGAAAGTGCTCGAAATGTTTAAATCGTTTTTACCATGGAGCCAATTCTTATGATATTGCTTAACGTTGTGTGATGCTGAGGTTTAGGGCTATTCAATCAAAGAATAAATCTACTCTGAACAGGGAAGTTCACGCTGCTGAATTTATTCCTTATTCTTGCTATTGGAATAGCACAACCTTGATGACAAAAGAAAATTGGTTGGTTAAGGTTATAAAATTAAGTGGTTTTGCATTTGAAACTGCCGATGACGAGGATTTAGTCATACAGAACAACATCAGGAATCAGATGCTAAGAAGCATTTCATCTCCGGCATTTAGTTTGTATTTTCATACTATCAGACGTAAGAAAAATATTTTTTCTGATGAATTTGCAAGTCAAGGTTTGCCGAATTTTTTCGCTAATCACGTAAATCTAAAATGGAGAGAAAAACACGCAACAAGGCAATCATTTATTAATGACCTATACATTACGATTATCCGTAGAGCGGACACAAAAGGAGTAGAATTTTTGTCACATCTACTAAAAAAATTCGGACATGTAACTTCAAAACATGCTTGGGAAAGTGATATACGTGCCACGTATGAAGATTTAGAGGAAACGACAAATCGTGTAGTGACAAGCCTTAGAAATTATTCGCCTAAAATTCTTGGAGTAAAAGAAACTCCAGATGGTTTGTTCTGCGAAATAATGGAGTTTCTATCTAGAATCGTAAATTGTGGCTTCGTTACAAATACGCTTTTTCCGCTAAGAACTGAAATATCAAGATACTTACCAGTACATAGGTTATTCTTTGGCCGTAAGATGATACAGGTTGTGACTCATAATGAGAGTAAATATGCTGGAATAATTAGTATCAAAGAATATGGAAATCATACTTCTGCAGGAATGCTTGATTCGTTTTTACAACTTCCTTACGAGTTTATAATTACGCAATCTTTTCAATTTATAAACAGGCAAATGGCGATTGGAAAAATGCAGATACAGCAAAATCGAATGATACAGTCTGCAGATAAAGCTATTTCTCAAATAGCAGAAATTTCTCAAGCGCTTGATGACGCAATGAGTGGTAAGATTGCGTTTGGTCAACATCACCTGACTATTTTATGTATAGAAAAAAGTCCTAAATCATTGGATAACGCTCTGTCGTTGGTAGAATCAGAGCTTTCTAATTGCGGTGTTTACCCTATACGTGAGAGAGTTAACCTTGAACCAGCATTTTGGGCGCAAATTCCTGGTAATTTCGATTATATAGTGAGAAAAGCTACAATAAGTAGTCTTAATTTGGCTGGATTTGCATCTCAACATAATTATCCTACTGGTAATAAATTCAATAACCACTGGGGAGATGCCGTTACAGTTTTTGACACGACATCTGGTACTCCATTTTTTTTCAACTTTCATATAAGGGATGTTGGACACACTATGATAATTGGTCCAACTGGTGCTGGTAAAACTGTTTTAATGAATTTCCTGTGTGCCCAAGCGATGAAGTTTTCTCCAAGGATATTCTTTTTTGATAAAGATCGCGGTGCAGAGATTTTCTTAAGAGCACTTAGTGGTATCTATACTGTAATAGAACCAAGAACTAAAACAAATTTTAATCCTTTACAACTTGATGATACCTCTGATAATAGAACATTTTTAATGGAGTGGATAAAGTCTTTAATTTCGGTATATAATGATAAATTTACTTCAGAAGATATTGCACGAATTAATGATGCAATTGAAGGAAATTTTAAATTAAGAAAAGAAGACAGATTCTTGAGAAACCTCGTACCGTTTTTAGGGCTTGCAGGTCCTGATACTCTAGCTGGGGCAATATCTATGTGGCATGATAATGGTTCTCATGCTGCAATATTTGACAATAAAGAAGATTTGCTAGATTTTTCACGAGCAAGAGTATTTGGTTTTGAGATGGCTAGCTTGCTCAAAGATCCTGTTGCTCTTGGACCGGTCTTGATTTATTTATTTCATAGGATTAGTATATCTCTTGATGGCACTCCATCTATTATCGTTCTTGATGAGGCATGGGCGTTAATAGATAATCCAGTTTTTGCACCCAAGATAAAAGACTGGTTGAAGGTACTGAGAAAACTAAATGCTTTTGTGATTTTTGCTACTCAGAGTGTTGAGGATGCAAGTAAAAGTACTATTAGCGATACGCTTGTACAACAAACAGCGACACAGATTTTTTTACCAAATCTGAAAGCTACTAGTGTCTATCGGGATGTTTTTATGTTAACTGAACGTGAATATATATTAATTAAGCACACAGATCCGAGTACTAGATTCTTTTTGGTGAAACAAGGAGTCAATGCTGTAGTAGCTAGAATAGACTTAAAAGGCCTGGATGATATAATCAACGTATTATCCGGACGTGCAGAAAGTGTTCTATTGTTACACGATATATTAAATGAAGTTGGGGACAACCCAAAAGTATGGTTGCCTATATTTTATCAGAAGGTAAAAAATGTTTAAGACTAAGCTGTCATTGCTATTAATTGCGATATTTTTACTAAATATAGACTTTTTACTCTCATATCCAGTGCTTGCAGATGGAGTAAGTGGTACTGACAAGACAGAATTTGTTAGCAGATTTAATTCCACTGGCAGTTTTAGTCGTGCCTCTAATCCTGATTGTGGAGCGTTTAAAACAGCTGCAGCACTTGCTGGAATAGCGATTGCTGTTGGCGCAATATTTACTGGCATTGTTTTGATCGTTTCTTCTGCTGGTTTGTTTACCGCTCTTGTTATTGTTGGAATGATAGCTGCAATTGTTGGAGTCTGGAAAGCTATAGGAGGACTTGTTGTTTGTGAACATAGTTTTGTTAAACACCCAGTTGCACGTGACCATGATGGAAAATACAAAAATTTTAAATTAGAAGACACAGGTTATAGTGGCTGCACCAATGAAAATTACCAAACAGAAGAGGAATATTTTTCTTGTTTGCAAAATAAAGCTCGGGAAGACGTGAACAAAAAAGATTATGACGGGAAAAGAGCAGAAAAAGAAGCCTTAAATTCTAACGTTCAGGAGAGTACAGAGAGTTATTACTGGCCAAAAAATGGTGTGCAATACAGTGAATATATAGAAGTATGTCATCGAAACCCTTTAACTTTTGGTAATCTTTTTAATAAGGTAGACTTTAATTCCAGAGGAAAACCTGGATACATAGACTTTGATGTCAGGGAGAAAGACACTGGATACGTAGATGGGTCATGGTCCTCGAAGGTTGATGGTGGTCTGGAATGTAGAGTTCTCAAAGCAGGACAGAGCGAACCCATACATGGAGCTACATTCAAAGCAGTGAGAAAAACGGGCAGATTATGTGTGGAGTTAGCCAGTGTTAGCATGCTTGGTATCGAAATGACTCCTTGGCCGCAAGGGGTTGATATGGGGTGCACGGAATTGCCACCTGACCCACTTGCTCCTATGTGTGAAAAATCTGTGATGATATTCAAAAATAAAGATGGTACAGGAGAGGAAAAAGTTACTATTGGTAATAATGATGACTATAAAACTATTATCAGATCTAAAGAAAAAGGACTCAACGGACAAGGGGGGAAAATTTTTGTAGGTTATGATAATGCTGGCTGTTTTAGCTCGTATGTTTCTGAAGCTTGTTATAACCAGGCAGGGAGTAAATCATTAGCTCCTATTCCCGTAACTTCTATGATAGTGCAATGCATTAAGGAATCATTAGATAATTTAGTTGCAGGTAAAGGTGCACCAAATGGTGAGAGTTTTATATCTGTAGCACAGAAAAGGCTGAAAAACACTGTAACTGCTGTTTTAGTTTTAGCTTTAATACTGTTCTCTATAAAAGCCATGTCTGGTGGAGTTCAGAGGCCTCAAGAAATGTATATGTTGATCATAAAATTCGCTTTAGTGATTTACTTCACAACAGGCAGTACCATGTCTCATTATTATGGAGAATTAACTCGTCTCTCAAATGGTTTGTCAGAGATAGTGCTAAAAGCATCATCTGAAAGTAAAGGCATATGTAATTATAAAGCAGGTACAGATTATGAATATACTCGTGCAGGAAAGAGGGTATCTTACAGTTATCTTGCACCTTGGGATAGGCTTGATTGTAGAATTTTATTTTATTTAGGTGCCCCTTTAGATGGAATTGGTGGCAAAATTGGTACTGGAGGTGTTGCAACGTTAGCAGTCTTGCTTGGTGCTGCTCCTGTCTTATTAGTTGCAGGTTCGGTAATCGGTATTATTTTTGCTGGTGGACAAATTTTAGTAGCTCTTGTCTGTATATTTATGGCCGTTCTGATGATGATGGTTATTTTGTGGCTGTGCTATGTATTTATTTTATCTCTAGTTGCTTTAAGTGTAATCATCATTTTATCACCTTTGTTCATTCCTATGGTTTTATTCCAACACACCAAAGGATATTTTGAAGGCTGGGTGAAAGAGTTGATTACCTATAGCTTATACCCGGTTATCCTTTTTGCGTTTTTGTCCTTTATGTTCATAGCATGTGATAAAATCTATTTTAAAAATTTAAATTTTGAACTGGACGAGTCATATAAAAATGAACAACCGGACAAGTCATATGAAAAGAAACAAGCAGAAATCTCATATAGTAAGAAAAAACAGTGGTTTAAATTGAAAGATGGGGAATGTGATAAAAATGAAACTACTCTTGCATGTATGATGCAAAATTATAGCTTTAAAAAGAGCAGCATACTTGGTCTATTCGACTTTACATACATGGAGTTTGGCAGCTCTCTCATCGGAGAATTATTAAAATTGTGTTTAGTATTATTCCTCTTTTACCACTTTTTAAACATTCTTCCTGGCATGGCTGCTGAACTTGCTGGTAACCATAGAGCAGCACTTGGCTCAGGTCAGACACCTGGACAAATGGTGGGCAAAGCTTTATCTGCTGCCAAAGCTGCTGCTGGGGGTGTTGCTGGAGTTGCTGGTGCTGCTGCTAAGAAGTTGAGTGGTGGAGACAAGAGTAAATCTCGAGGTTCTGGTTCTAGTAGCTCCGAGAGTGTTAACAAAAGCACTGAATGAGTTGGATTTATGCTAAAATTTTTGCTGATAATACCGTTTTTTTTTCTGTCAGGCTGCGGGGAACATCACTGTATTAAGCCAGAAAATTTATCAGGTTTGCGTGAAAAACTAGATATAGTGTCAACAGAGCAGAAATGGGTTGATTCTGGTGTTAATATCTCAGATAGAATAAGAGTAACAGAGATTGATATAGTGCCTAGTAAGGTTAATTTTTGTCCTAAGCAGTATGCAGATTTTGCAATTGGGCCTGGGAGAAATGACGTTGCATTACCATTTGCACTTAAAAAAGGCGATACGATAAGCTTTAGTGTGATTGGAAGTAAAGTGTGTAAAGATAAAGAGAGTGAGACAAAAATCAGGTATTTGAAAATCGACGAAAAGTGTAGCGAGCAAGAAACGGAACATTTTGCACATGTTTTAAATCAAGAGAAATGCCAAGGTGGCAAGGATGGGATATGTCCTAATAAATATATAATAGGCGATGCGCAATGGTTGAGTGGAAGAGAGTACTGGTTTTCGAAGTTAGATCAAGATGAAAGAAAAAAGGAAATTGAAAATATTATTAACTCTATAAAACAAGGAGAGAATATAGATTGCAGCAAGCTTTCAGAGAGCAGTGCAAGTAAGATAGATACGCACATTTTAAATTCACTCTGTAGACGTATATGTAAATTTTCTTCTGGTCGTAGAGGCGAGGATTGCGTGTATATTGAATATAATAATATAGAAATTGAGCTATTCAATGCTTTAAATTCTAGTGGTGAATCTGTTGTTGCTGAAATTATTAGTAACGTATTAAAGGGAAAACAGGTAAAAACTGACATTACATTTCTAAAAGTTGGTATGGATAATGAAACTCTTGAACACATTCCAGGTGGTGGTTTATGTACTAGTTGTGATCATAAGATGGAGAATGACCATCAAATACCAAGTTTAACTTTTAGTCTATGTAGCAGAAATGACAAGAGCTGCTACAATACAAATGACAAAGGCGGGTTCAACATAAGAGTAACGAAGAACCATAGTCTGGAAAATAGCTTGTATATAAGTGTTTCCGATAAATTCCCTGAGCATAAGCCTGGTGAAAATCAAGCGGATATATCTGTAGATATCAGCAAAGTTCATGACATGGAAAACTTGAAAGGAAAATTAAAAGACAAAACAGGCACCATATATTACGGAATAAGAGACCATGGCTGCGATTACAAAAATGAAGGTCAGTTTAGCATTAACCTAACAACTCAAGAGCCACCTACAAAAACTTTTAGTGCAATATATAATTTCTTTGATGAAAAAGTGAAAACTGCATTTTTCGGCTCTAATTATAAAGACCCTAACGCAATTCACTCTGATACTAGTCCTGTAAAGTCTCTTTACGAAAGTTTTATAAAATCAAGCAGAACAAATACCATTAGATCTACTATAATATCACTATTAGTACTATATATAATCTTATATACTCTTTATTACTTTTTTGGATTAACTCATATTTCTATATATGAGTTTTTAATTATATGCGTAAAGATAGGAATCATCGCTCAGCTATTGCAGGATAATAGCTGGGACTTTTTTTATAACAACGCATTCTCTATATTTATTAACACTCCAAAACAACTAATAGAAATAGCAAATTTTAGAGGCACTACTTCAAATGTTTTTGAGTTTCTTGATTTGCCGCTCAATAGGTTCTTGTCATCGCATTCAGTATTGTTAATAGTATCTCTTATATTTTCTGGCCCTTTGGGCATTGTATCTTTTTGCTTGGTGATTTGGGGTTTAATCACAGTGAGCTTATCTATTTTTAATGCCTTATTTTCTTTTATTACATCTATAGCAATAGTTGCGTTATTACTTTCTTTAGCACCTATTTTTATTATTTGTCTTTTATTTGCGTATACTAGGCAGATGTTTCAAAACTGGGTTAAAAATTTAGCAAGATTTGCAATTCATCCAGTGGTCCTTTTAATTTTTATATCACTGATAAGTCAGGTTATGGATTATATTGTGTATTCAGTATTTGATTTTGAGGTCTGCTCTACATGTATACTTAATATTAACCTAAAGATTTTTAACCCTTGTATTTTTTATGGTTATGCTTCCAAATATACACCTAATATTACCGCTATGATGGCTTTTGTTATTTTGGGACACGCTATGAAAGCTTTAGTTGAAGCTTCTTCGGCAATATCTGACTCGTTGTTTGGTGCTTATGTAGCAAGCGAACCTGGAAGACAGTATCAACAAAGCTTAATGGGAACAGTAGGGTTAGATGAACGAAGCGTTCAAAGAAGAGAAAGAGGAGATGCCTCTCAACAGTCAGGTACGTCAAGACCTCAAATACCACAAGGGACTCAAAGGTCAACGCCTCAGATACCACAACCAGGAAGACAGCAATGATAAGTAAAAGATCACTATTATTGATACTGTGTCTTGCAATCACTGGTTGTAATATGGATTGTGTCGAGCCTGGGTTGCAGAGCAAAAACACCAGCGTTAATGTGGATGTTCCAGTTCGTAAAGCCGATAAAATTCATTGGGTTGATTCTGGTCAGGTAATTAGTCAGGGTGAGAAAATCAAATTCACCCTCGATGGATCAGTAAATTTTTGCCCTTTTAAAGAAGACAAAAATCCAAGGAAAGTACTTGTGCCAGCTAGCTTTTGTGCTGATGGCTCAGAACCAAATTATAGTAAGGCTGCGGATATTAATAGTGTACCTAACAATTATGGTGTTAATGAAAGTAAAAACGAACTATGTGGTGGCAAAGGATTTGGCAGCAATAGACGTTATGTGGACACTGGAATTAAAGTAAATCCTGGTGACAAGTTAAGCTTCAGCTTAGTTCCCAGAAAAATAACAATTGATTACGACAATCCAGAAGGGAAAGGCATCAATTTTGATGACAATTGTTATAAAGCTGTAGAAAATGACCGTAAGGAAACTGTATATAAGAAAGCTACAGTGAGTGAAGTACATCAGGGGGGAGAGTTTTTTTGTGATGGTAAAGATGGTACAAAAAATAAAATACAATTTTTACCTCTTGATAAAACAAAAGCAAAGGAAAGCAAAGTGCTAGTTGGCAATGGGTATACCCCATATGATAATAAGGTGCATTTTAATAAAGGTTATATTCAAGACAACGAACCATGGGTATATGGTTCACTACTTGATTTACGCCGCGCTAAAATAGGATTGAACGAGTTATGTGATGGAAAAAACTGTAGTCTTGATGAGAGAAAAAAGTACTCCTCCTATGAGCTTAACTGTTACCATCAAAATATATGCTATACTGAGAAGGGTATATGGAACTATGGTTTAGGTCAAGCAGGAGAACGGAACTGTGTCTCCTCTATAAGGTATAAGAAGTACGATAAAGGAAATAAATGTGATATGTATTCTTATCTAGAAAAAATGGAAGGGAATGTTAAAGCAGGTAGTTTTACTGAAGATGATAAATCTTGGGCTGAGGCTCTTGTTGCAAAAATTGGTGATCCTGATGATAAAAATATCGCTAAAGGTATTCAATGTCTTCCAAAGAAAGAGGGTGCAAAAGGGGATAATATGTGTTTGCAAATTGGCGATAACAATAAATTCGAGGATTTTTCTCTGGAATTGAACAATGATTATCCAGTAAATGACGAGGTAACGCCCGGTAGTAGTGTGATGCTCGCTATCGCAGATTATGGTCATTATTACTATAATAGAGGAGGGTACCATGTTAAGGTGATTAGATCATGTGAATATATTAATGGCGAAAAATTATATGTATATTTAGGTGATGAGCCACCTAAAGATTTGCATGGTGTGGGAACTAATGATTTTAAAGTGGTAGGAGTGAGAGAAAGAGTAAACGGAAAAGATGAGTACACCATATTAGATGTAATAAGCGGAGAACACTTTCAGAACGAAGAATCTAAGAAGATATATTTCGGCATCAATGTAAGCAACGTAGAGAGAGATGACATTACAGATAAAAATGGCAAATATTATGAAAATAATAAGTACACAGTAACTTTATTTGTTAAAAGAAAAATTAATGATTTTATTTCATCGAATGTAAACGGGGTATTTAAACTTATAAAAGAAGAAGTAATTGGGGACAGCGTTAAAGATTCATACAAAGGATATGCAAGAGGTCTTCTTCAAGGGGTAAGAGCTTTGCTTACTCTATACGTTATATTTACTGTCGTTGGCTATATGCTTGGAACAATACAGCTAAGTAAATTTGATTTCATTGTAAGAATGTTCAAGATAGCATTTATAGCTTTTGCCTTTAGCGATAGAAGCTGGGAACTTTTTGGTACAACTTTATCCAGACTTTTTATAGATGGTAGCACTTATTTAGTTGATAGTTTTTCTGGCTATGTAGGAGAAGGGGAGAGAAAATTTGCATTCTTAGACTTGACAGCAGGAGTATTATTCACAGCAGAAACTTGGCTAAAGTTTTTATCGTTGATGCTTTCTGGTCCTTTTGGCGTTATTGCATTTTTGGCAATACTCTGCGCTACTTATGCGTTTTTAAAATGCATTATTAGTGCTACATTGAAATATGTAATATCTACTGTTCTAGTAGCGTTTTTACTGTCATTAACACCTTTATTTATCGTATTTATTCTATTTCAAAAGACTAAACCCTTGTTTGATAATTGGATAAAAACGTTGGCTCATGTTTCATTAGAACCAGTCATTTTATTTTCATTTTTATCTCTTTTAAATCAGTTGATGTATTCAGTTTTATATAACCTCACAAATTTTTCTGCATGCTATCAATGTTTAATTAGCGTAAATTTCTTATCGTATGATCTGTGCTTGATGAAATCAATACTGCCTCTTGGATACAGTCCTGGCACTAGCGTTGATGTTGCACTCAGTACCGGAGAAAGGGCTGGTGGACACTTTGCAGCATTACCTATAGACCTAATCCAGGCGTTTATATACCTCATTATTGCCGGTGCAATGGAAGCTTTTGTTTCTATATCGGAAACTATGGTACAAACACTATTTAGCTCTGGTTATGGAGTTACTGGCGGTGTTGGTACAGTTGCTAAGAGCGCATCGCAAGCTATGCTGTCAACCGTTGGCCTTGATGATAAGACCCAAAGTATGATACAGAGTATCAAGCAGAAAATGAGTAAAGATTGGGGAAAAATTGAGGCTAAATTACCTAACACACCAAAGCAACCAGACAAAAAAGAAGATTCTAAAGGAAGTTCTGATAAAACAACGAGTGATAGACCTAAAACATTAAAACAATCAGATCAGCAAAAAAATTTTGATGAAACAATAAGAAGTGATCCTAGTGCTAAAGCTAAAAACAAGGAAGAAAATGGAGAGGAGTAAGATATAAATGATATTATGGAGTAACTAATTAAAAAGATATTTTAAGTAAAGTTTTAGAAATTTATTCTGTATTTGGAAAAAGTTTAGATATGCAATCACGTTTAGGCAAATGTTGGTTTAGGGTATTACTTCTTGCAGCTTATGTGCTGATCACAGGTTGTAGTAAAAACGATATGCCTTTTCCAAGGTGTATATCTGCTGACTATTTTGGTCCTAAACCTATTGCAGTAAGCGCTCATTTTTCAAGCGACCACGATGCGTTTATTCCAGGAGATGGAGAAGTTGTTGATCCTGAAACTGGTGAAATTAATTATGGTTTTCACCATAACCAAGTGGTGGAGTGGGAGGATACCGGGCTCGAAACCAATGGAGATAGTTTAAAAGTGCGAGTGAATGGTGCATGGACATCTTGGAGTAATAATAACAAGAAGGAATCTAAAAAAGGCAGTTATACCTTACAAAGCTTGGAGCAGTTAAAATATGCAACTAAATTTGAAGGCAAGTCAGGTGATAATAGTCTACCTGACTTTCACTTAGTTTGTAATGATTACAAACCTAGTGCGCCACAGAAAATTTCAAGTAAGTCTAATGCAAGTTGCACTGTAAAGTGCAAGTGCATTAATGAAGATGATAGCGCAAATACAGTATCACGTGGTGCTCCATGTTGGTTTACCAACGGTCATGGTGCTTATCTTTTGTTTCAAAGGCCTGGTGACGATAGTCCTAACAAAGATTTGAAATCTATGCGCAATCCTTCATCTCCTACTGTACATCTAGGTTACAACTCCGTGGCAGAGAATGGGAGCGGTCTTTTTGCTTTAGACAGAGATAGCACTAAATTAAAGGACAGAAATTGTGACCCGGTGAAATTAAAAAAGGGATGGAAAATATATGTAAAAATATTAGATAGATATTACTTAGATAATGTAGGTGGCTACTCTTTTGAGTTCTTAAGTGGAGTGCGGCAACCGAGTGGGGTTGAGTTTTTTGATTATATTTATAACTATCTAAAATGTGTATTATTGATTAACGAAAATTGCAAAGAACATTTTAATAGCAATGATCCTGCAGTTGCACAAGCTATGTTCGAAAATATAGCTGAAAAAAGTACGAGCTTTCACAATTTTGTTCTTTCCTTGCTTGTTCTATTTGTAATGATTTCATCGCTTCTTTATCTTTTTGGCATGATACAAGAAACTAAGCATGATATGCTCATCAGAATGATGAAAATCACTCTAGTAATAGTGCTTATATCTCCTGGAAGTTTTAGATTTTTCTATGATCATTTTCTTGTTTTATTTGTTAAAGGTCTTGAACAATTGATAAGTATAATTACTAATTTTGCTCCCAACATGAACACCGGAAGTATTGTTCAAGGAGATGAAGCTAAGTTGTTTAGCTTCATGGAGGACATGTTCAATAAGTTTTTTGCTTATTCTGTTTGGAAAAAGTTTGCAGCGTTTTTACATTACCAAATGTGGGCAAGCCTTCTTATGATACCGGCAATTTTCATAGGGATTGTGCTATACTTCTTGCTGTGCTTATATGCTTACATAATATTTCTCTCTGGTTTTATGGGTATAGCTTTTCTTATAGCCATTATGCCACTGTTTCTAATTTCTATTTTATTTTCACCGCTGAAAAGTCTATTTGAAGGTTGGATAAAATTCTGCATCAGCTTTTGTTTACAGTCGATTATGATATTTGCTCTCTTGTCATTACTGGCTTCCATTATAATGAATACCTTTTATAGGCAGTTAGGTTTTACTGTATGCTACAATAAATGGTTCGAGGTAAAGTTATGTGCTCCAAAATGGGTGTTTGGTGGTTTTTGTATCGTTGATAAGCAGTACTTTGGTTGGACCCCAGGGCAAATTTTCGTACCTTACACTCTTGGAGAAGCTTCTCCGCTGAACGTAGATAAGAACATAGAAGGTATAGAAAAGATAAGCAGAGAAGGTGGTACAATAAAATTTACTGGCGGTGCTGGGTATATCCCTCTTCCACCGGATTACATTGAAAAAGGGTTTCGTTATATAGATTATCCTTTCTTTAACCCAATTCCTGGTACTAAAGAGAATCCAGCAGACCATTATATTGCAGAAAGTGATATGGTAGTAGATAATAGCTGTAGTGTAAAAGATTTAGTGCGTTTAACAAATAGTTTATCCCATGCATCAGAAAAAGCTGATATCTTATTATTGATTAATAATATAAGTAAAAAGACAGAAATCTATTGTAAGCAGCCAGGAAATGAAAGCAGGTGTACTAATTACAAGGAAATCATAGAAAAAGTAATTCTACAGCCAAGTTTAAAAAGTGAAATAAAGTCTTTAGTGCAAGATATAATTAGACAAGATGGGAGCTGCCAATCACAGAATTTTTATAAGGTAAATAGAAACTATCAAGAAAATAGTGATTACCAAAGGGTGCAAGACATACAGAGAGGTTATTTAATCAATGCAGGGGAAATCTTTGTATTATTCCTGCTTTCATTTTTAATGTTCTCTTTACGCGAGTTCGTACAACAAATGGGCTCAAGTATCGCTGGTGGTGGATTCAGCGTTTACAATATATCTAGTATGTATCAGGCATCGCCTTTGACTGGCATAATGGAAGAATTCAAACAGCAGTGGCAAAATTTTGCTGGTAGAGGACTTGAGTCTTTAGGCAGTTGGGCTACTCATTTACCGGATAGATTAGCCGGAGGTGCAGCTAATCTGCTGGGGAGAGTACCAAGAGTTGGAGGAGTGCTGAAATACGCTATTGATGTGCCACGTAAATTTGTAGGTGCTACTATTGAAGCAACAAAATTTGCAACATCACCTAAAAATGACGTTGATAAACTTGAGGAAAAGATCTACAGGGCATTTGGAGTTGATAAGGAAGATATTACACACAGAAGGATCGGTAAATATTTAGATTATTATAAAGGATACGTAGGATCACATTTGGGCTATACAATAGAAGATGCTATGAAGTTTACTTGGGAGCATGGCCTTGATTCTATAGGAGTTAGCCGTCGTACAGGAGAAAAAGATGGTTATCCAAATAACTTACTTTTTAGAGCAAAATCGCATAGGCAAGATTTCTTGAATAAGCTTCATGATGACACCATAGGCCGTAAGAGAGAACCAGAAAAAGACAATCCTGATCAATCAAATAAGGTAGAACGAGAGTTAGGCACGGAACTAGTAAGAGATAACCATGATCAGCCACTAGAAGAAGGCGACCCTCTTCGACTACGAGGGGGAGGTCAGCCAGATAAGGTAGTACGAGAACTAAGCACAGAACAAGAAGACAAGCCTAATCAACTACAGCATGATCAGCCAACAGAAGAAGATAAGCCTGATCAATCAAATGAAGTGACACGAAATTTAGGCACGGAACCAAAAGGTTCAGATGAAATTGATGATTTTGGATCTGCTTTTGAAGGTATGGAAAAACGTGCTGAAAGAGAAGGCAGAAGAAATCAAGATAAAGTTTATAACCTCTCACCACTTTTTGAAATGAACACTCCAGAAGCTGTAGAAAAACGTGCTGAAAGAGAGGAAAAAAGAAATCGAGAAGACAGTAAAAGGAAATTACCGGAACCAATGAGGAAACCAGATGCAAAAGGAGATGAGAAGAGGATTGAAGATGAAGACTAATAAAAATTTCAAAGGCCTTGATTATTATAAATTGCAGCAAGACAAAGATGGCAACATAAAGTTAAATGACTACGACGACATTTTAAATGCGCGTAGGGCAAGGGTAGACTTGTTGCGGGATAACACATCACTTGACAAGGATGTCAATTTTGCTAAATTGAATAAAGCTTTGAGTGAGAAATTTGTAGATAATCATAGTTTATTGTCTGAATTTGATAAGGAAGACAAAGAGATTGTACAAGAAAGGATTAAGGTGTTTAGTATTTTAGAAAGTCTTGAAGACCTTAAAAGCGTGAAAAGTGAAGATCTGTTAGAGGTTAGCTTACTGCTGTCAGATCTTAGCTTCATAGAGAGAAATGTTGTACTAAATACCGATCAGAATTCTGATCTAGCAGGATTTAAAAACCTATTTATTGAAAAAAAAGCATCTGGTGAAGAGTATAGTGAAGAAGAATGTAGAGGCTTTCTTGATAATATAGATAAAATCAATACTATAATTAAGTTAGAGTTAGAAAGCAGAATTGAAGGGCTAAATCATGATGAAAAAAATGATCATGATGATTTACAAGATGAGATTGGTCAAGCAATTAATGCAGCAGGCAAATCAGAAAAAGATAACTGATGAGTCTTGTGTTTGTGTTTTTCTTACAAGCGACTCGATAGCTTCTCTCTATTAAACTGCTAAAGCCATATTGACATTAATCATATAGTATAAATAATTAATTATTTTGGAGCTTATTTAATATGCTACGCATCATTGCAGGCAAATATCGCGGAAGAAAAATAACTACAGGTAAGCATTTAGCTGCACGGCCAACTATGAGTATTGTCCGAGAAGCAATATTTAATATGCTTTCCTCAAGAAAACCTATTTATAACTTGAATGTACTTGATTTATTCTGTGGTAGTGGTTCTTTTTCATTTGAAGCGCTTTCTCGCGGCGCTAAACATGCATTTATGGTAGATTCAGATTATTACAATTTGCAATTGCCTAAAAAAACAGCAGAAGATTTTGGAATTACGGACAATGTTACGCTAATTTGCTGCAGTGCTAACTGCTTACCACAACCTATTTCAAAATGTGACATAGTTTTTATAGACCCACCTTACAATAGCAATCTAGTTGAATCAACGTTGAATGGACTAGCTCACTCAGGCTGGTTAAGTGATGATGCATTGATAATTCTAGAGATTAGGAAAAACGAAGATTTTGAGTGCAATAAAAACTTCAGTATAATCTTGGAACGCACCTACGGTATAGCGAGAATAATTTTTCTTTCTCTATTAACTTGAACTTGCATATACTTTTCATTGATGAGTTCCAGTTCTATTTTCGTCAAGTTTCCGGAGAAATTACTTATTCTGTACTGCCCTAGATCAAAATTTTTATTAAATTCAGAGTCTATTAAATATTCATGTGCTTCTTCAATAAATTTATTTTCTTTTTCTTCGTAACTGGTGTATTTTGTTGTACCATTATTATCCTCACGATAAACTAAATGTTCTTTATGATCAGCATGAATATTTTTATTTTCACAAACCTTTTCAGGATCGTGCTCAAGTACTTTTCTACCAACAATCAATAGCTTATAAGAAATTTCCTATGATTCCTTTTAAGCGAGTTTTGAATTTTTGAAATGTCATGACATTGTTGATACGGTTATCAAGAAACGATAAAGTATCCACAAAATCTTCTGAATAATCATTGATAAAAAAAAGTATCGTACTTAAGTACACTCCAGCTAATATTGCTCTTTTTGTATAGTAGTTAAAATCTGTTGATTGGTCATGAATGCCATACCAAATCGCACTAATAGTTCTGTATAAAAGTTTACTAGAAAAATATGTATTTTTTGGTGATACAGAAAATGATAAAACATTTTTTAAAAGTTCTCTATAATTCGGTAGCTTAGCATAGTTTGAAAGGTGTATTTGAATAGCTAACTTTACTCGCTCTCGCACTTTCATATCTTCTAAATTAGAATTTCTTAATTCAGCTTCCATTGAGCTATTTAAGTCCTCTGCTATGTGCTCCAAAGCGCTATATATTCCATTCTGAAATTTGCAAAAGCTATTAGCTAGATTAAGGTCAGTGCACACCTTTAATAGGGTTTCATCGCTTATCCCTTCAAATGGAATAACCCTAATTAGCTTATCTATTATTAACTTTTGTTCCACGCAACATCATACTAAACAGCATGTGTGATTGTACCTGAGATTTTCAAACATTCTACAAAATGCTTCACCACGTTCCTCGAAATTTTTCCATTGATCAAAAGAAGCACACGCGGGAGAAAGTAATATTGTTACTTCTTCTGCGCTATTTAAGGCCTCTTCAAAAGCCAATCTGAATGCATCTTCTAGATTGCAACATTTAACATAATCTACTTTATTCTCCATAACATTTGCAAAAGCTTCGGTTGATTCTCCAATAAGAAAAGCTTTTCTAACCCTTGTAAAATGCTTGCTTAATGATTCTATTCCACCTTTTTTGCTTCTTCCACCAGCGATCCAATTTATGTTTTCATAAGATAAGATCGCCTTTTCGCTCGATTTTGCATTAGTTGCTTTGCTATCGTTCACGAAAAACACATTTCTTATTTTGCCAAGCAGTTCATTCCTATGCCTCAGTCCTGAAAAGGACTTGATTCCATTGATAATAGTGTTGCTATCTACTCCAAGTACCTTACATACGGCATATGTGGCTGCTATGTTTTCTGCGTTGGATATTAGGTTTATTTTCACGTCGCTTACTGATAAGCTATGATTCTCTAGTTTTAACGAGATCTTCTGGATCCCAGTGCCCCTTTTGTCATCCAAGTAGCTGACACTGGGATCCAGATAATTTCGATCTATACCAGTAATCTGTTCACTATAATCAAGCAAATTGTTACCTGCCAATGATATTAGATCTCTTGCACCACCCTCTGTCATCTGAGTAGTTGGCAATGGTTTTTCTTTTCTGGATTCCAGCGTCACGCGCTGGAATGACATCGGGGAATATGTTACTGAGATTGGAATTTTGTCTCCAGTGAATTTGTTGAATATATCAGCAGTAATCTCATTGTCACATCCTATTACGGCAACCTCACTACCGTTTATCAGTTTTAATTTAGTTGCTATGTAGTTCTCCATACTTCCATGCCTATCTATGTGATCTGGTGTAATATTGAGCAGTGCTGAAATGTCCACGTTAATTTCATTCATCAACTCCAATTGAAAAGAGGAGAGTTCGATTACATAAATTTCTGCATCTCTTTCTAGATCCAAAACAGGAACGCCTAAATTTCCACCAATAGCTACTTTTTTCCCTGCAGATTTTAATATGTGCCCTATTAGTGATGTAGTGGTTGATTTACCATTTGTTCCTGTGACGCCTATTACCTTCTGGTTCGTAGTTTTAGCTTCAAGAAATAGCTCAATGTCTGATTTTATTTTGCAATCAAATCTCCTTGCAAGTTTTACTATCCAATGTGGCTCTGTTGGCACTCCAGGGCTTAAAACCAATGCACTGATCTCATGCCAATTGTATTCCTTGGGATGAATAAAATTACATTTTTTATACATCATTTTTGTATTTGCTATTTGCTCTTCATGATCATCCCATGCATATATTCTTGCACCACTCTTTGTTAGAGCGTTAATGGTGGATAAACCAGTTTTACCAAGACCAAAAACCGCGACGTTTTGATTTTTGTATTTGTTTAGTTGCACTGCTAGATAACTTATGCGAACCATTTTATAAAGATATCGTACAAATTACAACAGACTTCTTTCGTAGGTTACAACTGTCATTCAATAGAAACAAAAAACTTCCTTGACAAACTCCGCCAGCCCCCTTATCATGAAACTGAAGCTATTTATTTATCTTCGCAATCTGTGCAGGTTAATGACAAAAAACTTAGGGTATTTGGCGTCTCATGTTTAATTTTTCGCACTACGTGCATCGCATGTCTTTAAAAATCTCTGGGTTTTTACCTATATAAGCCGAAACGCGCTTACAAAGCGTTTAAGACAGCAAAAAACGTCAAATTGACAAGGGAGAATTTGAATGCTAGCTACTACGGGGTTTCTTTGCCTTTTTTCCTGCTTAGTAAATTTCTTAAACACTTGCGGTGTAGGTTAGTTGCAAGTTAAAAGCAGCTAAATCGCTCTTAATCAAGCGTTTTAGAATAAAAAAAACGCCGATATTTTAGTACATGGTAAATAGCCAACCACCACGGGGTTTCTTTTGCCTTTTTTTTCATTTGGTAAATTTCTTAATGTTTATGGCTAAAGATTACACGAATGTTGCAATTACAAAAGCGTTTCTACTAGGAGGGTGTCATCCCAGTGCTTGACACTGGGATGGCTTTGTTGCATAGCAACTGAAAAAATCTGGTGGCTACTGACAAAATTCATTATAAAATAGCCATTTAACCTTGAAAGAAAAAATATGCCACAAAAAATGAGGGTCAGTAACCATAGCGAATATAACAAATTTCTAGAAAAAAGAGGAAATATTTTTCATTATATCAACGAAGCCATAGAAAAGTGGTACGAGAATGGTCCAAAAATACCAGGTGGCAACAATATTTATAGCGATAAAGTTGTAATTTTGGTGCACATAATAACTTGTTTATTTAGAATAGGCCTGAGGCAAACAGTTGGGTTTATAGCAGGATACCTTGAGCAAATTGGGAAAAATTTGCAAGTTATCAGCTATTCACAATCATCAAGAAGGTTTAAGAAACTCAATATTAAGATCAATGATTGCAGAAAATAATATGGAAGATATCGAAATTGCTATAGACAGTACAGGAATTAGTATATACAACAACACTCCTGGTCATAGCAAAGAAAATAGCGAAGATAGAAAGTATCGCAGCTATGAACAGACAAGAAAATTGCATGTAATGTTGAATACAAACAGCAAAAAAGCCATAGCTGTAAAATACAGTAACGGCTGATCACTATGGAGCTTGTGATTTGCTAAAAGAAGTCGATTTTCAGTATGTCATAAAAGTACTATATGCAGATAGGGCATATGACAGAGAAAAGCTCTATAAGCTGTGTAATCAATATGGTATAAAAACGAAAATTCCTCCGAAAAACAACGCAGCAGAGCATCCAAAGTTAGACTATATGGCTGAGAGAAATTCTGCAGTCAAGCTCATAAAGTCATATGATGAAGATGGTATAAAGAAGTGGAAAAAAGAGATGAGTTATGGAAAAAGATCTTATATAGAAGGTTTTTTCTCGCGATTAAAAAAGACATTTGGATTTAGTTTTAGGAACAAATCTGAAATGAATCGTGAGAGGGAACTGCTACTCAAATGTTATTTGCTTAACAAATTTACTGAAATAGGCATGGCTAAATTTGAGATAGCTTCATAAATTTATTGTGCGTTACCTACTATCCGAAGAGCGATGCAACAAAGCCATCCCAGTGTCAAGCACTGGGATGACATCGGAGAGTAAGTTGTTGTGTTTTTTTTAGTAAGTTGCTCAATTGTCACTGATTCATTTTCTCTAAAGTCACCTACCATAGTTCTTCTTAATTTTGTAATGTGTCCAAAACAATTTAATGCAATTCCAAGATCACGAGCAATTGATCTTACATATACACCACTACCGCATATCATAGAAAAATTTGCACTATTATTTATCTTACTATTACCCACAAATATAAATGTACTTATAAATAAAGTATTACAATATTAAAGTTTGCAAATATTGAGGGTATAAAAATGGCAAACGAGAGTAATGAATGGGCTAAAAATGAATTTGGAGATGCTGTACTTGGAGATAAAAGATTAACTGACCGATTAGTAAAGATTGCTGATAGTTTGATAAGTTTACCTGAAAGCTCAATTAATGAGGCATGCGGAAGTTGGTCAGAAGCAAAAGCAGCATAACGTTTTTTTCAAAATGAGAACGTAAAAGAAGTCGATATTCTAGCTTCACACATTGATAAAACAGTTGAAAGAACAAAAGCTCATAAAAGAATTCTTGTGATTCAAGATACAACTTATATTTCATACTCAAGCCATAAGCGGATTGGGAACTATTGCTGGAAAAGGAGCAGTAATGCATACAGCCCTTGCTGTTAGTACGGAAGCTGGGAATACTGGATCAAAAGATTTACTCGAGGCAACTCATTTCTGAAGAAGAAAAAAGACTAAAGAGCCATCGTAACAACGTTCATATTGAGGATAAAGAAAGTATGAAATGGCTAGAAAGTTTAAAGAAAACAAATAATATTATAGATCTGGCCCAAACCGAAGCTATAACTGTATGTGACAGAGAAGCAGATATGCATGATTTTTTTGAACTTGCACATAATCTTAACTCAGCAATTTTAGTAAGAGCTCGCCACAACAGAAATGTAAATAAAAAATTCATGCATACCAGGAACAAGCAAAAATTATGGTCATTTATCCAAGGCCTCCCTTGCGCTGGAAAAGTAGAAGTTGAAATCCCTGCTAGAGATAACAAGCAAAAAAGGACAGCGTTTTTAGAAATTAGATTCGGAAAATTTATCACATGAAGGCCATATAAAATGTAAAGAAGGTCACATAAAATATAAACCGACAGAGTCTACAACTTCACGCAATTCATGTTGTTGAAAAAAACTCTCCTCCCGAAGCAAGTCCTCTAGAGTGGATGCTTTTTTCCGGTCAGTACTTTTGAAGAAGCTGTTGAAAAAGTTAGTTGGTATTGTTTGAGATGGAAAATAGAGATATTGCATAAGATTTTAAAATCTGGTCTCAAAGTTGAGGAATGTAGACTTGGAACAGCAGAAAGATTAATGAGGTATTTAACAGTCATGAGCATTATTGCTTGGAGAATTTTCTTTATTACATCAATTGCAAGAACTAACCCAACATTACCATGTACTGCCTTATTAGCTGAGGAAGAATGGAAAGTTTTATATGTTAAAATACACAGGAAACCATGTCCAAATATAGCCCCTACTATAAAAGAAGCCGTTTCGTGAACTTGGAGGTCATTTAGCAAGAAAAAGCGACCCAAAACCAGGACCAATTACTCTTTGGAAAGGGTGGAGACGTTTCTTTGATCTAGAAGAAGGATGGCGACTTGCTCACGAACCTCATATTTGTGGGTAATAGTAAGATTTGATATGCTGCCAACACTTATGTTCAAATTAAAAATGTCATTTATGATACTAGCCACTTCACGCTTTGAGTTTTTGTAAAATCCGCTGAGTGCTGCAATTATAGACTTAACCCTTGGACCAAATGTATCTGGCGTAACACCTTCTGGTAACTTGCTACTTTTTCTTTTTCTGCATCTCCAACAACGACCATGTTCCAATTACTACATAAGGCCTAATTTCCGGAAGATCAACTTTTTGGTGAACATAAGGTTTTTCGCATATTACAAGCTCTCCTCCGCATTCGCAAATATTAGGCAACTCTATTTTTACTACTTTATCCGCTTCCATTGTGGCATGAAAATTTCCTTTATACCCAACCTGATCGCCAACATTCCTTTCGCTTTTTGGCTTGTCCTTTTTTGTTTTGTACAATTCTTTAGAGCTCGGTAGAGATGAATTTTTCGAGTTTAAACCAAGCCTTTCCTTTAATTCAGCGTTCTCTATCTTTAAAGCTTTATTTTCTGCTTTTAAGTTTTCTATCTCTGCTTCCAGTTTTTCTATTTTTTGCTGTAAATTTTTGCAAAGTTCTAAAAGGTTTACCACATTACCTCACTTTTGCTCTATGATTATCTTTTTAGATCACTTTGTCTACCTTATTCTACCACTCCGCTGAACGGATACAATTTACTAAACAGAAAAAAAGGCAAAAGAAACCCTAGGGTAGCTAGTTATTCACTATCCATTTTTTAAGTTGGCGTTTTTTAATGTTTTAAATAGCGCATTTCAGCTTATATTAGGTAAAAACCTAGAAATTTTATAAAGACATAAGGTGCACATAATGCAAAAAATTAAGCATGATTTACGCCAAATACATTAAGTTTTTTGTCATTAATCCACTGCAGAGATTGCGAAGATAAATAAATAGCTTCAGTGTTATAATAAGGGGGCTGGCGAAGCTTGTCAAGGAAGTTTTTATGATTTATCTAACGAACTTTACACTTGCTAAAGTTGTACCATCTTGGTAACTTTAACTGAAAGAAGTTATTTTTTATCCAATATGAAAAAAGCCTTTATATTCACATCCTTAATAGCAATTATATTGATAGTTATTACTTATTTATACAGAAACGACGGAACTAATGACTCACAAGTGGTAAATGTTTATTCATCGCGCAAAGAAGAATTAGTACGTACTTTGTTTGATGAATTCACGAAAAATACAGGTATTAAAGTACGTTACATCATTGATGATTATTCTCAGCTACTTTCACGAATGGAAAACGGTGGTGAAGCTGACTTATTTTTGACTGCTGATGCAATCAACTTAATTCTAGCAAAAAAAAGAGGACTTTTATCTCAAGTAGATTCAGAGGTTTTAAAAAGTGTTATACCTGCAAGATTTAGAGACAGTGAAGATTATTGGTTTGGTCTTACAAAAAGAGCTAGGATATTGGTTTACAATAAAGAGTCAGTAGACCCTAAGGACTTAAGTACTTATGAAGATTTAGCAAATGAAAAATGGAAAGGAAAAATATTAGTGCGTTCTTCTACAAGTCCATATAACAGATCGTTAATTGCTTTTATGATTGCAAATAATGGTTTTGAAAAGACGAAAGAATGGGTAAGCGGAATTGTGAGCAATATGGCAAGAAAACCAAGTGGTGGTGATACTTATCAAATTTACGCCGTAGCAGCGGGTGAGGGAGATGTTGCAATAGTAAACAGCTACTACTTTGCGAGAATTCTTTCATCAGAAAATAAAAAGAATGTTGCAGACAAGCTAGGGGCTTTTTTTCCTAATCGCAACGATCACGGTGTAATGGTAAACATCAGTGGTGCAGCAGTAACAAAAAACGCAAAAAACAGGGAAAATGCTATAGTCTTATTGGAATTTTTAGTAAGCAAGCAGGCTCAAGAGTTATACGCTAAAAAAAACCAAGAATATCCTATTATTGAAGGCGTTGAAACTTCCGATATACTAAAATCTTGGGGAAATTATTCACAAAGTGATTTGCCTCTAAGTGAACTTGAGAAGCATCTTTTTGAGGCTGTTATGATAGCGGATGAGTGTAAGTGGAAGTAATCTCCAGTGCCACTAAACATTGGGATGAAAGATTTATGCTAATGTACCTTACTCTTAACTTGCTGAACTTTTTCTTCCTTCTAACTTAATTTTGACTTTACTATCTTTTTCCGTTCTTCCACCAAAACAATTGCTGCACAAGAGGTCTATTGAAAAACGATAATAAGAAAGTAGAATTGGTTCAAGTAGTTGGATAACAATTGCATGTTAAAAGGAAATTATGAACAAGAGAAGGAATTTGTTAAACATCTCAGACCTTACAGTCGATGATGTAGAAAATATAACTAAGTTGGCCAACCAGTACCTTAAAAAAGAAGTTGCAAATAGTCATATCTTGGAAAATAAGACAGTAATAAATTTATTCTTTGAAGATTCAACGCGTACACTTGCGTCTTTTGAAATAGCAGCAAAAAGCCTTGGAGCAAATGTTGTAACTTTGCCAATAAGATCTTCTTCTATTAACAAGGGAGAAGATCTAAAAGACATGATCAAAACATTAAATGCAATGAATCCTGATTACATAATAATCAGGCATAAAAGTAGTGGTATCATTAATACACTGGCAAAGTATGTTAACTGCTCGCTAATCAATGCAGGCGATGGAAGTAGTGAACATCCAACTCAAGCTCTTGCAGACTATCTTGTAATCAGCAATCACAAAAAGCAAATAAAGGACCTCAAAGTTGTGATATGTGGAGATATTCTGCACAGTAGAGTTGCAAGATCAAATATAAGATTGCTAAAAATGTTTGGAGCAGAGATAAACTTGGTCGCACCACCAACTTTGATTTGTAAGCATTTTCCTGAAGTAGATTCAGTCCATTATTCATTAATTGAAGGTATAAAGGATGCTGACGTAATTATGCTTTTGAGATTGCAGAAAGAGCGCATGAATAATAGTTCTTCAGAGAAAGAATATTTTCATTTGTATGGACTTGATTTACAAAAGCTATCATACGCAAAACCAGATGCGATTGTTATGCACCCAGGGCCAATAAATAGAGGGATTGAGATTAGCAGCGATGTAGCAGATTGTGTTATTTTACAGCAAGTAGAATTTGGATTGGCAATACGTAAGGCAGTGTTGCACTATTATAGGCCTTGCTAATATTAAAAGATGCTACACAACTAATGCAAAAAGGGGGGGCATGAAATGACAAGGCTTGTAAATGGTTTGAGAATGGCCATTAAGATGTTAAGGCCGAGGATATGGTGTGGAAGTTTTTACGAAAGCCTGAAGTCAATCAACAACCTTGCAGAACGGCAAATTAGAAGGCTATCGTAAAAACAGCTTTTTCACCTGGTCGGAACATGGAGAAAGATTTGTGGAAAGAATGTTGTCGATATTTTTGACATCACGTCTCAATGGCCAAAATCCCTTCCAAAAGTTACGACTGCTTAGTTCTTTATTCATTCTCACAATCCGTGAACGGTTACAACCTGGATTCCAGTGGGCTTTGTTGCATCGCTAGCTATGATGGATTAAAGATAAAAAAGATAGGGAATATCATTAGCTTATTATTCTGGTATTTATAACAAGAACGGTCAATGAATACCTAAATTTGAGTAAAAGAAATTTCACTACCATTTACCAATCCGGCTAAAATTCAAGAATTTCAATGCTTTAGCTATTTTCAATAGAATTAAATTTATTAATATAAATAACAAATTACTATTCTTAAATTTGATCAGATTGATTGCAAAAAAACAAGATTTTCAATAAGTTGCTTATAATCCTAACTATAGTTAGCCTTTCATAAGTAGCGATGCAACAAAGCCATTCCAGTGTCAGCTACTTTCATAACACCATATTACCTTAACAAAAGCAAATGTTCGTACAGATGTGCATCAGCTACTTTCATCTGCCACCTGCAAATTGCAATGTTCGTACAGTTATGTGTCACGCTACTTGGATGACACCGTTGAAAGAAATGAACCGCCTTTTCAAAATCGTTTTGAATAGAGGAATAACATTCACAAGTAAAATTTCATATTACCATTTTTTAATTTATGTATTATAATAAGCTTAATCTATAAGAAAAACAAAGTTGGAAAAGTTGGAAGAACTAAGCAAAAACTGGGTGATAAGAACGGGAAGATTTTTATCTTCATTGTTTTTTTTACTGTTGATTGCGCTGTCAATACGTAGTTTTTTATTCGAGCCATTTCATATACCTTCTGGTTCAATGAAAAGCACCCTACTTGAAGGGGATTACATTTTTACTAGTAAATATTCATACGGTTACAGTAAACACTCATTTCCATTTTCTCCAAACATTTTTAGCGGCAGGATTTTTTATACCCCTCCAAAGCGTGGCGACATAGTAGTTTTCAAACCCACAAGAAATGACAGCATCAGGTTTGTTAAGCGAGTAATAGGAACACCAGGTGACAAAGTGCAAATGATAGAGGGAGAATTATACCTAAATGATCAGAAAGTAGAGCGAAGGCAAATTGAAAGTTTTTTTGATTATGAGTCAAATCGTAACATACCAAGATATATAGAAACGCTTTTAAGTGGCAAGGAACATGAGATTTTGGTAGATGACATTTCTAATAAGCTATCATATAACACTCCGGTTTATTATGTACCTAACGATCAATTTTTCGTTATGGGAGACAATAGAAATAATTCTTTGGATAGCAGGTTTCCTGAAGTTGGTTTTGTACCAATGGAAAATATCATTGGGCGTGTAAGTATAGTTGGTTTATCGTTTAAACTGGGGAAGGTCGATTGGTTACCATTTAATTTCAGGTTACCTGTTGCTTTGAGATTAAATAGGGTATTGCACAAGGTTGTGTAAGCTTTTTCTACCTATTTGTTAATTCACACAACTCTAAAGAAGAATTTTCTAACTCGGCGATAGTGTTGTTAATTTCATTCAAGTCATTGCCTTGTAAAGCGTTTTTTGCATTTTGTAATAGGTTTTTCAACTTTTGATCAGTGGAAAGGTTATTATTGTTTTCAACCAAGTGTATGAGTTTATTTCCATTAATTTTAGCGCCTGCAAGGGAACGAGCCTTCATATCTTCATCAAAGCTGTTTATTGACTGGTTAACCATATTTTGAACATCAGCTTCACTCAAGCCAAAACTTGAATTTACTTCAACTGTCTGCTCGATTCCAGTAGTTTTTTCTCTTGCAGTAACAGTCAAGATTCCGTCAACGTTAACTGTAAATTCTATTTCAACTCTTGCAGAACCTGCAGGTAGTGGCGGTATACCTTTTAGTTCAAACTGCGCTAGAGATTTGTTATCCTCTATCATTTCACGTTCTCCCTGACAAACGTGAATTTTCATTGCTGTTTGCCCATCAAAATAAGTTGTAAACTCTTTTGTTTCTGAAACTGGTAGTGGCGTATTTCTTGGTATGATTTTTTCAACTATGCCTCCCATAGTTTCTATGCCAAGTGATAAAGGTAGAACATCCAGGAGAATATTCCTATCTTTTGAGCTCGAAGTTAAATCATGAGCTTGCAGAGCTGCCCCAATGGCAACTGCTTTATCTGGATCCACGTCATTCAGCACTTTATTTCCAAAGAGTTTGACTAGTGAATTTTGAACCAATGGTGTTCTAGTTGCACCACCAACTAAAATTACTCCTTTTATATTATCAATTTTAAGATCTATGTCGCTTATAGTACGAGTGACTATATTGATAGTCTTATTGACCAAAGAACTGATTGCCTGCTCGAATTCTTCTCTGGTAATTTCACATTCAAATGGCTTGCCGTTAATGCTGAATTCAAAAATGCCTGAGGTGTTTTTGCTCAGATATTCCTTCACAGAGCGTGATTCGATAAGTAAGGAATTTAGTTGCTTGGCCGTCTTTTCTCTATACTTATCAATCACAATTGAACTCAGCAAATGATCAAAATCATCACCGCCGAGTTTGGTGTCACCACCAACTGCAAGAACTTGAAACACTCCTTGATGCAATTTCAATATCGAAATATCGAACGTTCCGCCACCAAGGTCATACACTGCATATATTCCACTGCTATTGTTCTTTTCAATGGAGTAAGAAAGCGCTGCAGCGGTTGGCTCGTTAACGAGGCGAAGAACTTCTATTCCAGCTAATTTTGCCGCATATTTAGTTGCGTTACGTGCTGAATCGTCAAAGTAAGCTGGCACAGTAATCACTGCTTTTTTTACTTCCAGTCCCTTAGACTTTTTTACCCTCTCACATAAAGCTTTTAATATCTCAGCAGAAATCTCAACAGGAGTAAGATACTTTTCCTCTGCGCATTTTATTCTAATAACTTTTTCGCTTTCATGATCTATTTCAAAATTGACGCCTTCTTTATTTAATTCTTCAACACTTTTACCCATTAAACGCTTTATTGAGTAGATTGCATTTTGACCGACATCGTAGCCAGTTTTTAATGTATTATTTTCATATGAAAGAGCAGAAGGCAGCAGTTCTCTTCCTTGTTCATCTTCAAATATCTCCACGTTACCAGCTTTATTTACCATAGCAATCAAAGAATTGGTAGTACCAAGATCTATACCAAAAATTACTTCACTTGAATTTGGTTCAGAAATTTGAATTGGTTGCATTCTTTTTCACCTCCTCAAATGACTTATATAAATATTTCAATCTTAAGACTTGTGTAGCAGCTCCATCAAAATTCTTTATAGCAAAAGTGTTAATTAGGTTTTTAACGCAATCTTTTATTTTTTCATCAATCATCCTGCTTGCAAATTGTAAATCATCGCAGTCCAGCAAATATTCTCTTATTTCCATTGATTCACTTAATATTTCAGAATTTAAGTGGTCCTTTTGGCTTTTCACATCAAAAAAATCTAGCAAATGCTCGGCACGTTTTAGCGGTGACTTTAGTATCTGATAAGCTCTGTTAATATTTTCCATGTTTTGGGACTGTCTTTCATTTATATCAGTTTTGCTTAGCTCAATATATTTTTTCTCTAACTCATCAAAGCTGATATTGAAAGTTGGTTCAATTTCAAACAATGTAAAATAGCTGCTAGACATGAAAACTCTCTCCACAACCACATTTTCCTTTCTCATTAGGATTTTTGAAAACAAAACCCGATGAAAATTTTTCTTCTACATAATCCATTTCAGAGCCAAGAATAAACATGACGGATTTTGGATCGATCAACACTTTAACTTTTTGGTCATCACTGCAGTTTTCCTCAATTATCGACTCTAAAGGACGAGTATCATACGCATATTCAATATCATATTTTAAACCAGAACATCCTTTTTGCTTAATTAGCACTCTTATTCCTATTGCTTCTTCCGGTTTCTCAAGGTTAGTATGCTTCTTTTGGTCCAATAAATACCTTATCCTTTCTACTGCTTCCGCAGTTATAGTGATAAGTTTTCTATTCTTTTTTACAGTTTCACCTCCGCCTACTTCTTGATATTCACTCATGCTTCTTAATTCTTTTGCTTACTTTGATAATCATGAATAGCAGCCTTTATAGCATCTTCAGCAAGTACCGAACAGTGTATCTTCACTGGAGGTAAAGACAACTCTTCCACTATTTGAGTATTCTTTATCTGTGTAACGTCACTGATGGTTCTTCCCTTTATCATCTCTGTTAACAAGGAACTTGAAGCAATGGCAGAACCACAACCAAAAGTTTTAAATTTTGCATCTTCAATAACACCTTTGTCATTGACCTTTATCTGCAATTTCATTACATCACCGCACGATGGTGCACCAACTAAACCAGTACCAACATTTGGATCATTTTTATCCAGAGAGCCAACATTCCTTGGATTTTCATAATGATCTAAAATTTTCTCATTATAACTCATAAAATTACCTATAAACTGCTATTTTACATTATAACATATTTAGGTTAAAAACTAAAGGAAAACAATCGTTTTACGTGATTTTTACTTTCAAAATTCCCGTAAAACGACTGTTTAACTTTACAAATACACATAATACGTGTATTTCTTTACAATCAGCGTCTCTATGTTGTCATTAAGTTTATAATTTAAAAAGGAGTATTCCCTTGAGTTTGTTTAGTAACCTTTATAAAGGCTTGTTAAAAACTTCTTCTCGCTTTAGCGACGGGGTGAAAAGTATTTTTTCTGGCAAAAAAAAATTAGATCAGTCGCTTTTAGATGAATTAGAGGAATTGCTAATTAGCATGGACATTGGTCATAAAACTTCTAAGTTGATTATCGATAGGCTCACAAGCATCAAGTTTGACAAGGAAGTTGAACATAATATTATCTCGCAGCAGTTAATGAACGAAATAGAAGCTATATTGAGCCCAGTTGTACAGCCGTTAATTTTAAATAAAAAACCACATATAATAATGGTATGCGGAGTAAACGGTAATGGTAAAACCACGACTATAGGTAAGCTTGCATATAAATATAAGGAGATGGGAAAATCCGTTATGCTTGTTGCGTGTGACACATTTAGAGCTGCTGCTAGTGAGCAGTTAAACATTTGGGCAGAACGTTCTGATTGCTTGATTGTTACTGGAGAGTACGGTAGCGACTCTGCAAGTGTGGCATATAGAGCTGTAAGTCAAGCTATAAAAGATAACGTTGATGTTGTTCTAATTGACACAGCAGGAAGGCTGCAAAATAATGTGAACCTTATGGAGGAGTTATCAAAAATATATAGAACGATAAAGAAATTGGATGATACTGCCCCTCATGACGTTATTTTAGTTCTTGACGCAACTACCGGCCAAAATGCTTATAGCCAATTAGAGGCATTTAGTAAGATGGTCCATGTTACCGGGCTAATCGTAACAAAGCTAGATGGCACCGCTAAGGGCGGAGTAGTAATTGGACTTGCAGAAGCTTATAAGGTAAAGTTACATGCTATAGGAATTGGCGAAAATATAGAGGACTTAAGGGAGTTTACTAGTAAAGAATTTGCTGAAGCATTATTTAATTGTAATTAAAGACTTCTCTTAATTCCCTTACATGACCAAGCTTAATTATCTCAATATCATGAGAAGAATAATTGCCATTTTTAGGCATAATTGCTTTTTTGAATCCTAACTTTTGTGCTTCTTTTAGTCTGAGATCAGCATGCGAGACATTCCTAATTTCTCCTGAAAGTGCAACTTCACCGCAGATTATTGAAGAAGTTGGCAGCGGTAAATTTACTACACTTGAAATAAGGGAAGCAGCAACAGCAAGATCAGCCGATGGTTCCTGTATTTTGAGTCCCCCTGCAATGTTTAGGTATACCTCTTTATCATGCAAAAACATTTTGCAACGAACATTTAGCACCGCAATGATCATAGCCAATCGATTAATATCCCACCCAACTACTGCCCTTCTTGGGGTTGCCATATTAGTCCCTGCTATTAATGCTTGCACTTCCATTAAAATTGGTCTTGAACCTTCAATTCCTGCAAATACGGCGCTGCCAACTACTTCTCTGTCATGGGCCATCAGAAACAATGATGATGGATTATCAACAGGCACAAGTCCTGCTTCAGACATCTCAAAAACACCAATTTCATTTGCAGGGCCAAATCTATTTTTAATAGTACGCAAAATGCGATATTGATTGCTATTTTCACCTTCAAAATATAATACCGTATCCACCATATGCTCCAGAGTTTTGGGTCCAGCTATTTGTCCATCCTTAGTTATATGACCAACTATTAAAAGAGAAACACCATATTGTTTCGCAAGAATAGTTAATTCATGTGCGCAAGTACGAACCTGAGTTACAGTTCCTGGTGCCGATGTAATTCTGCTATCATACATTGTTTGTATAGAGTCAATTACTAAGAATTTAATACTTTTGTTTTCCTTTATTGTTGCTACTACATCAGTTAAAGACACTGTAGATAAAAGCTTAATTTTAGGTTCATTTATCTTAAGACGCTTTGCTCTGAGACTCACCTGCTCTAAAGACTCCTCGCCGGATACATAAAGACATTCAAAAGAGGAAAGTTGCACAACATTAGCTGCAATTCTAAGCAAAAGGGTGGATTTTCCAATACCAGGTTCGCCACCAATTAAAATGCTAGCACCTTGAACGATACCCCCACCAAAAACTCTATCTAATTCTTCTATTCCTGTTAAAAAACGACTTGGAGTGATAATTTCGCTACCCGATAACGTCTTTATTAAAATTGGTGCAGATATACTTCTTTTGCCCGTTTTTACTGCTATTTCCTCAACAATTGTATCCCAATTGTCACATGCGATGCACTTCCCTACCCACCTACCAGTGCTGTGACCACAGGATTGACATACATATACAGTTTTCATCAAAGCCAAAATTATTTTGTTGTAATTGTAATAAAAATTAGCTGAATATGCGAAGTAAATCTATAGCTAACCCAAGAAAGGGTTCCCTATGTCATACCGCGATTCATTCGCGGTATCTCTAGATCCCGCTAACAAATAGCGGGATGACGAGCTTATCGTCACGCCGCCGCGAACCGTTATACCGCGATTCATTCGCGGTATCTCAAAGCATAGATCCCGCTAACACGTAGCGGGATGACGAGGTCATGCCACCGCGCGAACCGTCATACCGTCACGGTATCTCTAGATCCCGCTAACACGTAGGGGAATGACGAGGTCATGCCGCCGCAAACCGTCATACCGCCGCGGTATCTCTTAGCCGCTAACACGTAGCGGGATGACGGTTGTCGTTTAGCCATAAACATTAAGAAATTTACCAAATGAAAAAAAAGGCAAAAGAAACCCTGGGGTTATTATCCGCTTTAAAATATTGGCGTTTTTTATGTTTTAAACGCTTGACAAGCGAGATTCAGCCGCTTTTAATTGCAACTAACTTACGCTGCAAATGTTTAAGAAATTTACTAAGCAGAAAAAAAGACAAAGAATCCCCGAGTTAGCTAGTCTTTTACTATCTCTGTCGAGTATTGGCATTTTTTGATGTCTTGTAACGCTTTATAAGCGCGTTCAGCTTATTTAGATAAAAATCTAGATGTAGATGAAGTTTTGTAAAGACATACAGTATCTATATACTGCAAAAAATTGAACATAAGACGCCGATACATTAAGTAATCCTTACCTTTTAATCTGCAGATCGGCGAAAGCAAATACAATAGCTTCAGTTTTATGATAAGGGGGCTGGCGAAGGGTGTCAAGCAAGTTTTTTGTTTCTATTCCCAATGTTATATGGTTATGTAATACCAATTCTCATTACTAGTGAATCAAATAAGCGGCATTGCAGAGTTTTTTAATTGTGGAGTGAGAAAGAGAGGTAATAAATTTGCACAAAGCGCTCTCAAGCAAAGCAATTGTGTCGTAGATTTTGTTACGCAAAATGTTCTGTTTTATATATAACCAAAACCTCTCAACAGGATTGAGGTCAGGTGAGTATGGTGGTAGGTATATAATGTCGATATTTTTAGGTACTTTTAAATTTTTTGACTTATGCCAACTAGCACAATCCATGATAAGAAATGCCTCCCTTGTTCCTAAATATTGTGACATCTGCTCAAGGAATATATTCATACAATCAGTATTGACGTTTGAGCTAGAACTTTCTCCATTTCTGGGATTAACTGCACTATAGAGATAAAAATTTTGCCTACCTAGTTTTACCTTAACCTGTGTCCTAATGCCTTTTTTAAACCACCCGTGTCCAATCTTTGAATGTGTGCCAAACCGCGATTCATCGAAGAAAAATAGCTCTTTTTCAGGATACATGACAATAGTTTCATTAAGATTTTTTTTTAAATTCCTCTTGTTTACTTTTATCTTGTCCGTTATGCACTGGTCTTGGTGTGATATATGAGAATTTCATTCTTTGCATATTACGGTGTACTGTAGATTTGCTGATATTCAAACCAAACTTTTCTTGAATTCTTATTTTCATTTCTTTTATAGTAATATTGGGGTTTTCCTCTATCCACACCTCAACTTGTTCACGTTGACTTTGATTCAATATAGTTTTTCTACGGCGTTGAGGCGGAGCAAATAATTTTTCTTCTCTGCCAAATTTTAGGTCATGCAGTAAGTGCCTTTCTTGAAATGCAGCATATCTTTGCTACGGCTGTTATACTGTGCTTTTTTGCTGCAATTACAGCATTTAGTTTTTTTGCAACATATGCGTTATTTCTTACTTTCTTCAGCATTTCTTTTGCTGATTCCACCACTTTTTCATCCAATAATTTTGATCTTAATGCCATTTAAACCTCGCTACTTTACTTACTTCAGTATGGCTTTTTTTCTATTATTGTCTATCCGTTACTTGTGTAGCAGGAATTGGTATAAGAAGTCTAATAGCAAATTTTTAAGTTCCTCTTTAACTCTTTAACCAGCGGGCTCGCATGAGGAGAGGAGAGTAAAGGTCCTCTTCCATAGATATCTTCACACTTTTTTCTTCTTCTGTAGTTGGCAGACGAGTAAGAAAGTGAATCTTTGGTGCGCCACTAATTATTGCCATTGGTGTTTGCTCCGCCCCTTCTCCCATAACTAAAACAGCAGACGTTGCCAGCGCATCAAGAAGATTGACTTGTGTTACTTGCAGTGGTTGATCATAAAGATCTGGCTTGCCTATATAGGAATAAAATGGTTCAAATCCACACCAACCAAGAGCAACGCCCGTAACCCCAAGGCGCATAGGTGTTATGTTACTATCTGTAATCAAAATACCAAGATGTTTTATGCAGTGTTTTGTCTTGAGATAGTTCCATATTGATAGAGCTGTTTTCTGAACATCCTTTGGGTATAAAATATACATTTCATTACCATTTGATTCATCAATACCAGCAGATGGAATTAAGATATTGTCTTTGATTGTTAAATAGATGCCGTAAGAATTATGGTCTACATCAACAATTGCATCAGCTTCTCTTTTGATTAGCTCTTCTTTAGAACAAGCAGTTTTGCAAACCACTTGTTTTTGACAAATAGAAATGATTTTTGATGTGATAGCAAGAACAACTTCCTCTCCTAGCAACTCTGAAACATAGCGATCAAGAACCTGCTCTAATACTTCCCCACATTCAATGCGGTGGGTATAAATTGCTTTAACATGCATATTAACGTATTAGCCTACATATAGTATAATCTTTCGTTTTGGTGAGAATAGTTTTATGCCATCCATCAAGAAGTGTTAAGTTGAAATATACATCACCTTTATAGGGTTTGTGAATTTCTGTTATGATAAATTCTGAGATTAGATCATACTCCAAAAAAAGATGCGCTATTTGTGCTCCACCAATCATGAAGACTTTAGAATTACTTTGGATTGACAAAAACTCTTGCATAGAAGAAATAATAGTGCATTTTACTCCTCTGTTAAAACAAGAATTTAATTTGTCACGAGAAAAAACAACAGGGATACGATCCTTTAATATGTTTTGAGACATAGTTTCAAATGTTTTTCTTCCCATAACAATAACTTGTTTGTCAGTCACCTGACGAAAATGATCTAACTCACTTGGATAATGCCAGGGCAATCCATTATTTATTCCAATTACCCCCTTGGGATCAACAGCCATAATTCCGATAACTATCATCCCTGTAAAGCAGCTTGAGCTACAAAGAATCGCATGTGATCACGCACATTATGCACTCGAAGGAAATCAACCTTGTTGTGCAATGCAGATGATAAAGCAATTGTTTCTAAATCTCGGTTAAAGACAGGTTCTGTAGAAAAAGAAGAAATAAATGACTTTCTAGAATGGCCAACCAGAACTTTGCAGCCAAAACTTTGCAATGCTTCTATATTGCATAAAAGCCAGATATTCTGATATAGAGATTTTCCAAAACCAATACCAGGATCAATAATTATCGAGCTTTGATCAAAACCTAGGGTAAGTAACCTGCTAATGCTCTTCTCTGCCCAATTATTTATGATATCAATTGGGTCAGTGTCGTCTGGAATAATGTTGTCTCTATGTGGTGGTATTGAAAGTGAATGCATAATAACGATGCTGCAACCATTACTAGCAACTGCTTTTAAGGTATTATCATCTAGATCTCCCTTCTGATTGTTTATCCAGGCAATGTTGTAGTGTTCCAAAACATTTAAAATAACGTCTGGCCAGAAACTATCAATGCTGACTTTAATATCACCAACTTTCATATACTGATTGAGATTATCAAGCACTGGTTTTAAGCGTGCATATTCTGCTTTTGGAGTTTGTATTGAGGAGCCAGGTCTTGTTGATTGAGCACCAAGATCAACTATACTTGCACCGTCTGATACCAGTTGCAGTGCTTGCTTGGTTGCTTGATCTGCATCATAATAAAGACCACCATCTGAAAATGAATCAGGAGTAATATTAACAATACCTACAAGCTCTGGTGAAAGCGTAAAACTCCTTAAAAAGCAATCCTTAATGTTAGGGTTAATAGTACCAAACGTTTTGTTAACTACTGCCATGGGACTCAGCATTGCCATCAAGTGAAGCAAAAATGGTCTGTTTATCAATTCTGGGTGAGGAATCTTAAGGTAGGATGTATCAAGTGTCAGGTTATCCCATAACAAAATATCCAAATCAATAACGCGAGGTGCCCATTTTTCATAGACCTGCGGGCGGCCAATGTCACACTCAATTTGTTTAAGGCCCTTTAACAGCTCTTCAGGAGAAGAAGAACAACTTCCATACACAACCATATTTAGAAATGGCCTGTCCCACCCAGGTGGAGCATCATTTGGTAAAATAGCCTTAGTTTCCAGAATAATTGAAGATTTTAAATTTTTAAAATAGCGTTCCTGCAGTAACTGAGCAGCCTTTTGTAAATGGGAAAAGCGATTCCCCATATTTGAGCCAATAGAAATGTAAATCATTCTTGCAACGCATTACGATAAGTAAAGAAAACACCTCCATGCACACTGGGGACAGGTGGTGCAACTTTGTGAATAGTTACGCCTATAGAAGAAATAATAAGCTTTTTTTGCATCACAAGGTTATTAATGGTCCTGTATATATCATGAGTTAAATGCTCGATTAAGTTGAATTGCTTGCTTTGAACGAGAGATTGAATACTCTGAACTACCTCCAAGTAGCATATAGTATCCTCAAGCCGGTCAGTTGTAAGTCCTAAAGGGGGGGATTTAAAGGTAAAATCAATATTAACACTAACTAATTGAGAATGATACTTCTCTTCTGCACTATAGCCTAAATGAACCCAAAGCCGTAAGTCAGATATAAGAAGATTACATGCAGACATTGCATTCCAACATCACTGAGTTTAAGCTACTTACAACTACTAACACACACTGGCATTTATCATCCCATCAAGAAAACCCCACAAGAGCTTTGCTCCCTTTTGAGCACCCTGCATAACTTTATCTTGCTCTTTTTCATCTAGATCTTCAATAAGATTTGCACACTCCTCAGAATGCCACTCATCAGCTTCCATATGAACCGTAAAAAATTGAAGAGAACACTCATCACTTATTGAATAGTGTTTTTTTAAACCTTCAATTTTAGACTTAGAAACCTCTGGAGTTTGACGTTCGTAAGCGTATAAGGCTCCAAGACCTGCCGCAAAACCTGATCTTACAATATCAAAGTAACCATCAACTAACTCCTGTGTCTCTTTAATCTGTGCACTTTCACGAAGATCAGATCGCGCAACGCCAAGCCCTTCAGCAAAACGTTGCCATAATTCTGGATGATTTTCATCACCTTGTTCCTCTTCTATTAAATTACCAAGTAAAACCTGTCGCATTTTTAGATCTGGGCACAAAAAATGTATACCACTGATGTAACGAGGAAACGCAGCAACGTGGTGATAATATTCTTTAGCATAGGTTTGTAAAGCTTGCAAGCTTAAGCTTCCTGTATTCCATGACTGGTAAAATGGATGATTTAGTAAGTGCAATTCATCTAACTTGTTATTTAGAGACTTAGTAAATTTCATTATTTCCTCCATTATATCAACATATAGTTCATATACTACAGCTTTCTCATTGTTACGATCATGCTAACAATGGTGGGATTGGTAGGACTCGAACCTACGGCCAATTCGTTATGAGCGAACTGCTCTAACCGACTGAGCTACAATCCCTTTTATCAATATTTATAATACACACAAAAGCAAATTTGTCTATTAGCTTATTTCACTATCAACCCAACTTGACAAATCATTTGTTGCACCAATTTTGCGTGCAATTTCCTTACCATCTTGAAATATGATTAAAGTGGGTATAGATTGCACTCCATACTTACTTGGCACTTCAGTCCCTTCATCTATGTCGAATTTGCAGATCTTAATCTTGCCTTTTCTGTCTTTAGCCAATTGTTCGATACGTGGCATTAGACTTTTACATGGCCCACACCATTCTGCCCAAAAGTCTATCAGAACAAACCCTTTATAGTCAGTGACTTCAGATTTGAAATTTTGATCATTTACCGATGTAATATCATCACTCATAAAATACCTAAATTTTTGTAAAATATAGCATATCTATTAGCAGTTAATCAACTAAATTCTTACCGCAGAGCTTGAAAAATTGCCCTAAAGTGTTTTGCACAAACAAAAAACTTCTATTACATCTGGTGGTTAAAGATATCCACGTTTTCCCAACCCATTAAGTCTAACTCAATACGAGTAGGAAGAAATTCAAAGCACTTTTGGGCCAATTCTTTTCTATTTTCACGTTCCAGCATTAAGTCTAGCTTTTCCTTTATCCTGTGGAGATACAAAACATCAGATGCAGCATAACTTTTTTGTTTGTCTGTTAAATTTTCATTTCCCCAATCAGAAGATTGCTGCTGCTTATTTAGTTTGGTATCAAGCAGCTCTAAGCACAACTCTTTTAAGCTATGATTATCTGTGTAAGTGCGAACTAAACGTGAAGCTATTTTTGTGCAATAGCACGGAAGTGCCCAAGTTTCCAAGTAATAACGTATTATGCTCACATCAAATCGCGCGAAGTGAAATATTTTAGTTATATTTTTATCCTCTAATATTTTTCTCAAATTTGGCGCTGTATAATCGTTCTTGAGTTGAACTAAGTGAGCGTTGCCATCATTAAAAGAGAGCTGCACAAGGCATAATCTATCTCTGCTATGAAGTAGCCCCATTGCCTCGGTATCAACAGCTATAGACCTTACATCATCTGGTATTGAACTAGCTGGCAAGTCGTCTTTATATAAAAATATTCCCATAAAGCTTTGTGGAATAATTAAAAACTTATGATAATCAAAAATAAGCCTTAAGTATACGAAAAGATCATAGAAGGAACCACACAAGTTTATGGGCTCTCACATTTTTCGTGTACACGGGGGTTTACAAATTGCTGTATATGCCTATAATTAAGTAAATTTAGGTTAATTTAATTGCGGGAGTAGCTCAGTTGGTAGAGCGCAACCTTGCCAAGGTTGAGGTCGAGGGTTCGAACCCCTTCTCCCGCTCTTTACTTTCAAAATCATTTCGTCAAAAATCCCTTGACAAACTCCGCTAGCCCCCTTATCATGAAACTGAAGCTATTGTATTTGCTTTCGCCAATCTGCAGATTAAAAGGTAAGGATTACTTAATGTATCGGCGTCTTATGTTCAATTTTTTGCAGTATATAGATACTGTATGTCTTTACAAAACTTCATCTACATCTAGATTTTTATCTAAATAAGCTGAACGCGCTTATAAAGCGTTAGAAGACATCAAAAAATGCCAATACTCGACAGAGATAGTAAAAGAATAGCTAACTCGGGGATTCTTTGTCTTTTTTTCTGCTTAGTAAATTTCTTAAACATTTGCAGCGTAGGTTAGTTGCAATTAAAAGCAGCTAAATCTTGCTTGTCAAGCGTTTAAAACATAAAAAACGCCAATATTTTAAAGCAGATAATAACCCCAGGGCTTCTTTTGCCTTTTTTTTTATTTGGTAAATTTCTTAATATTTATGGCTAAACGACAACCGTCATCCCGCTACGTGTTAGCGGGATCTATTGCCGAGATACCGCGAATGAATCGCGGTATGACGGTTCGTGGCGGCGTGACGATAAGCTCGTCATCCCGCTACGTGTTAGCGGCTAAGAGATACCGCGGCGGCTGTAAGTTAAAAATATGTTATAAAAGAAACAAGAGGGAACTACTCACTATAGGAATAGCGGGCGTGTGCGACCGACGCGGCGTTGACAACCGTTTATATCAAGGCTATCCCTCGATACGTTTGAATAGTTGCATGGGACATATGTATGCACCCGTTTACAATCTTAAATCAATAAACTATCGAGGTTATTAATATGGTTACATCTTATCAAAATTTTATTGGTATTGACATCGGAAAATTTAAAAATGTTATTGCGGTTCACACACAGAAGAGTGTTGTCGAATTTGATAATAATGCTTCTGGTTGGCAACAATTGTTTAAAAAGTTTTCAGATATCTTACCTAATTCTTTAGTAACTTTAGAAAATACAGGAAATTGGTTTATCGCATTTTCTTATTGACAAGAATATCGCTGTACATCGAGCTAATACCCGTAAAGTAAAAAGCTTCATCTTGTCACACGGAACTTTAGCAAAGTCCGATAAATCAGATGCAAGGGCTCTTGCTCAATATGCGTCATGGAACTCTCTCTCCCCACTTCTGAAAAACAATCAACCTTGGTTGCACTTTGTCAACGTCGTGATGACATTACGCAAATGAGAACTCAGGAAAAATGTAGAATGGAAGCACCTGAAAACGACCATATAAAAGAAAGTTGTCAAAAAACTATCGGATTCTTTAATAGTCAAATAGATGAACTCAATAATACTATACAAAAAATTATTGATGAAAGCCGTGAGTTACAACAACGTCAAAAAATCCTTAAAACAGTTCCTGGAAAAGTTATCTCAAGACTTTCTGTGTTTAATGCCAGAGCTTGGCTACTTAAACAGAAAAGAAGTAGCAAGTCTTGCTGGCGCATCCAAAAGAAAGTGGAAAAGCTATTGGTTATCGAAGAATAACAGGCGGTAGAAGCAATGTTCGTACTAACGGCTGCAATGGCTGCTCAAATCTGCACTTGGTGCATTTTATTCCAAGCTCATTGAAAGTGGTAAGAAGAAGATGGTAAGCTCTAATGCGTAAAATTATGGTTATTGCTAATGCCAGGCTTAAAGAAGCAGTTAATATGAATTAAAAAAATCTGCATAGGAAATAAGTTAACGAATATGTGCGTCCACACACACTTAAAGCACAAACCATAAAATCTAAGCAGTAACTGTTGTTTGATATAAAATTTTTCTATGATAAATTAGGGTGTTTATTGTCAAAAATGCATTTTCTAATTGAATAAAAATACAAAATTATAAACAAGAGTTGTAATAAAACTAAATTCAAAAAATTTAAAAAAAACATAGTTGATATGACGGTTCGTGGCGGTATGACGGTTCGCGGTGATCCCAGTGTCAGCTACTCGGATGACACCATTTACAACCACTCTCCTACCCTTTCTAGCTGTTTATAGCTGTTAAATCTCAGGAATTTATCAAAATATGGAGAGGCAATAAAGGGTGTGGAATTACTTAAATAATTAGATAAAAAACCAGGCAGATCATTTTTTAATTCTTGCATTTTGTATCTATAATTTTGTATAGAAATAACTTTTATTTTATCATAATCAAGTTTCCAATAAGCAAGTTCTGAGACTTCTCTTTTTGTTATATGTTCTACCGCTAAGGCTTGTAAAATTAATTGCGGAAAAAATCCCGACATTACTTCTTCATTGGAAGGTGGTGTACCAAGCTTATAGTCTATAATTGCCACTTGCCCACTTGGTAGATACTCAACTCTATCACATCTTGCTGTCAGTGAAATTTCTTGTGGCCTATTTGTCATCCCAGCAGTTTCATACTGATCACAAGAACCAGCATCACGCACTGGAATATGAAATATCGGACAGGAAAAGCTCTTTTCCAACTCAACATAGTTGCTTCGAGTTTCATCAAGTTCGACAAAAGATTGAATTACCCTCTGTAGTCTTATCCACCACATATTTGAAAAATTAAACTGACTAGTCGAGAATGTTTCTCGTGCAATGCTCATTGGCGACTTTTTGTTGCGTAAATATCTTGCAAGAATGTTGTGCACCATAGTGCCAAATTCCAACATCGATGGCTTAAAATTCAAGTCTCTTAATTGTTTAAGGCCCAGTATATATTCAACGTAAAATGAATAAGGATTACGAATTAGCTTTTCTATTGCACTGCAAGACATCACCTGCATTTTTTCTTTTCTAACTTCGGTTTGAGGTTTTGGCATAGGCTGAGTACATGGAACAGTACATTCAGGCGTATTTAATATCCTTAGCCAATCACGATAAGGATATTTTGACCCCTGTAACATAATTTCCAAACGCTGCAATAGAATTGGTTTTCTATGGCTTAGCGATCTTGTAATATAAACCTTACTTGCACAAAACAAATTGTGTAAAGTATAAAAAAAATACCCCTGCTCTTCTTGCGCAGAAGGAAGACTAAATTTTTCTCTCGTAAGTGCATTCAAAAGCGGACTTTGAAAGCTTGGCGCTTCATTAAACCCAGCGAGTATTACAACCTTGTTGTGATATAAGCTGAATTTATTTAAGTCATTTGCTACAGAGAAAAACTCTTTCTCTAAAAATAAGGTCAGAATTTGGTTATATAACTCTAAGGAGCACTTAATTTCTACACCCTCACATGCATTCAAGAAATTACAGGTGAAATTACCTATTTCACCATTTAGCTCTGAAAAATTTATACCAGATAGCATATTAACACACTGCAAATGAGTTGCCACCACATCAGAAATAGGGCAATTTATAATGTTAAGCAAAGGATTAAATACAACCTCTAACTTACTGATAATAAGTAATATATCTTCTTTATGTTTTAGCTTTTTATGGGCATTGATAGCATTTATAATATCGCTCAGGCCATTTGTACTAAAGTTGCGTAATACCTCTATTTCAAATTCAGATAAAATCCGAGTGTACTCTTCTTGAGTGTAACCAAAAGTCACTAGCCTATGTTTAAGGAGCGAAAGTAATGACACACTGCTCCAATTTGAGGTCAAAACTTCGATACTATAAAGCAGAAGCGTTATATAAGGGTAATTTTCCGGTATGGCACTGTGTTGCCTTGATAAACATGCTATACGAGCTGCAAGTAATTTATCAAAGACGACCAAAGAAATGTTTTCATAACCTTCATTTTCTATAATTAATGATGTCACTTGTGCTTCTTCCTCTCTGGAATCACAAGTGATGACTTCAATATTGCCAACATGTCCACTACTAACTTTGCTTAGATCGGCAGTTGTATCAAAGACATAGTCAGTTATTTCATTCTCTATAGTGTTCAAGCAGCTAACATCCCTTCTATCTACATTTAAATAATCGAGCAGATCTTTCAGACAATATTGATAGTGTTTTTTATCAAGCAATTTCCAGTCTTTCTCTTTAATTTTCAAATTCAGGTTAGGCAAAATTATTTTTCCAAATGGCAGGTCATATATAGCCTTAATTAACGACTTATCCTTTCCAATTCCAACAAAGATTATATATTGGTCTTTTTGTAAAGAGATTATCATATTGTTTATGTAATCACTCTTATGTTTTAATATATCTACTACTTCTAAACCTTTTAAAGTTTTACTCCAAGTCTCAGTGAGTAAGCTTATGAAATTCTCTATTTTTTTTGAATGCTCATTAAATTGATCATAATCCGTTGTTTGGGTAGATTGAATTTTATCAAGCAGTGATGGCAGGCTATAAGCTAAATCAACTGGGAAATTGTCGTTATTTTTTCTATTCCATTCCAATATGAATTGAATGAGTAGCAGCGTCCTTTTTATTGGACTTATAACTTTAACTCTATCAAGATTTAATATTAAATCTTCCTCATCAATGTTCTCTAGCGAAACTATCTCTGGCAAAATTATGCATTTTTCAGCGTTATAATTCTTGAATGCATTGAGTAACGCTATCACATCCCTCTTGCAAGGAAGTATGACCTTTATCTCGGGAATTTTTTCTCTTTCATATTCAGAAAATATGTGCTGAACCAGCACATCAAAAAGGGATTCATCCACATTAACGGTAAAAACTCTTCCCACTAACAGTAACAATTAATACAATATTTTATTGTATAGAAATTATTCAAAATATAAACGTGCTTGTATGCTATTATATATTAAAATTTTTTATAACATTACATGGCAAACATTAGAATAGAAGTTTTAAATAAATGCGAGCAAATTGGATGCAGATGGTTAGTCAACGTTTACTCGATTTACATACGCAAAGGATTACCATCCAAATTATATGAAGAAATTTGCGGGCTATTTTATAATAAAGTCATACAAGACTGCCGTTATTATTCCTACAATGAAAACCTTGAAGAAGTTCCGTATGATTTCATAGAACCACAAGCAAAGTGGGGCTTGGAAATAAGCTTCTTACCTGGCATGACCGATAATGTAGGCAACACAGCGAAACAAATTGTTAGAGAATATTTAATAAACAAGGACTACATTGATGAAAATGTTTGTATAAAAGCAAGAAGTTCAAAATTGATTCTAAGTCAAGCAACTGAAGATGATATAAAGCAAGAATTCAACCCTATCACTGAGTATTGCACGCTTGTTTATAAAGAAAACGGCAATTACTATTGGAGGCATTACGGTAAGTTAAAAGGCGTCATCCCAGTGCTTGACTACTTGGATCCAGAAAATTTCAAGCAATTGTATAATGAAAACTGGATTCCAGTGTCAAGCACTGGAATGACAGAGGGGGAAACAGGAATGACAAAAGAGAGCACTGGAGTGATATCAAGTAGTAATGGGGCTAAGTCTGTTAACCTAAATGTAAGTGACCAAGAACTTGAGAAAATCAGCAGAGATGGAATCGATGGTAATGGCACTTTAGGGCTCTCTCTGGCAGCAATGAAAGCTATAAAGGATTACTTTAAAAAACTTAATAGAAATCCATATGATATTGAACTTGAGTCTCTGGCACAGACTTGGTCTGAACATTGTAAGCACAATATCTTTTGCTCTCCCATTGATGAAATAAAAGATGGCCTATACGCACATTATATCAAGCGTGCAACGCGTGAGATAAATTCTGACATATGTGTGTCAGTTTTCTCTGACAACGCAGGAGGAATAATTTTTGATGACGATTACTTGATTGTAGATAAAGTTGAAACCCACAATAGCCCTTCAGCTCTTGATCCATTTGGTGGAGCAATGACCGGAGTGCTTGGAGTTAATCGTGATGTAGTTGGTTTCGGGAAAGGCGCGGAGCCTATAATGAATACCTATTACTTTTGCTTTGCCAAAGAAGCAAAAGGCAAATTTTATAGGGATAAAGAGCGCACTGATGAGATCTTACCGCCAAAATATATAATGAAAAAAGTGATCCATGGTGTTAATGTTGCTGGTAATTGCTCTGGTATTCCAACACAACTTGGATCGGTATATTTTGACGATAGATTTTGTGGCAAGCCGCTGGTTTTTGTTGGCAGTGTCGGAATTATTCCGCGCAACATAAATAACGCACCTTCACACATTAAAGGACCAAAAAATGGCGATAAAATCGTAATTATTGGTGGAAGAGTTGGAAGGGACGGAATTCACGGCGCAACGTTTTCCTCAGAGGCTTTGTCGGGAAACAGCCCTTCAACAATTGTGCAAATTGGTGACCCCATAACACAAAAAAAACTATCCAATGCCGTCATAAAAGCAAGAGATCTTGGTCTTTATAATGCAATAACGGATAACGGAGCAGGTGGTCTATCATCGTCTATTGGTGAAATGGGAAAAGACGGATTTGAAGTTGATTTGAGCAAGGTTCTCCTTAAAAACGATGGTATGGCTTCGTGGGAAATATGGATATCAGAATCACAAGAGAGAATGACCTTAGCAGTGCCAGAAGAAAATCTTCCTATGTTTAAGCAAATTATGAAAAAACATGATGTGGAGGTTTGTGTGATTGGAGAGTTCAATGAGAGTGGTAAAGCTGTTGTTAAATGTCCTGAAGGGAAAGTAATAATGGACATCGAAACTGAATTTCTGCATGACGGTAATCCTAAAATGCATTTACAGACAAAGCCGTGGACTGGAGAGTGGATAGCTACTTGCATGACACCAGACCGAGCTTCTGAGCTCCCACTTAGTTCAATAGATGTTGAACTAAAAGAAATGCTGAGCAGACCAAACATATGCAGTAAAGAGTTCATAGTGGTGCAATATGACCATGAGGTTCAAGGGTCGTCAGTGCTGAAACCACTGCAGGGCAAGGGAAGAGTGTGCAGTGAAGCTATTGTTTCAAGGCCAATCCTTTCTTCAAATAAAGGTGTTGTAAAATCGCAAGGGTTTGGCTCGAGTTATGGGGAAATTGACACTTACCATATGGCAGCATGTGCGATCGACACTGCCATACGTAACTATGTAGCCGCAGGAGGAAATATAGACCATCTAGCGTTGCTCGATAACTTTTGCTGGTGTGACGCTTATAATCCAGAAAGGCTATGGCAGCTAAAGAGAGCTGCAGAGGCTTGTTATGATTACGCAACCGCATTTAAAGCACCATTCATATCCGGAAAAGATAGTATGTTTAACGACTTTAAGGGATATGATGAAAATGGCGAGAAAGTGATGATATCTGCACCACCTTCATTACTCATTTCAGCAATTGGAATTATAGAAAATATTGAAAATGCGGTATCGCTTGATGTGAAAATGCCGGGAGACTTAATATACGTGCTTGGAGAAACACTTGATGAACTTGGTAGATCTGAATATCAGTTATATAGTGGAATAGGTAATAACAACGTACCAAAAGTTGATGCAAAGAGCGCTAGGAAGTTGTATGAGCGTTACAACCAAGCAATAAAAGATGGCATAATTGCCTCTGCAATTGCACCAAACTTAGGCGGATTAGTTATTGCTCTGGCAAAATCGCTAATTGCAGGAGACCTTGGTGCTGAAATCGATCTTTCACTAGTGCCAATAGGAAAAATACAAAATACAGACATAATAAACAAGATAATAATGTTTTCTGAATCGCAAAGTAGAATTTTGGTTACTATTGCACCACAAAATCAGAAGAGGTTTGAAGAATTGTTTGAAGGTGCAGTTTATTCATGTATTGGCAAAGTAACAGAGAAAAAGGTGCTAAACATAAAGGATGTTTTAAAAGTAGATCTGAAAGATGTGGCATGCTAATATAAAATATTTTTCTTATTATGCTAAATAACTCTTTTACTATATGTAATGTTTATTTAGAATGAATGTATGTTATTAATTTTGGGTAGGTAATTATGTCTATTTTATCGATACTCCTGTTTATCAGTCTTTCTTTACTCAACACTTCAAATAAATTGATGATATGTGCTGCCTTATTTGTGGGAGCTGCTTTAGTTGTAAATTCAATGGTTGAATTTTATGGCAGAAGCAAAGCTACGTACAACTTAATAGTGTGTATAGCGCTATGTTGTGTTTTTAAATGGCAAAGTTTTAATTTGATGATATTGATTTCATATACTGCAATTTTAGTATCTCTTCTCTCAAGCATAATTATTTTTGAAAAATTGAAGTCCAAGTTGAATTTTCATATGGCAAATTTCATTACTTTAATTATAGCATCAGTGGTTGATAGTGCCGTTGTATGTGTTGGATTACTATACAAATTTTCTGCAGGTAAATGCTTATCAATATACATTAGAGATTTAATTTTTAAGTTTTCTTATGTGTCAGTATTGAGCATCTGCTTGTTTGTAGGAATGTATTTATTTTGCTTGGCGAACAAGAAGTATTTTAAGATTTCCACATAACCTGTTTTCTGATATAGCTAAACTGACTTTGGGTCCTGGGGGTGTATTTGGTGGTCCTAATACGTAACAACAGTTTAGAATTTATAGGTAGCCTAAACCCACAACTGTACAAACACTATGATTTGAGCCTATCAGGGGGGTGTCATTCCAGTGCCCAGACACTGGAATCCAGAAAAAAGAATGGTGTCATCCCAGTGCTTGACACATAGCTGTACGAACATTCATTTTTGAAGGTAAATTGCACAGCAAATGGTGTCATTCCAGTCTGGAATCCAGAAATTTTGCTTATAACTGAGCTGATGAGCTAAAGGTAGTTGTCTTACGCTAAAACAAACGTTTTTAATTAAGTTGCATAGAACCAGTGTCTGGGCACTGGCCCACTGGTGGGAATTGCTCCTAAACTACAACGTTCGTACAGCTATGTGCTTGACACTGGGATGACATCATAGGGACACTGGCCTACTTAACCGTCATACCGTCGCGGTATCTCAGCCGCTAACAAGTAGCGGAATGACGATTTATCAAACGCTGCTTAATTTTCCGTAACAGTTGAAAAAATCAATAGAAAATCAATATATCACTATAAATTCACGTATTTTGAGGCTATAATGGTTAATACGCTATATGGTATAATATGGACGATTTTATCAGAGTTAAGGGCGCAAGGGAACATAATCTGCAAGGTGTAGACGTCAATATACCGAAAAATAAGCTAGTTGTTATAACTGGGCTAAGTGGTTCTGGCAAGTCTAGCCTTGCATTTGATACGATTTATGCAGAAGGCCAACGCCGGTACGTTGAAAGCCTGTCAGCTTACGCGCGTCAATTTCTCAACATTCAGGATAAACCAGATGTTGAGTCGATTACAGGTCTCTCTCCTGCAATATCTATCAACCAGAAATCGATCTCAAAAAATCCAAGGTCAACAGTTGGAACTGTTACCGAAATTTACGATTACTTGCGCTTAGTATATGCACGAATAGGAGTTCCTTATTCACCTGCAACTGGATTACCAATAACAAAACAAACGGTGTCTCAAATTGTAGATACTATAATTGCGTTACCTTTAGAAACTAAGATATATATACTTGCCCCTGTTGTGCGTGGTAGAAAGGGAGAACATCTTAAAGAGATATTGGAAATTAAAAGACAAGGTTACGTAAGGTTCAAAATAGATGGTGAAGTGTACAATGTAGATGACTTGCCTAAACTCGATAAGAACAAGAAACACGACATTTTTGTGGTTGCAGATAGAATATCAATATTGGGCGATATAGGAAATCGACTGCCAAGTAGTATAGAATCCGCACTAAAACTTGGTAATGGTCTAATGTATGTAGAAATAGTAAACCTACCTGACAACCATCATTCCGAGTATAAAAATGGTCAAATTCTGACTTTTTCAGAGAATTTTGCATGCCCCGAGTCTGGTTTCACTCTTGAGGAAATAGAACCAAGATTATTTTCTTTTAACAGCCCTTACGGTGCATGTGGTTCGTGTAATGGGCTTGGTAAAAAGCTGGCTATTGATGTGAAGCTGATAGTGCCAGATGAAACTCTTTCAATATCTGAAGGCGCTTTAAAGCCAGTGGGATCAATGTTCCGTCAAGTGCACACAGGTTATGGATTTTTAAAAAGTGCAATTCTATCACTGGCTGAAAATTGTAAATTTAGCCTTGATGTTCCGTGGAAGAACATAGATCAAGAAGTAAAAGATATGATACTCTTTGGCTTCGGTAAATTTCAAGGTTTGGTCAGTATCTTAGAAAACCAGATGGATTATGATGAAACGCTTGTTGAGCGATATTGCTCTGTTACTCACTGCAGAGAATGCACTGGCTATAGATTGAGAAAAGAAGCGCTTACAGTAAAAATTGATAGCAAACATATAGGTGAAATATCAGGGCTTAGTATCGATGAATCCCTTAAGTGGTTTGAAAATTTGCCAGACAAGCTCACAGAACAACAGAAGCAAATCTCAAATAAAATACTAAGTGAAATAATCAAGAGGCTAACATTTTTAAAGAATGTAGGGTTGAATTACCTAACGCTTGATCGAGAATCTAGCACTCTCTCTGGCGGCGAGAGTCAGAGGATCAGACTTGCTTCGCAAATTGGCTCAGGATTAACGGGGGTTTTATATGTTCTTGATGAACCCTCGATTGGCCTTCATCAATGTGATAATGATCGGTTAATTGCCACACTAAAAAACTTAAGAGACATGGGTAACACTGTAATCGTTGTTGAGCATGATGAAGATACAATAATGGCTGCTGATTATGCGATTGATATTGGTCCTGGAGCTGGCGTAAATGGTGGAAAAGTTGTTGCAGAAGGAACACCAGACCAGGTGCAAAGAAATTCGGGGAGCATAACAGGGCAATATTTGAGTGGAGAGAAAAAAATTTTAATTCCAAGGAGAAGAAAGCAAGCAACTCAGTTCATAAAAGTAATAAATGCATGTGAAAATAACTTAAAAAATGTGAACGTTAAATTTCCTATAGGGAATCTTATTTGTGTTACTGGAATATCAGGAGGGGGAAAATCAAGTTTAGTCATAGAAACGTTATATAAATATTCAGCACATAAGATACATCATTCGTCTGCAAGGTATGGTCAGTGTGATAGAATAGAAGGCCTTGAATATATAGATAAAGTTATAGAAGTTGATCAGTCGCCAATTGGTAGAACTCCTGCGTCAAATCCAGCAACATATGTTGGTATGTTCACTCATATAAGAAATTGGTTTGCAGGTCTTTCGGAGTCAAAAGCAAGGGGATATAATATAGGCCGGTTTTCATTTAATACCAGAGGGGGAAGGTGTGAGGCTTGTAAAGGTGATGGGCACTTAAAGATAGAGATGCATTTTCTACCGGACGTTTATGTGAAGTGTGAGCAATGTAAAGGGCGAAGGTATAATCGGGAAACATTGGAAGTTACTTATAAAGAAAAATCAATCTCTGATGTGCTTGATATGACGATAGATCAAGCTTGTGTTTTTTTTGAAAACCTTCCAATGGTAAAAGAAAAGTTGGTTTCTTTGCAGGAAGTGGGACTTGGCTATATAAAACTCGGACAGTCGTCAACAACGTTGTCTGGGGGGGAAGCACAACGAATAAAGCTATCTAAAGAGCTATCAAAACGATTTACCGGAAGAACATTGTATATTCTTGATGAACCAACAACTGGATTACACTTTGAAGATATAAATAACTTACTAAAAATACTCCATAGATTAGTCGATCTGGGAAACACTGTTATAGTTATCGAGCACAATTTGCACGTTATAAAAACTGCAGATTATATAATAGACATCGGACCAGAGGGCGGAATAAAAGGCGGAGAAGTGATTGCTACTGGAACTCCAGAAGAAGTGGTAAAAATTCCAGAAAGTGTTACAGGCAGGTATCTTAAAACATATTTATTATAAACTATTTCTTAATCATTATTGACTATGTTGCATATTTATGATTTGGAGAGGGTAATGTCAGTATATCGATACTTTAAAAGGTACGTTGAATATGGAGTTGTACCTGCTAAGAGAGCAGAAGATTGCACACTAGTTCCAGAAAGTAGTTTCTATAAGTCCGTACATTACGTTGATAATGTGCTAGGACCTGTGAAAGATGTAATTTGTGGAGTTGAGAGTAAAGATGATTATAACAAGTATTATAAAAACAATGATAATTGTGAATACGTGGGTTACAGAGCAGAGAAAGTGTATTCATTGTGTGCACTGAGTGCTATTTTAGCAGCCAACATAATATTGCAACCTTTATTTTTGATAGTGGCATGTTTGTCATACTTTCCAGTCAAGTTATTGTCAAAAATAACAGGGGACTATTGTTTTAAAACGGATACAAAATCATTCGTTAATTATTCAAACATATTTTTAGAAATGGGGCAAGATTGTGCTAATGCAGTAGCTAGAGTATTTAACAAGATTGTAAGTTATGCTTGCGCTGCTATCATTTGGGCTGCCGCGTCAATCATAACGCCACTTGTGTGGGCTTGTGACAAAGTGCAAAGTAAGTTGAGTGAAGTACAGAAGCCAGAAAAACATCAATTTTTATCTAAGGATAATTCAAAGACTACTTCAGTCAATGGTATACCACAAACTGAGTTATAAGTTCTGCTTTTCAGCAGCATGAACTATATTGAAATGGAATAAAAAGTGAAAGAGTGTAAGCTTAAGTTACTTTAGCTATACTATATAAATTATTTTATAATATATTTAATGAGTTGTGAACCTTCTCTTACTAAAAAAAGCTACAAATCTCATATTTCCAAGCGTATGCGTAAGTTGCGAATGTATCATTGATGAAAATCTTAATCTGTGTAGTGAATGCAACAAAAAAATCAATTTTCTAACTAAGCATTACTGCAATGTTTGTGGCGTAGTAATCTCAGACAATATTTATACGTGTGGTAAGTGCATCATCAATCCTCCACCGTTTAAAGTATTAAGATCAGTTTTTGCTTATGATCAACATAGTAAAAACATGATTATAAATTTCAAATTTTTTGATAATTTGAATTACGTAAAAATCTATGCAAAGTGGATACACCAAGCTAATCAGGATACGTTTCAGAACGCAGAGGTCGTAATTCCTATACCGTTACATAAAATGCGTTTGTTTAAACGTAAATATAATCAAGCAGCACTGCTTGCAAAAGAGTTGACTAAGTTATCCAATTTATCCTATACGCCATTTGCAATAAAACGTCCTCGCCATACTATCCCTCAGGCTGGTCTTTCACTTAAGCAGCGTGAAAAAAATTTAAAGAAGGCTTTTAGCATAAGCAACAAGAAAATTATCGAAAATAAAATCGTGATATTAGTTGACGACGTAGTAACAACTGGAGCAACTGTAAGGTCCTGCTCTCAAGAAATTTTAAATTCTGGTGCAAGAGAAGTGAGAGTGCTATCGCTTGCAAGAACGGTAGCATGTTAAAACGTGATTTTTAATAACCTCAACATCACTGAATTCAAAAGTTTGGCCGCTCACGATTTGGTATCCTTCATGCCCCTTTCCTGCAACTAGCAGAATCATACCCTCATTATAGGCAATATCTACTCCTTTCTCTATAGCTTCTCTTCTATCTTCTATCTCTAGCGCATCAGGGCAATGTAGTAAAATACCACGACGAATTTCTGCAGGATTCTCATCACGCGGATTGTCATCCGTGATTATCACTTTGTCTGCATATATTTGTGCTACTTTACCCATTTCTGCGCGTTTTGTTTGATCACGATTGCCACCGCATCCAAAAACTAGAACTATTTTTTTATTGAAGTGCCATTTTAAAGACAATAGGGCTTGTTTAAGCGCACTTGGAGTATGAGCGTAATCCACGAATGCAAAAGGTTTCACTTTCTCCATTCTTCCTGACGGGAAAATGAGTTTATCCACACATATTTCTCTGTAATTTAATCCAGATATACCAATTGCACATAGCAGATTATATGCTTGAAATTTTCCTAAAACTGGGAAAAATGTATTGTAAATTTGGTTATCAACTTTTACTGTAAGGTATTGACCACTTGGAGTTGGTATTTGCTCTAATAAAGTAATATCAGAGCCTTTTTTTCCATAAGTCACAACTTTATTACTGCGTTTTTCAGCTATTTTAAGCAATGCGCCGTATTCATCTATATCCGCATTTAAAATCGCTGTTTTTCCTTCTGGTAATACTTCGTAAAATAACCTTTTTTTAGTTTCTAAATATCCACCAAGACTTTTATGGTAATCTAAATGATCTTGCGAGAAATTAGTAAAAGCTGCAGCACTCAACTTTAATCCATGGATTCTGTATTGATCAATCCCATGACTTGATGATTCCAACACTAAGTGTTCTACACTTATACCACGCAATGTTGCGTAAAGGTCTTCTGCACCTGGAGTGGTAAGGCTGTTGCTATTACCTTTTCTGCCATTATTGATGCATGTTCCAAGTGTTCCAATAGACGCAGCATTATAGCCAGAGTTTTGCCAGATCTGGCGGCAAAATTCTACTACTGAAGTCTTGCCATTTGTGCCTGTTACAGCAGCAACATATTTTGGCTGTTTGAATTGATAAAACCTGCTGACTATTTCGCTGTATATTTCTTGAGGGTTTGGGTGGAAGATACAGATTCCAGCATCACGCGTTGGAATGATACCAAGGCTTGAAGCTTCTGTTATGCAATCACTTGCAATTATCGCTTTAGCTCCACAAGATAATATCTGATCTATGTAAATCCTATCCCTTTCTGACACACAAACAAAAAGATAACCTTCCTTGATTTTCTTGGGATTACATGTGACGCCTTTGATTTCAATATCAAAGTTAACATCAATAATGTTATGCAGTAATTCTCTCAGTTTCATGTCCTACTTCATCGTTTTGAAAGTCTAAACATGGTAACCTTTTTAGTGCGTCATTAAGGTCAAAGATTAAATCTTCAGGATCTTCCAGTCCACAAAATATCCGTATAAAACTTCCACCATAATCTGAATTCATTACAGATCTTGACATAGATCTACGATCTATTGGTAATATCAAACTGTCGCACCCTCCCCAAGAAGCACCGATACCAAAAATTTTCATGTGATCAACCATGCAGCTTAGTTCTTCACATGAATATTCTCTACCCAATACTATACTGAATACGCCGCTTGCTCCTTTAAAGTAACTTTTCCATAATTCGTGTTGAGGATGGGAGGGAAGTGCTGGATATAAAACCTTTCTAACTTTTTGCTGTGCTTCTAGCCACTTTGCCACTTCCATTGCTGTATTTTGGTACTTTTTCATACGTGTGTGCAGTGTTCTTAGTCCCCTATGTGCAAGATAACAGTCGTGCGATTGAATGGTTACTCCATAATTTTTATAGCTCTCATAAAGCAATTTAAAAATTTCACCTTCAGCAATCATAGTCCCCATCAATAAATCTGAGTGACCGGCTAGATACTTTGTTACCGCATATAGTGCAACATCAATTCCATAATCAAGCGGCTTAAATAACAAAGGAGTGGCCCATGAATTGTCGCAAACGGTTACGATTCCACGTTCTTTAGCAACTTTTACTATATGCTCTATATTCGAAATCTCAAACGTTACAGAACCAGGAGTCTCGATCATTATCAATGAAGTATTACTCTGAATTAAATCAGTTATATCCTGTGTTGGATCATAAAAAGTTACTTCTATTCCCCTGTTTGGTAACTCATTTTCGGCAAATCTCTTGAGTCGGTAATAACTGTTATCCTGAATTAAAACATGAGAACCTGCTTTAGTGAAAGTCAAAATAGCAAAAGTAAGTGCAAATAGTCCGGAAGGAAAAATAAGCGCTTGTCCACTCCCTTCAATTTCAGCCAGTGCATTTGAAAAATAATGAACAGTGGGAGTACCAACATTACTATAGCTGTAATCTCTTGCAACATCATCGTTGATTACATCGTATATACTTTCTCCATTTGCTGCATTTAAGTAGTCCTTGTAAGTAGGGAATAATATGGTAGAAGAATGATAAACTGGCGGGTTCATAGAACCTTTATAGTCCTTAAATTTTCTTCCTGCTTTAACTAATAAAGACTCTTCCTTCACATTTTTATTATTTATTTTTTAAATTGTACTCGTTTTGCGTATACAAGTGAAGAGAAATTGCATGTATTAGCTCTATCTCACTCTTTAATAATTCATAGATCAATTTATGCCTTTTGAGAGTGTTCATTCCGATAAAGCTGTCAGATATCAATATTAGCTTGATATGTGAAGGTAGTGTTGAAGATGAAGCAAAATAATGATCAGCATGCTTTGCTGATTCATCGATAATGTTGATATCAATTACATCTATCGAATCGTGTATCTTTTCTTCTATCGTTTTAATAATATCCATAATGGTTTCTTTAAGCAACAATATGCTCCTCTTGTCATCCCAGTATCAGCTACTTGGATGACAATCGCAATTACTTATTCTCTTCTTTATTATCTATGTCTTGATAATCAGAATCTACTACTTTTTCCTCTTTATCATTTGGATTTCCTTCTGATGAAAAGCCATTTTCAGCACTATTTTGTTGAGATGCTTGATACATAGCTTCTCCAAGTTTCATAGATAATTGAGAAAGATTAGTGACTTTCTGCTGTATTGAATCAGCGTCATCAATGTTATCAGATTTACTAACTTCTTTTAATTCGTTAACTGCATTTTCAATAGCAGATCTATCTTCTGGTGAAACTTTATCACCATACTCTGTCAGAGACTTTTCTGTAGAATGGACTAAGCTATCCGCTTGATTCTTCACTTCAATAAACTTTTTGCGCTTTTCATCTTCTTGCGCTTTTTCTTCAGCTTCTTTTACCATGCGATTTATTTCATCATCAGATAAACCGCCTGAAGATTGAATGCGTATTTTTTGCTCTTTTCCAGTAGCTTTATCTTTTGCAGAAACGTGTGCTATTCCATTTGCATCTATATCAAATGTCACTTCAATTTGTGGCCTTCCGCGCGGAGCAGGAGGTATCCCTTCCAAACTAAACTGACCGAGTAGCTTATTATCAACTGCCAGTTTTCTTTCACCCTGATGCACCTTAATTGTAACAGCTGTTTGGTTATCTTCTGCAGTTGAAAACACCTGAGATTTTTTAGTAGGAATTGTAGTATTACGCTCAATAAGTGGAGTGAATACTCCTCCTAGAGTTTCAATACCAAGAGAAAGTGGGGTCACATCAAGTAGTAACACATCTCTTACATCACCTTGAATGATCCCCGCCTGTATTGCAGCTCCAATTGCTACAACTTCATCAGGGTTAACTCCTCTATGTGGATCTTTGCCAAAGAATTCTTTAACTTTCTCTATGACTTTTGGCATACGAGTCATGCCACCAACAAGAACCACTTCGCCAATTTGACTAGCAGATAAACCAGCATCCTCAAGAGCTTTTTTACAAGGAGCCATAGTTCTTTCGATTAAATCATTCACTAAGCTTTCAAGTTTTGCTCTCGTTAATTTCATATTTAAGTGTTTTGGACCACTTGCATCAGCTGTAATAAACGGTAGATTTATTTCCGTTTCCATTGCACTTGATAATTCAATTTTCGCTTTTTCAGCAGCTTCTTTGATTCTTTGCATAGCCATTGGATCATTTTTCAAATCAATGCCATTACTTTTCTTGAATTCATCTAGTAAATAACTCACTACTCCATTATCAAAGTCTTCACCTCCAAGATGGGTATCACCGTTTGTTGCTTTCACTTCGAAAACTCCATCACCTATTTCAAGTATTGAAACGTCAAATGTACCACCACCAAGGTCATATACTACTATTGTGTGCCCATGTTTCTTATCAAGACCATAAGCAAGTGCTGCAGCAGTCGGTTCATTTACTATTCTGAGTACATTTAATCCGGCAATTTTTCCTGCATCTTTTGTTGCTTGACGTTGAGAGTCGTTGAAGTATGCTGGCACTGTTATCACAGCATCTTTTACTTCCTCTCCAAGATAAGCTTCTGCTGCCTCTTTCATGTTTTGTAGTATAAATGCACCAATTTGACTAGGAGAATATTCTTTATTATCAGTTGTTTTAACCCATGCATCACCACTTTTTGCTGCAAATACTTTGTATGGTACACTTAGATTTTTCATCTCAGGATCACTATATTGACGGCCTATTAATCTCTTAGTAGCAAAAAAGGTATTACTTGCATTGGTGGTTGCTTGCCTTTTTGCTGGAGCACCAATCAACCTTTCTCCTGAAGAAGTCAATGCAACTATAGATGGAGTAGTTCTTGCCCCTTCTTTATTTTCTATTACCTTTGTATCCTTGCCCTGCATTATTGCAACACAAGAATTTGTTGTTCCGAGATCTATGCCTATTGCTCTTCCCATAATGAGTACCCCATTGTAAATATTATCTGATATAAGAATATATAAGTATAGGGCTCATTAATTACAAGCCCAATTTAGGTTTCTAATTAGTTATTAGAACTTAAAAGGCGCGAAAGCCACTTAGTCAGCCAAAAATTGCCTCGTAGTTTATTTGAATTATCAGCTTCTTCATTGCTGCTATCCCCAATTTGGTATCCAGAGTTCTGTAATGGCTTATAACCGTTTAAATTAACATCATCTCCTTGTTTTAAAACAAATGTATTTACATCTAAACTGTTATCAATACTAACGTTCAATGTAATATTAAACTCTTTTTCGATTGTAGAAACTGTATTGCGTTTGTTATTAAAAATGTGCGCTATAACTGCACTGTGTGCTACTAAATCAAAAGACTTATTTCGATTCTTGTTAGCAATATGTTGTAAATCCCTTAGTATTGATGAAACAATTACTTCGTTTGATTTTACTCTTCCAGTACCTTTGCAGTGTAAACACTCTGTAGTATTAATTTCTTGTATGTTTGGTTTAATTCTTTGTCTTGAAAATACCATTAAACCAAAGTCATTTATGTAGCTAAATTGAACTTTAGCTTTATCATCTTTAAACGCTTGCTTTATAGCAGACTCAACAGCTCTGCAATACTGATATTTCAACATATCAATAAAATCGACTACTATTAATCCTGATAGGCCCCTAAGATTCACCTGTCTTGATATTTCAGGTACTGCTTCCATGTTGGTTCTATAAGCTGTTTCTTCTATGCTATCTTCTCCTGTCATCTTTCCTGAATTTACGTCTATTGAAACAAACGCCTCAGTTAAAGTTATTATCAAAGACCCACCAGATGGCAATTCTACTCTATTGCTATATAACTCAGAAATTTGATCTTCGATTCCGTAGTAAGTAAAGATCGGAGCATAACCTCTATACAATCTATAGCGCAACTTACTACCTTTTAGTGCATTGTTAGCATATTGCCTAACTGCCTCAAAAGCTTCCTTTCCAGACACTATAACTTCTATACCATCGCTACAAAAATCACGAACAGATCTCATAATTACATCTGCTTCATTGTAAATTAATGATGGAACGTTTACAGAGAAGGCATTTTTTTGAATGCTCTGCCATAATGAGGATAAGTAATTGTAATCCTGCTCAATTTCTTTCTTATTTTTTCCTGAACCAACAGTTCTTACTATTAAACCTGACCTTTTTGGCAAGTTTATTGAACTCAGTATCTCCTTTAACTGCTTTCTGACATTAGCATCTTCAATTCTGCGAGACACTCCACCTTTACTCATGGAATTTGGCATGAAAACACAGTATCTACCCACTAAAGTTATGTATGTTGTAAATGAAGCTCCTTTATTGCCTCGTTCCTCTTTAGTTAGCTGAACCAATACTTTTTGATTTACTGAAATAACATCTTGTAATTTGTATTTTTTATATAAAGGTACCTCTCTTACAAAACCACTACCTGACTCGTTGACATTCTTACTAGCTGCAGAATCTGAAGAGACATTTGCTATGGTATCGTTCCCTTTTTCTGTATAATCGTCATTTGAGTAGCTCTCAAAGATAGTTTCCTTTTCTTTTTCTGGAATATTGAAGTAATCTAGAGATATCTCGGAAAAAGACAAAAAACCTTGCTTATTTTTTCCATATTCGATAAATACGGCTTGCAAAGAAGGCTCTATACGCTTTATATAAGCAACGTATATATTACCTCTTAATTGTTTTTTTTCCTTGAATTCTTGTTCAAATTCTACAACCTTATTATTAACTGACAAGGCAACTCTTACCTCATTAGAACAGGTGGAATTTTCTATCAATAATAACCTTTTACCACTATTTACCACTTATTTACCGTTTGCTTTTCATTCTGAAGTTAACTTCATGCTACTTAATGCACTGTTGATTGTCAAGAATTTTACGATCTGCATTATTCGGTTGACTTTTAGTGTTTTGCGTAATAAACTCGCATAGAATTTATTATATCATTATAAGTATGGCGAAAAAAAATGCTTCTTTGCTCGTTAAGTTAGTTAGCACTGCAATCAAGACAACAAAAACTGGTGAAGAAAAATCAACAGGTTATTTTTATGTAAAAAAGCGTAATCCAAAAAAGCTTACCAAAAAACTGGAGTTTAGGAAGTATGACCCAGTAGTCAGAAGGCATGTGTTATTTAAAGAAGAAAAACTAAAGTAATTTTTTTATAAGGGATTTTATTATTATGCAAAATTTACAATTAAGTTATCCTATAATAGTAGAGTTGGGGGATGTGAAAGATACAAAACTGAAATTAATAAAGGTCATTGCACAATTAATAAGTAAGAAGTACACAACACAGAAAAAAGCAGCAAACGCTCTAAAGATTGATCAACCTAAAGTATCTCAAATCAATAGGTCAAAAATCGAAGGGTTCTCCTTAGAATACTTGCTTAACTTATTGATTGTATTGGGCCAAGACATAAACGTAAGAATAAAGCATAATTCTAAACCTGCATAATATGTAAAGGACAAATAAATGCAGAACAATAAAACAGTAAGCTAAAAGGGAACTTATTACTCAACAAAACAAGACTTAAAATTTTGTGCAATGTTATTGATTATAGCTAGATATGCATCTTTTCCAGGCTCTATGTCTGATCCAATAGGATCAAGAACTACCATTTTTGCGTCATTAGAAAGAGCATTAGGCTTTATGCTGTCTTCCTGTGAATGAGCAAATATACATTTAACGTTTTCTTCCTTCATTATCTTTTTTAGCTTCATTAAACTCCTCATACCTATGTAAGAATCCTCTTCTATGGAAAGAATGGCACTTGGGTGATTTAAACCAAAATATTTTTCAAAATATTGATAAGCATCGTGAGTGACGATATATTTTTGATTTTTAAAATCATTCAGTTCTTTCATAATTTCTTTTACTTCTTGGTCTATTTTTTTTATAGCTTTTGTTGCATTAGAGTTGTATCGATGGGAATTTTCTTTATCTATGTTAGACAATGTTGCACTTACAGAAAGTATCATGCTCTTTGCATTTTCGGGACTCAGCCAAATGTGTAAATCTTTTTCATCTTTAATGTGAGTAATTTTTCTAGAAAATGAATGTGGCCGAGTAGGAAGTAGGTTGATTGCCTTTGACAATTGCACTAGTTCTTTATTATTTTTGGCGAAAGTTTGAACAAACGTCTCTAAGTTATCGTCAACATAAAATATAACGTCACTTGATTCTAAATTACTCGCATCAGATGGCTTTAATATATAATTATGCGCAGATGTTGCATAGCCAAGCAATTCCGGTTCTAAAATCCCTTCTGTAATAGAAGCTACAAGTGAGTGGATAGGTTTGATTGTAGCTACAACTTTTAAATTGGATGAAAAGGCGATATTATAGTATAGTGTAAATGAAAGTAATAGAAAAAAAGTCAGTAAATGTCTCATATAAACGTTGAGAAGAAGTTAAATTTTGTCAATAAGTTGAATAATGTCAATAATCGTGTTCTAAAAATAGAAAATCTTGCTCTCACATATGATGGTAAAAGAATCCTTGACAATATCAATATGTTCATGGAAAGAGGAGACATAATTACAATACTTGGTCCAAATGGTGGAGGTAAAACCTCTTTAGTGAAAGCAATTGCTGGCATAAATAAAAGCTGTACCGGTAATATCGTATTTGCTGACAACATAAAAATTGGCTATATGCCGCAAAATTTTAGTATTAGTAATTTGATGCCAATAACAGTTGAATATTTCCTTTTAAATAGCTCCTTGAAAAGACTAAAGAAAAATCAATCCATTATTACAGAAACGATAGAGTTGGTTAGTATCGGTAACATTTTGAAGAATCAAGTGTTAGAAATTTCTGCAGGGCAAACACAATTATTGCTACTTGCACGTTGTTTAATTGCAGAGCCTGACTTGATCATTCTAGATGAACCAGTTAGTGCAATGGATATTAACGCGCGGGCTAAATTTTATGATATTATAAATAAAATAGCAAAAAAACGATTGGTATCGATTCTTATGACTTCTCATGATCTTAACTCTGCTCTACCATCCTCAGATTACATAATTTGTATAAATAATACTATCTATTGCCAAGGCAAGCCTGATGAGATTATGAAAAATAGAACCCTAAATGAAATATTTAGCAGTTACGCAGCGAAATGATTCAAAATATTTTGCGTCTTCTGCACATAACTACGGTGCTGACGCGTTACAATATATTACCTTATTTACTTCCACCATCAAAAAAATCAATAAATAAAATACAAGGCCACAAGCTAAAGTGTGCTCTTGAAAAATTAGGTCCGGTGTTCATTAAGTTTGGGCAGTCTATCTCATCACGTACTGATGTTTTAAATGAAGATATAACAAATAACTTGTTATTGATATGTGATAGATTGCCATCATTTTCACATAAAATAGCAGTTAAAACTATAGAAAGTGAGTTTAATTGTAAATTGAGCGACATTTTTTCAAGCTTTTCTGAAAAGCCAATTGCAGCAGCATCGATTTCTCAGGTGCATAGAGCGGTTACAACTGAGGGTAAGGAAGTTGCTGTGAAGGTTTTAAGGCCAAATATTGAGAAAACATTCTCAAGAGATATAAAAATGCTTTCTTGGCTTGCAGAAATTGCAGAAAAATTTAGCGAACAATCAAAAAGGCTGAGGCCAATTGAATTAGTTAAAACTTTTGCTGAAATTTGCCGATTAGAGTTAGATCTACGTTTTGAAGCTGCTCACTCTTCGGAACTAAAGGAAAACACAAAAAATGACAGAGGTTTTTATGTACCTGAAATAGATTGGAATAGAACTGCAAAAAAGGTTTTAACATTAGAATGGATAGAAGCAACGCCAATATACGAAGTTGAAAAACTGAATAATCATAAGCAAATAGCTATCAATCTTATAGAATCGTTTTGTAATCAGGTATACAGGGATTGTTTTTTTCATGCTGATATGCATCCTGGAAATCTAATGGTTGATAGTAATAACAATATTATTGCTCTGGATTGTGGAATCATGGGTAGAATAGATCGTGAGACATGCTATTACGTTATAGAGATACTCAAAGGCTTTTTAAATCGGGATTATGATCACGTTGCAAAAATGCACTTTAAAGCTGGTTACGTTTCATCACAGCATAGAAATTTTGTCACAGCTTGCAGGGCAATAGGTGAACCCATTATTGGGCAGCCTATACAGAAGATTTCATTTGCTAGTTTACTTGCTCAGCTATTAAAAATAACTGGTGATTTTGATATGAAAGTTCAAACACAATTGTTATTGCTGCAGAAAACTATGATTTTACTGGAAGGGACATGTAGAAAGATCTACCCAGAAATCAATATGTGGAAAGTAGTTGAAGCGTGGATAAGCAGTCAACATGAAAGTAAAATAGGGTATAGGGAAAAAATTAGAAGTTCTTATCCTGTAAAAACAATCCAAGGGATATTTAGCCTTATAGAAAAATTGAACCTAATAGCTGATAAAAAATTAGAAAACATCCAAATTAAAAATAAATCAAATGGAAAAGTCTATTTTTTATTGTGGTTTGTAATTATAATTCTAATCGTTAAACTTTTAATTTCTTAAACTATGGGAAAAAACTGCGTCAAATCCAATTTTTATTCAACTTAATTTTTAATCTGCAGGAGCCGAGTTGAGAATGTCCAATTTTCCACTTTCTTTATGTATCTGTTCAGCAGAGTGGCAAAATAAGGTAGACGAGAAAAGACAACTATAGGAACAAATGGGTGTCATGCCAGTGCGTGACACTGGCCTCCTGTTTCAATGTTAAACAAAATACCATAGAATTCAAAAAGACAATTCCTAGAAAATTTCTACATCCAAAAAAGGCATAAGTTATGTTAATGCTGTTTGAATGAGATGATATAAAGATAAGCCAAATTTTTACAAAGAAAACATTTCAAGCAGCAAGACACCTTTGATTGAAAGAGAGCACCAAATTTATGGGGTGAGTAACTGCGCTATTTCAACTATAGTATTTTCTAAAACGAATGATAAACGTCTAAAATGGTATTACCAACTAAAAGGTGTAAGTCTGTACATTGATGCATTAGAGGTCTGAGGCAACTTTTGATGGTGTGCCAACAATGCTCTATCGGATTTAGATCAGGTGAATATGTTGGAAGATAAAGCAAATGACAGCCAAAAGACTCTATTAATGACTTTGTTTTGGGAGTTTTATGGAATGTAGCATTATCCATAACTATGGTTGTATCACGCTGTAATTGTGGAAGTAATCTTCGCTCTAACCATACATTAAATATATCTTTATTACACCCTCCTGTGAAGGTCATTGGTGCAATAAACTTCTCATCCACCTATTATACTCACTCTTTCCCGCTTTTTTCCTGGAACATCAGCATATATTTTTTCTCCTCTTGGAGCTCGTGCATATTCTCGGTATAGTCTATTATCAACTCCTGCTTCATCTATATATAAAATGCTACAGTGGTCTATTTTTGAGACTTTATCGATAAATTGCTGCCTATCTTCTTGATTGCGCTCTTGATAGAATGTGACTTTTTTTAAAGGTTATTTTTAGCTGTCTTAATCTATACCAAATTGCACTTATCCCAAAGCCAAGGTTTTGTTTCATTTCTGCTAGTGTGTGATCTGGGTGTTTTTTGACATATTCTTTGAGTATTTCTGGATCTATTTTTCGAATAAAACCAGTACTTTTTACCGCTTTGAGACCTTGGCCAGTAGCTTTCTTTTTTAGCCATCTATATAGTGTTGCTATCCCTATCTCAAAAACCTCTGCAACTTCAACCTTTGACTTTCCTTTTTCTACCAAAGACACTGCTTTTTCCCTTAAATCTACACTATATACCATCGCTTTCCCTACTTTAAAAAAACATATTATACCTTTATCATTCGCTTTTGAAAATACTATAGTTAGCGGAATGACGGTTTTTCAAATTGTCGGTAAATCTAAGTCAGTTTAGCTATAATTTCCTAAATTTGCTCACAATCTCTTGACTTGACACATATGTTTTTTTCCCAAATGTTACTATCTTCCTCCTTTTCCTTTCTCAATTTGTGCAACCATTTCCTTTACATTTGCATGCGTGAGAAGGGAATTTTTGCTGATATGAGATTTTGGATCAGATTTTGCTGTTACGTGTTTCGTTGCAGATCTTTTATTCTCTGTTAGAAATGAATGAGATTGTTTTTTCTTCACACCGATATCCGCTTGTGCTGCTGGAGTGGTTTTGCTTTCAGCAAGCTGTACATTAGCATTTCCTTTTGCTTGATTTTGCTCAAATTTTTCTTTTAATGCCTTTACTTTACTGCCCATCTCGCGATTAGCTCCTCCTTTCATAGTAGCTGCTGCTACTTTTGGTATCGCCTTACCAGCAGCTTTTTGTGCTGATTTCCTATTGTCTTGATTTTCAGATTCTAGTGGTACTCTTTCAGCTGATTTTTTAAGAATTACTCCTACTACTTTTGGCTCTGTGCTTACTTTTTGATTAGCACGGCTTAGATTTTTAGGCTTTGGCGGTACTGCAGGTTTATCTTTGATTACCACTTTCGATTCTTGTCTAACTTCTTGACCAGTAGTAAACATTTTTTTTGGCACTTGCGGTGGTTTTGGTGGTACGAGGGATTGAGGTTGTTGTTTCTGCTTACGTTCTCTTTTTGCTTCTATATGTTCTTTAGGAACTGTTGCATAAATTGGCTCTTCTTTGGGCGATTTTGAACTCTGCGAATTTTCTATTAAAATTTTACTCTTCTTCTCTTGATAATTTGATATCTCTTTGTATACAGACTCTTCATTTAATGAACTTCCATAGCCTGAATCTTCTCTCTGCTCATATAAAGGATTTTCCTTTTGCTTTTTCTCTTGATAATTTGATATGTCTTCATATTCAGACCCCTGATCTAATGAACTTTCATAGCCTGAATCCTCAGAAGGATTTTCCTTAGCATCAGGCATACTAAAACTATTAGCTCCTTTTAGTAAAGAAGATGTAGACTTTGCCTTGCTTTCTCCATCTGAGGATATTTCTGATTTAAAGCGTACCTTCCTCGAATCTGGAGCAGCCGGAGGTGCTGTTGTTGGTCGCTTTATTTGCCTCATGCGATTACCACCTAATTTTTCTTTCGGCTGTTCTTCTTTTCGCAGCTCAAAAGTACCTTCCTTTTGCTTTCTACCTTCCAAACTCACTTCGTGTGATCTATCTTTTCCTTGACTCTTTTCACTTTGTTCTAAATTTAAAGAATCTTTTAAAATATTATTTTTTCTGAAATCTTTTTCTAATTGTTCCAAGAGATCAATTTTTTTTAAAATTCTTGTATACTTAGCTGCTGTTTCTAAAGTGAAACTTGACAACTCATCATTTACAAAATTACTTATACTACTGTTCTTGGTTGGAAAATTTTTTCCCAAAATTCTATTCATTAATGTTTTAAAAAGACCTAATGGCTGTTCTACATAATTGTTCAAGTCAGTATATATAACAAACTCAGCTATACCTTTTGCCTCACCTGTAAAACCTTCTAATGCATGAGATAAATCCCTTAACGTTTTGTTATATTGTTTCTCTGCATTTCCTAGCTTTACAGCTTTGATCAGAGAATCGAGATTTTTTTTATAGTTCTCACTTTTAAATGGATTATTCATACTAATTACAGCTCATTATTTATTAAAATATAGATCTAAAATATTAAGATCTAGTAAATATTACTTTTGTAATTCATGTAGAACTATAGCTATAATAAGTAAGATTTCCCTACGTCATACCGCCGCGGTATCTCCAGATCCCCCTAACAACTTACTATTACCCACAAATATGAGGTTCGTGAGCAAGTCGCCATCCTTCTGCTAAATCAAAGAGACGTTTATATCCTTTCCAAAGAGTAATTGGTCCTGGTTTTGGGTCATTTTTTCTTGCTAAATGGCCTCCAAGTTCATGAAACAGCTTCTTTTATGTTGGGAACTACACTTGGACATGGTTTTCTGTGTATTTTAACGTATAAAACTTTCCATTCTTCTTCAGCTAATAAGGTAGTACATGGTAATGTTGGGTTAGCTCTTGCAATTGATGTAATAAAGAAGATCCTCCAAGCAATAATACTCATAACTGTTAGATATCTCATTAGTCTTTCTGCTATTCCAAGCCTACATTCTTCAACTTTGAGACCGAATTTAAAATTTTATGTAATATCTCTATTTTCCATCTAAGGCAATACCAACTAATTTTTTCAACAGCTTCATCGAAAGTATTAACTGAAAGATTCGTTAATAGCATCCATTCTAGCGGTTTTTTTTAAGGGAAGGGGAGTTTTCTCAACAACATAAACTGCATAAAGTGGTAATTTAGGTAGTTCTTCCGTCTTATGCCTAATATTATTCTTAGATGGATTCATCATAAACTTTCCAAATCTAACTTCCAAACGTGCTGTTCTTTTTGGCTTATTATCTTTTACAGGAACTTCAACTTCTACCGTACCTGCACAATGAGAGGATTTAATAAATGCCCATAACTTCTGCTCACCTTTTTCAGGATATCGAGATTTTCTATTTACTGCTCTATCTCTGCATGCTCTAACTAGCACTGCCGAATTAAGATTATGTGCAAGCTCAAAAAAGTCATATATATCTGCTTCTCTATCGCATACAGTTATAGTCTCAGTTTGAGTTGGATCAATAATATTATTTGTTTTTCTTAAAGTTTCCAACCACTTTACGCTTTCTTTATCTTCAATGCGATCGCTCTTTTTTTTAAGGTTCTCAGTTTCTTCAGGTCTTGAATAAACTTTTTGATCTAGTATCCCTAGTACCAAACCTTCTATACTAACGGCAAGAGCTGTATGCATTATAATACCTTTTGCAGTATCATAACTGGACAAATTTGCTAATCCGCTTGTTTTTTTATGGTTATTATATACAATGTAACTGGTATCTTGAATGACAAGAACCCTCTTGTGAGCTTTTGTTCTCTCAACCGTCTTATTAATATGTGTAGCTAAAATATCACTTTCTTTTACATTCTCATTTTGAAAAAAACGGTATGCTGCTTTTGCTTCTGACCAACTTCCGCATGCCTCATTAATTGAGCTTTCAGGTAAACTTATCAAACTATCAGCAATCTTTACTAATCGGTCAGTTAATCTTTTATCTCCAAATTCATTTTTAGCCCATTCACTACTTTTACTTGCCATTTTACACCCTCAATATTTGCAAACTTTAATATTGTAATATTTTACTTTTTAGTCCATTTATATTTGTGGGTAATAGTAAGGAATGACACCGTCTTGGATGGAAACCAGTGTCAGCTACTTTCATGACACCATCACAAGGTGAAACTGGATTCCAGTGGGCTTTGTTGCATCGCTCAAGTGAAAAGAACTGGCAGTTACTGACAAAATTCATTATAAATAGCCATTTAACTGTTGAAGAAAAAATATGCCACAAAAAATGAGAGTCAGTAACTGCCATGAATATAACAAATTTCTCCAAGAAAGAGGAAGCATTTTTTGTTATATCAATGACGCCATAGAAAATTGGTACGAGAATTGTCCAAAAATGCAGGGCGGCAACTATATTTATAGTGATAAAGTTGTGATTTTGGTGCATATAATCGTCAGTTTCTTTAGAATTGGTTTAAGACAAACAGTCGGGTTTATAAAAGGGTATTTGCAACAAATAGGAAGAGATTTGGCAGTTATCAGCTATTCACAAGCATCAAGAAGGTTTAAGAAACTTAATATTAAGATAAATGATTGCAGAAAATAATATGGAAGATATCGAAATTGCTATAGACAGTACAGGAATTAGTATATACAACAACACTCCTGGTCACAGCAAGGAAAATAGCACTAACAGAAAATATCGTGGCTATGAGCAAACGAGAAAATTGCACGTAATGTTGAATATAAACAACAAAAAAGCCATAGCTGTAAAATACAGTAACGGTGTCTACTCTGATCACTATGGAGCTTGTGATTTGCTAAAAGAAGTTGATTTTCAGCATGCCATAAAAGCACTATATGCAGATAGAGCATGTGATAGGCACAAGTTTTATAAGTTGTGTAACGAATATGATATAAAGACAAAAATTCCACCAATAAACAATGCGGCAGAACATCCAGAAATAGATTATATGTCTGACAGGAATGCTGCTATTAGGTTAATAAAATTATACGGTGAAGATGGCATGAAAGAATGGAAAAAAGAAGTAAATTATGGGAAAAGATCTTATATTGAAGGGTTTTTCTCAAGATTAAAGCAAATATTCGGATTTAGTTTTAGGAATAAATCTGAGATAAATCGAGAAAAAGAACTGCTAATCAAATGCTATTTGCTTAATAAATTCACTGATATTGGTATGGCTAAATTTGAGATAGTTACATGAATTTACCATAAATCACCATCTCATAAAGTGTGATGCAACAAAGCCCACTGGGATCCAGGAATTTTATTAAGTTGGTAAGCATAAAAGTGTTATGTAAAATACAACGTTCTTGATGGGATTGCGTGAAAGGCTGGATCCCAGTGTCAAGCACTGGAATGACATCATAGGAGCACTGGGATGACACCTTTACGTTTGAGGCAAACTAGCTATAACACTTAACATACTACCTTTGCAAACAAATGTTCATACAGTACGCGCTGGCGTTATTTTCTCTTGATGAATAAACCTCGGTAGAGTATAGTAGCAGTGCGTTTATATAGATTCTAATGAGTAGTTTAGTTTTGATTTATACAACTTTTTCAAATTTTGAAGAAGCTAAAACTATTTCTGAAGAATTGTTAAACGAGAAATTAATTGTATGTGTAAATATATTTCCCGAAGTGAATTCTCTGTATTTATGGGAAGGTAAAATTAGTAATAGTTGTGAAGTAGTAGCAATTATGAAAAGCAAAAATGATCAAGTTGATAAAATTGTAGAAAAAATTGAAGCAATGCATTCTTATGATCAGCCAGCTATTGCTGTGATGCCCATAGAAAAAGCAAATAAATCTTTTACTAATTGGGCTAATAGTGTTATTGATGTAAGTAGTATTGGGGTGTAGCCAAGTGGTAAGGCAGCGGTTTTTGATACCGCCACGCGAAGGTTCGAATCCTTCCACCCCAGCCATGTTGAAGTGGGTGTGAAATGATATCACTTTTCTATAAATTAAGATTATTGAATTATATATTAGGTAGTCTAAAAGATATAATTGTGAAACTGTTTCTCTTCACAATGTATCTTTACACATTCAGCATTGTGCTCATGTTTCTCAGCAATGGTTTTTGGTATGCTGTAGAATTTTGCTCTTTCAAAAATGCGTTTTACCGTTTGTTTCAATATTGCAAGTGGTATTATGAAAATAGGGAAGATCTCGGTTACGGAATTTCTATTCGAATATTAGTGGCGTTTCTTACTCCGCATTTTCTCTATAAATTATTACTTGGCACAGGCTGGAAGTCCTTTTTAAAGGAAAAGATAATACAGATACTCAACACAAGAAGAAAAAAGGGTAGTGAGTTCAGTAACAGTAGCAAACCAAGTGGCAGTAGTTATAGTGATAAGAATAATTACAGCAATAACAGTGGTAACAATGAGCGTCAAGCTCAAGATGCAAAGCGAAAAGTAAACATGATAAAGCAGCTATTAATCAAAGATATAGAGGCAACTATAGATAGGAGATTGAATTATATTTTTTTCGGTAAAAGGAGTAAACCTCATTAAGTATATAAAAAGGCTTTATCTAGTAAGGCTTTTTAAGGTTGGCTGTATTTTATTTTTTACGTATACCGGATCACAATCAGCCAATATACATGTGTGCACAAAATCTTGACTAAAGTCTGATAACCAAGAAATTGCCTTACGTTTTTCTACCAAGCTTTCTGTTTTTTTGCAGTGACTTGCTGCATCAATCATTGCCTGCGCTATTACTGATTTCCACAGCAAATAATACCTTTGTATATCATCTGACGTACTATTTGTTTCATAGTGGTTAAAAAATTCTTTAAAATTGAAGTTGTTTGACATAATGATACCTCTTTGGATTGAAATTTGAAATGATTTGAGTTTATGTCGCCACAGCAGATTCCGCTAACAAGCAGCGGGATAACGAATTACTTAACCGTCATTACACCGTCATACCGCGATTCATTCGCGGTATCTCAGCCGCTAACAAGAGATCCCGCTAACAAGCAGCGGGATGACGAATTACTTAACCATCATTACACCGTCATACCGCCGCGGTATCTCATCAGCTAACAAGCAGCGGGATGACGGTTGTCGTTTAGCCATAAACATTAAGAAATTTACCAAATAAAAAAAAGGCAAAAGAAGCCCCGTGGTTATTATCCGCTTTAAAATATTGGCGTTTTTTATGTTTTAAACGCTTGACAAGCGAGATTCAGCCGCTTTTAATTGCAACTAACTTACGCTGCAAATGTTTAAGAAATTTACTAAGCAGAAAAAAAGACAAAGAATCCCCAAGTTAGCTAGTCTTTTACTATCTCTGTCGAGTATTGGCATTTTTTGATGTCTTGTAACGCTTTATAAGCGCGTTCAGCTTATTTAGATAAAAATCTAGATGTAGATGAAGTTTTGTAAAGACATACAGTATCTATATACTGCAAAAAATTGAACATAAGACGCCGATACATTAAGTAATCCTTACCTTTTAATCTGCAGATTGGCGAAAGCAAATACAATAGCTTCAGTTTCATGATAAGGGGGCTGGCGAGGTTTGTCAAGGAAGTTTTTTTGTTTCTGCGGGCTACCTGGTTTTTCTACTGAAATTTTGAAAAATGTAATCTACTCCTATATTCAAATATATCAAGCAGTAATTCAAAATCAGCCATTGCGCCTTTTGCGTTATTATACGCGAGATTGAGCAGCTCTTTGTCCTGATATAAATCAGCAAATTTAAATTCCATACATCCTGATTGTTTTGTGCCTAAAATATCTCCACTGCCTCTTAGCATCATATCCCTTTCAGCAATGTAAAATCCATCTTGTGACTCACACATGATCTTTAACTTTGAAGATGAGCTTTTACTTAAATTATCGTATAATAATACACAAAAAGATGGCTTGTTTCCTCGCCCTACTCTGCCTCTTAACTGATGCAATTGTGATAACCCAAATTGCTCTGCATTTTCTATAATCATGATGGTTGCATCTGGCACATCTATACCAACTTCTATCACAGTGGTTGCAACAAGCAGAGAAAATTCATTCCTTTTGAAGGAAAACATAACTTGATCTTTCTGCTCCTGAGTCAATTTTCCGTGTATTATCCCGACTTTATCAAGAAATGTTTTTTGTAATTCCTGAAAACGCATCTCTGCTGCAGCAATATTGGTCTCTTCGTTTTCTTCTATATATGGACAAATCCAATATGCTTTTTCGCCCCTGTTTATAGCACCTTTTAGCTTTTCAATAACATCTGGCACCCTACTAATGTTCATAGTTACAGTTTTTATTGGCAATCTGGATTTTGGTTTTTCTTTCAAAATTGAACATTCAACGTCACCATACATAGCTTGCTGCAAAGTTCTTGGAATGGGAGTTGCAGTAACGAAAAGTATATCGGCATTTTCTCCTTTTCCTACCAAGCGATTTCTCTGCATCACTCCAAATCGCTGTTGCTCGTCTATGACTGCAAGCCCTAAATTTTTAAATGTAACGTTAGCTTGAAATAGTGCATGAGTGCCAATCACTATATTTAAAACACCACTTGCAAGTTCGTTCATGATAATCTTTCTTTCCTTGCGCGAAGTTTTACCAGTAAGCAGCGCAACTTTTATATCGGTACAGGATAAAACTTCCTCAATCCAATTATAATGTTGCTCCGCCAAGATAGTAGTCGGTGCCATTAGAGCTGCCTGCATGTTGTTTTCTACCACATTTATCATTGCAAAAAGTGCAACTACGGTTTTGCCACTACCAACATCACCTTGCAGCAAGCTTATCATGCGATACTTGGATTTTTGTCTCTCTGAGATCTCATCTATTGCACGAGTTTGATCATTTGTTAATTGAAACGACAATTCATTTAAAACTTGCTCTTTGTATTTACTCAATATTATAAATTCTCTTCCCCTTTCTTTCACATGATTTTTTCTTGCAAGTTTCAGCGCTAGCTGATACGCAAACAATTCATCATAAGCAAGCCTTTTTCTACAAACCTCAGCTTCCACCAATGAGCTTGGTCTGTGCAACTTTATGATGCTTTCCCTCCAACTTAACCATTTTTTTTGCTTGATTAATGTATCATCTATCCACTCTGGTAAATCAGGCAATTCCTTTAGATTAGAGCTTATTATGTTCCCAATGCGCTTATTGGTAATGCCACGGCATAATTGGTAAACTGGCTCTATGCAAGCTATTTTTTTAAATTGGTTGATGTCAAGCGACACGTAATCTGGATGAGTAATTTGCCAATGTTCAGCAAATTTTTCGAGTTTGCCACTGATGATCACATTCGCTCCAATTGGAAATAGTTTATATAAATACTTAACTGAGTAATTAAAAAAGACTATGAATATATACTGACTCTCACTTTCAACGACTATTTTATATGGTCTACCTCTAAAAGTGGGCGACTGATGCTCATAAACTTTTGCAATGAAAGTTGTAAATTCTCCAACTCGAGCATCAGATAGTAACTTGCTTCTATCCACATAACTAAGTGGCTTATAAAACAGCAGATCCACCACCTTGTCCCCACCACAAAGTTTAGGCAATATTGCGGAATGGAACTTAGGTATATTCTCCAGCCTGCTATTTAGAAAAATCTGATTGCTCATTGAGATTCATACATGTGTAAAACTGTTATAGAGCCTTTTTAAAATCTTGTCACCTTATGGTCAGGTATGCACTATAGCTAGCACAGCTCTCTAACGTTATACCGCGATTCATTCGCGGTATCTCAGCCGCTAACACGTAACGGAATGACGAATTTGTTGTTTTTAAAATCATCGGTAAGCCTAAGTTACCCCTAACTATATTTGCTATCATAGGGCTTATAGTAGGTATTTTATTAACTTATTAATCATTTTTATGTATTATTATACTATCAGCAGTCTATATCAAGGTATTCATAATGAGTAGCTCTATATCAGAAGAAAAGGAAAATCCAGTAGTTACATTAAGAGCTCAAGCAGAAAAGTTTGGTTTTAGCAAGTTAAGAGCTGGTAAAGACAATGCTGAAGCGAATTCTGGTAATACAGCGTTCTTAGATTTTCAGAGAAAGGATTTTGTTATTAACGGCAAAAGTATAAGTAGAGATTTGATTGCCGAGCTATACAAAGAACATGATAGTTTACTGCCAAAAAGTGAAGGTAAAAATGAAGACTACCGCCCATTTGCAAGAAAAGTTTTTAAGGAGATGTTCAAATACGCTAAGGCAGAAGTTCCAAGTGACTCTATCTTGGAAGAATTAGTTATCAATTGTAATCAAGCAGGATATGAAGCTGGTGTACATATAGAGTTTCAAGGTGCACTTAGCCAGCATTCATTCATAATAGAAAGACCTGAAAAAGTGATAAGTATTGACTGTGTTAGCCAAAATAATGTGAGTGTTAAATCTGATATGACATTACCAATATTTTTCCAAAGGAGTGACGGTACATTCGGTGACAAGGTGTGTGATCTATCCAGCTCACTAGAATTCACGCTTAAGTCTCAAGATGATAAAAATGTAACATACACAAATGGTAACTTGTCACTTACTGTTCCTGAGAGACTGAAGGACTATAATATAGGTGATAAAAGCTTATTTGACATTATAAAAGAATACTTTCAGAAATTGTGCGAGAGGCTTGGATTTTTTAAAATAAAAATAGAGCATGGTTTAGGCGATCCACTAGAAGTAAGCGACCATCTGGAAAATATGGAACCCCCTATTCGTAGTAATGAGCACGGCCTGAATTAAAATATCTTGAGCTTGTTTGCACAATCAATCACTTCAGCATTTAGAAATTGTTTTTTAAACCAGGTATACTGACGTTTCGCGTAGTGTCTTGTGTTTGTTTGAGCAATTTGTATCGCTTCGTCTAAAGTAATCTCACCTTTCAAGTACTTTATAATTTCTGGCACTCCGTGTGCTTTCATAGCTGGCAAATGTGGGGCTAGGTTCATGCTAAGTAGCTTTTTTACTTCATCAATTGCTCCATTTTCAATCATTGTAATGAAACGAGAATTTATTTTTCGGTATACATCTTCACGTTTAGGCAGAATTGTATATATCTTAAAATTATTGAATAAAGGAGGCTGTCTATTCTCTTGCCATACAAAAATTGACTTGCCAGTTTCAGTGATAACTTCAAGTGCCCTTGAAAGGCGGTGCGAGTCATTCATGAACACTTTACCTTGAATCCTTGGATCTTTGCTTAGCGCTAATTTGTAAAACTCCTCTTTACTTAAATTTTTCCTGAGCTCACTTACGTTTTTTCTCACTTTCTGACTTATTTGTGGCATTGATGATAAGCCTTTGATTAAACTGCTGATGTAAAGCCCGCTTCCTCCAGTGATGATAGGTATTTGAGCATTTTCTAATGCGTGATTAACTTCTTTTTCTAAATCTTCTAACCATAGACCCACGGAATAATTTTCTTTTGCTGAAACATAACCATATAGTTTATAAAATACTTCTTGCTTTGGTGGTTGAGCAGTAATTATGGGAATTTCTTCATATACCTGCTTTGAATCACAATTTATTATACTAATATTTCCATATTTTTCTATCAGGTTATCGCATAATTCTGATTTACCTGAGGCCGTAATTCCTGTAATAATTACTATATTATTTTTCATTTATATTAATTTAATTAACATATGATAAAGTGTAGTAAAAGTTTGGATTCTACAATCTAAAGTTTGGAGATTTTTATGGCAGAAAACAACGACAATAATTCATTTACTAAGCGTTTCACAAACAGGACTCCTGGCGGTACAGGGGAAGGTTTTTCCAGTAAGTATTCGTCTCAAAACACCAAAGAACGGGCATTAGGGGAAAAAGGAAAAATTTCTGAATTAGCAGGCAAAAAAACCGAATCCAAGGAAGCTTTTTCTGAAAGTGGCGGCATAAAAAGTAAAAGCAGAACTGTCAATGAAAGATCTTTTGCTGATGCAACAAAAAGAAGTAGGTCAGATCTTGTATACTTAGTCCGTGGTAAAGATCGTGGAAAATCAGCGTGGCATTATGTGTTAGTTGATAAAGAGAAAAGAGAAATGTTTCTAGCAAAAAGCAGAACTGGCTCTATAGATGTTGCAGACTATGGAGAGATTTTGTATTCAGGATGGGGAGAGGATCCACCACAGGCAATAATTGATGAAGTCAATGAAGAGTTTGGGTTGTAGCAAATCTGCATAACAAATGGTAAGCTGCGTTGCATTACGTTTACAAAAACTAGCAGTTACTATATAAGATACAGTGCAACAAAACTGATCTAGTTGTTATGAATAAGTTTTTAGCTATATGGTATCTAAAATAATAAATGCAATACAGAACAATTTATTAGTGTGTTTTCCAACAGAAACAGTGTATGCTCTTGCTTGTAATGCACTAGATAATGAATCTATAGGAAAAATATATCAGATAAAGAAACGCTCTCAAAATAAACCACTGTCTATATTTGTTAGTGATATTTACAATTTGACAAAAATAGCAAAGGTAAAGGAAAGATATATTGATTTAATAAACCACTTTTCTCCTGGACCAATTACCTATATTTTACCACTTAAAAACAACAACATATTGCCAAACGAATTCTTTAAAGATAGTATAGGTATCAGAATTCCTGAGCATCCTATTGCAATTTCAATACTAAACAAACTGAAAGTTCCAATAGTTGCAACTAGTATAAATATTTCAGGAGAAAAAAGTGTATGTAAGGCAGACGATATACCACAATCCATTAAGCAACATTTATCTGCAGTGATTGAAGATGACGAATTAGTTTCTGGTATAGAATCTACTATTATTGACTTAACCGAAGATAAGATTAAGGTTTTAAGGGAAGGTGCAATTTTATTACAAACAGTAAACAATGCATTTTCAAACTAAGATCTATAGGAGAAAGAATGAAAAAAGTAATAGGTCACAACCAGGCCAAAAAAAAATTAATGAACAACTTATCTGTTCAGTCTTGGCTGATCTGTGGTAAAAAAGGTATAGGAAAAGCAACACTTGCAAAATCCTTCTCCAATTGGTTACTCATAAAAAGCTATAATGAAGTAGCATTGGACTTACACATTGTTGAAGGTGATACTATCGGAATAGAAAAAGTCAGAGAAATGAAAAACTTTCTACACTTAAGTCCCATTCAATCAGAACACAAAATAGCTATAATAGATAGCTTAGAGGCAATGACTAATAACGCTAAAAACGCAATATTGAAAATATTAGAAGAGCCGCCAAAAAATTCTAAGATATTTATAATTAGCCATAAGCCATATGATATACAAACCACTATCTTGTGTAGGTGCTTTCAGCTGAATTTACTCCCATTAACTTATGATGAAACAAAGCAAGTTGTTTCATCTCAATGTAAATTTGATGATCAAATATTTGATGAAATCATTACTTTATTTCCTGGAATGCCAGGAATGATAATAAATGCAATAAGTAGTGATGCTTATGAAGCATACAAGTGCTTTTATAAATTTCTTCATGATTTAAAGAATCCCAATATGATTAATAAAGTAATTAATAGCGAAATCGAACTAGAACTAGCATCATATATAATTCAGGCCTTCATTTTAGAAAGCATAAAGAGAGAGGTAAATGATGTTGAAATTCTGCTAAGTCAGTGGAAAAAAATAGATGAACTTTTTGTTGTTGCTAAGCAACTCCACTTAGATAAAAAGCATGTTTTAGCTAATGTAGTTAATATCATGACATAAGTTTGCAAAGTATAATACTTTTAACATAAATTCATGATAAAATCCTGTTAATTTAATACTTGAAGTATATAATTTGACTGATAATAAATTAACTGTATGGCAATCAATAGAAGTTTTGACGAAAGCTATACTGAATATGCAGAAAGAATTGAGTTCAATCAAGAATATAGCTTTAGACCAGGACGTCACCTTAGAAAAAGGAAAGGAGTTATTAAGTGGCATCTATGAGGCAAATTTTAAGCTAAACAAGGCAATCAATATAGCCACTTTGCCAAAAATTGGCTATCATATGCTAAATGGTGAGTTTGTTGTACGTAATCATATCACGGAAGAGGAAGTAAGGATTCCTAGAGATTTTCATTACCTTAAAGTCGTAAAATCCGATCATGATAATTATAAATTAACGTTTTGTAATTTTTTAGGTAATGAGTTTTTTGAATATAAAAAGTATGATCCACAATATTCTGGCGTTTCAGATGAATATAAGTTTGTGGATTTTGGTAGTGTAAAAAAGACTCATAATCTAAAATTTAAGGAATACGTTGGTCATGCACCTAAATTTTTTGCTGCAGAAGGGCCTATTGAGCCTGGATCCCAAAACCATGTAATTGATCTATTTGAGCTAGTCAAAAGTGGTAAAGGTAGAAAAGTGGGAACCTTTGCTGATGAATTTGGTTATTTTGATGATCAAAATAAATTACATTATTATAATTATCACAAAAGTGTAGAAAGTAATACTTATGATCCTGAAAATTTCAGTGTAAAAATGATAAATATAGATGTGAGCAAAATCGATAAATTCTACCTCATTGCAGAACAAGGTGATATAATCATTCATCCTATTTGGGAAAATTTAGACATATTTTAAAGTTTTTTTTAGAGTATCTAAGCTTATTGTTATTATAATGATCCGATTAGGTCTGGTAGTATTGTGTTATGGAAGATAAATTGCTTGAATCAGTAAAAAACAAAAGTTATTTCAGTAAAGCAGTCGAATGGTACTGCCATAGGTATCTGTTTTGTGTAGCAGAAAGATCTTGGATGGCATTAATAGTATCGCTTCTCCTAGTATGCTTATGTTTATTAACATTAAACATATACCTGTTATTTCCTGTTAAAAAAGATTTAAATTTTGTGAAGTATATGAACCACACAGAAGATGAGTTCTCTGCAATGCATAAGCTTAGTTTCAGTAAAAAGGAAGATGAATACACTTCCACAGCGAGGTACTTAATAAGTAAATACATTGAAGTATACGAGTCCATTAAGACCGTTGAACCGAAGTACCAAGAAAATTTTATAAGAAACAATTCTATACATAAAATCCATCAAGGCTTTCAGGAAAAAACGAATAATGAAGCTGTTTCATCCAAAAGAAAAATTACCAACATAAACGTAATAACATTATCTATTGACCGATCGACCAAGGACCTAGTTACATTTGCTGGAAATGCTACTGTAGTTTTTACAACCGAGCAAAATAAGGAGGATACTGTGGAGATTAGCTTCACTTTGTCGAATATAAAAGCAACTCTGGCTGGTATAATACCATTTAAATTTATTGTTAATGGTTATAAATACAGATTTTAAAATATTACTTGGTAGCTAAAAAAAATAACCAAAGTGCATGTAGCAGTAATAACTGGAGGTAAAACTAGAAGAATTGGTGTTTTTTTAATAAAGTAATTCTGAGAAGGTTTTAAGAAAAAGGCGTTGTAAATTATCGGTAAAAAGTACAGAGCGTTGAGTATAGTACTAACAATTAACACTAGAGTTACAAACACAGAAAGTATTACATTGCCAGAGTTGAAAACAGCTTGAAAAATGAGAAATTTACCCCAAAAAGTCGGAGCAGGCGGCACCCCTATCATAGACAACGCACCTATAGCAAATGCTGTCATGCTAATTGGCATACTGCGTCCTATACCGTAAATCTTATCTATATACTTCTCACCTGCTCTTGTTATTATTGCTCCTGCAACGAAAAACAAAGTGATTTTTGCAAATGCGTGGCAAACTAATTGGAAAATTGCAACCCTCATGCTGAGCTCACTAAAAATTGAAGCGAATAATATAATATACGACAATTGAGAGATGGTAGAGTAAGCAAGCAATTTTTTTAATTCTTTTTGCTTTAATGCAATCAATGATGCAGTAATAATAGTAAATCCAGCAGCGTACGGAAGCCACCCTCCAGCAAACCAACTTTGCTGCGCAAAACGTTGCATGTTACCGATACCGAAAGTGTATAATATAACTTTTATGATGATGAAAACTCCGGATTTCACAACAGCAACAGCATGCAGTAGTGCGCTTACAGGAGTTGGTGCAACCATTGCTTTTGGTAACCAAAAATGCATTGGCATTAATGCAGCTTTTCCTATTCCGTAAATCAGCATAGCAAAACACACTGCAATGAAAGTGATGAGTGAAGTATCAAATTTGAATATTCCACCACTTACAAAGTCTAAAGTATGAAATTCATTATATAAAAGGCCTATTGCAGGAAAAAACAATACCAAAGAAGAGAAAAATAGCACGCCAAAGTAATAGCGCCCTGCAATCATTGATTCATTTGTTGAGTTGTAAGTAACCAGAGGGTATGTACTAATAGTTAGAAGCTCATAAAAGACAAATGTAGTGAGCAAATCTCCAGAAAAAGCAATAAACATTGCACAGCTAATTGATATTGAAAAAAAGCATAGAAAACTTGAGTGATTGCTATCAGCATAGTTATTCTGCATATAACATATTGCATATATACTGGTCAGCACCCATAAAAACGATATTAATAAACTGAATATTACTCCGGTAGACTCTAGCTTTAAACTAATGTGCAAATTATTACCAAAATCCATGAGGATAAATTGAGAATGATCACCATACACCCAATATAAAGTGCACAGACACGTATACGTAAACAGAAGTACAGAAGAAGTGACAGTAATACTATTGTTCACTCCGGGCCATTTACCAGTAAAAAAAATAACTAACGCACTTAAAAGTGGAATCAACGCAGTAATTAATAAATAATTCTCAGTAATTGAAAATGGTAAGGAAAGATACATTAAGATATAGTCCATTAAATTTTTTGTTTAGGTAAAGCTAGAATTATACTAAAATCATAGAAAAACTGCTATGTTTTTTTAGTTGTTGCATATGCTATAGCTATACTGCCGCGGTATCTCTAGATCCCGCTAACACGTAGCGGGATGACGAATTTGTCGTTACGTCATACCGCGATTCATTCGCGGTATCTCATCCGCTAACTAGTAGCGGGATGACGAGCTTATCGTCATGCCACCGCGAACCGTCATACCGCCGCGGTATCTCAGCATAGATTCCGCTAACTAGTAGCGGAATGACGGTTTTTCAAATTGTTGTAAGTCGGTTTAGCTATATAGATAGCATAAAGTCAACTGCATAAATTGAAACAATATCTGCTAGACGCAAATTACAACAAATGCAGTAGCGTAATCTCCATCGTCACTCAGAGAAAGATGAATTTTGGAGATAAAATCCTTGCTAACGGTAAGATATGGCTTGCCTCTTACATCATTGTATATTTCTATATCTTTCATTATAATACCCTGACCACTACCTCGTGCTTTAACAAAAGCCTCCTTTGCCGCAAAACGCTTAGCGAAATACCTTGCTCGCATTTCTTGACTATTATACTTTCTACTTAGCTCTATTTCTTTCTCAGTGTAGATTCTATTGAGAAATTTTTCCCCGTATTTTTGTAATATCCTCGATACTCTTGGTATATATACTATGTCAGTGCCGATACCGTGTATCATTTTGTGCTAAAGTGATTTATTGCTTCCTCAATCTGCATTTCCTTTACCTCTCCAGTTGCTCTATTTTTTACTTCAACTATCTTTTCATCTATTGCCTTTTTTCCGACAATTATTTGCCACGGCAAGCCTATCAGATCCATTCTAGAAAATTTTACTCCTACACTTCCTTCCGTGTCATCGTAAAGCACTTCATCGCTCTTCAAAGCTTTGTATATTTTATCTGCAGCCTCCGTTACTTTCGTTTGTAAATTGATTAAACCAATTCTGAAAGGAGCCACCGATTCTGGCCAGATAATTCCTTTATCATCATGAAAAGCTTCTATTATTGCACCGACAAGCCTTGAAACTCCAATGCCATACGAACCCATATGTATATTGACATTTTTTCCATCTTGAGAAGTAACACTTGCCTTCATAGGCTTTGAGTATTTGTCGCCAAAATAAAAAATATGCCCTATTTCAATACCTTTACTAACATTTAACTGCTCTTGTGATATAGGGCAAGTCTCAGGATCATGCATATCATCTGCAACTGCGTATATACTCTTCAAACTTTCAACATCTTCGCTTTCTAGCAACTCAGAAAATTTGTTGTCGTAATATAAAGTGCTTTCACCAGTGTTTGCCAATATATGAAACTCGTGGCTCAAATTTCCTCCAATTGGCCCCGTATCAGCTCGAACTCCAATTGGGGTAAGTCCCATGCGTTTGAAGATTTTTATGTAAGTTTTGTACATCAAATTATATGAATTCAGTGCACCTTCGTAATCTACATCGAAGCTATATGCATCCTTCATCAAAAATTCCCTGCCCCTCATAACGCCATAACGTGGTCTTACCTCATCACGAAACTTCCATTGAATTTGGTATAAACAAAGTGGCAAATCTTTGTAACTTTTTACCATATCTCTAATTAGATCAGTTGCCACCTCCTCGTGCGTTGGACCAAAAAGCATGTCTTCCTCATGCCTATCCCTTATACGTAACATTTCCTTACCGTAATCATCGTAACGCCCTGATTCTCGCCAAAGATTTGCTGGTTGGACACAAGGCATCAACACTTCAATAGCACCGGATTTGTTCATTTCATCTCTGATAATGTCTTCAATATTTTTAAGCACTAAGAGACCAAGTGGTAACCAGGAATAAATGCCAGATGCTATCTGCTTTATTAAACCTGCACGTAAAGAATATTGATGGGAGATAATTTTAGCATGAGCAGGCTTTTCCTTTAGAGTTGGTAAGTAATACTTGGATAAACGCATATAATAGATCTGATTGTATTAAACAATCTTAATACAATCAGATCTATAGGTAAACTTATTTTGAAAAAGAAGGGAAGTGTGTGGTGCTTTCCTTAACGTACTAATACCGATCCCCTCTCAAATTTAGTAGCCGCTCCACCAAACATTTTACAACGGTCCTTAACAGAAGAAGCTGGTAGCTTTCCTGCTTCATTAGTCACTGTTGTTGCAGGAAGAGCTTCAGGTTTCGTTTTTAAATTAACAGGCTTAGGCGATATCAGTGGTTTATCTGCCTTTGGCGCAGAATGTGAGGGAGTGTTAAATAAACCATACGCGTCAAGTTAAGGAATGTAGAGAGCTTAAAGTAGATACCCTGGTCTTCCTATATCTGTCTTTCAAAGAAAACTTTGACCAGATTATAGTAAGCTTTTTTAGAAAAATTTTTAAATTATTGACAATATTGTTTAATATCAAAAAGAGCTCTCTAACCCGCCTTTTCAATTCAATAAATGCCTTTGTTAAACTGAGCTCCGTGTTCTTTTTTAGTTTTACACAGCCAATCATTCCGTGAAATACGAGAATAGCACATAATTTTGCGTATAGCTCGCACAATACTCTAAATGGATTTGTCTTTCCTTTTAGTTTATCAAGATTGATATGACTTTTATATAGTTTAAATAGTAATTCGATTTGCCATCTTACTCTATAAACCGTCAATATTTGTTCAGCATTAATTTTACTCTCTGGAACATTAGTTATAAATATTGACCAATCTAATAACTTTTGATTCTTTTGAGAAGATGTATATCCATGTGACTTTGCTAATTTATTAGCCTTTCTTCTTCTAGCCATAGACTGTTCTTCAGTTAGCTTTTGACATATAATTCTTACCTTAATTTTTACTTCCTTTCCTAATAATACTTCTTTTTCTGAAGATAATTGACCTTCCAAATACTCCAATAGCTCTATTTTTTGATTTGTTTCTATATCATATATATTGGTATCAGACTTATAACGACTAACAAAATATGCACCTGCTTCATCAATCTGTTTAAAAGAACTAGGCACAAAGTAGCCCAAGTCAAATATTAGCAAATCATTGGCTGATAAACCGTTCAGATAATCCCTATAACCTTGATCCGACCTTATTCCTTCCATAAAATTTAACTTATCTAGCGCTTGATTCAGGTAATCAAAGACTAACTGTAGCTTTATTCCTGATTTGGTATTATTCTCACAATCTCTATAGCTACTGCCATATCCTTTGTACATATCTTCCATGCTACTGGGCAGGCTAATGTAGCTGCTATCCAATAATTTAACGCTTCCAAATTGCTGTAAAATTTTGCAATCAATCTGTAGACTTTTTTTAAATAAACACAAAGCTTCGTTATACATTTTTTTCATGAACTCAACTGCTTCTTCACTAAACCTAAAATCTAAACCCTGTTTTGTAATTTCTATCGAGTCTTCATTTAGCAATTGGCACATTGTTTCTATGCTGCAATCATCAACTCCTATGTTACCAAAAACCATAGCTTTTATGAATGATGAGCCATTAAGTTTTCTCTTTCTTTTTATAAAACCTACTGCAATTGATATTTCGTCTGCTTTTTCATTAAAGAATTCATTGAGGTCTTTTGATAAGCAAGCTATTCTGTCCATTGTAAGTTCTCTCATTCATATATCCAAGAGAATTTATACCTTATTATTTTCCTTCACTCTATCAACTTTACTTACACTTTTCCTTAACTTGACGCGTATGGTTTATTTAACACTCCCGAATGTGACGGAGATGTGGGTTCAGAACCAGATCCTATACCACTGTCAAGACTCCCGCTTCTTTCTCTATGGAGCGATTGGGAGCCTGAAGATGCCTGCTCAATAGGTTCTGGGTCTGTCTCCCAATTTTCATCATCAGATACATTACTACTATCACTTGATACACTACTACTACGACTCCGTGGTGGTGGGATCATAGCTAACACTTTACTGAATGCCCTGCCCAGGTGACTTGGCTGTTGTACGTCGCTCCCTTGCTTTCCATTAACGCCTGCCCTTCGTTTCTGAAGTGCTTTACTCAAATCAGCCATAAGATCTTCATTTTTTTCTTGTTGCCCACCTCCTTTATTGCTTGACTTCTTTGCTGCCTGTTCCTTTAACTTCTTATCACGCTCTTCCTTGCTCATGAGATTTGGTTTTTGTTGTGTTATTTTATTAAATACAGCGCTCATGTCAGGTTTAACGTCAGGATCACTAGGACTACTAGCATTCTTTGATGAAGAAGTTCCATTTGAACTTGGAGGTGGAGGTGGTGGCGGAGGTGCATTATTATTTTGAGGAATTGCTGTACCAAGTGTTAGCGGAGGTTGTTGAGGAGTAAGGTTCGGAACATGTTCCGAACTTCTCACTTCCGTCTGTGATCCACTATCTTGCTTAACAGACAATCCTTTTCTAATTAGTTCACTGTCCAGATTATTACAATTTTTACACGCAGATTTTTGTGGTTCTTGAGATGCAGTATGGCCAAATTCCTGTCCATTAAGACCTGCTTCTTTCTTATTATCATCTCTAGAAACGGCAAGTTTAATAAGATATGCTACTGAAGCCAATGCAACAACCACAGAAACAGCAAAGATTGCTAAAGGAACTGCTGCAATGGCACCAGAACCAGAAACTGCTGCAATAACATAAGGGAGATGTATATAAATTGCAACGGCAGATACACATAATGATAAAGCAGCAATCGAAATTTTAAGGTTAGATGTAGACATTTTTTACCTCATTAACCACTAGAATATTAATAATAACTAGATTATCAACAGTGTCAATAATTAATTATGAAAAATAAAGTCAAAATTTGAATAGATAAACTATAAGTAATATACAACCGGCAATAGCTATACAATAGACTTCTTGCATAGAAAAAAGGCAAAATAGCTCCAAGTTGTATCCGTTTAGGAAAGCGGTAAAATAAGGTAGACAAGGTAGTATAAAAAGATAACCATAGAGTAAAAGTGAGTTTACAACAAATAGTGTCATGCAAGTAGCTGATACTGGAATCTAGTCTTTATTATGCAGCCACTTATTTAAAGTTAAGTTTTCTGGATCCAAGTAGTCAAGGCACTGGGATGACAGGAGGCTACTTTCATGACACCATTCTTTTTCCTGGATCCCAGTGTCTGGGCACTGGGATGACATCATAGGGACACTGGGATTACACCCTGACAATCGTCATCCAGCTACTTGTTAGCGGCTAAGAGATACCGCGAATGAATCGCGGTATGACGGTTCGTGGCGGCATGACGATAACCTCGTCTCACTGCCATTAAGTTAAGGAAAAAAGATAGATTTTATGGGATAATGATGTATACCAATAAGTTTAAAGGTAGTATGAGTAAAAAAGGCAGTAATAAAATTTATTCAAAATGAATTGGCAAGTCTAGAATTTATAGAATCCCATAAATCATCTTCAAAAGATTTTATGAGAAAGAGGAAGTTATCTTTTATTGACATATTTATCTTAATTTTAAGAAAAAGTGTAAAGTCGCTGCAAGTAATACTAAACGAATTTATTTTATATAGGAAAAAAGACTATACCGTTACTGCTAGTGCTTTTAGTCAAGCAAGAAAAAAAATGAAACACAGTGCATTTTCAGAAATTAACGAAGGTGTGGTTTCCTTGTACTACCAAGACCAAAAATTTAAAACTTGTTTTGGCTTTAGAGTGTTAGCTCTTGATGCCTCCAAAATCATTTTACCAACAAGCGTTGAAATAAAAAATGAATTTGGCTCAAGAAAAATACGTAACCAAAAACCAAAAGATTTAGGTGATTATGCAAGTGCAACCTTTGCGGTTTGTTAAGATGTGCTAAATAATGTTGCCATAAGGTCAGTGTTAGATAGAGGTAACACTCATGAAATTAACTTAGCAGATGAAATGCTTAAAGTTGTAAATACTAATGACTTACTGATTTGTATATTTATCTTATAAATTTCTTTCTAGCCTTACAAAAAGAAAAATTGCTTATGTCATTCGATGTCCCAGATCATCTTTTAATGAAGTGAATGCTATGTTTGAAGAAAAAAGCCCATCTAGTGTTGAGGTTACCATATGTGCTCAGCGTAAGATAAAACAAGAAAATAGTGGAATAACGCTTCAAAGTGGTACTGCCATCTGGTGAAATTGAAGTGTTAGCTACATCATTAATGGATGAACAAAAGTTTCAAACTGGAGGATTTAAGGAGTTATATTTTTTACGCTGGGGAGTTGAGACATTTTTTGCAAAACTCAAAGGAAGACTAAGTCTAGAAAATTTTACAGGAAAAAGTGTTGAGTCTGTTAAACAGGATTTTTGGTCAGCTATCTTTATTAGCAACCTAGAAAGTGTTATGACAGAAGATGTAGAAGAAGCGTTGAATATGGACTTAACCGATGATAAGCTTAAGAGGAGCATTAACAAATCTGTCTCATTTAACGCGATCAAAAACTTGGCTTTCGACATTTTTGCTACGGAATCAGATACTGACTGCATTATGGATCAATTATCAAAGCTATTTTTGATGAACACTTTGGCGGTAAGAAAGGGAAGGAAAGTTGATCGTCATAAGGTACCTTATCTTCGTTCGTTCAATTACCAAAAAAGGGTTAGAAAACACATATTTTGACTAGAGGTAGTATTCATATCTTCTGATAATAACTGGGTAGCTTATTGCCATAGCTCCTGTAAAATGACTTCTAAACAAACTATTTCTTAAGTAATTTACACTTCAGAGTTTATCTGCTTTAAAGTTTACTCTATTCTGTTTCAGCATTTGTCATAAATCCTTAATTATTTCTGACTTTTTAGTTCAGTTTTTAACCATTCTTTCCTTAACTTAATGGCAGTGAACCTCGTCATCCCGCTACTTGTTAGCGGGATCTCTTGTTAGCGGCTGAGATACCGCGAATGAATCGCGGTATGACGGTTCGCGGCGGTATGGACGTAAGAAAACCTTTCTTGGGTCAGCTATAGAGACTCTCATCTTTAGCGAGCTTCAAGGTAATTGGTTGCTATTTGCGAAAATATTCGCATAATTTAAGTAACATTACTTAATAAAAATTAACTATGGAGCTTAATAAGATTGCAGCATCGATTTTACTTTCTGGGCTAATCATTATGATAGTTAGTAATGTAGTTGATATGCTTTACAGTCCAGAAGAATATAAGATTGAACACCAAACGATAGTAGCTGCTGGCAGCAATGAGTTCCAGCAAAAAATCGAGCAAGTGGCGCTTGATATTGGAGCGCTCATGCAGAATGCTAGCTTTGAGAAAGGTAAATCAGCAGCAAAAAAATGTATAGCCTGCCATAGTTTTGAGAAAGGTGGAATGAATAAAGTAGGACCAAACTTATGGAACATAGTTGGAAATAAAAAGGCCCATCTTGGTAACTCATTCAATTACTCAAAAGCAGTGCTTGACAGAGGTGGAAAATGGGGGTATGAGGAGCTATTTGCCTTTTTAAAGAACCCAAAAGCCTATATAAAAGGTACACGTATGGCATTTGCAGGTATTTCCAATCCACAAGAAATTGCAGATCTAGTTAGTTATTTGCATCAATTGAGTGATAGCCCGGTTGCTTTGCCAAAGTAGTATGGATTATTGTAAATTGTTTGATGGAAATAATGGTCACATAGCATATCGAAAGCTACAAGGAAAGAAAGCTTCTGTAGTTTTTTTCGGTGGATTTGCATCCAATATGGATGGAACTAAAGCAACTGCTATTTACAAATTTTGCCAAGAAAATGACGTAGCACTTGTGCTATTTGATTATTTTGGTCACGGTCATTCAAGTGGTAATTTTATTGATTACACGATAAGTGATTGGCAAAAAAATTGTGCTAAAGTAATGAGTGAATTAACTAGCGATAAACAAATAATTATAGGTTCAAGTATGGGAGGATGGCTGATGTTGCTCACTGCCCTTCAATTTCCAGAAAAAATTGCAGCACTAATTGGTATATCGTCTGCTCCCGATTTTACTGAAGATTTGATATTCAAGCAATTGTCAGGCAAGCAAAAAGAAGAACTAGATTCTAAAGGTGTAATAGATTTTACTTCAGAGCATTGTACATACAAAATAACTAAAAATTTGATCGAAGATGGCAGAAAGAACCTTCTTTTAAACAAAAAGACAATAGATATAAACTGTCCTGTGCGCTTGCTGCATAGCATTAATGATAAAGATGTTCCTTATCAAACTTCATTGAATTTAGCTGAAAAAATTAAGTCAACCGATGTTGAAGTACACTTAATAAAATCAGCAGAGCACAATATGTCTGACAATCATTCACTGGAAGTTTTATTTAAGACCATTAGAGAATTTTGTAACCAGACTGCATTCTGTGATTTTTAGCAAAACACGATTTTTCATTTGAGCTTTCTTCAACTTAAAATAAATACAGAAAATTGCTGCCTATAGCTAAACTGACTTAGATTTACCGACAATTTGAAAAACCGTCATCCCGCTACGTGTTAGCGGCTGAGATACCGCGGCGGTATGACGGTTCGCACCATCACACTTTGGAACCTTACAGATATTGAGCAAATCCAATAATATCCTTGATTTCTTTTATATTATGGGTTGCAATTTCTGCTGCTTTCTTTGTGCCTTTTTTTAATATTTCATGTAAATGGAATTGGTCTTTTAAAAGATCATTCATTTTCTCACGTATGGGTGATATAACACTGATAATTAAATCAGCTAACTCTTTTTTGAAGTGCTTCATGTCATGTTTGTTCACTTCTTCACATACTTTTTCTGCATTTACATTACTAAGCACTGAATAAATGTTTATCAAATTGCTTATTTCTGGTCGGCACTTTAAAGTAGCAAAGCCTAGAATTGAATCTGTTTTTGCTTTTTCTATTTTTTTGACAATTAAGTCATCCGTATCATCAAGGTTAATGCACGAATGTTCTGAAGGATCAGATTTACTCATCTTGCTTGTGCCATCCCTTAAGCTCATTATCCTTGATGTGCAATCCAAAGTTAAGATTTCAGGTACGATGAAATAATCCAGCTTATAATGATTGTTAAAAGCTGATGCAATATCACGTGCAAGCTCCAAATGCTGTTTTTGATCATCACCAACAGGAACGTATTTAGTTTGATACAACAATATATCTGCAGCCATAAGTACTGGATAACTATATAATCCAAGAGAGGCTTTTTGTTTATCGCTGCCAGCTTTATCTTTAAATTGAGTCATGCGATTAAGCCAACCAATTGGTGTATAGCATCCAAGCAGCCAGCCCAGTTCTGCATGACCACTAACTGTGGACTGACTAAAAATAATGGACTTTTCTGTATCTATTCCGCATGCAATATAAGCTGCTGCTGTTTTGAAAATATTACTTTTTAATTCACTTGCGGGAAGCTTATTTGCTGTGATTGCGTGTAGGTCGACAATACAAAAAAGAGATTTGTATTTATCCTGTAAGTCTATCCACTGTTTGATTGCACCAAGATAATTACCTAAATGTAGTACGCCACTTGGCTGGATACCTGAAAAGACAATACTTGTCATTATACATTTACCTCATGCTAATCGCTTCCACAATCAGCAGATTTCTTAGAAAGAATAACCATTGCAGGACGGAGCAACCTATTTTTGATAGTATAACCAGTTTGTAGTACTTCTACAATGGTGCCAGGCTTTTTTTCATTGTCTTCTCTTTCCACAACAGCTTGGTGTAAATTACTATCAAAAAGCTCACCAAGTGGATCTACTTCCTCTATTCCATGTTTTTTTAGATCATTTATAATTTTTTGATAAGCTACTTTAATCCCCTCATGAACAGGATCACCGTCTTTCAAAATTTCCATTACTCTTTTTAAATTGTCGCACGAGTCGATCATATCACGTGCAAGTTTTGTGACTGCGTAGTCACTTGCATCGCTAATTTGCTTTTGCATTATACGTTTGACGTTTTCATTATCTGCAACAGCACGGCGTAAATGATCTTCAAGCTGAGCTGCACGTTCTTTTAATGTATTGAGATCTTCATTTAAATCATCAGTCTGCTTATGGTTATCACTTTGTTGGTCGTCACCTTTCTGCCTACTTACCATATCAGCAAACTTCTTCTTTTTCTCTTTACTGCTATCTGACATATTATTACCCTTAAGAATCTAATAAATATATAGCAATTAATTCGAAAATATCAAGCGCCAGCTACATTCGTCTTTCTATGCTCGCATTTAAAAAGTCAATTAAAGTAGTTTTATAAAAAGAATCAGAAAAAGTACTAATATCATTTTGTGCCATATTAATGTAGTGTCTAGCTTTTTCCATAGAAAGCTGAATGGCATTATGGTGATTAATATAGTGTAATGCTTGGTCAAAATTGTGTCTAGCTGAAGAAAAGCATTTTTCCCAGAATTTTTGCTCTGCTGGACTGCCCTTTTCGTATGCTATAATAGCAGGTAAGGTGACTTTACCTTCGAAAAAGTCTTTTCCGACTTGCTTTCCAGAAGTGCCTTGATTAGCAGTATAATCGAGCATATCATCAACTATTTGAAATGCCATACCAAAATTAAAACCAAAATTCTTTAGCCTCTCTGTTTCGTCATTTGTTGCACCAGATACTGTTGATGCAGCTTCACAGCATGCAGAAAATAAAGATGCTGTCTTTTCTCCAATGATATCAAAATAATTTTCCCTGACTGTGTGGGGGTCAAAACGTGCTGTCATCTGCTTTATTTCACCCTTCACAAGTAAATGCGATGCTTTAGATAAAATAGAGAGAATATTTAAATTTCCACACTCTATAAGCCATCTAAATGCTAGAGTCAACAATAGATCACCAACTAAAATGCTTGATTTATTTCCCCAAATCTTATTCGCTGTTTTAACTCCATGGCGTGCCTCACTTTCATCGAGCACATCATCATGAAGTAAAGTAGCATTGTGTATAAACTCTACCGATGCAGCAACGTTGATCCTATTCTCCCCAGAATAGTTTAGCATTTTACATATAATAAAAACTAGTTTAGGCCTTATTTTTTTTCCACCTGACCTAACAAGATGAGATATAATATCAGTAGCAAGCTTAGCATCTTCATCATTGACATTTTTGAAGACAAAGTCATTCATAGCTGACAAATCAGAAGATACAATATCGTCTAATTTATCGCTGTTTGTTAAATCAGTATTTAGCATTTTAAGAGACTTATGCCTCTTGCCCTTGTGCTTTCTCGTTCTCTACTTTCTTCTTTTCTGTTTTCTTTGGTTCTGTTTCTAAAGTTACTATGCCTTTTTTGATAAACCACAGTACTCTTTCAGTTGCCTGCGCGCCTACACTTAGCCAATGTTTTAATCTATCAGCTTTCACCACAACACGATTTTTATTGTCTTTTGGTAACATTGGATCATATTGTCCTATTTTCTCAATAAAACGCCCATCTCTTGGTGCTCGTGAATCAGCTACAACTATCCTATAAAAAGGGCGTTTCTTTGCGCCAAACCTCGCCAACCTTATTTTAACTGCCATGTTAACCTTTATTCATATATTAGCCACAATTTTATACAATGAGCCGTTTTAAGTCAAATGAATTATACAACTTTTGCACCTTATAATATAATTACCAATAATGTAGGGCAGTGCCGGGCGCACAGCTATACGAACATTCATTTTTGAAGGTAAATTGCACAGCAAATGGTGTCATTCCAGTGCTTGACACTGGAATCCAGCCTTTTTTTAATCATTAAAACGTTGTATTTTAACATAAAACGGCTACTTTTATGCTTACCAACTTAATAAAATTCCTGGATCCCAGTGTCTGGGCACTGGGATGACATCCTTTCTAGTGAAGATTGCTCTCAAATCGCAATGTTCGTACAGTTGTGTGTCTGGGCACTGGATGCGTTTGAAGCAGCTTATAAGATTTTTGATTATATATCATCAAGTATAGCGTGATTAACTTCGACTTTATACTTTGATTCCAGATAGCTAATTAATTGCTCTTTTAGCGATATCATCACACGTTTTCCGGTGTCAAGCGTGTTTAATTTGCCATTTGATGAATGCATTTCTTTTAGAACACCTATTATAATTTCATTATTGTATTGAATAGGATCTGTCACTGAACCAGTTGTTTTCATATTGAAAATCTCTTCTACAAAAGAAAAGGGGTAGTTTTGTTGATCCACTTTATTGCGGTGCATCTGCTGACCTTTAACTAATTCCACACCTTGAATTTCTTCCAAATCTGTTTTTTCTCTTAGTTGAACTGCAACCTCTTGCCCGAATTTAAACATTCTTTCTTTTATAAACTCACTACGCCAAAGCTCTACCGCTAATGCCTTGCCTTCTTCAAAACTTTGCAATTTGGGTGGAAAGATATCGACGATTTTTACACTAACAACGGCGTCCCCAACGCCCTTAAAATAACCTTTCTGATCCTTTTCTCGCGAAAAAATGAAAGAAATCAAATCACCAGAATCTCCTACGTTATTACCGCTTTGATCTTTTCCACTCGCATCTACTGGACCAATAGTTTGTATAGGTAAATTATATTCACTCAATATTTCTTCAATTTCTGAACCATTGTATATCTTATAGTTCACTTGGTTTATGAAATCATTGACTCTTTCAAAAGACTTTTGGTTAGTTAGAACTGACTTTATGTCTTTTTTTAAATCAACTAAGTCTTCATCAGAGATTTGATGCGCACTTTCCACTTTTACTATGTGCCAACCAAAACTGCTTGCTAAAACTTCACTTACTTCACCTACTTTAAGAGCAAATACCTTCTCTCTCACGTCTTCTGGTAAAAAATCCTTAGTTATATTATTTACTCTAGTTTCCTCAAGTTTTGCTTTGCCAAACTCTTCTACTATCTGTTCAAAGCTTGTTTTACCCTCCTCAAATGCTCTTCTTGCTGTCTCAGCTTCTTCTTTGGTAGAAAATATTGCATTGAATATATCTCTTTGATTTTTAAGTTCTTGTTGTTCTATTATACCATCAACTTCTTCATCTGAGATCTTGATTTGATCTTCAAAATACTTTTGGCCTAGGGAAATATATTGCGCAGTTCGATACTCAGGATAATAAAAATGGGATTTATTTCTTTCGTACAAATCAAGTAAGGCTTGATCATCTGGTTCAGGAATGTTTGTAACTGCATCTTCAGTTATTTTAACAATATCAACTACTCTAGTTTGGTAGCGACTTTTGTATATCTGCTCATCAATTTTCTCGCCAAAAGTTACTGGATAATTATCTTTAAATAATGAAGTCATGAACATCATTGCAGGCAGGACTTTCTCTAGCTTTGCTATATACTCTTTCTCTGTCATATGCAGGTCATTTAGCGTTTCATAGAATTTATTTTTGTCAAATTCACCTTTATCATTTTGAAAGTATTTGGTGTTTTTAATATGGTTTTTTATAGATTCTTCTCCAACTGTCAACCCCAGCTCACTAGTTAGGTTAAACAATAGTTTTTGCTCTATAAGTGCGTTAAGCAAATCATATTTCAGCTTTTTTACTTGTTCTCTACTCGCATCAGATCCAGAAATTTGCTTTTCATAATTTTGATATAGTGATTTATACTCATCTGACATTATAACTTCTTTTCCAACCCTAGCTACCTCTTCTTTTTCATCATCACCTGATAAAAGGTTGCCAATTCCCATGAAGATTAACAAGCAAGCTAAAAGGACAACGGTTACTTTAGTGAAAAAATTTTTAACATTCATTTTAAACCCAGTTAATTAATGATTAATTATAGAATAGTGATAATTTAATGCTTGTAAACCTGTTGCTTTATTAGCTAATATATATAATATTACAATATATTAACTTAAAATTTAACTCTCTAATCTTAAATAGGAACATATGTTTAACTGAGTTATACTATACCTTAGGAAGGGGAAATATTTTGTTTGAAATATGCTTAAAGGTAAGCGCATTTAATTAACTTAAGAGGTGGGAAATGACAAACAAAAAGTTATTGAATGACAAAATTAATGCTTTTTTAGTTTTAATAGTTTATATTTTAGCTCTGTATAACAGTAAGGGATACTTTAAATGGGAGATGCTTTTTTGATGTCAATGGAATCTTCTAAGGGCAATAACGATAGAAATAAACAGTTTCTAGTGCAAATAGCTGCTTGGTTAGTAGACAACACTGGTTTAACTTTTAATCAAATAGCACAATGTTGCAGATTGGCCCTTGAAGAAGTACAAGACATAGCTGATGAGGAAATAGGAGTAGAAAAATATAACCCTATTATTTCTGGAATAATTACTGAAAAAGAAATCGATGATTGCAAAAAAAATCCAAATCGTGTACCAAATTTGATTATAAAAAATATAAAAAAAAGGAGTAAAGCGATTGGTAGCATTCTTGGCTTTGCCTCTACGGCAAGACGTAGAGATAAACCTGATGCGATTTATTATTTAGTAAAAAAATTTCCTATCTTGGACAATAACGTTATAGCTAAATTAATTAGTACAACAAATTACACAGTTGAGCAGGTAAGAGATGGATCTCATCATAACATGCAAAATATAAAACCCCAAGATCCTGTACTACTCGGCTTATGTAGTCAAGAAAATTTAGAAGCAGAAGTGGAAAAAGCAAAAGTAGAAGAGGAGAAGCAAGAAAGGTTAAAAAAATATAAAGAATAGCTATTGAAAATCCTCAAATTTTTGTGCTTTGTTAACATTAAATTAACTTGACTTGCTAGTGTTTATTAGTATAATGTAAGTAAAGTACGGGGTTTAATGATAATTAAGCTTAATACGCACTGAAACTAACTCAGCCTAATTTATTATCTTATAGTCACATTTTAGGTTAGTAAGCATCAATTAAAATTTTTGGAGGATTATGACAACAATCAATGAAGATGTTTTGGCAAAAGGAAAGGTTACAGCTCAACCTGAAAAAAGTGAGCAAATTTACAATAACGATACAGTAAAACAGATGGTCAATGAAGGTACTGAGAAAAACAGAAAAACATTAGATCTGAGCGAATTAAAAGAGAAAACAGCAGAAGAATTGTTAGAGTTAGCTGAAGAAAGAAAAATTTCAACTAATGGTAAAAGCAATGGTAGAATGCTAAAGCAGGAAATAATATTCAGCTTAATGAAAAAAATGAGTGAAGAAGGAGGCATAACCACAGGGAGTGGAATAGTGGAAATATTGCCTGATGGTTTTGGTTTCTTACGTTCAGCAAGTGCAAATTATGCCCCAAGTACCGATGATGTTTATATTTCTAACGGGCAAATAAAGAAGTTTAATTTACGTACAGGAGATATGGCATATGGAGAAATAAGGCCACCTGGTGATAAAGAGAGATATTTTACTTTAACTAAGGTTCAAAGTATAAACTCTACTGAAGTAAGTGAATTAAGAAAGTACGTCCATTTTGATAATTTGCTTCCTCTTTATCCTGAGGAAAGCATAGTACTTGAGTGTAATAATGGTGATGATAAAAAAGGCTTAAGCATGCGTGCTATAGATATAGTAGCTCCTCTTGGAAAAGGGCAAAGAGCGTTAGTAGTTGCTCCACCTCGCACAGGAAAAACTGTATTGCTTCAGCAAATGGCTAACTCTATAGCTATAAATCACCCTGAAGTAGAATTAATAGTGTTACTTATAGATGAAAGACCTGAAGAAGTAACAGATATGATACGTTCTGTAAAAGGTGAGGTAGTAAGTTCTACGTTCGATGAGCCTGCTTACCGTCACGTACAGCTTGCTGAAATAGTAATAGAAAAAGCTAAAAGAATGGTTGAGCATAAAAAAGATGTGGTAATTCTACTTGACAATATTACTAGACTTGCACGTGCTTATAATGCGGTTATTCCTTCGTCTGGGAAAGTTCTAACTGGTGGTGTAGATTCAAACGCACTGCAGAGACCAAAACGCTTTTTTGGAGCAGCTCGTAATATTGAGAATGGGGGTTCTTTAACTATAATCGCCACAGCTCTTATAGAGACTGGTTCAAAAATGGATGAAGTTATTTTTGAAGAGTTTAAAGGTACAGGAAATGCTGAGATCATACTTGATAGAAAACTTTCTGATAAACGTATATTTCCAGCTATTGATATTACAAAATCCGGAACAAGGAAGGAAGAGCTATTAGTTGATAAGGCTATACTAAATAAAATATGGGTGGTGCGTAGGATACTCAATCCTATGGGACCCGTTGAAGCAATGGAATTTTTACGTGACAAACTACTTTTAACAAAGAGCAATGCTGACTTTTTTAACTCCATGAATCACTAAAAGTAAGCCAGTTATGATGGATATGCTGAGCAAAAAGTAAAACGCTCTTATAGCTAAAATAATTTGGATTTACCAAAATATATTTATAGTTAAGTTGGCAATTTACCTTAAGTTAGCGCGTGACACTGGAATGACACCCTTGGTGGCAGACAGCTAAAGGAAAATATCAACTAGGTTTATAATCTATCACTACCGTGTTTGCAATTTTGTCGTGAAAAGCTTGTTTATGTTCATCACCTACTGCACATACTAAAACTAAGATTAGTATAGCTAAGAATAAAATGGGATTACAAAGTGATATGCAATAAATTATAAAAAGAGCTATAGTCCTTTTCATTGCTTGCATTGTAGTGATTGACTCAAATGTATCTTTGTCTTTTACACGCATGCTAAATAACAAGTGTCCTGGAGTGCCGCCAAATTTTACTAGCATGAATATATGAAATATACATGGTATCATTAAAAATAAAGAAAATACAATCGTGGTGATTACAATTATTGCACCCATGATCCCTTGTATTGCGTGTGTAAGTGAGAAACCCACCGCCATTAAACCAAATGGTATTGCGATAAATAAAATACAATCAACTATAAATGCTAGAGTACGTCTTGTCATCGTTGAGTAGTTTACTTTTTTATCCATGTACTACCTATAAAGAAAAATATCAACTAGATTTATAGTCTATCACTACTGTTTTTGCAATTTTATCGTAAAAAGTCTGTTTGCGTTGATCAAATACTGCAAACAAAAATAAAATTAGCACAATTAAAAGATATAGAAAAGTATAACCATGATAATGCAGATGAAGCAAAAAGCGAAAAATAATCCAGATGCTTCCCTTAGAAATACATCTTATTGTTGCTTGCATAAGGGTAACATTTGTAAATGTATTAGCATCTTTAATATGCATACCACACAATAGTTTTCCTGGGGTACCACCAAGTTTTGTTACCATTAATATTTTGGATATTGTTAGTACTAATGTTGCGACCACTGTAGAAACTATAAATGGTATTTCTGTTGCTAGTTGTGCAAGTTCCTGAAAAGAGTCTTTATCTTGATCTTGTAATGATACGATGAATACACCATAGATAAAACCGAAGATAAAATGAGGGGAAAATATGATGAGGTCAAGTATTTCTGCTACAATACGCCTTGTAAATCCTACATAATTTACTTTAACATTTATTTCAGTATTCATAACCCCACCTATATTTCATAATATCATCATATGATATAAAAATACGTTATTAAATAACCGTAAATATACTAACTTGGGTAATATTAGCTACTTGTGCCACTCTATTATTTAAATTAATATTAAATCATTTATAACTAGGGAAGTTATGTCAACACTAATCACAGTTGCATATGGCGACGGTATCGGACCAGAAATCATGGAAGCGGTGCTGTCGATATTGCGCGAAGCAGAAGCGGAAATCTCAATAGATATTATTGAAATAGGGGAGCGTGTTTACAGTAAAGAATGGTCTCACGGAATTTCTCCAAGTGGTTGGGAATCAATTGAAAGGACAAAAATATTATTAAAATCTCCGACAACAACTCCTCAAGGTAAAGGGCACAAAAGCTTAAACGTTGCACTCAGAAAAAATCTAGGGTTGTATGCAAATATCAGACCATGCATTTCATATCATCCTGTTATAGAAAATAAATTCGATAAGTTTGATATCGTAGTGATACGTGAAAATGAAGAGGACGTTTACACCGGAATAGAGCATAGGCTCACTGGTGACTCTTACCAATGCACTAAAATTATTACTAGATCTGGCTCAGAGAAGATATGCAGGTACGCTTTTGAATATGCAAAAAAACACAACAGAAAAAAAGTAACTTGCCTGACTAAAGATAACATCATGAAAATGACTGACGGAACTTTCCATGCCGCGTTTGATCGCATTGCAAAGGAATACCCAGATATAAAGGCAGAACATTATATAGTTGATATTGGAATGGCGCGTGTTGCAACAGAACCGGAGAATTTTGATGTTATAGTAACCGAGAACTTATATGGCGACATATTATCAGATATAGTCGCACAAACCTCTGGATCTGTGGGGCTTGCCGGAAGTAGCAACATCGGGAATGAATACGCAATGTTTGAAGCAGTGCACGGTTCTGCCCCTGATATTGCAGGAAAAAACATAGCCAATCCTTCTGGTCTTTTAAATGCTGCAGTGCATATGCTAATTTACATAGGTCAAGTGGGTACTGCAAAACTAATCTACGATGCATGGCTCAAGACTTTGGAGGATGGAATACACACTGCCGATTTATATAAGGAGAAAAGAAGTAAACAGAAAGTTGGTACCAAAGAATTTGCAGAAGCTGTTATAGATAATTTAGGAAAGAAACCTGCTGAGCTTATAATTGGCAGTGGTTCGGATAGTAAAATAAATTTGGATAGTAAAATAAATAAAGTACAAGACAATTACGAACAAGATTACAAAGTTAAAAAGCTAGTGGGTAGTGATATAACTCTCGCTTGGGACAAATCCAGTAATGTTGATCAAATAGTAGGATTATTTGAATCAAGTAATCTGCAAATGATAGCAATATACTCAAAAGGACTTGCGATTTGGCCAGGAAACTCAAAACCTTCAAGTGACCAAATAACCTGTAGGTTTATCGCAAATAATGAAAAGCAAGCTATTACAAATAGTGATGTAAATAACTTGCTAATCAAACTCGAAGAACACAATTTTGACGTGGTGAGAATGGACAAATTGTATTTGTATGATGGGAAAGAGGGGTTCTTTGTTTAAATATTTAAAAGAGGTGTGGTAAATGAGATGGACTCAAAAAAAGTAGAACTAATATTTGAAAAGTTTCAACAATCAAATCCTGCGCCAAAAATAGAGCTAAATTATACCAATCATTTTACGTTACTGGTTGCGATAGTTTTATCAGCGCGGACAACTGATGTAAGCGTTAATAAAATTACAAGAGAACTATTTAATATCGCTGATACGCCAGAAAAAATGCTGAGCTTTGGGCAGAGTGAGCTGAAAAAATGCATAAGCAGTATTGGTTTATATAATTCCAAAGCAAAAAATATAATCGGGCTTAGTAAAATATTGGTAGAACGATACAACAGCAAAGTACCTACTAATTTTGATGATTTGGTGTCTTTGCCTGGAGTGGGGAGAAAGAGCGCTAATGTGTTCTTAAATTCGGGGCTTGGCATTCCAACATTGGCAGTTGATACTCACGTTTTTAGAGTGAGCAATAGAATTGGGCTTGTGAAAGAAAAAGATGTGTTTAAAACAGAGCAATCTCTTTTAAATGTGGTTCCCAAAAAATACCTGCTTTATGCTCATCATTGGCTAGTTTTGCATGGTAGATATGTTTGCAAAGCACAGAAACCTTCGTGTGAAACGTGCATAATTCATGATTTATGTGAATTTGAGTGCAAAAGGTATAAAGTCTAGTATTTCTTCTTTTGTCATCCAAGTAGCTATAGAAACGAAAAAACTTACTTGACACATTTTGCTGGAATGACACCAGTTGTTATTCAGACAACAGTTATGCAAGAGATCTGATTACATCTAAGCTAACAATGGACCACTAGATATATTCCTAACCACGTTGACCTGATTCAATATTTTATTAGTGGGATTGAAATAATTTTCTATAAATTCCTTATATATAGCTGTTAACTTGTGTATATCGTTTACTGATACGCATTCGTTTATCTGATGTGCGGTTTTGTTGATTATACCAAATTCAATCACTGGACAAACATCTTTGATAAACGCAGCGTCAGATGTGCCACCACTTGTGCTAAGTATAGCATCAATGTTGGTAACCTTACTTATTGCATCAAGCATAATATCAGTATTTCTATCGGGAGTAGAGAGGAAAACGTCCCTGCTGCTATGCACAGAAAGTTTATAATCGCTAGTTACACTGGAGCATATTTCATCAATCAGCTTATATAAGCCACCCGGTGTTTGTTCATTGTTATATCGAATGTTAAAACGTGTAGTTGCTGAGCCAGGTATTAGATTGCTAGTATTATTTCCAACATCGATAGTAGTAACTTCGCAATGTGAAGGCTGAAAATATTTATTACCATGATCAAAAGTAGTATTTTTTACCTTACTCAATATCGATATTACCTTATATATTGGATTGTCTGCTAGGTCTGGGTAGGCAACGTGCCCTTGTTTTCCATGGCAAATTAATTCAAATGTTACAGAACCTCTTCTGCCTATTTTTATGGTATCACCTAATTTCTCACTACTGGTTGGTTCGCCAACCACACAAAAATCTATCTTTTTCTGCTTATTTTTCATCCATTCCAAAACTGCCTTTGTTCCATATTCTTCCATGCTTTCTTCAGCACTGGTAATCAATGCACTTATCGAACCATTAAATTGAAACTTCTCTGCAATCAAATTTACCATAGCAGCAATAAATGCAGCTACTCCGCTTTTCATATCAGCGGCCCCTCTTCCATATAGCATTCCATCCCTCACTTCTGGATTAAATGGACCAAATGCCCAATCTTTTAACTGACCCGGTGGTACAACATCAACGTGCCCAGCAAAGCACAAATTTGGTACTCCATTTATATATTTCGCATAAAGATTTTTAACTTTATCACCAAATTCTAAAATCTCACAATCAAAGCCGCTCTTCTTGAAGATTGTTGCTATATACTCTATTGCCCCGCTGTCTTCTGGTGTTATACTCTCAAAAGAGATCAATTTCCTAGTTAGCTCTACAGGGTCAATTTTCATGTCAATCTTAAAATACTTATACTGCTATATTGTAAACACTCTATGCACTATTTAAAACAAATATTACATCAAACCGAACAAACTTTTCTAAGGGAAGTAATAACAGATTACTACCTTGCTGATGATATCTATGAAATATGCACACGACACGGAAATGACGTCTTTCTAGTTGCAGATAAAAATACAGCAAAACTTTTAAACAAAAACGTACTTAATAAAATTCCTAACTTAATTATTCCAGCTCCACCTGTCATTCCAGCGCGTGACACTGGAATCCATAAGTTGTTTTCCTGGATCCCAGTGTCAGCTACTTGCATGACACCAAGCAGAGCTGCCTCTCTTGAAACTGTAAATCTAGTTAGAAACAAAGCAAAAGACAGTGACTTAATAGTTGCATTTGGTAGCGGCACTGTTAACGATATCTGCAAATATGCAAGCTACCTCGAGAAAAAAGATTATATATCGTTCCCAACAGCCGCTTCTATGAATGGATATACCTCTGCAAATGCTTCAATATTAGTAAATGGATATAAAAAATCGTTCAAAGCACATCTTCCAAGAGCAGTATATATAGATATAGACATACTTGCCAATGCACCACTGCGTCTCACATTAAGCGGATTTGCAGATTTCATTTGTCGTTCAACAGTTCAGGCTGACTGGCTACTATCTCATTTGTTGCTTGGCACAGAATACAATGAATTACCTTTTACACTTGTTCGCGATTTGGAGCAAATTTTGCTAAGAGAGTATACGGCGCTTACTAAAAGAAGTAGAAAAGTGGTCCTATTACTTATGGAAGTTCTACTAATTTCAGGACTTGGAATGGTAATATCAAAAGGCAGCTATTCTGCAAGCCAAGGAGAGCATATGATAGCTCACGCAATGGAAATGGTAACAAGAGATCATTCCTTACTACATGGCGAAAAAATTGCTGTTACGACGATTACCATGGCTAATTTGCAGGAAAAGATATTATCAATACAAAACCCGATTATCAAACCGACCACTTTAGATGTAGAACATATAACTCAGTGCTTTGATAATATCGAATTTGTAAGAACTTTTGAACAGAAGCAAATTATGCAGCAAAAAATCCAAGAGATTATTTGTAAAGAATGGCATAATATTTCCAGTTTAATTAAGCAAAATTTACTACCTGCAAAACACCTGCAAAAAATATTTGAAGATCTATCAATTCCACACTTACCAGAGCACCTCAGTTGGAATAAAGAACAATATTGTAAAGTGGTCGATCTTGCGTTTACAACAAGAGATAGATTCACCTTTCTTGACTTAGCTAACTGCATAGAAGAAAGTTAAGTTTTGTAGTGAAATTCTGTCATTTAAAGAGATCATAGGCCAAAAGCTAAACCCTTTTCACAATCTCTTATCCATTGTCTCCTCACCTGAGTGGATATACAACTCATTCCAAGTAACTGACACTGGGTTTCACCAGTAGCACTGCTTTGCTAAACATAGTTTAGTTCGAGTGGCTGAGGAGGGACTTGAACCCCCGACCAAGAGATTATGATCCTCCTGCTCTACCAACTGAGCTACTCAGCCTAATTAAAAACCTTATTATACACACGATCTATATGTTTCGTATAATACTTCAAATCAAACAAAGATTCAAGTTTTTCCGAGTTAATAACCTTAAGTAAGGGTTTATCTTGTTTCAATTCGGCCAGAAAATCACTGTTGTTTTGTTTCACTTTCATTGCATTGCTCTGAACAATTTTATACGCCTCTTCCCTCGCCAAACCACTATTTACTAACTCAAGCAATACACGCTGTGAGAAAACTAAACCTTTTGAAGAATTTAAGTTCTTTTCAATGTTTTCCTTATTGATCACCAATTTATCTATCAAATCTGTTAATCGCACTAAAGCAAAATCCATTGTTATACAAGCATCAGGAGCAATGCATCTTTCCACAGACGAGTGTGATATATCACGTTCGTGCCACAATGCAACATTTTCTAACGCAGGAAAAACATAACTGCGTATTAAACGTGAGAGTCCAGTCAGATTTTCACTTAAAATAGGATTACATTTGTGTGGCATAGCAGAGCTTCCCTTCTGCCCCGTGGAAAAATGCTCAGAAATTTCGCCGATTTCAGTTCTTTGCAAATGACGAATTTCAACAGCAACATTTTCTATTGAGCTTGCAATCACTCCCAAAACTGAAAAGAACATAGCATGTCTATCACGAGGAATGACTTGAGACGATATGATTTCAGGTATGAGTCCTATTTCTTTCGCTACATATTCTTCAACAAACGGATCAACATTTGCAAAATTGCCTACTGCACCTGATATTTTACAAATTGAGATCTCTTTTTGCGCGCTAATTAATCTCTGATAATTGCGTTTAAATTCAGCATAAAATCTGGCAAATTTTATTCCAAGAGTTGTTGGTTCTGCATGCATTCCGTGACTGCGTCCAACACAAACAATATCTTTATAGTCCTCAGCTTTTTTTTTCAATGCTGCAAGTAAATTTTTTAGATTCTCGAGCAAAATATCACAGGACTCTTTCAGTTGCACCGCAAGGCATGTATCCAAAACATCAGAACTTGTCATTCCATAATGAAGATAACGAACATCAACTCCCGCTTTTTTAGCAATATATGTCAGAAAAGCTATAACATCATGTTTTACAATGGATTCAATTTCGTTGATACATTCAACATCAAATTCAATAGCACCAGAGAGGTTCTCAGCAATATTATTCGGAATCACTCCTAACTTTGCTTGAGCTTCACACGCTAATTTTTCTATTTTAAGCCATATATTAAATTTATTATTTTCCTCCCAAATGGAAGACATTTCTTTTCTGCTATAGCGGGGAATCATTTTTGATTTATTCCAATAATGGTGTCATTCCAGTGCGTGACACTGGAATCCAGGTATAAAAGTATTTGCAAATTATTCAATGGACAACGGATTCTAGAAGCATAAAATAATGTCCATGATGAAATAAACTGGATCCCAGTGTCACGCACTGGGATGACATGAGGGAAGCACTGGGATGACACCAGCTTAGCCATGGCAGACATTTCTTTTCGGCTATAACAAGGGATCATCTTTGATCAGCTATCATCACCATCAGCAGCTTCTTTATTCGCATCTTGCTCTGCCTCTTGTTGCTCAGACTTCTGATTTTGCAATTTTACTTGCCTTAGCTCATTTGCATCTGTTTCGGATTTCACGACGTATATAGTAATTGGTACTACTACTTCACTATGTAATTCTACGTTTACTTGGTATTCACCCAAGTTTTTGATGCTTACTCCACCAAAAGATAAACTACGGTGGTCTATCACATGTCCTTCTTGTAGTAAAATTTTCGCAATTTCACGTGTTGTTACAGAACCAAAAATTTTACCATCCTCTGAAGCTTGCTTTATCAATACCACAAACTTATCATGTAGTGACAATGCAAGCTCTTTTGCTACATTTAATCTTTTTATATTCTCTTCTTCCAGTAATAAACGTTGCTCCTCTAGCTTTGTTAAATTTTCCTTGGTAGCTTTCACCGCTTTTCTTTGTGGAAAAAGAAAATTACGTGCATAACCTGGTTTAACTTTGACAACTTCACCAAGCTTACCTAAAGTCCTTATATTTTCCTTTAAAATTATCAACATAAATTACCTAAACTTTTTTAGTACAGTAAGGAATAAGAGCTAAAAAACGTGCCCTTATGATCGCTAAGCGTAACTTCCTTTGTTTTTTTGCACATACGCCTGTTAATCTTCTAGGTAATATCCTACCATAGTCAGAGGTAAACTTGGATAATAAATCTATATTCTTATAATCTATGTCTTCATCTTTAGACGCAGCAAGAGGGCAAACTTTAGAACGCCTAAAGCCAGTCCTATTATTTACAGATACGTAAGAATTATTAAAACTATTTCGTCTTTTCATCATTATGCGCTTTGCTCCTCAATTTGTTTATTCATCATATGAGATTTACCTTCAAAAATTTTATCAACCTGCACAGGAAAGTGGCGAATAACGTTCTCATTAAGTTTCATTCTACGCATAAATTCATCCAGAATGCTTGCAGTAGAACTTATGCACATTATACAATAATGACCGCTCTTCATTTTATTTTTGTGATATGCAAAATCCAAAAGACCCCAATGTTCATACTTGATTAATCCTGATGCTTCAATGTTTTTCAAAAGCATTTCCAACGCTTTGCTCGATTGAGTTGGACCGTTTATTCTAAAATCTTTCAAAATATCTTGAAAAATCTTTATTAGATGTTCTGAAATATTTCTCTTCAAAGCATTTACTGCGTTATGGATAAACGCACTTTTAGTACTGCCTCCTAGAAATTTTGTAAAATCTTGCGTTATTCCTAAATCTTTTAGGTCATCTTTCAACTCTTTATCGATTTTTGACTTCACTTCTTTCAAATTTGAAAGATCTTCTTCCAATTCAACCCATAAAATTTTTGTAAGATCTTCCAAGAAATCAGAGTAAGCAACTAGACCTTCTTTAATGTTTTCAGCACGCACTTCTAACTCTTGTGTTGTAAGCTTGTCATTTCCTTTTTTCAGAATATCCCTGATTTGCTGGAACATAACATCTGCTTTAATATTTTTCAATGAAACAGCTAGCTCTTGGACCATTTCCTCTACTTCTTGCTGTAATAATCCTTGTTGTGTTATAAAAGTAAATTCATAAAGATTCACTATATCTTCCTTTAATACCGATTAAATATTTCATTATATAAAGCTTTTTTATATAAGCAAGTTATTTGTGTTAATTTCTACGCCTTTAATCCAGCTTAAGTTAGATATTTCATACATAACTTGAGGAGCAATTGAGTACGCACCTGGTAATAAGATGCTCACTTTATGTTTTTCGAGAAGAAGTCTTAGCATTATTTTGGTTCTGCCTTCATCTTTCAATATTGCGTTTAATTCCATAGCGGCTTTTTGCGAATCCGTGCACTCAGTGGTGAGAACTAATTCTTTTATTGTAGAAGCGATTCTTTTTGTAAACTCAGATATATCCTTGCCTGCTAATCTTGTCGTATTTTCCGAAGCTTCAAGATCAATTATCACAAATGTTCCTGGTGAAAATAAATCTCTTTTTTCTTCTATTATTTCATTATTATAGAATGCTATTTCAGAAACGTTATGGGGATCGGAAAGTGTGAGGATAACAAACCTTCCACGCTCTGAAGTTCTCATACGTGCATTTAATATTACCCCAGCAGTTTTTGCTGTTCTATTTTCTCCGATAAACCCAATATTTAACTTTTCCAGAAGAATTCTAAATTTTTCAAGTGGATGATTAGTTAAATAAAATCCTAGTGAAAATAACTCATGCTCTAATTTTTTCTCTTCATCAAAATCTTCCACATTCTCAAGTTTCGGTTTGAGGACATCAAGGCTACCAAACAAAGCAGCTTGACTTGATTCTCTATCCTGTTTGTTTTTATTTGCAAAGTAAATCAGCGTGTCCATTGACTCATATAGCTGCTTTCTGTTCTTATGCACGCTATCGAATGCTCCGGATTTAATCAGGCTTTCTAGCGCTCTCTTATTTATTATATGACCTGAATTTTGAATGAATTCCCATATGTCCTTACAAGCGCTTGAACGTACGTTCACTATTCCTTCCGCTATAGAAAAACCAACATTCCTCAAGGCAGCAATACCATAACGTATGCGTTCGTTCTCTATTGAGAATTCAGCTTTAGATTTGTTTATATCAGGTGGAAGAACGGTAACGCCACTAAACTTTGCTGCATGATAAAATAAATTCAGTTTATCTCTATCATCAATATTCAGATTCATTAGTGCTGTAAAAAATTCTAATGGATAATTAGCTTTAAGGTAAGCCGTTTGATAAGATATAACCGCATATGCTGCAGCATGAGATTTATTGAACCCATAACCAGCAAATTTTGCAACAAGGTCAAAGATATAACTTGCCCTGTCATAATCAACGCCATTTTTTGTTGCCCCTTGGACAAAAAGTTCACGTTGTTTATCCATCTCTTCCTTGATTTTCTTACCCATGGCACGTCTCAGCAGATCTGCTTCCGCTAAGCTATACCCGGAAAGAATACGGGCTATTTCCATCACTTGTTCTTGGTAAATTATTACCCCAAATGTCTCTTTTAATACTTCCTCAAGTAACGGATGAATATAATCTGGCTTTTCAAGTCCATGTTTTCTTGCAACATAAGTTGGAATGTTATCCATAGGTCCTGGACGATAAAGGGAAATTAAAGCGATAATATCTTCAATGCAGTCCGGTTTTAGTTTAATTAAAGCTTCTCTCATTCCCGAACTTTCAAGCTGAAACACTCCAATTGAATCACCGCTTGAGAGTATCTCATAGGTTTTTTGGTCATTTAAAGGAACTGAAGAAATATCAATCTTTTTTCCATCACGATTAATTAAACGACATACATGATCTATTAGCGTTAGCGTACCAAGCCCAAGAAAATCAAATTTTATTAGCCCAGCTTTCTCCACATATTTCATGCTGTATTGAGTGATTGGCAGAGCCGAATTTGGATCGTAGTACACAGGAACAAAATTTTCCAACTTTTGATCACATATTACAATTCCAGCAGCATGGGTTGAAACGTGACGATATATTCCTTCAAGCTTAAGAGATATATCAAGAAGCTTTGCAATTACCTCATCACTATCCCGCTCTTTCTGCAGGTTTTGATCAAACTCTATCGCTTGTGATAAAGTTACAGGATTTACTGGATTAAATGGAACCATTTTAGATATTTTATCCACTTGAGAGTAAGGCATTTGCAATACTCTACCAACATCACGCAATACTGCCCTTGCTTGCAATTTTCCAAAAGTGATTATTTGAGCAACATAACCGTACTTTTTCTGAACATAATCAATAACCAGGTCCCTTTTCTCTTGGCAGAAATCGATATCAAAGTCAGGCATCGATACACGATCAGGATTCAAAAATCTTTCAAATATTAGGCCAAACTTTATTGGATCAAGGTCTGTAATCTGCAAGCCCCAAGCAACAATTGATCCAGCACCAGAGCCTCTTCCTGGACCAACTGGAATGCCATTTGCTTTGCTCCAACGGATAAAGTCAGAAACTATTAGAAAATACCCGGAATAATTCATTGAAGTTATTACGCTTAGTTCGTAATTTAGCCGATCGTAGTATTGTTTAAGGTCTATGTCTGTCTCATTCGTAATGCGGAATTCTAATCCCGCAACTGCCTGCTCCCTCAGTTCTTCATTCTCAGTTTTATTTTCTCTACAAGGAAATTTAGGCAGAATAGGCTGCCTGCTTCTTGGCATGTAAGAGCACCGCTTAGCTATTACTAAAGTGTTATGAATTGCTTCAGGAATATCACTGAACAGCTCCTCCATTTCTGCCACAGATTTGAAATAATGCTCAGAGGTTAGCTTTTTCCTGTTATTTTCGAGAGCATAACTACCCTCTGATATACACGTTAATATATCATAAGCTTCATAGTCAGATCTATTTGTAAAGAATACATCATTTGTTGCAACCAGTGGTATATTGTGCTGATAAGCAAAATCTATTAAAGTTTCTTCAAGCTCTAGCTCCTTGCTCAGCCCATGACGCTGCAATTCAACATATAAATGACCATTAAATGCTGAAAGCAGTTTTTCAACCGTTTCTTTATCTTGCCCCAACAATAGTTGAGCCAAACATCCACCGGTTAAAGCGATCAGACCCGTACTTAAATTCAATAGCTCATCAAAATCAACGTAAGGAATATCGCTGTTATTCTTGCGCTTTCTAAAAGACTCACTCACCAAAGTGACTAAATTAGTGTACCCTTGCTCATTTTTTGCAAGCAATAATATAGGTAAATTTTGTTCTGAATGTTTAACTATAATATTGCATCCTATTATTAGCTGTATTCCCCTACTTGCCGCATATTCTGCAAACTCAAGTGAACCAAATAAATTACCTGAATCAGTAATTGCAACCGCTGGCATTTTATTTCGCAAACAAAGGCCGATCAGCTCCTCAATTTTAACCGAGCTTTCAAGCAGCGAATAAACACTATGAACACGTAAGTGTATGAACATAAGAAACTTTAGATCAACAAAAAAGGATAACATTAATTTACTCATGAGAACATAATTTTCATGAGAACAAAAGCCTATAAAATTCTAAAATTAAAATACAAAAACTTACTTGACAAACTCCACCAGCGCCCTTATCATGATAGTGAAGCTATTGTATTTGCTTTCGCCAATCTGCAGATTAAAAGGTAAGGATTACTTAATGTATCGGCGTCTTATGTTCAATTTTTTGCAGTATATAGATACTGTATGTCTTTACAAAACTTCATCTACATCTAGATTTTTATCTAAATAAGCTGAACGCGCTTATAAAGCGTTACAAGACATCAAAAAATGCCAATACTCGACAGAGATAGTAAAAGACTAGCTAACTCGGGGATTCTTTGTCTTTTTTTCTGCTTAGTAAATTTCTTAAACATTTGCAGCGTAAGTTAGTTGCAATTAAAAGCGGCTGAATCTCGCTTGTCAAGCGTTTAAAACATAAAAAACGCCAATATTTTAAAGCGGATAATAACCACGGGGCTTCTTTTGCCTTTTTTTTTATTTGGTAAATTTCTTAATGTTTATGGCTAAACGACAACCGTCATCCCGCTGCTTGTTAGCGGGATCTCTTGTTAGCGGCTGAGATACCGCGAATGAATCGCGGTATGACGGTTCGTGGCGGCGTGACGATAAGCTCGTCATCCCGCTACGTGTTAGCGGGATCTATGTTAAGGTATGACGGTTAAGTAAGGGATCTATGTTAAGGGATACCGCGAATGAATCGCGGTATGACGTAGGGATTGCATTAGCTATAATTCTTTAGTTTTCACTTTTCTTTTAACCTTGCAATGATATTTTCTTTGCCGATAAAAATTAATAGTTTAGCGAGCTCTGGTCCTGTTTCTGTTCCTGTTAAAGCTGAACGCAACTGCGTAAATAGGTTTTTTGCCTTTATATCCACTGTTTGTCGAATAGTTTTGACCCATTCTGACAACGTGTTTTCATTACAATCACCTTGGGGCAATGCATTGAACGCAATTTTTATAAGCTCCTTATCAAGAATCACAGGCTCTATATCAGATTTGCATATTTTCCACCACTTGGCCACCTCAGAAAACCTTTCTATATTGTTCCTTATAAAATACCAAAACTCTGAGGAGTCCACTCCAATTTGATTTAAACGGTCTTGCACCATTTCAAATGGCATTTGTTGCAGAACTTTGCTATTTAGCTTATATATTTCACTCAAGCTGAATTGTACAGATGCTGAGCTAAATTTTTTAATATTAAATGAATCAATCAAAGATTGCATACAGGCACAAGCTTCAATTGGATTGGATGTTCCGAGCTTCACTAAATAACTAACTAGTGCCATCGGTTCAATTTCATCTTCTTTTATAGATTTGATATCTAGCACGCCGGCTCGCTTGGATATCTTGCTATCATCAAAATGTAGCAGAGAAAGGTGAGCAAATGTAGGGATTTTCGCTTTTAATGCTTTAATCATTTGGAGCTGAACTGCGGTATTAGTTACATGATCTTCCCCGCGTACAACATGGGTTACATTAAAGTCAACATCATCAATAACAGAAGGTAACATGTATGTGTAAATTCCATCTTCTCTTTTTACCACAGGGTCACTTATGCTACTGGTTGCAATATTTATTTCACCTTTAACTTCATCATTCCATTTAACAACCTCATTTCTATCCAACTTAAATCTAAAATGTGGTCTTCTTCCTTCTTGCTCATAACTAATTTTCTCTTGCTCAGTTAGAAGTAACGCGCTTCTGTCATATACAGGGGGAAGTCCTTGTTTTAACTGCAATTTTCGTTTAATGTCTAACTCTTCTCTTGTTTCATAGCATGCATAAATATGCCCTTCTTTTATTAACTGCAAAAACACCTCATTGTAACGCTCAAAGCGCTCTGATTGCTTGAAACTTGCATCCCAATTGATACCAATCCATTTCAAATCTTGTATGATATCATTTATATATTTGACATCTGAACGCTGAAGGTCAGTATCATCAAAACGGAGTAAAAATTTTCCATTTTGATTGCGTGTGTACATCCAACAAACCAAGGCAGTTCGTACGTTTCCTACGTGGAGGTAGCCAGTTGGGCTTGGAGCGAATCTTGTTAGCATTTAAACAGCAATATTGTTTACTCTAATTTATTTTAATTTTATATAAATATATGGCTAAAGCAAGTGAGATCTGCTAATACAATTGAGCGAGAGAAGAATAAGTATGGCTATAGCATTGTGGCACCTTTGATATTTGATGGATTAAGACCATATGATAAATTCAAGAAAATTCACAGCTTGACGACAAAGGCTAATGTAGCATTATATTGGTATCATGACTAACTTAGAAAAGATGAGAGAAAAACTGCAAGATCAAATAAATTATCATAATGTTTTGTATCACCAAAAAAATAAGCCAGAAATAAGTGATGCTGAATATGATGAACTGAAGAAAAAGTTAGCTGAAATAGAGCCAGAAATTTATGCAACACAAGATAGTGTTGGTGCTCCACCTGATGAGAGGTTTTCTAAGGTGGAACATCAAGAACCTATGCTTTCTCTTGAGAATGCTTATGATGAACAAGGTGTAGAGAAATTTTTGTCTAAAATAAAGAGGTTTTTAATTGAGGACAAAATAGAGATATTATGTGAGCCAAAAATTGATGGGTTGTCGTTTTCTGCAATTTATGAGGATGGAAGATTTGTTAAAGCTGCAACTCGAGGTGATGGTTTTGTAGGGGAAGATGTCACTCACAATGTTGCAACAATAAAAGGCTTTCCTAAGTTTTTGCAAGGTGTGCAAGGAAGACTAGAAGTAAGAGGTGAAATATACATCGGTAACAGCGACTTTTTAAAGTTAAATGAAAACGATGAATTTGCCAATCCTCGAAATGCAGCCGCTGGTTCTCTGAAGCAATTGGATGCAAACATTACAGCAAGTAGACCACTTAGATATTTTGCTTATTCTTTAATTGGTGGAGCAGAGAAAAGTCAAAGTGAGGTACTAAATAAGCTTGAGGCACTTGGTTTTTGCGTAAATGAGCATCAGTCCTTAACGAGTAGTTTAGATGGAATGCTGAAGTTCTATAACGAGGTCTATAACTGTCGCTATAACTTGGATTATGATATTGATGGAATAGTCTATAAAGTAAATGATTTGGTACTACAAAATCGTCTAGGGAATACTCACAAAGCACCGCGCTCAGCACTTGCATACAAGTTTTCTGCGGTTTATGCAAAAACAAAGTTAAATAAGATATTTATACAGGTGGGCAGAACAGGGGTTTTAACTCCAGTTGCAGATTTAGTGCCAGTCAATATTGGTGGGGTGCTAGTTAGTAGAGCAAGTCTGCATAACCAAGATGAGATAAAACGTAAAGACATAAGAGAGGGAGATATTGTAACAATCAAAAGAGCAGGTGATGTAATTCCCCAGATCGTTGAAGTAAGCAGAGATTCTCGTCTTCCAAATACACCTGAATTTGTGTTTCCTGAAGTATGCCCTGAATGTGGTAGTAAAGTACGTCAGGTTGAGGGAGAGGCGGCAGTAAGATGTCCTGAGGAATTTGCCTGTAAAGCTCAAATAATAGAAAAACTAAAGCATTTTGTATCGAAAGATGCATTTGACATTGTTGGCCTTGGTGATAAGCAGATAGAGTTTTTTTACGACCTTGGTCTGATAAAACAAATCCATGATATTTTTACTTTAGAAGAAAAATTGGATGAATTTAATCTGGAAGGACAGTCTGGCTGGGGCGAGAAATCTATAGCTAATTTGTTAAATTCTATACAAAGCAGAAGGGTAATAACTCTAGATAGGTTTATATTTTCTTTAGGTATTAGATTTATTGGTCAAGTTGCAGCAGAATTGCTTGCAGATTATTATGTTTCTTATAATAACTGGTATAATTCGATGATTGAACTGTCATCAGATAATACTGAGCTAGTCAGTATAGACGGCATAGGAAAAAAAGTGGCTGAATCTTTGGAATCATTTTTTTCTAAGGAACATAACATCAAAATGTTAAATGATCTTACTGCTTGTCTTCAAATTCTTCCTGTGAGCTCCAACTCTAGTAACTCTGTTTTAAATAATAAAATTATAGTGTTTACTGGTAAGCTACTTGCTATGAGTAGAGGAGAGGCAAAAGTAAGAGCCAAAACTCTGGGAGCAAAGGTCAGCTCACATCTTTCTGCTAAAACTGACTACCTAATTGCAGGAGAAAAACCAGGATCCAAATATAAAAAGGCAGTGGAATTAGGTGTAGAAATTTTAGATGAAGACCAGTGGCATAAAGTGATAAGTTTGGGAGTGTTCAAATGAAACTTGGATTGTATATTAAATCAAAGTTGCAAGACTATTTAGAGAGTAGCCAATTCTTTCCATCCAAGAATCATTTTATTGACTTGCCTCAATTTTTCAACAGAAGGCAAGTCTTCTGTGCTGAGCGGTAGGCGGACAGTTTGATGTTCTATAAGACCAATATCATGCAAAAGTGCTTTAGTAGGTATTGGGTTGCTGGCAGTAAATAACGCTTCGCAAGCCTGTTGCCAGATATCTGCCTGAGGGTTCCTGCCATTGAGGCACTTCTTAACATATTCATGTGCTACATATGGCCAAACATTGGAAGCAACGGAAACCAGGCCAGCCGCACCATAAGCGGCCATATCGGATATCATATTATCATCTCCACAAAAGACCTCAATATTTGGTGCAACTTTCTTATACTGAGCTAAAGTATCAACAGTGCTACTTGAATCTTTGATAGCCCAAAATTTTTCGTGACTAGATAAGTTGCGTACAGTTTCAGCGTGAAGATTTATTCCTGCTCTTGATGGAATATTGTAAAACATAACCGGCACATGTGCTTTCTCAAGTAGCTTTTCAAACCATAAAGTCTGCCCCATAATTCCGGGCTTTGCATAAATGGGAGTTGTCATTAGATAGCCATGAATAGGCATACCCTTGCAAAAATCAAGCCATTCAAGAGTCTGATATAGATTCACTCCTGGTACGCCAATTATAATTTTCGTATTTAATTTTAGCTTACATACGAATTCAACTAATGTACGCTTTTCAGAATCAGTAAGCGATAGGCTCTCACCTGTGCTACCCAGCAACACTACGCCATTTTCAGCTTTAACTTGCATTGTCAGTAAACGCTGCAAACTGCTATAATCTATACTATCTCCATTGCAATTAAAAGGAGTAACACAAGCAGTCCATAAAAATGTAGATTTCAATTTAAATTGTTAAAATGGTATTTCATCGTCGAGTAGTTCATCTTTTATATCGTTGTAAAAACTTTCGTGTTTATCTTTTTGTTCTGTTTCACCTTGTTTGTATTCACTTGGCTTGTAATCAGAATTTGGCGCACTATTTCGTGAATCCAAGAGAGTAAGAGCGCTATTAAAATTATATAGAACCACCTCTGTTGTGTATCTTTCACCACCGTTTTGGTCAGTCCATTTTCTAGTTCTCAAAGAACCTTCAACATAAACTTTACTGCCTTTGCGTGCAAAATCTTTGACGATTTTTACTAATCCTTCACTAAAAATTACGATATTATGCCACTCTGTCTTTTCAGAGCGCATACCGGAAAGTTTGTCAGTCCAACTTTCAGACGTGGCTATTGAAAAACTTGCCATTTCTTTTCCATTTTGTGTAGTCCTAATTTCAGGATCTTTTCCTAAATTACCAACTAGTATGACTTTGTTTATGGTACCACCAGACATAATTATGCTCTAAATAAATCCTTTTATTATCTTATGTGAAAATACTATTGTCAAATTTAATTAAAAGTGCGCTTGGAGGGATTCGAACCCACGGCCTTTGCCTCCGGAGGGCAACGCTCTATCCAACTGAGCTACAAGCGCATATATATTTAAGTTATTTAATAGATAAGCCATCCAAGTCAAATTTTTGTTTTGGATAAAGCGTAAACATAATACTCCCATATCCAAAATATACATTTTGAGAATCATTCGCATGCTTTTTTATTGCTTTTTGATCTACGGTCCATACAAAAGTTACATAATTTTCAGTGACTGAGTGCACTTTTAAATCCTTAGTATTTATAAACAGTTTTCCATTTACCCATATTTTCCATGTATCGGGAGAAAGATATAAAATTGAGTCTAAACTCACTACCTTACAGTTGAAATTATCTGATACCTCCTCTTTTACAGCTCTTGAAGATCGTAAATTGAACTTTTCCATTTCATTGACCATTCTATTAACTGGCTCTTCATCAAAAAAAATGCTTTTTACGTTACTATATTGTGACAAAACGTCAAAGTCACTTTCCACTGCTTCTCTTATTATATCGTCCCGATCTGTATAGCTTAGTTTTTGATTGTTGATAAAGAAACACTCTTTTGCACGCAAATTTGCTATATCAATAAAATCGTCGATTTCTTGATTGCCAACTTTAAGAATACTTTCAAAATATCTTTTTTCTATCATCATTCCATACTGAGAATGATGACAAACCATTTCATCATTACCTTGTTTTTCTATATATACGCATAAATTTCCACTATTTAATCCTAATATTTTATGCTCAATAAAATCTTCATTGCCAATATATTGTCGGCAAGAATACTCCTTACAAATTTCTATGCTTTCTATGATATCTTCACAACTGCAATATGCATTAACATTGGAAATGAGTAGCGTAAAAATAAAAAACAGCTTTATGTTCATCACCTTATCTACTTAATATAGTATACCAATCAAAGACTATATTAGCTCTCACTATCTCTATCATATTACCATTCAAAATCTGATTCATAGTTGCAGCATCAATATTTCTCTGCTTATTTAAAATAAGAGATTTGATCATAACATAACCGGGCAGATTTGGAATAGACTGTAGAAATAAAAAAATATGCTTATCGCTGATTGAGCTTAAATTTAGGACCACTTCACTTTTTATTACTTTTGTGTGTTCACTTTTGTTGTGGAGCTCAACTTCTTCGGGTATAGAAATTGATATTTCAGGTTCTAATATATAGTGCTTTTTATATAACTTGCTAAGCTCGAAATTTAAATTTGCAATGTATCTGCTACTATGTAAATTTGAAGAAGAAATTTTTTTCCATAAATCTAGGTTTTTATTTAGAACAACTTCCTTTTTTTGAATTCCAGTAATCTGTAAATTAATAGAACGTATTTTATCAATCGCAATTTGGTTTTTATTATAAATCTTTTCGTTATAGATAACAACATATGTTAATAACCCTATTAATCCAACAGATAATAACAAATACGATATAAACTGAATTGTAGCTTTTCTTTTTAATTGAGAGATAGTCATTAATCTACATTGCCTCTCCTATTTCAACATCAATAGATAGATTTTGCTCTTTAGCAGCAGGTAAGCTAGAAATATTAATGTCATAGGTACGAAAATTATCGTTTAAATTTTTTCGTAGTTTCTCGTATTGATGAGAAATATTTTTACCGGATTGAAAATTAAACTTTAAAGTTGTGGTAATATAACTTTTTGCCTCATTATAATTCCATTCAAATGATCGAAGCTCTATACCTGGTATTTTTAACTTTTCTACATACTTAACTTGTGTAAGAGGAGAGTATTCTATTTTTGATAAAATATTATTGATATTAATAAAATCATAAATTTCATCTATTTTTTTTACATTATAGCTTTGGCTAAGTTTTGTTAATTGGTTATTTAAGGTGTTCTGCTTTGCTGATAAATTATCAGCGACATTGAAATTTGAATACAAATTTAGCAAACAAAGGGTGTTTGTTATAACTAAAACCAGGGCGAAGTATAGAAAAATTCGAGGAGAGTTTAAATAAAGGTAATTGAATAGATAAAATTCTTTAGTTTCCTTTGTATTAAAAATAGCTGCTAATTTATTCTTAAAGCTATGAAACAAAATTATGGTATCGCAAAAGTTATCTTTTTCACTTATAGCTAGTTCTGCTCCTAATAGTTTGCCTAACTCATATGGAGTTAATATGTTCACACTGTTCTCTGAAAAATTTATGACTGATAAACTAGCTTTGATATCTTCTGACACTATGATACAAAGGTCGATAGGGTTATTTTTTTCAAACCCAAACTTAGTTAAGGATCGAATAGTATCTTGCACTTCCTGATATATTCCACCAGCGATAATTCCTGGTAAATTATCATTAGTAAATGATGTTAAGCGCGTAAATACCATTTTATTCTCTTTAAGAACCACTTGTCTATAGCCTCCCGTTTTAGTTGCAGCAACTATAATTTTCCAATTATTAGGATCTTTATGTAGAATCTTTTTTGTTATATTACTTATTTCTATAGGAAACATTAATATTCCCTTAAAGTTGGAGCCTATCTCAATAAACACATTCAACCAATATTCTACTAAATGCTTTGCTTTTGATGAAACAAGAAGATAGCACCAGTTTTGATTGAATTTGTTTGGCTTCTCAACCAAAAAAACTGAACTTATGTCATTATTACGAGAAAAATGCTCCATCTTTGTTTTTGCTGATAGATAGGCACTAATCTTGTTTGCCCTTGTAATAAACTGTAGCGAGTAATTTTGATCTGCATGATTAAGCACCAGGTATAAAGGTGCTTTTTTATCTGACGAAAGACATGAAATTAAATCGGAAACTGCTTTATCGTTTTTGCCCTTAACAAAATACCTTTTATTTAAAGTATTATTTTTAAAATATAGTAACATTATGCCTTCTTCTCCAATAGAAAGCATAAACTTACTTTTGGATTTTGAACTAAACATATTAACAAAGCATATACTTATCTAGAATTAAAAAGGCAATTTATTGAAATTCATTAAACGTTAGAGGGAAATATTGTTATAAATTTTCGCAGCAACATTATTTATATTATAATTTTTTTTATAAAATTACCACTAATATTAAGTTATTTAGATAACAAATTAAGAAAATTCATTAAGACGAATTTGTTGTTTTTCAAATTGTAGGTAAACCTAAGCCACTTTGGCTATATCTGCCGATTGACTTTAATTAATAAGAGTTATTAATCTATTTACTATTCTTGTAATATTATTTCTAATGGTAAAGAAATATATATTTTTCTGGAACAGTTGTTATTTCAGATACAGAATTTATTGTAAGTATAGCTCTTTTTACAATAATCCGAACAGACCGTAATATGCTACTGGCCTGCTATAGCCATAAACACATATCTTATCGCATTCGGACTATTATAAGAAAGGCTATAAACTAACCATTTGCTGAAGAGCGCTCATCTTCTGTGGTACTTGATGATGGAGCAACTAATTTGCTCAAAATCTCATCTTTTGGTCCCATAGCGTAAATGACACCATCTGACATGAGGATCACCTTATCAACTACGGACAATAACGGTAGCTTGTGAGTGATGATAACAGTAGTAGTATTTTGTTTTCTTGCAATGCCAATTGCATTAATTAAGCATGCCTCTCCATTGCTATCTAAGTTAGCGTTTGGTTCATCAAGTACTAAAAGTTTTGTGTGACCATAAAAAGCTCTGGCAAGTCCAAGAAGCTGTTTTTGGCCGCCAGAGAGCGTTACTCCTCCAGGACCTCCTATTGTTGTATCATATCCATTTGGTAAGCTTAGTATTAGTTCATGTATTCCTGCAATTTTTGCTGCTTTGATTATTTCTTCAGGATTTGGATCTGGCCTCATGCGAGCAATATTAGCTTTGACACTAGTGTTAAATAACTCAATATCCTGAGGTAAGTAGCCAACATAATTACCAAAATTTTCTCGATTCCAAGTATATACATCAGCGCCATCTAGTCTGACTACACCAGATATTGGCTTCCATACACCAACAGTTAATTTTGCGATAGTGGATTTACCAGAAGCACTTGCACCAATAACACCAACTACATCTCCAGGATCTATAATGAATGATATTCCTTTTACTGTCGGCTTATTGCTTCCATAAGGAGTAAAAAATACTCTATCAAATTCCAATTTTCCTTCAGGTTCTGGTAGAGCCATCGTTTGCTCTCTTTTTGGCGATGTTAATATAAGTCTTTGTAGCCTTCCATATGACATTCTAGCCTGATTTAAAAACTTCCAAGTATGAACCGCAGCATCAAATGGTGCTAATACTCTACCCATTAAAATTGAAGCAGCGATGATGCTACCGGCAGTCTTATGAGCTGTGATTGCAAGTAATGCACCTGTTCCAATCACTGATATTTGCAGAGTTGAGCGCAAAAATTTAGTGATTCCAGTAATTACATTAGAGCGATTTTGTGCTTTAATTTGCATTGCTCGGTTCTGATCATTTCGTTTACACCAATCAGAGACTATGAATTCTGACATGCCCATAGCTTCAACCACTTCTGCATTTCTTGTTGCAACATCTATAGCATTGATATTCCGTATAGTTTCTTCGTTGGTTTCTTGTAATATTCGTTTAGTGGCAAGTTCATTCCATATTGCCATAGAGACTAATATAATAATTCCAGTAATAGCTATAAACCCCGTGGAGGTATGTATCATGAAAATCACAACAAGGTAAATTAACGACCATGGAGTATCAAACAGTGAGAATATACCATTTCCTGTAATGAAATTTTTTATCACTCCGAGATCTCGTATTGCTTCACCACTTGAAGTTGAGCTCTGCACTGACGTTAGCCTGATTGACCTTACTATCAGATCTGGTGTTGCAGTTTTATCGATCCAATCACCTATTTTTGCCATGGCTAAATATCGACAAGTTTCAAGCATTGCAGAACATGCAAATGCAGATAAAGTGATAATTGTCAGCATAGTTAGTGTTGATACACTTTCGCTCGATATCACCCGATCAAGCACTTGAGAGGTATAAAGTGGTAGGAATAACATTAATAAATTGATTCCCGCACTAAACCAAAAGATAAACCAAAATGCACTTTTGCATTTTTCTAGGCAAACATATAGAGTACTTTGCTTCAATTCTTTTTTTATTGATGGCGTAATTTCCACAATCTTCCTCTTAATTTGATTACATGCACCATATACAATTTTTATTACAAAAATATTAATAACGGTAGTTAGCTTACTTTAAGTGAGTAAAATATTAATATATGTGAATAGGAAATATAAACAATGGTAAAAAGAAGTATAGTTAATATTTCCTTCATTGCCTATAGCGAAGCTACGTCATACCGCGATTCATTCCATAGCTGTACGAACATTCATTTTTGAAGGTAAACTGCACAGCAAATGGTGTCATGAAAGTAGCTGACACTGGGATGGCTTTGTTGCATCGCTACTTATGAAAGGCTAACTATAATTAGGATTATAAGCAACTTATTGAAAATCTTGTTTTTTTGCAATCAATCTGATCAAGTTTAAGAATAGTAATTTGTTATTTATATTAATAAATTTAATTCTATTGAAAATAGCTAAAGCATTGAAATTCTTGAATTTTAGCCAGATTAGTGAGTGGTAGTGAAATTTCTTTTACTCAAATTTAGGTATTCACTGACCGTTCTTGTTATAAATACCAGAATAATAAGCTACTGATATTCTCCACCTTTTTTATCTTTAATCCATCATAGCTAGCGATGCAACAAAGCCCACCGATTCATTCTACTGCAACGCAGAAAATTCGTACAATTGTGCATAATGTGGGGCTTCTGGCTACATTTTTCTATTGAACTCACCTTTTCTCTATGTGACAGATTTCGTATTAAATTTTAAATTTAATGCGCCTAGATATACAAGCATTCCTAGCAAAACCATAGGTATAGAAAGCAACTGCCCCATAGTTAAATCAAGCCACAAATAGCCAATTTGATAGTCTGGTTCGCGAAAAAACTCAACGAAAAAACGTGCTATTCCATACCACATAACTGCAATACCAGTTAACGCACCGTGATACAGTCTTATTCTAGTTAAGAAAAACAGTGAATTTGCAACTGCAAAAAGTAGCAGTCCTTCAAAAAGTGCCTCATAAAGCTGGCTTGGATGATGCAGCAAATTATCACCACTCTCTGGAAATACCATACCCCATGGCATAGTTGTAACTCTGCCAAATAACTCTCCGTTTATAAAATTGCCTATGCGACCTAAAAATAAACCTATGGGAACTCCGCAAGAAACTAGGTCCAGTGCATAAAATATAGGAATGTTATGTCTTCTGCAGGAGATTATTACTGCAAGCAAAACTCCTATAGCACCGCCATGAAATGACATCCCTCCTTCCCAGGTCTTCAATATCTCGATAGGGTTGCTTATATAAAGAACTGGATCATATATCAATACGTAGCCAAGTCTACCTCCAAGGATAATACCTATAATAGTGGCTGTTAATAACGAATCGTAAAAATTCTTAGTAAATATTTTTTGGTCATCTAGCCTATGTAAATACCAATATGCAAACACTATACCCAAAACGTAGGCTAAGGAATACCAATATATAGAAACAGGACCGATGCTGAAAATTACTGGATTTAAAGACATATTTTGCTATAAATTATTTTTAGACAATCTACTTTTTTCACGATCCCACTCTCTCTGTTTTATGGTTGCTCTCTTATCGTAGAGTTTTTTTCCTTTTACAATGGCAATTTTAGTTTTTGCAAATCCTTTATCGTTAAAATAGACCGAAAGCGGCACAACAGTTATCCCAGCAGTCTTGATTTGACCAATTAGTTTATTTATCTCCTTTTTATGCAAGAGTAATTTACGTTCCCTTTTTGGTTTATGATTTTTGCGGTTCGCAGCTTTATATTCTGCAATATGCATATTGTGCAGCCATACTTCGCTATTCTTTTCAACAACGTAGGCGTCGGAAATATTTACTTTTCTTTCTCTTAGCGATTTAACTTCACTGCTTAATAAGACCATACCCGCTTCAAATTCTTCTAAGATGAAATATTCAAACCTTGCTTTCCTATTTTCTGCAATAACTTCCATATCTAAAGATATCTTTAAGCTTCAATATATTACAGAGTTTTTGACTTAATTCATAATAAAACAGTTATCCCAATAAATATAAGGTGCCAGGCTAGTCTGATAGCAACAGGATAACAAAAATCAAGTAAGTGCTTTTTCTGTCTCTCTAGGCACAAGTTCCTTTACTTCTTTCATTTCAGTTTTAGGCTTTGACATTATATATTGACCAGCACCAACTATGAGCGCAGATCCTGCAGCTAGTCCAATTATTGCTGGTACAGATAGGGCAGTAGCAAATGCAAGTGCAACACCAACTATCACTGCAGTTACAAAACACACAATAATACCTTTTACAATTGCATTTTTTGCAGATTGTTCTTTTTCTTTCACAATTGCATTTTTTCCAATTTGTTTTTCTTCCTTTTTCTCTGGAAGCTGCATTACATCTTTATTTTCAGTAAGATCCTTTGGCGTTTTTTTATTCTCATTTTTTAACGTTTGCTTTTTTTCCGCTTCCTCTAAAAGCTGAATTATACCTTGATATTTAGTAAGGTCTCTTGGCGTTTTTCCATCAACATCTTTTAATGAAGGGTCTGCTTCAGTGTGTAGCAGAACTTCCACCACTTTTATTTTGCCATTTTCAGCAGCAAGATGTAAAGGAGTACGTCTATCACCATTGTTTGCATTAACCTCTGCTCCTTTTGCGATTAGAGTTTTTACTACATCTTCGTGGCCATTTTTAGCAGCAAGATGTAAAGCAGTACATCTATCATCATTTTCTGCATTAACCTTTGCTCCTTTTGCGATTAGAGTTTTTACTATATCTTCGTGGCCATTTTCAGCAGCAACATGCAAAGGAGTCCATCTATCAGCATCCTTTATATTAACATCTGCTTTCTCAACTAGAATTTTTACTACCTCTATGTGGTTATTTTCAGCAGCAAGATGTAAAGCAGTACATCTATCATCATTTTCTGCATTAACCTTTGCTCCTTTTGCGATTAGAGTTTTTACTATATCTTCGTGGCCATTTTCAGCAGCAACATGCAAAGGAGTCCATCTATCAGCATCCTTTATATTAACATCTGCTTTCTCAACTAGAATTTTTACTACCTCTATGTGGTTATTTTCAGCAGCAAGATGTAAAGCAGTACATCTATCATCATTTTCTGCATTAACCTTTGCTCCTTTTTTGATTAGAATGTCTACTACATCTTTATGGCCCTCTCTGGCTGCAAGATGTAAAGGAGTACATCCATCATCATCTTTTGCATTAACGTTTACTCCTTTATTTAATAGGTTTTTCACCTCCTCCTCATTATTATGTTTAACAGCTGAATGCAAAGCTTTGATGTTCTCTTGTGCCTTTAATAGAGCTCCTTTTACCACTTCATGGCCTTTTTGAGAAGCAAATGTTAAAGGAGTCCATTTATAATGGTCTTTCGCATTAACATCTGCTCCTTTTTCAATTAGAGTTTCTACTATATCTTTGCGGCCATTTGCAGCAGCAAGATGTAAAGAAGTCCACCCATCACTATTTTTTGCATCAACGTTGATTCCTTCTGCTTTTGATAGAACTTGTACTATCTCTTTGTGGCCATTTGTAATAGCAAGATGTAAAGGAGCCCATCCTTTATCATTTTCTGCATTAACATTTGCTCCTTTTCCAATTAGAGTGTTTACTACATTTTTGTGGTTCTTTTCAACAGCAAAATGTAAAGAAGTCCATCCATCACCATTTTTTGCATCAACAATTGCTCCTTTTCCAGTTAGAATGGTTACTACATCTTCGTGGCCATAGTGAGCAGCAATATGTAAAGGAGTAATTTTATTATCATGTTCTGCATTAATATCTGCCCCGTTTTCAATCAGAGCTTTTGCTACATTTGCATAGTTCCAATAAGAAGCAAGATGTAACAATTTGACTTTCTTAGAATTTTGACCACAAGATATAGTAAATATGTAATTTATGCCAGATCCACTATCGTTGTCAGGTTTACTCTTTTCCCACTCTTGACATAAATCTGGATCTTCTTCTTGTAACTTAGCTTTTATTTTTTCAACTATATTGTCCTTGCTCAAATCTGAAAGGTCATTTATTTTTTTTAATATTTCCATAAATTTGCCATATTTCATAACTTCCTCACTTAAAATACATAACTTAGTTGTTATATCTTTTAACATAGAAGTCAAGAACCTAAATATTCGTTATTATCTTTCCTTAAAGAGTCATTTAAGTTATATTACAGACTATGAAAAACCTCAACTTTAGGAAGGAAATCAAGTTTTTTTCTCTGTCATTTATAATTTTATTTGTTCTATGGACTGTATTGTCTGGTTATTTTGAGCCGTTTTTTATTTTTTGTGGAGTGTTTTCCTCTATATTCACATCGTTTATCTTTAGAAGGTTGATAAACGCTGAAAGAGCTCTTAGCCAGATTTTAAATAGTACGAGTAGACTGTCGTTTTATAAGTTAGTAAGTTATATACCATGGTTAATGTACCAAATCATTTTATCAAGTGTTTATGTAACAAAAAAGGTGCTACAACTCAAATCTAAGCTTGAGCCAATCATTATTCTAAGAAAATGCAAAGGGCATAATGATGAAAGCATTGCGTTATTTGCCAATTCAGTCACAATCACTCCCGGAACTTTAACTATCAATGTTGAAAGTAAGCAGAAAACATATTTCTCTACCATGTATTTGATAGATAAAGATCTTGAAAGCGGCATTTCTGAAATAGAAAATAAAATCTTAAAAATACTACGTTCAGTTAAGTAATTGCTTTAAATAAGTTAACAGCATCCTTATATTCCCTTACAAGACTTTCAAGCATTTCTTTTGGAAGGCTATTGTTAACAATAGAACATAAATAATTATACAAATCTTCTAACCTTAATATGTTATTTCTCTTCTTGCTGTTGAATTTATACGGAAAAATACCTTCCATAACTTCAATAGTAGTAGCCTTGTTTAAAAATACATTTTCACTTGTCACGCTTATTCTTGCTAAAACAGTGTTAATTTCAGGTTCGTCACTCGTATAAAAATCTGATAGCTGAGTTATTCTAATAACGTACAAAGTTACTATTTTTGACAAGCAATTATCAGCATATTCACAATTTTTTATTACCTCCCACTGAGTAACCTGAGATTTACCTATTTTTGCATTGTTCGGTAATTTACTCATTGAACTTTCTCCATTTAATCCAGTGTAATAAATTATACTAATACTTTGTTAAATAAATAATAACGCGATTACAAAAATATATACTTATAGTAGTATATTATACAAAAATAGCACAATATCTAAGCATTAAAGCTAGTTTAAGCTGGGTACATGGGGCTATTCGTTATTTTGTGTTGTCCAGTGAGGTTCAAAATTAGAGGTCCACTTATATAAAGAGTTTAGTCTGCCTTCTTTGCTATAAAATAAGTTTTCCTTTTGAGCTGTTTTGTTAGTATTAACTAAATTCTAAACTAACTGTGCTATAATGAAAAAGATAAAACTCGGAATACTAATTTCAGGTAGGGGGTCGAATATGCAGGCCTTAATAGAAGCATGTCAAGATCAGAATTTTTCCGCAGAAGTTGCATGTGTTATCACAAATAATAGCGAAGCTGCTGGTCTGAAAATAGCAGAGCAAGCAGGAATCTCAGCGTTTATTGTTAAAGATAAACCGCTTGATGCTGGTAAAATTCACGAAATACTTGTTCAACATAAGGTTGATTTAATTTGCCTTGCAGGGTTTATGAGAATTCTCAAAGCTGATTTTCTGAGTAAATGGCATAACAAGGTTATAAATATTCATCCCTCTTTACTTCCGTCTTTTAAAGGTCTAAACGCTCAAGAGCAAGCTCTAAAAGCAGGTGTAAAAATTACAGGTTGTACTGTACATTATGTCACTCCTGAAGTTGATGCTGGAGCCATAATTGCTCAAGTTGTTGTACCAGTGTTACCAGCTGATGATATTCAAAGCCTCTCAGAACGCATTCTAGCTAAGGAGCATAAGTGTTATGTAGAAGCAGTAAGGTCAATAGCAGAAGATATATGACTGTAATAATTATTGACCTTGAGCGTTTTTTCCAACTTCAACAAAAAATAAATTTTCAGGTTCCAGTAAAGAACTTGCCAGTTCGTTTACTTCCTCTAATTTAACATCATTAATGATATTCGCATAATTATTTATACGGTTAACATCACGATCATTTATCTGCATATTATCTAGCAGCGTTGCTGTATTTGTGTTATTGGACAGGAAAAGGACAAGATTATTTACCAAGCCAATTTTTGCATCCTTGAACAATTGTTCGTCAATTCCTTGCTTTTTTATTCTGCTAAATGTATCTTTTACTGCTGATATAGCTTTGCCAGCAGTAGAACTATCAGTACTTATAAATCCAGATATAATATTTCCATGTTTATTGGAAATAATACTTGCATAAACACCATAAGTAATACCCAAGTTTTGCCTCAGTTCTGTCATTAATATTGAATTCAGCCTCATGCCACCAAGTGCATCAATTAAGACACCAGCGTTATAATAATTAGGATCTTCATAAGCTATACCTTTTTGAGCAAAAAGTATCACACTCTGTGGTATATCCATAAAAATATTCTTACTTTCTGCAGAACCAAAATTATTTTTTACAGGTATTTTTCTAACTTTTGATCTTTTTGACGGCAATTTAGATAAATATTTATCTAATAATGTAATAATTTCTTCTTTTTTTGCACAACCAGCAACACTGATAACTATGTTATCTTTAGCAAAATTACGCTTTATGTATGTTAAAACATCATCTCTAGTAATGTTCATTATAGTGTCAAGAGTACCGTACACACTTTTTGAGTAAGGATGTTTTTTAAACAATAACGTATCTAATTCTTTTCCAGCAACAAAATAAGGACTTTTTTCAAGATTATTAAAATTAACTTTGGCTTTCTCGAAAACTCTATTCAACCCTTCAGGGTCAACTTTAGGACGCATTATAGTATCGCTCAGTAATGAAATTGCTTCCTCTAGATTGTCAGACAAAGTATTTAATGAAACCCTAAATGCTTCTAAATCAGCAATAAAATTTAAACTAATCCCTTTATCTTCAAGCTTTTTCGCAAAATCTTTGGCATCATTTTTTCCTGCCCCTTCTTGAATTATAAGAGAAGTAAACCAGGTAAGTCCCTGTTTTTCTGCATTCTCATACACATAACCTGCATCTTTAAATGATATATTCAGTGAAACTTTTGGTAAAGCACAGTTTTCGACAAATAAAAACTTAAATCCTTTACGGGTAGTGACCTCCTCTATATTTAAGCTACCACTTGCTTGTAAATTAAAGCTTAGGCAGAAAAAAAACAGAAGTACAAATTTACTTATTCTCATTGTTATCTCCTTTTGGTAATAAACGACCAATTAACTTATTGGAAGAAAAGATAGTACGAATTTTGTTATTTACATCCTCTAAATTAACATCATCTATTTTGCTATATGAAATATCTATTTCATCAAGTGGAATACCAAGTGCAAGGTGTGGCACATAGAACATCGCTATATGAGTTAAGTCAGATAGATTATCAAACTGTGCTGCTTTGTATCTATATTTCGAGCTTTGCAACTCCTCATCCGTTATTCCTTTAGACATGAAGTTATTAATAGCATTATCTAACTCTCTTTCAACAATATCTAAATTAACTCCGCTTTTTGGAATGACCTGAATATCAATGTAGCCATCACTAAAAGCTAGGCTATTATAATAAGCAAACACTGATACTGCCACATCTTCATCTAAAACCAGATCATTATACAGTTTGCTGGATTTGCCGCCACCTAAAATTTCAACCGCTAAATGAGCAGCGGAAGCTTCATTTATATGCTCAAATAAGGGTACACGATAACGAAAATATAAAACTGGTTCTTTTACTTCAGTGCTCTCTAAGGTCACCGATAGACCTGCATTATGCACTGGATCCTGATTTGGGTAATTTCTCATTACAGGCTTAGCTTTAATTTCGCCATATTTTTCTTCTGCTAATTTCACTACTTCATCAAGTTCCACATCACCCACAATCAGTAATATTGCATTGCCGGAGTGATAATAGTTATCATGAAACCTCGTTATGTCATCCAAATTGTAAGTTTTGATATCGCTCTCCCAGCCGATAACAGACCTACCATAGCCAGTACGGTAAAATGCACTATTCATTTCTTCCCATAACAAGTTGTTAGGATGATTATCAAATCTCATTTTTCTTTCTTCCAACACAATGTTTTTTTCTCTATCTATTTTGTCTTGAGTAACATTAAAGCTGCCCATTCTATCTGCTTCAACTTCCATTGCAAGTGGTAAATCTTTTTTGGGGATCAACTCAAAATAACAGGTATATTCTTTAGTGGTAAACGCGTTAAATTGAGCCCCAATGCTACTCATAGTGGCTTCTATATCTGTGAACTTTCCTGTAGTTTCAAACATTAAATGTTCAAAGTAGTGAGCCAATCCTGCTTTGCCGATTGGATCATCCATTCCCCCAACTTTGTATATTACTGCATGTAAAACGGCTGGAATCCGATGATTAGGAACAATATAAACATCCAAACCGTTATCGAGTTTAGCATGTTTTATGTTGTGCTCTATGTTTAAAGCATTCGAAGAAATTGGGTAAGTAAAAAAAAAATGCAGGTAGTATAAGAAAACTAAAAAGCTTATGAAGCATTATCCTAACCTAATATAAACATAATTACTTTATTCCCCATTTTGTTTGGAAATAAACATATCGTATGTATACCACTTATATAGCGATGTCAACATTATGTGAATATAATTATTTTATTCCTCATTTTGTTTAGAAATAAGCATATCGTATATATACCACTTATATAACAATGTAAACATTCCACAAACTATAGATAAATCTGCTAAATTAAAGGCTGGCCAATACCAATCATCAATATGAAAATATATGAAATCATATACAGCTCCCCAATAGATCCTATCAACTACGTTTCCGATTGCTCCACCAATCATCAGAGAAAAACCAAGGTAAGTTGACTGATCGTCAGACTTGTATATCAAATATGCAAGTATACCAATTATTAGTATTGAAAATGCTGAAAAAAAGAAACCGCCATGTGGTAAAGCGCTACACATTCCAAAACTAATACCTGAATTCCAAACTTCAACTAGTTTTATAAAACTAGCGATCTCAATTGATTCTCCTTCATCAATCAATGAGTTTATGTACAATTTGCTCGTTTGGTCAATCAATACTATAATTAATATAACAACTAAGCATAACTTTTTCATAAATTTGCCTTTAACCTATAAACTTTAAGTATATCATAATTTATCTGTTTTGTTAACTCCTCAATACTATGGAATTTTTTTTCTGACCTTATGAATTTTAAAAGTTGTATATTGACTTTATGACTATATACGTCTTCATCAAAATCGAATATGTGCATTTCTATTATAGGCTTTTTCAGATCCTTAAAAGTAGGTCTCATACCAATATTGACTACTCCATATAACCAATTTGGATTACTATCAGGAAAAGTCACTCTAGCGTAATATGTGCCAAACTTAGGTTTTATCATGCAATCTTCTATAGGAATATTTATGGTTGGAAATCCTATTTCTCTACCTCTACATGCACCTTTTGTCACAACACCAGAAACTTGATAAGGCCTGCCGAGCAATTTATTAGCAATTTCTATTTCGCCCCTTTGTACATACTCCCTTATTGAAGAAGAAGAGCAAATTTTGCCGTCAATTGTTAATGGCTCTAATTTAGTCAAAGAGTATCCATATATTTCAGAATATTTCTCTAGAGTTAATATATTACCCAATCGTTTATGACCAAAAGTGCAATTTTCTCCGACAATTATGTGTTTAGCGCCATATTTATCTATTAAAATCTCACTGATAAAGTCATCGCAGCTAACCTCAGAAAAACCTCTATTAAAATTAATAATATATAAGTAATCTATACCATAGCTGCTGATTAGTTCCTTTTTTTGTTCTTGGTCTATTAACCTAAAATTGTTTCTACCAAATAAAACAGTTGATGGGTGAGGCTCAAAAGTTAAAACTGCAGAGGGTAATCCTCTTTCTTGTGCTACCTTCTTTAGAGTAGAAATTGCAAACTCGTGTCCTAAATGAATGCCATCGAAATTTCCGAAGGTTAGTGCTATATTATTTTCTATTCCTTGCTCACAATTATAAATAATTTTCATACAATTTGATATGTTTCTTATATATAATAACTATATTTTAGTAAGCTACGGAGATAAATTGTGAAAAATGTTGTGATATATGTAAAGAAGGGCTGTCCATACTGCATAAGGGCAAAGGATTTACTAGATAAAAAAGGTGTGAAGTATGAAGAAATTGATGTGCTCAAAAACTCAGATCTATTTAACGACATAAAATCAAAGTATAACGTTAGAACAGTTCCACAGATTTTTATCAACGATAAGCACATTGGGGGGTGTGACAAATTGATGGATCTTGAAAAAGAAGGAAAGTTGGATGATATGCTAAATAATAATGACAATCACACTGATGTCACAACCTACACAAACAGCAATGATGAATGTGGAGAGTGTGTTATACCACATGATGATTTTATGTAACTTTTTATCTTGTTTTGTCGTGTAATACGTAAATGAAAACTAGTATGCTCACTTTAAACAATTCTTAATGAATTAAAAATACAATTCATTCAGTGAGTTTTTTTAGTGGGAAAAAATGACAAAAAATATTTCAATTATTAGCAGAAACTTAATTAGTATCGAATTAGTTAACAAACAAGATTTAGAGAATTTCATCAAGATTTTCACAGTGCTTGATAAACATATAGCAGCTAAAACACTTTTTACAGAAGAAGTGAGAATAGAGTATAAACAACACAACGGCATAGAAGTTGTTGAATTGCTAAAAGATACAGACTTTACATATCATGAGGTTGAAAATGTATTGAACCACCTGAGTAAACATGGAATGAAGGTGCCCAGCAGTGTTATAGCACACACCCTTTTTGCTGCATACAATCATGCACTTGAATTTAAGGATGTAGCATTTTCCTTTTCTGAAGGCTCTCCACAATTTAACATCAGAGTGAGTAAGAACACCTTCATAATAACTCCTATGAGTGAGGAGAATTTGGAATTGAATTCACAAAGTAGCAAGAAATTAATAGAGTCGTTACAGAGCGAAAAAAATATTTATGATTGTATAGTAGAAGAAAATACCATTAAAGTTATAGTGCATTCTGAAATACATCAAGCTATAAATTTGATTATAAAATCACTGATAAAGTCTCGCCTTTTAGCAAAAGAGGAAGAAGGAAAATTCAAAGAGAAATTGAGACAACTTGCTTTTAAGGATCAAGCTTTTGTTGAGTATTCCAGTATCAAAACCATCAGTAGGTATCCACATAATCATCCTCTGAGAAAGCATGAAAGTGCTACTAAGGATATAGAAAATATTTTATGTGATTTCATAGCAAATGAGAATAGCGAGTTCGCTATAGAGCGGTTAAATAGGCTGAGCTCAGCAGTTTCTCCGGATACTCCAAGAATCATCACTAAAACTATAGATAAACTTGTTAAGTTTCACTAAGATATACGAGAGCCAATAGATTTCTTGTATTACCTTTTGTCATCCAAGTAGCCTTGGCTACTTGGTTCTTTTTTTGGGTTCCAGCTATGTACATAGCTGTATGAACATTGTAGCCGTTATTCAAGTAGCCCGCAGAAGCGAAAAACTTACTTGACAAACTCCGCCAACTCCCTTATCATGAAACTGAAGCTATTTATTTATCTTCTCTGTACAGATTAAATGACAAAAAAACTCACGTATCTGGCGTCTCATGTTTAATTTTTTGCACTATGTGCACCTTATGTCTTTATAAAACTTCTAGGTTTTTACCTAATATAAGCTAAAATGCGCTTATAAAGCATTTAAAACATAAAAAAACGCCAACTTAAAAAATGGATAGTGAATAACTAGCTACCCTAGGGTTTCTTTTGCCTTTTTTTCTGTTTAGTAAATTTCTTAATGTTTATAATTTAGATTAGTTGCGGCTTAAAAGCAACTGAATCGCGGTTATTAAACGTTTAGAATAAAAAAACGCCATACTTGAAAGTATAATGTAAGTAATTAGCCAACCACGGGGCTTCTTTTGCCTTTTTTTTCGTTTGGTAAATTTCTTAATATTTATGGCTAAACGACAACCGTCATCCCGCTACGTGTTAGCGGCCGAGATACCGCGAATGAATCGCGGTATGACGGTTCGCGGTGGCATGACGATAACCTCGTCATCCCGCTACTTGTTAGCGGGATCTAGAGATACCGCGAATGAATCGCGGTATGACGGTTCGTGGCGGTATGACGTAGAATTTTATACTCACCAACTCAGTATTCCAACCTGGATTGTATCTTATCGGTAAAAAAGAAGAGCTATTTTAGGAAGTTTTTATAGGACTAAAACCAAAGAAAACTTGCATATAAGTTTATCAAGATGTAAAATTAAAGTTATTTTAAAAGAATAGGTTAATTATGAATCTTGTAACAAAATCTGCTATCGATTTTACTGCTTCATCTGTTCTCTCTGACGGAGAAATTGTTGATGATTTCTGTCTGAGTAAGCGCATAAAAAATAAGTATGCTGTCCTTTTTTTCTATCCACTTGATTTTACTTTTGTTTGCCCAACTGAATTGATATCGCTCAATAATAGAATAAATGAGTTTGCAAAGCGTGGTGTTGAAGTGATAGGAATAAGTGTAGATTCAAAATTTTCACATTATAAATGGCGAAACACTCCAGTTAATGATGGTGGTATTGGAGAGATTAGCTACACTTTAGTGTCTGATATCAAAAAGTCTATATCAAGAGACTATGGGGTCTTATATGATGACTCAATTGCGCTGAGAGCAACTTTCGTTATTGATGATAAATTTATTGTACGTCATCAATCGATAAATGATTTGCCTTTAGGGCGTAATATCGATGAATTCGTTAGAATCGTTGATGCAATTAAACATAATGAAGAGCATGGTGAGGTGTGTCCAGCAGGGTGGAAAAAAGGTAAGCCAGCAATGCAGGCAAGCGATGAAGGAGTAGCTGATTATCTAAACTCATACAGTGAAGAATTATAAATTTAGTACAAAAGTTCTTATTATTGGATCTGGGGCAGCGGGTTATGCTGCTGCTATATATGCAGCACGTGCAAACTTAGAGCCAATTGTAGTAACGGGAATGCAGCCTGGTGGTCAGCTTACAATTACTACAGATGTTGAAAACTATCCTGGTTTTGTTTCAATACAGGGTCCAGAACTAATGGAGCAAATGAGGTTGCATGCAGAAAAGGTTGGAGCAAAAATAATAGATGATGAGATAAAAAGCGTTGAACAACTTGAGGATTCTAATGAGTATAGGTTTAGATCTTCTGGTAATATCAATGACTACTATTCAGATGCAATTATCATTGCATCTGGTGCGCAAGCGAAGTGGCTTGGTTTAGAAAGTGAAAAGAAATTTCAGGGTTATGGGGTTTCAGCTTGTGCGACTTGCGATGGTGCATTTTTTAGGAATAAAGTTGTAGCTGTGATTGGTGGTGGAAACACTGCTGTTGAAGAAGCAATATTTTTAACTCGATTTGCCAAAGAAGTGATATTAATACACAGGCGTGATAAATTAAGAGCGGAAAAAGTAATGCAAGATAGGCTCTTTAAAAATGATAAAATAAAAGTAATGTGGAACCATACCGTAGAGCAGATTCTTGGAGAAGAAAATCCAAAAAGGGTTGCTGGTATTGCGATTAAATCAGCAGAAACCCAAGAATTAAAAGTGGATGGAGTGTTCATTGCAATCGGGCATGCACCAAATACGGGTATTTTTAAAGGCTTTGTTGAAATGGATGAGCAGGGTTACATCATTACAAAACCTGGAACAACTTTAACTAGTAGGGCAGGAGTGTTTGCTGCAGGTGATGTTCAAGATAAGGTATATCGTCAAGCAGTAGTTGCAGCAGGAACAGGATGCATGGCTGCGCTTGATGCAGAAAAGTTTTTGGAGTCGTAGTTAATTCTAGGATTTTAGATAAATTGCTTGCAATTTTCCTTTTCTTTTACATAATTATATTAGTAAATCATTAATAAAGAGGGTTTAGTATGCCTTATAGAAACGGTGTAGCATGTTATGGAGCTTATGGAGGTGGTGATAACACGGCATCGCAAGCTCGAAATCCGACAACTTCAAGACAGCTAAGTGAATCAACAAAACAGCTATTTAAGGCTATTGATGATGGAAACCTAGAAGATTTTAAAGAAGCTCTGGCAGAGGGTGCGGATGTTAATGCGTTTGATAAAGAAGGCATGACACCTTTGATGTCCATAGTTACTAATTTGTCTGCAGGCTCTGAAACAGAAAAAGAATATCAGAATATGATTAGGTTGCTCCTACTGCACCGGAGCATAGATGTTAATATTTCTGAACAAAATAATAACAATACAGTTTTGCATCTAGCAATGTGCTTTCAACAAAAGAAAACTTTACAACTCTTACTAAGTCATCCAAACATAAACACTTATCTAACCAATAAAAACCATCAAAATCCTGAGGAATGTGCTAGACAAAATCGTGCTGGGCATTTGATAATAGAAATACAAAAAGCACAGAAAGGAAAAGAATTATTAGCTGCTCTTTCTAGCGGAAATATTTGCCAAGCGAAAAGACTATTGAATCAAGAGCTTCATCCTAATTGCTGGAGAAGAACCCAAGATGGAAGAATAAAAACACCACTTAGCTTAATTATTCGATTATGTTTACGAACGATAACAGAAGATGAAAAAGAAGTATTGACAAAACTTTTAAAACATAAAGACCTAGATTTTAGTTACGAGCAGTATGCACAATTAAAGCAAACAATTGAACAAGCTATTCAGAGCCGATTAACTGATACTATTAATAGAAAAGATTTAGATGATGTGAAAAAATTAGTAGAAGATAATTGTTTTATAAATCGTGCAGTTGTTACTGCTGCATTGGGGGGTGTTGATAATCCAGTTAACTCTATTAAAGATTATTTAAATGAAAAATTTCCTGCAAATACGAATAATATACCAGAAGATTTTGAGAAGTTTTTACAAGGGCTTGAAAGAACAAAAGCTCAACTTGTAGAAAAAGAGCAAGAGCTAACGAATAAAACTAGCAAAATTTCACTATTAGAAAGAGATTTAGGGCAAGTAAGACAGGAAAAATCGGCTCAAAAAACAAAAATCAATGATCTAAATAGTGAAGTAACTCGACTTAATAGAATTGTGTATGGAAGAGCAAGCGACACTGTCGAAATTTTACAATTAAAAAGAGATTTGAAACAAGTAAGGGAAGAAAGAGATAGGCTTTCATCAGAAAATAGACTGCTCCGTAGTAATAAAAACGAAAAATCCTCGCAAGCAATTTCTTCTGGTAGAAAACTAAGCAACTACGCTTCTGCATGTTTTATATTGCTTGGAGTATATACTGTTGTTGCATGTTTAGTAATAGAAGATTATCCAGGGATAATAAGTGCTTTCTTTACAGCAGTTGCACTGGCTTTTTTTTTATTAGGATGTTGTAATTTATATAAAGCAAACACAATACTTAGTGATGTTGAAAGCACTCAGCTTGGTGGTTTAGAACGAAGTTAAAGTTTTGATTTCTTCTCCAGGCCCTGCTGAAAATTTTTGTACATGTTAAAAACATCTTGATAATTGAGGTGAGTGTAAATTTGAGTAGTTTCCAGGCTTGAGTGACCAAGCAGTTGTTGTATTGATCTTATGTCAATATCTTCCTGAAGCAAATGAGTAGCAAAACTATGGCGAAATGCATGTGGAGATAAAATTTCTGGTAAATTTAACATTCTCCTTATTTTCTGCAAACGATTGGCCACATAAGTTCTTCCCAATTTTTTTCCTCTTACTCCCAAAAAAAGATGTTGTGCTTCATCAAGGTAAGGGCAAGCTTTTATATACTCTTGTATACATTTTTTTACTACGGGGAGAATGAATACCTGCCTTTGTTTATCTCCTTTACCTGTAATTATTAAGTTTTCGCTACTGATATCACTAACCCTAAGGTTCAACGCTTCACTGATTCTTAAGCCTGTACCATATAGCAGGACGATAATCGCAATTTCTCTTTTTACCACCCAAGGTTCACCCAGGTCGGATAGTTTCATTTCTTTCAATAAAGTTTTTATATTAGGTATTGATAATGCTTTGGGCAGAGTTCTTCTCTGAATTGGCCTTGATAAGGAAAATACAGCTTCATTGTCTATATTGTGGTTATTTTTTATGTACTTGAAGAAATTTCTGATTACTGAGAGTGCTCGAGTGTTGGATCTTGCGTTTACACCTCTTGCGTAACGAGAGGTAAGCCAACTTCTTAACTCAGGTATGCTTAAATTTTTCAGAGTACCAACATTTACTTCTCCGCCAATGTGAGTATTTAGGAAACTTATAAGATCCTTCAAGTCCCTCATGTATGACTCTAAAGTATTTGGTGAATAAGATCTGTTGCACCTCAGCCACTCATACCATTTTTCAATGATTGAACCGAGGTCCACAATTATTTTTTAAAGAAAGCATCGATGCACGCATCTCGAAAGGCTTCATTTATATCAGGATGAGAGTGACAAATTCTGTATATATCCTCTGCTGCTGCGCCATATGCCATTGCAACCGCTGCTTCGTTTATTAGCGTGTCAGCGTATGCTCCTATGATATGCACACCTAGTATTGTATCTGCTCTGCTACAAGTCAGCACTTTCACGAATCCTTCAGCATCATCAGTGATTTTTGCTCTGCCGTTTGCAGCAAATTGACATTTACCAACTTTGTACTTACGGCCAACACTTTTCAACTCCTCTTCAGTTTTACCGATTGAAGAAACCGCAGGGTGAGTGTAAATGACAGATGGTATGATTTCATAATCAACGTGAGGTACTTGCCCAGCGATTATCTCTGCAACTGCCACTCCTTCTTCTTCTGCCTTATGAGCAAGCATTGCTCCACCGATCACATCACCAATAGCAAATATTCCTTTTACATTAGTTTCATATCTGTTGTTAACTTGAACGAAACCGCGATTATCTTTTTCTATTTTTTCATCAATACCAAGATTCTCAGTGCATGGTTTGCGTCCTGCTGCAACCAGCACCTTATCTGCCTCTATAACGTTTGTTTGGTTATCTTTTACAGAGCAAACTTTCACACTCAAAGAGTTGCTACTTTGTTTTATCTCCTCGACTTTAGTGCTAAGTAAAAATTTTATTCCTTGTTTTTGTAGACTAGAAAGTAGAGACTTACTTAATTCTCCATCCATTGCTGCAGCGATTCTGTCAAAAAATTCTACTACAGTGACTTCAGACCCTAGCCTTCTCCATACAGAAGACATTTCAAGCCCTATTGCCCCGGCTCCGATTACGACAAGTTTTTTTGGTACTTCAGTTAAAGATAGTGCACCGGTGGAAGAAATAATGTCTTTCTCATCGATATTAATTCCTGGCAAAGAAATAACATCAGAACCGGTTGCAATTACTATATTTTTTGTCTTCAGCACCTTACCTTCAACTGAAACTTCAAGATTACCTTGGTCAAAAGAAGCAAGCCCATTGATTTTAGTGATTTTGTGAAGGTTAAACAGATATTCTATACCTTTTCCAAGTTCCTGAACTCTGGCGTCCTTATAGCCTAGCATTTCTTTTAAATCGAAACTTGCGTCCTTAATTTTTATGCCAAGCTTCGACAGATCATTTTTCGTGTGAGCATACTGATAGGAAGAATGGAGCAATGCTTTGGAGGGTATGCACCCAACTCTGAGGCATGTGCCACCAAAAATGCTATTTTTATCTATACAGGCAACTTTCAATCCAAGTTTTGCAGCAGCGATAGCACACTTATAGCCTCCTGGGCCACCACCTATAACAATTAAATCATAATCAGTCATAAAAAACAAACCTATTTTCTAAAGAATAAACACCTTTTCCCTCAGTTGTTACATATATCTTATTGCGAGTAAACACTGGAGTGTGAAACACATTACCAGGTACTTTGACTACCTTTCCTGCACTTTCAGATCCCGGAAAAGCAAACATTGAACCTTTATTGCTTGTCACCCACAGTGTATGGGCATGCATAATTGGAGCAAACAATTGCGTATTTTCTATTAAATCAGATGTCCAGACTGTTTCTCCATTTTTTATATCCAGGCCAATTATTTTATCGTCTTTAGTAACTATAAAAATTCTGCCGCCTTCTTTTTGTTTCTCTGCAGGAATAAGAGGACTATAATATGACTCAATGTCTGATACACTTTTTACTTGCAGTGACTTTGACCATAAAATATTTCCTGATTTCACGTCAATGCTATAAATATAAGAATTATTTGTAGCTATTAAAGTATCGCCAAGCACTCTCGGTGTAGTAGTTACATCTGTGAGCTGTGTATCCAAAAGGTTTGTAGCCAATTTTTGGCTCCACAATTTTTTACCGTCTTCATTAAAAGCTATTAACTCACCATTTGAAAATGGTGCTATTATTTTATCATTAGAAATTGCTGGCGATATGGAATACAAACCTCGAACCTCATTGATGCCGTTTTGATAAGTCCAAACGAAGCTGCCATCTTTTATATCAAACACGTACAGATAATTATCAATAGTCAATACTACCAATTTATTATTTATTACTGCTGCTTTTCCTCTTACTGGAGCTCTCAATTCTTTTTCCCACTCAATCTTGCCAGTTTTTGCGCCTATTGCGTGTAAAGTGTTATCCACTATAAAGAAAACATTTTTTTCATAATGTGATAGGCTCATGTTACCAATTTTTTTCCTATGTGAGAGGTGTAATTTCCAATTCATAGCCTTTGAGTTATCAATATCAAAGGAATATAAAGCGCCGTGCTTGTCTGATAAAATAACGCTATTTTCTATAAGCACTGGAGCTACATATCCTTGAGATAGTTTTTTATCCACTAGACTTATTCTCTCGCTTGCCATTGTGTAACTGCTACACAATAACATTATCATGACAATTATTACTTTCATTATTTATTGAAAACAAGATTCATTAATATACATCTTAAGAACCTTAATTACAACGGAAATGTTCTTGCTGCATGTTAAAAACGTTGATTTATGAACGAAATATTATATTATTATGTGAGATAATGTATATTCTTAGAGGTAGTACACCTCATCCACTATGCAGCAACGTGCATAGCTGTATGAACATTGAGATATAAAATAATTTATACCAAGAAGAAAGATGTCATCCAAATAGCCTCTTTTCCTGTCATCCCAGTGCTTGACACTGGGATAGCTTTGTTGCATAGCAACTGAAAAAATCTGGTGGCTACTGACAAAATTCATTATAAATAGCTATTTAACTGTTGAAGAAAAAATATGCCACAAAAAATGAGAGTTAGTAACTGCCATGAATATAACAAATTTCTAGAAAAAAGAGGAAATATTTTTCGTTACATCGATAAAGCTATCGAAAATTGGTATGAAAATAGTCCAAAAATGCAGGGCGGCAACTATATTTATAGTGATAAAGTTGTGATTTTAGTGCATATAATCGTTAATCTTTTTAGAATTGGCTTAAGACAAACAGTCGGGTTTATAAAAGGATATTTGCAACAAATAGGAAGAGATTTGGCAGTTATCAGCTATTCGCAAGCTTCAAAAAAAACTTAATATTAAGATCAATGATTGCAGAATTGATAAAAATAATATGGAAGATATCGAAATTGCCATAGATAGCACAAGCATCAGCATTTATAACAACACACAGCAAGGAAAATAGCGCTGATAGAAAATATCGTGGCTATGAACAGACAAGAAAATTGCATGTAATGTTGAATATAAACAGCAAAAAAGCCATAGCTGCAAAATACAGTAACGGTCTGATCACTATGGAGCTTGCGATTTACTTAAAGGAGTTAATTTTCAGCATGCCATAAAAGCACTATATGCAGACAGAGCATATGACAGACATAAACTCTATAAATTGTGTGATGAATGCGGCATAAAGACAAAAATTCCTCCAAAAAAACAATGCAGCAGAGCATCCAAAGTATGGCAGAGAGAAATGCTGCAATTAGACTAATAAAGTCATACAGCGAAGATGGAATGAAGAGGTGGAAAAGGCAAACAAACTACGGAAAAAGATCTTATGTAGAAAGTTTTTTCTCGCGACTGAAACAAACATTCGGGTTTAATTTTCGGAACAGATCTGAAATTAATCGTGGGAAGGAACTGCTACTCAAGTGTTATTTGCTTAATCAATTTACTGACATTGGTATGGCTAAATTTGAAATGGCTACATGAATTTATCGTAAATTACCACCGCATAGTTGTAACATTGTACCATATTACAATGTTCGTACAGTTGTGTGCGCGACCGGGGGTTTTATACTATTCTAGAAGTAACATACGGAAAAGGGGGGATTCGAACCCCCGACATATTTTCATATGTGCACGCTTTCCAAGCGTGTGCTTTAGACCACTCAGCCACCTTTCCATGCTTATTCATAATATTGAAAATTGTACTGCTAAACAATATAAAAACCTGGTATATAGGGTTCACCACGAAAATTCACAGTATTGTTAAACTTGCTTCTGCAAGTTGGAAATGTTTTATCGCAACCTGCGAGTATTGAATATTTATCTCCAGCAAAAATTTGGTATGGAGGCGAAGTAAACAACGTAACTACTTTATTTTTATATTCTTTTACTACACCTTCAAACGCTATTGAGCCAAAGAATTTTACTACTCCGTGCTTATAATATTCATCACTCTCAGTTAAATTCGTGTCTTCAAATCTTCTTTCGTCTATTACTTTAGTGATTGTACTTATTTTACTAAATTTTTTAGTATCGGCTTTACATTTATCATCGCAAAATTGTGCTCTGCATGCAGGAGAGTATAATTCTGCTATGCTTCTCTCAAGCTTTGCTGAAAGCCCTCTAATTTCAACAATAAATCTTCCACTACTTAATGTCACTTTACCAAAAATTCCTGAATGTAGATTCATTGTTCCCTGGGTCAAGTCTTTATAATTCACAAGAAATATCTCAATATTTGCAAAGTCGTACTTTCCTGATAAAACATCTTTTTCTTTGATATCAACACTATTTAATATTCCCTCAATTTCCAAATTATCAGTCTTTAAATCGCTGTTTAATATTATACTACTGGCTGTAAATCCACTTGAAGATTTATAGAGTATATTATCAATATTTAAGTCTTCATCATAGTCAGTGAATCCCATTACTTCTCCACCTGCAAGCGTTAATTTCCAGCACGTAGCAGTGGTAAGTAATTCTCCAGCTAAATGATTTTTTAGTGTGGTTTGCATAGGGGCCTCCTGCTTAATTGATTAAATTTGAAAGTAGCTATACGGCCAGTAGAATAAGGGCAGTGTGTTCTTTTCTCATCATCTAAGTAGCCATAAAGCGTCATTCCGGTGACCATAGGGTGTCATTCCAGTGCTTGACACTGGAATCCAGGAAATTTTGCTTGTAAGTAAGCAAACTGATTTGGTGAGCATAAAAAGTGGCTGATCTTATGCTGAATAAACGCTTTTGATGAAGTTGCATGGAAAGCTGGATCCCAGTGTCTGGGCACTGGGATGACATCCTTCTTGGTGGAGTGTCCTCAAATCACAATGTTCGTACAGTTGTGTGTCACGCACTGGGATGACAGGAGAGAGGACACCATATGTTTATTTGATCGACAAATAAACACTAACAGACAAGAATACACCACAATTAACTGTGGTGTGTACTGGCTGGTTAGAAAGAAAACTTCACACCAGTAAGAAGGAGAATTCCTTGGTTAGAAGGTACATCAGCATCAGACTCATCTTTCAGCTTACCTGTTTCGTTAGTCATAAAATAATGGAGAGCTGCGTAAGGAACAAATTTGTTCTTACTGCATGCAGGAGACAGATCATATTGAACGCCAAGTGCACCATCATGAAGCATATCTTTGTCATTCATTCTGCTGCCAAAATACGTCAAACTTGTGTAGATATTCTCATGTTGATACCCAGCTCCTACAGTCCAATACATGGTATCTATACTATCTTTACCAAATTGAGCTTTCAGCCCTTCCACTCTTTTGCCATCAGTAGCATCTTTACTATCAATTTCCGTATAGGTATCACCAATTAATTTTTTAATACCCTTCGGTTGACCAGATTTGCCCAAGTATGCAAAAGAGGCAGCAAACTTTACGCCTTGATCTTCATTAATCTTATAATCAGCGCTTACACCAAAATTAACACCCATCAGGTCATTATACTCCACAAATTCCTTATAAAGATGCTTATCTTTACTTGGTTGCTTTGGAAAGCCATATTCACCAACTGCAGAAGTTTTAACTTTTATGTTATGTTTATCAAAGTCATATTCATATGATGCACCAGCACTTACTATGTGCTCATAGTCTGGGCCGACATGCTTTATCGTTTCCTTATGTTCTATCTTACCGCCTTTATCTTCTGAAACTGTTTCTTTTACAGTAAACAAACCACTATCATAACGAGGTGAGTAGCTGATACCAAATCTTGCGCCCATATAATTTGGTGAGTAGTAAGCAACTCTAAATGGCAGTGTAGTCATAACGCCTTTGTTATATTTCCCTGCCATACGGAAAGAGAATTTTTCACTTTCACTCGAAAAACTTTCAGTGTAAAGACGTGGTGTTACATAAAATGGAAAGCTAGCAGCGCTTCCTTCTAAGTTCACTTTTCTGAACCAGTCACTATCTGCAGCTCCGTCAACAGTCGCAATTCTTGTTGCATCAAGCCTCATCAGAGCCTCAGGACCAAATTGGTAACCAAGCTTCACGTCACCATATTTTGAGTTAACAAACACATGCGCACTTCTGCCTTTTGCAGCATAAACACCCTGTGAAGCTCCCTTACCTTCGGTCACTGGGACATGAAACTGCACGTCAGCACCATAAAGAAGACCTAAATCTTCATTCTTATTTTCTGCTCTGAGGTGCAATATTGCATCAGCAATCATACCCATATCGTTGCTGTAATCACCAATATTTCCTATTCCTTCATAGAATATTGGATTTGCTCCTTTTGTTATATCTGGAGTGGCATTATAATACTCTGTAGATCTGTTTGGCATAACGTTATAACGTTTATAATCTGCGCCACTTGGTCCAGCTTTGCCATAACCTTGAGCATCAACAACACCACCAAAAGTTATTCTTAAATTACTTTGCCCTTGATTGGTATCGATAATATCAACTCCACCAACTGAAACAACAGGACTTGCCTTACCTTTTTCCTCTGTATTTTTGTTAACAACTTTTATATCCTTCTTTACATCTTTAGCTTCAACTTTAGCATTCTTAGTTTTAGAACGCTTAGTTTTTGAAACTTTACCTTTTTCTATATTAGAATTCTTAGCGTTTAGAGCTTTCGCTTTTGAATCCTCTATAAGCTTTGCTTTTTTCTCATTTGCTAGCCTGATCTCCTCTTTTTTCTTCTGCTCGGCTGCTAATCTTAGCTCCTCTTTTTTCTTAAGCTCTTCAGCTTTTTTTCTTGGATCAGCATTACATATTCTGTCCATCTTTTCTTTCAGTTTTTTATTTGATGTTTTCATAACTTCTGTTTTTCCAGAAGTTTTTGTGCTCTCTTGCTTTTTTATTTCCTTCATACTCTCATCAGGAAAGTCAGCTGCAAAACTGCTGAAAGAACATAAAGTTAATAAAGAAACTAGAGCAGTTCTAGTATACATAGACTTTTTCATGAAGTGCCCCCAAAAAATTTCGAAATCATATCTTAAATGTAAATAGTATAAAAATGTTGAAAATTCAACTTAAAGCAACCTTATAACGAAAATAAAAGTAAAATGCAATACCTTAAAAGCAACTTTCTTAATATGCTCAACGTGTATATTAACCAAAATTTAGTACAGAGGTTCGCTTGTTAGTGCATTATAACTCGACTATTTATTCTATGGAAGTAAAATTTTTCCACCACAAGTTATTTGCCATTCTTCTTTAAATTTCTTTAGGTATTCTTTTTTTTCGCACTCTAAAAGCAGCTCTTCCGCACTTTTGTTGTAGCTTTCAGTAGTAATCCTTCCCTGATGATGCATGAACCTTAAGTAAATCAAATAAGTGTTAATTACATCTGTTTCACAATAATCTCGAATCTCTTGTATCTTGCCGCTATCGTATAAGTCCATAACTTGTGACCCATCAACTCCAATCTTACCAGGAAGATTAAATGCTGCACAAACTTCGTTCATTTTTACTCTCGCAGAAGCTCCAAAATCAGAGAGGGATTCAAGCAAATCACAATGCCAATCACTGCTATATCTCTGATTGTAACTATTCCACTTATCGCCAGCTTTATGAAAATATTCCGCTTGAATGCCATGGACCATAGCACGATACTTCAGCACTGGTATATCAAAAGTGCGTCCGTTGAACGAAACTAATCTTGGCTTTTTCTCTGATATGTAGTTAAAAAATCCTTTCACTAGCTCCTTTTCACTGGAATTTAGTGTGCCTCCAGATCTTATTTCTTGCAGTGTGAACACCTCATAACCACTCTGGTAGCTTATATTGCAAAGTAAAAAACTAATAACTACAACAAGGTGAAAAGGCTGACGCAGAAAAGAGTTTTGCCCGTTTGTTATTTCAAGATGATATTTTGTTAATGCATCCCTCTTCTCTTCTACACTACTATCATCACTAATATTGAGTAAATTTTTGCAGGAATTTACATCTGGTATAGTTTCAATATCAAATACCAATAAAGAATTAAGCATTGCCTATATACTCCTCCGGACGGTCGATCCAAGGTCGCACTTTCACAAATAAAAAGAGGTGTACCTTGCACTCAAATAATTTTTCTAGTTCAGCACGCGCTTCGATATTAATTTTTTTAATATTACTGCCATCTTTTCCTAGCACTATTTTTTTATGACTATCTTTCAACACAAATATGATCTGTTTGATGACTAAACTCTTATCTTTTTTTTCCTCAAATTGTTCAGTTATAACAGCTGTAGAGTATGGCAATTCTTCACGCAAGTTCAAGAATAATTTTTCTCTCGTAATTTCTGCTGATAAAAAATTTGTCGAGGAATCGGTTATTTGATCTTCTTCATAAAACCAGGGGCTCACCGATGCAACTTCAGACAAGTAATTCATCAAATCAGAAAGTCCATCATTCTTTAATGCTGATATCATAAAAACCTTTTCAAATTTATAAAGCAAGTTCAGATGCTCATGCGCCATCTTTAATTCAGGCCTTTTTACCAAATCAGTTTTATTGATAACCAAAATGCATCTGCCTTTTGTGCGCTGCAGCCGCATAAATATAGTCTTAATTCTTTCTATATTTTTCAAATAATTGCTTACATCAACAAGCAACAAAGTGATGTCACTATCCTTAACTGCCGACCATGCAGATTTGACTAAAGCTTTTTCAAGTTTTGTTTCTGCTGAGAAAATTCCTGGGGAGTCAGTAAAGACAATTTGTGTGTTGTTGCATGTTGCAACACCCCTTATTTGCGTCCTTGTTGTTTGCACTTTAGGGGTGACAATTGCAATTTTCTTGCCTATGATGCTGTTAATTAATGTAGACTTCCCAGCATTTGGTAAGCCAGCTATGGTTACAAATAAGCATTTTTGTTCTTTCACAAAGAAAATTATAAAGAAAACTGAATGCCCGCGTCAAGCTACTTATATGACAAGAAGGATGACAGAACCCTTTTTGGTTAGCATGCAAAAAGGAAAAAAACTTATTCTACAAATTAAAAATACAATATACTCAAAAACTTTTCAGAAAATCCATAGGAGGGTTTGCTAATGAAGGTTCTTGAGTTGACGCCATTGCCTGAATGACTGCTTGATTTAAGGGTAACGTTTTAACCATAAGGTCACTAACTCCTTAATATGTGTGTTCATAATTTGATTTTCCACGAAAGACATAATAGCAATAACCAGTATAAGTTAAAATGATTGGTAAAAGCGGTATTATAACAATGAGCATTAAAGATAAACTTGGCCCAGAAGCGGCTGCATCCAGAATGGTATATTGAAAAGGTATAATCCATGGGTAGATACTAATTCCTAAACCTAAATATCCCATAAAAAAAATAGCAATACTGAGAAAGAATGGACGGTACTCCCGTTTAGTATTCTGAAGATCAAACCACAGCATGAAAAATAGCCAAGATGTGAGTAATGGAATAGAAAATAAATAATAAAAATTTGGCATGCTAAACCAAAAGTTTTTAATACGTTCATTTAAAAATGGTGTCACTACACTCACTAGTCCCATGAAAATACCTACAAAACCAAGCGTATAAGAAGCAACCTTGCGTGCCCATTCTTGTGTTATATTTTCTGTCTTCATTATGAGCCATGTAGAACCTAAAAGTGCATATCCAAATATCACAGCAATGCCTGTCATTACACTAAAAGCACTTGCCCAATCAAATTGGCCACCAGAAAAGTTGCGTCCGTTTACTTCTACACCATGTATAAATGCACCTAAAATCATGCCTTGGCAAAATGCAGCACCAAGTGACCCAAAATGAAAGGCATAATCCCATAATCGCCTGTATTTTCCTTCTGCCTTAAAACGAAACTCAAAGGATACTCCGCGCACTATAAGGCCAAGCAGCATAATAATGATTGGAATATAAAAAGCAGGCATTAATATTGAATATGCAAGAGGAAAAGCAGCAAACAACCCTCCACCAACCAATACCAACCATGTTTCGTTTCCATCCCAAAATGGTGCAATTGAGCTTATCATGTGATCACGGCATTTATCTGACGGTGCAAAAGGAAGTAAAATACCAATACCTAAATCAAACCCATCCATTAAAATATACAGTAAAACAGCTATGGCAATTAGTAATCCCCAGATTAGGGGTAAATTAATTAAGGAAGAAAAATCAAACATGATTGTTGTCCTTTCCAGATGTACCAGCATCAATCACTGAAGCTCCAATACCGTGTTTATAAAATTGCTCTTCTTCTTTAATGACAGGAATTCCTTTGTATATAAGTTTCAGAATATAGTAACTACCTGCTCCAAATATAAGGGTATACATAACGATAAATGCAATCAAAGACCATGCAACCTGAGGACCGGTAATCGCAGATGAAAATGATTCAATTGTGCGCATAATTCCATATACAGTGTAAGGTTGACGGCCAATTTCAGTAGTAAACCAACCTGCAAGTAACGCTATGAACCCAGACGGCATCATTGATATCCACCATCCATGTAAGAAACAACTTTGGAATAATTTGCCACGAAGATACTGTATAACACTTACTGACCCAATTATGATCATTAAAATTCCAACTCCAACCATTATACGGAAGGACCAGAATACCCATACTACAGGTGGTCTATCTTCTTTTTTCCATTCCTTTAATCCTTTTACTTCTCCTAAAAAATCATGTGTTAAGATCAAGCTGGCAAGATTAGGAATTTTTATCTCGTAGTGATTAATTTCATTTTGCTGATCCGGATAAGCAAATAAAAGTAAGCCAGCCCCTTTTTCGGTTTCCCATATACCTTCCATTGCAGCAATCTTAGCAGGTTGATGCTTTAGTGTATTTAATCCATGCCTATCTCCCATGAACAGCTGAAATGGTGCAGCTAAAGCTACCATAATGGTTGCCATACCAAGCATAATTCTTGCTTGAGGAGCATGTCGTTTTCTCCAAAGATAAAATGCTCCTACACCACCAACCACAAAAGCTGTTGTAAGATAGGCTGCTGTTACCATATGAATAAAGCGATAAGGGAAAGAAGGATTAAAAATAATCTCTAACCAATTGGTTGGATATAGGAGACCATTCTCACCAATCGTGAATCCAGCGGGTGTTTGCATCCAACTGTTGGCCGCAATAATCCAAAAAGCTGAAATAAGCGTTCCCACTGCAACAATACAAGTAGAAGCAAAGTGCATACGAGAACTTACTCTATTCCATCCAAATAGCATAATACTCAAAAAAGATGCCTCCAGAAAAAAGGCTGTTAAAACCTCAAAGGAAAATAGAGGGCCGAGAACATTGGCTATGCGGTCAGAAAAAATCGACCAATTGGTACCAAGTTGATATGACATTACAACTCCAGATACCACTCCCATGCCAAAAGCAACGGCAAAAATCTTGATCCAGAATTTATAAACATCACGGAAACGTGTATCACCAGTCTTAAGCCAACACCATTCCAAAAAGGCTAGAAAACTTGCAAGCCCGATCGTGAAAGCAGGAAATATAATGTGAAAGCCTATTGTGAAGGCAAACTGAATTCGAGCTAATAATAAAGGATCAAATTTAAACATTTTACCTAATACCCATGTATTACAAATAATAGCCAAATCTGCCTATAATTCAATCCATTTTTTCACAAAATTGACCTTACCCAGAAAAAGTAGAGAGAAAGTTAAGACGTTTTTGTCATGAGAATAAATTGTGCAGGAATACAACTGTTCTCCCTTGTCATACCGTCACGGTATCTCTAGATCCCGCTAACACGTAGCGGAATGACGGTTGTCGTTTAGCCATAAATATTAAGAAATTTACCAAACGAAAAAAAAGGCAAAAGAAGCCCCGTGGTTGGCTAATTACTTACATTATACTTTCAAGTATGGCGTTTTTTTATTCTAAACGTTTAATAACCGCGATTCAGCTACTTTTAAACCGCAACTAATCTAAATTATAAACGTTAAGAAATTTACTAAACAGAAAAAAAGGCAAAAGAAACCCTAGGGTAGCTAATTATTCACTATCCATTTTTTAAGTTGGCGTTTTTTAATGTTTTAAATGCTTTATAAGCGTATTTCAGCTTGTGTAGGTAAAAACCCAGAAATTTGATAAAGACATAAGGTGCACATAGTGCAAAAAATTAAACATGAGACGCCAGATACGTGAGTTTTTTTGTCATTTAATCTGTACAGAGAAGATAAATAAATAGCTTCAGTTTCATGATAAGGGGGTTGGCGAAGGGTGTCAAGTAACTTTTGCATTTAATCCATTTCTATGGCTTATATAATAATCGTTATTGTAGTATAATTTAGAATAATGCAATAGATACCTAAATGTTTTAGCTATTAATTATATGTTGCACAAAAGCATATATTGCCCTACCATCCAAGTAGGTTAGAAATAAAGAGGTTTTTATGAGTTTTACTTTACCTGAATTACCATATGATAAAACAGCTTTAGAGCCTTACATATCTGCAAAAACTTTAGACTTTCATTATGATAAGCATCATAAAGGGTATTTAAATAAACTCAACGAGCTGGTTGAAAATACGGATTATCAGCATGTGAAAATTGAGGGATTAATAACAGAAGTTCATGGTAATAGCAGCAACTTGCCTATATTTAATAACGCAGCACAAGTTTGGAACCACACTTTTTATTGGAACTCAATGAAAAAAAATGGTGGTGGTAAGCCTAAAGATAGTAGTCTTTTAGCAAAAAAAATTCAGGACGATATCGGTGGCTTTGATAAATTTTATGAAGAATTTTCGAGTCATGGAGTAAGCCAGTTTGGCAGTGGATGGGTATGGTTAGTGCTCGAAAAAGGTAGGTTAGGAAAGCTCAAAATCACCAAGACTCCAAATGCAGATTTGCCAATAATTTATGGCCAAGTGCCACTACTCACTATGGATGTGTGGGAGCACGCCTATTATTTAGATTGTCAAAACCGTAGAATTGACTACATAAAAGTTTTCCTTGATCATTTGATTAATTGGGATTTTGCAGAAGAGAACTTAGAAGAATATATGAGATGAATATACCCCGGGTAACAAAATTAGATAATGGTCTGCGCATAATAACTGAGCAGGTGCGTGATATTGATTCCGTAGCTTTAAGCATACGAGTTGGTGTTGGCAGTAGAGCAGAAAGTGCAAAGCAAAATGGAATATCCCATTTTTTAGAACACATGGCTTTCAAAGGGACGAAGACAAGAACTGCCTTTGAAATTGCAAAAGCTTTTGATGACATAGGTGGGGTTTTCAACGCCAGCACTGGTAGGGAAAGCACCACCTATTATGCAAAAGTCCTCAAGAAAGACATAAAAACTGGTATTGATATATTAATAGATATATTGATGAATTCCACGTTTCCAGAAGATGAATTGGAACGTGAGAAGGGTGTTGTAATACAAGAGATTTTTCAAACTAATGATTCACCAAGTGACATTATTTTCGACAAATATTTTGAGGCAGCTTATAAAGACCAACCATTTGGTAGGTCAATCTTAGGCACGCAAAATACTGTAAAATCTTTTACTCGAGGAGATCTAGATAATTACATAAATGAGCATTACTTTGGTGAGAATATGCTATTTGCCGTTGCAGGAAATGTTGAACATGAAGAAGTTGTTGCATTAACCAAAGATTTTCTCTCAAAGATTCATTCTAAAAAGCTGAAAAAAAGCCAAAATGCGAGCTGTACTGGTGGTGAGTATTTAGAACATCGTAAATTAGATCAGGTACACTTGCTAATTGGTCTACCTAGTGTTTCTCGCCATGACGATAAATATCACACGTTTCAAGTGCTTGATTCTATATTAGGGAGCGGAATGTCATCACGTTTATTCCAGGAAGTAAGGGAAAAGCAGGGATTAGCTTACTCTGTTTATTCATTTAATTCCAGCTATACTAATACAGGAATGTTTTCCATTTTTGCTGGTACAGACAGTAGTAACTTAGATAAGCTTTTAAAATCTATAACGACAGAGTTGAAGAAGTTGTCTACAGATGATCTGAAGGAAGAAGAAGTAAATAGAGTGAAAGAGCGAGTAAAATCCCAAATTTTAATGTCACGCGAAAGTGTTAGCTCACGTGCTGAAACATTGGGACACTACTACGGTAACTATAATAGGTACATCAGTAAAAATGAATTAATAGAAAAAATTAGTGCAGTTACCACTGCTAACGTAAAAAAAGCAGCAGAAGAATTGTTATCTCAGCATGAAAAAACCACTCTAGCTGCAATTGGAGAAATTGAATCATTACCAAGTTACGATAAAGTGGTTTCTATGCTTAAAGCTTAGCGCATTCTATTACATTAATTTGGCTACTTTACAATTGAAGCGGTGTGCTGTGAACTACACGCTTCTTTTATATTGCTTCTAGGAGGAGATGATGATACTTGACCTTGAGGTGTAGTGCTGCTTGCAGGATTCAAGTTTATATTTTTCTTTTGCTGAGGATAATTCCATGCTTCTTCACGAGTCTGAAATATAGGCTCTCCATTATTGTAGTTTCCTCTTACAGAGTTTGAGTTTATGTCTTTCTTTTGCTGAGGATAATTCCATGCTTCTTCACGAGTCTGAAATATAGGCTCCCCATCATTATAGTTTGAGTTTATATTTTCCTTTTGCGAACCAGCGTTCAATAATTTCGATATCTCTCGCCCTAGCTGATCACCTTTATAATTATTGTTAAGATCTTTGATTTTCTCCTCACCCAATTCCATTATTCGAATTAGAGAGGTATCAATAAAATCCGTTTTTATTTTGTCAATATCTATCGATTTATTACCATAAATCGTAATTTCACTTTTACCTTTTTCACTATTCACATCATAGCCTTGCTCTTTAACTCCTGTTATTACTTCCTTCTTTAATAATCTATGAATAGTATTTATTATTTTTTGACCACAATCTTGAAAAAAATCTCTGATTGTCTCAAATGCCTCTAATAAGGAGATGGTTTCAGTATGTGCGTATTTTTTACCTAGTGGTGGCTCTTCAGCATTCTGGTGTATAGATTCTATTTGCTGAGGGTCAAGCATCATTGCATGACGTTTTGAGCGTGTTGGTTGTGCTTTGGATGATGACATGTCTTTAATATCTTGTTTTTTACTCTCATCATCAACAACCACACCATCACTTGATTTCCTTTTTTTAGTAGGTAATGATGGTGGCTCCTCATTATTCTGGGATACTGCATTTAAATTCTTAAGTTTAGGAGGTAATTGTGGTGGCTTTTCTTCAGGTGATTGTCTCTGAGTGTCTTGAAGATTTTGGTATATAGGTTCTTCTTTCCTTAAATTTTCATAAATTGGTTCTTGTACCAAGTTAGCATTGACAAACTCCTGTACTCTTTCTAGATAACCAACATTTTTGTCCTCTTTAGGTACTTGAACGCCTTCAAATTTAATATTGTTTATATCTTCAACACTCAGCCCATTTTCTTTAAGCCATCCCCCTCTTTTGCTCATTGATGCAACAAACTCATTAATCTTTTGAATATTTTTTACATCATCATCAACTAGCATGACAGTTTTTGGCAACTCACCGTGTTTATTCTTATACTTCACAATTGCCTCACAGATGTGCAAATTCTTTCCGACTTGACTTTGTTGTTCTCTAACATCTAACTCTTGCAACTGATTATCATAATCTCCTGGAAACCCACCAAATACAGAAATGCTACCTGTTTGTTCTTCAAATAAACCCAAGTGATCCTTTACAACCTCTTTTACAGCATCCGGATATTTTGTATATGATGCAATATTAACTTCTATTCCACTTGAAAGTGCAGATTGCAGTACAGATTTTAACCCCTCTTTATTTTTTATTCCGTCTGTATTTTCTAGAAAATTTTTTATGTCGTTATCAGTTGCTGCATTATTTTGAGTAGAATTAAAGTCACTTTTGCTTAACCTAGAAAGAGCATTGTGCATGTGCCCATTAGTAATAGTATTATCAAAGTCAAATATTAATAGAACATTATTTTTTATATTCATATCTTTATCTCTAACATTTACAAATTCAAGACAAAGGCTAACATTAATAGATTAATTATTTATTATAGCACTTCTGAAGGAAAAATAATAAAAGGAAGAGTTAACAGAATAGACTTCTTGCATAACCCAAACTAAGTAGAAAAAAGGTATAGCTATACCGCCGCGGTATCTCTAGATCCCGCTGGGATGACGATTGTCGTTTAGCCATAAATATTAAGGAATTTACCAAATGAAAAAAAAGGCAAAAGAAGCCCCGTGGTGGTTAGCTATTCACTATGTACTAAAATATCGGCGTTTTTTTTATTCTAAAACGCTTGATTAAGAGCGATTTAGCTGCTTTTAACTTGCAACTAACCTACACCGCAAGTGTTTAAGAAATTTACCAAGCAGGAAAAAAGGCAAAGAAACCCTAGGGTAGCTAGTATTCAAATTCTCCCTTGTCAATTTGACGTTTTTTGCTGTCTTAAACGCTTTGTAAGCGCGTTTCGGCTTATATAGGTAAAAACCCAGAAATTTTTAAGGACATGCGATGCACGTAGTGCGAAAAATTAAACATGAGACGCCAAATACCCTAAGTTTTTTGTCATTAACCTGCACAGATTGCGAAGATAAATAAATAGCTTCAGTACCATGATAAGGGGGCTGGCGGAGTTTGTCAAGTAAGTTTTTTCGTTTCTATTTCCAATAAAAGTTCGTTATATGGTTATGCAAGAAGTCTAATGAAGAAAAGACTTAAAGAGAGGCCAAATCAAAGTGCAATGGTATTTCACTAATCCAATTATTTTTCTCCTGATCTAGCCTATCATCTAATATTGCCTGCCTTATTGATGCCATTAACTTATTCATAAAGAAAATATTATGAATGGTAACGAGCGTGTAAGCCAGGAGCTCTTTAGCTTTCAGTAAATGGTGTATATAAGCTCTTGAATGTTTTCTGCAGGTAAAACATAAACAGTCACTTTCAATTGGGTTATCGTCCAGCTCGAATTGTTGATTTCGCAAATTGATATGCTCTTTGCACTTTGAAGAAATAGAATCTCTATTTTTTACTTTAATCAGCGCACCACCATGCCTTGCTAAACGGGTTGGATGCACGCAATCAAACGTATCAATTCCAAGACTAACTCCGCGAAAGATGTCCACAATTCCACCAATACCAAGCAAATGAGTAGGCCTGTCTTTTTTCAAGTGGTCCATAGTGAAAGAAACTACATCGTACATCTGCTCTTTACTTTGACCAAGTGATCCACCTATTGCTTGACCGAAAAATGGTAAATTGTTGATAAAATCACAACTTTCTCTACGCAGATCGTGATATATTCCGCCTTGACTAATTCCATACAGTGCCTGCTTGCCATTATTGTTTTTTTCAAATTCATTTAAAGAACGTTCAGCCCATCTGTGGCTCATGAGCATTGATTTTGCTGTGTATTCTTTGCTTACGTGAAATGGAGTGCATTCATCTAAAACTAGGATTAAATCTGCACCTAATTTCTGTTGAATTTGTACAGATTTTTCAGGAGTTAAGCAATAAATTTTACCATTAATGTAAGAACGGAAAATTGCCCCATCCTCATTAATTTTGATCAAAGTTTTTTGTTTTTTTCTTATTCCTTTTATCTCTTCCGAAACTGATCCGTGGCCTAAGCTAAATATCTGATATCCACCTGAGTCAGTTAGCATTGGCCCATTCCATCCTATCATCTTGCGCAAACCACCAAGTTTTGCAACAGTATTCTCTCCTGGTTGAAGCATTAGGTGATAGGTGTTGGAAAGTATGATTTGGGTACCAGCTTCACTTATTCTTTCAATATCTGCAGCTTTAATTGCAGCTTTTGTTGCGCAGAATATAAAAGCGGGGGTTTCTACGCTTCCATTTGGAGTTTTAATTGTTCCAACTCTTGCAGAACCTGATTGCTTGATTCTCTTGAATGAAAATTCTTCTTTCATCTATTTGCCTGAAAGTTCTGTTATGATGTTTTCTACTTTCTCAGGAGTAAGATTTTCATAGAAGTCATTATTGATCTGCACAACGGGAGCATTAACGCATGCACCTAGGCATTCAACTTCTTTTAAAGTGAACAAATTATCTTTAGTAGTCTCACCGATATTGATTCCAAGTTTTTTTTTAAAGGTATTTAAAACTTCTTCACTATTGCACAACCAGCAAGGAGTTGTTCTACAAATTTGTATTAGATATTTGCCTACTGGTTTTAAATTATACATGGTGTAAAAATTTGCCACTTCATATACACGAATATGTGGAATATGCAGCATATCAGCAACATAACGCATAGCAGATTCAGAAACCCATCCGCATTGCTCTTGAACCAGATATAGTAAAGGCATAACAGCACTACCTTCTCTACCTTTGGGATACATCTCTATAAACTTTCCCGCTTTCTTGAGGTTTTCTGATGTAAAACTAAACTGCTCTTCTTTTTCTATCATTCATGAGACTCGTGTAAACTTTAACAGATTATACCTGTAGAACCAATGATTGCAATTGTTGGTTTTTTGAGAAATAGCATAAAGCTTCTTAGCCCTCTTCAAGCTTATATTTACCTTTTAGTATAAAATATTATATTAATTTTTTAATTTTAGTTAAAATTTTCATTGACATTAACACACAGGAGTAATCATAATAGCATTTTATTAATATTTTAAATAAAATTATGTCTATATTAAGAAGATTGCTCGGGATCAACTCAAATACACCGGAAATTAAAGAAGCGATAGGTTTTAATCCAACAAACGTAGAATTAATTGAGGGGAATGGAGTTGCTTACGGACTCAGCTATCAAGATAATGGTAATGGGAGCAGTAAAGTAAAATTACTTATTAGTCCATTATATCAATCAAAAACATACGAATGTGGTACAAATATCAGCGTAGCAAATGAATTCAAAGATCAATTATCTCTCACATTAATAGAAGATTCAGCTGAAATAGATAAAGTTGGAGTTATCTTTCCTGAAGAAGGAATTAGCGAAGAAGGAGAAAAATGCGTTAAAGGCTTATCTTTTAACACTTACGGAATTAAACAATCAGTTAATACTCCTTCAGTTGAACATTTAGATAAAAGAAAATTACAAAAGAATATTGATAATAATAGTCTTGCAAATGTGGGCAATAGTTACTTTCAACCAAGAGCAGTGAAAGTTGGTAATGGTGACGTAATTGTAATCGCCCATAACTTAAAGGATCAAACTTTAGTTTCTTGGTACTTAAAGTCAAGCGAGAGCGGAAAATTTAAGGTATTGACTGGAGAAAAAGGTGTTACAGAAAGAAAATTGTTCAATTTTGATAATCAGGGGCAATTGGCATTAAATGGAAACACGATGCTTTATTCGCAAGTGAGCAAAAGGATTACTAAGGAAAATCAAGAGGTGAGAAAAACACGTATTTTTAAATTTGATATGGCTAAAGTGATTCAGGGTCTGAAGGATGGAGTTAATGGCTTTTTACTTGGTAATCGAAAAGGTCAAATAGATAATAAAGCACTATCTCTTTCTAGAGAACATGAAATAAGCTTTTTGCAGTATGTTGAACAAACGGAAGGAAATGATCTAGTTGCTTTTCTTGAAAATGACCAATCAGCTAATGAGCAGAGGTTACATATAGCAACTCTACTTAAAAATGGATCAGTGTCAGATTTTCCTATCTATCAATTTACAGATCCTATAGAGCAATTATATATTAAGGGCAACGGTCAGGGTGGTTTTATCGTAACTGCGGTAAGTGGAGAAAATATTGTAACTTTTAATCAAAACGGCTCTGGAAAATCTTCTGAAGCAACAATAATACCGGCAAATAGCATCAAAACTCTCAGTGATTTTGTTAATATCATTAACGGTCGATTAACGCCAGATATTATTTCTAGTAGTACCGTGGCTCCTATAACTGTTGCAGAAACGGTTGTGACTTCTAAGAAAACGCCGACTGCTGCAATTACTAGCACAGCAGAAACCGACGCTGTGAAGACTACTAAATTGACAACGGAAGCCGTTGCACCTACTTCTACAATAAGTAAACCTTCAACGGAGTCAACGACAGTAGCAAAAACAACTACTACTTCACAAGCGACCACGGTTGCTACAACGTCAACTAGTGTGCCGATAGTAACTTCAGGGACTGAGACAAGTACTGTAAAACCTACAGCAGCGACTGGTGCGTCGACTTCTACGATGAGTAAACCTTCAACAGAGTCAACGACTCAAACAAGCACAGTAACAGTGGAACCAACTGCGCCAACAACAAGCTCAGAGAAAACTACACAAACAGTATTTAGTATACCAAGTACTAGAACAAAAGAGTCAACAACTCCTATATTCACCACGACTTTACTTCCTCAGTCTACTTCTTCACCACAACCTACTCAACTTGCTATAGGGTCTAATAAGGCAGGAATGATAGGGGGATCTTTGGTTGGAGCAATAGGTATTGTTGGAATTATAGGATTCATAGCATATAGATATGTTAAGGGTCGTAATGCTGCTTCTGTATTAGAACTAACTGATTTGGGTTATAGAAGGCGATCATCTTCAAGTAGCGATGAAGAAATTTTTACCACTGGTAACAGAATGCGAACTATATATCAATCTGAAACAGTGCTAAATAGTATATCAGTAGAAAGTAGTAGTCGATCAAGAAGTAGCTCATCGTCTTCAAGCGGTGGACCAGGCTCTTGACTAACTGAAGCGGAGTCTAAAAGTGAAAAAAGCTTATCTTGGGATAGTGATGATGTGCCGGAATATCACCTTTAGCTATTTGTCTAAATGTTTTTAATATGTAGACTGTTAGGAAATTGTCTTTTGCTTTTGTGATTTTCATGTTAAAGTATAATTCCTAGGTGAAATAAGTAGCTGCTGTTGTGTGATAAACATAGCAGAGGAAAGTCCGGGCTCCAAGGAAAAATAGTGACGGGTAATGCCCGCCGGAGGTAACTCCAGTTATAGGGCTACAGAAAATTACCGCCTAAAATATTTTTAGGTAAGGGTGAAAAGGTGTGGTAAGAGCACACCATGGCAATGGCAACATTGGTAGTCGAGTAACCAACACTAGGAGCAAGATTAAATAGAAGTAGATTTTATGTTTTCCTCATATCTACTCGGGTAAATCGCATGCGGTAAATGGTAACATTTACTCCAGATAAATAGCTACATAAACAGAACTCGGCTTATATTTCACCTAGGCGTTCACATGATACGTGCGATATAAGCCATGCTATATTTAAATGTGTAGGCATTTCATGCGTTGTCCTTCACTTGTTCTGCTTGATAGCCATCACTACTTTCGCCTACATTAACATTAGAATATTCATCATCATCAATATACTCTTTCAGAACATACCCTCTGCCCCAAACGGTTTCTATGTGGCTTTTTCCATCATTTGCACTTTCAAGTTTCTTACGTAATTTGCACATAAAAACATCAACTATCTTGTTATCTGAAGGTTCATCTAAGCCATTGTAAAGATGATTTAAGAACATTTCTTTTGTTAATACTGTTCCTTTACGCAGTGCTAGCAATTCTATCATAGAATACTCTTTATTAGTAAGGTGAACCGTTTTACCTTTCACCTCAACAATCCTGTGATCAAAATTGATATTTATATTACCAATCTTTATCACCGATTCAGGATGGCCTTTAGTACGACGCACTATGGCCTTAATTCGAGCTAATAACTCACTTTTATGAAATGGTTTGGTTAAGTAATCATCGGCACCATACCCGAGTCCTTTAGCTTTGTGATTGACAGCGGATATACATGAAAGTATTAAGACAGGAACTTTGATTTTTGCACTTCTTAGTCTTAGCAATATATCATATCCGTCAATATCACCAGGCAAGTGTATATCTAAAATAACTAGGTCATAGTAATCTCCGTTTGAGGAAACCATATTATTGTTATAATCTTGTGCAGAAGTAACAACGTCACAGAAATGTCCATCAGAAGTTAAGGCGTTAACCACAGTCTTTGCACTTACTTGATCATCTTCAATTAATAATATACGCATATTTTACACCCCATAAATAATTTATAATTTTAGTAATATATATAACTAAGGAAAGTAATAAATCAAATTTTTATTAACAAATGATCAAAATTACACTTATTAATTAATAGTAAATATATTGTTCCAAAGTTATATAAATAGATCTAAAATATAATAGACATACCATGATAGTAATAATATTTTTAGTAAATATTGAATTAAAGTTACTATTATTAAAAGAATACTTCGGTTAATAAATATTTAACTATTCTATATGTCTGTGTTATATTTTTAATTTACTTATCCTACTATTTTAAAGTATAAGTAATATTTTCAGGAATATTGTGTGGCAATATCAATTTTAGGTGCTGGTGCATGGGGTACAGCAATCGCAATTTCATTAGGTAGTAAGAAAGATGTGATTTTGTGGACTCGCAATGAAACTACATTTGAATCAATCAACGGGAAAAGAGAAAGTGACAAGCTACCCGGTTGTCGAATTTCTGATAATGTGTCAGTAAAATTGGCTATTGAAGACACAATTAATGCTTCAGTAACAATCCTCGCTGTTCCCACTCAGTCTCTGAGGAAGGTATGTCAGCAATTGCATAATTGTAATCTGAAAAAAGATGTAGCAATAATTTTAGCTTGTAAGGGAATAGAAAAGTCTACATTAAAATTACCTAGTGAAATAGTAAATGAAATTTTACCTAACAATCCTATTGCTATTTTTTCAGGTCCTAGCTTTGCTGTAGAAGTTGCAAGAAAATTACCCTATTCAATGGTTCTTGCATGCCAAAATAACACATTAGGTTCAAAGCTAGTATCAGAGCTGCAACAAGAAAATGTTAAATTGGAGTTTAGTAACGACATTATAGGAGTACAGATTTGTGCAGCGTTAAAGAACGTTTTTGCTATAGCGTGTGGGATTGTTCTAGGTAGTAAACTTGGGTTTAATGCTCATGCAGCATTGATTACGAAAAGTATGAGCGAAATTAAGGCTTTATACTCAGCAAAAATTGGTGACGGTAGTGTGGATATAAATACACTACTTGGGCCAGCATGTCTGGGTGACCTAATTATGACATGCACATCCTTGAATTCAAGAAACTTATCTTTTGGGTTTAAAATAGGTAATAGTGATAATGGCTTTAATGTTCAGCAGATTTTGTCAGAAGGCAAGTCAGTGATTGAAGGTTTTAGCACTGCTGAGTCCATATTTAATTTAGCAGGAAAGCTAAAGATAAAAATGCCTATATGTGAAGCGGTCTATAGATTATTGTATGAAAGCGCCTCTATAGAGGATACTATTTCTGTTCTTATAAGTTAATTTTGTATTTGGATATATTGTGAAATTTTTATATAAATTAATATCAACGTGGTGGCTGTCTGGAACAGTAAAAAAAATGCCAGGTACTGTGGGTAGTTTGGCTTCTTTTCCGCTTGTTCCTGTAATCCTGAGCAACAAAATTTTAGGTGCAGCAATTATTTCTTTTTTATTCTTAATTGGATTATGGTCTACAGGTAATTATATAAAACATTACAAGACTTCATGTGATCCAAAAGAGGTAGTAATTGACGAAGTGGTTGGTCAATTGCTGACGATACTTTTAGTTTCGATATTGTTAAGCCAAGAGATGAATTATTCTTCATTGTTGTTGTGCTTTTTTTCTTTTAGGTTTTTTGATATAATAAAAACGTGGCCTATAAATTTAATCGATAAAAATACCAAAGGTCCTTTAGGTATTATGCTAGATGACGTTATAGCTGCAATTTTAGCCTGTGTTCTTATAGGAGCCTTTTATTGTTTATTGTTGGTGTATGCAGGATAAAAAAATTTATTATTCAAGCTTAATTGTTCAAAATCTAAAGGATTATATACTGTACACAGCGAATTTATCTGAGTGGGAAGTACACGATGAATTTGATAACATCATATTTACAATAAATGGTACCAGGGAGTCATTATTTAATTTTGTGTTCTGTGGAGATCAATGTACCGAGCTTTCTATACAAAAAACTCTAGATTATCTCAGAACAAGAGATATAGAAGCAACATGGGTAATAAATTCACATATGAAAATAAGAGATATTTTAGAAAAGTGTGAAATAAAACACGTTAGCACACCAAAAAAAGCTTTACTTAATATGAAAAATTACTTTTTACCTGCTGATGTTATTCCAAACTTGAGGTTAAATGCTGTGAATGGTAGCAACCTCTTAGAACAGTTAGATCTACACACTTCTAAAATTTTTTATCATGGCGTTGGAATTGTCAGCACATTTTTTCGCGGATTATCAAATTATGATGATAAGAACTCAAGATTAAGATTTTTTCTTGTAACACTAAATAATGAAATTATTGGGACATGCGGTCTTTATGTTCAAGATAGCGTAGCTGGTTTTTATAGTGATGGAGTTTTACCAATTTACAGGAATCGTGGAATAGGTACCCAAATGGTTTTAGAAAGAATAAAGATAGCTAAACAGCTTGAATGCAAATATATAGTAGCACATTGTATGAAATCTTCTGTGAACCTTTATAAGAGATTGGGCTTTCAAATGTTAGGCAATCTTTACTTATATACCTCTTCAGCATAATTCTGAGCGGTTACAAATTTTTACATTTGTTTTAAAAGTGCTATGTTTTTTTTGTATGAAGTGGTTTTAATATTGATTCTAATATTATTCTTTCTCTCTTATTCTAAATTAAAAATTAGTAATAAGATTAAGAACTTACAGCATCAAAATGTTATCATAAATAATTTGATTGATACTGTGAATGATGGGTTTTATATTTGGGATGCAAAAAAACGTATAGAAAAGTTCTCTCCCAATTTACTAATTTTGCTTAATACTGTTTTTTACTCATTTAATGAGTTTGTGAATTTTTTTGAGCAATCAGAAAGCTTAATCAAAAATTTTGTTGAGGCAAAGGAAATAAATAAATCTTTTACTCTAGATTTAAAGTCAAAAGACAGTGAGGTTTATTGCATATGTTACGGTAGAAGCATAATAGATGATTCTAACAATGTGATAGGTGTGCTGTTATGGATAAGGAATGTCTCAGACTGTAAGATAAAGGCTAACGGACTTGAGTTAGAAAATAGTAAGCTTACACAGGAAGTGGAGAGCTATAAAAACGTTTTCAACTCTTTACCATTTCCAATACTAAGATATAACAAGAGTAGAAAGGTGGAATTTTATAACTTGTTTTATGATAAATATGTAGATGGTTCTAAGAAATTTGCTATTACCGGTAGCGCTCATAGCACAAAACCAGGAAGACATGTCATAACTTATAAGAACGAACCTAAGGTTTTCGATTTTGTTAAAATTCCAATACAAGGTTCTGGTAGCATAGTAATGTATGGGAAAGATGTTAGTGATGCAGAGAAATTATATACTGAATTAAACAGTTATTTAGCTACACAGAAAAATTTGCTTGAGAGGTTACCGGTTGCTATAGTAATATATAGTAAGAATCAAAAGCTAAAATTTTATAATAATGCTTTTATAAAAACCTTTCAATTTGACCCAAAATTTTTGGCATCTTACCCAACTTATCACGAAGTTATGCTTTACCTCTTCGAATCTAAAAAGCTTTTAGAAAAAGAGGATTTTCAAACTATTAGTAACCAAAGACATGAGTTGTTCAAAAAATTATTTGAATCGTACGATGATACGATGCACTTCACAAACGGAAAAGCGTTCAGGGTATTAACAATACCCTACGCTTCGGAAGGTTTGCTGTTCTCTTACGAAGAATGCAAAAGATAATACTTAAACTCCTTCTCTCTCTACCATGAGCTGTTTTACTTTCGCTATTGCTCTTGCTGGATTAAGTCCTTTAGGACAAGTTTTTGTGCAATTCATTATTGTATGACAACGATACAACTTGAATGGGTCGTTTAAAACATCAAGTCTTTCACCTGTCTTATTATCACGGCTGTCAGCAATCCATCTGTAAGCTTGTAATAGTATTGCTGGTCCTAAAAATTTATCACTATTCCACCAGTAGCTTGGGCAACCAGTCGAACAGCAAGCACATAATATACAGTCGGACAAGCCATCTAATTTTTTTCTATCTTCAGAAGATTGAGAGTATTCTTTATTTGGTAGGGCAGGCTTATCTGCTTGTAACCAAGGTTTAATTGATTTGTATTGCTCATAAAATTGGCTCAAATCCGAGACTAGGTCCTTTATTACATACATGTGAGGTAATGGATATATTTTTACGTCACCTTTTATATCATGTATAGATCTAGTACATGCAAGAGTATTGGTTCCGTCAATATTCATGGCACAAGATCCACATATGCCTTCTCTACAAGAACGTCTGAAAGTTAAAGTCGAATCTATTTCATCCTTTATTTTTATTAATGCATCAAGTACCATAGGGCCACAACTATCCATATCAATAAAAAATGTGTCTATTCTAGGGTTTTTCTCGTCATCAGCAGACCAACGGTAAATTTGAAATCTTCTGATGTTTTTTGCTCTAGCAGGAATAGGATAAATTTTGCCCTTTTGATTAATTTTAGAATTCTTTGGCAAAGAAAACTGAACCATATCACTTACCTTTTATTGTTTATAGCTAAAACCCTTTGTAGATAACATATTTTATTATCATCTACTATATTTTTATTAAATTCCTTTTAAATCGCACACATATTGTAGCCAAGCGAAGCTAAAATCTCTCTTTCTAGATTTTTCATTATAATTTCTTCATCTTTTTTTTGGTGATCATAACCAAGTAAATGCAGTAATCCATGCACTAACATGTGTGCAATGTGAGCAAGAATGGGTATATAATACTCATGCGATTCTCTTTTTATTGTGTCTATTGAAATTGCTATGTCTCCTAAATCGCACTCATTAGACAATTGTTCATACGGAAATGATAGTACGTTAGTTGGCTTATCCATTTCTCTAAATTTTAAATTAAGTTGATGTAGCAAGTCATCATCAGCCAGAGCTATTGATATATTTGGTTTATAGTGGTCTATTTTTAATTCTTTTAGAGAAGCATTGATGACACCTAATACAAAATTTTTAGGATTTTCTATAATGCTGCACCATTTCTTGTCAAGAATATTTACTTCTAACATGAGTGACACATCAGTAAGGGTGTCATGCAAATAGCTGACACTGGAATCCAAAAAAGAAGAGTTATAGACCCTTGTGTCATGTACACAACTGTACGAATATTGTACACTAGAAGGATGTCATCCCAGTGTCTAGGCACTGGGATCCAGGAATTTTGATTAGACATCAAGTTAGTGAATATAAAAGTAGCTAATCTTATATTAAAACACAACGGCTTTAATGTGGTTGCATTAAGGCTGGATTCCAGTGTCAAGCACTGGAATGACACCTTTGTGTTTGATGCAAAATCGGCTATAACGTTTAATGCACTGCCTTCGAGACAAATATTCATACAGCTGTGCGTTGTGTGCTGAGATGACATCATTTAGGAACTGAAATGACAGGTATTACACATCACTCATCCTTATTATTTCATTCCATTCAATTTCCGAAACTGGGGCAATTGATAAACGTGGTTGTTTTAATATAGTCATATTTTTCAAAAGTGGGTTTTGTTTTATATTATTTAACGTTACTTGGTTATTTAAAGGTTTCAAAAACTTTACATTCACTAATCCGAACTTGGGATCATTAACATGATAATACTCTTTAAATACTTCAACGATTCCAAGTATTGCTTTCTCTTTACCTGTATGATAAAAAAACGCAAGATCGCTTGCTTTCATAATTTTCATGTAATTTTGAGCTTGATAATTGCGCACACCATCCCACTCAACTACCTGCTCCTTTTCCATTTTTTGCCATGAGTATTCACTTGGCTCTGACTTAAGTAGCCAAAATTGCATTATTTTTTTCTTCTTAAGTAAGCTGGTATATCATAGATATTGCTGCCCCACTTAGCTCCTTCGCTTACCTGTTCAGCTGGTTTTGTTTCCAGTGTTTTGTCTTGTGTACTTTCACTTTGACTATATGGCCACTTAAATTTCTCTTTCTCTGAGTCTTCGCTCTGACTTATAGGTGAAGTTTCTGATTTATTATTGCGACCATCAATGCCAGTTGCAAGAACAGAAACTCTAACTCTTCCCTCCATCGCTTGATCAAAAGTAGCACCAAATATTATATTTGCATTTTCATCTACTTCTTCACGCACTCTATTGGCTGCAGCATCAACTTCAAACAGAGTCATATCTCCGCCACCAGTAATGTTAATTAATATTCCTTGCGCACCTTTCATTGATACATTATCAAGCAATGGATTAGATATTGCAGCCTCTGCAGCACTAATTGCTCTATCTTCTCCTTCTGCCTCTCCGGTGCCGATCATCGCTTTGCCCATCTCGCTCATTACTGTTTCTATATCAGCGAAGTCAAGATTGATAAGCCCTGGCATGACCATCAAGTCAGTTACTCCTCTGATGCCAATGTGCAGAACATTATCAGCAAGTTTAAATGCATCAGAAAATGTAGTTTTTTCATTTGCAATTCTAAATAAATTCTGATTTGGAATGACAATAAGTGTATCCACGTATTTTTGCAGTTCTTCAAGTCCAAGCTCTGCAATGCGCATACGGCGCACACCTTCAAAACCGAACGGTTTAGTTACAACTCCAACAGTCAATATCTTTTTTTCTTTTGGCGCTCTATCCTTAACTGCGGCTCTTGCTTCTCTGGCTGCTTTTGCAATTACCGGTGCTGCACCGGTTCCAGTACCACCGCCCATTCCTGCTGTGATGAAAAGCATATGACTATCTTTTATATGCTCCATAATCTCATCAATTGACTCTTCTGCTGCACCTTTGCCAACATCAGGCAAAGCACCAGCACCAAGCCCCTTAGTTAAATTAATGCCAAGCTGAATTTTTTTATCACATAACGACTTTTCTAGTGCTTGAGCATCGGTATTTGCGACAACAAAATTCACTCCTTGCAAATTAGATTGGATCATGTTATTCACAGCATTTCCACCAGCACCACCCACTCCCACAACGGTAATCCTTGGGTGCAATATAGGTAACTCCGGCAGACTAAGATCAATAGACATTTAAATTACTCAAATTTAGCGAATTCACTTGATAATAAGTTACCGCTTTTTTAATAATATGCAAATACTTTTCACTTCTATAGGCGTAAACAGTAAACGGGATTTACTTATTCTTAACATTTATACTAATAAGTGCCGTTAATTATAATAACTAGATTCTTAGATGACATCACTTAACCGATGCAAAAAATAGAAAACGTTTATAAAAAGGGACAGAAACCTATCCCTTTTTATTTTGTTAAAGATTATTAGCTTCCTTATCTTTCTCTTCCCCTTTCAATGCTTCAACCGCAACATCTTTTAATTTTGAGGCAATTTGATATGTTCCATAAAGAACAGCAGCTGCAGCAATTGCCATTATGGCACCCGCAACTATCTGACCAGCAACACCTGTTCCGATAAATCCAGGTAATGAAGCAGCTATTGCTTGATTTGTTCCAACAAAGTAACTGGCAGTCTTAGCAAGAAACCCAGAAGCTTCTGCTGCACTAACAAAGCCTGCTTTCATATGCATTGCTGTAAAGACAACACTTGCAACTGCAAGCGGAAATAATGCTGTTCTCCCTTTATTATGCATAGCGTACTGACCAGCTCCACCAGCAGCACCAGGAATTCCCCAGTATTTTTCAGCTCGTATATATCCTTCTGAAATAGCATGAAAAATGCCATCCCCTTTTCTATACTCATAATTTGTTAATGCCATAACTCTACTCCTTAAATAGAATGTTAAAATTTCATTAAGGAAGCATATAGTAAAAAAAATTGCCTGTCAAGTAAACTAATTTTTTAATATACCTTTATTCTGTAATTGAGCGCTTCAGCAATGTGTGCTCTTTTTACTTCTTCACTTTTTGCAAGATCTGCAATAGTTCTTGCAACTTTTAATACGCGTGTGTGGCCTCGATTGGAAATGTAATTTTCTTTCAGTACGTATTTTAGCAATTCTAACCCTGCCTGATCTGGTTCAGTAAATTTATTAAATGCTTCACCGCTTACTTCTGAATTGCAACGAATATTTAATTCACTATAGCGCTCAGTTTGAACTTTTCTTGCTGCTATCACTCTTTCTCTTATGATTTTAGTACTTTCTCCCTCCACAGAGATTTCAGGAGAGAGTATGCTAACGTTTGGCATTTCAATGCATATGTCTATTCTATCAAGCAATGGGCCTGATATTTTGTTTTTGTAATCTGTGCCACACTTTGGAGCTTTGTTGCACGATCTGCTTGCATCACCTAAATAACCGCACCTGCAAGGGTTCATTGCAGCAATCAGTTGAAAATTTGCAGGGTAGGTTATGTGAGCATTTGCCCTTGCAACGGTAACTTTTCTATCTTCAAGTGGTTGGCGCAGAGAATCAAGCACAAGTCTTGGAAATTCTGGCAACTCATCAAGGAATAACACGCCATTGTGAGCCATGGTAATTTCTCCAGGTTTTGCATTCTTTCCTCCCCCTATCATCGCTGGCATAGAGCATGAATGATGAGGTTCACGAAAGGGACGAGTTACTTTGAATATTTCATTACCAGTTTTTGTTATGCTGGAAATAATATTAACATCAATTATCTCCTGTTCGGTTAAATCAGGCAGCAATCCTATAAAGCGCTTAGCAAGCATTGATTTTCCAGTACCAGGAGGGCCAACAAGAAGCATATTATGCCCACCTGCTGCTGCAATTTCAGCTGCTCTTTTTGCAACAACTTGGCCTTTGATATCCTTCATATCGGGAACCAATCTTTTTTCTTTGGGTGCATCACTATAATTAAAAATTACTGGCTGAATTAATTGCTCACCCTTAAAGTGTCTGATAATATCAGTTAATTTCTCTATAGCCAGAATTGAAACATTCTTCACCCATACAGCTTCTACACCATTTCCTCTCGGGCAAATTACTCCTTTATTGTCCTTTTTTGCATTAATTGCTGTTGGCAGCACACCTGAAACTGGAATAACTCTGCTATCAAGAGCCAGTTCACCCATGATTATATAAGACTGAACTTTTTCAACTGGTATCACATTCATTACAACAAGTAGTCCAATAGCAATAGCCAAGTCATAATGACTGCCTTCTTTCAGCAAATCCGCAGGGGAGAGATTAACTGTAATTCTTTTTGGAGGTAGTAGTAGATTGATTGAATTTAACGCTGCTCTGATGCGCTCTCTGGATTCTGCAACAGTTTTATCCGGCAAGCCAACAATATTAAAAGCTGGAATACCATTTGCCATATGAATTTGTGCATTGACATTTACTGTGCTAATTCCCTGAAGCGCAACGGTATTTATATTTGCAATCATAATATATTATATAAAATTGTTAATATAATATATTAAAGAAGCGATGAAGTAAAGGCTACAGCAATTAAAGATGGCTTAACTTAGCAAAAAAGTGTAGTATTCTATCACTTTGCTGATTACAAATGTTTATAAGGATAATCACTTTTTTCTTACTATATTCAAGTACGGCTTTTTGTAGTGATTGTAATTTTAATTTACCATACTGTGGGCTCAGTTGTAATCTAGATCTATCATATAGAAATTTAAGTAATATAAAAAAATTATTGAATAACGACGATAAGTTTGTTGCGCTTACGTTTGATGATGGACCTTCCAACAATAGAATAAACGATATTATTAATGTTCTGGAAAGCTATGAAGCAAAAGCAACATTTTTTGTGCTTGGTGAACGTATAAATGAAAAAACGTCTGAAATAGTAAAGAAAATTCATGAATCAGGTCATGAGTTAGGCAATCACTCTTGGTCGCATAGGAAGTTGACATCACTTTCAAGTGAGGAACAATTGCAAGAATTGGAAAAGACAAATACAGCAATTAAAAATGCAATAAAACAAGATGTAAAATGGTTTCGTCCGCCATATGGATGTTATGACGATAATCTGATTGAAAATACTGATCAATTAAATATGTATTCAATATTATGGACAGTTGATTCGCTAGATTGGCAAGGTGATAAGCCAGAAACTTTAGTTGAAAGAGTTTTAAGTAATGTACATAATGGAGCAGTTATACTGTTTCATGATCACAATAACAGGTCAAACACAATTGAAGCTTTACCTCATATTATTAAAATACTAAAAAAATCAGATTATAAGTTTGTGACCTTAAGTGAGTGGGAAAAAAGGGTTTGTAATACGGTAAAAGCCAGAAGTGTAACAATAAAAGAGGGGAAAAAAGTGTGTTTTGAAGGAATGTTATGTGGACAAAAAACAAAGTCTTTAACCGCAGAGCATTCATATTATGTGGTATTCAGCTTACCATTTCTGCGGTTTTTAGTTGCAGGTTATATAATTTACAAATACGAAACAGACAAAAGTACGAAGCACTATCTAATAGTAATAGAATAAGAGTTGCTACTATTATGCCTAAGCGGGGCAAAATTTTAGATAGGAATAGCATTGAACTTGCGGTAAACAAAATTTCGTATGTTGTTTTGTTTGATGGTTCTGGTAAGGAAGTTGATTTGCAGACATTATCAGAAGTCGAGTCTAAAATAGCAAAATCGTCAGAAAAAATAACTGCTCTTTATAAACGTTATTACCCGTTTGGTTCAATGTGTTCTCATGTAATCGGATATACAAAAAGACAGCAAGGCATAAGCGAAGTAGGAATCAGCGGTATTGAATATACATATGATCATATATTGAAAGGCAAGTCAGGAAAATCTGAGCAGGAAATAAATTCTAAAAAACGCGTCATAAAAGAATTATCAAGCATACCACAACAAGACGGACAAGATGTACAACTGACAATTGAGATTAATCTGCAAGAGAAAACCGCAGAGGTATTTAAAGATCACCAAGGCTCCGCAGTGGTAATTGATGTAAATAATGGAGAAATTTTAGCATTATATAATTCACCTTCTTACGATAATAATCTTTTTGCTAGCAGGCTATCAAATGAGACTTGGGAAAACTTGAATGCTCCTTCATTACCGCTTGTGAATCGTGCGTTATCATATCAAATTCCACCTGGTTCAATATTTAAAGTAATAGTTGCGCTTGCGGGTTTAAAAGACGGGATAATAACACCAGAAGAGAAATTCTCGTGCAAGGGCTATATGAAAATAGGTGAGCGGAAATTTCGTTGTCTGAAAAGCAAAGTCCATGGGTATGTATCTTTAAATGAGGCAATGGCATTATCATGCAACACTTACTTTTATAATATAGGGAAAAAAATAAGTGTAGACTCTCTAGTAGAAATGGCCAGAAAATTTGGTATTGGAAGTGGGCCACTGATTGGAACGTTTAAAGAAGAAGCTCCAGGGTTGTTGCCAGATAGAGATTGGCGTACACGAAAGCTATATTCGCAGTGGTATTTAGGTGACACTATCAACTTAGTTATAGGACAAGGGTATATGCTTACAACACCACTACAGCTTGCAGTTCTTGCAGCGAGGATTGCAACAGGAAAAGAGGTAATTCCCCACATTGAGATGAGTAAAACGATACAAGATTTTCCCGATATTGATGTGGATTGTGAGCATCTTAGCATAGTTCGAAAAGCTATGTTTGATGTGGTGAATTCTAAAACTGGAACCTATAAGAAAGGGCTAAGCGGTATACAAATTGCTGGCAAAACCGGTACACCAGAAATAAACTCTAAGGGCGAAAGTCATAAGTTATTTATCGCCTATGGCCCTTACCATAACCCGCGCTATGCAATCTCTGTGTTTATAGAACACGGCAAAGCCCCACGCCAAGATGTTGCAATTGCTAATGAGATATTTCAGTATATGCTTGAAACTATGAGTATTAAACTTCTTGCATAACCATATAACAAACTTTTATTGGGAATAGAAACGAAAAAACTTACTTGACACCCTTCGCCAGCGCTCTTATCATGATAGTGAAGCTATTGTATTTGCTTTCGCCAATCTGCAGATTAAAAGGTAAGGATTACTTAATGTATCGGCGTCTTATGTTCAATTTTTTGCAGTATATAGATACTGTATGTCTTTACAAAACTTCATCTACATCTAGATTTTTATCTAAATAAGCTGAACGCGCTTATAAAGCGTTACAAGACATCAAAAAATGCCAATACTCGACAGAGATAGTAAAAGACTAGCTAACTCGGGGATTCTTTGTCTTTTTTTCTGCTTAGTAAATTTCTTAAACATTTGCAGCGTAAGTTAGTTGCAATTAAAAGCGGCTGAATCTCGCTTGTCAAGCGTTTAAAACATAAAAAACGCCAATATTTTAAAGCGGATAATAACCCCAGGGTTTCTTTTGCCTTTTTTTTCATTTGGTAAATTTCTTAATATTTATAGCTAAACAACAACCGTCATCCCGCTACGTGTTAGCGGGATCTATGCTTTGAGATACCGCGAATGAATCGCGGTATGACGGTGTAGATGATGGTTAAGTAATTCGTCATCCCGCTGCTTGTTAGCGGGATCTCTTGTTAGCGCCGCGGCGGTATGACGTAGGATTGTTGTCATTCCGCTACTTGTTAGCGGCTGAGATACCGCGGCGGTATGACGGTTCACGGCGGCATAGTAATTCATCATCCCGCTGCTTGTTAGCGGGATCTCTTGTTAGCGCCGCGGCGGTATGACGTAGGATTGTTGTCATTCCGCTACTTGTTAGCGGCTGAGATACCGCGGCGGTATGACGGTTCGCGGCGGCATAGTAATTCATCATCCCGCTGCTTGTTAGCGGGATCTAGAGATACCGCGACGTCTCACCTATAGCCTTCAGTGCTCCTTTTTTTGTCATCCCAGCGTCACGCGTTGGTTTCAACATTATATCATGAACTTTCTAAAATTCATTGAACTGTGCTTTCAAACGGTAGTGCCGGGGTGTGAGTATAACGATTATCAGTATATAAAAGTCATAGCAGATAGGCTGGAAGCAGCGAGCGCTGGTGAAGTGAAACGAATAATATTCAATATGCCTCCGCGCTCGATGAAGTCCATGTGCATAAGCGTTGCGTGGCCCGCATGGATACTGGGAAACCAACCAACTGCGAGAATAATAGTTGCAAGTTATTCTCAGCGGCTCAGCGAAAAGCACTCGCTCGACACCAGGTGCGTGATGCAGTCTAGTTGGTATAGAGCGCTATTTCCAGAGATAGAACTATCCAAAGACCAGAATACCAAATATAAATTTCAAACAGTGCAGAGAGGATACAGAATCGCAACATCAGTTGGTGGAACACTAACTGGTGAAGGTGGTGATTTTATCATTGTGGACGATCCGCTCAGTTCTGCTCAAGCTTTGAGTGAAACGCTTAGAAAGCGTGCCACAAACTGGTTTGATCAGACTTTAGTAACCAGGCTGAACGATAGAAAAAAAGGAGTCATCGTTCTTGTAATGCACAGGCTACACCAGGAGGACTTAACTGGACACCTTCTCTCCAAGCCAAAAAACATATGGCATCATATTTGTTTGCCAATGATTTCTGAAAATAAGCAGGTTATTTATTCAATCAAAAAGCCAATACCTCCCGTTCCTATCATCCGAGTAGCTCAGCACTGTGCGACCAGGCGATTATATAATAAACCAGCGTCACCTGTAAGGATATTATATTCAAGAGAAGAAGGTCAGTTGTTATATCCCCTCGATGGAGGAAAAGAAGAAGTTGAGATAATAAAAGCTGAACTTGGGAGTTACACTTTTGCTGCTCAATATCAACAAAACCCTCTGCCGCTTTCAAGTGGTATAATTAAACCAGAGTGGTTGAAACGCTATAAAAAATTTCCTGATAATCTCTCGCATATAACACAAAGTTGGGATACTGCGGTTTCAACAAGTAACATGAGCAACTTTAGTGTCTGCACCACCTGGGCAAAAATAGATAATAAATTCTATTTACTCGACGTATATCGCGCAAAGCTTGAGTATCCAAAGCTTAAAGAACAGGTTTTGTCACTAGCTGCAAGATGGACGCCACACGCAATTTTAATCGAAGCAAAAACAAGTGGTCAACAATTGGTGCAAGAGCTAAAGACAAACAGTGATTTACCGATTATTGAAATAGTGCCACATGATGACAAGCTCACTCGATTTCATCAAATTGTTCCGATTATAGAGTCTGGCAAGGTTTTTCTGCCACATCAAGCAGTATGGCTGAACGATTTTGAGTATGAGATTTTAATGTTTCCTGAAACGCGCCACGACGACCAAGTGGACAGTACCGTGCAATATTTGCAGTGGGTGAGAAACAGTACCTACAGGGTTGCAGTTATACGAGCATTGTGATTTGAGTCTACCAGTACTGGGATGACAGCTAGGAGACAACCGTCATCCCGCTGCTTGTTAGCGGGATCTAGAGATACCGCGAATGAATCGCGGTATGACGGTTCGTGGTGGTATGACAGTTCGTGGCGGTATGACGGTTCGCGGCAGCATGACGATAAGCTCGTCATCCCGCTACTCGTTAGCGGAATCTATGCTGAGATATCGCGGCGGTATGACGTAGGGAAACCTTTCTTGGGTTAGCTATATCAATAGCATTGCTTTAAAAAGAGTGCCCATATTTTCAGTCAACCTTAGGAATTCACTAAAGATCCTATTCTTTTGTTCATCACTTGCGCTTTTCATTAAAGCCTGGGTTCTTTCTTTTATGCCAAAAAGATATAAAAATTCCCTTTGAGTTAAAATCTCACAATCTACATGCTTTAATGAATCTCTTAACGCTTGAAAGTTCACAAGTGCGGTAATATCACTATTACCAACATTCTCAAGAAAATTAGCATACTTATGTTGTTTTATCGATTGCAAAGTGCTCTTATATGCGGGGTATACATAACCGTAATCTACAATCAAAGCAGCTCCTTTATTATTATATATCTTCTTCTCAAGTTTTTTTAATATTTCAACCCCAACTGAACATATTTCCACCACTGCACCATTAAAGAATTTTCCATTTGTCATCTGAGTAGCTGACACTGGAATCCATGATTCTTTTTTTCTGGATTCCAGTGTCACGCACTGGCATGACACCAAGAGACTGCCATCATCTTGTTTTGTCACCATATTTTCATACCACTGCCCATCGCGGTAAACAAACTGATCTACCGGAAGAGCGTCAAAGAACTCATTTGCTAAAAAAATGGTTGGTTGTTCTGGTAGGTTGTCAATATTTTTGTGCCAATTAACATCTAAGCTTTTTAATTTTTCCTTTTGTATCTTCCGTAAAGTAGGGCTTATTTCAACTAAGTGGATCAACATTGAATTAAAAAAGCTGCTGTATTTTTTAGTGACTCTTATTATATCGTGAATGAGTGTTCCTTTGCCTGGCCCAAGTTCAACTAGAGAAAATTTTGATGGCTTTCCTAATTTTTCCCATGTATGCATTATCCAAACTGCAATTACTTCACCAAATAATTGGCTGATCTCAGGTGCGGTAGTAAAATCACCATCCTTACCAAGCGGTAATTTACTTGTATAATAGCCGTATTTTTCATGGTACAAAACGGCATTCATGAAATCACTGATGGATATTGATCCTTGACTTTTGTCAATTAATTCGTGTATATAAGTGAGCATGTTATTAATAAATGTTTAACTATAGCGTGCCATAATATAAAATAGTAGAGTATTTATATATATAGTATACACTTAAGTTTGTGAGTAATAGTGCTTCAGTTATGGACGACAAAAACACCGATTATGTTGTCCTTATAGCTCAAGATGATAGTATTGAATACAAATTTGAAGAAGCTGTCAATTTTATAGAAAACAAGGTTATAAATGCTGATGGGCTAACTTTAGCGGAAGTGTTTCAAGTGCTAGTTCAAATGCTAGATGGTGATCTAGCATTGGTAAAAAAAGTACTAGCATATGCTAATATTATGGCAAAGCATGGAATGAAGGTAGCAAAAGAGTCGCAATTAAGCAGAGCTGATGTTCGCCGAGCTTTGGAAGGTAGAGAAAGTGTTGTCAATAGACAAGATTTTATAAAGAAACCACCTCTTCCACCTGCTATAAAATCGACCAAAAAGAAAAGTAGAGGTCTTTAGATGGCTGAATCTATAAAAAAATTTACTGTACAATGTGACTTCAAAGGACAAAGTTCACCTTTTGCAATATACATAGGAAATCCAAAAAGTGATGCTCATCCAATTCATCATCAAGATTCCTGGCTTGTAAAAGAACGTGGAGGGAATATTCCTAATAAAGTAAAAGAAAGTCTACAAAAATTATATAAACTATCTCAAGAAAATGGAGTCTCTTTCTCAGAGTTATGCGCGTATGCCATTACTGTGGTTAGTAATAATGATAAAAAAAGTGACGACAAGGAGTAAGATAGTTTAATCCCTCAATATTTCATTTATAGAGATTTTCGATCTCGTCTTTTCATCCACTTTTTTTACTATGACTGCACAATAGGTTGAAATATTATTTTTAGATGGAATAGACCCTGGTACCACTACAGAATAAGGTGGCACTTCGCCGTAAAATACCTTGCTAGTTTCTCTATCAATAATCTTTGTTGATGCCCCAATAAACACACCTATGCCAAGGACTGATCCTTCTCTCACTACCACACCCTCGGCCACTTCGCTACGTGCTCCAATAAAGCAATTATCTTCTATAATGACAGGTGAAGCTTGAATAGGCTCAAGAACTCCACCTATTCCCACTCCACCGGAAATATGACAGTTTTTTCCTATTTGCGCACAGCTACCAATCGTTGACCAGGTATCTATCATTGTTCCTGAATCAACATATGCACCAACGTTGATAAAACTTGGCATTAGAACAACATTTGTACCTATATAAGCAGATCGGCGAACAAAACACCCAGGAACTGCTCTAATTTTTAACTGGCGAAATTTCTCCTCATTCCATTCACTAAATTTGTTACCGATCTTGTCAAACCAGCAATTAGTATTATCTATTATTTTATTTTCTTCGGTGAGAAAATGTAATAATATTGCCTGCTTTATCCACTTATGTACTACCCATTCTCCACTTGATAGCTTTTCTGCTACTCTAATTTTGCCACTATCAAGGAGCTCAATTACCTCTTTAATTGCTATTCTTGCTGTTTTCTTTAGATTACAGTCATTAAATTTTTCTCTATTTTTCCAAATATCTTCTATCTCACTCTGTGTTTTTTTTAGTTGCAAACCTTCCATTTGTTATATATATATTGATATTAAATTTGTAGCTCGTATCATTTGGGCTTGTTACTACTTATATGTAAGTGCTATGAAAATACAATGTAATAGTTGTACTAAAACTTACTTAGTATCTCCTAAGCAAATAGGTGCATCTGGAAGAAAGGTAAAATGTACGAACTGCAATCACATATGGCATGAATATCTAGAAGAAGTGTCAAACAAATCGCACTCTGCTAATATACAGGAAAAAAAAGTTAGTGGAAGGAATTTTTTACAAAATCTAGCATTTACCACTCTAGCTTTTGCAACAGCTACAGGGTTATGCGTCGTAATTGCTAATGGCATCTTTCCTAGAGAGATGAACAAAGCATACAAAACGATCAGTTTATACAAGGATTCAATAAGCTATAAATTAGGGTACAAAAAAGAACAAACAGAAAGTCCAAATGTAAAAAAACTTGCTGTAAATAAGTTTTATCAAGACTACCTTTTTTTATCTAATTTAAGATCTAGTTAAATAGGCATACCGATATCGGTATCCAGCTTCTCTAGCTACTTAGATGGTGTTTAGGGTGACAGAGTTTAAAAATAAGTTATTTTTTAGTAAAAAAGGCAGCTCATGAGTATTAAAATTGCACCTTCTATACTTTCAGCAGACTTTGCAAAATTAGGAGAAGAAGTAAGAAAAATTAGCGATTTAGGTGTAGATTACATACACATAGACGTTATGGATGGGAATTTCGTTCCAAATATTACAATTGGTCCTAGCGTTGTCTCTGCAATACGTAAATATAGCAATCTTCCTTTTGATGTGCATTTAATGGTCAAATCTCCTGGTAACCACATTGAAAGCTTTATAAATGCTGGTGCTGATATTATCACTGTACATGCAGAAGCAGAGATACACCTTGAGAGGTTGATAAGAAAGATAAAGTCATACAAAAATGTAAACGATGCAAAAAAACCGATTCAAGCTGGAGTCTCAATTGTTCCTTCAACTTCCCCAAGTGTGCTTGAATATATAATACATGAGCTAGATATTGTGCTGATTATGACAGTCAACCCTGGCTTTGGAGGGCAGGAATTTATTCATTCACAGTTGAACAAGATATCTACTATAAAAAAAATGATACAGGAGCGTAATCTTAAAACACAAATTTCAGTAGATGGTGGAATTAACTTTTCTAACGCAGCTGATATAATAAAAGCAGGTGCAGATATTTTAGTTGCGGGATCGGCGATATTCAAGGCTGAAGACATTAAGAAAGCCGTAAACGATCTTAAAAATCCATCGTTGTGACCCTATATAGCTAAAGTGGCTTAGGTTTACCTACAATTTGAAAAACAACAAATTCGTCATTCCGCTACTCGTTAGCGGAATCTATGCTGAGATACCGCGGCGGTATGACGTAGAAAAACCTTTCTTGGGTTGTATCCGTTCAGCTAAGCGGTGTGAGAGATGATAGATAAGAGGTTTTGGAAAGCCCATTTGTTTCCATGTCAAGTATAATGAAATTATCCGTTCAAGTTCCCCACTTCGATTGGGTAAAATATGAATTTTTGCGATAAACGACATAATGCCGTATTTGCCGTTCAGCATGGTTATTTGTCAGCGGAATGTTTTCTGGGTCATCTAAAAAATTCCACATTATTCTTTCAGATTTCAAAATATTTTTTGCAACTCGAGAAGCTCCAATTGCTTCAGGTAAACGGCTTCAAGTAATACCTTGTACGTTTTCGCAATTTTCTGGCACGTCTGGTAAATCTAAAAACATCTATCTCATTTTTTAGCAAGGCCTTTTTTAGTGCAAATAATTCAGTGGCTACGTTTCTTAAGTAACAGCCCAGAACTTTAACTTCAACTATGTGCTAATCTTTCAAAATCTCTTGATAAATGTGCCCAACAGATTTGCCTGTTCTTATCGGCAAAGTAGTTGTATGCTGCGTACCTGTCGTAAGCTATTGCGATTGCAGAACTTACTATTTTGTAAAACCTTCATTCCTCTTGACTCTGTCAATTTTATAAAACTTGCTGTATTACTGGCAAACATCCAGCACCAACCAAGTTTACCTTTGTTATAATGGCTCGTTTCATCGATATGCAGAACTTCACTTTTACTTACTTCTTGCTCGATTTGCTCATATGCTTCTTGGCATTTTTCTGCAACTCTAGCCTCGCTATTTGACACGCTACCAACACTGATGTCCAGGTTGAAAATATTTTTTATAATATTTGCTACTTCTCTTTTCGAGTTCTTGTAAAATCCGCTCAGCGCCGCAATTGTTGACTTAACTTTTGGACCAAATGTATCCGCAGTAACACCTTCTGGTAGCCTGCTACTTTTTCTTTTTCCACACTTGCAACAGCGGCCATTGGTATTCCACAACATAAGCTGGCAAATCAACTTTTTGATGAATGTATGGCTCTTTCGATATCGCAATTTCTCCTCCGCACTCGCAAGAACTCTATTTTCACCACTTCATCTGCTTCCATTTTAGGGCGATACTTTCCTTCATGCCCAATCTGTGCCCCTATTTTCCTGTCACTTTTTTTCTTTTTCTTCTTTAGCTTGTATAACTCTTTTGAGCTCGGTATCGATGAATTTTGTGAATTCAGACCTAGTCTTTCTTTCAATTCAGCATTTTCGATTCTTAGCGCCTTATTCTCAGATCTAAAATTTTCGTTTTCTATCTCTAACCTCTTTATCTCTGCTTTTAGTTGCTCTATCTCTATTTTAAAGCTTTCACAGAGCTTGAGAAGACTAGCTAGTAGATCAGACATATTTACCACACATACTACTTGTGATATTATGTTTTTAGCACTCCTTGTCTACTTTTTATTTTACCGCTCCGCTGAACGGATACCTTTTTTTTACTGTTTGAGTATGTAAGGATTATGACGACCTATCCCAAACCTCAACTATATCCTCACTAAACTCTATTATCTTTGTTTTTTTAAACTGATAACAGTTGTTAATGAATTGAATCCCTAAATCTCCTACAAAAGGAGTGGCATCATTGCCTAAAATTTTACCACTGCGGCATATTATCAACCTGTCGATTAAATTACACTTTAATAGTTCTGTGATTAACACTCCTCCACCTTCAACTAATAATCTTGTTATACCAATTTCTGAAACAAGTTTTAATGCCATGTCCTTTAGGCAAACCTTACCTGCGTTGCTTGAATTAACTACTAAGTAGTTAATGTTTTTTATTTTTTTCTCTACTTCTTTATTTGTGATGACCCAAGTTATTACTTTGTCTGCAGTCTTTGCAATGTTATGCTCTTCCTTTAATCTCCCTTGGCTATCTATAATTAGCCTTATTGGCGATCTACTTCCAAGTCCTGGTAATCTGCAAGTTAAGAGTGGATCATCATTAATAAGAGTATTGCTGCCAATCATAATTGCATCATATTTTGCTCTAAGCTCATGCACCCAATTTCTCGTATTTTCACTTGTTATCCATTTGCTATCGCCTGTAAATGTTGCGATTTTTCCGTCAAGAGTTGTTGCGACTTTGCAAGCTATAAATGGTCTATGTAATTCTTTAGTGGTGAAAAAACCGACATTCAGTTCTTTTGCCTCTTTTTGCATAATACCTTGCTCAACTTCAATTCCTGCTTCTTTCAGAGCTTTCATGCCTCTGCCTGAAACTCTACTATCTGGGTCAATAGTTGCAATTACTACTCTTTTTATGCTAGCTTTTATGATTTTTGCAGTGCAAGGCCCCGTGACTCCGTGATGACAACATGGCTCAAGAGTGATATATATAGTTGCGCCATGAGTTGAATCTTTAGCGTTTTGCAAAGCGACTACCTCCGCATGCGGACGCCCACCAATCCCTGTGTATCCCTCACTAACAATTGTACCATCCTTTACAATAACACACCCGACAGCAGGATTTGGTGCAACATTTCCAAGATTTTTTTCTGCAAGCCTTAATGCAATTGACATGAAATGATCATCAGTCATTAGAAAGAAGTCATTTCGTATGAGGTATCAAAAATTCTTCTGTGCTCGTGTATAGCAAATCTATCTGTCATACCTGAGATATAGTCACATATTATTACTGAACGCTGAGATTCACAAGCGAGTTTGCTCCACTCTGTGGGAAGTAATCCTGGGTTTTCATAAAAACATTGAAAGAGTTCCTGTATTATGCGTTTTGCTTTGTTCATCGTTCTACTCAGTTTATAGCTTCTGTATATTTTCTCCATGTTGAATCTTTTCATTTCTTTTGTAGCATTCGCAACTTCTGGTGAAAATGTGACTAGCATTTTATTTAGACTTCTTACGTCTTCTACGCTTTTTATTTTGTGATCTTCAATATTTCTTTCAGTCTGAGAAACAACATCACTTATCATAGTTCCTATAGTTCCACTCAGTGATTCATGTATGAGTTTGCTCTGAGGCAATTCTGAATATCTGCTCCTTATGTCTTTAAACATTTTTTCAATTAAAGGAACATTCAGCAAATCTTCGATGGTTACTAAATTCGCCCTGAGTGCATCATCAAGATCGTGAACACTGTAAGCAATATCATCGGCAATTGAAGCAACTTGCGCTTCAATGCTTGAAAATTCTTCAAGTTTTAGATCATATTTTTTGTTGTATTCTAATAACAGCTGATTACTTGTAGAAGACTCCGCGTTTTGACCAAGCAAGGGACCGTTATGTTTTGCAACTCCTTCAATCACCTCCCAACTTAGATTCATACCATCAAAATCAGCATGTTTTTGTTCAAGATAAGTTAAAATCCTTATAGCTTGAACATTATGATCAAACTCATACTTCTCATTATCAAGATTCAAATCTTGAACTGATTTCTTTAGAGCATCTTCACCTGCATGACCAAATGGAGGATGACCAAGATCATGTGCGAGCGCTATGCATTCAGTGATATCCTCATTTAAGCCAAGTCTACGCGCAATGGACCTTGCAATTTGTGCAACTTCAAGGCTATGAGTAAGCCGAGTGCGATAGTAGTCGTGCTCATAATTGATAAAAACTTGTGTTTTGTACTCCAACTTTCTAAACGCATTAGAGTGAATGATACGGTCCCTATCACGCTGAAAGCAGCTGCGATTCTCATCTTCTGGCTCTTTGAAGTATCTCCCTTTTGTTTTGCTTGGAAAACATGCATAATTTAATAGAAAATTATTGTTTGACATGTAAAATTTCTACTATAATAAGTTATCAATAATAAACGGTGGTTACTATGTCAACAAATTACAACATCAACTTAACTGATAATGCACTAAAAAAAATCCACTCTCTTGCAGAGCAGGAAGGGGATAAGAGTTCCATTTTACGGGTTGCAGTTTCAGGTGGTGGATGTTCTGGCTTCAAATACAATTTTCTTATGGATCAAATGAATAAAAATCTATCTTTGGATGATGAAGACGATGATTACGATGATGAGTTTGATGACGAAGACGAAGATGATGACTATGAAGAAAGTGAGGACTATAGAAGCCACTCCAGTTTTAGCAAAAAAGGTAAAGATATAGTAATTAATGATGAAAATGGAAACCCTGTATTAATGGTTGATAATTGTTCAGCAAAATTTTTAAATAACTCAGTTATAGATTATACTGAGGATCTCAGTGGTTCTGGTTTTCAAATAAAGAATGCCTTTGCTAAGTCTCAATGTGGTTGTGGTAACAGTTTTTCGGTTTAATTATTACTAAAACTTAGATGCCTTCTGGATCTTTTAAACATGGGTGGTAATGTAGCACTAGAACTAACTTCTGTAGATAAAAGCTTCAAGGACAATTCTGCTGTTGTAAAGGATATCAATTTAAGTGTTACAAGAGGGCAAGTAGTAGCGCTGATTGGCAATTCAGGTGCAGGGAAAACAACTATATTGCAAATCGCAGGCTTGTTGGACAAGCCAACTTCAGGTATAGTTACGATAGATGGAATAAATTGCACACAAGCCAGTAATAAGCATAAAACTCATGTAAGAAGAAATTTTCTTAGTTTTGTTTATCAATTTCACTATTTGTTACAAGAGTTATCGGTGTTGGAAAATATTATGCTTCCTCAACTCATTGCAGGAAAAAGCAAAGCTGAAGCAAAAAAAAATTCGCAAGCAATGTTGGAAAAATTTGGTCTGGAAAACAAAGCAAGTAGCATGGTATCTGAAGTTTCGGGTGGGGAAAGGCAGAGAGTTGCAATTGCAAGAAGCATTGTAAATTCTCCAAAGCTTTTACTTGCAGATGAGCCAACAGGAAATTTAGATCCAACAAATTCTTTTAAGGTGTTTTTACTGCTACATTCATACGTAAAGGAAAATAACAGCTCTATGCTTATAGTAACACACAATCATCTCCTTGCAGAAAAGGCAGACTGCATTTTCCAATTGAGAGATCGATCATTAGTGAAGTTGTGAATAGGAAAAATAGCACAATTTCTATGCCTTATACTTATCTAACCAATGATCATTAACAGAGTACAACTCGCATGAAATGCTTTCATTGCTTTTTATACACGGACTTTTTAACTTGCGCTGTTTACTTAGGGAACACCCCGATAACATAAACACAGCTAAAACAAAAAATAATAGCTTTTTAAACATAACAAAACCTTTTCATTTATATTACTACACTCATTTCTCTTGTTTGTAAAGATTAGGCATATTCTTTTACCCTTACCTCTTTTTTGACCTTTTGAAAAGAAATAGTTGCACTATTCAAGCGCAGTTTTATATAATTGTCCACGATTTGAGTCACTTCCTCTTCTTTATTCTTTAGAAAGTGATTAGTATCATCTATTATATGGTATTTCATGTGATCACTTCTTACTGAATTTATCAACCTTTTTGCTAATTCTGTTACATCGCTTTCTTCTGAGATTGTATCATTACTGCTTTGTATTATAAGCCCAGAAACTGGACAGGGAGAAAGAAAAGAAAAATCGTACTTAGTTACCGGAAGAGAAAGAGCAATAAAACCCACTATCTCAGGGCGGCGCATTGTTAGCTGCATAGCCACCCATGCTCCAAAAGAAAAACCAGCGATCCAAATTGGAACATTGCTAGGATTATGTTCCTGAAGCCAATCAATGGCTACCGCAGCGTCAGTTAATTCTCCTATACCCTTATCAAAAGTTCCGGTAGATTTTCCCACACCACGAAAGTTAATCTTCAATGCAGAAAAATTGTTATCGATAAAAGACGTATATGTACTATGTACAATTTTACTATCCATATTACCACCATATTGAGGATGATGATGTAAAACCAGCACAACCGGCGCGTTGGCATCTTTGCTTTGGTGGTATTCACCTTCTATCTTTCTTGTTGCATTATTCAAAAAAACTTCAACCATGGTAACCCCTAATAAGAACCCGCTTGACAGGTATTAATGACGTGAGTTATTAATTATGTATTAATTTCGCTGTTTTTGCAATAAATTTTTTATCGTGTTAAAGCTAACGTACATAGTTATGGCTATAGTTGATGGTAAACTTATTTAAGTGACAGATGAGTCCATTCTCTTTAGAAAATAGTGGTTGCGTATATGCTGATTACAATGCAACTGCTCCAATTAGTGAAAATGTAAAAAAAAGTATATTTGAGGTCTTGTTAAAACAAACGCTCAATCCATCATCACTACATAAAAGAGGACAAGAAGCGAGGAAGATTCTTCAGGATGCAAGAGATAACGTACGTGGTGCTATTGGCGTCTCAAGTGATAAAGAAATAGTTTTCACGTCTGGTGCAACCGAAGCGAATAACCTTGTTATGAGAGGAATAGCAGGCTACCTGCATGTAATTTCAGCTATAGAGCATCCTTCAATTCTTAATTCTGCATGTAATCCATACATAATACCCGTTAATCAGGAGGGCATTGTTGACTTTTTAGAGCTAGAAAAAATTCTAAGCGAACTTAAAGGAAACAAAGCAATAGTTTCAGTTATGATGGCAAATAACGAAACCGGAGTTATTCAACCTATTGAGGAAATAGCTGAAATAGCCCACAAATTTGGAGCAATTTGCCACACTGACACTGCTCAAAGTGTTGGGAAAATTAAAGTTAATATGGAAGATTTAGGAGTGGATTTACTCACTTTATCCGCCCATAAATTTGGCGGTGTAGCAGGCAGTGGAGTTTTAATATTCAATAAAGAACTTGCGATAGAACCTATTATAATAGGTGGTGGACAAGAGAAGGGATTTCGTGGTGGTACGGAAAATATTGTTGCGATTGCAGGCCTTTCTGCTGCACTGCAAAATATTCCAGATCTTCTATCAAAAATGGATGAAGTAAAGGAGCTACGCGATCAATTAGAGTGTGAATTATTAAATCTTGTCAGTGACATAAGAATCTTCGGTAAAAACTCTAAGAGGCTGCCAAACACAAGTTTTATTTATATGCCAGGAGTAAAGAGTGATGTGCAGCTCATGCATTTTGACTTGAATTATATTGCAGTTAGTAATGGCTCCGCATGTTCTTCTGGAAAAGTTGAGCCTTCTCATGTTTTGCTTGCAATGGGGGCAACAAAAGAGCAAACAGAGTGTTCAATTAGAATCAGTATAGGTCCAGAAACTAAACCACAAGACATAAAAAAAATAGTGGATTGTTGGTATAATATCTACAAGCAGAACTCCTTGGTATAGATAATACGTGATATCATGCAGGGAGCTATAAATTAGATGTAAAAAATTCCTTTACAAGTTTCGCCAGCCCCCTTATCATAACAGTGAAGCTATTTATTTATCTTCGCAATCTGTGCAGGTTAATGACAAAAAACTTAGGGTATTTGGCGTCTCATGTTTAATTTTTCGCACTACGTGCATCGCATGTCTTTAAAAATTTTTAGGTTTTTACCTATATAAGCCGAAACGCGCTTACAAAGCGTTTAAGACAGCAAAAAACGTCAAATTGACAAGGGAGAATTTGAATGCTAGCTACTACGGGGTTTCTTTGCCTTTTTTCCTGCTTAGTAAATTTCTTAAACACTTGCGGTGTAGGTTAGTTGCAAGTTAAAAGCAGCTAAATCGCTCTTAATCAAGCGTTTTAGAATAAAAAAAACGCCGATATTTTAGTACATAGTAAATAGCCAACCACCACGGGGCTTCTTTTGCCTTTTTTTTATTTAGTAAATTTCTTAAATATTTATGGCTAAAGCAATTTAAGAGACCGAAAATGGTGTCATTTCAGTGCCCCTGTAATGTCATCCCAGTGCCCTGACTACTTGGATCTAGCAAGCTTTGCTTGCAAATAAGTCTAATACGTGTCGCGTTTTATGCCAAAACACAATTGGAGTTACATGCAAAATAGATCCCAGACTGGGATGACAAAAAAAGAGCACTGGAATGACACCATTTGCTGTGCAATTTACCTTCAAAAATGAATGTTCGTACAGCTATGGATTCATTCACGGTATCTCACCATAGATCCCGCTGACAAGCAGCGGTATGACGGTTATCAGTAAACATGAATTACTTTAGCTATGCAATCAGGCTTCCTAAAAACACTTTGTAGCCAATCAATTCTTGAGTATAAAAAGAATTCCTTTAATAATAAGGTATGCTAATCAGGAATTTAATAAAACAAGCAACTCAAGTAGGAAGCAGTGAAAATGCAATACGGTATGTCGAATATCTCTATCAATTTGAGAAGTTTAGAAACACATTAAACCTCACTTTATCACTAATAAAGCAAAACAGGCTCTCATTTGAAATATACCAAGAGGGATTAGTGGATATGGAAGAGGGAGTGTGTAAGACAATCAGGTCTTCCAGTGTAAATAGATATGTTATTGTACTGAGGAAGTCAAACCCATACATTATAGTGCATGAACTTTCACACATGGTTGAAAATGAACTGAACTTAAGTTTGGAACAGGAATTTCTCCATAAAGTTTACCAGGATATTGAGCAGAACCTAAAGCAAGCAAATATTCTTGTGCAGAAAATTATCGGCCAAGTTATATTTAAGGAGATACAGGCTTATCAAACTGCAAAATCACGTGCATCTGAATTATTTGCACGCTATTTTGAGCTATTTGCTTGGGCGCAGGAGGTTTACCCTAAAGATAAAGAATACTTAATCCGCACTCAAGACTTAAACAAAGTGTTCCTTGCTACTGGCCAATGGAAAAAGAGCTACCTTGATTCACAAATGATGGAGAGAATAGATAAGGAAATCAAGGAATACAGCAATAAAACTGCCACTAAAGACGTAACCAAAGTGCAAAGCAGTTGGACTAATAAATTTTCTCCTGGGGGCAAAAAAATTAGCTCTATATTTGGAGATGATGATTAGCTTATAGTGCAGGTTTTCCTACGTCATGCCGCCGCGAACCGTCATACCGCGATTCATTCTTTTGGTGTACGAACATTGCAATTTGCAGGTAATTTGAGTAGTAGATGGTGTCATTCCAGTGCTTGACACTGGAATCCAGGAATTTGGATTGGGCACTAAGTTGGTGAGCATAAAAGTGGCTGATCTTATGTTAAAACACAACGTTCTTGATGAGATTACGGCAAGGCTGGATTCCAGTGTCAAGCACTGGAATGACACCATTTGCTGTGCAGTTTACCTTTAAGAATGAATGTTCGTACAGTTGTGCGCGGTATCTCATCAGCTAACACGTAGCGGAATGACGGTTGTCGGTAAATCTTTTAGCTATAGAAGTTAACTTTGCAGTTAACTTCTACAGCGTTTCAAAGTATAGTTTTGGTAATACAGTAACTAAATATACATGAAAACCATTTTAGCTGTTGAAACAAGCTGCGACGAAACTGCAGTAGCGATTGTAAATAGTGACAAGCAAGTCCTTGCTCACAAGATTCTTTCTCAAGTAGAACACAAAAAACGCGGTGGGGTGATCCCTGAAATAGCTTCACGTGCTCATATGAAGCATTTAAGTGGTCTAATAAAAAGCGCCGTGGAAAAATCTAACCTTAACTTTTGTGACCTCAATGCAATTGCAGCAACATCAGGACCAGGACTCATAGGTGGATTAATAGTTGGTACAATGATGGCTAAAGCAATTGCGCATGTAGCACAAAAACCGTTCATTGCAGTGAATCACTTAGAAGCGCATGCATTGGTTATTAGGTTACTGCATGAGGTAAAATTTCCATTTTTAGTCCTACTAATATCAGGTGGTCACTGTCAATTTTTAATTGCACAGGATGTAGGTAAATACATTAAACTTGGAGAAACGCTCGATGATTCACTAGGAGAAGCATTTGATAAAGTTGCTAAGATGCTGGGTTTAAGCTACCCAGGAGGCCCATTAATTGAAAAGTTGGCTAAAAAAGGCAATGGCACAAGATTCAAACTGCCAAGGGCAATGATAAAACGTTCTGGATGTAACTTTTCGTTTTCTGGGATTAAAACAGCAGTAAAAAACTTAGTACAAGAACTTAAAATGAGCGAGCAAGATGTGTGTGATGTATGTGCTTCGTTTCAAGAGTGTATTAGTGACATACTGCTGGACAGGGTTAGTAATGCGATTATTATGGCCGAATCTTTAAATATCAAAATCAATGACTTTGTGATTACCGGCGGAGTTGCAGCAAATAATTTCTTGAGAGAAAAATTAAAACAACACATAAACTTAAACATATTTTTTCCCCCTAACGACCTATGTACAGACAATGCAATTATGGTTGGATGGACAGGAATTGAAAGGTTACAGAAAAATTATATAGATCCACTTAATTTTGCACCAAGACCAAAGTGGGAATTGGAAAGTTATTAAAAGCTCTCAATTCTGAATTATAGCTAAAGTGACTTAGGTTCTCTAATTGCACATAAGTCAACAATAATTTTCACACAAATCAAAACAGCATATCTTCTCCATAATCCTTGGTAATTTTACATAAGTTAAAAGTAGCATATGGTTCTCTCCGCGGTCTGAGATGACAATAAATTTGTCAAGCCGCATTATACTTGTTAGGCGGAAGTGGACGGCAACATATTTACCACGAAGTCTAACTAAGTTCTTGCTTGTCCCTTCCATCGGCATTGCTATCTTTATTTTCAATAAAATTATTGTCCTATGCTCTTTTGATGTTTATTGATAATAAAATTCTGTTTTATCAACCAACATCCTATGCATAATTACAGCTAATTTTCTTGCTACTGCTACAATTGCTTTTTTCATTCCTTTTTTCTTCGCAACCCCAGTTTTTTAATTTAAATGTCCTCTTGGTAACTGTAAGCATTGTTTGTGCAGCTTCATATAACATACTTCTACATTCCGGTGGTCCCATCTTTGATATGCTGCCATGCCGATCAACTTCTCCAGAAGAATATTGCCTTGGTGTCAACCCTATATATGCTCCAACTGTATCAGATTTCTCAAACCTATGTGGGTTATCAATTGCAGCTTTATACGTCATTGCTACTATAATCCCCACTCCTGGAACAGTAGTTAACAATTTACAATCATCGTCTTTTTCACCTTGTTCTGAAAGCATTTTGTCAAGCTTTCTTAATGACTTTTCTATTGCTTCCAAACTACAAACTAACGCTTCAATTGAACTCCTACTGATTTCATCCAAATTATTTATTGCCTCTTGTATTCTTAAAGCGAAAGTTTCAAATTTTGATCCTTTACCGACCATGTATCTTCAACAACCCTCTTATTGTTCCAATAACCTGCTGTTTGCTACACATTAGCTGTCTTCTGCTTCCAAGCGCTATTTTAATTTGACAACTGATTTTACTAACACTTCTCATCATCTGCGCTATACCCCTCGCATCGTTTTTATCATTCTTATTGATTCTTGCAGACAACGCTGCTGCCATATGCCTTGCATCTACACAAATTGCTGGTAATCCAAAACTCCTTAACTCTTTGCACATTGATATTGACAACTATCCACTTTCTATTCCTATGGGTTCGTATTTTTTGCCTTGGCTAATCTGCTATTGCCTTACTTTCGCTTGCAACAACTTCTTCCTTAACAACTTTTCCTTTCTCATCAACGATACTTATAAAAGTTTCTTTTAATGAGATCGCTATAATATTTCATGACCTACTGTAAAAGTTTAAATTATTTTTGAAGAACCAATTCATTGAATTTGTTACTTCGTGCTAAAATAATGGAGTATGTCTCTCCATCATTCAATAGCAATTACAGTATGTTTAGCTATAATTTGAAAAACAAAAATTCGTCATTCCGCTACTAGTTAGCGGGATCTAGAGGTACCGCGGCGGCATGACGTAGGATTGCTGTCATCCCGCTGCTTGTTAGTGGCTAAGAGATACTGTGAATAAATCACGGTATGACGGTTAAGTATCCCGCTACGTGTTAGCGGCTGAGATAACGCGAATAAATCGCGGGATGACGTGTTGCTTGGGTCAGCTATAGAAGCAAAACTCATCATTTTGAAAGAGGAGGAGATTTTTCCGGACCCTCAGCAGGGATTGATTTTGGATCTGATAATTCTGTATTTACCTTGATTGGCTCTAATGGAGTTTTCTGCTCTTCCGGTTTATCATCTGGAATTGGAACAGGCCAATCCATAATGTTTTGCGGTATAACTTCTGCTTCTTTAGCTTCTTTTTGACCTGTTGAAGATGATGCATCAACTCCTGCATTTTTAGTAACTTCTTGTTTGAGTTGTTTATTTTCTTCTTGCAGTTGCTTTAAATTTTTCTTTAACTCGTCAATCTCTCTTATTTTTTGTTTTAATTGTTCAGATATAGTTAGTTTGTCTCTAGTCAATTTTTTGTTTTCTTGTCTTAACCCACTAGCTGTTCTGCTTGAGTTGTTGTTTACAGCTTGTATACCTTGGTCTTGCTGCTGCATGCTTGTTCCTCTACTTTCATATTCAACTTCAGTTTGAGTTGCCTGACCTTTTTCCTGCTGTAATATGTTCTGCAGTTGCTCTAGACTCTCTTTGACAGATGCCAGCTCTTCCTGTGTACACGTTAACATCCCTTCCTTTTCCTTAAGTTGATATTGAAGCTTTTCTATTTCCCCCTTCGTATTTTCTTCGCTTAGCTAATCTGCAAGTGATCTTCCAGGTTCAAGTTGTCGAATTTCCCTCTCTAAGTCTTCCTTTTCTCTCTGTAATTCATTTAATTCTTCAGACAATTGGCTCGCCGTTTCAGCCAATGTATTGTTTTCCTTTTTTGTTTCCATTAACTGTTCTGCCAACTGCTTTTTATGATCATCCTTTAAACCTTCCACTATTTTCTTCAGGTCATTCTCCAAATTTGCATTCTTTTCCTTTAGTACAGTTAAATTAGCTTCACTTTGCTTCAATTTTCTCTGTAATTCTTTATTTGCCTCATTTGTTTCACCTTCCTTATCTTTCAACTGATTATTTAAGTTCTTTATTACATCATTTTTATCCTGTAGTTCTTCCTCTTGTTCCTTTATTCTTTGACCTCTTTCAAATATCGCTCGCTGTTGTTCATTGACTTTATCTCTCAAGGAGTCACGTTCTAATCTTAGATCCTCAAGCTGCTTTGCCTGCGCTGCAAAATGTTGAGCAAATGTTTCTTTTCCTTCCTTTAGTTCCTCAATTTCGTTTATAATTTCATCTACTTTATCTTTTAATCCTTCTTGCTCATACTCTTCTTCATCACCAGACATATCATCCTCAAATATTTCATCTTCATCACTAAATTCACTGCTGGTGGATATAGAACTTCTACGTGAAGAAGGTGTGCTAGGAGAGGAATACCCACTGCTGCTTGGTGTAGGCAATTGCGATGATAGATCTTGTGTGGGCTCGAGACTGTCCATATCTTGACCTATATCAGTAAAAGCTTGATACAGAGTTTTTCTGTTGATAAAAACTTCTTTATTTTGTCCAACTAACTTTAATACTTCTTCTGAACTCGTTATTCCTCCAAATTTTGGCTCACCAATAACACTCTGTATACCACCAGAATCCAATTTTACGGTCATGCTACAGTCTATGCTGTTACCTTCAGAATCCTTAGCCTGCCAATTAATGGTCATTTCACATGAGCTTGAACCAGTAAAATCATAGTGCCTTTCGCTGCCTTTTTTGGTTGCAGTTATTTGACTATCTTTCCCTAAAGATATGTTATAAACCTTACCTTCACTGCTAGCTCTTAAAATATTGCTAATTTCTATTGGTTTTTCTTCATTTTCAAATCTAATTTTGAAGTCATCATCTTTTGTTGAATACGCTAAGAAATTTTGATTTGGTAAAGATGCTTCAAATTCTCTATGTGTTTCATTTATTGATTGCTCAAATTTTTGGAACTCCTTTTCCCACTTTAAATTTATCTGTCCTGTAATGTCCTCATCTTTGCGTAAAGGGCCAATAAAATACCAGATTAAATTTTTTTCCTCCAATTGTTTTATAGTCTCTTGAAAGCTGCTACAAGATTCAATCACATCTAAAATATCCTTTTTCTGCTGTTCATCTACATCTAAACTTTGACTTTCAGCTATAAATACATTTTCGTTTTCCTGTGGCATAATTTTACATTTTAAAAAATATACTATAATATTAACAGATTTCTTTAAAGAGTCAACTAATTGTTGGATAAATAAACTTGAGCATTTGGCCAAAATGTTATATAGTAGTCACTTCAAGAAGTACAGTATGGACAATACCATTATAAGAAAATACGATATTAGAGGTATAGTAGGCAAAGATTTGCAGATTAATGATGGGTACGAGATAGGTAGAAAGTTTGGCCAAACCGTAGCTAGTGTTTGTGTCGGCTACGACAGCAGAATAGATTCACCAGGTATAGAAAGAGAATTAATTAGGGGCTTAACTTTATCCGGTGCAAATGTTATACGCGTTGGACTATGCTCTTCACCTATGCTTTACGCTGCAACACAAATCACACAGGCGGATCTTGGTATCATAATAACTGCCTCTCATAACCCCAGCGAATATAATGGCTTTAAATTTTTTAGTAATAAAAAAGTCTTCTCAGATCAAGAAATGAAGGAAATTATAAGCAGTCCAATTAAAAACAGCACAAGAATTGGAAGCTTAATTAACATAAATATATATAGTGAGTACATTAGCATATTGAAAAGTGCAGTGAAGAATAATACTACACAGAAATTAAAAATAGCCTGGGATTGTGGAAATAGTCCAGCAAGTGGAATTATAAGGTATATTGAAAAGATCTTGCCTGGTCATACGCACATCGTAACCAATAACTCTATAGATGGGGCATTTCCACTGCATGATCCAGATCCCATAGAGGAAAAAAATCTTGCTCAATTAATTGACATTGTGAAGGAATATGGATGTGATCTTGGCATTGCGCTAGATGGCGATAGCGATAGGGTGCGCTTAATTGATAATAAAGGCAACGTTGTTTCCAATGACCATTTATTTATAATTTTTGCACGTGAAGTGTTGGAGGAATATCCAGAAAGCAAAGTTATTGCTAACGTAAAAATGAGTATGAAAGTGCATGATTTTGTTAGCAAGTTAGGAGGGCAAGTTATCACCTGTGCTACTGGACATTCACTAGTTAAGAAGAAGATGGTAGAGGAAGAGGCAAAGTTTGCTGGTGAATTAAGCGGGCACTTCTTCTTTTCTGAGCTAAGTTTTGATGATGGGCTATATTCTGCTGTTAAAGCAGTTGACATTTTGCTTAAGAAAAACCAAAGCCTATCTCAGGTGATTGAGGATTTACCGAAGTTATATATCACTCATGAAGTGAAGATTGTAGTGAAAGATGAGAAAAAGTTTCAAATAATTGAGTCAATAAAGAAAACACTGGAGCAGCAAAATATTGTATTTTCAGATCTTGATGGTGTTAAGGTAACCGATAATAAAGGTTGGTGGCTTCTTAGGGTATCAAATACGCAAAACTGCATTACAGCAAGATGCGAAGGAGAGACTTTAGAGGGTTTTGAACTTACTAAAAAGGTTTTGTTCCATTACATTGATGAAGCAAGGTCTTTAAATTGTAGCTACTCACAGAAATAAATTTGATTTATAAAATTGACATGAAAGTATAAAGATAAATAGGCTAAATGTACTTATCATCTGGTCAGGCTGCAGCATTATTTCGTGTAACCGTTTGCGGGTCCACTTAATTCTGCAATTCTTTGATCTCACTCATGGAGAGGCCAGTAAACTTAACAATAGTGGTGACATCAACATTATTAGCTAGCATTGTTTTTGCAACTTCAATTTTTCCTTCCTTTTTAGCATCATCAAGTTTTTGTTCAAGAACAGCCCGTTCATCACGAATACGTTTTATTTCCTGTTCGTAGGCAATAAATTCTTTCTCTGACCAGTTGAATCTATTTAGTTCTTCATATGCCTTTTTAATTATTACATCACTACCTATTATCTTTTCCAATTCTTCTTCGCTAGTTTCATCTGCATATTTAAAATAATAGATCCATTTTTCAACTATACTCTCCAATTGGTCTTCTTTAGTTTTAGGAAATTTTGGTAACTCAATAAATGTAAAATAAAAATCTTTTAAATCATGTTCATAGCTATCTTTGTCTAACATTACATGATCTGACTTATACTCAGATTTATTAGGAAAGAGAATACAATCAGCAATAGCTATAAAAATGATTTCTTTAAGACCCTGATATTGATCACCTTTATCAGCTTGCCTTGAATAAGCTTTAGCAGCGTAATATTGAGCGCGTTTTTCAAAGCCTTTAGTTTTGGCAACTTGCATTTCGACTATTACTTGCACCCCATTTTCATCCCTGCAAAGAACATCAACGATACTTTGTTTTTTAGAGGCAATTTCAGCATCTTGAATAGTGCTGAGGAATTCTATTTCTTTTATTTCATCTTTGCCAGTGAACCCCAAAATATCATTGAGAAAGTGAATGAGGATGTCTTTATTTTTTTCAGTACCAAAAATACGCCGAAACGCAACATCATTCTTGGGGTCGAGAAACTTAGAAAGAGCCATAAAAAAATTTTTAAATGTATCTTTATATTATATATTCTTATTGATAATAATTCAATAATTTGTCATCTTTTTTGTTAACTTTACTGATGTTGCCAGAGGGAACGTTGTTGCAAAATTTTGTAAAATTTATTATCCTAAGGTTTCAAGTTCTCACAGGTTTATTGGAACTATATGTACAATGTGTTTATCAGTGAAAATCCGGAGAAAATGATGGGGGAAAAGTTAATACATTACTTTAGCCAGGGTAAATGCGAAGGCAATGCAGAAATGAAAAATCTGCTGGGAGGAAAGGGGGCAAATTTAGCAGAAATGTGCAATGTTGGCATTCCTGTTCCACCTGGTTTCACAATTTCCACCTCTGCTTGCAAAGTCTATTATCAAGACAATAGATCTTCTGTCATCCAAGTATCTGATTACTCGGATCCAGAAAAAAATGTGGTCACGCACTGGAATGACATATGTAGTGGAATTAAAAACTACATGACGATGCTCGAAAATGACATCGGTTGTAAATTTGGGGATTTAAATAATCCCTTATTAATTTCCATACGCTCTGGTAGTGTTAGTTCAATGCCGGGCATGCTTGATACTATTTTAAATGTTGGTCTAAATGATGAAACCGTTGTTGGGCTTGCAAAAAAAAGTGGCGAACGTTTTGCTTACGATAGCTACTGCCGTTTCATCATGATGTACTCCAATGTTGTACTACAGCTTGATCATCACCTATTTCAAGATGTTATTGATAATGAGCAGCAAAAGAGTGGAGCAAAAAGCTTAGCTGATCTTGATGTTGATGTTTTAAAGAGAATTGTTAACGATTTTAAAAAGATAGTATATGAAAAAACTGAGAAACATTTCCCGCAGAACGTTGAAGAGCAATTGTTAAACTCAGTTAATGCAGTATTTGCTTCTTGGAAAAATGATAGGGCTGTTTCCTATAGAAAAATACATAATATTCCTGAAAACCTTGGAACAGCGGTCAACGTGCAAGCAATGGTTTTTGGTAATTTAAATGATAATTCTGCAACTGGTGTGATATTTACACGAAATCCTTCAACTGGGGAAAAAAAGCTTTTTGGTGAGTTTTTGGTTAATGCTCAGGGTGAGGATGTGGTTTCTGGTGTTTATACTCCTATGCCAATTGACGGAGAGCAAAAAAACACCATGGAGAAGTTGCTGCCAAGTGTCTACCTGGAATTATGCGCGGTATGTGAAAAACTTGAAAGGCATTATAAAGACATGCAGGATATCGAATTTACTGTACAGGACGGTAAATTATGGATTTTGCAGACTAGGTCTGGCAAGCGCACGGCTGAAGCTGCTATTCGCATAATAGTTGATATGGTAAACGAAGGAACGATTACAAAAGAAGAAGGAATATTGAGAATTGATCCAAAAACTTTTGACAATTTATTGCATCCAGTTCTTGACGTTAAGAGTGACCAAAAAGTAATAGGGAAGGGACTGCCGGCTTCTCCAGGGGTTGCTTCTGGATATGTAGTGTTTAGTGCAAGTGATGCTGAAAAAGCTGCAGAGCAGGGTAAAAAAGTGATTTTAGTAAGGTCAGAAACGAGTCCTGAAGATATTAATGGAATGAATGCTGCAAGTGGCATAGTAACAGCACGGGGAGGGATGACCTCGCACGCTGCTGTTGTAACCCGTGGAATGGGTAAGCCATGCATTTGCAGTGTAAGTGGACTTTATATCGATAAAGATGGAACTTTCTTTTCTGTGGGGGATACAAAAGTAAATAAAGGTGAACCAATTACCATCAACGGAGGAACAGGGGAGGTTATGCTTGGCATTCTTCCTACAATTTCACCTGAATTATCGCAAGAATTCAAAACGATAATCAACTGGATAGATGAAATCAAAACGGTCAAAGTGAGAGCGAACGCTGATACTCCAAAAGACGCAAAAATTGCAAAAGAATTCGGTGCAGAAGGTATAGGCTTATGTCGCACAGAACATATGTTTTTCGCTAGTGATAGAATCGAATTCATTCAAAAGTTGATAATGGCTGACGATGAAAATGAAAGGGCAAATGCGCTCATTAAACTGGAAGAAATGCAAAAGTCTGATTTCAAAGAAATATTTTCTATTATGGAGGGCAGGGAGGTCACTATACGGTTGCTTGATCCACCTTTGCATGAATTTTTACCCAATAATCAGTCTACTATAGAAAAAATCGCCAAATCACTTAGTAAGTCAGTTGAATCAGTAAAAAATAAAATAGCACAGTTATCAGAAAAGAACCCAATGCTTGGCCATCGAGGTTGTAGACTTGCCATTTCTCATCCTGAAATATATAGCATGCAGATTAGGGCAATACTTAGTGCTGCAAGTGAATTAAAGAAAGAAAAGAAGATAGAAGTGGAGCCTGAAATCATGGTCCCCTTTATCATGAATGAGAAAGAGTTTGTTTTGATATGCGAGTTAGTGAAGAAAGAATCCTCTGTCATCTCAGCTAGGATCAAGAAGCAGATTCCAGCGTCACGCGCTGGAATGACATCAGACAAGGCGTACTCAATTGGAACAATGATAGAGCTACCACGAGCAGCACTGATTGCTGATAAGTTAGCAAAACATGCAGAGTTCTTTAGTTTTGGCACTAATGATTTAACGCAAACAACCATGGGACTTTCAAGAGATGATTCAGTTAATTTCCTCGATTCTTATAAGGAAAGCAACATATTCGAAAACGACCCATTTGAAGTGCTGGACATCGAAGGGGTAGGGGAGTTAATCAAGATGGCCATTGAAAGAGGCAAAAAAACCCGAAAAGAAATAAAACTGGGTATATGTGGAGAGCATGGAGCAGATCCAAAATCTATAGAGTTTCTCATCGAATCAGGGGTGGATTATGTTTCATGCTCACCCTATAGAGTGCCGGTTGCAAAGTTAGTGGCAGCACAGTTTAGCATAAAATCTAAGTGTGTTGGGTAAATTAGATGCCAGTGTCACGCACTGGCATAACATCCTCCCTAGCGAAATTGAATCACAACGTTTTTGCAGTTTTTTGGACGTGTTCAACTTTATTTTCTTCCATTTCTCTATAGCTTGGTAATGTAGAATTTTTTACATGCAACCCGGTAGCTATTGCAACCAAAGCAGCTATAACACCACAAATCACTGCACCAGTTACAAATGGAACCATCACAGCAGCAGTAATGAATAATCCTGTAATAACAACTCCAACAACATCTTTTGTTAATGAGGTGTAAAAATTTTCCTTGCTTTTTTTATATTTAGCTTCTTTTTCATTTGGCACAGAAAATTGAGCATCTACAAAGCCGTTAGCTTTATTATCATTATTTGGTGTGGCAGTTTGCTTAGCCTCTGGTATTACAGGCGTTTTATTTTTGTTATTATGATTTGATTGGCCATTAACATTATCACTATTTGGCGTGGTAGTTTGGTTAGTCTCTGTTACTACAGGTATTTCATTGTCGTGATTGCGATTATCACCATTAGTACTAACTGGAGGCACTGTTGCTACAGGTCTACTACCAATGTTTCCATTACTGCTGCTGGGTTCTGCTCTATTTTCTTCATTAAGCTTACCTCTATTCAAGAACGCATTAACAATTTCAGTTTTACCTACCTGTATGGCCACTTGTAAAGCCTCTTTCCTGTTTGCAGGACTCACGTAACCTAAAATTAGCTCAGCTTCTTGGGCATTATCCTGAGTAATAGCAAGACACAGAGCGTTAAATTTTTCTTCTTCATAAAATTTGCCACTATCCAAAAGTACCTTAACAACGTCAGCTTGTTTTGTTATTGTAGCTATGCCCAATATAGTTCTGGAAGCAGTATCTGTAAGATGGATTACAGCATCTAAATCTGTAAACAATTTTACAACATCTAGAAATATGCCACGATCGCCGGTAATATTGGACTCTCTTACAGCATTTGCAAACGAGTCAAAAATTGCCAGATTTGTTTCTTTCCCTTGTATTAGTTGCTCGTAAAGTACTTCAGCAGTCATACCAGGGTTTATGAAGTTACTAGAATCTACTTCATTACTGTCTGCTCTATTCTCTTCCACATTAGGTGCCTCTTCTTCCTTGTTTATTGCTGCGGTTATTTGCTCTTGTTGAAGGGGTTCACACCCATTTTGGAGGAGAAAATCCTTAACGCGTGGGTTGTTATTTTCGGTTGCATGTTTTAGAAGTAGGTTCCCTAATGAATTGCCTCCTTCACATTCATCTTGAAAATTAACTTCTTTCCTTAACCTCTTTTTTAGTTCTTCCAAACTAGTAACTGTGTTATCACGTCCTGTAATTCTATCTATATCTAGATAGAAATTTCTAACATCATCATCACTATATGCCATAACTATAATCCCACTACTATAATGCTTATATTATATCAACTCCCTAATAATCAGTCAAGACATATTGCAGTTTCAAGCAGCATGATATATCATGATACATATTGAATATAGTTCTTAAAGCAAATGATGGAAGATTTAGCCTATAAATTAGTTAAAGTGACCGAAGCTGCGGCGCTTGCTGCATATAAACTAGCAGGCTTCGGCGATGAAAAAAAGGCTGATCAGGTTGCAGTTGATGCAATGCGTACAGTATTAAATTCAATGGAAATAAATGGTACTATCGTAATTGGTGAAGGTGAGAGAGATGAAGCACCGATGCTATATATTGGCGAGAAGGTTGGCACTGGAAATGGTCCTGAAATCGACATTGCCGTTGACCCACTTGAGGGCACTACGATTTGTGCTCATTACAAACCAGGGGCAATGTCTGTTCTTGCTGCAACGAAAAAAGGTAATTTTTTACATGCACCTGATGTTTATATGGAAAAAATAGCGGTAGGAAAAAATCTTCCAGAGGGTGTAGTCTCACTAAAAAATAGCATTGAAAAGAATCTAGACAATTTAGCCAAGGCAAAAAAATGCAAAGTAAATGATCTCGTGGTAACTATACTTAATCGTGAAAGGCACAATGAATTAATAGTAAAAATCAGGAAGTTAGGAGCAAAAATTAAACTAATAGATGATGGTGATATTGTGGCCGTAGTTTCACTAGTAAATGGCAATCATGATATGTATATCGGAATAGGAGGGGCACCAGAAGGGGTGCTTGCGGCTGCAGCGCTGAGTTCAATCGGTGGGCAGATGGAGGGAAGATTGATATTTGACACAGATCAGTTAAAAGAAAGAGCAAAAAATTTAAATATTGATGACCCAGAAAAAGTCTACGCCGTAAAAGATATGGCAAGAGGTGAATCAGTGTTCATTGCAACTGGAGTAACAAGCGGAGAACTTGTGGATGGAGTTGATAACATATGTTCAACTAGTTCTTTAATAATTCTACCTAACAACCTGATAAAGCTGCAAACAATGCAGAACTTATGTTAGCTTTTTTAGTTTCTAATTTTAGCTTTACAACATTTAGCATTAAGATATAATTAAGTTTACTTATAACAATAGAGGTGTGAAATGTTTTCTAGTATTGTAAATCTATTGAATGGTTTTTTCAAAAATTCGAGTACCAAGGAAAGTGAAGAAAAGTTGACTCTTCTATCTCCTCAAGCAAATCTTCAATTCGATGAGACTCAGGTACAAAGTGTGCTCTCAGATTTTGAGGAATTGGAGTTTAAGGATAATAAGTGTTTTGACAAAATAGCAGACGATTATGAAAAGAAGGGGGAGAGTGCCCTTTTTAACTATGTAATATTGAATAAGCGGAAAGAAATAATCGATATATTAGATAGGAATCTTCCTCTCCTCGAAGAACAGGAGGAGTTTAGAAAGAAATATGGTCAATATGTTCTTCAAATTGACAAAGGAATGAGTTATGGAAAAGAACTTCAAGATGGACTTCGGTCTTTTGAAGATAGGGCAGAAAAAGTATTATCAGATTTTGAAAGATTGAATTTTGATTTTAAGGATAATAAGTGTGAAGATTCTTCTGATTCTGTAAATTATAATAACGGTTGGCCGGCAGATCCATTTGACAAGATAGCAAATTATTATCGAGAGGATGATATTTTCCTTTTCAATTATGTGGTATTGAGTAAGCGAAAAGAAATAATGGGTATATTGGATAAGAAGCTTACTTCTAAAGATCAGGAGGAGTTAAAAGAAAATTTTAAAAAGAGGTTGGGTAGATATCTTATTCGAATTGGTGAAGGAATGAGCGATGGACAAGAATTTCTAAAAACTGGTAGTGCAATTGCTTTCTTTGATGGGTGTTATGTGCCATGTCCATATGCAAACCGTCTTCTTAATCATTATGACCATCTTAATATCAACATTACTAAACCTGAACAAAGTTTAGAAACCAGTCGTCTTTTCACTGAAAAAACTAAAAGAATGGAAGAAGAGAAAAGCGAGGTAAAAAGAGCAAAAATATACAGCAATGGTGAAAGAATAGTAACAATTGAGAAGAATGAGAAACAATAGAGGAACTACTCCTTTACAAAATTTGCAATATGTGACATCGAAATTAGTTGGGGTGCAAAAGATGAATCTGGAAAAGACCTTAACTGTACTGTTGTTCTAAATATAAATTTAGGTCAAGTTAGTATTAAAAAATCAACTATTGACGGTAAAGATGTTGAACCAAAGAAAATTTTAGAGTTAGCTAAGCAAAACGAGGCTGTGCTTATAAAAGGTAAAGCTTTACATGAAGTTTTAGCAGCACATTTCATTAAGCAAACACCATGTGAGGAAAAGAAGGATATGCAATCGCACGAGAATATCGTTGTACCTGGTTCCGGTGCACCTCGCTCTATTAATGAGGAAATAACTGTAGAGCATCCGTTCGGGAAAGCGGCAAATAAAGATAATCATAGAGAAATGTGAGTTTACAACAAATGGTGCCATGAAAGTAGCTGATACATAACTGTACGAACGTTTGTTTGCGAAGAAATGTTATAGCAGGTTTTGCCTCAAACACAAAGGTGTCATTCCAGTGCTTGACACTGGAATCCAGCCCTTTTACGCAGTCCCATTAAAAACGTTGTATTTTAACGTAGGATTAGCTACTTTTATACTCACCAATTTAATCTCTAATCAAAATTCCTGGATCCCAGTGTCTGGGCACTGGGATGACATCCTCCCTAGTGGATTCAAATCACAATATTCGTATAGTAAGCACTGACCACTTTTGCTTCAATATTTGCGATGCCCCTGAACAGATACAATTATTCTATTATCAGGAGGATGCCATTAATCGCTTTATATAATGCTACTTGTAACACTTATGCCCTGAACGGAGACAGTTTAGGCTGTTATGCCTGGCGGCTTTGTTGGAATAAGTTTTTCAACACTGCTAACAATAAAATTGATTGTATCGTCAGCTACCTTATCGAATTTATCATTTATCTCTTTTCCTATTTCTTGATTTTTAACATATTCGTGTAGAGCTAAAGCAGTTATAGCTGCACATGCTGCAATTAAGCCAGTTTGTGCTATAATGAATAGTAATAATCCTCCTACGAATATAGATGTTAATCCAATAGCCAGGTTTATAATTTTACTTTGTGTTGTTTGTTGCGTCGCTTGGCTTTGATCTGCCTGTTTATCCTCTAAAGCATTCGATATTGTTTTTAAGGCAACTTTTATCGCTATTGCTGCAACTGAAACCATAATTAGCTCTATAGCTATTTTTGCTAAAAGAAGAATCGACGGTAGCATCATTACAAATAATAGCGCGCCAATTCCTCCAGCTAACCACTTCTCATTTATTTTTTTTGATTGATTTGTACCAGTGTTCATTATTACCCTCCACTTTACTTATGATTTACCTATATCTAATACGAAATATGAAGGTAGTCAACTATATATTTTATATGAAAGATTGTATTAAAAGTTTTTCATGTTATTTTTTGCTGCTTCGTGGTTAAATTTGGAATTTTAGAAAGAGTTACGTATTATTTGAAATTCTTGTATACTGTTTTGAATCAGTTAAATAGATAATGAAGTGCAGGACGCAGTTTTAATTTTACAAGATGGCAAGTGCTTTTGGGGAAAATCAGTAGGTAAAAAAGGCAAATGCATAGGTGAGGTCTGTTTTACCACTGGTATGACCGGTTATCAGCATACTATAACTGATCCTTCTTTTGCCGATCAAATTATAACGTTCACTTTTCCTCATATTGGTAACGTTGGAATAAACCATAAGGATAATGAAGGAAAGAAAATTTTTGCAAGTGGTGTGGTTATGCGTGAACTTTCTTCTATGTCCCACCCTTCTTCATATATCAGTTTAAATGATTGGTTAGAGAAAAATAACGTGATTGGGATATCAGGAGTTGATACTAGAGCTTTAACGAGACATTTGAGAGAACATGGATCTCAAAATGGAATGATATGCTCATCGAGTAAGGCGCATGCGTTGGACAAATTGAAGGAATACAAATCTGTAAATGGGATAGAAATAACCAATAAAGTCAGCTTGCATAGTAATTTTAAAAGTGACCTTAATGCAAAATATAGGGTTGTAATCGTTGATTTTGGCGTAAAAATCAGTATAGTTTCACGCTTAATAGAACTTGGTTGTACAGTTGAATTAATCAGACCAAGCACAGGTTTTGCTCAAAAAGTGTTGAGTATGAATCCAGATGGGATAGTGCTTTCAAATGGTCCTGGTGATCCGCAAGAAATAGGAGAAAGTGTAGTTTCAGAAATAGACATTATTATAAAATCTAAAATACCAATTTTTGGCATATGCATGGGCCATCAATTACTTGCGATTACTTTGGGGGCAAAGACCATCAAGATGGATATAGGTCACCGAGGGAGTAACCATCCAGTTTATGATGTAATTAGTGGAAAAGTTGAGATCACTAGCCAAAATCATGGTTTCGTTGTTGATTCAGCTTCTCTTCTAAGTAATGTTGAAATTACTCACATTTCTCTATTTGATAATAGTGTAGAGGGAATAATGATGAAGGATTACCCAGTCTTTTCTGTGCAATACCATCCAGAAGAAGCGCCAGGTACGCATGATTCGCATTATTTGTTTAAACGTTTTATTGACAATATTGTGTTGTATAAAATGAAATCTGCGTGATTTTAATCAGGGTAGGTTTTATTGCTTGATTTTTTAATTTTAGGGGTTTAGTATTAAATACAATAAGAGCTTAAGTTAAGATGCTAAAATAGTATTCTCTTAACAAATTTTTGCGGAGGAGTGACCGAGTGGTTAAAGGTAACAGACTGTAAATCTGTCCGCGTGAGCGTACGTAGGTTCGAATCCTACCTCCTCCATTGTGCGGGTATAGCTCAATGGTAGAGCTCTAGCCTTCCAAGCTAGTGACGTGGGTTCGATTCCCACTATCCGCTCTTTTTTTTGTTGTATTTTTATAAAATCAACATATTATTTATTGATGTATTTGTATTTTAGGTAGAAAAGTTTAAATTATGACAGCAGTAGTGGAAGCATTTGGAAAGCCGCATGTAAATGTGGGAACAATAGGACATGTGGATCATGGGAAGACGACATTAACAGCGGCGATAACGAAGCATTATGGAAATTTTGTAGCGTACGATCAGATAGATAAAGCGCCAGAAGAAAGGAAGAGGGGGATAACGATAGCAACAGCGCATGTTGAGTATCAGACGGAAAAAAGGCATTATGCACACGTTGATTGTCCTGGACACGCTGACTATGTAAAGAACATGATAGTAGGTGCAGCACAGATGGATGCGGCGATATTGGTAGTGTCGGGGGTTGATGGGCCAATGCCACAAACGAGAGAGCATATATTGCTGGCGAAGCAGGTAGGTGTTGGATATATCGTGGTGTATATAAATAAAGCTGATGTTGCTGATACTGATATGATAGATTTAGTAGAAATGGAAGTGAGGGAATTACTGAGTAAATACGGATTTCCAGGGGATGAAGTGCCTGTGGTGGTTGGTTCAGCGCTCAAGGCGCTGGAGGATGACAGCAGCGAATATGGAAAGAAATCAATAGACAAATTGATGGAAAAGTTAGATGAATATGTAGCGGTTCCACCAAGGCCTGTGGATTTACCATTTTTATTGCCAATCGAAGATGTATTTTCGATATCGGGGCGAGGAACAGTGGTAACAGGAAGAATAGAGAAGGGAGAGATAAAGATGGGAGAAGAGATAGAGATAATAGGTCTGAAAGCGACGCAAAAGACGATATGCACAGGTGTTGAGATGTTTAAGAAGTTGCTGGATAAGGGAAGTGCAGGACTCAATGTAGGAATATTGTTAAGAGGAACAAAAAGAGAAGAAGTGGAGAGAGGGCAAGTATTAGCGAAACCGGGGACGATAACACCGCATAGAAAGTTTAAGGCGGAGGTTTATATATTAAAGAAAGAGGAAGGAGGAAGGCATACACCATTTTTTGCGAATTACCAGCCACAGTTTTATTTAAGGACAACGGATGTAACTGGGAGCATAAAATTGCTAGATGGGAAGGAGATGGTAATGCCAGGAGATAATGTGAGTGTAGAAGTAGAATTGCAAGTACCGATAGCAATGGATAAGGGATTGCGTTTTGCGATAAGAGAAGGCGGTAGAACTGTTGGTTCTGGTGTTGTTTCTGAAATTTTGGAGTGAGTGTAGTAACTAAGATGAAGCAAGATATATATATTAACATTAAGGCTTTCGATTGTTCTTTATTGGAGGAGTGTGTTCGAAAATTTGTTGATGAATTAAAGCGGTCCAGTGCAAAATTATCTGGTCCGATTGCGTTGCCAAGGAAAGATTCTAAATTTATTGTTAATAGATCTCCTCACGTTGATAAAAAATCTCGTGAACAGTTTGAAATGAGAACTTCTAGGCGTTTGATTGTTTTACATGATCTTACTCCTACTATGATGCAGATGCTTACAGGTTTATCTTTTTCTGCTGGCGTAGAAGTGGATTTAAAAGTCAAGGAAGTTAAGGTTTAGGAGAAGGAAATGAAGAGAATAAATTCGCTGAGGAGAATTGGTTTACTAATGATGAATATTGGTCATACTGCTATGTATTCTGACAATAGTCGCATGGCTGTAACTTTATTGCATCTCAGCGAAACTTATATTATTGATATAAAAGGACAAGATAAATGTGGCTATAATTCAGTCATTTTAGGCACAGGAGATTTTAAAAATATAGCAAAACCTCAGTTGGAATATTTAAAGAAAAAGGGTATAAATAATAAATGTAAGTTATACGAAAGTAGATTAAATGACCTGTCGGGAATAGAATGTGGTAAAAAAGTGGGAATCAATCATTTTGTGGTTGGTCAATATCTTGATATTACGGGTTATTCTATAGGTAAAGGATTTGCTGGTGTGATGAAGCGGCATAATTTCAGTGGGCTTAGGGCATCTCATGGTGTTTCTATTGCTCACAGATCACAAGGTTCCACTGGCCAATGTCAGGATCCTGGTAGAGTATTCAAAGGAAAGAAAATGGCTGGTCATTTAGGTAACAGCAGGATAACTGCACAAAATATGAAGATATTATCCATTGATCATGAAAATAGTATAATTGCTGTGAAGGGTAATAATGTTCCTGGGTTTAAAAATTCCTATGTTTTTGTAAGAGATGCAGTTAAAAAATCTTTACATAAAGATGTTCCTTTTCCGGTAGGTTTACTGTTAGATGTAAATGATGATGCTAGTAATTTGGTAAGTTAGTTATGGAATGTAATTTAGTTAATCTATCTAATGATAATGTAGGTACTGCTCAGCTCAATCCTTTGATATTTTCTGCTAAGCAAAAATTGAGTATTTTGCATGATATAGTGAGATGGCAATTAGCGAAGAGAAGAGCTGGTACTCATAAAACAAAAGGTATTAGTGATGTCTCTGGTACAACAGCTAAACCTTATGATCAAAAACGTACCGGTAGGGCAAGACAAGGGAGCTTGCGATCTCCTCAATTTAGAGGTGGTGGGATTATTTTCGGCCCTGTTGTGAGGAGTCATACTTATTCTCTTAATAAGAAGGTACGCAAATTTGGTTTAAAAATTGCTTTATCTCTAAAGTATTTAAATAATCAAGTAATTATTCTGGATAATTTAAATATTGATGTGAAGAAAACGTCTGAAATGTGTAAATGTATTAAAAATTTTAAATTTTCTTCCTTTTTGATAGTTGGTGATTATGGAGATGATTTGTTGCGTGCGGCTAAAAACTTGCACTATGTAGACTTAATCAAACCTATTGGGTTAAATGTTTTTGATATATTGAATCACGAATGCGTGATGTTGACAAAGGATACTTTAAAGCATCTTGAAGGTAGATTGTTATGATCAAATATAATAATATAATAAAATCTCCTATAATTACAGAAAAGGCCTCTTTTTTGAGGGAGAAGTTTAATAAATATTCTTTGTATGTTTTTGTAAATGTAAATAAGCGTCAAATAAAGTTGGCAATAGAGTCTCTATTTGATGTTAAAATTTCTTCTATAAATGTTGTTAGAATTAAGCCTAAATATAGGCGTTTTAGGGGTGTGATTGGTTGTGAAAAACAGAAAAAGAAAGTTTATTTTTCTTTGATGGATGGTCAAAAATTAGATATAATGAGCGTTTAGTATGGGTATGAAATTTTTTAATCCTGTTACTCCGTCTTCTCGTGGGACTGTGTTAGTAAGTAAAGTTGGTTTATCAAAAGATGAGCCAGAAAAGTCTCTTACATCCGGTAAAAAGTCCAGTGGTGGAAGAAATAATCATGGTAGAATTACGACTCGTCATAGGGGTGGTGGTCACAAAAAGAAGTATAGAGTGATAGATTTTAAGCGTAATAGAAGTGGTCAAGGTATAGTTGAAAAAATAGAGTATGACCCAAATAGAAGTGGGTTTTTGGCGTTAATATCATATAAGGAAGATGATATTAAGTCTTATATATTAGCTCCTCAAGGTATGAAGCCAGGTGATGTTGTTACAGCTGGGAATGATGCTGATATTTTGCCAGGGAATTGTTTACTACTCAAGCATATACCTGTTGGTTCTTTCGTTCATAATGTTGAGCTGAAGCCAGGTAATGGTGCTGCGATTGCTAGAGCTGCTGGTTGTTATGCACAAATCGTTGGTCGTGATGGCCAATATGTTTTATTACGACTCAGGTCTGGTCAAATTAGGTTGATTTTATCTTCTTGCAAGGCTACTATTGGTGTAGTATCTAACCCTGACCATAAGAATAGAAAGTTGGGTAAAGCTGGGAGAAGTAGGTGGCTTGGGATTAGACCTACTGTACGTGGAGTTGCAATGAATCCGGTTGACCATCCTCATGGAGGCGGGGAAGGAAAAACCTCTGGTGGTCGTCATCCTGTTACTCCTTGGGGTGTTGCAACAAAAGGAAAGAAAACTCGAAGGAGAAATAAATCTAGTGATAAGTATATAAAACAATTGAAAGGTTAGTTTATGAGTAGATCTGCATGGAAGCCTCCTTTTTGTCATCCTTCTATATTAAAGTCGGTGAATAATGCTTTAAACAAGGGGTTTGTTAACATGGCTATAAAAGTTCATTCCAGGGCTTCTGTAATTCTTCCTAATTGTTTAGGTTTAAAGTTTGCTGTTTATAATGGTAAGGATTACATTCCTGTGAATGTTAATGATCAGAATATGATAGGTCATAAGTTTGGTGAGTTTTCACCCACTCGTAAATTTACTGGGCATAGTGGTGATAAAAAGGCGACAAGAAGGTAATTGATATGAAAAACAGAGATGTAATAGTTAAAGCTGGTTCTAGGGTTTTAAAATCAACTCCTCGTAAATTGAATTTGGTTGCTGGTTTAGTACGTAATAAAAAAGTTTCTTTTGCCACTGTGCAATTAAGATTTTGTGAAAAGAAAGCTGCAGGTCTTATAAGGAAGGTATTAAATTCTGCGATTGCTAATGCTCAAAATTATGGATTGGATATCGATAATTTATATATAAAAGAAATTTTAATAGGTAAGTCTCTTACTTTGCGTAGGGTATGTCCAAAAGCTATGGGTAGAGCTAATAGAGTTAGTAAACGTTATAGTAATATAACTGTAAAATTGGGGGAAATTATATGATTCATAAAAATAGAAAATTAATAAGGAAAGTGCAAAAATATGGGAAACGTTAATCCTAAAGGATTTAGGTTAAAAATAATTAATACTTGGTCATCTATTTGGTATGCTGAGAAGGGTTATAAACAAGGGTTGCATCAAGATTTATCTATTCGCAGTTATATAAATGAATCTTTTAAGCATGCTGGTGTTTCTAAAGTAATTATAGAGCGTACGATCGATTTGGTATCTGTAATAATACATTCTTCTAGACCTGGAGTGATAATAGGTAAGAAAGGCTCGGATATTGAGAAGATAAAGCAAAAGATAGCTGAAAAAGTAAAAAATAATGTGGAAGTGAATGTAGTAGGGGTTAAAAGGTCTGAAATAGATGCAGTTTTAATATCAAACAGCATTGCACAGCAGTTAGAAAAAAGGGTTTCATTTAGAAGAGCGATGAAAAAAGCTATTCAAAGTTGTTTGAGGATGGGTGCTAGAGGTATTAAAGTAAGTTGTTCTGGGCGCCTTGGCGGAGCTGAGATAGCTCGTACTGAGTGGTATAAAGAAGGCCGTTTGCCTTTGCATACTTTACGTGCTAATATAGATTATGCTTTTGCTGAAGCAAAAACTATATATGGCATCATAGGAGTTAAGGTCTGGGTTTATATTGGTAACTAATTAGGTATATTGAAATGTTTATTCCTAAAAAAAGTAAATATAAAAAAGTATTTAAAGGACGAATTAAGGGTAACACGAAAGGTGGTAGCACATTATCTTTTGGAGATTATGGTCTAAAGGCTATGGAAGCAGGTAGGATTCAATCTAAGCATATTGAAACTGCAAGGCGTGTAATATCTAGAACATTAAAACGCTCTGGTAAAGTGTGGATAAGAATTTTTCCTGATACCCCTGTTAGTAAAAAGCCGGCGGATGTGCGTATGGGTAAAGGGAAAGGTAGTGTTGAGTTTTGGGTATTTAAAGCTAAGCCCGGTAGAATGTTGTTTGAAATTAGCAGTGATGTTCCCATGCATTTAGCAAGATTGGCGCTTGAAAAGGCAACTGCTAAGCTTCCTATGAAGTGTAAATTTGTATCTAATCATAATTAAATGGAGTTGCAATGGATATAGCTGACATTGAATCGAGGTCCTCGCAAGAATTGCATGAAATTCTTGTGAATTTGAGAAAAGAGTTTGTTAATTTGGTTTTTCAAAAGAAGCTGGGCCAGTGCAACAATATTTCGCGTTTTAGCTTAATAAGAAAGAGCATAGCTCGTATTTTAACTACATTAAATAAAAGAAGAAGAGAGGAAAAGAATGCCTAAAAAGGTTTTTTGTGGTACTGTAACTAAGGCTAAGTGTGATAAGACTGTAAAGGTTTCGGTATTACAAGTGTATAAGGATGAGCTGTATAAAAAGGTTATAAAAAAATACAAGAAGTATACAGCACATGATGAGAATAATAGTTGTAAAGAAGGGGACAAGGTTTTAATACAAGAACACAAGCCTATTTCTACTACTAAAAAATGGGTTATTGTTAATAGCTCACATTGAATAGGATATTTATATGATTCAAAAAAATACATTGTTGGAAGTAGCTGATAATTCTGGTGCGCGTGCAGTGCTTTGTATTGGTTTATTGGGTGGTAGAAAATCTGCATCTATAGGTGACACAGTTATTGTATCTACTAAATCTATTACTCCAAGAGGGAAAGTTGAGAAGGGAAAAGTATATAGAGCAGTTGTGGTGAGGGTGAAAAGCCCTATTAGAAAATCTGATGGTTCTGTAATTCGTTTTTCTAGCAATGCTGTAGTTTTGATTAATGATCAAGGTGAACCACTTGGCACTCGGGTGTTTGGTCCGGTAAAAAAGTTATCATCTGGTTCTTTTATGAAGATAATGTCATTAGCTGTTGAGGTTTTATAATGAGTGCTAAAATAAAAAGTGGTGACAACGTTATAGTTTTAACTGGTAAAGATAAGGGAAAAATTGGTAAGGTAATCAAAGTTATAGCACGTGATGCTAAAAAGAAAGTAATTGTTTCTGGAGTGAATGTGCATAAGAGACATACTAAACCAAAAGCTGGTAGTAGTGGTGGTATATTAAATAAAGAGTTAGCTATTGATATATCCAACGTTGCAACATTGGACCCTAAATATAAAACTCCAACTAGAGTGGGGTTTAAGGTTATAGACGGTAGAAAAGTGCGTTTTGCAAAAGTTTCTGGAGAAGTGATAGATTAGGTTGATATGTTTAAAGAATTGTATAAAGATAGCATAGTAAAGTCCTTGAAGGATAAGTTTAATTACGGCAATATAATGCAAGTGCCTAAACTTGTCAAGGTGTGTATCAATATGGGCGTTGGAGATGCTGCTACAGATAGTAAAGCAATAAATGAACCACTTGATAGCCTATATTTGATTGCTGGGCAGAAGCCTTTATCAACTTTTGCAAAAAAATCTATTTCTGGCTTCAAGATCAGAAAAGGTGCTACAGTAGGTTGCAAAGTAACTTTGCGTAGAGATAAAATGTATGAGTTTTTAGAAAGATTGATATATATTGCTTTGCCAAGGGAGAAAGATTTTAGAGGATTTAGTGTGAAGCAATTTGACGGTAATGGTAATTTTTCCTTTGGTATAAAGGAACATATCTCGTTTTTAGAAATAGACTATGATAAAATAAGTAAAATTAGAGGTATGGATATTAATATTATAACAAGTGCAGTTAGTGATAAGGAAGCAAAGGAATTATTACTGGCTCTTAAATTTCCTTTTTTTGATTAATTGAGAGGAGAAATATATGGCAAAAAAATCTATGATAGAAAGAAATCTTCGCAGAATAAAGTTGTGCGATCAATATAAAGAAAAAAGAGAAAAATTGAAATCTATAATAAATAATAAGAATTTGTCTATTGTAGAAAGGTTTACAGCTCAAAATAAATTAATTAAAAAATTGCCTAGAAATTCTTCTAAAACCAAAATTAGAAATAGGTGTGCTTTAACTGGGAGACCAAGAGGAGTATATAGAAAATTTGGTTTATGTAGAATTGTTTTGCGTGATTTATGTTCTTTTGGGCAAATTCCAGGAGTTACAAAGTCTAGTTGGTAAATATAATATAAGGAGTATATTGTGGCGTTATCTGATAGTATTGGTGATTTTTTAACAAGGATACGTAATGCTCAATTGGCAATGCATAGGGCAACAAGGGTACTATTTTCTAAGATGAATTCTTCTATATTGGAGATTTTAAAAGAGGAAGGGTATATCCTTGATTATGAAAAGCAAGTTGTAGATAATTTACCTTCTTTCATTGTAAAATTGAAGTATTATGAGAAGTCACCTGTAATTAGTGACATAGTTAGGGTGTCAAAGCCTGGTTGTCGTCGTTATTCTAAGTATAAGGACATTTCTAAAGCATATAATGGTCTTGGTATTTTTATTATATCGACACCCAAAGGAGTGATGACTGATTATAATGCACATAAGTTAAAGGTTGGTGGAGAAGTTTTGTGTCGTGTGTTTTAAATAATAGGAGAAATTCATGTCTCGTATAGGTGCTGCTCCTATCAATATTCCTGCTGGTGTTTCAGTTGAATATAATAATGGTAGTATGTTAATAAAGAGCGCTAAGGCTGAAAAGGAAGTTAGCTTGATCAGGGATGTTGTGTGTCAGATTATTGATAATCAGCTATTGCTTTCTGTTGATCAAGATAAAGATAATTATGATAAAATAAAGCCTATGTGGGGCACTTATAGGAGTAATATTAATAATATCATTAACGGCATGGTTGATGGTTTTTCTGTTAATCTTGAGATTAACGGTGTGGGATATAAGGCAGAGTGTGATGGTAAGTATTTGACTTTATATCTTGGTTATAGCCATAATGTTAAATATAAAGTGCCTAAAGATGTTGAGATTAAGTGCATAAAGCCAACTCACTTAGTAGTTAGTGGTATGGATAAGCAGAAGGTCTATATGGTGGCGTCTGATATATGCAAAATTAGAAAATATGATCCTTATAAAGGTAAGGGTGTTGTAATAAAAGGCAAATTTATGCTGCGTAAGGTTGTAAGTAAAAAGAAGTAATAAAAATGAAAAGATCGTATAATTTTTTAAGTAATTCTGAAAAAAGGAAGTTACGTAATAGAGCGAAGCTTGACAAGAGCGCTGAACGTTTACGTATATCCATATTTAAATCTAATAGGCATTTTTATGTCCAGTTAATTAATGATGTAAAAGGAATAACTCTCACTTCAGCTTCTACTTTGGATGCTAAAATTAAGGATGTATGTAAAGGGAAAGTCAACGCTGAAACTATAAAACAGGTTTCTTCTTTAATGGTTGAGCGTCTGTCTGGCATGAAATTAGAGCAGCAGCTTACGTTTGATCGTGGAGCGTATAAATACACAGGATTAGTTTCTCAATTTGCTGAGGCTTTAAGAAGTTCTGGATTTGAATTTTAGAAGGTTTTGAATATGGCTATAAAGAATTTACAAAATAATAATGATTTATCAGAGCTTTTAGTTTCGGTACGAAGAGTGACAACGGTTACCAAAGGTGGTAGAAGATTTTCATTTTCAATTTTGGTTGTTGTTGGCGATGAGAAGGGTAGGGTAGGGTGTGGAATAGGTAAGCACGCAGAAGTTGCTGAAGCAAGAGTCAAAGCTGTAAATGCTGCAAAGAAATCAATGATTAGAGTGTACTTGCGTGAAGGTAGAACTTTGCATCATGATATTAAAGCTAAATTTTGTTCTGGTGAGATAGTTTTAAGAACCGCAAGAGCCGGAACAGGTATTATTGCTGGTGGAGCGATTAGATCAGTTTTTGAGGTGTTAGGTATAAAGGATGTGGTAGCTAAATCCACTAGATCAAATAATCCTCATAACGTTATATGTGCGGTGTTTAAGGCTTTTGATAGTATGTTATCTCCTCGTCAGGTAGCAAGCAAAAGAGGCAAAAAGATTAGCGAGATAGTTGGAAACAGGTAAAGTATGAATAATGCTGTAAAATTAAACTCTATATTTACTAAATTATCTAAGAAAAAGAAGCCTAAGTTGCTGGGTAGAGGTATCGGTTGTGGTAAAGGTAAAACATCCGGTAGAGGGCATAAAGGGCAGAAGGCTAGAAGTGGAGTTTCTATAAATGGTTTTGAGGGTGGACAACAGTCTATATATACTCGTTTGCCTAAAAGAGGTTTTAAGCCTATACGTAGGAGCATATACTCTATAATTAATGTTGGCGATATACAGCGCTTAATGGAAGCTAAAAAAATAGTGAAAGACTCTGTTATAGATAAGGAGAGGCTGTATAAATTAGGTTTTATAAAGTCTATTAAGGATAAAATTAAACTTCTTAATAAAGGTAAGTTGAGCGAAAAATTTGTGTTTCATGTTGATTTTGCGTCAGAAGCTGCAAAAAAATCTGTAGCTTCAGTTTGTGGTAGTGTGGAAATACTATCGTAAGTCATGGGCAATAAATCGGCATTTAATAGCTTGGATCCTACGTTGTTATATAAAGGCGATTTATTAAAGCGTATATTTTTTACGCTAATAGCTTTAATTTGCTATCGCTTGGGTACTTATGTGCCTATTCCTGGAATTAATCTTGATGTAATTAATGATATATTTCCCAAAGATGGCTCAGGCGTTTTTGGAGTATTTAATTTATTTTCTGGTGGTGCATTGGCTAGAATGACAATTCTAGCATTGAACGTTATGCCATATATAATGGCTTCTATCATTATTCAGTTACTTTCTTCTGCGATTAAAGGAATGAAGGAAGTTAAGAATGATGGAGAGTCAGGCCGTAGAAAGATGAATTCTTATATACGCTATCTGACCATAGTAATTTGTGTATTTCAATCAATTCCAATTTTGGTTGGATTGGAAGGGATGAATAGGGAAGGGGTATTGGTTGTAATCGAACCTGGTGTTATGTTTCGTACAATAGGTGTTTTCAGCCTTTTAGGTGGAACTATGCTTTTAATATGGCTTGGTGAACGAATCAGCGCTAGCGGTATAGGCAATGGTATCTCATTAATCATTTTCACGGGTATAATATCAGAGTTACACAGCGCTTTGTCATCTTTGTTAACGTTAAATAAAAACGGTAGCGTATCGTTATTTATTATCCTTTTTGTTTTGGTATTGTTTTTTTTGCTGCTACTCTTAGTCATTTTTGTAGAGTCTTCTTATAGAAAGGTTATTGTTCAACATCCTAAAAAGCAATTTAAAAGATTACATAATGACGATTTTACTTATATTCCATTGAAGATTAATTTATCTGGTGTAGTACCAACCATTTTTGCTAATGCAATTTTATTGACACCTATTTCAATTGCAAATTTCTATAAGGGGCACGCTTTTTCTGATTTTATTTTGAATTACTTTATGGCAAATAAAGTAGTATATATTGTAGCCTATTTGGTGCTGATAGTATTTTTTAATTTTTTCTATACCAATTTTATATTTAATCCAGAGGAAAACGCAGATTTTCTTAAAAAAAATGGTGGTTTTATACCTGGTAGAAGGCCTGGGAAACATACTTCTGATTACCTTCAAGATATAGTTTTTAAGTTGACATTCATTGGCTCTGCGTATTTGGTAGTCATATGTACTGTACCTGAAGTTATGAGATATTATTATGATATACCATTTATTTTTGGTGGGACGAGCTTACTGATTATAGTGAACGTTATTACTGATACTATTATGCAAATACAATCTTATATTTTTTCAAATAGGTACGACAACTGGATAAAGAAATATGAGTCTAAAACGAGGAAAGTAAGATGATCATTGCGATTTTTGGTCCTCCAGGTTCTGGTAAAGGTACTCAGTCAAGCTTGTTAATAGCAAAATATAATTTAAAATTAATTTCAGTAGGGGATTTATTAAGGAATATTATATCTAGCAGTAGTGAGTTAGGTAAAAAAATAAAGGGTACCGTGGAATCTGGTAATTTAATTCAAGATGAAATTATATGTGGATTATTACGTGACCAGCTTGCATTAGTGGATGATAATTGCTTATTAGATGGTTTTCCGAGAAATTTAAACCAGGCTCATTTTTTGACTCAAGTTTTGCAAGAAAAATATAATAGGGATGTTGACATTGTAGTTGAGCTGCAGCTTGACGATAATATTGCAATCGATAGGTTAAAAAATCGTCTCGCGTGTTTGGACTGTAAAAGCATATATAGTGTATCTTCTTTTAAGAGTACTACTTGTGCTAAATGTAAAAGTACGAGGTTAGAGAAAAGAATTGATGATGCTGATATGTCTGCAATTAATAAGAGAATAAGTGAATATCACCTTCAAATGAAAGGTTTACGCGAGTATTATAAAGGCAAATTATTAACAATTGACGCTAATTTGAGTGTTGATGAGGTAACGCAAGAGATTGAAAGTAAAATTTCTTGTAATTTGGTTTGACTCTGAGTTGTTTTATGGTATAAATTAAGAGTTGTTATTAATAAAGTATCGAGGTACCAGTGGCACGTATTGCAGGCATAAATATTCCAGTGAGGAAATGTGTTCCTTTTGCATTAACTTATATATATGGTATAGGTATTGCTACTGCGAATGTAATTTGTCACGCTTGCGAAGTTGATAAGCGCAAACGTGTTTCAGAATTACGAGATGAAGATATAGAAAAGATCAGCGGTTTCATTAGACAAAATTATGTTATAGAAGGTGAGCTCAGAAAAGAAGTGGCTATGAACATAAAATCTTTAGTGGAAATGGGATGCTATAGAGGGGTGAGACATAGAAAAGGTTTACCTGTGAGAGGGCAAAGGACTCATACTAATGCTAAGACTCGTAAAGGTAGATCTCGGTTGCCTATTGCTGGGAAAAAATAAAATTTATTATTATTGTGAGTTTTAATGAAAAAAGTCAAAACGGTTAGTAAGAGTAAGAAGGAGTTTATTACTGGTGTTGTCCATATTCGTGCAACTTTTAATAATACTTTTGTAAATGTAACTGATGTTCATGGTAATACGCTATGTCAAACTTCTGTGGGTGCATGTGGTTTTTCAGGTTCGAGAAAATCCACACCTTATGCTGCAGGTAAGGCTGCGGAGTCTGCTGCGAAGAACGCAATGGAGAGATTTGGTATGAAGGTTGTCTCTGTAATAATTCGCGGTCCTGGCTTTGGTACCGAAGCTGCGGTTAAAGCACTTCAGAGCTGTGGGTTGACTGTGACTTCAATTGCAGATAAAACCGCAATTCCTCATAATGGGTGCAGGTTAAGAAAAAAAAGAAGAGTATAGGATATTTGAAAAGGTTGTTTTATGTATTATAATAATGATGTTTCTCTCTGTAGCAATTTAGATAAATTGATTAAACCTAGTTCAGTTAAGGTAATATCAGATGATTCAAGTGAAAAAAGTGATATAGTGCTAGAACCGTTGGAAAGTGGTTTTGCTTTAACATTAGGTAATGCATTAAGACGTGTAATGTTATCTTCTCTTAAAGGTAGTGCTGTTTATGGAATAAAAATTGAAGGTGTAACTCATGAGTTCACTTCAATTCAAGGGGTGAGAGAAGACGTAACTGATATAGTATTAAATATGGGTATGTTGAGGTGTAAATTAAATGGTGCTTCTAATAAATGCTTAAATTTAAACGCTAAAGGGCCTTGCCAGGTATTAGCTGGGATGATAGAAACTGATGATCAATGCTCTATTGTTAATAAAGATTTGTTAATATGTACGCTGGGGCAAAATGTGGAGCTTAACATGACCATATATGTGGCTAGCGGAAAAGGTTATCTTCCTGTAACTAAATATAAAGAAAATGAACTTTTGAAGCTTATGAGTGAACAGGATTTAATTGGTTTTATTCCAGTTAATGCTTTGTATAGCCCTGTCAACAGGGTTTCGTACAGGGTAGAGAACAGTCGTGTTGGCCAAGTGACTGATAAGGATAAGCTGATATTGTCAATTGAAACTGATGGTACAATTTCTCCGAGTCAAGCTGTTGACTCTGCTGCAAGAATATTACAGGAGCAACTTCAGCCCTTTATTAGTTCTGATGTAAGTTATAAAAAATCGCAGGTTTCTTCGTCTAGTGGTGCTAAAGATTTGGGTTATGACCCTGTCTTATTGCGTAAGGTAGATGAAATGGAATTATCTGTCAGGTCTCATAACTGTCTGAAAAACGAAAACATCACTTATATAGGTGATCTTGTGCAAAAGACAGAAGGTGAAATGTTAAGAACTGCTAATTTTGGCAGAAAGTCTTTGAATGAGATTAAGGCAGTTTTGACTAATTTTGGCTTGTCTTTGGGTATGAATGTGCTAAACTGGCCACCTAAGGATATAGATGAGTTGGCTAAACAACATACTGATGAAGATTAGGTGATATATGAAACATGGAATAAAAAAACGTAAACTATCTCGTTGTACTGAACATAGATTATCGACGTTAAAGAATCTATCTATCTCATTAATTAACCATGAGCAGATTGTAACTACTTTACCAAAAGCTAAGGAACTTCGTCCATATGTCGAAAAGTTTATTACAATTGCTAAGAATAAGAATACTTTACATGGTAGAAGACTTTTGCTTTCACGCCTTCATAATAGTAAGTTAGCAGTTGATAAGTTATTAAACGTCTTAGCCAGCCGTTATCAAGATCGTAAAGGTGGGTATTCTAGAATAATAAAATTTAGCACTCGAAAGGGTGATTGCGCTTCAATGGCAGTGATAGAACTGGTTGATAGGGATATTGCAGCAAGAGGTAAGGTTTATAGTAAAAATAAAGAAGGAGGCAAAGTAGTTACACAAAGTTAATTGTTATCATAATTGTTCTTCTTGTGGTAAGTAGGTTACGCTACTTTGTAGGTTACTTTGGCGAGTTATTAGTTTTAGTATATTTAAAACTGAAATGGTATAATGTTATAAAACGCCGTTACCGTTGTAAGTTCGGTGAAATTGACTTAATTGTATCTAAAAAAAAGGAGCTGATTTTTATAGAAGTTAAAACAAGTTTACTTGGAAAAGAAATACCGATATCTCATCTTCAATGTCAGTCTATTATAAATTCTTCTAAGTATTTCTTAAGTAAAAACCTTAGTTTTTTAGATTATTCAGTCAGATATGATTTATATTTTCTTTCCTTAAAGAGAAGACCTGTTTATATAAAAAATGCTTGGATTGAAGAATGAAAGATTTGTAGCTGAATTAATTTAGATTTACTGGATTTAATATGAAAAAGACCCAATACAATAATTTAGTTTCATCTTACGCTAGAGTGCTATTTCATGTCTCAGGAAGCAGGTTAGGTATTATAAGGAAAGAAGTAGAATTTTTGTTGGCTTTTTTTAAGGATCAACGTGATGTTTTTGTGTACCTATCTCATCCTATGATTTCTTTTGCACACAAAAAAGAAGTGATGCTTTCTATAAATGAGCACTTGAGTGAGAATTTAGTAAAATTTATTATGGTTATATTTGCAAATAAACGCTCTAGTTTATTGATCCTTATATTAGAAAAATTCTTAAGTCTTGCAAGAGAAAATGAAAATGAATTCGAAATTACTATAAAGTCAGCAGAAACTTTAAAGGAATCTGATATAAAAATAATTACTGAATCTTTGAGCTTTCTTGGTAAAATAATAAAAGTAAGCAATGTGGTTGACCCTTCTATACTAGGTGGCTTCGTAGTTAGGTATGGTTTTAATTTGATCGATGCTTCGCTAAAAAGTTACTTGGATAGGTTAGTTGACTTAAGTAAAATGGAAATATTAAAAGTAAGGAATTTTGTATGAAGAACAGTATGAATGTTTCTGAGATAGCAAGTATAATAAGAGAAAAGGTTGAGACGTTTGATAATCCTATAAAGCGGGAAAATATAGGTGAAGTAATTTCAGTAACAGATGGTATCGCATTGGTTTATGGGCTGGAAAAAGCAAAATTCGGTGAAAAGGTATTTTTTGCAAGTGGTGTAGAAGGAATAGTTCTCGATTTAGATCATGATACGGCTGGAATAGTTGTGCTTGGTAATGACCGTGATGTGAAAGAAGGGGACGTTGTAAAATGTAGTGGTGATGTTGTGCAGGTGCCTGTAGGGCATGAATTGTTAGGGAGAGTTGTAGATGCGTTGGGCCATCCTATGGACGACGGTGGGGAAATTAGAGCCAAAAACAGAATGGATATAGAATCTAAAGCGCCAGGCATTATTGATCGTAAGTCTGTGCATGAGCCACTGCAAACAGGAATTAAAATTATAGATTTGCTAATTCCAATAGGTAGAGGGCAGCGTGAATTAATTATTGGTGATAGACAAATTGGTAAAACTACTATTGCGCTTGATACTATTATCAATCAGAAGAAGATTAACGATGAGGTAAACGAAAATCAAAAAGTTTACTGTGTTTATGTTGCTATTGGGCAAAAAATTTCAACAGTAGCAAAAGTGGTAAATAAGCTGAAAGAAAGCGGAGCATTAGAGTATACAACTGTAGTTGTGGCTAGTGCATCTGACTGCGCGCCTATGCAATTTTTAGCACCTTATGCTGGTTGCACTATTGGGGAATTTTTCCGTGACAATGGAATGCATTGTTTGATTATATATGATGATTTATCTAAGCATGCTGTGGCATATAGGCAGATGTCTTTATTGCTCAGACGTCCTCCTGGTCGTGAAGCTTACCCTGGAGATATATTCTATGTACATTCTCGCTTGCTTGAAAGAGCTGCTAAAATGTCTGATAAAAAAGGGCAGGGTTCTTTAACTGCTTTGCCAATTGTCGAAACTCAAGCTGGTGATGTATCTGCATATGTGCCAACAAATGTTATTTCAATTACCGATGGGCAGATCTTTCTTGAGTCTGAATTATTTTATAAAGGATTTCGACCTGCAGTAAATATAGGTTTGTCAGTTTCACGGGTTGGTTCTGCTGCACAACTAAAGTCTGTGAAGAAAGTTGCTGGTTCTATAAAGCTAAGCTTAGCTCAGTATAGAGAATTAGAAGATTTTGCAAAATTTGGTTCTGATCTTGATGCTAGTGTTCAATTATCCTTGAATAAGGGTAAATATCTTGTCGAGTTATTAAAGCAAAAACAACATTTACCTATGTCAATAGAAGAGCAAGTAGTGCTGATGTATATTTTTTCTAACCTATATAATCAGTTAAGTAAAATACAAATAAGTTACATTAATAAATTTGAACATGATCTTATTAATTATTTTCATACTGTACACCCTGGGGTTTTAAAAAAGTTGTCAAATGACATGAGTGATGATATAAAAGGTGATATTTTTAACATTGTGAGTAATTTCGTTACTCAATTTAATTGCGTTTAGGTGGTGATTATGGCTTCATCCATTATTAATAAATTTCCTATGACGAGGGAAGGTTTTGAGAATATGCAAGCCGAACTTGAAAAATTAAAGGAAGAAAAACCTTCTGTGATACAGGCTATTTCTGATGCTCGTGATCAAGGTGATTTGTCTGAAAACGCAGAGTATCATGCAGCACGGGAAAGGTTAGGTTTTATTGAAGGCCGTATAATGGAGATAGAAAGTAAGCTCTCACATGCGGAAGTAATAGAAGTAAAAAATTTGTCTGGTGATTCAGTAATGTTTGGTGCAACTGTGACATTAAGCATGTTAAGTGATAATAACGGTGAAGTGGAATATGTTTATAAGGTTGTAGGCGAATATGAAGCTGATGTTTCAAAGCAGTTAATATCTACTAGTTCACCACTTGGGAGTGCCTTAATCGGCAAAAAAGTCGGTGAATATGTGGAAGTGACAGTGCCAAATGGAGAGAAATTGTATAAAATAGTTAAGATTGAATTTAAGTAAATTATTATGGTACAGGCCACTTATGCTTCAATGAGTCTACCAGGTATTTCTTCTGTGGAAGATGTATTAGAGGATGCTCGTTCCGGTAAATTATTCATTTTAGTTGATGATGAAAATAGAGAAAATGAAGGCGATTTGATTGTCTTAGCTGAGAAAATAAAGCCGGAACATATGGCTTTTATGGTTAGGTACGGTACAGGGGTTGTTTGCTTAGCAATGACTAAATTTCACATGAAAAGGTTGGGCCTTAATTTCATGGAAAAGAAAAATATTGGTGAAAATCATACCGCATTTACTACATCAATTGATGCACGTTATGGCATTACAACCGGTGTTTCAGCAGAGGATAGAACGAAAACTATACATGCTGCTATCAACAAGGATGGTACTCAGGATGACATCATAACTCCAGGTCATGTTTTTCCTGTAATTGCACATAAAGGTGGGGTGGCACAACGTGCTGGTCATACTGAAGCGAGTGTTGAAATGGCGAAGTTAGTAGGGTTTGATCATTCAGCAGTTATTTGTGAATTAGTGAATGATGATGGCTCTATGATGCGCTTACCTCAGTTACTTAAATTTGCTGAACAACATAAAATTAAGTTAACTACCATCGACAAACTTATCAGTTACGTTAAAAATTTAAACTAGCGTTTATAAATTTGTATAATTTAAGTGTTAAAATATAGGATTTCTATAAATTATACAAGCACAGAATTTTCATGTTTAGAGTTGCTAAGTTTTTGACCTTATTGTTCTTTTTTGCATATTGTAATAATGCTTACTCTATTAACATTATTAGAGATAGTGAAGTGGAAGCAATAGTGAAAGAGCTAGCGCAACCTTTATTTTCTGCTGCGGATATTGATCATGAGCAAATAAAAGTTTTTATAATTAATGACAATTCGATTAATGCTTTTGTAATTAACAATAACAGTATTTTCATTCATTTAGGACTTTTACAATATTCGGCTAAACCTTATGTCCTGCTTGGTATATTAGCACATGAGATTGCTCACATATCTGCTGGTCATATATTGCAAATGAGTAGTGCTATGGGTTATTTTCAATCGATAGCAATGATTAGTTATATGGTAGGATTAGTTTCTAGTATTATCATTAACCCTCAGGTTGCTGGTGCAATTTTGCTTAGTGGTGTAGCGTTTAGTTCAAGGCTATTTTTTAACTATTCTCAAGAGCAAGAAAGTGTAGCAGATAGCTATGCTTTAAGGTATCTTGATGAATCTGGCTATGATAATTCAGGTATGAAAGAGATTTTTGATTATTTTAAAAGTATTGAGCATGAGAACACCGAGGAATATTTCCGCACTCACCCACTTAGTGAGAAACGCATATTTGCTGTACAAAATTATAAGGTTAAAAACAACGTAAAACCAATTTTTGCGGATAAGTTACTAAAGTTTGAGCGTGTGGTTGCAAAGCTAGACTCTTTCTTTGCTCCTATTCATGTGTTATCTAATAAATATGAAGATAATTCTGAGTATGTAAATGCTATAGTTTGCTATAGGCAAGGAAAGATAGAAGAGGCTATTGCTAAAGTTAACTCATTGATTCAAGAATCACACAGTGATCCATACCTATATGAATTAAAAGCAGAAATGCTATACAAGGCCGGAAATTTAAGTGAAGCAATAAAAATGTATGAGGAATCGCTTAGGTATTTATCTGAGAAAAACAGTTATTTAGTGAAACTTGCATTATCTCATACTTTATTATTACACGGTGATGCAAAAAAGGCGATTTTTTACCTGGAGCAGATTTTGAATGTAGAACCAAATAACGCTTTTGTCTGGAAATATTTAAGCATTGCATATAAATGTGAAGCTGATACGGCAATGCATTATTTTGCCTTGACAAAAAAGGCTTGTATTGAAGGTGATTTAAAGCAATTTATGAAATACGCTGAGTTAGCTGTTAAAACTCTACCAAAAGATAGCCCTTATTTGTTGCAAGTTGAAGATATGAAGCGGTTTAATGGATAACAAAAAAGCATTTCTGCACTTTTTGGATTATTTTTGTCCACACTTTTCCAACATAGTTTTTGCTTCATCGCTTACGTTGGGCATAATTTTCGTTATGATAGTTTTAGCGCCAAAAAATACACCACAGAACATGCCAAGAGCAAAGAGGGCTGGCCACGGCATCCTGCCAAATATTGCAAGCAAAGCTGCACCAATTATTACTACCGTCATAAGTGGACCGCCTATCCCCCAAACATAACCAATAATATTGCATATTACTTTAGTTGTGTCATCCATATCAACACCAGGGTTATCTGCATAACCTGAGAAAGAGAAAAGCAATACTACACACAAAACACCAAAAAATCCTATTATAGAGCTCATTTTTTTGCCTCTAAATAATAAATTAACGCAAACCTAAACCTACACATATTTTTATTTTAAAGTAAAAATTATAATTTGTCCATACATAAGTGTTGCTACATAAATAACCCACCATTAATGTTAAGCACATGCCCTGTTATATATTTTGCTTCATCACTTGCTAAAAACAAGACCCCTGCTGCTATTTCTTCCCCTGTTCCCATTCTTTTCATTGGAATATTATCTAATATTTTTCCCTTTTGTCCTTCATTTAAAACTTCAGTCATTTTAGTATCTATAAACCCAGGAGCAATACAATTTACTGTTATATTACGACTTGCAACTTCTTTTGCTATGGATTTGCTCATAGCTATTATTCCAGCTTTAGACGCCGCATAATTTGCTTGCCCGGCGTTTCCTGTCAGCCCTATTATTGAGGAAATATTTATAATTCTTCCCCAATTATTCTTAATTAGTTTTCTGCATGCTTCTCTACTCAGCTTAAATGTAGAGCTCAAGTTAATATCAATTACTTTCTGCCATGCTTCATCTGTCATTCTCAATAATAAACTGTCTCGCGTAATACCCGCATTGCATACGAGCCCGTCAAAGCCTTCCATCAGCTCACTTGCTCTATTTATTAGTTGATTTACTTCCTCAGCATTTGATAAATCACAAGGGAGTACATGCATGTTTTTTTCATATTGTTTAGCAACTTCTTCGAGCACTTCTTTTTTTGTGCCAGAAATACATAAAGTTGCTCCGGCTTTGTGCATAATTTTTACAATTGCTTGCCCTATTCCGCCTGATGCGCCAGTAATCAGGAACTTTCTGCTTTCCAATTTAAGCATAATAACTTTATATTATCTTAATTCCTAACAGAATATTGACTAGTTGGCAATAGATTTCTTACATAATATAAGTAACTCAGATATTCACAAAATAAAGAAAAAGTTATAATAAAGTTAAACGTCAAAAAATTTTAAAAACATAGTTGATGCAGGAATTGTTACTAAATAGTTTATTCTGGTGCTCTACAGTCTAAATGGAATGCTTAAATTATAGATTCTTTGTTTTTGTGTGTTATCTTGAGTTAACACAAATTCACAGTAGTATTATGATAAGTAAGTTAAAAAAGCTTAGCGCTGGATTTTCTTTGACAGGCTTGATTGGCCATGGTGATAATATAAATATGCAAGGAGCAAAAAATAAAAAGAAGAAGTACCCAAAATTTTTGGATAAGACGTTTGCATTGATTGATGCAGTGATAAATTTTATTTTAAAACGCGAAAGTAATAACGTAAATGAAGTCCTGAAAGTAACGTGGGGACCACTATTTTTTGGTCTGGTAGTAATACTCATCTTTTTTGGGATAGGTGGTATTTGGTCGGCTATAGCTCCAATTGACGGTGCGGTGCATGCAAGTGGAGAAGTTATTGTATCTTCAAATAGAAAAATAGTTCAACACTTGGGCGGAGGAATAATAAGCAAAATTTTAGTAAAAGAGGGTCAAGCAGTTAAAAAAGATGAGCCTCTAGTTTTGTTGAGTGATGTTAACGAGAAGGCGAATTTAAGTATCATCAAAGAGAAGCTCTTATCATTTTTAGCAACAGAAGCAAGGCTTCTTGCAATCAGAGTAGATTTGGACACGCTCGAGTTTCCTGATGAGGTTAAAAAATTATCTCACGATGAACTTGTAAATAAAGCGATAAAGAATCAAGTAAAGTTGTTCAACTCTCAGAGAAAGAGCATATTGGGAAAAACAGACATACTGCAACAACGTATAAAGCAGTTAAATGATGAATTAGCGGGGCTAAACTTTCAACTAAATGCAGCTCATAAGCAATATGACTTGATAACTGAGGAGTTGGAAACAAAAAGACAATTACTTGATAGTGGCCATATAAGCAAACCACACATTTTAGCTTTAGAAAAGCAGTTTGCTGAAATTGAAGGCAGAGTTGGACATTACCGTTCTGCAATATCTCAAGTGCAGCAAAAAATTGGAGAGAACGAATTAGAAATTATAAACGTGAGAAATGATTCTCAAGAAAGAGCAAACGCTGAACTTAAGGAAGTTAGTACGTCTATTGCAGACTTGAAAGAGAGACTGATGGTTGCTGAAGATTCATTAGCACGTACAATAATTAAATCGCCTCAAGATGGGATAGTCACAGATATAAGATACCATACTGAAGGTGGTGTTATACAATCTGGAGTTCCGATCATGAGCGTAGTGCCATCGGATGATGACCTAATAATAGATGCTAAAATTCAGACCAGAAACATAGAAGAGATACTGTCAGCACAAAAGAAAGATAGCAACATAGTCTCTATTGATGGGCTAGAAGGGCTAAAGGTTAAAGTTCGTTTAAGTGCTTACAGTGCACGTCGTTTAAGTTTAATTAATGGTATAGTAAGCAATATTTCTCCCGATGCCCTTGATGATCCAAGGCTAGGGCGTTATTATTCAGTACGTGTAGTGATACCAAAACCAGAGCTTGCTCAGTTTAAAAACGTATACCTATACCCTGGTATGCCAGCAGAAGTGTACATAGTTACTCAATCTCGTACTCTTTTATCATTCTTGTTTACGCCTATAATTGCAACAGTCGATAGGTCTTTTATAGAAAGGTAGCTCACTCGTTAAAGTAGTAGTGAAAGTGCCGTAATAAAATTTAGGTACATAATTAGACAATAGGCTTCTTGACCTTACCCAGAAAAAGTGGAGAGAAAGAAAAGAGTTTTTTTGGGTAAAATAAAATTTTGGAGGATTAGAAATGGCAAGAGAATATACGGCAGAATTCAAATTGGAAGCTGTTAAGCTGGCAAATGAACAAAGAAAGGTAGGTCAACCAGTTGCAAAAGTAGCAAGAGATCTAGGAATAAGGGATAGTGTATTAGGAAAATGGATGAAGAAATATAACGAAAAAAAGTCAGCGGCAAATGCATTTCCAGATGTAGCACCTTATGACAAAGAGAGATTTGATTTACAAAGCAAGAGTAACAAGGGAAAGAGACATTTTAAAAAAAGCCCTGGCCAGTCAAAAAGAGTAAAATATTTTTTCATAAAAGAGCATAGTAAACACTATAAAGTGCAGGAATTATGTAGGGTTTTCTGCTAGTGGCTACTATAAGTGGACTACAAGGAAAATAAGCAGTAGAGAATCAGCAAATAAAGAGTTATTAGCAGATATTCAAAAAATATATCAAGCTTCTAAATGTAGATATGGAGCTCCTAAAATTCATGCTGAATTAAAGGCTTTGGGTAAAAGTTGCAACTTAAAAACAGTGCAAAGTATTATGCAGAAAAATGGTATTCAGGCTATATTGAGAAGAAAATTTAAAATTAAGAAACAACAAACGGACAGTAGCTCCCAATATATTAGACCAAAACTTTATTGTCGATCAACCAAATAAAGTATGGGATTACTTATATAAAAACCAAAGAAGGATGGCTATATTTGGCAACAATAATCGATCTATATTCACGCATGGTAGTTAATGAGCAGTTCAATAAATAAACAATTGGTTATGGACTCTTTATTAATGGACGTTAACAAGCGTAAACCTGCCAAAAATCTACTATTACATAGTGATCAAGGTTCACAATATACTTCGCAAGGTTATCAATATCTCTTATCCATAAAAAACATAGATGAGTCATAAAGGTTGTTGTTACAACAATTCTGTTGTGGAAAGCTTCTTCAGTTCTCTAAAAAGGGAGTTACCAATAGACACCTCTCGGCACTCTAAACAGCATATCAAAACTGCTATATTTGAATATATAGAAATTTTTTATAACAAACAACGTCACTATTAACTATTGCATTCCAGAACAATTTGATGCATCATTCTTTTTGTAAAAAACATTCCAAACTTTCTCTCCACTTTTTCTGGGTAAGGTCATCATAGCATTAGTTAGATGCATTAGAATTGATCATGATGATGTACATATAATGTTTAGGTTTCAAGAACTTGCTCTGGAAATGCAAAAAAAAATGTTCAACATTATGTCGCGAGTCAAACTTAGGGTATTTGGCGTCTCATGTTTAATTTTTCGCACTACGTGCATCGCATGTCTTTAAAAATTTCTGGGTTTTTACCTATATAAGCCGAAACGCGCTTATAAAGCGTTACAAGACATCAAAAAATGCCAATACTCGACAGAGATAGTAAAAGACTAGCTAACTCGGGGATTCTTTGTCTTTTTTTCTGCTTAGTAAATTTCTTAAACATTTGCAGCGTAGGTTAGTTGCAATTAAAAGCAGCTGAATTTCGCTTGTCAAGCGTTTAAAACATAAAAAACGCCAATATTTTAAAGCGGATAATAACCCCAGGGCTTCTTTTGCCTTTTTTTTATTTGGTAAATTTCTTAATGTTTATGGCTAAACGACAATCGTCATCCCGCTACTTGTTAGCGGGATCTAGAGATACCGCGAATGAATCGCGGTATGACGGTTTGTGGCGGCATGACGATAAGGTTTATACCTTGTCATCCCAGTGCTTGACACTGGGATGACAGCTAGCCTGACAATCGTCATCCCGCTACGTGTTAGCGGGATCTATGCTTTGAGATACTGCGAATGAATCGCGGTATGATGGTTAAGTAAGGGATCTATGCTAAGAGATGCCAAAGACCTTCATGAAACTTTGCCCATTTGGCTTCTCTAAAGATTTCGTTTACAGAATCTAGTAACTCAGCTATGCAGAATAAAAAAAGTTTGTATGGTATACAAATAGTGTGTTTTTTTATAATTATTTTCTATAATACATAAACCTTTGGTCCAAGCTGTAAATGCCACCATAGGCATTAAAAGTTAATTAACAAACTGCAATGTATAATTAAATAAAGAAACTTGTAAGACTTTGATCTTACAGATTATAAACTTGTCATAAAGTTTAATAGTGTCTGTTACTGCTTTTAGGTGTGAGGCTAGAGGGTTATTAGCAGTAACAGACACTATTAAACTTATTATAAAATTTACTTAAAGTAAATACTTAATTTAAAATATTATAATATTTTTACTTACAATAGATTTATGTAAATGCTTTTTTCCTCAATTAGTATTGTACTATTATACTTGTTGAATGCTAAAAAATTATTAACCATCACTAATCTCTATTTGCATAGTAAGTTTATATATACTATTATACAGTATATCACTTAGTTTTATAGCAAACAAACAAAAGATATGGTGAAGTTATTTGCACTATTGATAATATTTTACTCAAATATATCTGTTGCCTCTGCTCCTACTTCCTGGCAATTTGGATTTCCTGCTCCTGCAACTGAAGTAATGGAGGCTGTAGTTAGGTCACATTCGTTTGTGATGCTTGTGATGGTTACAATAATGCTTTTTGTGTGGGCGCTGCTTGCTTATATAGCGTTTCGCTTTCGTAAAAGCAAAGTAACAAACATAAGTAAAACTACCCATAGTGTTCCTTTAGAAATTATTTGGTTTGTTATACCAACTATCATTGTTGGTATATTGGCCTTTGAAAACGCTAAATTACTGAAGCTACAGGAAGAAATACCGAAAGCTGATATAACACTGAAAGTTATTGGCCATCAATGGTATTGGAGTTACCAATATCCAGAATATCAAGGTGTGTCATTTGATAGTTATATTAAGGGAAAAGAAGACTTTATCGAAGGAGATTTAAAGCTGTTCTCTGTTGATAACAACATCGTTTTACCCGTTAATGCTAACGTTCGTTTACAAGTTACAGCAGGAGATGTTATACATAGCTGGGGAGTACCAGCTTTTGGTGTAAAAATTGATGCGATACCAGGTAGGCTGAATGAGGCGTGGTTTAATATCAAAAAGCCTGGTGTTTATTATGGGCAGTGCTACGAATTGTGTGGTCAAGGCCATGGATTTATGCCAATTGTTGTTGAAGCAGTAAGCAAAGAAGATTTTAATAAGTGGATTGAAAATAGAAAATTAGTGAGTTAAATTTGGAGTATAGATATGAGTGACGTACCAAAGGGCATAAAGCGTTGGTTGTTTTCCACCAATCATAAAGATATAGGGACACTGTACATTATTTTTTCCATATTAGCTGGAATTATTGGTGGATTATTATCGGTGATTATTCGCACTCAGCTAATGCACATTAATATACTTAACAATAACTATCAATTATATAACGTAATGGTTACAGGGCATGCGTTGATAATGGTGTTTTTTATGATAATGCCAGCCCTCATGGGAGGATTTGGTAACTGGTTTGTACCTCTCATGATTGGCGCACCAGATATGGCGTTTCCTCGTATGAATAATTTGAGTTTCTGGTTATTAGTGTCATCTTTTATTTTGCTCATTCTCTCAGTGTTTATTGGTGAAGGTCCAGGTACAGGTTGGACTTTATATCCACCTTTATCACAGGTAATGTCCCATCCAAGTGCAGGAGTTGACATTGCTATACTTGCACTCCACGTTGCTGGTATGTCGTCAATTGTTGGGGCGATCAACTTTATAGTTACTATATTTAACATGCGCGCAAAAGGCATGTCATTAACTAAGATGCCACTGTTTGTTTGGTCTGTCTTGTTAACAGCATTTATGTTGATTGTTGCCTTACCAGTGCTTGCCGGTGCTATAACTATGCTTCTTACTGATCGCAATATTGGTACTTCCTTTTTTGATCCTGCCGGTGGCGGCGATCCTGTGTTATTTCAACATCTATTTTGGTTTTTTGGTCATCCAGAAGTTTACGTAATTATTTTTCCTGCATTTGGCATCATAAGTCAGGTTGTATCAACTTTTTCTCACAGACCTGTATTTGGTTACATAGGGATGGTTTATGCAATGATAGGTATAGCAGTATTTGGCTTTATGGTTTGGGCTCACCATATGTTCACTGTTGGGCTTAGTGCTGACGCTGCTGCATTTTTTAGCACTACCACAATTTTTATCGGTGTTATAACTGGTGTAAAAGTCTTTAGCTGGATTGCAACTATGTGGGGTGGAGCAATTGAGTTTAAGACCCCTATGCTATTTGCACTAGGTTTTATTTTCATGTTTGTTGGCGGTGGCATAACGGGAATAATTCTTTCTCATGGTGGAATAGATAAGCTCTTGCACGACACCTATTATGTTGTTGCTCACTTCCATTATGTCATGTCACTTGCTGCATTATTTGGAGCTTTTGCTGGCTTTTATTATTGGATTGGTAAAATGTCGGGTAAACAATATAATGAGCGCTTAGGTCAAATCCACTTTTGGCTTACTTTTATTAGCACCAATATCACTTTTTTACCTCAACATTTCTTGGGATTAGCTGGTATGCCAAGACGTATACCTGATTATCCTGATGCGTTTATCCCTTGGAATTATATATCCTCAATTGGCTCATATATGTCCTTTGTTTCAGTTATGTTTTTTGTGTTTATAGTTATACATCTCTTCAAATGGGGCAAGAAAGCTGGAGATAATCCTTGGAAAGGTGACACCTTGGAATGGACGGTATCTTCACCACCGCCTTTTCATACTTTCGAAAAGCCACCAGTGGTAAAATAGAATGTACACAAGTGTTTTGCTAAATGTTGAATCAACAATACTGGATTTTTGGCGTTTGCTGAAGCCAAGGATAATGTATCTTGTGGTATTTACTGCAGTTGCCGGTATGGTTGCTGCACCAGGTGGTATGCATCCTTTTCTAGCATTAATATCTCTTATATGTGTTGCTCTTGGCTCAGGATCTGCAGGTGCTATAAATATGTGGTATGACAGAGATATAGATCTGCTCATGGAAAGGACAAAAAACCGCCCTATACCCTCAGGTAGAGTTTCTGCAGAAAGCGCGCTTGAATTTGGTATCACTCTTGGAATATTATCAGTATTTATCATGGCAATAGCAGTAAACTATATTTCTGCTGCTTTACTTGCAATCAGCATATTGTTTTACGTTTTTGTATATACGATCTGGCTCAAAAGACGCACTCCGCAGAATATCGTTATCGGTGGTGCAGCAGGTGCTTTCCCTCCAATGATTGGCTGGGCAGCTGTGACTAATTCTGTAAGTTGGGAAAGTTTCATTTTATTTTTAGTAATTTTTATGTGGACTCCACCACACTTTTGGGCCCTATCTTTAAATAAGTCTGAAGACTATGTAAAGGCATCGATTCCAATGTTCAATATTGTTTATGGTCCGAAGAAAACAAGAAAATATATATTAATTTATAGTGTTTTGCTGGTGCTAACTAGCTTGCTTCCAGCTCTATTCTTGAAAAAGGCTTTACTTTATCTAAGCATGGCAACCTTTGAAGGGTGCGTTTTTATTTGGTACGCTATATCAATTCTCAGATTCAAGAACCACAGCTCACAGAAAAAAATGTTTTCTTATTCAATTTCTTATCTATTTTCCCTATTCGCCAGTATTATTTTTTGTTCTATTGATTTATTTTAATTATGAAAGAACGGCAGAAGCATAAAAACTATTTTTTACTTTTCCTTTTGGTAATGCTCGTTGTCACACTTTTTTTTGTTTCTATAATAAAATTTAAAGGTGCAGCTTAAACTACCTTTAGAAATTGTGCTTTCATAGAAGCAACTATATACTTTATTAATTCATTACAGTTAAAGATGAGCAAAAAGGAAGTGACAATATATACGGATGGGGCGTGTTCTGGTAATCCTGGAGCGGGAGGATGGGCAGCTATCATATTATTTCAAGATTATAGAAAAGACATTTATGGTAGAGAAGAAAATACCACAAACAATAAAATGGAGTTAACAGCGGTGATCAATGGGCTGAAAGTATTGAAATTTTCTTGTAATATTAATTTATATACGGATAGTCTCTATGTTAAACATGGCATAACAGAGTGGATAAATAAGTGGAAAATGAATGGTTGGAAAACAAGTAATAAAAAATCAGTAAAAAATATGGAATTGTGGAAAGAGTTAGACAACGTTGCTTTACAACACGAAATTGATTGGAAGTGGGTTAAAGCACACAGTGGCGATAAGTATAATGAGGAGGCTGATAGTTTAGCAAGAAAAGCAATAATCAATGCTTAAAAAAATTACTGTATTATTTTCCGTAGCTTTATTGTTCATATTGTGCTTCTTTATTTTTTTAAAGCCTTTAGAAATCAATATTAATTATGTTAATTTTTATGTTAAACATAAAATATCAAAAATATTTGTTGGCTCAAGCGTTAATGTGGAGAATACCTCAGTTGTTTGGCAGAAAGGTAGCAAAGATCCGTATTTAGTCATTACAGATTTGGCAATAGCAAACCCTAATTTTACTATAAAAGTTCCTGAGCTTTTTGTACATTTTAAGTTAAGTTCCTTATTTAAAGGTAACATAAAATTTTCTCAAGTTTTAGCTGATAATGTGCGTGTATATATCAAGAGAGAAGAAATTAATGTTAATCCGCAAAACTCATTAGACCTTTTGGATAATCATTATTTAAGTAATAACCGCCTTCCTTCGGTGTCATTCCAGCGCGTGACGCTGGAATCTAGAAAAAAAGAAACAAGTAGTCAAGCTACTTGGATGACAGGAAAAAAAGATATTGGGATGACAGGAAAAAAAGATACTGGGATGACAGGAAAAAAAGATACTGGGATGACAGGGAAGAATTTCAAGATGACAGAAAGCAGTGCAAAAAATCTATTAAAAACAATAAGGGAATTTTTTTTTGACTTAAATGCGGATTCAAAAATTGAATTTACTAACATCGCTATTAATAAAGGCACGGAAGATGAATTTTTTATTGATAAATTGTATATAGGGAAGGGGGAAGATTTTAATGTTTTAGATATTCATGTGAATACAAAAGATGAAAAGGGATTTTTGGATGATTTATCAATTACGATAAAAAATCGCAACAATTTGCTAAATGTGTACGGGACATTTTATGATCTAAAATTGGGACTATTAAGCGAGTTTTCTACATTAGTTAAAAGCTACAATTTGGACAAAAATATAGGATTCAAAGGAAGCTTCTCAGTGAAAATTAATAAAAAGGATGAAATTGTAGATGGAAATATATACGTATTGAATACAGAAAATTATTTGAACAAAAATTTGGCCTTAACTAATGTAAATATAAATTTAACATATAGTAATGGAATTATTAGTGTAAAAAACTTCCATTTTAAGTTAAATGACACGTATCTCTCTTTAATAGGCAAAATGAACTTTGGTACAAGTCATGCTTTGCTTAGAATTAATATTAGTAAGTTTGCTGCAAAGGATTTATGTACTTATATACCAGATAGTGTAGTAAATAGTAAATTTAAAAGCTGGTATTGTGATAATATTGATGGGGATGTTTTAAATACCATTGTAAGTTTCAATGGCAAAATTAACAATTTGGTTGATGACGATCTGTCAGACATTGTAATTGTTGCTGATATAGAAAACGGTAGCGTAAAATTTGATGAAGATTTTGAGCAAGTAAAGGAATTAAAGGGTGATTTGATCATCAAGAATAACGATCTTGAAATTACTGTAAATAGCGCTAAGTTTCAGAATTTCACTGTTAATGGTGGTGATATTGAAATGAAATCTCTAAATAAGGAAGATTCAGTTCTAACCATTAATGGCAAAGCTGTAAGTGATGCGTATGGTTTATATGAGCCTATAAGATTTAAGCTGGATGATGTGGTGAAGGTTGAAAGGGATAAAGTAAGTGGAATGGCAAAATCCGTATTTAATTTTCGCATTTTTAATCTAAATGCTGATGACAAAAAAGTAGACTTCTCAGCAAATTTTCATTCTGAAATTGACAATTTGGCCGTCTATAATGCAAGTCTTGGTAAATATGATATTAAGCTTAGTTTTGGCAGTGACTTTATAGATTTAAATGGTAGTGGTATGGTGAATAACACACAGCTATTATTTGACCTGAAAAGTAGCAATAGGAATGAAAGTTTCGCCTGGAATTTGACCGGAGATTTACCCGCTCAAATATTTAATTTTGATAGTGGCTATGTCAGTGCAAATTTAGAGTCAGTGATAAATCAAGATAAGACGGGGTATGTTAATGGTGATATAGATTTATCAGAATTTGAATCACATTCAAGCTACTTAGGGTGGAAAAATCGCTTTGAAGATCACAATAAAATTTTGTTTTCTACAAGGTTAAAAGGAGCAGGTGAATTGTTAGTAGATAAATTAGACATTGTAGGAAATGACCTAGATATAAAATTCAGCGGAAGAGTAGAAAATGGAAATTTATATTTAAATTCTAGTAGCTTTAAATTGCCTGATAATGATTTTAGTATAGAAATTGAATCAGGTAAGGAGAAAAATGCCATAACTATTTATGGTGAGGAAATTAACTTAAGTGATATTTTAGGCTTGCTTGGCAAAAACAGTAATGGATTAAATAAAGATATAGAGATTAGTATGAATGTTGACAATGTAATTATGAAAGAAGGCATCGTTATCAAAAATGCTAAGCTGAATGTAACCTGTACTAAAGGTAATTGCAATGGAAGTCAATTTACAGGGCAGTTTCTGGAAGATAGCAGCAACATACTAGCAGAATACAGTGGAATAGGGCTCGAAATATATGCGGATAATTCAGGTATGCTTTTGCGTTCCTTAGGCATTAGTAAATCAATTAAAAACGGCAAATTGTCTTTTTATCTCTCTCCTCAGAGAGAAAGTGGAGAACATTATGGTACGTTATCCATTAGCAATTTCTACATCAAAGATGCTCCACTACTTACTACTTTATTGTCGATGTCTTCATTGCCTGGCATTGTAAATGCCATAAAAAATGAAGGTGTATACTTTTACAAATGTAATGCACCTTTTTCATACAAAGATGGCACTATTGAAATTGAAGAATCTTGGCTTGAAGGGGCGGAGTTAGGTATTAGCACTGGTGGTAAGCTCGATATTAGAAATTATAAATTCCAGGTTGCAGGACAAGTAATACCAGCATATTCAATTAATAAATCTTTGTTAAAAATTCCTATAATTGGAAAACTTCTTACTGGTGGGAAAAGTAGGGGAATCGTTTCAATAGACTATAAAGCAAGTGGTGATGACAAAAACAATAACGTATCTGTTGATCTTATCTCTTCGCTAACTCCAAACCTATTAAAGAGGTTATTGGGAGTGTTTGATCGCATTATGACAAAAACTAACGAAAGTGGCTTAAAAGGTGGTGTGAAAAAGAAATTTGGTTCGATATGACCAAAAGGGAAGTTATTTAACAAAATTATGGACAAAAATGCAAGAATTTCAGAATGATCTACCTGGTTTTTTATTTAGTTGTTTAAGTAATACCACTCCCTTTAACCTCTCTATATTTGCTGAACAACTAAAAAGGGTAGGGGGGTGGTTGTAAATTGTATCTGTTCAGCAGAGTGGCAAAATAAGGTAGACGAGAAAAGACAACTATAGGAACAAATGGGTGTCATGCCAGTGCGTGACACTGGTTTGGCTTTGTTGCATCGCTCTTCGGATAGTAGGTAACGCACAATAAATTTATGAAGCTATCTCAAATTTAGCCATGCCTATTTCAGTAAATTTGTTAAGCAAATAACATTTGAGTAGCAGTTCCCTCTCACGATTCATTTCAGATTTGTTCCTAAAACTAAATCCAAATGTCTTTTTTAATCGCGAGAAAAAACCTTCTATATAAGATCTTTTTCCATAACTCATCTCTTTTTTCCACTTCTTTATACCATCTTCATCATATGACTTTATGAGCTTGACTGCAGAATTTCTCTCAGCCATATAGTCTAACTTTGGATGCTCTGCTGCGTTGTTTTTCGGAGGAATTTTCGTTTTTATACCATATTGATTACACAGCTTATAGAGCTTTTCTCTGTCATATGCCCTATCTGCATATAGTACTTTTATGACATACTGAAAATCGACTTCTTTTAGCAAATCACAAGCTCCATAGTGATCAGCCGTTACTGTATTTTACAGCTATGGCTTTTTTGCTGTTTGTATTCAACATTACATGCAATTTTCTTGTCTGTTCATAGCTGCGATACTTTCTATCTTCGCTATTTTCTTTGCTATGACCAGGAGTGTTGTTGTATATACTAATTCCTGTACTGTCTATAGCAATTTCGATATCTTCCATATTATTTTCTGCAATCATTGATCTTAATATTGAGTTTCTTAAACCTTCTTGATGATTGTGAATAGCTGATAACTTGCAAATTTTTCCCAATTTGCTCAAGGTATCCTGCTATAAACCCAACTGTTTGCCTCAGGCCTATTCTAAATAAACAAGTTATTATGTGCACCAAAATTACAACTTTATCGCTATAAATATTGTTGCCACCTGGTATTTTTGGACCATTCTCGTACCACTTTTCTATGGCTTCGTTGATATAATGAAAAATATTTCCTCTTTTTTCTAGAAATTTGTTATATTCGCTATGGTTACTGACCCTCATTTTTTGTGGCATATTTTTTCTTTCAAGGTTAAATGGCTATTTTATAATGAATTTTGTCAGTAGCCACCAGATTTTTTCAGTTGCTATGCAACAAAGCCATCCCAGTGTCAAGCACTGGGATGACATCACAGGGGCACTGGAATTTTTGTTTCAATATTTGTACATTAGCCATGCATCTGAACAGATACTGTAAATTAGCTATATTACATTAGCCCATCAGATGAGTTGTAATGGTTATAATTGTCTGATAAGTGATCTCTAACATCGTGACCTAACTCATTGGCATCAGGCTTAACTTCGTGATCTAACTCATTAGCATCGAGCTTAAACAAAGAAGGATTATCATCAGATTGTTGATTAGACTCTTTCTCTTTCGACCCAAATAACCATGAAAAGAGTGATGAGATAGAATCAATAATGGATTTAATTGCTGAAAAAATATTGGATAAGAAATTACTGGGTTGCTGAGTATCCTCTTCGGCTGATTCTGGTTCAGGCTCTTTTCCTGCTGTGTCATCCACATCTTGTTCAGGCTTACTTCTGCTTATGAGTGTCTTATCTAACCATTTGGACATATTCTTGTCTGGATTATGAAAATACATTTTCTCTATGTCCTTGTTTTCATCAACAAAAATTACTACAGTTGCATTCTGACTTAATGACCCTTCATTTAATCTATAACGTTCACTAACGAGCGATTCATGAGAGTTCTTTATATCTTGAATCAATCGAAGTTTTTCTTCTTCTACTAAAAGGTAACCTCTGTGTTGTATAGCATAATTGGTCCCTTTGTACTTAAATTGCAACATTCCTGTAACCTCTGTGTAGTCATCACCTTTTTGTTCTTCTTCTGGCTCTGGATTCGTGCGGTTTTCATTTACCTCTTCTTCAGACTTACTTCTGCTTATAAGTGTCTTATCTAGCTGTTTGAATATATTTTTGTCGGAGTTTCGAAAATACATTCGACTTATCTCCTTATTTTCATCAACGTGAATCGATAAAACTGTATTCTCATTCCCCAATCCATCACATTCACTAACGAGCGATTCATGAGAGTTCTTAATGTCTTTGATAAATTGAAATTTTTCTTCTTCTGAAAAGTACTTGCATCTTACGTTATAAGTGGTGCCTTTGTATTTAAAACTAAATATCCATCCATGGTCTTTATATTCATCTACTAGTTCATGAATATTCTTGACATTTTGTATAGCTTTAAATTTTTCATCTTCTGAAAAGTCCTTGTATCTTACGTTATAAGTGGTGCCTTTGTATTTAAAACTAAATATCCATCCATGGTCTTCATATTCATCTAGTCCAGAATTCTTGACACGTTGTATAATTTGAAATTTCTCTTCTTCTGAAAGGTTTAGGCGGTATACACTACCAGTTGTACCTATGTATTTAAAAATAAAACTCCATCCATCGTATTTATATTCATCTACACCCATCTGCTTGCAAATAGCTTTATAATTTTTTTCTTCTACTTCTCGTCCAACAACATTTGCTATGAGTTCAGTATCCAGAATACTCAAAGTTTGGACTGTTGCCGATGGTGAAAAACACAATTGAAATATGTGGCCTAGCTCATGACCCAGAACAAAATCCATGGCACTTTGCTTATATGTCAGAATATTCTGACAATCTGTTACTCCTCGTGTAATATATCCTGGACTACCATCTTCATCTATGCCGAGAAGATTGTTATACTTTGTATAATCGCTTCTATTATTGAAAATGTAAACCGTTATATTTTTACTTATGCTACTATCTTTGAAGCAAAACTTTTCTTTAAATGCCTCATAGGCAGTTTTAATGTCTGTTTCTATTTGGTTTTGTTCCTGCTCAGATAAGTTGTCGTATTTTATAGTACAATTTATATACCCGTATTTAACGGTAAAGCTGTTAGACAAAACATCATGTATATTTGTGGAAAAATAATTGAACTGCTTTGACTCGGCTTCTTTATACAATTGATGCCCATATTTATCACTAGAATACTTTGGTAGTTTAGGTACTTTGGCAATTAAGTTTTTGTTACTATCAAAAAAAGAAATATCAGAATTACCAATCCTAAAATCCTTTATAGATTGCCCGCAAGTGCCATCATTTGCACAATCATGATTATCTTTCTTATTAAACCATGCGTTGGTGTATTTTTCCATTTTGATACCTCACTACCAAACCTTACTATATTATTATCTTGGTAAAAATCATAATAATTCGTTAACTTGTATTTTAAATCTGTATCAAATGTGCTTTTCTCGTAAGGTATCAATTGTGAAGTAATTAACTTTATTTGTTTAAAATTTTGCTAAAATAGCTCTTTTTATACTATGTTTTATATAGCTAAACTGACTTAGATTTACTGACAATTTGAAAAACAAAAATTCGTCATTCCGCTACTATAGTATTTTCTAAAACGAATGATAAACGTCTAAAATGGTATTACCAACTAAAAGGTGTAAGTTTGTACATTGATGCATTAGAGGTCTGAGGCGACTTTTGATGGTGTGCCAACAATGCTCTATCGGATTTAGATCTTACTATTACCCACAAATATAAATGTTTGTTGCATAGCTCTTAATGGCATAACTTTTGCTTGAAATAACTGTTTATATGGTGCAATTTACAGCTTTTAGTTGCTAAAATTATAACTCTTAGTTTAATAATTTTAGTCTAATAAGCTTTCAGGTTAATAAAATTAAATTATTTGAGTAAATACAATATTATGTTTTTATTTGTGGGTAATAGTAAGGCTTAAAGCAAAATGTAGTACGAACGGTAGGTGGATCTAAAAGATCGAATTACAATCCTGTATACAGCATTTTGCATTATTGTTTGATTATATTTATAGGTACAAAAATGGCTAGAATAATTTTCATGGGAGTAGATGTTTCCAAGGAAGCATTGGACATCTCAATTAATGGCAAGCATAAGCGCATAGCAAACGTGAGTGATGCTATATCTAAGTTTATAGAAACAAATATAGTCGATTTACCCATCAAGTTATATGTAAACTGGTGGCTATGAAAAGCTCATTATAAAATTGTTGCAAGATAACTGTCCATAAAGCTCACCCGAATCGGGTATATGCATTTGCCAAAGCTTGCAATCATTTTGCAAAAACTGACAAGTTAGATGCTAAATTACTGGAAAAATACGCTGAATTTGTCAGTAAAGACGGTGAAGTAAAAGGATGTATAATTTCACAAAAGCAAGAGGAATTAAAGGAGCTGGGGGCAGTTGAGCGTAATTTAAATGATGCAATTCATGCAAACAAGTGTCGCCTGCAAAGTGCGACGGGAAAAGCTAGAGAATACATAGAAAGACAGATAGGGTTTGCTGAAAAACAATTGAAAGAAATTAGGCAAGACATAGAAGACACAATAGATTCTGACCCTGAATTGAAAGGAAAAAATGAGCTTTTAATCAGCTATAAAGGTATTGGTCAAAGACGGCGAGCGTTCTACTGACAGAGGTGCCTGAGCTTGGTAGATTAGAGAATAGAGAAATTGCATGCTTAGTTGGAGTTGCACCTAAAACTAGTGAAAGTGGAAGAAAAGTTGGCAAAGCTCAAATCAAAGGAGGCAGGTTTTATGCAAGGAAAGCACTATACATGTCAGCTCTTGTTGCTATGCGCCACAACAGAAAAATGAAAGCGTTTTATCAGCGTTTGGTTGATTCTGGCAAAGCTGCTAAGGTTGCATTAGTTGCTGTCATGAGAAAAATTATCGTTTGTTTAAATGCCATGATAAAAAATAACAACTTTTATCTTGACTCTTAAGACGGTAGATGACAGACCATTGATTGTATGGGTTCCATCTGTTATATATAATCTTTTTGAATACGAAGAAAACTGATGAATGAGTATGATATTACGGTTATAGGTAGCGGTCCTGGTGGTTATATAGCGGCAATTAGGGCGGCACAGCTTGGGTTTAAAACTGCAATTGTGGAAAAAGAAAAAAATTTAGGCGGTATATGCTTAAATTGGGGATGTATACCAACAAAATCACTGCTTAGAGCATCTGAGGTTTATAGGCTAATAAAAAGATCAAAAGAGTTTGGTATAGAAGTAAAGGGAGCGAATTTTGATATACAATCAATAGTGAAATACTCAAGAAACGTTGTTGATAAATTGTCAAGCGGTGTTGCATATTTGATGAAAAAAAATAATATCAAAGTTCATCAAGGTTTTGGTAAACTTGCAGGCAATGGTACTATAAAAGTCGTTAGCGATAAGGAAGAACAAGAAATTGTTTCCAAGCATATCATTTTAGCAACAGGCGTGAGGGCACGGAATCTGCCTGGAATAGAGGCAGATGGAGATTTAATATGGAATGCGCAGCACGCTATGACTCCAGAGAGATTACCAAAATCGCTACTAATTATAGGGTCTGGTGCAATTGGAATAGAATTTGCAAGTTTTTATAGTACTTTGGGGGTTGATGTAACAATCATAGAGATAAAGAGCACTATTTTGCCGCTGGAGGATAAGGACATTTCAGATTTAGCACAAGAAATATTCACAAAACAGGGGATAAAAATATATACAAACAGTAGCGTAAAAGCTCTTACTAAAAGTAAAGACTCTGCTCAAGTGCTACTAAGTAGTGGTGAAAGCAAAGAATTTGATAAGGTGATTGTTGCGGTTGGAATTCAAGCAAATATTGAAAATATAGGTTTAGAAAATACAAAAATTAAATTAAGCCCTTCTGGCTTTATTGAAACGAATGAATGGTATGAAACTAGTGAATCAAATGTGTATGCAATAGGTGATGTAGCTGGCCCACCATGTTTAGCACATAAAGCGAGCCATGAAGCCGTGATCTGCATTGAAAAGATTGCTGGTAAAAATGCTCATGCGTTAAAAAAAGAATGCATACCAAATTGCACTTATTCTCATCCACAAATAGCGAGCATCGGCCTTACTGAGGAACAGGCAATAAAAGGTGGGTATGATATAAAAATAGGAAAATTTCACTCTAATTTTAATGGTAAGTCTGTTGCACTCAGTGAAACTGAAGGGTTAGTGAAAACGATTATAGATAAAAAAACCGGAGAAATTCTGGGTAGCCACATGATAGGTGCAGAAGTAACGGAGTTAATTAGCAATTTTGCTCTTGCAAAGCAACTAGAAGGAACAGACTTCGACATAAAATCTACGATTTTTCCTCATCCAACCATTTCAGAGATGATACATGAATCAGTGCTTGCTGCAGATGTTAAATAGTTGAACTAACGTTCCATCGTTTTAGAGTTGTCAATGTCTTGAGTAGTAGTTTGATTAGGCACTTTAGTTTCAATAGATTGATTACCACCAGCATCAGAATTCTGTAACTCTTCTTTCAATCCCTTAGCTGCTTCTTTAACTTCAAGCTTTGCCTTTGGATGAAGATCTTCTGGGCCTTTTCCTTTAGTATCCAAACCTTGTTGTAGATTAGTGCTTTTCATTTTATTATGCTGCTCGTGCTCAGGTAGGTCAACGACCGAATTGAAAAGAATTTTTATTATATTTTTTAGCAGTTCTAAAAAACCTCCGCTTCTGCCTTCTCTTTGTTCTTGAGGTTTATTTTTCTCATTAGGTTCTTTTTTACTATTACTTTTAGGCATTTTTAACTCAACTATCATAACGCTTAATAAAATTCTACGTGCAAATTGTTAAATAACAGTTAACAATCTAGGATTTATTATTTACAGATGGATATTATTTTAGCAACAGGTGGCACAGGTGGGCATATCTTTCCGGCCATAGCTTTAGCAAAAGCACTAAAGACACAAGGATACAATTGCATATTATTCACTGATAAAAAAACAAATAAAAATACCGACATAGAAAGCTACACCTTACCATTACGTAGACCAAGCAGCAACAAATTTAAGTTTTTCCTTTTCTTGATATACAGCTCTATGTTAGCACTGTATCAAGTAAGAAAATTAAAACCAAAATCGGTCATTGGTTTTGGTAGCTATGCTTCTTTTCCAACTCTTCTTGCAGCAAGAGTTCTTTCTATACCTATAATTTTACATGAACAAAACACAGTTTTAGGGAGAGTAAATAGATTCTTTTTCAAGAGTGCAAAATTAATTGCAACCAGCTTTCCGGAGACTAAATATGCAGAGGGCAATAAATGTATTTTTACAGGAAATTTTGTTGATATAAAAGCACAGAGCCATTCTAGCACTGAGAAAATCCTAAATATATTGGTCATAGCAGGCAGCCAAGGTGCAAATTTTTTTGATGATGTAGTAAGCAGCTTAATTTGTGATTTACCTATTAAAATGAAAAAGAAAATTAGAGTGACGCAGCAATGTACGAAGAAAAATGTAAACAAGGTCAAAAGTCTATACAAAAGTGAAAAGATCGATTGTGAATTGAGTGAATTTTTTGATGATATGGAGAATAGACTGGCCAATGCTCACTTGGTAATTAGCAGAGCAGGAGCAACTTCAATAGCAGAGATCACTCTTGCTAGGCGTTCTGCTATATATATTCCTTACCCTTACTCAAAAGATAATCACCAATTTTATAACGCAAAATATATTGAAGACTCGAGAGCAGCTATAATAGTTGAGCAGAATAGTGAAGCAAAAAAAAATCTAACAGAGGTACTATTTGATCTATTAAATAATTCTCAAAAATTGCGTGATATGACCAATAGTACAGAAAAAACAGGGATAAAGAATGGGACTACTGAGTTTGTTAAGGTGATTGTTCACAGGTTTAGTTGATGGCTGCTTGCTTTTTCTTCAAACACGTCCCAAAGATCCTTTTCTAGCGATATATTATACAATTTATTGATATAAACTACTCCCGTGGGTGAAGTTGTGTTAATTTCGAGCAGGAAGTCATCTATAATATCAATACCAACAAATATTAGCCCTCTTTTCTTTAATTCAGGACCAATTTTGTTACATATTTCATTGTTTCTATCGTTCATTTGAGCGGGCTCAAAACTTGCTCCAAGTCGCATGTTTGTTCTGATCTCTCCACTGATTTTTGGAATTCGTTTCATTACACCAATTGGTTGGCCATAAAGTAGCAATATTCTTTTATCTTTATCTATGTTTTTACAAAATGATTGTGCAATCACAGGGCATTCGTATTTTGCTATCATGAGATCCACTACTACTTGAATACTATTCTCATCTTGTATTCTTATCACATCGTTTCCTCCATAACTATACAATGGCTTCAGAATAATATCTTGATAGTTGTAGTAGAAATCTCTAATCATTGATATATTTTCAGTAATCAAAGTTGGCGGAATTAGCTCTGGAAATAATGAAGTTATCAATTTTTCAGGACAATTTCTTATTTCTGTTGGATTGTTAATTACCAATGCGCTGGTTTTTTCTAAGATATATGTTGTTGTAATATAACGCATATCAAAGGGTGGATCCTGTCTGATAAATATGATGTCCATTTCATTCAAGTTGATTGCTACATCCTCTTTAGAGATAAAACTAAAATCATCAACGCTGACTTTCTGAGCCAGAGCAATTGGATGGTTTAGCTTTAGTGCTAAATTGTTAGGAGCATAGACAAAAACTTCGTGCTTCCTCCTTTGTGCTTCCTTTATTAGCACGAATGTAGTGTCAGTTTCAAAATTTATATTTTCATCCATCTGAAAGGCAATTTTCATTTATGTTCTCTACCTATTGTCACAACTGTACAAATGTTATAATTTGAAAGCGATTTTTGCCTAATGGCGTAACTTACTGTACCTGTATCGTACATAACTTACAACTTGTTTTACTCCCTTTACTTTTCTTGCAATTGCTATTACAGCTTTTAATTCCGCTTTATTTTGGGCTATACCCATCAAATAAACAACTCTATCAACCGTATTAACGCTATAATTAATTGACTTAATATTTCTTTTTCCCAGGAGTCTTGTTCTTATTTCCGCTGTTATCATGCCATCTACAGTGGTGTCTAGCATGGAAGCCATTTGAATTGGTATTACTCTTATTTCATTTATCACTTCTTTAATTTCTTTTTGCTGCCAAGCTATTTTTTCTGCTGTAAGTTGTTTTTCAGGAGTGTCAACACTTCCAATGAGCAATACTCTTCCTTCACTTACTTTAACCTTTATGGATGAAAATAGCCCATGTTTTAAGAGCCCCTTATTAATTCTGATGACCATAGTCGTATCATCAATGATATTTCCCAAGGATTTGTCCTGCATTGTTATTGCTGTTGCTGTCGCTGTAGCCACCACACCACCTATTATAAGGGTTGTGCAACCACTTTGTGTAATCAAAAAAATTGCGAGTAAGAAGCTTGTTATTAATCTCATTATTGATTTTCATGGTTTAGAGCTTTCATTAAGAAATGTTAATAAGCTTTTTTGATTGTGTAAATACCATAAATTAAGTAAGACTTTAAACCTTGAATATTTTTAATGGAATACCTATAATAGGGTACTGAAAATTTCTTGCGGATATGGCGGAATTGGTAGACGTGCCAGGTTTAGGTCCTGGTGAGCTTGCTCGTGGGGGTTCAAGTCCCTCTATCCGCACTTTAAAGTCATGTAACTTAGGTTTTAAGGGAAAATTTATAATCACTAAATACACTTTTGTTTGTGTAAAAACCTGTTCTTAAGGATTGTGTTTAACTTAAATTCTGGTAAAATGACTCTATTAAGATATGAATTAAAATGTTAATAAATGAATTATGATGTCTAATAATATACCTCAAAATACAGTCGAAGTAAGTAGCGTATATACCTACAAAGAGCTTAGTATAGATAAACTAAAGTATGAGTATGAAATCACAGTTGGTAGTGATTATATAAAACAAAAGGTAAATTCCAGGTTGCAAGAGATAGCAGAAAATGCAAAATCACCTGGATTTAGGGCTGGAAAGATGCCCTATGACCTTGTTGTTGCAAATTATAAAAACGAGGCTTTGGAATATGTGATAAATAATACAATTGATTATTGCTCAAGTGATTTGATGAAAAAAATTGAAGTCAAGTCTCACATTTATCCTAAGGTTGATGTTATATCATTACCAGATCTGGGCAAAGAAAATGAGGAGGGCAATTTTGTATACAAGCTATCTTTTGAGTCGATGCCTGAAGTACCGATGATAGATCTTGACAAAATAAACTTAAAGAAAATTGAAGCAAAGATTGAAGAGGAAGATATAAAAGAATTTATTGATTCTATCAAAACAAAGTTCCCCAATTTTGCCTCTGTTGATGATGCTTCTTATCAAGCGAAAGATGGGGATAAATTGATAATTGATTTTGAAGGGCGGATTAGGAATAAGCTCTTTCAAGGTGGAAGTAGCAAAGATTTTGCCGTTAATTTAGGGTCTGGCACATTTATTAATGGTTTTGAAGATCAATTAACTGGTATGAAAAAGGGAGAAACAAAGAACTTTAAGTTGAAATTTCCTGAAAATTACCAAGCCATTTCCCTTGCAGGACAGGAAGCTGATTTTTCTGTGCGAGTTAATGAGATTCAAATTGCCAAAGATTTTGAAAATGATGATGAAATAGCTAAGAGTATTGGGTTTAAAGATTATTCTTTGCTAATAAATCATGCAAAAAAAATGATTGGTGATCAGTGCACCGAAATGAGAAATCTCTTAATTAAAAAGGAGCTGTTTGATTATTTGGATGCTAATTATAGTTTTGATTTACCCACAGACATAGTAAAACAGGAGCAACAAAGAATGGAAGGAGAATTGGGTGCTCAAAATGATTCTCGTAAAGAAGCTGAAAAACGTGTAAAGCTTGCTATGTTATTTATGAAATTTAGTGCAGAACATAAAATATCATTAACTCAAAATGATGTTTTGAGTGTTATTGTAAATCAATATGTCAGTAAAGATGTGCAATTTGACAGAGTAATTAAGCATTTTGAATCAAATAAACAATTTCAAGAATTAGTTAGAGGGCAAGCGCTTGAGTATAAAGTGACAGATTATATAATAGAAAAAGTTAGTAAAGAAGAGCAGATTGTTTCTGTGAAAGAATTAAAGGAATTATTTGATAATATTTAATAGGAAAAGGTATGACTCTTATACCAATTGTAGTTGAACAAACTAGTCGCGGTGAGCGCGCTTATGACATATATTCAAGACTAGTGAAAGAAAGAATAATTTTTGTAACAGGTCCTATTGAAGACAATATGGCCAGTGTAATAGTAGCACAGCTTTTATTTTTAGAATCGGAAAATCCCGATAAAGACATTTGTATGTACATCAACTCACCAGGTGGTGTTGTAACTGCTGGTTTGTCGATCTACGATACAATGCAGTATATAAACCCAGACGTTTCAACTTTATGTATAGGTCAAGCTGCGTCTATGGGTTCTTTATTGCTTGCAGCTGGTACAAAAGGTAAGCGCTACTCTCTACCTCATTCAAGAATTATGATACATCAGCCATCTGGTGGTTATCATGGTCAAGCAACTGATATAGAAATACATGCTAATGAAATTTTGCGAGTTAAGAAAAAACTAAATCAAATTTATGAAAAACATACTGGAAATTCACTGAAGAAAATTGAAGGAATGATGGAAAGAGATAAATTCATGGATCCTGAAGAAGCAAGGAAAATTGGCTTAATTGACAGGGTGATAGCTGAGCGTACAGATATTGAAATTGAAAATATTAAAGTTAAACAAAAGGTGGGTTAATGGATAACAATAATGATTTACACTACTGTTCTTTTTGCAACAAGGCGCAAGATGAAGTAGATAAATTGATTACTAACTCTTCGGATGGTTTAAAGGTGTTTATTTGTAATGAGTGCATAGAATTATCCCATAAAGCAATAAGTCAAAAGAAAGATAGATCTTTTAATTCAGATCGTATATCTGATATGAAGCTATTACTAAAGAAACCTGAGGATATAAAAAACTTTCTCAGCAAGCATGTTGTAGGTCAAGAACACGCGCAACACGTTTTATCTGTAGCTATGTATAACCATTGTCAATCCATGGTACAATTTCATGCTATAAGTGATATTGAAATCGAGAAGTCAAATATAATGCTTATTGGTCCCACTGGTTCTGGTAAGACTTTGCTAGCCAAAACACTTGCTAAAGTTTCAGATGTGCCATTTGCTATGGCTGATGCGACAACTTTAACTGAGGCAGGTTATGTGGGTGATGATGTAGAAAGCGTGTTGTCGCGTTTATTACAAGCTGCAAATTATGACGTTGTAAAAGCACAGCGTGGTATAGTGTTTATAGATGAAATAGACAAGATTACAAGAAAATCTGAAAGCACTTCAATAACCCGTGACGTTTCAGGTGAAGGGGTCCAGCAAGCTCTGCTTAAGATTATGGAGGGTACAGTTGCTTATGTTCCGCCACAAGGAGGGCGAAAACACCCGCAACAAGAGTTTATACAAGTGGATACTAGTAACATACTGTTTATTTGTGGAGGAGCTTTTGAAGGCCTCGATAAAATTATTGAAGCGAGAAAAAAGGGAACGTCAGTTGGCTTTGGAGCAGATATAAGTCAGTCTAAAGAGCAAAAGAAAAAGAATGCTTTACATGATGTTCAACCTGAAGATTTAATCAAATTCGGTTTAATACCCGAATTTGTAGGGCGGGTTCCAATAACTGCTGTTTTAGATGAGCTGGATCATGAAGATTTAATACATGTGTTGACAGAGCCAAGGAATGCACTAATAAAACAGTACAAAGCATTGCTTGCGTTTAGCAAAGTAAACCTTGAGTTTTCAGATGAAGCAATATCAGCTATTGCTAAAAAGGCTATAAGCTACAAAACAGGTGCAAGAATGTTACGTGCTATCTTGGAGTCACTTTTGCTTGACATTATGTATACATCTGGAAACGGAGGCTTTGAAGGTAGCACTATAGTAATCACTAAGAAAATGGTAGAATTAGGAAAAGCAACGGTTAATCATAATAACAATGGCAATGTTATAACGGTTAATGATTAATTTGAGGCATATATTATGAACATTGAACGTGCTGTAAGCTCTAGTTTTACTGCATTGCCAGTATTACCTTTAAGAGATGTAGTAATTTTTCCAAATATAATGGTGCCTTTATTCATAGGCAGAGAAAAATCTGTTAATGCACTAGAGTATGCAATAAGTAGTAGTAATCACCAAAATGAGATTTTTCTTGTAGCACAGAAAGATGGCTCTGTTGATAATCCAGAGCCTGAAGATCTTTATGAAGTAGGTGTGTTAGCAAGCATTGTACAACCGTTAATAAAATTACCTGACAATGCAGTAAAAGTTATAATCCGGGGGATAAGAAGGGGAAGAGTTGTAGAATATATTAGCTCTCATACTTTATTACAAGCCAGGGTAGAGTTAGACAATCATTATAAAGAAGATGAAGACAATATTGATTTAGAAGCTTTAAGGCGGTCTGTTGTAGACGCGTTCGATAGCTGGTGTAAGCTAAACAAGAAAAATCAACCCGAGGTTGCCATTAACTCCATTGATCAAATCAAAGAAGTTGATCAACTTGTAGACACGGTAGCTTCACATTTAAATATAAAAGTATCAGATAAACAAAGTATACTTGAGGCTTATGACCCAGAAGAGCGTTTAAAAAAAGCTTTTGCTTTTATTGAGAGAGAAATGAGTATTTTGAACGCACAAAACCGTTTATATAAGACAATTAAATCGCAAGTTGAAAGCACTCAGAAAGTTTACTACCTTAACGAGCAATTGAAAGCTATACAGAAAGAATTAGGCGAATTTGAGAATGGTGATGAAGGGAATATACTCAATGAATTTGAAAAAAAGATAAATGAAACAAAGCTTTCTCAGGAAGCAAGAGAGAAAGCTATAACTGATTTGAAGAGATACAAGAAAATGAATCCCATTTCTCCTGAAGCTACAGTTATATCTAGTTACTTGCATTGGTTGCTTGAGTTGCCATGGGGAAAGTACAAAGATGCAAAAATTAACTTAAATGCAGCTAAGAAAATCTTAGATGAAAATCATTATGGCATAGAGAAAGTAAAAGATAGAATAATAGAATTTTTAGCGGTATTAAAAAGAGTAAAAGAGATAAAAGGTCCTATACTTTGCTTAGTTGGACCGCCAGGTGTTGGTAAAACTTCTTTAGCTAAGTCTATGGCAAGAGCAGTAGGAAGAGATTTTGTTCGCATAGCTCTTGGTGGTGTGCGTGATGAGTCTGAGATACGAGGGCATAGGAAAACTTATATTGGCTCAATGCCTGGTAAAATCATTCAACACATGAAAAAAGCTAATTCATGCAACCCGCTTTTTCTGCTTGATGAAATAGATAAGATGGGTTCTGATTCGCGTGGCGATCCTGCATCTGCATTACTTGAGGTTTTAGATACTGAGCACAATAAACACTTTACGGATCATTACTTGGAAGTTGAGTTTGATCTTTCAAGTGTAATGTTTGTAGCTACGGCAAACAGCTTAAATTTACCACATCCTTTGCGTGATAGGATGGAAATTATACAATTGTCCGGGTATACTGAAGATGAAAAAATCAGTATTGCTACACACCACCTTATTCCGAAGTTAAAGAAGGAGCATGGTTTGTATCAGAAGGAATGGGACATAACTAATGAGGCGTTATACGAGTTGATACGTTTATATACACGTGAAAGTGGTGTGCGGAGTATGGAAAGGGAGCTTGCAAAGCTCATGAGAAAGGCAGTTAAAGAAATATTGACTGATAAAAATAAGAAAATATCCGTAGGGGTTGACAATTTACAAGATTATTTAGGGGTACGTAAATATACCTTTGGCATTGCGGAAAATGAGAGTTTAGTAGGAATAGTAACTGGGCTCGCCTATACTGAAACAGGTGGTGATATTTTGATGATAGAATCAGTCCTAATTCCGGGCAAGGGAGAAATAAAATACACAGGAAAGCTTGGAGAGGTTATGCAAGAATCTATAAAAGCTGCGTATAGTTATATTCGATCAAATTGTTTGTTTTTTGGTATAAAGCCCGAAAAATTCCAAAATAATGATATACATTTACATGTACCTGAGGGTGCAGTACCAAAAGATGGCCCTTCTGCTGGCGGCGCGGTATGTACGTCTATTGTTTCTCTTATGACGAATATACCAGTTAACAAAAATGTTGCTATGACAGGCGAAGTGACATTGCGTGGTAGAGTTTTAGCTATTGGGGGCTTAAGAGAAAAATTGCTTGCAGCGCTCAGAGGATCAATCAAAACTGTGATTATACCAAGTGAAAATGAGAAAGATATGCAAGAGATTCCGGCAAGCATCAAAGAGGGGATCAACGTAGTTTTTGCTAAGAATATTGATGAAGTTATGAAAGTTGCTTTAATGCACCCTACTACTCCAATTGATGGTGATGATAATCAAAATAGTGTGCCTTCCTCTATAGAAAGTAAAGATGATACTTTTCCTATGTCGGAAACATTGAAGCATTAGATTAAAAAAATATTATCAATCTCCATTTCTCTTTTATCTGGCAAGAATCCACCAACTTGTGCATCCCATAAGGATATGACTTGCTTTGTTGTTATGTCATTCATATTTTTTACTTATTCTATCTCCCAGTTTAATTCAAGTAGATGATATATTATAATAGTCCTTTTCATGGAAACCTTTTCTGGTGGATTGCTTTCTAGAAAAACATTGGTCAAGGTGCCAACTGTGGTTTATAATAATATAAATTATATCATAGTTGATTTGCGTTTATCAGAGCTGAGGTATGTTTTATTTTACAAATTTTTTGCCTATTTTACTGTTCCTATTTCTTTTTGTAGGAAGCGGCATATATTTTACTGTTCTTGGCGTGTCAAATGCTTTTTATCAGTTATCTCCACTAGTAGCCATTGTTCCTGCCATAGCTCTGGGTTGGGTTTTATACAAGGGCAATACTGAAGAAAAAATGTATGCCTTTCTAGATGGGGTAAGAGATCGTAATATTATCACTATGTGCATCATTTTTTTACTTGCAGGTGCATTCAGTGAAGTAACTAAAGCAATCGGTAGTGCTGATGCCACAGTTAATTTGGCTCTTTCATTTATACCAACACAATTTTTACTCATAGGATTATTTTTTGTAGCAGCTTTCATCTCCACTGCTATTGGTACATCAATGGGCACCATTGCAACAATTGCTCCTATTGCAGTTGAACTGACACAAGCTGGGATTTCTCCTTCCTTAGGAGTTGCAACCGTTGTAGGAGGAGCAATGTTTGGCGACAATTTATCTATTATCTCTGATACTACAATTGCATCTGTGATGTCTCAAAAGGCTGATATAAAGAAAAAATTAAAACTGAATGCAAAAGTGGCACTAATTGCTTCTATATTCACAATAATTATATTATTTTATAGCTCAAGCAATAGTGCTGCTATTTCAGTTAAGGAGTATTCTTTATTGCTTGTGACTCCTTACATAATACTTATATTGCTTGCAAACTTTGGAATAAATGTATTTACGGCATTGGTTTTAAGCATAACTTTTGCTGGAATCATTGGATTTATAAATAACAACAATTATGGTTTATTGTTTTTAAGCCAAAACATCACTAAGGGGTTTATGAGTATGCATGAAATTATGCTACTGTCATTGATGGTTGGCGGGCTTTCAGGACTGGTAGGTAAAAATTCTAAGGAGCTTGCAGATAAACTTTCATCTTGGGTTATGATACAACGTGGTGGACAAAAAACTGCGCAATTATTTATTGCAAAAATAGTCAGCATATTTGATATTTTACTTGCAAATAACACCATCGCTATAATTTTTAGTGGTGAAATTGCTAGAGATATTGCTAAGAAATATGAAATACCGCCTCACTATAGTGCAGCATGGCTAGGCATATTTTCTTGTGTATTTCAAGGATTAATACCGTATGGCGCTCAATTGCTTTTGGCTAGCACTATTGCTGGAGTTTCACCTTTGGCAGTCGTGCCACACGTATACTATTGCTATGTTTTAGGTATTATTGCAGTGTTATATATTGTATTGAACAAAATTGAGAAAAAAGATTGTGCTTAATATACAAGACAACGCTCCGCTCTGTAGAAAATGGATGTTCTTGGCAGTATGTGCTCTTGCTTGCTCTGGGTTACTGTCAATAATTGTTATTTTTCTACGATTGCCTTTTATCTCCTCTCTTGTTCCTTCTGCACAATATATTTTTGATAATGCGCTGGTAATACACGTGAACTTGTCAATTTTAGTGTGGATGTGCTCTATAATATCTCTGCTCTTTATCATAAACCTACAAAATACCAATAGTTGGTTTAACTTTTCATGGGTTCTATCAACCCTTTCGATGCTGCTCATGTTTATATCCGCATTCGTTCCAAACACTGAAGTTATCAAAAGTAATTATATTCCCGTGTTACAAAACAAATTATTTTTGTTTGGACTCAGTTTATTTATTGCCAGTATATTAGTAAATACAATGCTAGCATACACATCAAAAAAAGAGGTTTCATTTCTCTCTGTTGGGCAAATTGGGCTAGTTATTATACTTGTATCGTCATTTCTTTGCTTTGTTTTAGCATATAATAATATGCCTCCAGGTCTATATCACTCAGATAATAATTTATTTTACGAATATCTCTTTTGGGGAGGCGGACATTTATTGCAGTTTGCTTTTACTCAAGGAATGTTTTTAGTCTATTTAATGATCAGTGATGTTAGTTTAGCTTCAAGCAATAAAATTACTATTTTACCACTATTTATAAACACGATTTTAGCTGTAGGCGCACCGTTTGTATATTTTGTTTATCCAGTTGATAGTGCCAAGTTAATACAGTTTTTTACTTGGCATATGAGGATTGCTGGAGCAGTTTTGCCGTGCTTTTTGATAATATTAGTGTGCTGCAACATCAGAACTTTTATTAATGATAAAAGCAACTATTTATTACATTCATTTTTGTTGTTCACTTATGGAGATGTGCTCGGAGTGTTGACTATTGAAGGAAATGTCACCATTCCCGCTCATTATCACGGTTCTGTAGTTGGGATCACTATAGCTTTTATGAATTTCATTTATTGGCTGTTACCCAAATTAAACTTTAAAGAGATAAAAGGTTCCATGGTAAGATTACAGATTTATGCCTACAGTATAGGGCATTTTCTCCATATCACTGGTCTTGTGTGGCTTGGTGGATATGGTGCTTTAAGGAAGGTTGCAGATCTGCCAAGTATTTCATCAATGTTAGCACGCACGTGCTTCATTATAGGTGGCGCTATATCAGTTGTTGGTGGAATGTTGTTCGTAATAATTGTGCTTTTACATCTGTTAAAAGGCAAAGCGCGTACCAACTGACCCATAGAAACAAAAAAAACTTCCTTGACAAACTCCGCCAGCCCCCTTATCATGAAACTGAAGCTATTTATTTATCTTCTCTGTACAGATTAAATGACAAAAAAACTCACGTATCTGGCGTCCCATGTTTAATTTTTTGCACTATGTGCACCTTATGTCTTTATAAAATTTCTAGGTTTTTACCTAATATAAGCTGAAATGCGCTTATAAAGCATTTAAAACATCAAAAAACGCCGATTTAAAAAATGGATAGTGAATAACTAGCTACCCTAGGGTTTCTTTTGCCTTTTTTTCTGTTTAGTAAATTTCTTAATGTTTATAATTTAGATTAGTTGCGGCTTAAAAGCAACTAAATCGCGGTTATTAAGCGTTTAGAATAAAAAAACGCCATACTTGAAAGTATAATGTAAGTAATTAGCCAACCACGGGGCTTCTTTTGCCTTTTTTTTCATTTGGTAAATTTTTTAATATTTATACGGAAGGTAGCGCGTGACGCTGGAACCCCAAAAAAAGGATGATGTCATCCCAGTGCTCCTTTTTTTGTCATCCGAGTAGCTGACACTGTCCTCCTTTGTCATCCCAGTGCCCAAACATTGGGATCCAGCATTTCACGCAATCCCATCAAGAACGTTGTATTTTACATAACACTTTTATGCTTACCAACTTAATAAAATTCCTGGATCCCAGTGGGCTTTGTTGCATCGCTACTTATGAAAGGCTAACTATAATTAGGATTATAAGCAACTTATTGAAAATCTTGTTTTTTTTGCAATCAATCTGATCAAATTTAAGAATAGTAACTTGTTATTTATATTAATAAATTTAATTCTATTGAAAATAGCTAAAGCATTGAAATTCTTGAATTTTAGCCGGATTAGTGAGTGGTAGTGAAATTTCTTTTACTCAAATTTAGGTATTCACTGACCGTTCTTGTTATAAATACCAGAATAATAAGCTACTGATATTCTCCACCTTTTTTATCTTTAATCCATCATAGCTAGCGATGCAACAAAGCCATCATAGTCAAGGCACTGGAATGACAAAAAAAGGAGGCACTGGAACGACAAAGTGGAGTGTCTGCTTCTGTCATCCTATGATAGCTAAAAAGACCTGGTCACGCGCTGGAATGACACCGAAGGGGCTACTGCCCTCTTGGATGGAGACCAGTGTCAGCTACTTAGATGATACCTTTTTTCTACTTAGTTTAGGTTATGCAGAAGTCTAATACAATTATAGAACAAGCTTAAAAATTCTGGTAAAGTAGTTTTATTTACAAAGAAAGAATATGCTACTTGAAATTGAAAAGCGCAGCATAACAAGTGCATTGTGGAAGTTGCAAGAAGCAGATCAAAGGCAAATCTTAACTCTTACACAGAGATTTGAGTTACCAGAAATATTAGCAAGAATATTGGTTACTCGTGGTGTTAACATAGAAAATGCAAGCGACTTCTTATATCCACTAATCAGATCGCTATTACCAGATCCCTTTCACCTTCTTGATATGGATAAAGCTGTTTCTCGTATAATACGGGCAATAAAAAATGATGAAAACCTTGCAATATTTGGTGACTATGATGTTGATGGTGCAACGTCGTCAGCATTGATTAACAGGTACCTGAGAGCAATCGATATACACTCTATAATCTACATTCCAGATCGTGTTGATGAGGGTTATGGATTAAACACAGATGCTTTATTACAACTTAAAAAGAATGGAATTGATTTATGTATTTCCGTTGATTGTGGTACGCTTGCATATCAACCAATAGAAGATGCAAAGGCTTTTGGTCTTGATATTATAGTTGTTGACCATCACCTTGGTACGGAAAAATTACCAAGCGCCGTAGCAGTTGTGAATCCAAACCGCCTTGATGAGAGCTCTCCTTATAATAACCTAGCAGCAGTTGGAGTGTCATTTCTGCTAATTGTTGCTCTTAATAAAAGCCTACGTGAGCAAGGATTTTTTACCAACAAAAAAGAACCAGATTTATTTGATCTGTTGGATTTGGTTGCCCTGGGAACTGTCTGTGATGTTATGCAGATCACAGGCCTCAATAGAGCACTTGTCTCACAAGGATTAAAAGTTATGTCAACAAGAAAAAACGTTGGCTTGCGTGTTTTATTTGATGCTTTGGGAATCCTTGAAAAACCAAGTGTTTCGCGGTTGGGGTTTAGCATTGGACCGTGCATAAATGCTGGAGGAAGAATTGGAGAAGCATCGCTTGGTGCAAGGTTGCTTTCCACCGATGATGATGAAGAGGCACATTCAATCGCGCTAAAATTAATAGATTTGAATAATGCAAGAAAAGTGTTAGAAAATGAGGCTCTCTTGGAAGCTACAGCACAAGCGGAAAAGTCTGCCCAATCAGGTGCGAATTTTATAATGATAAGTGGCAATTGGCACCAGGGAATAATTGGTATAATTGCATCAAGGCTAAAGGAGCAGTTTCACTTGCCAACAGTAGTGATATCTTTAAATAATGGAATAGGAAAAGCAAGCTGTAGATCAATTTTGGGAGTTGATATCGGTGCTGCAGTCCTTTCCGCAAAGTTTATAAATTTGATTATTGAAGGTGGTGGCCATAGTATGGCGGCAGGATTTTCAATTAAAGAAGACAAAATAAATGATTTGCATGATTTTTTTACTGAAAGATTTTCAAACTCTATAAATGAGAAAACTTTAAAAGCTGATAGTATAGTAACTGCTAAAGCAATAAATTTGTCTTTATGGAATCAATTGCAACGCTTGGGACCATTTGGAGTTGGAAATCCTGAACCAAGGTTTATTATCCAAGGAGCAAAGATAAGAAAGCCTGAAGTTATAGGAGTTGACCATATAAAATGTTTTATTGCTGATGATAATGTTATGGTAAGAGCTATTGCATTTCGTTCTGCAAATACTCATCTTGGCTCTGCTATCATGCAGGGTAATGTTAAAGCTATTTTGGGTAAAATCTCTATGAATTACTGGAATGGCAATGAATTTGTACAATTTTTAATAGAAGATGTATTGACCATTAGTTGAGTGTATCTGTTCAGCAGAGTGGCAAAATAGGTAGACAAGATAAACCAAAAAATCGAGAAAAAGTGAGTTTACAACAACTGGTGTCATGAAATTATCTGACACTGATTTCCATCCAAGAGGGTGTCATCCCAGTGCTCCTATAATGTCATCCCAGTGCGTGACACTGGGATGACACCCTACTTAACCGTCATACCGCGATTCATTCGCGGTATCTCTTAGCCGCTAACAAGTAGCGGGATGACGAGCTTATCGTCATGCCACTGCGAACCGTCATACCGCCGCGGCGCTAACAAGAGATCCCGCTAACAAGTAGCGGGATGACGAGCTTATCGTCATGCCACTGCGAACCGTCATACCGCCGCGGCGCTAACAAGAGATCCCGCTAACAAGCAGCGGGATGACGGCTGTCGCTTAGCCATAAACGTTAAAAAATTTACCAAACGAAAAAAAAGGCAAAAGAAGCCCCGTGGTTATTATCCGCTTTAAAATATTGGCGTTTTTTATGTTTTAAACGCTTGACAAGCGAGATTCAGCCGCTTTTAATTGCAACTAACTTACGCTGCAAATGTTTAAGAAATTTACTAAGCAGAAAAAAAGACAAAGAATCCCCGAGTTAGCTAGTCTTTTACTATCTCTGTCGAGTATTGGCATTTTTTGATGTCTTGTAACGCTTTATAAGCGCGTTCAGCTTATTTAGATAAAAATCTAGATGTAGATGAAGTTTTGTAAAGACATACAGTATCTATATACTGCAAAAAATTGAACATAAGACGCCGATACATTAAGTAATCCTTACCTTTTAATCTGCAGATTGGCGAAAGCAAATACAATAGCTTCACTATCATGATAAGGGCGCTGGCGAAGGGTGTCAAGTAAGTTTTTTCGTTTCTATATGCGCTACCTTAAGACTTCAACGTCTTAACGCACCTAACTCCATCTGCATATAAATTTGCATGGCTCTTTCCAGTATTAAGCAATGCAAATCCAATGTTGTCTACACTAGAGCGCAGTTCCCCTATTTCCTCATTGTTTTCATTTGTCACTTTAGTGCCAATATCTGGAAGTGCGTTATCCCCCTCAACAAGGTAAAGTTTTCTTCTGAATATTTCTTGTCTGCTCATTCGATTTACAACTTCCTGACCTATATAACACCCCTTATTAAAGCTTATACCGTTTACCTTATCGATTAAAAATTGCAGCGGAAACGATGAATTCTGCACCATATCTTTCGCTCCATCTGGAACGAGATTTTGAATTCTAACTTTTTCATACTGAGTAAAATCCCCAACCGGCTCTTTTATTTCATCTTTATGTATGATCCTCATTCCTAGCAGCTTGTGCCTTGGATCTTGAAAAATAACTTGTGACTTACCACTACACTCCGCCAACTTAGTATTAAACAAAACTCCAACCTTATATAGTGCGCTAACGTCTTTAATCTTCACTCTCAAGTAAGTTTTAAGCAAATCCAGTTTCTCGATTATTTGCTGCAAGTGCATGTTTTCGCACTCTAAGAGGGTGTATTTACCATATTCAATAAGAAAAAAATCATATAGATATTTTCCCTGAGGGCTAAGCAATAAAGAGTAAATGGCTTTTTGGCTATCCAACTTATTAATATCATTGGTTATAATACCCTGCAGAAAATCTCTAGTGTCAGGCCCATATAGCACTATCACACCACGACTTAAAAATGGTATATAACTCATGAAATCTCTATAAATAAATCTAAATTTTATTATATAACATTAGGCTCTTTTAGAAACTGCTTTTGGCGTGCATATTTTATAATGGCGTGCATATTTTACAAGCTCCAGCCCTTGAAATCTAACTTACGAGTATATATATATAAACTTATAAGTTAATTTGTTGATGAGGAAAAACAAATGTCAAGTATAAGTTTAAATGTATTAGATGATAGCGTGCTGATCAAGCCTATTAGCGAAGAAAAGCAAGGTGGAATTGTGCTTCCATCAAGTGCTGAAAAGAAACCTACTAAAGGTGAAGTTATAGCAATTGGTGAAGGTTCACGCAATTCAAGTGGCGAACGCGTAACTTTAACTGTGAAAGCTGGTGATAAAGTGTTCTATCGTCAATGGGCTGGTACAGAAATAGAACATAATGATGAAAAGCTTATCGTGATGAAAGAGTCCGATATACTTGCTGTCATTAAATAGCAGTCTTTATTTTACTAAACTTAAACAAAGCGCAACATGACGCATTGTGAATGATTTTATTATAGTTTTCTAAATTTTTTATTAACAAGAGGTGATAAAAATGACTAATGTAGTAGTATCAGGTGAGCAGTTGCAAGAAGCCTTTCGTGAAGTCGCAGCAATAGTAGACTCAACGGTGGCAATAACTGCGGGACCTAGAGGAAAAACAGTAGGGATTAATAAGCCCTATGGAGCACCAGAAATTACAAAAGATGGTTATAAGGTGATGAAGGGTATCAAGCCTGAAAAACCATTAAACGCTGTAATAGCAAGCATCTTTGCACAAAGTTGTTCTCAATGTAACGATAAAGTTGGTGATGGTACAACAACGTGCTCAATACTAACTAGCAACATGATAATGGAAGCTTCAAAATCAATTGCTGCTGGAAACGATCGTGTTGGTATTAAAAACGGAATACAGAAGGCAAAAGATGTAATATTAAAGGAAATTACGTCAATGTCTCGTACAATTTCTCTAGAGAAAATAGACGAAGTGGCACAAGTTGCAATAATATCTGCAAATGGTGATAAGGATATAGGTAACAGTATTGCTGATTCCGTGAAAAAAGTTGGAAAAGAGGGTGTAATAACTGTTGAAGAGAGTAAAGGTTCAAAAGAGTTAGAAGTTGAGCTGACTACTGGCATGCAATTTGATCGCGGTTATCTCTCTCCGTATTTTATTACAAATAATGAAAAAATGATCGTGGAGCTTGATAATCCTTATCTATTAATTACAGAGAAAAAATTAAATATTATTCAACCTTTACTTCCTATTCTTGAAGCTATTGTTAAATCTGGTAAACCTTTGGTTATTATTGCAGAGGATATCGAAGGTGAAGCATTAAGCACTTTAGTTATCAATAAATTGCGTGGTGGTTTAAAAGTTGCTGCAGTAAAAGCTCCAGGTTTTGGTGACAGAAGAAAGGAGATGCTCGAAGACATAGCAACTTTAACTGGTGCTAAGTACGTCATAAAAGATGAACTTGGAATCAAGATGGAAGATCTCACGCTTGATGATCTTGGTACGGCTAAAAATGTTAAAATTACTAAAGATAATACCACAGTTGTCAGCGAAAATAGCGATTCTGACAGTGTGAAAGCTAGAATCGAGCAGATTAAATCTCAAATTGAAACTTCAACTTCTGATTATGATAAAGAAAAGCTAAGAGAACGTTTAGCGAAATTATCAGGTGGCGTTGCTGTGCTCAAAGTTGGTGGAGCAACTGAAGTGGAAGTTAAAGAACGTAGAGATAGAGTCGAAGATGCGCTGCATGCAACAAGAGCTGCAATTGAAGAAGGTATAGTTCCAGGTGGTGGGGTTGCGCTTCTTTATGCTTCATCTGTTCTCGACAAATTAAAAGGTGCAAGTGACGAGGAACAAATAGGCATAAACATTATCAAGAAAGTTCTCAGTGCTCCAATTAGAAGGTTAGTCAAAAATGCTGGTCTTGAATCTGCTGTTATAATTGACTATTTGATTAAGCAGAATGATAAAGAGCTTATATACAACGTTGAGGCTATGAATTACGCTAATGCATTTACAGCTGGTGTGATTGATCCAGCAAAAGTGGTGCGTATTGCTTTTGAAACAGCGGTATCTGTTGCGAGTGTGCTGATAACTACTGAATCTATGATAGTTGATGTACCAAGCAAAGAAAATGCTTCATCTCCTATGGGTGCAGGAGAAATGAGTGGCATGGGTGGATTCTAAGTAGAATGAAACCGTGGAGCAATTGCTCCACGGTAGTTCCAAAAAATCTCACATTTTACTATTCGTTAAAGGTAATACGTTTGGTGCAGAAATGCACTACTGTTTGCATCCGTTTCATGCCTTTATATTGTGGTTGTCTAATAACAAAAAGGCAGCATAAAAGAACTATAATCCCTAGTATATTTATACTATAGCTAACACGTCATACCGCGATTCATTCCACAACTGTACGAACATTACAATATGGCACATAGTAAACGATGTCATGAAAGTAGCTGACACTGGAATTCAGGAAAAAGGATGATGTCATTCCAGTGCTTGACACTGGAATCCAGCATTTCCATAATCATCAAGACATTGTATTTTAACAAAAAACAGCTATTTTTATGCTTGCCAACTTAATAAAATTCCTGGATCCCAGTGTCAAGCACTGGGATGACACCCTCCTTATGGGCCAAAATCACAATGTTCGTACAGTTGTGGATTCATTCGCGGTATCTCGGCATAGATTCCGCTAACAAGTAGCGGAATGACGAATTTGTCGTTTTTCAGATTGTTGTAAGTCAGTTTAGCTATAGCATAATGCTATATTAATAAATAATCTATATAATGCTATTAAATGTAATAATTAAAATCTAAATCACTTTCTCTATAAAAGGAGAAATTTACCTTAATGAAAATATATATATATTTAATATTATTTTTATTTTTTTCTTGCGCTCAACTATATGCTGACGAGGAAATTGCAAAATTTGATTTACTTATTGGCGAGATAAATGAAGCAAGCTTCACTCTTAAAGGTGCAATAAAGGTTACAGTAGAACCAGGCTGGCACATATATTATAAAGATCCTGGAGATTTTGGCCTTCCCACGTCTATTAGTTACAAAGGTAATGCATCAGATATAAATATTCACTGGCCTATTCCAAAGGAACATAAAGATAAAGTAGGGAGAGAGACGTTTGTAAGTAACGTATATGAGGATATGGTATTATTTCCCTTTAAGATGAATATATTTTTAAATCAAGGGTATATTGACCTTAACTTCCATATAAATTATGCGATATGTAAAGATAGGTGCATCCCTAAAAATGTTGAGATAAAAATCAGGCAACCATTAAAGGATTTTATAGATTCTGATATCAATAAACTTATAAATGAGTGGTATGAAAAATAGAGTTCTCATGGGGTAGGTGTCATTCCAGCGCGTGACACTGGAATCTCATTTACTTTTTTGTTCACTATGTGAGGAACTTGGGCCTACAAGTATATAAACATAATGGTTTCACATAAAAAATTTAGATCCCAGATACTGTCTCTGCTGTCAAACAAATTATCCAACAAAATTACAATTAAATGGTTGATTCTTTTTAAGAATACCAAAAAAGACATGCATTAATTTTCGCATTAACGCAAGAACTATGACTTTTGGACATTTGCCTTTACTTGCTAGACGCTGACAAAACTTTTGAAAATGATTATTATGGTTTTTGACTACTATAGCTGGCATATAAAGAGCTTTTCGAATACGCTCAGATCCTATTTTGCATATGCAACTTCTCTTACTTACTGACGATCCCGATTGATAATGTCCTGGCAGCAAAAGCTGTAAATTGTTTAGCATTGTCAAAGTTATCAACTGATGGCATTTCTGCGACAACAGCAACAGCAGTAAGATATCCTATACCTTTTATAGTCTTAAGGTTTTCCACCATATTTTTTAGATGTGGATAGTTATTTATATGCTCATTAATTTCTTTTTCGAGAACAATAATTTGCTCCTCTATTGCCAAAATTACTTTAGATATAGCTTCTTTGCAACTGGAATGCATATTTTTGTTTTCCAAGCGATTTGTCTGTTGCACCTTATCATCTTTTAGCGATTGCATGCAACGCCCTCAAATGCCTCATTTCAGGTGCAATGGGCTTCCAAAGAGCAGGTTTGTTGGCGATACAAAATCTAGCTATCATAGCTGCATCTGATTTATCTGTCTTATTTCTGAGCAGCTCACTTTTGCCAAAAGCTTTCTGGGTTTACTATACTGACATTATGTCCTAAATCATGCATAAAAGTAGCCAAATCTTCTCCATACCAACTAGTTGCTTCAAGACATAAATGAGTAAGATTTGCTCCATGGCCATTGCACCAAACTACAAGTTTTGCAAAACCATCTTGATTATTTTGAAAGACTTTGTGTCGTTTTTTACTGTCCACTAACAAACAAACATCAAATTTCTTTTTTGAAATATCCACACCCAAAATAGCATTTACTTGCATAAAATTGCCTCCAAGACTATAAATAAACTGAGAGTTTAGACTAACCTTGTAATACGGGATATAATTCCAAAAGATACTGTTCAGTCTTTAACTCTATGGGAGGGAAGCAAAATCTGGCTTAATGGCATTAGTGTCGCATCAGCTTCACCCTCCCTGTGAGGTATTTTAGCTCTAATGCCTCACATCATAAAGATACAAGTGTCACGCACTAACTGTACGAACATTGAGATATAAGAGTAATTTGTACCAAGAAAAAAGATGTCATCCCAGTGCCCAGACACTGGGATGACATCGTCTTAACATTGTACCATATTACAATGTTCGTACAGTTATATGTCACGCTACTTGGATGACAAGAAAAGGTTTCTAGAATGACGGAAACGAAGTCATACATAGAAAATAGGTTAGGTATTTTCAATTTTTGTTGTATACTCAAATAAAAATCTCACTTTTACAGATGGATACAGTAAAGTTTGTTTTATTACTGCCAACAATATTACTCATGCTAGTTGCTGGTGTTTACCTATCGATTAAACTAAAATGGCTACAGGTATTTAGATTACCATACGCCCTTTCACTCCTTGGAGCTAAAAAAGGAGAAAATAAATTTTCTTCTATAGCCGCTCTGTTTACAATTTTAGGGGGAAATTTGGGAGTAGGAAATATTTCAGGAACTGCTGTTGCTCTAAAAACCGGAGGACCGGGCTCTATTTTGTGGATGGCGATAATTATTGTTATCACTTCTGTGATAAAATATGTCACTTGTTATCTAAGTATAAAAACCAGAAAGGAAAAGAACGGACGGTTTATAGGTGGCCCTGTAGCCTACATGGCTGATGCATTTAACTCTAGAAAAGCTACAATTGTGTTTCTAGTTGTTATGATAATGGTTTCAATAACAGTTGGTAACCTTGTTCAGGTAAATTCTCTATCAATACCACTTAACATGATAGATGTGCCTGTAGTCATTGGTGGCATTGTAATGGCCATAATATTTTTTGTTGTTGCAGCTCTCAGCTTAAAAAAAATTAAAATTTTTATATCGGCTATGATACCGATAATGACGGTAAGTTACCTCACACTTTGCGGTATCATATTATTTAAATTTAGTGAAAATATTCTTCCTTCTCTAAAACTAATAACAAGCAGTTTTTTTACAACCAGTAGCTTTAACTCTGGTTTATCTTTAGGTTTGATTTTAGAAATGTTGACTATTATTCAAGTTGGAACTTTGCGAGGTATTTTTGCAACAGATATAGGGCTTGGCCTTGAAGGAATCGTACATTCTTCAATTGTTCCTAAGAAAAATAACAATAAATTTATTATTGAGCAGAGTCTAATTACGATAATATCGCCTTTTATAGTTGCGTTTATAGTGTTTATTACAACAATGGTACTGCTTGTCACAGATTCTTGGATTACTGATTTAGAGAGCACTAACATGTGCATATTTGCTTTTAGAAAGGCAATGAATTGGCCTTATATTGACTATTTAATTATGGCCATAATGTTTTGTTTTGCTTTTACTACTATTTTTACTTGGTTTTTTTGCTCAAAACAGACAATACGCTATGTGTCTATGGATAATAAATACACTAAAATCTGGATTGTAATTTTTACCATGATCATTCCGCTTGGTGCGATAGGTAAAGTCCGGTTGCTATGGGATGTTGCTGATATCTCGATTGCTGCTTTGTTGTTTATCAACATACTCGCTATACTCAAGCTAACCTCTCAAGATCCAGAAGTGTTTACTATGAGTAGCAGATATTTGAAGTTGCAAAAACAGAGCTATAGCTAAAGCAATTTAGGCTATGCAGCTGTTGTGATATAAGAGTGATTTCCGCCAAGAAGGATGTCATCCCAGTGCCCAGACACTGGGATCCAGGAATCTTGATTGGCACTAAGTTAGTGAGCATAAAAGTAGCTAATCTTATGTTAAAACACAACATTTTTGATGGGGTTCGTGAAAGGCTGGATTCCAGACTGGAATGACAACTTAAATCGTTTGATGTTACCATAAAATAGCTTGTGTCATCACATTAGTAACACAACCTTCCTTAATAAAAATTCAACCAATGCTTGTGATAATTATATTAGCTAGTATTAGCTAGAACTAAAGGCAGAGGGTTATTAGTGAGGGATATATGGGCACTAACGATACACAACAAGAACACATTTATAATGAGCGCATTCAAGAAATTTTTCCTTTATTTGATAAAATAAGAAAGGAAGACGACCCAATTTATAATGCTAGAGTTGATTTTAACACAGTAAAGTTTTTAACAAAACACGCCAACTGGAATTGGGACGAAGAAGAAAACAAAGATAAAGCATATGGAGTTATTCTTCAGAAATGCGACAAGACAAAGAAAGCTGGACAAGACCTTGAAAGTGAAGTTAAAGAAAGGTTGAAAGAGTATGTTGATGATGTTGCAGGAGTTTCAATATACGGTAATCACGCAAGTATTACGCTGGGAAATAACAAAAAAGAGTTTAAAATCAGCGAATTTTTAAACAGTGATTTTTGTGAGAAGAATGAAATCTCGGGATTTTCAACATTGCATAGTGATGGAAAGAGCGGAATGCATGGTTTTGTTGCCGAGGAAGAAGGGAAAAAAATAAGACATTATGTCGTAACTGATGGTTCATATGAAATGACTTTAAAGTGGTATGCGGAGGGGAAGGAATGTAAGATCAAAATTAAGATTGATGCTAACGGTGTAGACCTTGTTAAAGGTGATGATTTTTCTCTAGAACGGTTAGAAGTAAACAGAGATGTAAAAATAGGTGGTTTATTCTTGCATGAAATACAATTCAGGGAGAAAGGACAAGGAAAAGTGAATGAGGTGCAACATAATAAAGACAGTAACGAGCTATCATCTGAAACTACAACAAGAATTGATGTTAATAGAGATGTTAGCGTTCAAGCTACTGATATAACTCGAAAAAAAGAAGATCACCATTCACATTTTGGACCACAATCTAACAGCAGAAGGCAGTCTTACGATAGCGGAATTGGAAAAGATTTTGATGATAAAATTAATTCTCAGGAGGCTAAAGAAAAGCGTGAGCTTAGACAAGCAGCACGAGAAGCAAATTCGGGAGGTCAAGTTTATAACCTACAATCGCTTTTTGAGGAGAATCCTCAGAACAAAAAAACTCCTCCGCCACTTCCACCTAGAACTAGTTCACTACCACCTAAAAAAGGTGTTTTCGATGAGCAAGGGGGAGCCAAATCTGGAAGCCAAAAACCAGATGACTTGCGCGAAAATGAGCAAACACCTAATAATCAGCAAAAAGGTGCAACTTCTGATTCTTCAGATAGTTCTACTTTCACCAAGTCTGTAAGCCACAATCAAGATAATAGGCAAGAAGATGAACGGTATGACAATCCTACATTTGGACATGCTGTACCTGGAAGCCAAAAACCAGATAGAAGTGAGCAAACACCTAATGATCAGCAACAACCTAAAACCCAGCAACAAGAAGGAAATAGCAAAGGCGATCTGTTACAAGACATCAGAAATTTCAAGAAAAACAACTTACGGCACATTGATGTTGATGATAGAAAAGCATCAATTGCAGGAAGTAGAAAAAATAACCCATCACCGTTAGAGACATTAAAGGACAGAATTCCTTATTCATCTTCTCCAGATAACAGTGATAACCAAGATGCTAGTGATGCTAAGTGGAAAGAAAGTGAACAGCCGCTCTCTGCTACAGCACTCAATAATAAAAGTGACTCGGGCTATTCATCTCCAACTCATGACAATAATGAACAATCTCAAGTAAATCCTGAACAGTTAAAGAAGAGCTTAGAAAACATTGAACCAAAAGAAATCGGAGATACGAGTGAGTTAAAAGGAGCATTGGGAAACCCGGATAAAGGGTTAAGAGAACCGGCACAACAGGCTACTAAAGAAAATATTCCTAAAGATTCATTCTCAGAAAACATTTTAGAAAAGATAGGAGAAGGTAAACAATATGACCCTATACGTAAGTGGTTAGAAAAAACAGTGGCAGAACGAGAAAATAATGACACTAATCCAACTGTAGATAAAAATAGCGAACTATATAAATTACTAGAGAAAGATGAAGCACAACTGAAAGCTGGAGTAATAGAAGAAGAAAGAGGAGATACTTTAACAGAACACACTGATGGTTATGATCGCAATAGAATTGCATTAGCTAACAGAAATAAAAGACCACTAGATTGGGCTAAACAGGTTGCTGAGTCACAACAAAAAAAAGATACTAATAAAGGTATTTCAATATAAATTGAAGTTAAAATAATTGCTTAGCAAACAATAGGTTTCATGTAATGGTAACCCTATAACGGAAGAGTAGGAGCCGCGTAAGAACAATACGAACACTCCAGCTAGGCCTTGTATATTGCATCCCCCCGCCCTATTTTTCCACTCTTCTGATGCTAAATAATACTTAATTTCTTGTTCACTGAGACGTTTAAATTTCACTATTGTAACCACAGTCCTGATATGTTGTTTAGATTGATCGGGAGTTAATAGACATACACTGGTGTATACTCTATGCCTTCTTCCTGATAACAAGCGGATACATTTTTCTGCTTGCTCAACGTTTTCAGCTTTGAGCAATATCCTTCTACCACAAGCAACAACTGTATCAACACCAAGCACAAAGTAATTTGGATTTGAGCTTTGTATTTTCTCCGCTTTACTTTTTGCCATACGGATTGAGTAATCCTTCGGAAGTTCCTTTTTTAAAGGGGCTTCATCTATATCTGCTGGCAAAATTAAACCTGGCTCAATGTTTATTTGTTTTAGTAAAGCTATACGCCTTTTCGATGATGAAGCAAGAATAAGATTATTTAGAGATCGTTCTGTCACTTGTACCTTTAAGCCTTCTAATGATCCTACCCTTTCTCGCATTCCTATCGTAAATGCTCATCTCAACTAACACCCTATCCCCTATAATGATGCGTATTTTACTTCTTCTCACTTTCCCTGATACATGACAGATAATCTCATGTTCATTGTCCAGTTTCACTCTAAATTCTGCTGCAGGTAGTAAAGCAGTTACTGCCCCTTCCACTTCAAAAATTGTTTTCGATTTCTCGTCTTTTATCATATGTTATATTATAATTTAATAATCTTTTTTAGTCTACTATAGATTTTAAATTATTATCAACACAAAAGACCTTTTGCGCCCCACTTAAGTTGCAACTTAACCCCAACCATCTTCACAATGATACCCTACCTACGTTTCTACTCTCTGCCACCTTCTCAATAGAACTTATAGGACTTATGTTGAAAGATAAATCATTATCACAATTTTCTTCATCGCTATCAAGTCCACTATCAACGCTTAAAGATCTGAGTAATGTTGTCTTCTCTCTCAGTGGAACATAAGACTCATTATCAACGCTTGAAGATTTGGATAACCTTTTCTTCTGTCGTGGAGCATTACCAGACTCATTAGAAATTTCTCCCGTTAATTGATTGTTGAAGCTCCTTTGTTCATCAGCACGAATTTTTTCTTCCAGTCCATCAAGCATTCCTACCAATTCATCACCCCATTCATTTTCTTCTTCTAATAATTGTTTACACTTTTCTTTCTCACGCTCTAGCTCGTTTCTTAACTCTTCGACTTTATCTTCATCTTTAGTGAGTTCAAGTGTAAGCACCTTATCTCCTGGAAATTCCTCGTACTCGTTTTCTAGTTCTTCAATGTTGAGTTTTAGTCTCTCTTCTCCAAGTGTATCTTGTAAATCGCTATCCTGCCTATCTGATTCTTTAATCTTTTGCCCAATTTCTACTTGTACCTTATATTCCTGATCTAATTCTCTTAGCTGATCTTTCAAGCGCTCTTTCTGCTGGCGTCGTTCAACCATTATCTGTTCCGCATCTTCTCGTGCTTGATTTAGCTCTTTTTCCAAATTCTTCTTTCCTGCATTAACAATTTTCAGCTCTTCCTTTAGCTTTCTTTTTTCTTCATATACACCTTTAAGTTCTTGTGCTTTCCCTTGTAGCTCTTTTAACACACCTGCTAATTCTTCATTTTTTTGTGCCAGTTCAGTTTGCAATTCCGTGTTTTTTTGCTCCTCTTTTTCAAACCTGTCTTGTAAATCGCTATTCTGCTTCTCTAACTTTACAATTGTTTGATTAGCTTCTGCTTGGGTTGTTTCTAGTTTCTCCTGTAGTCGCTGATTTTCTTGTATTAATTCATGGTGCTTTTTATTTATCACTTGCAACCCTGCTTCTATTTCTTGCTTCAATTCAACAGCTTCTTTTTTCAAATTTGACATTTCTTGCTTCAATTCAACGTTTTTTTCGGACAGCATCTGATTATTTAAAATCAATTCATCCATTTGTTGTGAAGCAAATTCTGTCTGAGTTCCAGTGTGCTGTAAATTGACTTCCGTTTTAGTTTCGATTTGTTGTGAAGCAACTTCTGTTTGAGTTTCAGTGTGTTGTAAATTGACTTCCGTTTGAGTTGATGCATTGCTATTAATAGAAGGAGGAAGGCTATTGTCAGCATCAACTTTAGGGTCTAATTCCCCCTCTGGTTCCTTGCGATAGGCCACTATAGATTCATTTTGAAAATTGTTATTAGCAGTAGGCACAACATCAGCAGCCTTACCCTTTTCTAGTACAGCATCATATAAGGAGAGACTTTGAATATATAATTCATCATTTTGCTTTATCAATTCTAAGATCTCCTCCGATGAAACAAAATCTTCACCATTAAATTTTAGTACTTCAGTTATGCGACCGCTACTCACATTCATAATCATGGTACAAATTGAAACATTCCCGAACTCATCCTTTATAGGCCAAGTGCTTGTCATTTCATAACATGTGCCTTCTTTAAATTCATAATATCTTTTCTTATCTTCTTGATAAGCGTATATTTCATGTTTTTTATTGCAATAGATATTCAATTTTTTAATATCTTTCTCTTGCTGTAAAATGTCACTAATTCTTGTTGGCTCACTTTTATTGTAATTAATAAGGTTAACATTCAAAACTCTATGAGCATTATCAGTTTCTGTGTAATAAGCTTGAAGCTCTACGTCTTTCCTCTCAAAATATTTACTTGCAGTTTTTTTTCCCTGCTCTGCCAACTCTATGCATTTATCTATATCTTCCTTAAAGCTCTTATTAGCAGACTCTGTTACTGCTTTATCTATGTACGTTTGTTTAAAATCTCTATCGTTTATTAGGTCATAAAAACTCCACCCATCCCCAAAAGCCCCCTGCACGTAAGTGAAATTCTTTTTTTCCTTTAGTTCTCTTAAGAACCACACCTTTTCTTTCAGATTTTTCAGTTGAAAGCTTACCCTTGCCTTTACACTAGAGTTTTTGGCAGGAATACTAACTTCTTCTAATTCTTTAAGTAATTTGTTATTTTTTATAATTGAGGAGCAAAACTTTACAATAGCAGAATTTGCAAACGAAGGATCTTTTTTTATATCTTCATCAATAATTTCTTTAAAACGTGCAAATTGAGGTAGAACATAAAAATTGATTATTTCTTTTTCTGATCTTGTTTTATTAGCATAAAAGATATCACCTAATTGTGAATATAACTCTTTTAATGTATAGTAGATAAGCGTAGAGCAATAAACCTCCCTATTCAGTGAAGTTGGTCCAATACACTTTTCAAGTTGATCACCTGTTTTTCCTGCCTCTGCTGTTTTTTCTTCTTTAGCCAAACTTCCAATCATAATACACCTCCTTAACTATATTTATATTATACCAATTAACATATATTAAAAGAAATCAAACTGTATAACCTGGTCCTACACTAACTTTTATGATTACTTAATTGTGTAAAAATAACTGCAAGTGTTAAACTTGAGCTTTTATTTTTCATTATACATTTCTTACTACATGTTTATACTGCTGTCTTGCATAATAGACTATTCGAAGTTACACAAGTATTTTTTTTATTAGATAAGAGTTAGTAAGAGCCTGTTCATAATTTTTTCAGAAGTAAGGCAGTGAAAGCCAGAACTACCATTTGTAGGCTAGTATTGAGTTTTCGCTCACAATTTTTCCACAATCTTCTACATTTTTCTAACCAAGCAAAAGATCGCTCCACAACCCATCTTTTGGGCAATACAACAAAGGAACGTAATTCATTTCTTTTGATCACTTCAACGGTTGCACCAATAATCGTTTTTATTTGAGTTACAAAATTCTTTCCAGTATAGCCTGCATCAACCAGTACATTTTTAACTCCCGAGAGGTTTTCTTTTGCATTTTCGACCATTCTCACAGCACTGCTACGGTCAGTTATCTCTGCTGTTGTTGTATAAATTGCATGCTTGCGTATCTACTGCAATACGGCCCTGAAATCTTCTTGCCTGCATCATAGCTTCAGCAGTATCTGCATTTTTTATACTCTGTGCATCAATTATGCAGAAGCTTTTCCGACCATTGTTTTGTCGCAATTATTTTTTTTTAATACCAGCTCCAGAACACTTTCTTTATTTGCATCTGGTTTTTCACTCCACTTCTTAAAATAGTCGTAACAATTGCGCCATTTTGGGAACTCTTTTGATACCATTCTCCACTGGCAACCACTTTTTAACACGTATAACACTCCACAAAATACATCATGTAAATCAAGTGTTCTTGGTTTTGTCTTCTTTCTGCAAGATTCCAGATCTGCTACAATAATCTCAAACTTTTCTCGACTTATGTCACTTGGTTATAAACTTCGCATATCCTACTTTATATACTTTATCCTCTCACTTTATCTCTTTTTTGAGATTACGTACAGGCTCTAAGATACAAAGACGTTTTCAGAAATCTTTAAGCTTAATAACATCCTCTCTCTTTGGACTAGTTGAGATTAGATGAATTGGTACACCTATTAATTTTTCTAACCTGTCTATATATTTTATTAAATTGATAGGCAATGCTTTAATCGACCTTTTACCTTGAGTGTTTTCTTTCCAGCCAGGAAACTCTTCATATATTGGCTCTAATTCCCCTTGTATTGAATGCGATGCGGGTAAATAATCATACATTTTTCCGCTATACTTGTAACCAGTGCATATTTTAATTGTATCAAAAGAATCAAGCACATCTAATTTGGTTAATACAATGCTTGAAACTCCAGAGAGTTGTACGGCCTGGCGCACTAAAACTGCATCGAACCATCCGCAACGCCTTCTCCTATTGCTCACTGTTCCAAGTTCCTTGCCTATAGTAAATAAGCTGTCCCCCACTTCGTTCTTTTGCTCAGTAGGGAATGGACCATTGCCCACTCTTGTTGTATAAGCTTTTACCACACCAATAATGTAAGCATTGGAGGATAATCCTGAGCCTGTTATTGCTTGCGATGCTACGGTATTACTTGAAGTAACAAAAGGGTAAGTTCCGTGGTCGATATCTAAAAATGCGCCTTGGGCACCTTCAAATATTATTTTCTTACCTTCTTTCATCAAGTCATTTAATATCTTCCATACAGGTTTTTTATATGGAAGAATTTTTTCTGAAATCTCTTGAATTTCCTTTAATATTTCTTCTTTTTTAACCACCTGGTAGTTAAGGCCTTTTCTGATAGCATTGTGGTAATTCAGAAGAGTATCCACTCTTTTGTTGAGCTCATCTGCGTTTTCTAAGTCACAAAGGCGTATAGCTCTCCTGCCAACTTTATCTTCATAACATGGCCCTATCCCTTTGTTTGTTGTACCAATTTTGTGATTTCCGTTTAAATCTTCAAATAGCTTTTCCTTGTCCTTATGTACGCTAAGTATTAGTGGACAGCTCTCGGATACCATCAAGTTGTTATAGTTTATGTCCACTCCTTTAACTTTCAATGACTCTATTTCTGAAACTAGAGCATGCGAATCAAGAGCAACACCGTTTCCTATAATAGATATTTTGCCTGGCCTCAAAACAGCAGAGGGCAGTAAATTTAATTTATAAACCTCATCATCTACTACTATAGTGTGCCCTGCATTATTTCCTCCCTGAAATCTCACAACTACATCTGCATTCTCAGAAAGATAATCTACTATTTTACCCTTGCCTTCGTCACCCCATTGCAGACCAATAATTACAATGTTATTCATCATTATTTTCTAAATTAATACATAAATATTAATACAGTACGCTACAAATGAAAAGAGAAATCTACGCCTTTCCTACACCCCTTAAATAAAGAAATATACTGTCGATTTTCTTAATATATTACCAAATTATTCATCATTATATGATATAACTTACAGCATATTTACAGTAAGGTGTTATTTATGAAAGAGACAAAAGGAAAAAATAATAAGAGTCCAGTAGTTAGATTAAAGGCCACAGCTAAAGAGTTCAATTTTAGTAAATTAAGAGCAGATCAAGATAATAAATTAGCGAATTCCGGTGAAACAATGTTCTTAGATTTTCAAAGGATGAATTTTATTATTAACGGAAAAGAAATAGATAAAAATCTTATTATTGCATTTAAGGAAGGAGCTAAGCACCGCAAAAGCGAACTTTTTAATAGTGATGATATATATAATGACGAAATATTTAACAAAAAAGGAACAAGAGAAATAGATACGGATCATGGCAAAGCTTTTGTTGCTTCAGTACTCGAAGATATTGAGAAAGAGCTTGTAAGTAATGCATTGGGTGAGCTATGGAAAAATCACTGTGAAAATTCCAAAACTGCCAATCATCAAAAAACCGATTCATATAAGAAAGAATTTGAAGAATTTTACAATGCTGGCCAAAGGTATATCCATCTATTACCAACAGAGAAAGATGAAAACAAGGATTACCGTTCCTTTGCAAAAGAAGTTTTCAAAAAAATGTTCAGATACGCTGGGGCAGAAGTTCCAAGTGATGCTATTTTAGAAGAGCTAGTTACCAATTGTAATCAAGCAGGGTATGAGGCTGCTCCATTTATACAAACCCAACTTGCACTTGGACAGTCGTTCATAGTAGAAAATCCTAAAAAAGTAATAAACATTGATTGTGCTAACCAAAATAATGTGAGAATTAGATCTGATATGAGGCTACCAATACTCTCTGTTAAAAATCAAGTTATGCATGGCGATAAGATATGTAATCTGTCTAGTTCATTGGAATTTACAATTGAATCTCACAATGGTGAAGACTTTGTAACATACAGAGATGGTAAATTGTCACTTACTATTCCTAAAGAGTTAAAAAATTATAAAGATAATGGCAAGAGCTTGTTTGACATTATTAAAGAATATTTTCAGAAATTCTGTGCAAAATTAGGATTTAAACCTGAGACAAAAATACAAATAGAGCATGGCTTCGGTGCTCAAAGTAACTATTTAGATGGTACAATATCAACCACAGGATCAGATGCAAATGAAGAATTTATCAATCTTTTAAGCGAAAATCTCAGAGAGAGGTTATTGGGGTCAGGAGTTGCTCTAGAAGATGAAGATGTTGATGATATTGTTGAAGTCAGAGTATCTACCGTTATAGATCTATTGAGTGATTATGCTAAATTGGAAGATAATAAAGAACACAGAGAGTTATTAATAAGTAAAGTAGCAGATAATTTAGGACTTTCCACTCAAGATAAAACAGCACCAGAAGTATTGATGGAATTAGGCTCTTTACCTTCTTTGATAAAAGGTCAGGTTAATCATAATCAAGTGCAGTCTGTTGTAAATACTTTTATTAAGTTAATTATTGAAGGGAAAAGCGAAGTATACAAAAAAGGAGGTGCGATTAATGCAATTGATGCAATTCATAAGGAGATAGATAAGGCAATTGTTGAGCAAGAAAAAAAAGCAACCAACAAACAAGATATAGAAAATGATAAATGGACAGATAGAATCAAAAAACAGAATTATTCTGCGGAATCACATGAACATTTACCTTAAAGATATTAGTAGGCTCTTTAAATATTTTAGAGTTCATGGTTGCAACGGTTGCTATTTTACAGCGCACCTCATCGTAAAAACTACGTGCCGTTGCATCATATGTTTCAAGAACGTTGGTAAAATGTTCAAGTTGATCTCGATTCAATACCTGATCTATTCTAGTTAGTTGGTCATTGCTGCTTTTAAAATTAGTTAGATCACATAACATAGCACGTTCTTCAGTTTCAGCAGGCAAGTATTTAAAGTGACCAAAGATATTTTGCCTAATTTTCTCTAGCATATTTACCTGTATACTTACAAAGCTACCTAATACCGCATACTGATTTCTCTCTTTATCTTATATAAATTAATTAAGTAAAGTGAATACAGTATCCACACTACTAAAAAAAATGTGGCACAAAACATAAACATTGCAACCAGTGGCAACAGCAGGGAACTTTCTATTGCTATTCCACCTTTTCTCAAAATGCTTGCTGGCTGATGGAGAGTGGACCATAAATTCACGGAAAATTTTACTATAGGAATATTTATAGCACTAAAGATGGCAAATACTGCTGCTGATTTTTCTGCCCTCGCTTCATTATCAAAAGCGCTCCACAATGAAAGGTAGCCAACATATAGGAAAAGTAAAATCAGCATTGAAGTAAGTCTTGCATCCCATACCCACCAAGTGCCCCAGGTTCCTTTTCCCCAGATGCTGCCTGTGATTAAACATATTGCCGAAAAGATTGTCCCTGCAGGAGCAGCAGCATGTGCCAAGACACTAGCAACGCTATTGTTCCATACCAATGAAATGAAACTGAGTGATGCAATTAATCCATATATTCCAAGAGCAAGCCATGCAGAAGGCACATGAATGTACATGATTCGTACAATTTCTCCTTGTTTATAATCTTCTGGAGAGAAGAATAACGCCAAAGACATTCCAATTAAAAAACATGCGAAACAAATAACCCCAAGCCAAGGTAGAGCTTTCTTAGAAAAATAAGAGAAATTTGTAGGCTTTAATAAAAACATTCGTTTTGAGAATAATTGTGTTAAGAATTTACCAATTAGTTTGAGTTTTATCAACAGGATAGTTTTTCTATATTTACGTAGGTCAACAAATTAGCATAATTTCAGTAGCAGATTGCTAGCTATTATTTTTAGTATATGACCCTTAAAAAGCTTAATCTACACTTAGTATCAGATTCAAGTGGTGAAACTGTTATATCAGTTGCAAAATCAGCTCTGAAACACTTTCGTTCTATAGAAACGATCGAATATGTTTGGTCTTTTGTGAAAAAAGAGGAGCAGATTGACAAAATTCTGGAGGAAATTAATAGGAAAAGTGATGAGCATAATTTTGTTATATGCACTATTACTGATGATGAGCTAAGAAAATATTTAAAAGATAACTGTATAAAGTTGAAAATTCCCTATAGAGCAATATTATCACATATTATTAGAGAAATTTCGTCCTATCTTGAAATTGAAAAAGACGAAAAGCTTGACTTGCATACTGAGATAAATAACGAATATTTTCAGCGCATTGAGGCAATAAACTACACTATTAATCATGATGATGGACAAAATATTCAAGATATTGATAAAGCAGATATAATTTTGGTTGGAGTTTCACGTACATCAAAATCTCCCACCAGTACGTATTTAGCTTACCGAGGCTATAAAGTTGCAAATATTCCTTTTGTTAGTGGAGTACCCTTTTATGTTGACTTGGCAAAATTAAAAAATAAACTAACGATAGGGGTAACAATAGACGTAAGTAGGCTAATAGAAATACGCAAAAATAGACTTACTTCAATTAACAACGAAGATAATAATATATATGCTAACCCTGAGAAAGTAGAAAAGGAAATTAAAGAAGCAGAGGAGCTCTTTAAACAGAATAACTGGCCAATTATCGATGTCACGCAAAAGTCGATCGAAGAAGTATCAGCAACAATTATACAATATTTTAATAAAATGTTATCAATTGACTAACTCTTGATAAGTGATTATAATGTAAAGTAATTTAATTCTTACTATAGATATGAAAGTCAAAGGGTCGCTAAAATCTCATCGTAACAGAGATAAAAATTGTAAAGTTGTGAAAAGGGGTGGTAAGATTTACATTATAAATAAGGTAAAGCCAAGGTGTAAAGCGCGTCAAGGTTCTTAGCTTTTTGTTCACCTTTTCATGTTATATATTTTTTATATGTGAAAGTACGGTGCTTATATCTAAAAAGAAGCAAAAGTTACTGTGTTTAAGCGCAGCCTTACTCATTTCTTCCCTTACATTATATTTCAGCATTAGCACAATTACAGGTAAACGTGGCTTATTGACGTTAATCGATTTAAAAAAAGAAATCGAGTACAATAAACTTTTGCTAAAGGATGTCTCTTCTGAAAAGGAAAAGTTGGACAACAAAGTATTTGGCTTATATGAAAAAAGCTTAGATTTAGATCTGCTTGATGAGCAAGCAAAAAATGCTTTAGGTTATGTGAACCCTAATGAACTTATGGTTGTTCTTGACGTGAAATAGCAGTAGAGATCTCCCTACGTCATACCGCCGCGGCGCTAACACGTAGCGGGATGACGGTTTTTCAAATTGTCGGTAAATCTAAGTCAGTTTAGCTATATTGTCTCTCACACCGCTTAGCTGAACAGACAATGGCGTCAACTTAAGGAAAAATGTCAGCGATAGTGTATAAAATTTCTCTCTAAAATTTTTACCATTAAATTACCCAAAAGTTGCATGACCTTACCCAGAAAAAGTGGAGAGAAAGAAAGGAGTTTTTTCGGGTAAAATAAAATTTTGGAGGATTAGAAATGGTAAGAGAATATACAGCAGAATTCAAATTGGAAGCTGTTAAACTGGCAAATGAACAAAGAAAGGCAGGTCAAACAATTACAAAAATAGCAAGAGATTTAGGAATAAAGGGTGGTTTATTAGGAAAATGGATAAAGAAACACAACGAAAAAAAGTCGGCAGCAGATGCATTTCCAGGTAGAGGTAACATGGCTCCTTACGACAAAGAGAGGTTTGATTTACAAAGCAAGAGTAACAAGGGAAAGAGACATTTAAAAAAAAGCCCTGGCCAGTCAAAAAGAGTAAAATATTTTTTTATATAGTAACTGCTATAAAGTACAGGAATTATGTAGGATTTTCTGCTAGTGGCTACTATAAGTGGACTACAAGAAAAATAAGCAGTAGAGAATCAGCAAATAAAGAGCTACTCGAAGCTATTCAAAAAATATATCAAGTTTCTAAATGTAGATATGGAGCTCCTAAAATTTATGCTGAATTGAAGGCTTTGGGTAAAAGTTGCAATTTGAAAACGGTGCAAAGTATTATGCAGAAAAATGACATCAGGGCTATACTGAGAAGAAAGTTTAAAATTAAAAAACAACAAACAGATAATAGAGCTGTAGCTCCCAATATACTAGATCAAAACTTTATTGTTGATCAACCAAATAAAGTATGGGATTACTTACATCAAAACCAAGGAGGGATGGCTATATTTGGCAGCAATAATTCTCACGTATGGTAGTTAATGAGTAGTGCAATAAATAAACAATTGGTTATGAACTCTTTATTAATGGCCATTAATAGGCGTAAACCTGTTAAAAATCTACTGCTGCACAGTGACCAAGGTTCACAATATACTGCGCAAGGGTATCAATATCTCTTAGCTGTAAAGAATATAGATGAGTAATAAAGGCTGTTGTTACGACAATTCTGTTGCAGAAAGCTTCTTTAGCTCATTGAAAAGAGAAATACTTATTGATACTTCACAACACTCTGCTCAACAAACTAGAACTGCAATATTTGAATACATAGAAATTTTTTATAACAAACAACGTCACTATTAACTATTGCGTTCCAGAACAATTTGATGCATCATTCTTTTTGTAAAAAACATTCCACACTTTCTCTCCACTTTTTCTGGGTAAGGTCAAAGGATCTTATGTCTTAAACCTTATCACCAGGCTTAACAAATAGGTGGCCCAATACTATTAACTTTATGGGTTTATCTTCGTTATTTGCTACTATCCAAACCCCATCGCTCTCATGATCAACAATTTCTATTGGTGCAAATACTACATAATTATTGTCATCAACAATCTTTATTCCAAGAGCACCCTCGTCACTTAAGCTCAGGGCTGAAGAAGGAATTTTATATGCAAATCTTTCGCCTGAAGGTAGTCTTACGTTGGCAGTTAATCCCTGCAAGGATATCATTTTATTATTAGTTACCTTTACCTCTACCCTATAAGACCCAGTTTTAGGCTCAGCAATTTTACTAATAAAACTTACTTCACCTGCCAATTCTTTTCCGTCCAGTAAATTAATTTGAGCTGTGCTGCCTAGCTCTATTTTACTTACTTCATTTTCCGAAACGTATAACACCACAAGAATTTGATCGAAATTAACCACGTCAGCTATTTTTTGCCCAGCATTAACAAAATCCCCTTCGTTTGCATTGATTTTATCAATATAACCATCTATAGGAGATGTGACTGCAGTATTTTCTAAATCCAATTCTAGCCTTTTTAGGTCAGCTTTTGCACTTTGTAACGCAGTAAAAGCTGCTTCTACTTGTATTTGTGCCCCATAGCCTTTTTTATTCAGTTTGTGAGAGGAATCATACTCAATTTCACGCTGCTTTAATAAAGCTTTGGCTTTCTGAGCTTGCTCAATCCTGTCATAATCTTCTATCTTTAACACTACATCATCTCTTTTTACCTTTTCACCATCAGGTAAATAAATAGCAATAATCTTACCACTTATTTTTGAGACAAGGCTAGCTCTATGTAAGGGATTTACTGTACCAGAAAAATTTAAATATATAGTGCGGTTTTGCGGCGCACATTCTTGAGTTTTTACTGAAAAGCTACTAGTTGCATTATCGCTATGAACCGCCTGATCTTTTTTTAAAAATGCACTGCTGATAAAAAACAGTAGAATAAAAGCAATACTGGAAATGATGATTACTTTGTTTCTCACCTTTAAACAATAGAATTTGTTGACCAATCTTGTTAGAAACAACTGCATAAATTTTCGAATCAGAAATGTAAGTATAATACATGTACCATTGTCACTCCATAAATAGTTTTATATGAGAACAAACACAAGATTTTCCTACAATAAGTAAGTTTTTTATTGCTAAAATGCAATTTTTAATCGAATAAAAATGTAAAATTGCAAACAAAGTTGTGCATAAGACTGGATTTAAAAAAATCTTGAAAAATATACTAAAACTTTTAAATAATAACTTTATATCTAGTGGCTTTGCCTTCTCCAAGACGCTGTAAGTATTTCATCCCTAGCAGTTTCTTTGTAATTGCCTCTACTGTTCTTGGAGGAAATCCTAGAGCTTCTATAGCATCTTTTCTACTAAATTCTTTATCTGCAAGGCTAAGTGCCCATTCCCAGAAGAACAATTGTTTTCTTGATAATAAATATTCAGTATTCTCCCTCTCAAGAATATAATGCGCCTCATTTGCTTGCGTTTTGAGTACATTAAGAAAAAATATTAACCACGGGGAAATATCTTCTTTGCCACTTTTCCAGCTACTTTGTGTTTTATTAAGCGCTAAGTAGTAATCAAGTTTGTTAGTTTCAATTATCTTTTCATGTGATACAATAGATACAAAATCATAACCCTGCTGCAACAGCATTAAATTAGTCATCAATCTACTAGTTCTGCCATTTCCATCTTGAAAAGGGTGTATTGCCAGATACTCAAAAACAAAGTTAGCAACAATAATAAGAGGATGCTTAAATTTATTATTTAAGGACCAGTGATACCAATCAATAAGCTCTTGTACTTCCTTTCTAACAAGGTAAGGTGGTGTGGGATCAAAAATTATACCAACAACTTTTCCATTCTGATCTTTTGCCTCAACTCTATTAGAACTTGCTTTGTATTTTCCTCTATGATACAAATCTTTTTCACTATAAAGTAGCATCTGGTTGTTAATGTGCAATATTGATGACTCACTAATTGGAATATCCGTATAATCATGAAATATTAGTGTAAGCATTTCTAAGTAGCCAGCAATTTCTTGCTCATCTCTATTTTTAAATTTTTTGACACGTAGGTTTTTATATAGATCCTCAACTTCTTTATCGGTTAGACGATTTCCTTCAATACGGTTAGAAGCGCCAGAAGATGTAACAATAACTGAATGAGTTAATCTTTCAATTGTTTGTGGTAGTAGTTTTTTCGTTATCTGCCAGCTATTTTTAACACTATCAACTGCAGTAATTAACTCGTACACTTGTTCAATTACAGGCCCTTCTAGGTTGAGACGTGTACTAAGACGAAAATTCTTCCAGTTCATATTCTTCTCACATGCATATTATGTGAGATAATGTGAGATAATGTGATAAAAGTCAATAGTAAGCTTTATATGCATAGCAGAGCTAACTACAAAAATTATACATTTTCAAGTGATCCTAACCATATCAAAAACTACAGGGCAAAGCTGTTGGAGGAAGGCTTAATTAGTTAAAAATTTCAATCTTATGTAAAATATTGTCTTATTTTGTAATTTTCTTGTTGACTAACGAGACGATATCTACTTTTCAATAAACTCCATTTGCATTTCTTGTATACTACTTTCTATTTGCTCTATTTGTTCTATTAACCTTTCTTCTAAGTCAAGATTACCGCTCAGCCTCGCTTCGGTTCTTTCTTTTCGTAATGCATTTAATTCTTTTAGTAACACTATATTATTCCACACAATTTCTGCAGATTTTCTCTCGTTCAGTTGGCTATTTAGTACACTAGTTTTTTCAAATACATACTTTATAACGTTAAACTGTTTCAATTCTTGTAACAAAGCCTCTTTATCGAGTTTGCTTTTGTTACTTATTACATCAATTACACGCTGTTGTAATCTTTTCATCTCATTAGTAAATTCAAAATGAGAAAATTGCTCAAAAAATATAGGACGGTTCAAAATTTCAGGAAATTCTACGGCTATACGCAAAATTACGGCCTGATTTTGCTCTGCTTCAATTAGCTCTGGAGATTTGTTATGAAGATACTCACCTTTTGTTGCTCCAGTTTTACTATTAAAAATCTGTTTTTTGAAGCTACTTCTTAGTTCACTAGCCTTATTGTAAAAATAATCTCTGTAATACCTTCTAATACTGCTGTTGCTAATAGTATTTACATATTCCATGAACTTGTGCTCAAGAATTGAATATTTTTCCGGAGCAAGTTTTTCATAATTTTGCAAATTGCTATCGATTATGTGATGCCATAAATATTCAGAATGCAGTTTTGTTGAATGGTCAAGAGCAGTCAACACGTCTTCTTTCTTGTATGCCAGTTCGTTACATATATCGTATGGATCTTTATTACTTGGCAAAGTCACAAACTTTAACGTGTATCCAGGCTCTAATATTGGCAGAGCAAGTTCTGCAACTCGAGTAGCAGCATGACGTCCAGCACTATCGCCATCCATACAGATGGAGATTTCTTTAGCAAATCTCCATAGATTTTTTATCTGCTCTGCAGAAATTGCGGTACCAAGCGGAGCAACTGCATTACTAATTCCTGCTTGATGTAGCGCTATAGCGTCCATATATCCTTCAACAACGAGTATGTGCTGTTTTTTACGTATTTCGCTTAAAGCAAAGTTTAATCCGTATAAATTCTCCCTCTTCTTAAAGAGCTGACTCTCTGGACTGTTTAAATATTTCGGCTGTTGCTCAGAACTTAGCACACGTCCGCCAAAACCAATAACTCTCCCTGCAATGCTCTGTATAGGAAATATCAGCCGGTCATAAAAATAATCATGAAAATTTTTGTTTACTAATCCAATATCAATCAAAATTCTGTCTTCAATACCTGAAGAGTTTAAATACTCTTTCAAACCAGAGCTTGGTGCATAACCTATCTTAAATTTATCTATGATTTTAGGTGAAATCTTACGCTGCTTTAAATAATCTACAACACCTTGATTTTTTTGTGCAAACCAATTTGCAGCTAAATCAAGCGCTAAAAATAGTTTATTGTCCTCTTTTGTAATACTAAGATTTTTGGGCAGTTCAACACCTGTAACCGATGCTAATTTTTCCAATGCTTCTTTAAAGCTTAATCCTTCAGTTTGTGAAATAAATTCAAATGCATCACCACTAGCCAAGCAACCAAAACAGTAATATAACCCCTTAGTATTGCTCACCGAAAAAGATGGGGTTTTTTCGTTATGAAATGGACAGAGCCCAACAAAACTATCTCCTCTTTTTATTAATCTGACTTTTTTACCTACTATGTCGGATAATAATAATTTTGATTTTATAATATCTATATGATCCATCTTGTTAAATTAGTAGTAGGATAAAAATTATATAGAATTTATACACATCTGACTCGAAATTTATTTCTATAACTAAAGCAATTTAGATTTACCGACAATGTAGCTATACAAATTCAAGAGCAATCCTGTCATCCAGGTAGCCCACAGAAACAAAAAACTTCCTTGACAAACCTCGCCAGCGCCCTTATCATGAAACTGAAGCTATTTATTTATCTTCTCTGTACAGATTAAATGACAAAAAAACTCAACGTATCTGGCGTCTCATGTTTAATTTTTTGCACTATGTGCACCTTATGTCTTTATCAAATTTCCGGGTTTTGACCTACACAAGCTGAAATACGCTTATAAAGCATTTAAAATATTAAAAAACGCCAACTTAAAAAATGGATAGTGAATAACTAGCTACCCTAGGGTTTCTTTTGCCTTTTTTTCTGTTTAGTAAATTTCTTAACGTTTATAATTTAGATTAGTTGCAGCTTAAAAGCAGCTAAATCGCGGTTATTAAGTGTTTAGAATAAAAAAACGCCATACTTGAAAGTATAATGTAAGTAATTAGCCAACCACGGGGCTTCTTTTGCCTTTTTTTTCGTTTGGTAAATTTCTTAATATTTATACAGAAGGTGTCATTCCAGTGCTTGACACTGGAATCCAGTTCTTATTATACAGCTATCTGGTGTACTTATTTAAAATTAAGTTTTCTGGATCTCAGTGCCAAAGCACTGGGATGACACCCTTCCTGGCGGAGATTATTCTCAAATCACAATGTTCGTACAGTTGTGGAATGAATTGCGGTATGACGTAGGAAAACCTTAGCTATAGCTTTAGAACTCCCAAAAGGTCAGAAGCATTGAATGACTTGACAGAAAGTTCAAACCCATATAAAATGTCCTTATTTCTTATATGTTAGGTATAGTATCAATTGCCTCAGATCATGCTGGTTATGAATTAAAATCAGAAATAAAACCTTACCTGGAAGCCCTAGGTTACAGAGTAGTAGATCAAGGCTGCACTGCTAAGCAAAAGTGTGTAGATTACCCAAACTATGCTGTTAAAGTTGTAGAAGATATAACAAGCAAAAAAGCAAATTATGGGATATTAATTTGTGGTACAGGTTTGGGCATGAGTACTGTGGCAAATCGTTTTGAAGGAATCTACGCTGCTTTATGTAACAGTGTTGAGATCGCAAAATTAGCTCGCGAGCATGGCAACGCAAATGTACTGTGTCTTGGTGCAGGGTTTACTGCGAGTGGATTAGCAAAAGACATAGTCAAACAATTCCTCGAAACAGAATTTTCAAAAGAAAGCAGACATAAAAAACGCCTTGATAAACTCAGCAATATAACCTCTAAGAAAAAGAAAACAAAAACTTATAACGAAGATGAAATATCAAAATTCGCTAAAATGGCAGGCCAGTGGTGGGATGAGAACGGCAAATTCAAACCATTGCACATGATGAATCCTGTTAGAGTATCTTACATTATTGAGAAAATAAAAGAGTTAAAAAAATGCAATTTAAAAGAATTATCATTGCTTGATGTCGGGTGTGGTGGTGGCATTTTGTCAGAGTCAATGGCACGCGTTGGCATTAACGTTGTGGGAATAGATGTATGTGAAGAAAACATAAAAGTAGCGCATTCACATGCAAAAAAAGTAGGGTTAAATATAGAATATATACACACCAGCATTGAAGAGCTAAGCAATGACAAGAAGTACGACGTGGTTCTGTTGATGGAAGTAGTTGAACATGTGGATAATTTAGAGCTTTTCATGAAAAAAGCGATAGAACTGCTAAAACCGGAGGGGTTAATCTTTATATCCACAATAAATAGAACTATCAAATCCTTCTGCCTTGCAATAATTGGTGCAGAGTACATATTAAATTGGCTGCCAAAAGGTACACATAACTGGAATAAATTTCTCAAGCCGTCAGAAATTGCAAATCACTTAAGAGAAAATAATGTAACGCTGCAAAACATGGCTGGCATGGAGTACAACGTAATAAAGCGTGAGTGGAATCTAACTAAAGGCGTGGATGTTAATTATATACTCTGCGGTTTGTTAGATTTAACTCTATAAAAGCACCATTTTCACTTCCAATACTTTGAAGGATCTTGGCCAGCTTTTATACAGTAGCCTTTATTAGTTAGCGCCCAACCGGAACGACAAGCATAACCTGTACCTACACGTTCATATCCAGGAGCAGCAACACACTTTCCATTCTCCAAGGTTTGACCTTTAAAAAGACAACAAACTTCTTTTTCTGTTACCTTTGTTACAATTTGAGGAGCACCAAAAAACACAGCAACAAACATACCCAGTGCGAAAAGTGCAGGCCAAGGCATTCTGCCAAATATTGCAAGTAAGCTTGAACCAATTATTACCACTGTAATCATTGGTCCACCTATTCCATGAACGTAACCTATTACATTACACATTACATCTGTTGCTCCATCAGCGTGTGCATCAAATGCATAGAAAACTATAAATAGAATTACAAGAAAATTTCTCATTGTTCTTTCAATAATCATGCCTGATTGTTTCTTATTTTAATAAAATTTCAGTAAATAGCTTTTTTCAAAAATTATGCTTAACCCAATCAATATTTATTTATTACTGCCTTTTTAATACTATAATTAACTCAGTTGATTTTTATCAAAATGCTAAACCATGGAACAATTCGAGAACTTTTACATCACCACGCCAGTATATTACGTAAACGATAAGCCGCATATTGGTCATGCATACACTTCTCTCTTGTGTGACGTGGTGGCAAGGTTCATGAAACTAGCTGGGAAAAATGTCAAATTTACCACCGGTACAGATGAACATGGACAAAAAATAGAAAAAGCAGCTAAAGCAAAGGAAATGCAGCCAAAAGAATTTACAGATGATGTGAGCGTTTCATTTAAAGAATTGGCTAAGTTCATGAATTTTGAGTATGACGATTTTATTCGCACTACGGAGGAACGTCACAAAAAAGCAGTTATAGCTTTATGGAATAGACTTGAAGAGAGAGGGCAAATATATTTGGATTCCTATTCGGGTTGGTATTCAGTTCGTGATGAAGCATTTTATCAGGAATCAGAGCTGATAGATGGCAAAGCACCAACAGGCGCAGAAGTTCAGTGGATAAAAGAAGAGAGCTACTTTTTTCGCTTGTCAAACTGGCAAGACAAATTACTGGAACTCTATAAAAATCAGCCAAGTTTTATCTTTCCTGAGAGCAGAAGAAATGAAGTGATATCGTTTGTAAGATCAGGGCTCATTGACCTCTCAATCTCTCGCACTAGTTTTAACTGGGGAATAAAAGTACCAGGTAATGACAAACACGTAATCTATGTCTGGATAGATGCATTAACCAATTATCTTACATCAATAGGTTTACCTAGTACTGAAGGTGAGGAATATAAGAGGTTTTGGGCAGAACCAGAAACACAGATTCCAGTGTCAAGCACTGGAATGACACCAAACCAAGGGAAAACGCAGATTCCAGTGTCAAGCGCTGCAAACCTAGCTGACAACTCTTTCAACGTTCATGTAATCGGTAAAGACATATTGCGCTTTCATGCTGTATATTGGCCAGCGATTCTCCTTGCAGCAGACCTACCACTGCCAAAACAAATTGCAGTTCATGGTTGGTGGTTGAACGAGGGAGAGAAAATATCCAAGTCCCTTGGTAATGTCATAGATCCAATTGGCCTCGCTCAAGAGTTTGGTGTTGATCAGCTACGCTATTTTCTCCTCAGGGAAGCAAGCTTCGGCCAAGATGGCAACTTTAGTAAGAAAAATATGATCAGCCGGATAAATTCAGAACTGGCAAACAACATAGGCAATTTAGTGCAAAGAACAATTTCATTTTTACACAAGCAATGTTCTGGAATTGTACCAACAATCGATCAAAGCCTACTTAAAGGTGAAGAAAGTCTTCCAGGTTGCAAAGCTATACTCGATCAAGTGATGAATCACCTATCAAAGTATGAATTTAACCATATCATACTTCTAATCATCAACATCTCTTCTGAAGCAAATGCCTACATAGACAAAAGTGCACCCTGGACACTAAGCAAAACTGACAGAGAGCGCATGAATTTAGTAATTTACAAGTTACTGGAATATATCAGGATAATAGGCATTTTATTGCAGCCAATCGTTCCCAAGTCAGCAGAGATGATACTAAATCAACTGCAAATTCCGAAAGAACAACGAGATTTAAAATCTTTGTGCGACGCGTGCGTAAGTTCAGGCATAACATTGCCTAAACCTACGCCGGTTTTTTTGAGGGTTGATGCTAAAGAGGAGAAATAGTGTAAAAACTATTTCTCCTGGATGGGATTATCTTTAGTTAACGACGGTGCACACCGCTGTCTACATATTCAAGTTAGGTGGCAAGTGCCTTAGTTACTTTAGCACAATATGGTTTAGTAACATCAGCACCTATCACTACTACTTCAGTCATTGCCGACTTAACCTTTCCTAGGCTCCATGCAAACCAGCCTTGACCATTTTCTTCTTTAGTTGGCTGACTTTCTGGGCTAGAAATCTCAGTACCTTTTTCATCACCAGATTCTGCATCATAAAATACATCCTGATCCTCAGAAAGACTCATTAAATAACTTTTAGCAGCATCAACATTTAAATGATCAGGTTGCTTAGGAACGTTATCAATATTCATCTGATTTTCCTGGCTAGGAGTCTCAGTTTTTAAATTTTCTTGTGTAGCCACATTCTTTTTTTCATCAGTTTGCTCTCTTAAAAATTGCCTTACCATCTTCTGTTTTTCTCTAAACAAAAAATCAAATAATATTGGAGAAAGCTCTAGCTTTGCCCCCTCTGGAATAACAATACCATTACCTTGAGATTCACTTGAAAGTTGACTAGCACCACTTGCTTGATCTGCCTTATTACCAAACATCAAGTTTTTAACACTATTCCAGTATGGTGAAAATTTTTCTGAGACCCATGAAAATTCTATTTTAGTTGATGGCATAGTATCATAAACATTTTTTAATTTATTTCCAACACTACTAATTGTCCCTTTTGCTGACTCAATTGATGTATCACAAGTGTTTTTCAAGCTGCTTCCAAAGCTATTAAGTGCACTTTTTACTGGTTCAAATGACGTACCATAAACATCTTTTAAGCCATCTTTAACAATACGAGTTACACGACCACTAATAAATGCTTCTTTTGTAGAAGTAAATGCTTTTTCAGATGCTGTTTTGATATCCTTTGCAAACTCAGCTGATGGCATAGTATCATAAATATTTTTTAATTTATTTCCAACACTATTAAATTTCCCTTTTGCTTGTGAAATAATGGCTTGCTCTTGAGTTTGTACTTCGAAATCTCTCTTAGTAAGCTGCTGGTTTATGCTATCAAATTCTACCGCATTACCTGGCTGAGAAGCATTAATCCTTCTGGTTGCAGCCAACTCATTTTTCATTCTAAAAATCTCCCGATCTTTCTCAGAAATAGTTTTATCTTTATCTTCTATCTCTTTTGCTTGATTAGCCAGTTGAGTATTTTTTTCGGATATTTCTTTTACTTTCTCAGAAATTATTTTACCTTTAGCTTCTACTTTACTTTTTTCATCAGAAAGCTGAGCTTCCTTCTCAGAAATAGTTTTGTTCTTACTAACTGCTGCATACGAAAGTGCAATAGCTACAGCAGAAAATACAGCACCACCAATAATAAATGGAAGGCCAACACTTAATGCTGCAACTGGAGCTAAGAAACCAATATAAGGAGCTGCAGCAAACACTCCAGATGCTAATAAAGTTAAAGCAGCCAGAGTTCCAGCTATATAATAGGGTACATTGTTTTTATTCATCATCTCACGTATTATAAAATATAATACCATATATAAAAGGATTTTTAAGAAATTGTCAAGCTATCTTTACATAAAAAAAATAATCAATGAACTTGGGAACAAGAAGATTGCTGCCAAGCTATGAACTATGCCTTTCCGTGTAATCTTTGAATGCACCTCTGTTAGAGTCAAAATATAGCTTCACACTGCCAATTGGTCCATTTCTCTGCTTTGCAATAATGAGCTCTGCAATGTTTCTAATTTTTTCCATTTTCTCTTGCCATTCCCGATGTTTATTGTTTCCTTCATTTGGCTGTTTTCTTAGTTCATAATACTCTTCTCTATAGAGAAACATTACTATATCTGCGTCTTGCTCTATGCTCCCTGAATCACGTAAATCAGAAAGTTGTGGTTTTTTATCATCCCTCTGCTCAACAGAACGAGAGAGCTGAGATAGTGCAACAATGGGAATATTTAGCTCCTTTGCAATTGCTTTCAAACCCTGCGTCACTTCCGAGATTTCTTGCACTCTATTTTCATTACTCCTTTTTGTTGTTCCTCTGATTAGCTGCAAATAATCAATGAATACCACTTCTACATTATATAATTGATACAGCAAGCGTATTCTGGTGCGAAGGGCACTAATTGATAGCGCAGGGGTGTCATCTATGATGAAAGGCAGTTCAGATAATTCTGTACTAGTATTGATAAATTCATGCAATTCAAAATCACTAATTCTCCCGGTTAATGCCTTATAATAACTAATCCCTGAATCTATAGTGATCAGCCTTGCAGTTAATTGCTCTGCTGACATTTCAAGTGAGAAAAACGCTACATGGTGTTGTTTATCTGCTCTTTTTTGCAACATCTTACAAGCATTAAGTGCAATGTTTAGCGCCAATGCTGTTTTACCCATAGAAGGCCTTGCAGCTAAAATTAATAAATCAGATTTTTGTAGACCACCAAGAAGCTGATTTAGATCTTGAAGTCCGGTTGTAACGCCTAGCGCTTCTGGATTATTTTTCAGTGTGCTGATCTTCTCAACTACATCTTTAATTGAACTTGCAAGTTTTATATATGTTTTCTCACCTTGTTTTTTTACTGCCAAATTGAACAATTTTGTCATTGCTTGTTCAATTTGCGCCTGTGCAGGATTTTCAATATCGTAGTTGTAGCTATCACCAACTATTTCTTGCCCGAGCTTAATTAAACATCTCCTTAAGTAAGTATCACGGATTATTCTAGTCAAACTATAAATATCAAGTGCAATACTTGCCTTCGCTGCAAGCTTTGCTAAGTACTCTACCCCGCCACACTCGGTAAACGCTTGGTCGTTCTCAAAAAACATTTTGAGGCTCAGTTCATTGGCAACTATACCGTGTTTCCTGGTTTTAGATATTTGCGTAAAAATACTTTGATGCAGTGGATCATAGAAATTTTCTGCTGTAATTGTGTCTTCAACTGCATCACAGATTCTATTATCACGAATCATTGCACCAATAAGCATCTGTTCAGCTTCTAAATTATGCGGTAATTTACATATTTCCTTATCTACACTTCTTGAACTGAGGAGATTGGCTAATTCATTCATTTTAAGTTTTGAGAGTAACTGTTGATTATTGTAGAATATTTAGTCCTCATTTGAAAGATGTAAAGGCAAAAAAATTTGACTAATTCCGTGTTGCCTATAGCATTAAAACTTAATGCCCCTGTGGTGGAATGGTAGACACGGCAGACTCAAAATCTGTTGCTTGCAAAAGCATGCTGGTTCAAGTCCGGCCAGGGGCACGTTAAATATTGGAAAGTATATATATGTTACATAAATTTTTTAATCGTTTATTTTCTATTTTTTCTTCTATAAATGTTATTCAAAAGGTAAAGAAAGATGAAAATGGGATATGTTATGTAACGGGCCTCAGGCGCTATATATCAGTATTGCTTGATTTGATTATTATCGTTTTGTTCTTGCAGTTTTGCAGCCAAGCCTTAAATCAGCTCTTTATGAACTCAGAGGATAGCAAAATATTAAGTCAAATTGCTGCAAAATCCCCAATGCAAGCACCACTGTCTGCGGAAGAAAAGACAACGCAGAGTAGACTTATAAAATTACTAATCCTAAATCAAATAGTCCAGTTTATTATGCTCTTTTGCTATGTAATATATATGTGGGTAAAGTTTGCTACTACACCTGGAAAACTATTATTTGGGCTTAGAGTTGTGGATGCACAAACTTTCGAAAAGATGACCCTAAAACAAGCAACAAAGAGATTTTTTTCCTTTATATTGTCAGTTGCACCATTGTTCTTGGGCTTTTTATGGTCAAATTTCAACAAACGCTGTCAAACTTGGCACGATAAGATCGCAGGCACAGTGGTTGTCACGAGTAAAAGCCTTAGAAGGCAGAGCTAAAAACTACTTGACACCCTTCGCCAGCCCCTTTATCATGATACTGAAGGTATTCATTTATCTTCAATCTGTGCAGATTAAACGACAACAGTATTACGTATTGGCGTCTTATTTTTAATTTTTTGCACTATGTGCATGCACTGGGATGACACCTCTGGGCACTGCCGTCGTAAAGGAACCAGTGTTAGCTAATCGTATGACAAAGGAGGACAGTGTCTCAGCTACTTTCATGACACCATTTGCTGTCTTTAAAAATGAATGTTCTTACATTGTGCGTCATGCGCTTTATTAAATATTTTACTTAAAAATCTAATTTCTTATTATACAAGAGATAAGCAATTCATTGATGATGAAAAATTACAAAAAGGGGCATAGAAAGCGCCTAAGGGAGAAAATTATTTTAGATAATGGACAATCATTACTTGATTATGAGGTTTTAGAGCACATTTTATATTCAGCATACAGTAGAATTGATGTAAAGCCGATAGCAAAGAGTTTGATAGAAAATTTTGGCAGTTTGAATAAAGTTTTTAATGCTGACCTGGAAGCGCTGCAAAACGTTGATGATGTCAGCAATGCAGCGATATCTGCCATCTTTTGTGTAAAACAAGCCTTTGTTCGTTCTGCAAGAGAAGAAATAAAAAACCTGCCTGTAATCGATAACTGGGAAAAATTGCTTGATTATTTAAGAATAAGTATAGGAAGCCTCAATAAGGAAAATTTTCGTGTCATCTATATGAATAAAAAGTATCGTCTAATAGCGGAAGACCTGCAAAATATTGGTACAGTAGATCAAACTCCTCTTTATGTCAGAGAGATCATCAAGCGCGCACTTTTGATTGGTTCAACATCCATTGTAATATCTCACAATCATCCAAGCGGAGATACACAACCTTCAAATAGCGATATATCTCTCACTAGACAACTAGCAGAAGCTTGCCAAAGTATAGGAATAGAATTAATAGACCACATTATTATTACATTCAGTAGCTATTTTAGTTTCAAGGAAAATAGGTTGTTGTGAAAGCCTTTATAGCTACAGTAACTTAGATTTACCGACAATCGTCATTCCGCTACGTGTTAGCGGCTAAGAGATACCGTGACGGGATGACGTAGGGGTTGCCGAGAACTTGTCATTCCAGTGCTTGACACTGGAATCCAGTTTTCTTTACAAATTCACCAAAAGTGCTTCATTCTATAACGCAAAACCCATACTCACCAAACCCAATGCATTACTTGCAATTAAGTTTCCTGGATCCAAGTAGTCAGGGCACTGGGATGACACCGTCATAAAGGAACCAGTGTCAGCTACTTTCATGACACCCTTCTGGTAGGCCCAAATCGCAATGTTCGTACAGTTGTGGAATGAATCGCGGTATGACGGTTCGCGGTGGTATGACGTAGTAGCTATTTCTTGCAATCAAGTTTCGTTAAAAGTCAGATTGAATGGTTAAATCTTCCACCCAAATAACCACGCACTCTACTTGCTTGTTTGGATATATTTCTTGTACTAAGGTTTTATAGATTAACATCTGTTTTTTTATTTCATTTAATAAGGAAACAGAAACGTTACGGTGTGACTTGTAGTCAATTATGATTGCTTTATCTTGCGTTATGCATAGCCTATCTAGTCGTACTAATACTGGTTCGCCATCGATTATTCCACTCAGTGTAATCTCTGATTTGCCTCCTAAGTCAAACAAATAGCCATATTTTTCATTAAAGGCCAATATTTTACTGTAAATTTCATCCTTATCTTCACTGGTGTTGATGTTATCAAGGTATTTTCTGACCCAATTTTTTCTCCTTTCTTTTTCTATCTTGGGCATATACTGCAATATGCTGTGAATTATTAGGCCTCTTGCATAACCATCTGTCATCCCAGTGCTCTTTTTTTTGTCATTCAAGTAGCTAGACACTGGCTTTTTTTCTCTAGGTTCCAGCGTTACGTGCTGGAATGACATTGATAGGTTTGGCGGAAGAGAAATGACCGGAACGTCAAAGTAATCACGTTTTTTATAAATGTAAGGGTAGTTTGCGTTCACACATAGCACTTCAACTTTTTCTTTAAATATTGGCTGTAAGCATGCTTGTTTCTTTTCATATGATGTTCCATACTGAGTGATTAAATCATACCAAGAGCCCTTTTGCACTGGCTCTTTGCTTAAGATGTATAACTCATCTTCAGCACGCGTGAGTGCTACGTATAATAAACGCAAATATTCATTATAATCCTCTAGTTTTTTCTCTCTTTTTACTTGATCACAATAAGCATTGTTGTTTTTTCCACACCAAAATGGCACTTCCATTCCATCAAAGATGATACTTTCATTGCTTCTTGGCACCGTATTTGTATCAACCAAAAATACTATGGGAGCTTGCAGACCTTTTGATTTGTGAATCGTCATTATTCGCACAGCATTGCGTTCTGATTGCATATCATTCTTAATCTCCGGATTATTCTCCTTGATCCATTGAACAAACGCTTGAAGAGATGGGTTTTCAAATTGCAACACAAGGTTCATAAATTCGTCTAGAACCTCAAAGCACTCAAGACCTAGCCTTGCAGCAAATTTCTTCTTACCTGTGCGCAATATATGTGTAAATAGTGCAAGAGGAGACTCTATGCGAGATAAGTTAATGAGATAGTTTAATTCACTATAGATAACCACAGAATAATCCTGAATTCTTTCCCATAGTGAATGCTCTTTACGGTCGTATGCAATGTTAAATAAATCATCCTCGGTGAAATTAAATAGCGGTGATTTTAAAGCATTTGCAAGAGCTAAATCATTTGCCTGGAGGAGTAAAAATTCGGCCAAAGCTATTAAGTCCTGCACGGCTATATAGTCCATAATTCTAAAATAATCCCGGCCTACAACTGGCACATTTGCTTTTTTAAGTTCGCTTATTATGTAATCAACTAACACGTTTCGTTGTCGCACCAAAATCATAATGTCTCTTGGCTCTATATGGCGATCTTTAGCGACTAAAATCCGCCCTTCGTTTAACCAATTGTGAATTCTGTTAGCTATTGTTTGAGCAAGTAATCGATCTGCTATTGTATAACCTTCCTTGCATGTCAGAGGAATTTGTAAAGCTCGCTGTTCTTTCTCTTTGCGCCTTGGTAACGCTGGCCAAATTTCAATATATCCTTGGTCATTTTCTCTATGTGGAACATGTTTTATTTCATTATCATTAAAAGATATTTCTGCGCGGAAGTTATTAAATATTCTATCTACAAGCATCAAAACTTCTGGAGTTGAGCGAAATGACTTTTCAAGTTGGCATGATATCCAATCTCTACCACCAGTTTTCGTATGAAAGTATTGTTGCATATAGTTGAATAGATGGGGATTTGCTCCTTGAAATCTGTATATTGATTGTTTTACGTCACCAACTACAAATAAGGTTCGCTTTTCATCATTACCGGCAAAAAATTCATCGCAGAGATTTGTTATAATTTTCCACTGGCTGATGCTATTGTCTTGTGCCTCATCAACAAGGATGTGATCTATTTTTTGATCCAAGTTAAACAATATCCAATCTTTATAGTTTGGATTGCTGAGAAGATTTGTTGCTAAGCCAATTATATCATTGTAGTCAAGCAGTGCATTTTTTGATTTTTCGCTACTGTATAGATCAACATATACTTTAAATATACCAAGTAAGCTACTGGTTCTCTTGAATATTTGATAAGAGTTCATGTCTCTTATATGGGTAAATACTACATTCTGAACGCTCTCTATTATTTGCTCTGCATCTTTGAATTTCTCCAAAATACTTTTTGTTGCAATGGATGATATGCTCTTTTTTTCGTGCGATTCTGATTTTAGAAATACCTTGGCTAGGTTTTCTATTTTGGTGTCATTCCACTTTATTCCGGTGTCATCCGAGTAGCTGACACTGGTTCTTTTTTTCTGGATCCCAGCTGGGATGACAGTAGAATAAAGTATTTCACTATAACTCTGATCTCTTTTACTGCCTTCACTTAATATCTCGGCTAGTCTTCCCACGTGCTCAATTGTTTCACTCTGTAAGTCATGAATTCCATCTGGGGCGCTCAATTTATCTTTGATATATTTCGAATCATTTGCTGACATCGATCTTTTTACACATAAAGTATAAAGCAAATCGCGTAGTTTATTTTCATCAATTTCAGTTGCAATAAGGTTGATATCATCCTGCACAGTTTCGTTATGAAGCACTTTATTGAATATGATGGAATGTAATTCTTTACATTCACTCAGCGTGCAATTTGGAGCAATGCCAGCTTCTATGGGAAAGCTGGAAATTAATTTGTAACAGAAAGCGTGTATGGTTTGTATAGTTAGACCAAGATTTTCCAGTTCAGAGAAAAGCCTTCTTGCTCTTGTTAAATAATCTTTATTTTTTCTGGATCCCAGTGTCACGCACTGGGATGACAAGTAGGGGTACATCGGAAAGAAATCTAGTTGTTCCAGATCCATTATTAATTCACTATCTGAACATATTGCCCACTTACTGAGTATGCTGTGAATGCGATTCTCCATCTCGTTTGCTGCAGCATTGGTGAATGTTAAGCAAAGAATATTTCTTTTGTTTTCTAATAAAAGTCTCAATACTCTGTCTATTAAGATTTTTGTTTTGCCTGTACCAGCGGACGCATTTACCCACACAGAGAAATTAGGATTTATGGCATTTGATCTCATCAGAAGTGCGAGAACCTTATAAAAGTTGACTAGAATAGCATTATACATATAATGTAAAAATAGTGTTAGTGAAGATATATAATGAAAAGTTTTTGTGTAAAGGCGCCTGCAAAAATCAATCTTTTTTTGCATGTTGTAGACAAAAAAGAAACAGGGTATCACTTGATTGAAGGTTTATTTGTCTTTGCTAATCTCTCTAATTTTTTGGAAATAAAAGTAGGTGAGAAGGATTCTAGATACGATAACTCTACAGTTGAATTTATAAACTCCGAGTCTAGAATAAATAACCAGTATAACACTGTAATGAAAGCGGTTAATCTGCTGCTTAGGCATGCTCCTGTACGCACTAAAGTCACTGTAAAGGTTGTAAAAAACATACCAATTGCTGCAGGACTTGGTAGCGGATCCTCAGATGCTGGAGCTGTGGTACGTACGCTAGGGAAGCTGTGGGAGATTGATAGGACGATTTTAAATGAAATAGCCTTAAACGTTGGTGCTGATGTTCCCGCAAGCGTAGATAGCAAGCCAGTTTTTGTTAGAGGTATTGGCGAAGAATTATGCCACATTAAAAAATTCTCTTTACCTACAAATGTGGTGCTTGTGAAACCGAAAAAAAGGTTTTTGAGTACACCAGAGGTATTTTCCAAACATGAAGGAAGATTTTCTGAGCCAATTAAATGGAGCGATGACGCTGAAAAGGATTTGTTGAAGCTTCTTAAAGAGACGAGAAACGATCTTCAAGAAATAGCAATAAGCTTTGTACCTGAAATTAAGGATGTGATATCAACACTTGAGTCACAAGAAGGCTCTATACTTTCTCGCATGTCAGGCAGTGGTGTATCATGTTTTGGAATATTCGATAGTGAGGAAAATGCAAAAGCTGCTGCAGTTAATATCGGAAAAAAGCAACCAGAATGGTGGGTATGTGACACTCAATTAATAGTTTGACTTATGCCCTTAATTTCCGAGAATAAAAATCTTATAAATGGTTACAGGGAAGGAAAATTTTTGGTGAATAATAGAGAATATTGCGGCTCAATTATAATTTTTCCTGAAAAGGTGATTAAATTGAAAGAAAGTGATATAAATAGCAAGGAACATTTTAAATCTTTTTTAACAGAGGAAATAGAAATTTTGATAATAGGTACTGGTAAAACACGCAATATACTAAGTTCTTCAGTGAAGTCCTATCTTATGGAACAAAAAGGTTTAAATTTTGAATTTATGACAACAGGTTCTGCATGCAGAACCCATAACGTTTTAATATCCGAAGATAGATTTGTTGTCAGTTATCTAATAGCCATATAGCATGCTTACCCAGGACTTTTTCATCAATAGTCTAGTTGCAGTAGTTGTAATTAGCCTAGTAACAGGCGCTTTAGGATCGTTTATGATATGGCAAAGGTTATCTTATCTTGGTGATAGTTTGTCCCATTCTTCGTTGCTTGGTGTTGCACTTGCTTTAATCTTTAAGATTAGCCCATCGCTTAGCATAATGCTCATTGCAATTACATTTGCTATACTACTTTCTCTTAATTTTAACAGATTATATTCTGCTGATACGATATTGAACATTGTTACCAATGTAGTTTTATCATCGAGTTTAATACTTATGTCTTTTCTTCCATCTGGCAATAATAGTATTATTAGCTCACTGTTTGGTGATATATTAACGCTCGATCAAAGTGATATAGTATTGATTTTTTTAACCTCTGCAGTAGTTACTTTGATATTAATATTTAGATGGCGTTATTGGTTAATGATTTCAATTAATCAAGATTTAGCAGTAGTTGAAAAAATTAATGTTACCTTTGTTAGACTAGAATTTTTAATCACTCTTGCTATATTTATAGCAATTGCTGCCCAACTAATAGGAATATTACTCATTGCTGCATTTTTGCTAATACCAGCAGCATCTGCAAGGCTCATTTCGAAAACTCCAATGCAGATGATTATTGTTGCAACAGTTTTTTCTGTGATCTCTGGGATATCAGGTCTCATGTTATCTGCAAGTTTTGATTTGTTAACTGGACCTGCAATTATACTTGTTGCAGCGGTATATTTAATTATCGCTTATTTTATAAGGCTAGTATTAAGCAGGTTGGCTTAATTTTGATCTCGAATGTTAATAATTTTGTAATATACTCATTATAAAACATCACTATCTTAGCACAAAATAGTTTTTGCTATACTATTATTTATATGCTAATGATAAGTTGTTAATTTTATGGAGTAAGCAATATGAGCGAAGAAGGATTTTTTTCCAAATATATATCTCAACCTGTGAAAAAATTTTATAATTATATTACAGGAAAAACAGAAGAGTCAGATGATGTAGCAGGTGATGTGCATAATATTGCACAAGGAGACTCAGAGTCTTTGGATACTCATGTACAGTCAAATGAGAATGATATCATATAGATAGCATGAGGGTCACACCATCCAAAGTTAAAAAATTCCTAGAGAAACCTGATGCTTTACGTGGTGTGTTAATTCATGGAAGTGATAACAGTAGGGTTGATTTTTATGTACAAGAAATAATTGCTAATTTGGGTGAGTATTCAGTTCAGGTGATGGATTTTGCAATAGTGAATAAGTCACCCAGTTTACTGTTTTCTGAATTGGCAAACGTTTCGATGTTTACCAGCAAAAAATTAATTAAGCTGATAAATGTGAGTGGAGGTATATCCAAAGAGTTAAAAAACGTATTGGATTATAACGCAAGTGGTCACTATGTAATGATGGTAGCAAGTGATCTTCCATATAATTCTGCGACTAAAAGTTATATGGAGAGTTCAAAAATTTTTGGTGTGATTGCTTGCTATAAGGACAGCAACAGCAATCTTTATGACATTATATCAAGTTACTTAAAACAAAATGATATAAAATGCACAAATGAGATAATCTACCATTTGCAATCTTACTTTAATCATAGCAAGCTGCCTATATGTTCAGAACTTGAGAAGTTAGTTTTATACTTAGGGGAGAGAAAAGACCTAAAACTTACTGATATAGAATTATGCTTTTCAACTTCCGGCAACGACTATGCTACACTTGATGATTTATGTTCTGCCATAGCAAGTAAAGATATGTTGCGCTTCATTAGAATTTCTGATGCATTGGTATCGCAAGAAAATTTTTCACCGATAGCGCTAATTCGCATTATATCAAATTATTTCCTACGCCTTGAAAACGTTTTGCTGTCAGTGCAAGGTGGAATGAGTGAGCAGGCTGCGATTGATCAGCTAAGCCCTCCATTGTTTTTTAAACAATTGCAGAGTTTTAAATCTCATTTGAAAAGTTTGCAACTTTCAGAACTTAAGAAGATCTTGGAAAAATTGATAAGCTTAGAAGTTACCTGTAAAAAAACTGATTTAGATCATAAAATGATTTTTCAACATGCACTGACGGGTAGCTGACTACTCGGATCCAGCCTTTCTTATAATTTCATCAAAATGTTGTATTTTAACATAAAATAGCTGCTTTTATGCCTACCAAAATTCATTCTTTAGTGTGTGTCTCACAAGTATTCTTTGCTAATAGGATATTTTCGAATATAATTGAATATAACTAGATAAAAATACAGATATGTTTGACATTTCAAAAATTGTAATAACACCTGAAATGTTAAAATTAGTTGCTGAAATTGATGAATTTAAAGGAGCATGGCAATTGTTTGGTAATTTAGCTCCAGAACGTTTACAAATGCTCAAGAAAATTGCAACAATTGAAAGTATTGGTTCTTCTACTCGTATTGAAGGGGCAAGATTATCAGACCGTGAAGTTGAGCAATTACTATCCAAACTTGATACACGCTCATTTCGTTCTCTAGATGAACGAGAAATAGCCGGATATGCGTATGTGTGTGAAGAAGTATTTCAAAACTTTAACAAGATGCCATTTACAGAAAACACTATAAAACAGTTTCACATCTGGCTTTTACAATTTTCATATAAAGATCAAAGGCACATGGGAGAATATAAAAAATTCCCCAATCATGTTGAAGCGTTTGATGAATCTGGAAAAAGCTTGGGCATAGTTTTTGAAACAGCCTCTCCATTTGAGACAGCAACACAAATGCAAGAACTTATTTATTGGACTAGCCAGCAATTAGAGGTGAAATCGTTACACCCTCTATTAATTATTGGCATTTTTATAGTTACTTTTTTAGCTATTCATCCCTTCCAGGATGGAAATGGCAGATTATCACGCATTCTCACAACTTTCTTGTTACTAAAGTTAGGGTATATCTATGTACCTTACAGTTCCCTTGAAAGTAATAAGGAGAGTTACTACTTAGCTTTGCGTCGTACTCAACAATCCTTGAAGACGAGCAGCAATGATTTTAATCCATGGCTTATGTTCTTTTTAAGGTCACTACAAAAGCAAAAATTTTATCTTGAACAAAAGGTGTCACATGAAAAAGTGTTAAATCTCTATTTACCACCACTTTCTGCTGAAATACTAGCACTACTCAGCAAACATGGACGTCTTACAATTAAGGATTTGGAAAATATTACTAAAGCAAACTGCAATACCTTAAAGGAGCACGTATCTAATCTCGTAAAGAGTAATCACATTACTCAGCATGGAAAAGGCAGAGCAACCTGGTATGTAATATAGAGCTCAATAGGATATGTATTCATTTTGAATTGTTAAATTATTCAGCTATAGAATATAGATCACAGCTGTACAAACATTGTAGTTTGAGCCCACTAGATCCCAGTGCCCTATTCTTGTCATCCCAGTGCCTTCTCCTGTCATCCCAGTGCCCAGACACTGGGATCCAGAAAAGTTTGCTTGTAAGCAAGCAAACTAGCATAGAAAGTGGTTACAACGTTTTCGATGAGATTGCAGAAAGGCTAGATTCCAGACTGGAATGACATCGTTCACTATGTACCATATTGCAATAGTTGTGGTCAAGGCACTGGGATCTGAAATTGCAGTGTTCGTACAGCTATAGAATATAGATCAGAAGTGACAGAGCTTAAAAAAAGGCCTAACATTCTTAATAAACGTAAAAAGCTTTATGAAAATCAGAGTTGGAGTAATAGGCTGCTTAGGCAGAATGGGCAAAAAAATACTCAATGAATTAATTACAAATACCAAAGTGGAAATAGCAGGTGCTGTTGCCCGTTCAGGTAGTAAGTACATAGATTCAGATATTGGACCAATTATAGCCAATCTAGGAATTAAAGTTACAAGTTCTATTAGTGGCATATTTGAGTCATCTGACGTTGTAATAGATTTTACAACTAAAGAATGTATGTTAGACTGCCTTAAAGCAGCTGTAAAATTTAAAACACCGCTGGTTAGTGGCACAACTGGAATAGAAGGTGTCGATTTGAAAGAATATGCTGCTGAAGTTCCAATATTATGGTCAGCAAATATGAGTGTTGGGGTTAATGTGTTGCTGAAATTGGTAAAAAAAGCTGCTGAGCTTTTAGGTAATGAATATGACGTTGAGATTTGGGAAATGCATCATAACTTAAAAAAGGATTCACCATCTGGAACAGCTATAGAACTTGGCAAAACAATTGCTAACGCTTCAAAAGTGGATTTTCAGTCCAATCAATATTTACATAGTGGTTCAAACATAAGGAAAAAGGGGGGAATAGGTTTTGCAGTATCTCGTGGAGGTGGAGTAATAGGAGATCACAGCGTGATGTTTGTTAATTCTGATGAACGGATAGAACTAAACCACAAAGCAATTGATCGCACAACATTTGCTAGAGGAGCTGTTCAAGCAGCAGTATGGCTATACGAAAATAAAAGAGAAATTCCGGGGCTCTATTCAATGCAGGATGTGATATGAGCAATACACGTGCCTCTGTTAAAGATTTAAATCTCTGGTACGGCTCTAAGCAAGTTTTATTCGATATAAATTTGAATATTTATAAAAGAAAAGTTACTACTTTTATCGGACCATCCGGGTGCGGTAAATCAACATTTTTGCGTTGTTTTAATCGTATGAATGACTATGTACCAGGTTGCAAAACTGTTGGTGAATTAGATATCGATGGGCTGGGTGATATATATTCACGCGATATGGATGTTGTACTACTTAGAGCAAAAGTTGGTATGGTATTTCAAAAGCCAAATCCTTTTCCAAAATCAATATATGATAATGTTGCTTGTGGGCCAAAATTGCATGGTATGGCGAAGGATAAGCAAAAATTGAATGAGATGGTGGAAAATAGTTTAACCAAGGTTGGTTTATGGGAAGAATTGAAGGACAGATTGCAAGATAGCGCACTCAATTTATCCGGTGGCCAACAACAGAGGCTATGCATCGCTCGCGCAATTGCAGTGAAGCCAACTATTTTATTAATGGATGAACCGTGCTCTGCTCTTGATCCAATGGCAACCAATGCAATCGAAAATCTTATACAAGAGCTGAAATTAAGATTTACTATAATTATGGTGACTCATTCAATGAAGCAAGCTAAAAAGTTATCTGATAGTGTAATTTTCTTTCATAATGGCAGAATTGTTGAGTCTGGAAGCACTCAAGAAATATTCGAAAATGCTCAATCTCCCTTAACAAAGGAGTATATCCTGGATCATTAAATTTCTGACCTTACCCAGAAAAAGTGGAGAGAAAGAAAGGAGTTTTTTCGGGTAAAATAAAATTTTGGAGGATTAGAAATGGTAAGAGAATATACAGCAGAATTCAAATTGGAAGCTGTTAAACTGGCAAATGAACAAAGAAAGGCAGGTCAAACAATTACAAAAATAGCAAGAGATTTAGGAATAAAGGGTGGTTTATTAGGAAAATGGATAAAGAAACACAACGAAAAAAAGTCGGCAGCAGATGCATTTCCAGGTAGAGGTAACATGGCTCCTTACGACAAAGAGAGGTTTGATTTACAAAGCAAGAGTAACAAGGGAAAGAGACATTTAAAAAAAAGCCCTGGCCAGTCAAAAAGAGTAAAATATTTTTTTATATAGTAACTGCTATAAAGTACAGGAATTATGTAGGATTTTCTGCTAGTGGCTACTATAAGTGGACTACAAGAAAAATAAGCAGTAGAGAATCAGCAAATAAAGAGCTACTCGAAGCTATTCAAAAAATATATCAAGTTTCTAAATGTAGATATGGAGCTCCTAAAATTTATGCTGAATTGAAGGCTTTGGGTAAAAGTTGCAATTTGAAAACGGTGCAAAGTATTATGCAGAAAAATGACATCAGGGCTATACTGAGAAGAAAGTTTAAAATTAAAAAACAACAAACAGATAATAGAGCTGTAGCTCCCAATATACTAGATCAAAACTTTATTGTTGATCAACCAAATAAAGTATGGGATTACTTACATCAAAACCAAGGAGGGATGGCTATATTTGGCAGCAATAATTCTCACGTATGGTAGTTAATGAGTAGTGCAATAAATAAACAATTGGTTATGAACTCTTTATTAATGGCCATTAATAGGCGTAAACCTGTTAAAAATCTACTGCTGCACAGTGACCAAGGTTCACAATATACTGCGCAAGGGTATCAATATCTCTTAGCTGTAAAGAATATAGATGAGTAATAAAGGCTGTTGTTACGACAATTCTGTTGCAGAAAGCTTCTTTAGCTCATTGAAAAGAGAAATACTTATTGATACTTCACAACACTCTGCTCAACAAACTAGAACTGCAATATTTGAATACATAGAAATTTTTTATAACAAACAACGTCACTATTAACTATTGCGTTCCAGAACAATTTGATGCATCATTCTTTTTGTAAAAAACATTCCACACTTTCTCTCCACTTTTTCTGGGTAAGGTCACTGACTCAATACCCAGTCAATATCCTTTCCACCAGTTCTTTTACTGCCGGTACGTAGCCATTCTCATAAAATGGATCTTGCTTAAATTTGTACACATTGTGCCCGGAAAACATGAGTTCGTTCTCAATATCACCATCGTGTATAACGTTTTGCAGTGTTTTTTGTATGCAAAAACTACGCGGATCTGGCTTTCGTCCTGTTGAATGGTCACCATGATCTTTCCAATTGCTAAACAAACAATGGCTCAAACATCCCATACAATTGATTTGATCTTCTCTTATTTGTTTAAATTTATCTGGCGTCACAAAAATAACAGTTGAATCTGGGGTTTTCATTGCTTCTGTGTACCCTGCTTTAGTCCATGTATTTGCCAGTTCTTTGTCTTTTGCAGTAAGGTAGATCTTTCTACCTCTGCTACCCATTGCAAATTCATTATTAAATTCTTCGCTAGCATTTTCTGAAAACTTTATTTGACGTGAATTCCGTTCCTGCAACTCACGTATGAAGTTATTTTTTACTGCAGATGAGTAAAACCCTGTTGGACTGAATTTATTTAAAAATACATCACCTTCTTCTAAAGTGAGTAGCTTCTTTTTCCACTCTGCAGAAATTGGGCTTTCTTTCGTCAAAAGTGGACGAGTGCCAAACTGAAAAGCTATTGGTCCAATTTGCAGATTGTTAAACCAATGTTCCCAATCTTTCAAATGCCACACTCCTCCTGCCATAACAATTGGTGTTTCTGAAAGACCGATCTCGTTCATGAAAGATCTAAGCTCTGCAACTCTTTCAAATGGAGCCTGTGGTAGCTCTGGATCTTCACTGTTACTGAGTCCATTGTGCCCTCCAGCAAGCCATGGATCTTCATACACTACTCCACCAAGCAAATAGGAAGATATTCTTTGGTAAGCACGCTTCCATAATGCTTTAAAAGCACGCACCGATGAGATAATAGGGTAATAATAAACCTGATATTTAGCTGCAATTTCTCCAAGCCTATAAGGCATACCAGCACCGCAGGTAATACCATGAATCAAACCTTTCGCTCCTTCTAATATGCCATGAAGCACGCGTTCTGCTGCTCCCATCTCCCAAAGTACATTCATGTGTATTCTTCCATGACCTTTTGATATTTCATTTGCTATTCTTGCCTGACTAATTCCAGCTTCAATACTATACTCAATCAATTCACTATGCTTTTCATTTCTTGTTTTGCCTTTATAAATTAGTGGCACTAACTTGCCATTATCATCAATAAGCTTAGCATTTGCACCAGAAAATGTACCCACAGCATCTGCTGCAGCAAATGCTCCGCTTGATCTTCCATCACTAACTGCAATGCCTTTGCCGCCCTCGATGATTGGCCACACTTCCTTTCCTGAAATTACTATCTTTTTTATCTTATTTTTCAAAACTTCCTCGCAATCTTTCACTCTATTTTACTTAATTACTAAAAAAATGATAGCTGTTTATTTTTTCTTGTATCATTAAAGCTTCTATAGCTACTCATGCTGTTGTAGTTTGAGAGCAGTTCCCATCGGAAGGGTGTCATTCCAGTGCTTGACACTGGAATGGCTTTGTTGCATCGCTAGCTATGATGGATTAAAGATAAAAAAGATAGGGAATATCAGTAGCTTATTATTCTGGTATTTATAACAAGAACGGTCAATGAATACCTAAATTTGAGTAAAAGAAATTTCACTACCATTTACCAATCCGGCTAAAATTCAAGAATTTCAATGCTTTAGCTATTTTCAATAGAATTAAATTTATTAATATAAATAACAAATTACTATTCTTAAATTTGATCAGATTGATTGCAAAAAAACAAGATTTTCAATAGGTTGCTTATAATCCTAACTATAGTTAGCCTTTCATAAGTAGCGATGCAACAAAGCCCACTGGAATCCAGTTTTTGATCAAAAATGTTGCTATAGTGCACAATCAATTTTCCTGGATCCCAGTGTCTGGGCACTGGGATGACACCATAGGGGGCTACTTGGATGACAGGGGAGGGAGGCTGCTGGGATCCTGACAACCGTCATCCCGCTGCTTGTTAGCGGGATCTAGAGATACCGCGGCGGTATGACGTAGAGCTACGTGTTCAGGTTTAATGAATCCACTATATCTTTTACTTGAGAAAAAACATACTCTTTGCTTACACTGGTATCGATAATAAAGTCACTCATCTTCCTTTTCTCCTCAATAGATAACTGAACATCGGAGATTAGATTAAGCTTTTCTTTATCTATGTTGCGTTCGTTAAGTCTTTGAGCTTGCACAACGCTATCTGCATGAACAAAAACAATAAGGTCGCAATATAAATAAAATTTTGTTTCTAATAGAAGTGGCACATCTAAAACTAAAAGTTTTCTATCGATCTTTTTTTCCTTGGCAATAAAAAATTCTAATTCACGCAGCACAGCAGAGTGAACCAAAGATTGAAATTGTTTCCAATTTTCATCGTAGGCTAAGAAATATTTAGACAGTACTGTTCTATCTATTTCACCATTTACTACCACTCCAGGAAAATTTTTCTCTGCATAACTTATTATGCTTTTATCCACTTTATAAAGTTGGTGTACAACAGAATCAGCATCAAATACAACAGCACCAAACTCTTGAAAGCAATTAGCTACAAAGCTCTTTCCTACCCCAATTCCGCCTGTTAGACTTATAATCATATAACAAAATACATTCGACTTCTTTTGAAACTATAGCTAAGGTTTCTCTATATATATTAACTAGATTTTCTAGATCCCAGTGTCAAGCACATAACTATACGAACATTGCAATTTGTAGGTGGTGTCATCCCAGTCTGGGATCTAGCTTTTTGGTAATTTTATCGAAAATGTTTGCTCGTTTACAATCAATTTTCCTGGATCGAAGTAGTCAAGGCACTGGGATGACACCCTACTTAACCGTCATACCGCGATTCATTCGCGGTATCTCTTAGCCGCTAACAAGTAGCGGGATGACGATTGTCGATAAATCTAAGTTACTTTAGCAACAGTTATTCTCCACTAAATTACTCTGAATTTTGGTTATATTATTTGCGGATTTCACTGCTGAAATCTCAAATTTTGAGCTTGTGTTCAAAAATGATTCAACTGACCTGCCAAAAAAATCATATCTCCATCCCTTGAATAATTTATCTGTCTGTCTAGATATTGACCCGGTTAACTCATCTTTTGAAGAAACTAATTTCCTTGATATGTTACTTTCTTTACATTTACTATCTAAAATAATTGAGAGTATATCAAGTACAGATTTATCATAATTACTCGATAAGGTGTTGTTTTGCTGCATCCAATTTCTCTCATTTTCATTAAAAATATTCACAAACTCTAGTAAATCCGCATCTTTTATATTTTTTGTATTCCTCTTGAGATCATCTAAAATCTCATCAACATGCTCTACATTTTTTTCAATAAAATCAGCTATTACAGCATTATTGATTATTTTATTACGGTTCATATTATAGCGCTGTGCTAAGGTTTCTTGCCACTCACTAACTGCTTTAACAGTTAGTATCAATCTTGGATTTACTTCATAATTAAATTTAATCCTCTTCCATGCATCTTTTGGGCTATGTAAATACTTATTTATATCAACTATTGATTCCATCTCTTCTTGAAACCAACCCATCCTATTATTTTCTTCAAGTTTATTGCACAATATTTGGTATAGGTCATATAGGTGTACCACGTCGTTTACTGCATAATCTAACTGATCTTCGGACAACGGACGCCTTAACCAATCTGAATTTTTAGCTTTAATTTTATCCAGTGCTATTCCTTGATATTGCTCCACTACTTTTGAGTAACCAATAAAGTCATGATAATAATGACAAAACATAGCAGCAACTTGGGTATCAAAAATGGGAGTGGGAATACATTTAAATACAGTGAGTAAGGATTCTATATCCTGCCGGCAGCTATGAAACACTTTGGTTATCCCCTGATTTAGCATTATTTTCTTAATGAATGATAAATCAATTTCTGGCACTAATGCGTCTACAATAAAACTCTTCTCTCCGTAAGAAATTTGAATTAACGATAATTTTGGGTAGTAGATTAAATTATTTCTAATGAACTCCGTGTCAACTGCTATAAATTTTGGCTTTTTTGCTATCAACCCCTCACATATGTCCTCCAGCTCCGACGTTGTATTAATTAACATATGTTTTTTATTCAGTGGTTCTACTTTACTACTTATATTAAATTTTGCAATTAGAGTCACTACGAAATTAGTAATGGAGCTTGCTAGTTACTTATAATATTATAAAGTGTTTGTTATGTAGTGGTGAAGTGTTATGGTAGATTTTATAGACCTTTTTCAAGGAAGTAAAGATTTTACGATGTGCATGCACAACGGTTCAGGGGATGCAATATATAATCGATGTATATCTGCTGTAAGAATGGACCCGCCATGTATGCATGGTGAATCTATTCAAGGTTTGTTTGAAAGTTCGTTTGAACAAGGTGTTGTGACTGTTAGAGTGAACTTAGACTTAGAAACTTTAAATGTAGTGGTATATAAATCTCCTCCAACTTCTGATAAGCTTGACGCATTTTCACTAGCATATCAAATAGACAGATATCACATAGATGAGAATACTATAGTTTTTGATGAGAAAGTAAATACAATAAAATTTGATATATCAAATCCTTTAAAACATAAATTTATTACATTTGAGATTTTTAAAAGATAAATTATAATTCTGGTTCATTTATAAAAGGCTAGACTTAACGTGCCAGGCAGGAATTAACTGAAAGAAAAATTGAAGTAGCAAGAATTGATCTAGTTTGATATTACTAATATAGTAAATCTCTGGATATATAATAAGAACTAGATTCCAGCGTCACGCGCTGGAATGACAGGGCTATAGGTATCATCCAAGTAGCCTCTTTCTTGTCATCCCAGTGTCCTGACACTGGTTTCCATCCAAAAGGGTGTCATTCCAGTCTGGAATCCAGATTGGACACTGAATTGGTGAGTGTAAAATTCTACGTCATACCGCCGCGGCGCTAACAAGAGATCCCGCTAACAAGCAGCGGGATGACGGTTGTCAGGCTAGCTGTCATCCGAGTAGCCTCCTTTTTTTGTCATCCCAGTGCCCAGACACTGGGATGACACCCTACTAGCGGAAGTTACTCTCAAATGTTTGTTCATGTTAGCCACAAACATTAAGAAATTTACCAAATGAAAAAAAAGGCAAAAGAAGCCCTGGGGTTATTATCCGCTTTAAAATATTGGCGTTTTTTATGTTTTAAACGCTTGACAAGCGAGATTCAGCCGCTTTTAATTGCAACTAACTTACGCTGCAAATGTTTAAGAAATTTACCAAGCAGAAAAAAAGACAAAGAATCCCCGAGTTAGCTAGTCTTTTACTATCTCTGTCGAGTATTGGCATTTTTTGATGTCTTGTAACGCTTTATAAGCGCGTTCAGCTTATTTAGATAAAAATCTAGATGTAGATGAAGTTTTGTAAAGACATACAGTATCTATATACTGCAAAAAATTGAACATAAGACGCCGATACATTAAGTAATCCTTACCTTTTAATCTGCAGATTGGCGAAAGCAAATACAATAGCTTCACTATCATGATAAGGGCGCTGGCGAAGGGTGTCAAGTAAGTTTTTCGTTTCTATAGCTACTACCACGATTGTATAGGTAATTCTTCACTTATAATAATGATTCAAGCCTTCAGCTCCTCAAATACCTCACTTGCTCTATTTAAAACAGAATCAGGAAAACCAGCAAGTTTTGCTACATGTATTCCATATGACTCATCTGCAATGCCTTCAATTACTTCATGTAGAAAGATAACCTCTCCGTTCCACTCTCTTATTTTTACACAAAAACATTTCACGTTCTTCAAGTATTTGCTTACTTTAGTTAATTCATGATAATGAGTTGCAAAAATGGCGCGGCACTTATTTACATTGTGAATATGTTCAATCACCGCCTGTGCAATAGATAATCCATCATACACCCCTGTGCCCCTACCAATTTCATCAAGTATCACCAAGGAACGGTCCGTTGCCTGATTTACTATCGTTGCTGTTTCGATCATCTCTACCATGAAGGTAGAATAACCAGCTGTTATATTATCCGTTGCGCCAACCCTGCTGAATATCTTGTCAATCACTCCAATATGTACACTCTCTGCTGGCACAAATGACCCCATGTGAGCTAAAATTGCAATGAGAGCGTTTTGCCTCAAGAAAGTGCTTTTTCCAGCCATATTAGGACCAGTAATTAGATGTATACCAGCTAAATTGATGCTATTTGCAATGAATTTATCGTTAACTTCAACCACTGGATGTCTTCCGCTACAGATATTGAACTCTTTGCTGTCATCAATAATGGGTTTTACGTAATTATTTTGCACTGCAAGCTCTGCAAACGCGGTTCTAATATCAAGTTTTGCCAAAGCATTTGCAGCAAGAGCAATTTTTTCAGACTCTTTAGCAACTTCACTACACAGTTCACTAAAAATTTTCATTTCTAAGCCGATTGCAGCATCACGTGCCGTAAGAATTTTATTTTCTAGTTCTTTCAATTCATTAGTAGTGTAGCGCATGCTATTTGCTAAGCTTTGCCTATGAATAAATATATCCGAAGTTATTTTGTGATTTGCTGATACTTCAACGTAATAACCGAGTATATTGTTGTGCAATATTTTGAGTGCGGCAATGCCAGTTAGGTCGCGATAAGATTCACGGAGCTTAGTTACCAACTTGTTACTGTTGTTCAATATATAAGATAACTCAGATAATTCTGAGTTGTATTTTGGGTAGATAAACCCTCCCTCTTTCACGGAACTGAGATTATTATCAAGTATAGCACTATTTAGCAGTTCAAATAGGTCTTTATGATTACCAAGGCTCTTATGTATTGTGCTGAGTTCACTCTCGTCACTACTTATCACCTGAGTAGTAGACACTGGTTCCTTTTCTCCGGTCAAGCACTGGAATGACATCTGAGAGTTAATTTCTGATTTTTCACTTAAACAATAATTATGCAAGGTAGACAGAAACTCAGACAACTCTAAAGTCTTTCCTAGGCCTATTTTCAATAGGTTCATATCCTTTGGTGAACCACGCCCTAGTATTAAGCGCGATAAAGACCTCTCAATATCTGGAATGTTAGATAATATCTCTCGTATTTTTCTGCGTGGCTCATGATTATTTACAAAAAATTGAGCGGTGCTGAGCCTCAAATTGATTGCCTTGGAGCAAGCAAGGGGTGAAGCGAGCATTTGTTTGAGCAGGCGTCCACCAGAAGCTGTAACTGTATGATCAATAACTGAAATTAGTGAACCTTTCTTTTCACCAAATTGAGTTGAAAACAACTCAAGATTTCTCCTTGCTGAAGCATCAATAAGCATGAAATTTTGTTGCTTATAGGTTTTTGGGAATTCAAGCCTTGGAATGGAGCCCCTTTGCGTTACTCTGACATATTCAAGCAGTGCACCACACGCCATGATTTCTACTTTGCTGAAATTTCCTATACTCCCAAGTTCCCTGATTTTATAAAACTCGCATAACGTTCTGTGAGATTTACTATACTCAAAAAAACTCTGTGCGTGTTGCGTAATTGATATTTTATAATTTTTTAAAATCGATCTAATTTTTTCATCCTCAGTGAATTTTTCAGAAATTAATAATTCTCTTGGTGATATACGCAATAAATCACTATCTAGAGCTTTCAAACTCGTTAAAGTGTGAAAAAATTTTCCCGTCGATAATTCAAGCCAACTAATAGCATATTCGTCATTTTGTTCAACTATGGACGCGAGATAATTATTGCTTTTATCCTCCAGTAGTGAATCTTCTATAATTGTACCTGGAGTTACAACTCGCACTACATCACGTTTTACTATGGATTTATAGCCCCTCTTTTTTGCTTCATCAGCAGTTTCTAATTGGTCACAGATTGCTACTTTGAATCCTAAATCTATTAGCTTGTGTAGGTAAGATTCACTACTGTGTGCTGGCACTCCACACATTGGTATTTCTTGCCCACACGAATTACCTCTCTTAGTGAGCACTATATTCAGCAATTTCGCAGCTTTAATAGCATCATCGAAAAACAATTCATAAAAATCTCCTAGCCTATAAAATAGCAGATGATCTTTGTATTGAGCTTTCAGGTTCAAATACTGCTCCATCACAGGGGTGTTTTTTTCTTTTACGAAGCTCATAATATTTTTTAATATATTGTATTGATAAACGTTATTATAGATTATATTGCACATGTGGATAACATAAATTTTAAATAGGTGTATAGAGGGAAAAATTTAAAACAATTAAATTTCTTGGATCCAAGTAGTCAGGACACTTGGATGACATAAAGAGTAGGAGTATTTGATGACAAAAAAACAAAAAACGCAGTTGTCATTCCAGCGCGTGACGCTGGAATCCAGCTTCTATGCAACCTCATCAAAAACATTCATTTAGTGTAAGATCAGCTACTTTCCATGCTAGTTTACAAGCAAACTTTTCTGGATCCCAGTGTCAAGCACTGGGATGACATCATAGGGGCGCTGGGATGACACCCTCCTTGTGTGTATTATAGCTAAAGTGACTTACGACAATTTGAAAAACGACACATTCGTCATTCCGCTACTAGTTAGCGGAATCTATACCGCGAATGAATCGCGGTATGACGTGTTGCTTGGGTCAGCTATATGTAAGTTGTGGCCCTTCTTTATTATTTTTATTAGCGGCAGTTGTATCATCAACAGATATTTCAGAGCTAACAGTGCTAATAGTTTTTTCTATCGCTTTAGCCTGTTCATAGTCTTGACTCAAAAAATACATGGCCAGTCCAATAGCTATACTAGCAACAAGAGAAGATGCTATCATTACACCTAGTATCATACCACCAGAAAGACTTACTGCAACACACACACCAGCTCCAAGTACAACACCAAGAAAACCACCAATTATTACGCCAGGCACCAAACTGCCTACCATAGCGCTTTCTTTTTTCGTATTAGCTTGTTTTTTCATACTTTTAATAAGCACTTCTTTTGTTTCTCCTTGAGCTAAATCTAAAGGAATTTTATTATCCGCGTTTTGTATCAAAGGATTTGCACTATATGTAACAAGAAGGGTGATTATTTCTTCAGTTTTATTACCTATAACTGCATGATGTAGTAATGTATTTCCCTCTTCATCTTTAAAGTTTATATGAGTACGAAATTCTTCATCTAGATTTCTTATTGGGTTGTTTTTTGCATATATCCCAGATTGTATTGCTCTATCTAAGCATTGTATCACTTGTTCTAGTGATTGCTCGCCAGGATTTTGTATAAAATGAAGCAGAATTTCGTGTACTATCGCTTCCTTTGTAGTTTTTGGGCATCGTAAAGCGTAATTAAATGTCTGTGTAGTAATAACTTCTTCTTTTCTTTTTTTAAGAACAACCCTTAAATCTTCAATCGCCTTTTCACCATCTTTTATTCCAAGAATTATTGAATCCAAATTATTTATCATGCTATCCTCCTTGGTTTGATTGCATTGCTCATTAATAAATAATATAATAAATCCTGCTAAAAGTCAAGCAATTAATTAATAAGTTAATATAATCCTCCAAAAGGAGCTCCTTACTTTTTGTTCAGCATGTCCATTGGATCAGACTCTTTAAGCTTGCTGTTTGCTGAATTTATTCATCACAATAGCTACAATGTGCTATCGAAGTTCTCTGTAATCTTAGTTGGTTCTTCTAGAATATTCAAAATATCAGTTGCACAATAAACCCGATCTCTCTTTCCTTGAGAAGTTTGTGAAACGATGCCTAAATCTTCAAGCTTTACGATTGCTCTTTGGGCTGTTGTAAATACGACACCTAAGTTTTCAACCACTTTCCTTATAGTAAAGTAAGGGTTTAAAGACTATTAACTAAATCATTGTCCCATTCAAATTTTGGTGGCAAGGGGCTTGGTATAAATGCCTGATAACCAGCGAATACTTTGCCTGATGGTGATCCTTTAATATACATTCATTCAACCTAGCACACTATTTTTATAGTATATATTATTTTCAAATAAAGTCAAAAATGAAAATAAGGCTTTATCTTATTTGCGTGCATGAAAATAAGAAACTCTCTTATTATTGATTTTGCTCAAAAACGAAAATAGAAGAAGCTGCTGAACTTTATATATCCTGTTTTTCTGGAGAACTGCTATAAAACTTCTGAGTGAAGTCACTTAATTTTTACACATCTATTGTAGAGTAAGAAGAACCGAATTTGAAACAAAAATGCTAACTGATGCTTGGACTTTACTGACACTTACACTACTTGAAACTATACTTAGTGTAGACAATTTAATCTTTATTTCTCTAGCAATAGATAAGGTACCAAATGCGCTGAGAGAAAGAGTGCGCCTTATGGGCCTTGGATTAGCACTATTAATGCGTTTTGTAATACTATTTTTTACATCATCTATATTGTCAATGCAAAAACCTATATTTCACACTGCATCAGCAAGGGATTTACTTATGATCGCAGGGGGATTATTCCTTATTGTTAAGAGCTCTATGGAGTTACGGGATGACATCTTTGTATGTAAGAAAAATAAAAAGAAAGCAAACGTTAAATCAAAATTTTTTTTAGTTGTGCTACAAATTATATTAATAGATTTAGTTTTTTCGGTTGATTCGATATTAACTGCTATAGCACTAACTTATAACATGGTAATAATTGCTACAGCATTTACATTTTCCATGCTAGCAATGCTGTTTTTATCAAGTTATACCGCCCAGTTAATCAAATCTAACCCAGGGTTAAAAATAATCGCCATTTTATTTATTTTACTTGTCGGTGTGTACCTCATACTTCATGGATTTCATATAGAATTACCAAAAGGATATTTGTATTCTTCATTTATGTTTGCACTGCTTGTGGAAATTATAAGCAAAATAAAGAAAATTAACCGTCATACCGGGATTCATTCGCGGTATCTCTAGATCCAGCTAACAAGCAGCGGGATCTTTTTGATTTACTCCCACTCAATAGTTGCGGGTGGTTTAGAAGTGATATCATAAACAACTCTATTTACTCCGGGAACATTATTAACAATTATACTGCCAACATTCTGTAAAAAATCCCAAAATACTAGCAAGTGTTGATCCTTATTTTCAAATGGAAATGCATCAGCTGTCATACCATCAGATGATGTTACAGCCCTTAAAGCACAAACATATCCATACGTACGACCATCTCCCATAACGCCTACAGTTTTTATTGGTAATAATACAGCAAAAGCTTGCCATATCTTATCATATAGATCGTAATTTTTCATCGTATTAATATATATTTCATCTACTTCTTGCAATATTTGCACCTTTTCTTTATCGACTTCACTTATAATCCTCACTGCAAGTCCGGGTCCAGGAAATGGATGTTGAAATATTATCTCGTCTGAAAGCCCAATTTCCTTTCCAAGTAGCCTTACCTCATCTTTAAAGAGGTAACGTAAAGGCTCCACTAACTTCAGATTCATCTTTTCTGGCAACCCACCAACATTATGGTGAGACTTAATTGTACTAGTGTTGTCTGAGGCATGCCCTGACTCAACTACATCAGAGTAGATGGTACCTTGCATCAAAAAATCCACATCACCTATTTTTTTTGCTTCTTCTTCAAACACTTCAATAAAAGTGTTACCGATAATTTTTCGTTTTTCTTCTGGATCAGTTATTCCCTTCAATCTACTCAAAAATAAATTTGATTTATCAACGTAGTTTATCGGAATCTCTTTCAACATAGCAATGGTCTGGTTCTTGCGTAACAACCCAGTATCGATAAAAATACAGTTTAATTGTTTTCCTATAGCTTTATATGTGAGAGCCGCTGCAACACTTGAATCAACCCCACCACTTACTGCAGCGATTACTTTTTTCTCTCCTACTACATTTTTGATTTTTTCCTTTTGCTCCTCAATAAACGACTTCATTGTCCAGTCTCTTTCGCAATTTGCAATATCCAAGAAGTTAGAGAGCAATTTACTGCCATTTGTTGTGGGCCTCACTTCAGGATGGAATTGAGTACAGTAAATCTTTCGCTGTTCGTTAACAATCATTGCAATTGTTTGATTTATCACACCTGATGCGATAACAGTAAATCCCTGTGGTATAGTATCAACACTGTCCGCATGGTTCATTAATACATCCACTTCAGAATTAACATCCCAGGTATCCTTTACAATGGGGGATTCTTTTAGTATCTTGATTTTAGTTCTACCAAACTCCTGTTTGAAACTCTCTTTTACTTTTGCTCCAAAATAATGACAAATGAGTTGCTGTCCATAGCATATTCCAAGTATAGGAACGCTTGTTGCCTCATTAAGTTTTGTAATTTCATGTACTACTCTACTTGTTTCAGAACAATCATCATTTACAGATTGTGGTCCTCCAGAGAGAATAAACCCATTGAATTTTGATATTGTTTCAAAACTGATGTTGCTTGGAAATATCTCACAATAAACGCCCATTCCTCTTACTTGTCTTGCGATAAGCTGTGTAAACTGTGAACCAAAATCAATAATGGCAATTGCTGACAATTTGCTCCTCCATATTATTTAAAATGATATCTGATAATAAAGAAAATAATGGAGTAAGTAAACCAAGACCTGTTTAAAAGCTTTAACGCGTGGTACAAGTTAGCTATATAGCTAATTTTCCTACACCATACCGCTGCGGCGCTAACTAGTAGCGGAATGACAGCAATCTACGTCATACCGCCGCAGTATCTCAGCCGCTAACAAGTAGCGGGATTATCTTCATGCTGCCACGAACCGTCATACCGCGATTCATTCGCGGTATCTCGGCAATAGATCCCGCTAACAAGCAGCGGGATGACGAGGTATAAACTTTATCGTCATGCCACCGCGAACCGTCATACCGCGATTCATTCGCGGTATCTCGGCAATAGATCCCGCTAACAAGTAGCGGGATGACGATTGTCGTTTAGCCATAAATGTTTAAGAAATTTACCAAATGAAAAAAAAGGCAAAAGAAGCCCCGTAGTTGGCTAATTACTTACATTATACTTTCAAGTATGGCGTTTTTTTATTCTAAACGCTTAATAACCGCGACTCAGCTGCTTTTAAATGCAACTAACCTTAGCTATAAATGTTTAAGAAATTTACTAAACAGAAAAAAAGGCAAAAGAAACCCTAGGGTAGCTAGTTATTCACTATCCATTTTTTAAGTTGGCGTTTTTTTATGTTTTAAACGCTTTATAAGCGCGTTTCAGCTTATGTAGGTAGAAGTTTGATAAAGACATAAGGTGCACATAGTGCAAAAAATTAAACATGAGACGCCAGATACGTGAGTTTTTTTGTCATTTAATCTGTACAGAGAAGATAAATAAATAGCTTCAATTTTATGATAAGAGGGCTGGCGGAGTTTGTCAAGAAAGTTTTTTCGTTTCTATTCCCAATAAAAGTGCGTTATATGGTTATGCAAGAAGTCTATTTACCCATTTGCTTAACTTTCTCTCTACTTTTTTGAGTAAGGCCGCTATTGGCATGACAGACATTCATCGTAGTCAATATCTGTTTTTTGTTGCAATATTTCACTTTTTTTGAATATGTCATGCGAGACCTTATCGGCTCTCTGCATTGATTGTGATCTGCAGTAATATAAGCTCTTCAATCCTTTTTTCCAAGCAAGCATGTGTATTTTGTGCAAGTAACGTTTATGTACGTTGGCAGGTAAGAACAGATTTACTGATTGAGATTGACAAATATACGAAGTTCTATCACTTGCATGTTCTATAATCCATCTTTGGTCAAGCTCGTACGCTGTTTTAAATGTCAATTTTTCATGCTCACTAAGAAAATCTAAATGCTGAACGGAACCCTCGTTTGTTGAAATTGAAGACCATATTTTATCATTGTCTTGATTTTTTTCTGCTAATAGTTTTTGCAAGAATTTATTTCGCACTACAAATGAGCCTGTAAGTGTCTTTTGTATGAATACGTTTGCTGCATATGGTTCTATTCCAGGAGAGGTATTACCTGCAATAATGGAGATCGAAGCAGTAGGAGCAATAGCGAGTTTGTGTGTAAACCTTTCCATTAGATCAACTTCTTTGGCATCAGAACATGCTCCCTTTTCTTCTGCTAATTTTTTAGAAACTATATCTGCTTGCTCGCGTAAATACTTAAATATTTTTTTATTCCATTGTTGTGCTGTTACTGATTCAAAAGGAACCATTTTGCTTTGTAAAAATGAGTGAAAGCCCATCACACCAAGACCAATACTGCGTTCTCTGGCTGCAGAATATTTTGCTCGCTGCATTTCATTCGGTGCTTTATTTATGAAATCTTCCAATACATTATCAAGAAAGCGCATTATATCTTCTATGAAGAGTTTATTGTCTTTCCATTCTTCGTAGTACTCAAGGTTTACGGATGATAGACAACACACAGCAGTGCGTGACTTATTCAGGTGATCATAACCTGTGGTTAAAGTTATTTCACTGCATAGATTTGACATCTTGATGTCTAAGTTGAGCTTTTTGTAAGATTCTGGCTTATTGTTATTTGTTGCATCAAGGAAAATAATGTAAGGTTCTCCAGTTTCAACTCTTGCTGTTAATATTTTGATCCATATATCCCGCGCTTTTACAGTTGAAATAACCTTATTGTTGTGAGGGCTTATTAAATTCCATTCTTGATCATTCTCAACAGCCTGCATAAATTTATCTGTTACTATTACAGCATGATGTATATTTAACGCTTTGCGATTTGGGTCACCGCCTGTTGGCTTGCGTAAATCTAGAAACTCTTCTATCTCCGGATGAGATACAGGAAGGTAGACTGCTGAACTTCCTCGCCTTAGGGATCCCTGACTAATTGCAAGCGTTAGAGCATTTTGCACTACAATAAATGGAACAATTCCTGATGTTTTGCCGCTACCCTTTACGCTTTCGCCTATTGAGCGTAAATTTCCCCAATAACTACCTATGCCTCCTCCACGTGCAGCAAGCCAAACATTTTCATTCCATAGATCAACTATTCCCTGCAAGCTGTCTTCGGTTTCATTAAGAAAGCAAGAGATAGGTAACCCTCTCTTAGTGCCACCATTGCTGATTATTGGTGTTGAAGGCATGAACCACAAGTTGCTCATGTAGTCATAAAGACGCTGCGCATGTTCTTTATTATCAGAATAGTAATTAGCAATACGTGCAAAGAGGTCTTGATAACTTTCATTTTCTATTAAATACCTGTCTGATAGAACTGCTTTTCCAAAGTCGGTTAATTTGCTGTCCTTTGCGTAATTAATGGTAATGTTATTCATAAAGTTCCTTTTATTCTTTTATTATATATAGATACTTAAAAGTCATTTTGAGCGATTTTTAAGTTAGGTTTTTCGGATTTTCTTGTTGATGCTGTAATGCAAACAAGATACCGTTAACCTGACTGCCATATATTTTACAGTAACTCATATAACTTATTTGCATATTTATTTCTTTTGCAACATGTTGAACATAACTTTCTGAGTGACGAAAATAGTCTCCTTTATTTACAAAGTCAATACCTTCACCTTCCTTTCTTCTTATTAAACATACAATAACCCCTTTTTTGCTCGTAGATCTTTTTGCTAATTCCAATTCTTCTTGAAAGTCATGTAGATAATGTAGCACTTCAGCAAAGATAATTACATCATACTGCTGGTTTTTCTCTTGTTTAAGAAACTCTTTCATTTCCATATGTATTAATTCATTGTAAACAGGCTTACCTTTTATAAAGCATCCTCTTGCGATATTTAGCATTCTACTTGAAATGTCAATTCCTATTATATGGTTTCCAATACTATTTATTTTCAAGAAATGACCACATATTCCAGTTCCACAACCAAGGTCGAGTATATTGAGCTCAGAAGTGGAGTTGTTGAAGATTTTTGTAATTATCATGTGTACAAGTTCATGCCCTCTATATTGTTTGGCAATCAACCAATGCTCAACAAAATATTCACCTGTGTAATCAAAATATTGTCTTATGAGGTTTTTTGGCAATTCTGTAATAGGCGCTGAGTTTGTCATTTTTTTTATATAGTAAGACGCCTCCTCGTGGTCATTATCTAATTTTAGTGCCCTTGTTAAATAATTATAAGCTTTGTTAGTATTCCCTACCGCAAAATGACACCTTCCGATGTTATACCAGACTATAGGTAAATGGGGGTAAAATATGCTAATTAACCAAAATCGTAACTTTGCATCTGATATGCTACCTTTATAAAAGTGATATAAACCGATTTCAATGTTGGTGTTTAACAGGTTCTTAGATTTTTTAAGAAGCACTGTCATTTCTTTATGAAGAGTATTATATTTATTCACAATGAAGTGTTTTACTTTCTTAATATTTAATACGCCAATGAGCTTAGACATACAATTTAAAGCAACGTTTTTTATAAAAGAGAGATTACTTTTCATACGTTAGAAATACTCCGAATGTTTATTATCATTTTTAGGCAATTGATTTTAACACATTTTATCTTACAAAATATCTTTTTTATTAATTTTTACTGTATATATAAGTTTACCACATATTTCTCAGATTATACTGTTTAGGATTGCTAGTATATTGTTGTTGATAATATAAGTAAATGTTTTGTGCAAAAAGGCGTTGACATATTATTTATTAGGTTATAACATATAAAAGATTAATTTAGTTTTTAGATGTTTGACAAGTTTTATGGTAGAGATTAATTTAATCTCAATTCAATTTTAATAATATTTAACTCTGCATATTCTGCATATAGTCGGATAAATAAATTATTAAGAGCACTTGATGGATGCCTTGGCGTTAAGAGGCGATGAAGGACGTGGCAGGCTGCGATAAGCTGTGGGGAATTGTCAACAAATTTTGATCCGCAGATTTCCGAATGGGGAAACCCAACTAGTTTAGCTAGTTATTACGTACTAAGTATGTAAAGCAAACTTGGTGAACTGAAATATCTAAGTAGCCAAAGGAAAAGAAATCAACCGAGATTCTGTTAGTAGTGACGAGCGAAAGCGGAAAAGGCTAGTGATTTAAGAATAAGAATTAGAATACTCTGGAAATAGTAACCATAGAAGGTGATAGTCCTGTATAAGTAGAAAGTTTTTAAATCCTTGAGTAGAGCGGGGCACGTGAAATCCTGTTTGAATATGGGGGGACCATCCTCCAAGCCTAAATACTCCTTAACGACCGATAGTGAACAAGTACCGTGAGGGAAAGGTGAAAAGAACCCCGGGAGGGGAGTGAAATAGAATCTGAAATCAAGTGCTTACAAACAGTTGGAGCTCTATATCAATTTATTGATATTTAGAGTGACAGCGTACCTTTTGCATAATGGGTCAGCGAGTTAATCTATGAAGCAAGCTTAAGCCGTTAGGTGTAGGCGTAGCGAAAGCAAGTCTGAATAGGGCGTTTTAGTTTTATGGATTAGACCCGAAACCAAGTGATCTAGTCATGACCAGATTGAAGGTGTGGTAAAACACACTGGAGGATCGAACCAGTTAATGTTGCAACATTATTGGATGAGTTGTGATTAGGGGTGAAAGGCCAATCAAACTTGGAAATAGCTGGTTCTCCGCGAAATCTATTTAGGTAGAGCGTTGTATGTATGTTGTTGGGGGTAGAGCACTGGATAGACTAGGGGGATTCACCGTCTTACCAAATCTAACTAAACTCCGAATACCAACAATTAATTATATAGCAGGCACACTACGGGTGCTAAGTCCGTGGTGAAGAGGGAAACAACCCAGATCACTATCTAAGGTCCCAAAATTACAGCTAAGTGGGGAAGGAAGTAGAAAAACCATTACAGCTAGGAGGTTGGCTTGGAAGCAGCCATCCTTTAAAGAAAGCGTAACAGCTCACTTGTCTAAATAAGTTTTTCTGCGCCGAAAATGTACCGGGGCTAAAGCTGTATACCGAAGATGTGAGTGCTTATTGATTTCGATCAATAGGCGCGGTAGCGGAGCGTTCCGTAAGTCTGTGAAGGTGGTTTGTGAAAACTGCTGGAGATATCGGAAGTGAGAATGCTGACATAAGTAGCGTAAAAGAGTGTGAAAAACACTCTCACCAAAAATCTAAGGGTTCCTACGTTAAGTTAATCTGCGTAGGGTTAGTCGGTTCCTAAGGCGAGTCCGTAAAGGAGTAGTCGATGGCAATTAGGTTAATATTCCTAAACCTCTTAAGTGTGACGGGTTTCGTATTTGTATAGATCTTATTGGATTGATCTATGCTTAAAAGAAGCTCCAGGAAATAGCACTTATATTTATGAGGCCGTACCGCAAACCGACACTGGTGGATGAGTAGAGTATACTAAGGTGTTGAAAGAATGATGTTGAAGGAACTCGGCAAATTATACCTGTAACTTCGGAAGAAGGGTAACCTGCTTTTAGGCAACTATGAGTAGGTGGCACAAAATAGGGAGTAGCGACTGTTTACTAAAAACACAGGACTCTGCAAACACGTAAGTGGAAGTATAGGGTCTGACGCCTGCCCGGTGCTGGAAGGTTAATAGGAAGGGTGCAAGCTCCGAATTGAAGCCCCAGTAAACGGCGGCCGTAACACTGACGGTCCTAAGGTAGCGAAATTCCTTGTCGGGTAAGTTCCGACCCGCACGAATGGCGTAACGATTTCTCCACTGTCTCCAACATCACTTCAGCGAAATTGAATTCCCCGTGCAGATGCGGGGTACCCGCGGTTAGACGAAGAGACCCCGTGCACCTTTACTATAGCTTTACATTGCTATTAAAAGTGTGATGTGCAGGATAGGTGGGAGACTTTGAAGTTATGGCGCTAGCTATAATGGAGTCAACCTTGAGATACCACCCTTTACACTTTTGATATCTAACTATGTTTCATTATCTGGAACTAGGACATTGTATGGTGGGTAGTTTGACTGGGGCGGTCGCCTCCTAAAAAGTAACGGAGGCGTGCGAAGGTAAGCTAGAGCTGGTCGGAAATCAGCTTGATAGTATAATGGCATAAGCTTGCCTGACTGCGAGGCTGACAAGCCAAGCAGAGACGAAAGTCGGTCATAGTGATCCGGTGATTCTGTATGGAAGGGTCATCGCTCAACGGATAAAAGGTACGCCGGGGATAACAGGCTGATGGTGTTCGAGCGTTCATAGCGACGACACCGTTTGGCACCTCGATGTCGACTCATCACATCCTGGGGCTGAAGAAGGTCCCAAGGGTTCGGCTGTTCGCCGATTAAAGTGATACGTGAGTTGGGTTTAGAACGTCGTGAGACAGTTCGGTTTCTATCTGCCGTGGGTGAAGGAAATTTGAGAAGGTCTGACTCTAGTACGAGAGGACCGAGATGGATATACCTCTGGTGTACCAGCTGTTATGCCAATAGCATCGCTGGGTGGCTATGTATAGATGGGATAATTGCTGAAAGCATATAAGCAAGAAACCCTCTTCAAAAAGATTTCCCAATTAAGGCCGTGGAAGACTACCACGTTGATAGGCTAGGTGTGGAAGCATGGTAACATGTGAAGCTAACTAGTACTAATAGCCTGATTGATTTATTTGCTTTCTATATGTGTGTATGCAGTGTTAAATATTAAGTTAAAATTGTTAAGTTAGAAATTTTTATTGACTTGGTGGCTATAGCAAAAATGAACCACCCGATCTCATCTCGAACTCGGAAGTGAAACTTTTTAGCGCTGATGGTACTTGAAAAGGGAGAGTAGGTCGCCGCCAAGTTTATAAAAATTTCTTTGTTAATTAGACAGTAGGTATACTTATATTTTAACTTTCTTGTTTTGTTACTATTCTTTAAGTTTTTACTTTAACTATGATATCTTTTTTTTCTTATATGTTCTTGGTCATTTTCTACATTATTTAGCATTGTTCCTACTTCCCCTAATTGATTCCCTTTTGAAGGAGAATTACTGATTTCTGGTAATATTACATTACCTCCCACTTTTTTAAATAATTCTTCTTGTTGGCGAAATGCTGACCTCCAATCTGTTCCTGTTCCTTTAGGAAGAAATAAGAATTGATACATCTGACCAAAGCCTGTGTTATTTACCTCTTTTATATGCTCTACCATTCATCACACCCATTAACTATTTTTAAAAATTTTACCTATATTATCATAAAAAATATAGTTGTAAATACCTTAATTGAGATTTTTTTTATTTTATCTTTTTTAAGCAAATAGTTAGATCTTTTTGTAAATTTTTATAACTTGCTTGCATAATGTTTCTATGAGTTAGTATTATGTAGTAGTGCCCTATATTACTTATATTTAAAATGCTAATTTTAGCAAGCATTCGTAGTTGCCTTTTTATTTTATTTCTTTTTGCTGCTTTTCCGGTTTTTTTACTGATAGCCAGACCTACTCTAATAGTATGAATGTACTTTTCAGGTTCTCTTTCTTTTATAGCGTACAGTGATATATAAAGCCCACGATAAAAAAGACTGTTGAGTGCTAACTTATTTTTGAAAGCAGAAGAAAAATCTTTTTTTTTATACTTACTATGCGCATAATTTGTTACACCCTAATGAACGGCGCCTATTAAGGATTTTTCTTCCAGCTCTTGTTGCCATACGTGAACGAAATCCGTGTCTGCGCTTTCTTATCAAATTTTTTGGTTGAAATGTTCTCTTCATTGTTTTTATATTAATATAATTATTTATTTTAAATTGTTTTACTTTATTGTCAAATAATGGTGAACTTGTATGACATTTTCGTAGAATAAAATTTGATGCATGGAAGAATGAATTCGGTGATAGTCATACCTGTCTTACTAATCCTTTTATTTTGTTTTAGTAGGTTTCAAGAAGTAAATAAGGTTAAATCTTATCTATATCTTAGTTGTGTATGGATGCTAACTTGGTTGTTAGTATTCTATAATAATTGTTTTGTAACTTTTATTTCTATAGCGTTACTTTTTTTCATGCTTGCTTTTATCTTTAAAAATAAAAGAAATAAGATAATAAAACTTTCGTTATTTGTGGCTTTGGCCATATCATTTTTTATCACTTTATTTATAATGCTGTCTATTTTTATTCAATCCATTAGTTTTTTTAATAAAGTAGCTATTTCAGAATTCTTGTTTTGCTTGAAATGGGGCCACAATGTAGTCACTATCAATGAAGAGAAGATAGGATGTTTTGGTATAGCGCCGCTTTTAGTTGGTACATTACTTATAACTATTATAGCAATGTTAGTTGTCGTTCCGCTTGGTTTATTTTCTGCAATATATATTAGTGAATATGCGAGTGAGAAAGTGCGTTATATTGTTAATACAACTTTGCAAGTTTTGTCTGCTATTCCTACGGTTGTATATGGATATTTCGCGGTTGTGTTTTTGTCTTTCTTTATAAAGCAGGTAGCAAATTTTTTTGGTTTAAGTATACACTCAGAAAGTGCCTTAGTTGCCGGTTTATCGATTGGGATAATGATTCTTCCTTTTATTATTTCTTTACTCGAAGATGCCATAAGATCTGTTCCAAAAAGCTTGCGTTATGGCTTCATGGCACTTGGTGCAACTCCAGCGGAAACTATATGGCATATAACAATACCTTATGCAATGCCTACAATTTTAAGTGCAATTTTATTGTCAATTTCAAGAGTGATAGGTGAAACAATGATTGTGCTAATGGCTGTGGGAATCAACGCAAATTTGACTTTTAACCCTCTTAATTCAGTTACTACCATTACCGTGCAGATCGCTACATTACTTACCGGAGATCAGGATTTCAATAGTGTACAAACTCTTGCTGCTTATGCGCTTAGTTTAGTATTGTTTATTATTACTTGGCTATTAAATGCATTTGCATTGTTTGTAATGAAGCGTAACTAGTAAGCGTTTTAATGTTGCAAAATTTCTATTAATAATATAAAATTTATTTTCTTTAGAAGTTCTTTTATGGAATTATAGTGTTAGGTGATAAAAATAAAGAGATGAATATAGGTAGAGCGATTAAGGTAACTCAAGCAGTTGTTGATATAAAATTTGAAGGTGAATTGCCTAAAATATTTAATGCTTTAAAAAGCAAACTAAAATATAAGGATAAGGAGCTGGTTTTAGAAGTTTCGCAGCATATAGGTGACAATATAGTTCGTTGTATTGCTATGGATAGCACAGATGGCATGTCAAGGGGGGATGAATTTGTTGATACAGGTGCACCAATATCGGTGCCAATTGGGCGTTCAACTTTAGGAAGGATTTTTAATGTTGTTGGAGAGCTTATAGATGAGTGTGGTCCACTGAAGGGAAAGTATAACTTAGAGCCTATACACAGAGCACCTCCAAGTTTTACTGAACAGAGAATACAGGAAGAAGTTTTAGTTACGGGAATAAAAGTTATAGATCTTCTTGCACCTTATCTTAAAGGAGGAAAAATTGGCTTATTTGGTGGAGCCGGTGTTGGTAAAACAGTCCTAATAATGGAATTAATTAATAATATAGCAAAAGCTCATAAAGGATTTTCTGTGTTTGCCGGGGTAGGGGAGAGAACGCGTGAAGGTAACGATCTTTATCACGAGATGATCACTTCAAATGTAATAAATATAAATGAGCATGAAAAATCTCAAGCTGTTTTGGTTTATGGTCAGATGAATGAGCCTCCTGGAGCAAGGGCTAGAATTGCTTTAACAGCACTTACTATGGCAGAGTATTTTCGTGACCGTGAAAACCAAGATGTTCTATTTTTTGTGGATAATATCTTTAGATTTACACAAGCTGGTTCTGAAATTTCTGCTTTACTTGGAAGAATACCGTCAGCTGTTGGTTATCAGCCAACCCTTGCAACTGATATGGGTGCAATGCAAGAAAGAATAGCTTCAACAACTTCTGGCTCTATTACTTCTGTGCAAGCTATATATGTTCCTGCGGACGATTTAACTGATCCAGCCCCAGCAACTACATTCTCTCACCTTGATGCAACCACAGTGTTGTCAAGGCAAATAGCTGAAATGGGAATATACCCTGCTGTTGATCCACTTGATTCAACTTCTCAGTCTTTATCTGCTGAAATCATTGGTGAAGAACATTATAATGTAGCTTCTGAGGTGAAACGTATATTGCAAACTTATAAATCACTGCAAGATATTATCGCAATACTTGGTATGGATGAGCTATCTGATGAAGATAAAATTATTGTTGATAGGGCTCGTAAGATTCAGAAATTTCTTTCTCAACCTTTTCACGTTGCAGAAATATTTACTGGCATGCCTGGTAAATTTGTTTCACTTTCTGATACTGTTTCCAGTTTTAAAGGGATTGTTGAAGGCAAATATGATCACTTACCAGAGGCTGCTTTTTATATGGTGGGGAATATAGATGAAGCAATAAAAAAGGCTGAATTAATACAAGCTGAAGCTAAATAAAAGTTAAAGATTATGAATACTTTTAAAGTGCAATTTTTCTCTCCTGATGATCAAATTTCATTCAGTGGAGTGGTTTCTCTTTCAGTAACTGGGCTCGAAGGGGAGCTTATGATTTTAGCTCACCATGCTCCTTACTTAATTTATTTATTGCCTGGTATGATTACTGTTAAAATGAGTAACCAAATAGAAAAGAAGGTTGTAATTGATAGTGGCGTATTAGAAGTTGCAAATAATAATTGTAGCATTATAACAAGTCAAATTCAGGTTTTTGATCGTGCAATTCATGATGAGAAATCGTTTAAAAATAAGAGAATTAGTATATATTTAAGTTATCTTGATGAGAAGTTTCTTTCTTAGTTATTTTAGGCAAAAAGTCAATTATCATTCAAGTGGCTATAAGATTTTTGCTCAGGGGGCTCTTTTTTGTCATCCCAGAAACCCCGGGGTGTCATCCCAGTGTCGGAGTACTTTAGGTGTATGATCCCAGAGTGTGATGGTATGGGACCATACACCTAATCAAATAAAAATTAAAGAAGGAGAGTTGGTTGTAACGGTTGGAGATAACGACTTTGTTTTACCTGGAATTTACGTTGGATAAACTACAAAAAATAACAGGTAAAAATCAACGTAAATTTAAGATAAATCGATTTTATTAGTATTATCAAATCAAAATCTGTTTTTAATTAATCAATAATACTTTTTTACATATTTTCATCCCCTTTCATGGATTTTTTAATTTTATAGATGATATCTAATATTATTAGAAGCATTGTAAAATATCTTATGAGAAAAGTTATAAAATATATTAGCATTATTGGTATTGCATGTTTAGTATTGTTATTTTTTATATCTAATGTGGAAACACGCGTAAAAACACAGGAAGAACAATTATTCCTAGCTGTAGAAGATGGTAATGCACAAGAAGTAAAACTATTACTCAAAAATGGTGCAGACCCAAATTGACCTTACCCAGAAAAAGTAGAGAGAAAGTTAAGACGTTTTTATCATGAGAATAAATTGTGCAGGAATGCAATAGTTAATAGTAGAATGTCTACGTTATTTGTTATAAAAGATTTCTATGTATTCAAATATGGCAGTTCTGGTTTGTTGAGCGAGAAGTATCAATAAGCAGCTCCCTTTTAAGTGAACTTTTCTGCAACAGAGTTATCGTAACAACAGCCCTTATGGCTCATGCTGGAAATGATGTTTTTTGTATTCAATAGAAATTGGTAATTTTGAGAGGTATACTGTGACCCTTGATCGCTATGTAACAGCAGATTTTTATCGGGTTTGCGTTTATCAACGGCCATCAATAAAGAATCTATAACTAATTATCATGTTACTCATTAACCACCATGCGTGAATATAGGTCAATTATTGCCGCCAACAACCTTCTTTAGTTTTTATGTAGGTAATCCCAAACTTTATTTGGCTGATCAGTAGTAAAATTTTGATCCAATGTGTTCGGAGCCACAACTCGGTTGCTTATTTGCTGTTTTTTATTTTTGAACCTTCGTCTAAGCTTGGTTTTAATGCCATTTTCTTGCATAACACTTTGTACTGTTTTAATTTTTGCCTAAAGCTTTTAATTCAGCGTGAATTTTAGGGGCTCCATATCTGCATTTAGAATGCTTGATGTATTTTTTGAATATCTGCTAGAAGCCCTTCTTTTGCTAATTCTTTACTGCTTTTTTCCTTAGCAACCAATACCACCAGTACAAAACCCTACATAGTTCCTGTGTTTTATAGCAATTTCTATATAAAAGAATACTTTACTCTTTTTCTTTGCCCAGGGCTTTTTTTAAGATGTCTCTTTCTCTTATTAGCTCTTTTTTTAGATCAAATCTTTCTTTGTCATAAGGAGCCTTTGCCTGGAAATGCGTATGCTCCAGACATTTTTCCATCATATTTTCTTACTTAACATACTGCCATCTATACCTAGATCTTTTGCTATTTTTGTACTTGCTTGACCTGTTTCTTTAACCAGCTTAACAGCTTCTAATTTGAATTCTGCTGTATATTCTCTTCTATTTGTCATATTTTGAAAAAACGTTTTATTTTACTCCAAAAACGTCTTAACTTTCTCTCTACTTTTTCTGGGTAAGGTCAATTTACCGCCGCGGCGCTAACTAGTAGCGGGATGACGGGTTACCAAATTGTAGAAGTTGCTTTAGCTATAAATTCAAGTTTTATCAATGTCTTGTGTTGTTACCCAAATAATGGTTGTGCAAGCGCTTAATTTTTTGATCAAAAAGGAACAAGTTTAGTAAAAAATAATGATATTATTAGTGGAACATAAAACAGTCCCACTGCAGTACTGATTAGAAGCAACAGAGTAGCTTTATCTGGTTGATAATTCAAAATATTAGCAAGTATTATACTGGACCCAGAAACTGGAATAATAGCCAGCAACATCAGTGCTTCATATATGCTCTCATCGTATATACCTATAACATGCTTGTCTAAAAGGACAATTCCTAAAACAAACAGTGGCCAGAATACGTACTTTGCTGTAATAGTGATCAAAGCAAGCTTCCAATCTATTTTAAAGCTTGCAATATTCGCAATGCTCACTCCAAGTAGCACCATTCCTAATGTGACAAATGTACTTCTAATGTTCATCATAACATCTGTTAAAAAAGTAGGTATTTGTATATCGTATATACTTAAAAAGAAGCCCAGAACCATCGCATAAAGCGAAGGAAGTTTGAACAACTTTAATATGCATTCTTTTGCGGTATAAATACCATTTGCAGCTATGTAAAATCCTAAGCTGTTTTCAAATAGCGCCATTCCTATATAACAAACAACATATACAGATACTGAATCTTCATCAAATAAAGCCATGGCAATCGGCAGGCCAAAATAACCCATACTTGTGCTGCCCGAACTAAATGCTAATATGTTTCTCGTGTTATCCTTAAATAAAAAAGAAGAAAGATAATACACTGATAAGGACATAGTGCTACCTATAAACCATATCAAAATCGGCAGAGAAATTACTTTTAAATTAACTTCTGTATGAGAAACTCCATATAAAATCACTATTGGATTAGCTATATAAAAGAGTATTTGAGATATAGTGTTTCTATCAATTTTAAGACATTTTCCTGCTAAATAACCAATAAATATCGTAATATAAATAGGTAATATTTTTAGGAAAAGAGTAAAGAACATACTAGCCTATTGTGATACTTTTGACTGATAAAGTTATATTAGATCTTAAGGTATTGTAAAAGTAAACAAAATTTATTTTCCAATTTATCCAGCTCATAGTTAATTAAAAAAGATTCACTTGGTGCCAAAATTCGTTTTTACATAGGACTTAAGAATGACATTTTTATGATAAAATTATGTTAAGTTTCTATAAAGCTTCTTGCATATTTTTGAATAATGACATATTTACTAAAAATTAAACTGCTTGTAGTAATTTAGACGGACTGTTGAAAAAGTAAGAGGAAATAAGTAAAGTTAGGACAGAGAGTAAGAGCTTTAACATAGTTGTCATATTTTTCTTTAATTAACCCTAGTGTCCAATTTATCCACCATTCCTTCACATGAGGTGTTTCTAACCATTTTAATAACAGTAAAAAATGTTTTCTTTCAACGCTTTAAATGTGATATTTTTATTCATTAATTAAAAATCTCAAATGTTACTACCATTTCTGTTAATCCTGTCTCTCATTGCCAAGTTCATTGAAATTGACATTTCCGTACCTAGTTTTCCTGATATGGTGCACTATTTTAACGTACCGGAAGGCATAATTCAATTAACTATTGCTTATAATTTCCTAGGCTTTTGCATAGGAGGGTTGTTTTTTGGTCCATTGTCTGAATGCTATGGCAGAAGGAGAATTATGATCATAGGTAACACTTTGTTATTAATCGGCGCTGTTGGTTGTGTTTTTGCACCGTCGATTTTTTGGCTTTTAATCTCTCGCTTTGTTCAGGGCATTGGTGTTAGCACATCTGTAGTTGTGTTTGCAATCGTTGCAGACAGCTACAAAGGCAACGAAGCGGTGAAATTTATTGGAATCATGAATTCTGTTCTTACAGTTGTCATGGCAATTGCGCCAGTGTTAGGCAGTTTCATCAATGAAATTGTAGGATGGCGTGGTAATTATGCAACTGTTGCAATACTTTGTTTGATCTCTTGGGTTTTGCTGCTTTTAGCGTTACCAGAAACAAAAAAGAACCGCGATATTTTCAGTTTAAAAAAAACGATGAAAGATTACAGAAAACTACTATCTAATCCGAGGTTTGTTACGTTGTCTTTGATGTCAAGCCTCTTTTCTGCTGCGTATATGTCATTCATTACTTGTGGACCTTTTCTGTATATGAAGACTTTTGGTTTATCTAGCACTATTTATGCACTACATCAAGGTGCAATAGTTGGGTGCTTCTCACTCATCAGTCTATTTGCTGGCAAAATCTTGCAGAAACTTGGAGCAATAAAGTGTGTAATTTCTGGTACGAGCGTGGGTGCTATTGGGTCTCTATTGCTTGTAATATTCAGTATAATTGTACCCCACTCTTTCTACTTAGTAACACTGTCTATGATTATTTTTTCTATCGGTTGTGCAATTTTCCAGCCAGTGATTTTTAATGCATCAATAAATGTTTTCCCTGAAATTAAAGGCACAGCTTCTTCTGCAGTCTCGTTCATTAGAGCTTTTATCATGGCTATTTTTATCGGCTTAACAAGCTACATTTACAATGGTCAAACAATTAGTGTAGCTGTTCTTGTTTTATCCGCGATAGTACTAGAACTTGTTTTTACTGTCTATCTATTGCGTTTAAAAGATCCTATGTAATTAATAAAGATATTCCATTGTAGGCTGCTAACTTTCCCCTGCCAATCTTTCTGCTTCATTACGTGAGATTAATGGCTCAATAAATTCATCTAGTTCGCCTTCTTTTATAATCTGCTCTAGCCGATGTGAAGTTAGATTAATTCTGTGGTCTGTTATTCTTGATTGTGGGAAATTATATGTTCTTATGCGCTCGGAACGATCACCAGAGCCAATCTGACTTTTCCTCATTGTTGACCTTTCCATTTCTTTTTTTTGTCTTTCAATTTCGTATAGCCTTGCCCTCAATACTTTGAGCGCTTTAGCTTTATTTTTATGCTGCGATTTTTCATCTTGCTGTATCACAACTATCCCTGTTGGCAAGTGGGTGACCCTTACTGCGCTGTCAGTTGTATTCACTGATTGCCCTCCAGGACCACTGGATCTATAAACATCTATTCGTAAGTCTTTTTCTTCTATTTTAAAGTCAACTTCTTCTACTTCAGGTAATATCGCAACAGTAGCGGCAGAGGTATGCAACCTTCCTGAGGATTCAGTTTCTGGCACTCTCTGTACTCTGTGCACCCCTGATTCAAATTTCAACCTTGCAAAAACTTCTGTTCCATTAATGAGTGCAGAAGCTTCCTTATAGCCACCTATACCTGTATTAGAAATGCTTATTGGCTCGAACTTCCAATTTCTTCTTTCTGCATATTTTTGATACATACGAAATAACATTGCTGCAAATAATGCTGCTTCTTCTCCGCCTGTACCTGCTCTAATTTCTAATATTGCATTTCTTGAGTCATCTTCATCTTTGGGCAGTAATGCTAACTTTAATTTTGCTTTTATTTTTGGTAATAATACCTTCTGCTTTTCGAAAAATTCTTCTTTTGCTAACTCTTTTATATCACCTTCGCTGTTTTCATCTTTCATTATTTCTTCTAAGTCTGAAATTTCCTCTTTCAGCGTGTTATATTCATCAATTATCTTGATTATTGGCCTGAGCTCAGAGTATTCCTTTGAAAGGGTAATGAATTCTTTTTGACTTAAATTGGTAGGATTTTCCAAATTCCTCTCTATATCATTAAATTTTTTCTTTAAGTCTTGTAAATTATTTTCCATATCCATATAGCACAGATCTAGCTAAGTAATATATACTGAAATAAAAAATTTCTTATATCAAGCAATAACACTATAATATACCTACTACCTTCTAGTTGAATATAATGGCAAAACAGATAACATCAAACTGCAATTTCATATTTGGAGCTTCGGACATAAAAACATTACCAGATGAATCGGCTCCAGAGATTGCGTTTGCTGGTAGATCAAATGTAGGAAAATCCAGTCTGATTAACTTACTGATAAACAGCAAAAAAGCTGCCAGAGTTTCCTCTAAACCTGGATGCACTAGACAAATAAATTTTTACTCTATGTACAATGATAAGTTCAGGCTTGTTGACCTGCCAGGGTATGGTTATTCTCATGCAGGTAAGGAGGAAATTATACAATATTTAAACTTAATTGAGTATTATCTAATTCAAAGAAGAAATCTAAGAAGAGTGTTTGTGTTGATAGATAGCAAGGTAGGATTAAAAGAAATAGACAAAGACTTCATTTATTGGTTAATATATAATAACATTAACTTTAACATTGTGCTAACAAAAATAGATAAAGTAAGTCAAAAAAGCTTAGGTGCTGTTATAGAAGATATTCAAAAATGGATTAATAATGAGAATGTGTCAATTCATCAAATGAGCATCCGTGTTAAGCATAAAATAACCAAGGTAAGAGATGAGTTTTTCAAGTTTACAAGATAAAAAAATGAAGAGTAGCGAATTTTTAAAGGGTGAGGTATCATTTGAACAAAAAGCAGAAATATTACTTGAAGTGCTATCTAACATACCTAGCTTTGTAGGCGAGACTTTTGTCATTAAATGCGGTGGTACAATAATCTTAGATGAAACACTATTTAATACTTTTGTGCATAATGTTGTCTTGTTGAAGCAGCTTGGTATAAATCCGGTAATAATTCATGACGGAGAATATGAAATTAACTCGGTGTTAAAAATGCTGGGTATGGACAGTAAGTTTGTGAATGGTATCAGACTTACAGACAAAGACACTATGAAAATCATTGAAATGGCACTGTGTGGTTCAGTTAATAAAAAAATTGTTCAGTATATAAATTCTGCTGGTGGTTCAGCTATTGGATTATGTGGAAAAGATGGTAACTTAATTAAAGCCGAAAAAATAACCGCTACGCTTAGAGAAGATAGATCAAATAATATCGAAAAGATATTAGACATGGGGTTCATCGGTAGACCCACTGAAATCAATCCTGATATATTATTTTTTATTGAAGAATCAGATTTTATACCAGTTATTGCACCAATTGGTCATGGAAAAGATGGGGAAACATATCATATTGATGCCGATAGCACTGCAAGCGCAATCGCAATCGCAGTTTCTGCATCTAAAATGATAATCTTGAGTGACACAGATGAAGAAATAGATAAAATTGGTGGCAGGAAGATATCTGTTAAAAATTTAAATGCATCGATTGATTGTGGGAAAATTAAAGGGGAAAAATTTATTGAAAGGCTTATGGCATACGTTAAAATGGCGGAGGAATGTGCTGGAGTTGTTCACATAGTTGATGGTAGAATACCTAACATTATGCTTGATTTATTTACTGAGAGTAATGCAAGCATATCGATTGTGAGTGATTTATAGCTATACTGCTTACAACTACACGAATACCAAGAGGGTGTCATTCAAGTAGCTGACACTGGAATGACAGCAATCTACGTCATACCGCGATTCATTCGCGGTATCTCTAGATCCCGCTAACAAGTAGCGGGATGACGGTTGTCAGGGTGTCATCCCAGTGCCCAGACACTGGGATCCAGAAGACTTAATTTCAACCAAGTGGCTGCATAATAAGGACTAGATTCCAGACTGGAATGACATCATAGGGGCACTGGGATGACAAAAAAAGGAGCACTGAACTTGTCAAGGAATTTTATGGCCTAGCGTCACGCGCTGGAATGACATCATTTACATTTATCACTTTTGCAGATACAATTTACATGCTATAATTGAGTCTTCATAGATGGTAAATTGGAGTGCAAAGAAGTAAAATTAAAGTAGAAATAAAAAGATTATCACACGAAGAAGACTTGTCTCTTCCATGTTATGCAACTACGCAGAGTGCTGGTATGGATCTTTATGCTGCATTGAATGACTCTGCTGTTTTAAATCCACTTGAGAGATTACTTATTCCAACTGGAATTGTGATTGCAATACCAAACGGTTTTGAGGGGCAAGTACGCCCACGTTCTGGTCTTGCTGCAAAACATGGAATCACTGTCTTAAACTCTCCGGGCACTATAGACTCTGATTATCGAGGTGAGGTTAAAATTTGCCTAATTAATCTAAGTAATCAACCATACGAAATAAAAAGAGGAGATAGAATCGCACAAATCCTTATTTCTCCGGTATCTCAGGTAATTTGGGATGACAGAGAAGAGTTCTGCACAGAAGAAACCGGTCGCAATGCAGGGGGCTTTGGCTCAAGTGGTAGGTAACTTACGAAAAAGCTTGACTATGACAATTTTTTTATACACAATTTAAGCATATTAATATTTTATTAAACGAGGTCGTTTATGCTAACTTTTCAAAATCACTGTGGTCAATTTCACAAAACAAATACTGCACTTGTTGCACTTACTTCTTTGTATGTCATAGGCGCAGCAATAGCACTTTCAGCACCATATTGGGTGTCTTCAACTTGCATGCTTACTCCACTTGCAGCTTTTGCAGCTACACCACTTGGAATCGGTATATTAGCAATTGTTGCTGTTGCACTAACTAGTCTAGCAATATACGCTATCAGCAAAAACAATAAAACATCTGAGTTGAAAGCTCCGAAGATTGTTATTAAGGATGGTACAGTAATGTTACAAGTAACAAAAGAAGTGCATGAAGATATAAAAGCAAATAACCAAAACAAGAATGAAAAAGGTGAGGTTATAAAAGATAAATATCGTATAAACTTCAGCTTAGAAGGCAAAAATTACTATGTTACTGGTGAAATTGGTGATGGTAAAGCGGAGTTTGGTGATACTGTATTCTTAGGTATAAATTCACTAGAAGTGAAAAACAAAGAAGGTAAGTTCGAGACAGTAGATAAAACAGAATGGAATAAAACATTAGGTTTAAACAAAAATGAGAATAAAGGAGTTAACACTTATTTAGGCTCGCTTATTGTTGAACAAGTTGCTTCTCAACAACAAGGAAAATAGACAGTATGGCCAAGTGAAGTAAAAGAGGCAGGCTAAGTCTGCCTCTTTATTTTTTAGTGTCAGTTACTCAATGGGAATTGCCTTAAAAAATAAACTTTTATATAGTTGTGAGAAGCTGCTAAGGATTTTTATTTAATTTAACTGCATCTTTTGCCTTATCCAATAACCCATTAATAAAACCAATTTCGCTTGGTTTATCAAGTAAATCAGATGCAATGTTAGTATATTCATTAATGACAACTGGAACTGGCGTATCACAATTAGCTAACTCACATATTGCAACACGCAAAATAGATAAGCTTATAAGATTTAACCGTGAAAGGGACCAACTTGGGTGTAAATAAGACTCTATTATTTTATCATATTCTTCACTGCTTTTTATAACCTTATATAACAAGTTTTCTAAGAACTGATGTTCAAATTCTTCACATTCAAATATATCTTTCAACTTATTTATGTAGTCCTTAAGCTCACAATTTCCCAGTTTAAAAGTGCTTTTGTTGTAACCTACGAAAATATTTGAATAAGCAATTTGTACAGCAAGAAATCTTGCCGTGCTTCTTTTTATGCGCCACTTTTTATCTACTGGTTTTTCCTCCATTATTTTAATTTATTGTGTAAATCTATCATATGCAAAACAGTTGAGGCTGCATGGCCACCAACGTTCTTTTTGTTTTTATCAGCTCTAACTAGTGCTTTATCTTTGCTGTCAGCGGTAATTACGCCCATACCAAGGGGCATTGCATAATGCATAACAACTGCATTTAAGCCTTCAATTACTCCTTTACAAACATATTGATAATGATCGGTTTCACCGCGAATTACGCACCCAAGAGCTAAATAACCATCATAATTAGTATGCCCACTCTTGACTGCAAAAAGAATTGTAGCTGGTATCTCAAATGTACCAGGAACCTCAACTACATCGTAACTGGCATTACTGCCTTTTAATTTATCAATTGCACCTTCAAGCAAAAGGTTCGCTATTTCAGTATAATAAATCGAATTAACTATTAGTATTCTCGACATTTACTACCACTTTTTTTGTTAAAAACAACTTTATTAATGATTGTTGAATTAGAGTTATAATATTACTAAATATCCAATATATTACCAGGCCGGCAGGAAAAGAAGAAAAAATAAAGACAGAAATGTAAGGTAAAAACTTCATAACATTTACTTGAATATCATCTTTACTGGTTTGATCTTTCTCACTTAGCTTCTGCTGAATTATCATGGTGGCACCGAAAATTATAGGTAAAATGCCTATAGAAATAGGAAAGTTATAATTAAACAACCCAAATAATGTAAAGATGTTCGTTGGGTCAGGAGCTGAAAGATCCTTAATCCATAAAAAAAAAGGAGCATGCCTCATCTCTATAGTAACAAATAATACTTTATATAGAGCAAAAAATACCGGTATTTGTATTAGCATGGGAAAAATGCTCGACATTGGATTTACGTTGTTTCTCTTAAACAATGCAATTGTCTCTTTATGCTGCTTTAAGCTGTCATTTTTATACAACTCTTTTACACGAGTTAGCTCAGGCTGCAAGCTTTTCACCTTGAACATTGAAACATATGATCTATTAGATAAGGGAAGCATCAAAAGTTTGATTACTAAAGTCAGCAATAATATTGCTAAGCCAAAATTCTTTAAAACGAAGTTAAAGTATTCAAGCAGTAAAAACACTGGTTTAGTTATAAAGTAAAGAACACCAAAATCTACAGCTTTATCAAACAAAGGTATATTGAGAGTATCCTTATAAGAATCCAGTAAATTCAACTTTTTTGCTCCAGCAAAAAAATAATTCACATTAGAAGTGCTTGCACCAGGAAGTATACTCTTATAAGACTTAACAAAATCTACTTGAAATTTATCAATATCATTAGCGTTAGTATGTTTAATGCTTACATTTATTTTATCAGATTTTTCAGGTATGATGGCTGTGAGCCAGTATTTATCAGCAAAACCAAACCAATTTTTTTCACTTGTATTTGCTTTTATTAAATGTTTCTTGGAGATATCCTTATACGTCCACTCCTCCAGTTTATTATCAAATGCACCCAGTACTCCTTCATGGGATATCCAATAAGATTCGTTGATATTGTCACGTTTACGGTTAATTTTACCATAAGGAACCAAAACTACATTATCTTTTGTGTTATTTTCAACAATCTGCTCAATTTTAAACATGTAGTTATCGTCAAGGCTAATTTTCATTTTAAACACAATGCCATTTTCATTATCCCAAAATAAATTGACCTCTTTTTGATTGAGTTTCTCTGCTTGCCAAACTGCCTTAGAATCTGGAACTTTAATCTTGTTATTCGGATCGAGCCACCCAAATTCTGCGAAATATACATCTTTTGATTCTGCAGGTGACAGTAACACCACTTGTGGAGAAGAAGAATTCGGTTCTAAGTGGTAATTAGTTAAAATTAAGTCATCAAACCTTGCACCTTTCAGAGAAATTGATCCTTTAATCATGTTATTGGTTAAACTAACCCTCTGTTCTCGAGTAGAATTAATAATTTCAGAACGATTTTGGTATATTATAGGAGCAAGGTCGTTAAAAGATTCGATATGTTCAATATTTTCAATCAATGGCTGGTTTTGGTTTGTACTAAAAAAATTATCATAAATAATACGCCAAGACACCATGATTAACATGGAAAGGATAGCTGCCAAAATTAAACTTTTTGCTTCTGACATGAAATTAAATCAAACATATCTTCTTAAAGTGTATACTAAATATTGTACTAAAACAATGAAATTTACTTATTTTTAATAATAACTTTTAACGCTAATCTTTAAAATTTATTTTAATAGCTTCAAATTTTAACAATATGAACGCGGTAAAAAATCTAGTTATTTGGTTACTAATAATAGCCACTACTGCAATGCTTATTGATTCACAAAGGGACAAATTAAGCGACAGATTTCTCAGTACTTTTTTACCATATAAAGGAAGAATTCAAAATAGTGGAAGTATCGAATTTACGAAATCATACGATGGACACTTTTATATTCAGGCTCAAGTCAATGATAGCAATATAACGTTTTTGCTTGATACTGGAGCAACCGATATTGTTCTATCACAAAAAGACGCATTACATGCTGGTATTAACTTACAAAACGTTCAGGATTTTAAAATATATGAAACTGCGAAAGGTCAAATAAAAGCTGGAGTGGTCCAAATACCTCAAGTTAAAATAGGAAATTTTTTGATTAATGATGTACAGGCAAGCGTTAACACTCATTCTATGTCTCATTTACTACTTGGAATGAGCTTTTTAAGGTATTTTCATTTCACTATAAGAGATAATAAGTTGATATTATACCGCGACTAAACACTTCTACAATCTACTTATCAAAGCTCTGTAGGTCAATATAGGAGCAGAAATAAATATTGCAGAACAAGTGCCAATCAAAATACCAAAAAAAATGATCAAGCTGAAGTCTCTCACTGCATCTGTGCAGATTAATACCAAAGGAAGAGCAGCAAGAAGGGTTGTACCAGAAGTTAATATAGTGCGAAATAATGTAGTGTTGATACTTGCATCTACTACCTCACTCATCCGCCCACTTTTACCACTCCTGCGATACTCTCGAATCCGATCATATATAATTACTGAGTTATTGATTGAATAACCAATGACAGTAAGGAGAGCTGCAACTGATGAAATATTAAACTCAATGCCAGTTAGGCTAATAAAACCAACAGTTAAAATCACGTCATGAATCAGTGCTGTTATTCCACTGAATCCACATTGCCAATTAAATCTAAACCAAACGTAAAAAAATATTCCAACAATCGCGATCAACATGGATAACATTCCTTCAAATATTTGTGTTGAGCTTATTTGTGGGCCAACATAGTCTATTTTACGATAGCTTATTGAGCTCCCCAGCTTTTCTTCTAGTATGCTTTTTATCTTTTTGATTTTATCTTCATCTCCTTCATCTTTAAAACGCATGACTAAATTATCACCCGCTTTTAAACTTTGCACTGTAAAACCATTTTCTTTTAATGCATCGAGAATAGAGTGATTCTCATCTGAAGATTTTATCTCTATCAAAATCCCGCCTGCAAAGTCTATGCCTAAGTTCACTCCACGCAGCACAACAGTGAATATTGAAAAGATGATAAGAACAATGCTAATTAATGCAGTCAAATCCCTATATTTACTAAACTTGATATCGAGGTTATCTGGAATGAGTCTAAGTGCCATCTTCTTTAATTAAAGTAATAATTTGAATTCTATATACTTTTCAAAAAGTTCACTAGTTTATTTTGTGATTGTTTGACTATGTAAATTTTTCTGTCAGTTATTCTTGTCTGTCAATTAAGTTCTATCTAGTGCAAACTTTGCAATTTTGAAGTACATTACAAGAGCAAAATACTGCCAATTTGGCCCATCATTTTATCTCTGCAAGCTTATCCCCCCCTTGCTATGTTAGCAACGCAACCTAAGCTAGGTTCCTTCATAGCAGTGTTAGGTACACTGCCATATCTTTCAAAACTTTCATGCTCTATAGCTTCCTCAACACTTTTTCCTCCTAAAAGACAGTTTTCCCCTAAACTTTTTCCCCTATTTTTTAACTCATTAAACCTTGCTCTGTTTTCCCCATCAATCTCCACTTTTATTTTATTGCTGCCTTTCTCACTAGGACTTAGATAAATACTTATCTCTCCTACCTCAGTAGTAAAAGACATTTCAATACCACCTTTTGAGACATCCATGTAATTTCTTTTTCCCCCTATTTCTTCTACATTTTCAACTCTTACTATACTTTCTCCAATTTTGAGTATGCCAACTCTTAAATTTAAGTCTTTGGCTTTTTCATTGTTTAGGATTTCTGCAACTTCAACAATACTATCTTGCGAGTACTCTATACAAAAATATCTATTATCCTTGTCTACTCCTAATACATTTTGAGTCTGCTTGCTTTTGTTTACAATACTTTCATATGCTAAACCTTTTAGCTTGCTTTCAATTTCCTTACATTTCTCAGAAAGACCATCATCAAATCCATTACAAGTAACTATCTGCTCAAACTCATTCCCATCGAAAAAATTATGGCGTTTTACTTTCCCACCTTCTAACAATAAATTACTAACAATGCTTTTGATAATGTCCTCTTCGGACACTTCATTTTTTTTGTTACAGTTTTGACCTTTACTTTCTTTGTTACAGTTTTTATCTTTACTTTGATAGGGAAAGTTATCAAATACAAAAGTGTTACTTCTGTTACTTATATGACTACCACTAGTAAGATCTTTTATTTCTTCAAATACTGTATTTGTTACAGTTTTGTTACAACAACTACATTTTAAATTTAACATTACTTCTTTTTCTAAGTATTTAGCTACTATGCACTTAATACTTTCTGGAGTATTTTTTATATCTTTTTGTTCATTTTGTTCTGTTATACCTCTCACCTCCCCACAGCATTTATCAATCAGATCCTGTTTACTTTGAGTTAACGACATTTTTAGTTTCATAAAAAGTGAGTCTTTTAGAAAAGGATTATCATCTTCTAGGTCCCGATCATTTTCTGAATCCAAATCATCTGTTAACTCCATTGAATCAAGATTACCTGAACTATAGTACGAACCCTTTTTTGAGTCCGAACTATCTTCTGAGTTTCCATCACTATCTGACCAATTGTCAACTTTCGGAAATTCTGAGCTTTTCTGTTCACCTTCAAAAGTCTGATTACTACCGTCAGCGCCCTTTGTCAAATTTTCTTTACTTTCACAAGAACCATCTAAACCATAGCCCTCATTCCCTTTTGGATCTGAATCATCTGGATTACAATCAGAAGTTATTTCTGTATCTTCAGAAATCTGTTGATTATCACTTTCACCTAACAAACCACCATTTGTTGGATTACATACATTTTCTGTATATTTTTGATTATTTTGTGCTTCTATTTTCTCCTTTTCGTACAACAGTTTAAACTGATCCTCATCGTCAGAATTGTGACCTGAATCACAAATTACATGATCATTGCAGGTAGAATTATGCTCTTGACTAATCAAGGAAAGCTGAATTAGATTGCTAAAAACAATATTATCTAGCTGTACTGAATCAGTACTTTCAAAAATTTGTGGATTATTACTTCCGTTTGGCAAATTACCTGATAAACCAGTCTGATGATTATTTTCACCTACCCAACCATCAGTTGGTGTTGGAATGCATATTCCTGTATATCTTTGGCTATCAAGAGAATCATTAGTTAATTGTACTGCTGTATAAGTTGTCCGGTCATCCTCATCATCGGAACTAATACCTGAATCATGGCCATCACCTTCTTCAATCTTTTGAGTTTCTATATCGTGTTCATTTATTTCGCTCGACGAATCATAGTTGGAAGGGTTATACTGTTGATTAGGACGTTTAAAAATTTGACGCCAATCGCTGTAAGGCTCCTTAAAATCGAAAGGAGTGCGTATAACTTTTTCCTTGCCTGATACCCCACCATTCATATTGTATAACCATTACTCACTAATCCCTTAGTGAATATCGTAATATATAGGTCTGTCAATAAAAAAATATAACTTTCTTTGGTTCTAACCTTTGCAAATCAGTATCTATAGCTCGGTAATTTCTCATACGTTGCACTCTGGACCTAGGAGCGTTGTTAATAAATCCACGACAGCTAGACAATCCTTGCTCGTCCACTAAAAGGAAAAGCAGCAAGGAGCGAACCAAAAGCGATAAGAAAGGATCCAAACCAGATTATAGACATTCCAGGTTTATAGTGCACTTTAGCTGCAATTTTGCTCTTACTCTTATCAATTTCTCCAATTACAACATAAATATCAGAAAATAAATTGTGGTAGATACTGCTTTCAACATTTTTCTGACCTTCCACAAGGTAAAATCTATATTCAGGGGTTATCTCACCTAATATCTTATTATTCAGCAAATTCCTGATATCCATTGTACCCCTCACTGCATGGAAATTTTTTTCTTTTATTAGCTCAATATTTCGTAAAGTAACTTTAAACTTATTGACTGTTATGCTATCCCCTATTTTTAAGTAATTTTCTTTTTTCTCCTGCCAACCAACCGAATATGCTATACCAAGCACTAGAATTGCCACTCCAGCATGAGCTGCCATCATTGCATAGTAGGATTTAGAAACTTTTTTTGCTAATAAAATTGATTCGCTCTTAAATAAACGAATTCTTTTACTGTATGCTTCTAAAACAAAGATTAATAATGCTATGGAGATAGTAATTGATAGCACAATTATTAGCTCCATGTGAAAGATAAACGGCAAAATAGCTGCAGCACTGCAGAATGAAAATCTATATTCGCGGAATATTGGCAATAGACTATTTCCCTGCCAACTGCAGTATTGCCCAATTATCGTGAGGGCTAGAATAGCCAGTGCAATAGGATTAAATAAAGAATTGTAATATGGTGCTCCAACTGAAATTAATTCACCGGTTAAATATTCGAGCACTGTAGGGTATAAAGTGCCAACGAACACAATGAAAAAGGCAGTGATGAATAATAAATTGTTCATCAGCATCATCGTAAGGCGTGAAAAGAGTCTTCTACCCTCTGTCACTTGAGTAGCAAGTTTCTTTTCAGATTCCAGTGTCACGCACTGGAATGACATTGCAGATGTGTGATTTTTTCTCGTAAACACTACAAATATTACTAAGCTACTGACTGTAATTACACCAAGTAGCGCTAATATATACAGTCCATACCTTGGGTCATCTGCAAACGTGTGCACTGAGGTGAGTATTCCTGAGCGGACTAGAAATGTTCCAGTCACACTCAATATAAAAGTTGTAAGCGTAAGTAAAATAGCAAAGTTCTTTAAAACATTGAAATTCCGTACCACGAGCAACAAATGTGTCAGCGCTACTGCAATTAGCCACGGCATCAAAGAAACGTTTTCCACTGGATCCCAAAACCAAAATCCACCCCACCCAAGTTCGCGATATGCCCACCAGCTACCCAAGCTGATGCCCAAAGTGAGCAGCGACCAAGAAATAAGTACCCAAGGCCTGACAATTTTAGCCCAAACATTTCCTTCAACTTTTGCAATTAATCCAGCTATAGAGAGCGAAAAAGGAACGCTAAACCCAAGGTACCCCAAATATAATATCGGTGGATGAATAGCAAGGCCTATATCTTGCAATATCGGATTAAAACCCAGTCCATCTGTTTCAATGCCTGGCATTTTAGTGAAGGGGCTGGATTCAAGTAAAGTGAACAGTAAAAAACAAAAGCAAATCAAGCCTTGGGTGATCAAGGATACTTTCTTCAATTTACTGCCGTTATCAATAAAAATACCCATCAGAAATAGGTAAAAGGTAAGCACTAAGGTCCAAAGCAACATAGATCCTTCTTTATTTCCCCAAACACCACAAATCTTGTAGATCAAAGGTTTTGTTGTGTGTGAGTGGTAGTATACGTTTTCGAGTGAGAAATCATTTGTAATGTGGCAGTAGATCAAAATAGCCATTGATGTTGATACACAAAAAAATATGGCAGTGGTAATAAACCGACAAGAACTAAGCGGTAAAAACAAATATGTCAAAGACAATAAGCAGGCTAGCAATAGCAATATATTCCCAAGTTCAGGCATAAAAAATTATAGTTTTTATATAAACAATATTACTGATGACAAGTAAGAAGTTAAAGTGTTAATTGACACTTGCTATTGATGCTATAGCTAAAGTGGCTTAGGTTTACCTACAATTTGAAAAACAACAAATTCGTCATTCCGCTACTCGTTAGCGGAATCTATACCGCGAATGAATCGCGGTATGACGTAGGGAAATCTTTCTTGGGTCAGCTATAGCATAATGCTCCCATAGTTAGCTGTGCTAGTATTAGTTAAAAATTAAATATTAAATCTTTATACTTTTATAGATAGCGTTAATATTGAGGTAACATTGTGGGTACAACTAAGATTAGTAAATTTCCATTCAATATAAAAGGTAAAGTGGCAAAACAACATGCCGAACCAATAATCGAAAAAAATCTCTATACTATTTTAGGATTCAAAGATATAGAAGATTTTGAAAATAAGACAAGTAAGCTTGTTAATAAAAAAGTTTGGCAATCATTTGTTGACTGCTTTGCAAAAGAAATAGATTATGCAGCAACCGAAAAAGTTGTAAAAAGCATCGTTTGTAACATTGCAAAGAGTGATCGCGGTGATGCTTTTACCAAAGCTGAACGTCTAATATTAAATGAAAAACAAGGTGATAAAAAGAGAGAAAAAGCGATTAGAGAAGCTATTAGTATTTTGAGAAAAATCAATCCAGAAAAAGCCTTTAATGAACTTTCAGTAATAAAAAAACAAGCTGAAGATTTTTTACAAACCGATTTTTATAAAGCTCAGAGTAAACCACTTCAAGGATTTGCTCCATCTGGTGGACAGCTCTTTGCGGAAGTTCTAAAATATATAGAAACACTAGAAAAATTAGCTGAAGTTAAAAAGGAAGAGCTAGTTAAAGATTTCTTGTTAAATCATGTTAGTTCATTGAATAAAAAGTATCCTAAATCACAAGGTAAAAGGGAAGATGCTATAACAATACTATCAAGTGATGAGTTGAAGAATTTTTACAATAAAGGTGTAAAAGAAGGAATATTACAACCAATGGTATCTTACAAAGGATGCAGAAACCTGTATGACAAAATGAACCAGATAAAAAATGAATCCAAAAGTATAATTAAAAGAGAAGAACGGGAAGAAAATTTAAAGAAAATAGATAAGTCGATAATCAGCGCAATTAATGACATAAAAAAACATAGAGAAGCAATCCTTAACTGTAAAGACTTTCAAAATTCTTACATAAAAGAGAAAAAAGAACATCCATTTAGAGGCAACGCATGTCAAAAAATGATTGACATATATCAAGAGAGAATTGTTGGATATCAGGAGAAAATTCGTCAAAACTTAAACCAAATAAAAGCGATATTAAAAAGTGCGCCGCAAGAAATGGATGATGTGGAAGAATTAGAGGAAATAATCGATGGTATACATGAAGCAAAACAGTTCGATGAAGATTTTGATTCAGCTTTAATTTGTTTATCGAACATGCAGAATGAGCTAGATATTCAACTGGAAAATCCTCCAACAGAGCTAAGAGTTTCACACATTAACGTTAAAACTGAGCTAACTAGGTTATAAGGGCGGGGTTTTTGGGATAATTTTAATTCAAGACAGCTCTTAGTCTGTGTTTTAATTTGGTTGTGTTTTATTAAAAAAACTTTAGATTTATTGCATAATCGATACTCAAATATAATGACACAGACTTGGAATTTGTTACAAACAGGGCAAAAGGAAGGCTATAAAATTGCGTATACTAATGCTCGTATTATCGACCCGGAAACTAAACTTGATATAAAAGGTTCGCTATTGACTGAAGGGGATAAAATTGTTGATTTTGGCGAATCATTATTTTCAACAAGTGGGGTCGATGAAACAATAGACTGTAAAGGGCTTGTTCTAATGCCAGGCCTTATTGACATTCACGTACATTTTCGTGAACCAGGGCAGGAACATAAAGAAACTATATATACAGGTAGCAAATCTGCAGCTGCAGGAGGCGTTACAACTGTAGTTTGTCAGCCAAACACTATTCCAGCAATTGATAGCGTTGTTTTGGCTAAATATTTGAAATATAGAGCACTTGAAACTTCACATGTAAACGTTGAATTTTACGCTAAAATCACCACTTCGGAAGAAAAGTTGACTGAAATGGCACTTTTAAAGGAAGCAGGTGCGGTTGGGTTCACTGATGATGGCATGCCAGTTATGAACCCAATGATTATGAGACAGGCGCTGCTTTATTCAAGTATGCTGGGTGTTCCTATTGCTCAACATGCAGAAGATTTAAATTTATCAGCAGGTGGTGCAATCAACGAAGGTAAAATTTCTGAAGAATTGGGAGTAAAGGGGATCTTAAGTGCGTCAGAATCGGTTATGGTAAGTCGCGATATACTGCTCATGAAAGATATGGAGAATGTGCACTACCATATTCTACATGTCTCTTCAAAAGATTCACTTGATGCTATTAAACGTGCAAAAGATTTGGGATTAAATGTTACGTGCGAAGTAACCCCTCATCACTTCACTTTGACTGAAGATATAGTAAAACAACATGGGGCAATTGCAAAAATGAACCCGCCACTTCGCACTGAAGAAGATCGTTTAGCTATGGTTGAAGGTTTAAAGACAGGTGTGATTGATTGCATTGCAACCGATCATGCTCCGCATGATCGTAGTTCTAAAGATCTGCCACTTGAAAATGCTGCATTTGGTATTGTTGGCCTTGAAACAATGCTGCCCCTTTCACTTGAACTCTATCACAGTGGGCAAATGGGTCTACTTGATGTGCTCGCAAAATTGACATATAAGCCTGCAGATATAATACACATACCACGTGGTCGTATACAAAAAAACCTTGCTGCAGACTTAATTTTAGTTGACCTCAATCATGAATGGGAAATTAAAACTGACAACTTTGCTAGTAAATCAAAGAATTCTCCTTTCGATGGTCGCAAAGTAAAAGGACACGTAGTACGTACTGTTGTGTCCGGCAAAACTATATACTCGCAGAAGAGTTAGTTATCATATCTTATCTATTCCAATTTGTTATCACCAGAATGGGCTAAGTGCACCTAAATTTAAATTAAGAAATCTTACACTGTCTCCGAATAAACACATCCTCTTATCTTTCCCTAATCTGTAAAGTTATTTTGTCTATCAATCTGATTCCAAAACAGCAAAATTATTGTATAATGTTACTTTGAAGTTTTATTTTCAATGCACAAGTTTGCAATACTTTTTTCTATACTGCTTGCAATAGTTGCTTACTATTTAAACAACGAAGTTATATTTGAAATAGCAAAGCTATTTAGTGACATATTTGTTAGTTTGTTGAAATTAATAAGTTTACCTTTAGTTTTTCTATCTATAGTTTCCACAATTTCAGGACTCAAAGACTCAATTGAAATTAAAACCTTAGTTAAGAAAACACTATTTTATACGCTGCTTACAACTATTATAGCTGCGTTTGTTGCATTATCGTTTTATTTGTTAATAGATCCAGCAAGAAAAAATTTCATAAGTAATACAATAGGGAGTGTTAACAGCAATAACCACAGTTATTTTTCATATTTAAAATCACTCATTCCTTCTAATTTTGTGCAAGTCTTTCTTGAGAATAACATTATTGGTAGTATATTAATCGCTTTTTTGATGGGCGGAGCTATTATTTCACTTTCAAAAGAAAAGCAGGATATATTACATCAAATATTCTCTGCACTTTTTGATACACTACTTAAAATTGCTCAAGGGTTATTAAAATTTATTCCGCTTGCTGTTTGGTCTTTTATTACATGTTTTTTGCATGAATTAAAAGGTGGTAGCGAGTTCTACAATCTTTTATGGTATTTTGTTTGCATAATGTCTGCAAATTTTGTGCAGGCATTTCTGATCTTACCGCTACTTATGTGGTATAAAGGCATATCACCAATTCAAACGCTAAGGGGGGTTATGCCAGCGTTGACGCTCGCATTTTTCTCTAAATCATCCAGTGCAACATTGCCAACAACTATAGAATGTGTGCAGAACAAGCTAAAGGTGCCAAAGAAATTGTCGTCTTTTATTTTACCAATATGCACAACAATTAATATGAATGCATGTGCTGCATTTATACTAATCACTGTAATGTTTGTTGCAGAAATGAACGGATACGCATTTTCCTTGAGCGAAATGTTGATATGGATTTTTTTAGCTACAGGGGCTGCAATTGGTAACGCTGGAGTGCCTATGGGGTGCTATTTTATGGCAACCAGTTATCTCGTATCGATGAATGTTCCTTTGCATATTATGGGACTGATTTTGCCTATTTATACAATCATCGATATGTTTGAAACTGCAATAAATGTGTGGTCTGATATTTGCATAACTCAGATAATTAATAAAGAATGTAATAGTGAAACTTAAAAAATGATATTAGACGAAAATAACCTAATAATAAAAGAATTTAAAGAAGCAGAAGCAATTTTGCATGGGCATTTTGTTTTATCATCCGGACTGCATAGTGGCACATACATACAGTGTGCGAAGATTTTTGAAAATCCAAGCAGAGCCATGAAAGTTTGCGCATTATTAGCAGATAAAATAAAAAAAGAATTAAATAGCTCCATAGATTTAATATTATCTCCTGCAATTGGTGGAATAATTGTGGGTTATGAGATTGGCAGGCAGCTTGGAATAAAGACAATGTTTTGCGAGCGCGTTAATGGCAAGTTTGAATTACGCCGTGGATTTGAAATTAAAAAAGGTGAAAAAATATTACTTATTGAGGATGTGATAACCACAGGTAAATCTTCGCTTGAAGCAGTGGAATGTGCAGAAGGGGAAGGAGGTAAAGTTGTTGCTGAAGCTTCTTTGATAAAGAGAAATAGTGAAACGAAACTGCCTTTTCCTGTCATATCTTTGATTGAACTGAACATCAAAAACTACAGCGAGGAAGAACTTCCAAGTGAATTAAAACAACTACCCATAACAAAACCTGGGAGTAGAGAATATTTAACAAAGTAATCCTATAATATCTTGGAAGCACAGCACAGCTTTAGTTATTTACTCTAAGTGTATTTTATGTATACTTATTACTAAATTAATTTTGAAATGATAGAAAATGAACGAATTTAAATCGATCCGAAATATAGCAATAATCGCACACGTTGACCACGGGAAAACTACTTTACTCGATAACATGTTAAAACAAAGTGGCACGTTTCGTGAGAATCAAGAAGTTCAAGAGCGAGTTATGGATAGTGGCGACCAAGAACGTGAGCGCGGAATTACAATACTTGCAAAGTGCACATCAATAATGTGGGGCGATGAAAAGATCAATATTATTGATACGCCAGGGCACGCGGACTTTGGTGGGGAAGTGGAAAGGGTATTGTGCATGGCAGATGGTGTGTTGCTGCTGGTTGATGCTGCAGAAGGTCCAATGCCACAAACAAAATTTGTGCTCTCAAAAGCACTAAAAGCAAATTTGAAGCCAATTGTGATAATCAATAAGGTTGATCGACCAGACAGCAGAATTGATGAAGTACTAAATGAAATATATGAGTTATTTTTTAACCTTGATGCAACCAACGAGCAGCTAGATTTTCCAGTGTTGTATGCTTCAGGTAGAAATGGTTGGTGTGCTAAGGAGCTTTCTGATGAAAGAAAAGATTTAAGCCCATTATTTTCAACGGTTATAGATTATATAAAACCTTCTGTTTATGATCAAAATGCACCTTTTGCTATGTTGGTCACTCTACTTGAGTCTGATAAGTTTCTTGGCAGAATATTGACAGGAAAGGTTTATCAGGGTGTTGCACAAGTTAATTCAGATCTTAAGGTGCTTGACCTCGATGGCAAAGTAATTGAACGAGGAAGATTAACTAAGTTGCTCTCATTTTCTGGCTTGAAACGCATTCCAGTAGAACAAGCTGTGGCGGGAGACATAATTGCAATTGCAGGACTTGAGGAAGCTTCGGTTTCAGATACTATAGCAGCACCAGAAGTTACAACTGCAGTAAGCTCAACTCCAGTTGATCCGCCAACAATGGCGATTACTCTGAGCGTTAATGATTCACCTTTTGCTGGGCAAGAAGGTACAAAGCTTACTTCAACTGCTATAAAGGATCGTTTATATGCGGAAGCAGAAACAAATGTTGCAATTACTGTGACTTTGGCACCAAGCGGTGAAGCATTTGAAGTAGGTGGGCGTGGTGAGTTACAGCTTGGAGTGTTAATTGAAAATATGAGGAGAGAAGGTTTTGAGCTTTCGGTATCACGCCCTCGCGTGTTATTTAAAGAAGAAGGCGGTAAAAAACTTGAACCTATAGAGGAAGTAGTAATTGATGTAGATGATGAATATAGTGGAATCATCATGGAAAAACTCAGCTTCCGTAAAGGTGAAGTAACTGACATGAGACCTTCTGGTAATGGCAGGACAAGATTAACGTTTTTAGTGCCATCAAGAGGATTAATCGGTTATCAAGGAGAGTTTTTAACTGATTCTCGTGGCACAGGCATAATTAACCGTTTATTTCACAGTTATGCTCCACATAGAGGTCCAATTTCTGGAAGGCGCAATGGAGTTTTAATTTCTACAGATAAGGGTGAGGCTGTGGCATATGCAATTTTCAATTTGCAAGACAGGGGAATTATGTTTATTAAGCCACAGGATAAGGTATATTGTGGCATGGTTGTCGGCCAGCATAGCCGTGACAATGATTTGGAGATAAATGTGTTAAAGGGTAAGCAATTAACAAACGTAAGAGCTTCAGGTAGTGATGAAGCTATAAAGCTCACTCCACCAAAGATAATGACACTGGAGGATATGATAGCGTATATAGATGATGATGAATTGGTGGAAGTAACTCCAAAATCTATACGTTTACGCAAGAAATTCCTTGATCCAAATGAACGTAAGCGTGCAGGAAGGGCAAAGAATAAGGAGTAATCAGAGGTTGAACATTTGCGAAAAATAGTGTATAATTATTCGTCTCCTAATTGTATTTAATTATGGCCTTTTCGAAATTTCTCGATCCAAAAAACAATTTCGCGTTCAAGAGAATATTTGGCACTGAGAAAAATAAAGATATTCTCATTCACTTTCTCAATGATATATTGGGCTTCGCTGGCAAAGATGAAATAGAAGAAATAGAATTTCTCAGCACTATCATGGATGCTGAGATTGCCTCTAAAAAACAAAGTATTGTTGATGTTTTCTGTACTGATTCTGCTGGAACCCAGCTAATTATTGAAATGGTGCGACCTGAAAGTCTTAGGTCATATTGTTTAAAAGGAGAGGAATTCCTTCAGAAAGAAACTAAAAGAGTTCTAAAACTTATTAAACCAGATGTTTTGCCATCTGAGTCTACGCATCAGTGCGAATCGGGTAACCGGTTGGTGCCAAGCGATGCGGACAATGAACCTCCTCTTGAAAAAGAAGATGCTCAATCGTGAAAGGAGCATAAACTACAAGCATCATGTGGTTGGAGAGCTAGGCTTAGTGGTATGGTGAACGTAAGTGAAGCTTCATAAGTATCGTAACGATTAAAGAGCTAAAGATGCTGATAAGCTCCGACCAAAAGGTAATGTGACATTTTTCATTTCTGGATGTACGCAAATCACCGGTATAGAGAAGTCACCTAACCCACTGTTGTATGACAGAAGGAACAGGGTAAGCCTGTATTTCCGCCTATATGGCAAGCAAACCGCAAGGAACGCTGATGAAAATGCAGGTAAAGGATAATGGAGAAAGCGAATGCCATTTTGTAACGAAATGTATAGAATTTGTAACATTAATTCGCGTGAAAACGAGCAGATTTCCATTTGGTCCCTCGTGACAAGAAACTTTGTTAACCACTTGAGGTAGAGAAGCAGATGACCTTACCCACAGAAATGATGAAGAAATTAGGAATATTTTTTACAAAAAGGACAATACTAACAAAAGAACTTTATTCTATTTAGAATATAAAGTTACAATAAATTTTCCTGTCATCTCCAAATAAATTACATTAACTTAGTATTGTATATTGTTAATAACTTAAATAATACAACCATTTTCAGCAACAAAAACCAAAGGTCTTGAGATACAAGATATTTGTATGGTTACTATGATAGTTCCTTTTTTAAGAAAGTTTTAAATTTCATACCTAACAATAAACAACTTTAGGTTTAAATTTATGAAATCAGTTGTTATATACATCAGCAAATACGAATTTAACTGGTGTTATGGACTTAAATAAATTTACCGAAAAAGCAAAAAGTCTAATTCAAAGTGCTCAAATGAAAGCGTTGGGAGCTGGGCATCAGATTTTTATGCCTGAGCATTTACTAAAAGTGATGCTTGAAGATGAATCAGGTTTAGTTCAGGATTTGATAAACGCTTGTGGTGGAAGTGTGCAAAGTATTTCTGATGCTGTGGATAGCGCAATAAAAAAGTTGCCAGTAATTGAAGGTCCAGGAAGTGGTGGCCTTCAACTTTCAAGAGAAATAGCAAAAGTTTTTGAAGATTCAATTGGTATTGCAAGAAGAAATAAAGATTCATTTGTTGCTGTTGAGCGTTTACTACAGGGCCTCACTGCACAAAAAGATGATACTGTAGGCAAAATTCTGGCAGAGAATGGTGTGACTCTACAAAAACTGAACTCAGTTATTGCAGAAATGAGACAAGGCAGCAGTGCGGACTCGCCAAACAGTGAGGAAAAATTAAACGCGGCAAAGAAATATACAAAAGATGTTACAGAGCTTGCTATGCAAGGAAAGCTTGATCCTGTAATTGGTCGTGATGAAGAGATCAGAAGAACTATGCAGGTATCACTGAGGCGGACAAAAAATAATCCAGTGCTGATCGGTGAACCTGGTGTTGGAAAAACTGCAATAGTTGAGGGGCTTGCAAATAGAATTGTTGCAAACGATGTGCCACTTGGTTTGCATGATGCAAAGGTCTTAGCTTTGGATCTTGGAGCACTAATTGCTGGCACTAAGTTTAGAGGAGAGTTTGAGGAAAGGTTAAAAGCAGTGATTAATGAGATTTCGAGAGCGGAGGGAAAAATTATATTATTCATCGATGAATTGCACACTTTAGTTGGAGCAGGAGCAACAAGTGGTGCAATGGATGCCTCGAATCTGCTGAAGCCTGCTCTTGCGCGTGGAGAAATTCGCTGTATAGGAGCCACAACTTTAGATGAATATCGTCAGCATATAGAAAAAGATCCTGCACTTGCAAGGCGTTTTCAGCCTGTGTTTATCTCTCAACCAACTGAAACTGATACCATTTCAATACTCAGGGGTTTGAAGGAAAGATATGAGGTGCATCATGGTATAAGAATTACAGATGGTGCAATAATTGCTGCTGCAACGTTGTCCAATAGATATATAACAGATAGGTTTTTACCTGATAAAGCAATTGATTTGATTGATGAAGCAGCAAGCAGGGTGAGAATTGAAATGGATAGCAAGCCTGAAGTTATTGATGAACTTGAGAGAAAGGTTATACAGCTAAAGATTGAAGCAGAGGCTTTAAAAAAAGAAAGTGATGAAAATTCTAAACAGCGTTTAAAAAAGATAAATGAAGAGATCGAAAATCTAAACAGTAAATTTGCTGACTTGAACAGCAAATGGCAGATGGAAAAGAATAAAATAGCTAGAATACAAGAAACAGCCGAAAAATTAGATAACGCTAGAAAAGAGTTGGAATTAGTTCAGCGTAGTGGGAATTTGGGAAGAGCAGGAGAGCTGATGTATGGTGTGATTCCTCAGCTTGAGAATGAATTAAAAAATCAGGAAAAGGTTACTGATAGTTTCTTAAAGAAAGAAGTGACTGGAGATGATATTGCAAACATTGTTTCAAAGTGGACAGGAATTCCAGTTGATAACATGATGCACAGCGAAAAGGAAAAACTTCTCAACATGGAGAATGAAATAGGAAGAAGAGTAATAGGGCAGAAAGATGCAATAGAAGCGATAAGTAATGCAGTTAGGCGCTCCCGCTCTGGGGTGCAAGATACTAATCGACCTTTTGGTTCATTCTTATTCTTAGGCTCAACCGGGGTTGGTAAAACCGAACTTGCGAAAGCCTTAGCTGAATTTCTGTTTGACGATCAATCAGCGCTTCTGCGTTTTGATATGTCAGAATATATGGAAAAACATTCTGTTTCAAAGCTAATTGGCGCGCCTCCAGGGTATGTTGGCTATGAACAAGGTGGCAGATTAACTGAAGCGGTAAGAAGAAGGCCATATCAGGTTATTCTGTTTGATGAAATCGAGAAAGCAAATCCAGATATATTTAATCTATTGCTACAGATCTTGGATGAGGGGAGACTCACTGATAGTCATGGTAAATTAATTGATTTTCGCAACACCATACTGATTTTAACTTCTAACCTTGGCGCTGAGATAATGCTAAAAGGGAATGTTGATTCTGTAAGAAATGAAGTGATGCAAATAGTTAAATCAACATTTCGTCCAGAATTTTTAAACAGGCTGGATGAAATTATTATATTTCACAGTTTAACCAGAGATGACATCTATAAAATTATAGATGTTCAATTTTCTTATTTACAAAAAACACTTGCTAAGCGTAAACTGAGTATAAGTTTGTCGCAGGAAGCTAAAGAACTAATAGCACAAACTGGCTATGACCCTGAATATGGAGCAAGGCCCTTAAAAAGGGTTATACAAGAGTGTATTCAAAATAATTTAGCTAAATTAGTTTTATCAGGGGAAGTAGTAGAAAATGATGAGCTAATAGTGTACGCTCTTGATAATGAAATCTTAGTTAAAAAGGTTTAAGTTCACTGTGTATTTTTGTTAAAAAAAATGTGTATAGATCATAATGTTGACACTGAGTCTTTATTTAAGCTAGCTGATCAAGAAAATCAGCAAGATAAAGAAAAAATTAAAAAATTCATTAAGTATTTTTATAGTTTTGTTTATAAAAGCGACCTAAAAGCCAATGATAAGTTTTTGCTATATATTGTAAACGATGCTTACAATTTTGTTTCTCAAAAAGAGAAAGATGAAAGTAAGTTAGTAGTAAGCAATATAGATGATATACCAGGAATAGAAGGCGATTTTACCACGATTAAGATAACAAACGATGATATGCCATTTTTGGTTGATTCTGTTATTGCAACTATTAAATCGCACAATTTAACCATATGCTATTACAGCAACAGCATAATTAACATTAAAAGAAAAGATGGCCTAATAGACGAGATTTACTCTTTGGAAGAAAGCAATGGAGTCAAAGAGTCAGTCATATATGTAATTATCAAAGGTATAAGTGACAGCTTTGTTGATACATTAAAAGAATCTCTACAGAAAACGCTGAAAGCGGTTAATTGCGTTGTGAAAGATTGGCACTTAATGCTCAAGAAACTTGATGAGGCAAGTCTTTCTGTCATCCCAGTACTTGATACTGGGATCCAGGAAAAGGACACGTGGATTCCAGTGTCACGCACTGGAATGACGCCAGACCGAAATCAAGAGCAAAAAGATTTTCTAGTTTGGTTAAAGAATAATAACTTCGTATTTCTAGGTTATCAAGAATATATTGCTGGTAAAGATGAAAAACTCGTCTGTGACAGCAAAAAGGACCTTGGCCTGATGAGAGTAGGTCAAAGTACGTTGATTCCTTCTGCAAACCTTGATTCCCTATACATATTGAGATCAGATCTAATCTCAATAGTCCATCGGCGTACATACATGAATTGTATAGGAGTAAAAGAATTTGATGACCAGGGTAATGTGGTAAAGGAACGGCGTTTTTTCGGGCTATTTACTTCTGTAGCGGAGGTCCAAGATATTAGAACTATTCCAATAATAAGAGATAAAGTTAAAGTTATAGAAAAAAGTGCAGGGTTTGTAACCGGGGGCCACAATAACAAAGCTCTAATTTATATTTTACAAGTATTCTCATGTGATGAATTGTTCCAGTCTAATGAGAAAGAATTATTTCAAATTTGTACTTCTATTATGTCCCTTGCAATAAGACCAAGAGTCAAGTTATGCTTAAGAAGTAAGGGAGCGTTTACTAGTTGTATAGTGCTGATACCGATGCGTTATGCTAGCTCCAGGCTAATGCTCAAGATAAGCAATATATTGAAGGATGAGATAAATGCAGAAAGTTCAGATATTTATAACCACCACATTATAAACGAATATGACTTAATGAAATTGCACGTGGTGCTAAAGGCTAAAAACGCTAGTATTCCTGATGATGAAGTTTTGCGTATCGAAAACAAATTAAGGAACATTACGGAAAAATGGGAAGATCGTTTTATAGACAATTTATATAATACTTTTAGCACTGTTGAGGATATATTCATCCGTTATTGCAAGGCATTTCCAATAAGCTATCAAGAGAGTTTCGAACCTCATGACGCATATTACGATATGAAAAAATTGGAGATAGTGAGGAAAAAAAGAGTTAGCGAGGTCGATTTAAGACTTACTCGTGACAATCTTAATTATCAATTAAAGGTTTACACTTCGAGCAATGGAGGTCTTGAATTATCGAAGATATTAAGAATTACTAAGAATTTGGGAGCTAAGATTCTATCTCATAATGGCTATTACATAGAAATTAACGGCGGAATATGGATACACCATTTTGTGTTGTCAAGAGTCGATGAATTAATAGACAACATTACTCTAAAAGAGCAATTTGAAATAACACTTGCGAAAGTGTTTAGCAAGGAAATTAAAAATGACTATTTCAATAGTTTGATCATTATTGCTGGGCTCAAGTGGAAAGAAGTGCTTCTGGTTAGAGCGTTAAGTGCTTACCTAAAGCAGACGTCATTTAACTACAATCCAGAATATATCCAAAAGGTAGTCTCAGAGCATCCAAAAATAGTAAAGTATTTGATACAACTATTTCATGCAAGATTTGATCCTAACATAGACATTGATAGAGCAGAAACTACGGACATTGTCAGAGAAAAAATTGAGGAACTTCTAAAAGAGATCAGCAATGTTTCACATGATTACGTTTTGCGCTCGATATTTAACTTGATAATGGCTACTTTAAGGACCAGTTATTATCAAGACGATAAACCATATTTATCTACAAAATTTGACTCAAGTAAAATAAATGGTTTACCTGATCCTCGTCCGTATCGTGAATTGTATATTTATTCAAACCTTTTTGAGGGGATACATCTAAGAGGAGGGAAATTAGCCCGTGGTGGCTTAAGGTGGTCGGATAGGACGGAAGATTTTCGCACTGAAGTTTTGGGGCTCATGAAAGCTCAGATGACAAAAAATGCGGTTATTGTCCCTGTTGGTGCAAAGGGTGGGTTTGTAATAAAGCAAGCTTATAAAGATAAGAATATTTTAAGAGAGAAAAGTGTTGAGTGCTATAAGAGTTTCATTAGAGGAATGCTTGATATTACTGATAATGTAGTTGATGGTAAAATAATTCCACCAAAGGATGTGATTAGGTATGATGAAGACGATCCATACTTGGTGGTTGCGGCAGATAAAGGCACTGCTTCATTTTCTGATTATGCCAACCAAATAGCCTCTGAGTATAATTTTTGGCTTGGTGATGCATTTGCATCTGGTGGATCAGCAGGTTATGACCACAAAAAGATGGGTATCACAGCAAGAGGTGCATGGATTGCAGCACAGAGGCATTTTTGGAAAATGAATAAGGATATTTACCAAGATGTAACTGTAATTGGGATTGGAGATATGGCTGGCGATCTATTTGGAAACGGTATGCTGCTTTCAAAAAATATACATTTAATCGGCGCATTTAACCATATGCATATTTTTGTTGACCCAAACCCTGATGCAGAAAAGAGTTTCACAGAGCGTAAACGTCTCTTTGAGTTACCATTTTCAACCTGGATGGATTATAACAAAGATTTGATCTCTCAGGGTGGAGGAGTATTTGAGCGTAGCAGTAAGCAAGTAAACATTTCTCAAGAAATAAAAAAGTGCTTTGATATAACAGAAGATATGCTACCTCCAAGTGATTTGATTAGATATCTGTTGAAAGCAAAAGTGGACTTCATATGGAATGGAGGAATCGGCACGTTTGTTAAGGCAAAGAGTGAAAATCATAGCATGGTCGGTGACAAAGCAAACGACGAGTTAAGAGTGAATGGTAAAGATATTAGAGCTTCTATGTTTATAGAGGGTGGAAATCTTGGTTGTACACAGTTTGGAAGAATAGAATATGCTGAAAAAGGTGGATATATCAATGCAGACTTTGTTGATAATTCAGCCGGAGTGATATGTTCGGACCTTGAAGTTAACATTAAGATTGCATTTGTTTCAGCTATGAAAGCAGGGGGTATTTCTTTAGAAAAAAGGAATGAAATACTGGCAAGTATGGTGGATGAAGTTGCATCCAAAGTGCTTGAGAACCACAACAAAATTGAAACAAAAGCATTACTTCTTGAGTGTTTGCAAGCTAAAGAGAGATTGGAGCAGCACCACAGGTTACTGCTCAGTTTAGAAAAATCTGGGCTGTTAAACCGAAGCGTAGAATTTCTTCCAACTGAAGAAGAGATAGCAAGGATGTTAACTGGTGCAGAAGGTTTCAGTTCTCCTCAGCTCTCTGTTCTAATGTCTTATGCTAGAACAGCAATAAAAAATGAAATTATACATTCCGATCTGTCTGAAAAAGATCTTATATCTCATGACTACTTGCTAGGTTATTTTCCTAAAAAGATGGTAACAAAGTTTAAGGATTTCATATTAAAACACCAACTTCGTAGAGAAATTATCTCTACTTGCATTGCAAATGATGTAGTGAATAGAATGGGCTGTATATTCATCAATAATTTGGCTGAGAACACTGGAATTAAGATACAAGAAGCGGTTAACATATATATTGTTGTTAACCACCTGTATGATTTAAACAGCCTGTGGCAGAAAATTGATGAATTGGATGGAAAAATTGATGTTAACTCATACTTACAAATAGTGAGGAACGTGCAGAAATTTATTGGCAGAGTATCATTTTGGCTAGTGAAAAATCTTGGCAAGCTTAGCTTTGTAGAATTGGATGATGTTACAAAATTTAAAGATGCAATTGAAACTTTAGGCCAGAACTTAACTGATGTTTTAGATGAACACCTATTAAAGATCTATAGCCATGGATCAACTTCTTTAGTAGAACTTAATATAAATAAAGATCTAGCAAAAAAAGTTGCTGATCTATGCGTTCTTGCTTATGCACTGGACATTATATCTGTTGCTGAACAGACATCTTTGTCCATTCTTGATGCTGGTAAAATATACTTTGAGTTAAAGTCGCTGTTAAGATTCGATCTGATTAGAACAATTGCCATCAAGATGAAAAGCCGCTCTTCTTATTGGGATCGCAGCTTAGTTAATGATTTATTGGACGATTTAAGCAATTACCATCACAAGCTAGCTGTTAAAGTCATAAAAGCTACTGATAACCCCGAAGATAAGGTTCAAACCTGGGCTTGTGATGATAAGGACTACATAGAACGTTATAATAGTTTTTTAGATGAGATGGTTGCTTCTAAACTTGATTTAAGCAAATTAATATTTATAATCAGAAGGATTAAAGTACTTGCTTCATAGGAAAATGTTCAATATAGGTCTTTCAGAAATTTTAGTTGTAGCTTTAGTGAGCATAATTGTTCTTGATAAAAATAAGGTACCTGTATTTATTGATTTTATTAAGACTATATATAGGTATTTTACAATTGTAAGGTTAAAAGCCAGAAGGTTATTGAAGGATGCCGGAATTGAAGACTTATATAAAGAGTGTAATACTGAGAAAGTAAATTACATAGTTGGTAAAAATGGTAAGCTTTATCCTACTTACGATATAGATAATACATCTAAAGATAATGACAGCGAAGATTCTGGTAGTAGATGATGTACTATCTAATGTCAAGCTTTTAGAAGCTCGACTAAAAGCAGAGTACTATACGGTTATCGTAGCTCATGATGGTGAAGAAGCTATAGATTTAGTAGCAAAGCAGCAGCCTGATATTATATTACTTGATATCATGATGCCAAAGATGAATGGCTTTGAAGTTTGTAAGGAGCTAAAGAGTGATCCCTTGACAACCCATATTCCAATAATTATGGTAACTGCGCTGCATGATACTCATGATAGAGTGCAAGGTATTAATGCTGGCGCGGATGATTTTCTGACTAAACCAATAAACAAAACTGCTTTATCTGCACGAATTAAGTCTCTCACACGCTTAAAGATGATTATCGATGAATTGCGTTTGAGAGGAGAAACTAACGCTGAGATTGGTGGAGTCGCAGGAAACAGTATTATGGATTATTCCAATCAGATTTTTGATGCTAACATACTTGTTATAGATGAGGATGTTCATCAAGCAGAGCAGATATATAATATATTAAAGCAACGCTTTAGGTCAATTAAAATACTGAGTGATCCAATAGAAGCATTGAAGGTTGGTATTGAGAATGGTTACGACCTGATCATTTCTGATATGCAATTTTCAAAAACTGACGGCTTGCGTTTGTGTTCTGAGTTTCGTAGTAAGGTGGAAACACGTTATACACCAATTCTGATTCTTTCTGAGGATTATGATAAAAACAATTTAGTAAAAGCACTTGATGTAGGTGCTAATGATTATTTAACAGTACCTTTGGATGAGGGTGAGTTAATAGCAAGGGTTAATTCGCAAGTGAAACGCAAAAGATATCAAGATGCCTTGAGAATGAATTTATTTAATAATGCGGAAATGTCTATAAAGGACCCATTAACTAACTGTTATAATAGAAGATATTTTGATGCACACTTAAGAAACATTGTTAAGGACTCTGTGGAAAAGGATAGAAGGTTGTCTCTTATGATACTTGATATAGACTATTTTAAGATGGTGAATGACAGTTTTGGGCATAGTGCTGGAGATGAACTTTTAAAGCAAATACAGAGAAGAATTTCTGAAAATATTAGAGTGACAGATTTGTTAGCTAGATTTGGTGGTGAGGAATTTGTTGTTGTAATGCCAGATACCGATACATCAGATGCGTATACTATTGCGGAAAGAATACGCAAAATTATTGCTAAAAAACCTTTTATACTTGCGGATAAAAATACAACCCACGATGTAACTGTGAGCATTGGAATTGCAGAAATGCAAGAATCTGACCTTGACAATATTAAAGAATTTATAGTACGTGCCGACAAATATTTATATAAAGCAAAAAACAGTGGTAGAAATAGAGTGGTTACTGGCTATAGCTAAAGTGGCTTAAGTTTGCCGACAACCGTCATTCCGCTACTAGTTAGCGGAATCTATGCTGAGATACCGCGAATGAATCGCGGTATGACGGTTCGCGGCAGCATGACGATAAGGTTTATACCTTGTCATTCCAGTGCTTGACACTGGAATCCAGTTTTCCATATAATCTCATCGAAAACGTTGTAACCACTTTCCATGCTAGTTTGCTTGTTCACAAGCAAATTTTTCTGGATCCCAGTGGGCTTTGTTGCATCGCTAGCTATGATGGATAAAGATAAAAAAGGTAGAGAATATCAGTAGCTTATTATTCTGGTATTTATAACAAGAACGGTCAGTGAATACCTAAATTTGAGTAAAAGAAATTTCACTACCACTCACTAATCCGGCTAAAATTCAAGAATTTCAATGCTTTAGCTATTTTCAATAGAATTAAATTTATTAATATAAATAATAAATTACTATTCTTAAATTTGATCAGATTGATTGCAAAAAAACAAGATTTTCAATAGGTTGCTTATAATCCTAACTATAGTTAGCCTTTCATAAGTAGCGATGCAACAAAGCCATCCCAGTGTCTGGGCACTGGGATGACATCATAGGGGCGCTGGGATGACATCATAGGGGCGCTGGGATGACACCCTGACAACCGTCGTCCCGCTGCTTGTTAGCTGGATCTATGCTAAGAGATACCGTGAATAAATCACGGTATGACGGTTCGCGGTGGCATGACGATAAGTTCGTCATCCCGCTACTTGTTAGCTGGATCTATGCTAAGAGATACCGCGAATGAATCGCGGTATGACGTAGGACTGCTAAGATTAAAGCGACAACATGAGGTTTCTCAGCTCTGGAAATTTCACGTTTAACTGCAAAAATAGATACTTATTTAAAAAATATCCTGTGACTTTCAGTCCTAACTGAAATTCTTGGAATGAGTAGCTGTTTTGTAGGGTATTATTGTATACATCATGCAACATTTGTGGAAAAGGTAGGAGTTTATCTGCATAATAATCTCCTACTTTTTTTGACACTGCTCTACCAGTTTTTGGAGAAATAAATTGTAAATTTTCCTTAACACCTGTTACAGCGCATTTGGATAAGTCTAACTTGAATCCCAATTGCGTAAGAAGCAGAAGCTCTAAGTTAAGATAATGGCTTTGCCAAGACTGATTGTTGTGTTTAATTACATCGATGAAATATCGAAAATTGTCATACAGCACGGCACAGGGTTCACTTTCTGGAAGCACTTTTTCTAAAATAGAGGAGAAAGAAACAATAGTAATGCTTTTTAACCTATCTTGAAAGAAATGATGGAATGGAGATTCGATTAATTCGCACTTAAAAAAACCTAGATTTTCAGGTAACTTAGCACTCCATTCTGCATGTAATAGATTACTTATCTGAAACTTATAATTGCTATTGTTTGTTAGCTTAGTTAATCCCCTGCGCTTTCCATGATTTTTTGTAAACAGAGAAAGAATTAAGTTTTTATCGCCGTATTTTTTAGCAGCTATAATGATGCCTTCATCTTTCCATCTCATTTAGAGTGTATTGACCGTATGATATATAGGATAGTGCACCTAGAGCGTGTAATCCATAAAAATCACTTACTCCGTTACTGTTTGCTTCCAAAGTTTCAAGGCTATGAGAGAGTAAGTTATTGGCTGCCACTCTTCTTCCTGAGCCTGATGCATTTCATACTGAGCTTTTGGTTTGCTAAATAATTGTTTGAATGATTTTAGTAACATTACTTTTCCTCGTCTGAAATTTTGGATAATTCAGCTTCTAATTCTTCTATCGTCGGTAAAGCTGTTTTTATGTTCTCTGGTAGATTTTCAGTTATTCGATATTCTGCTAGCCCTATTGGCTTGTTCATGTCTCGGAGTGTATATTTAGCAAGTACATCGTCTTTAGATTTACATAAGATTAACCCTATAGAAGGTTGATCTGTCGAGTGCTTCAGTAAATCATCAACTGCAGAAAGATAAAAATTCATTTTACCAGCATATTCCGGCTTAAAATCCTTATCTTTTAGTTCAATCACTACGAAGCAACGTAACTTTAAATGATAGAATAATAAATCAATATAAAAGTCTTTATTACCAACATCTAAATGAAATTGTCTACCAACAAATGCAAATCCTTCACCGAGTTCTAACAGAAATTTTTCCATATGCCCTACGAGTCCTTTTTCTACTTCTCTTTCATGAGCATCCTTACCTATACTTAAAAAATCAAAAATATACGGATCTTTTAATGTGTAATGTGCTAGATCGGATTGTGGAGATGGTAATTTTTCTTTAAAATTAGTTATTGCTTTTCCTTGACGTTTATGTAGTCCAAGTTCTATCTGCATCACCATAATGTTACGTATGTTCAATAGCTTTTTTTACATAAAATAATCTTATTTCATGACTTTCTATTTTTTCCAAAAGAGTGATATTGTGATACCAAGTTAATTGTGCAAGAGGCTCCTGCACAAATTCAACATCAGGATATTCTTCGGCAAACTTACGCATATACTTCAGATTTCTCGTGCTAAAGCCTTTCATTTCTGGAAATGTACTTCTCAAATCCTTACTTAATTGATCAATTACCTTAGCTCCCCAGCCGTGTTCTCTTTGCCGTTTTAAGATTTCTGTTCCAATATAATGGTAGAGCAAGATAAGCTTACTATTTACTGCAAGCGCTGCCTTATAACGGCTTGTTGCAATACGATCTTTCAACTGCTCTAAAAATTCTGTATATTCTTTTCCTATAATTTTTGTCATACGGTTCCTTTTAATCCATTATACAATTCTTTGTCTGTCGAGAAGGCAATCTTTCGCTTGCCTGCAACTTTGAAGGGATTCCTTATTTACTTCAAACTTGTCCATCAACTAAAATATATTGACTTTACATGCAATATTAGCTTTAAACCAGTAAAACAAGCTGCTTAACATATGCGTTTTTTCTATTCTAATTACATTCTTTTTTTATCTTCATGTGGTTTTCTGCTTTTTTCGTTACCTTCAACAAAAGCCCAAACGAATGATACGTCAGTTGTTTCTATACCACAAAGGAAAAAAGAAACAGTTGGGCACACTGTTGTAGCACAACCGAGGCAAATTATCGAAATGCAAGAAGAAGTCATTATTAACGAGGGTAAAGAATTTATTCCTGTTCCAAAAAGAAAAAAAAGTGTAGAGAAGAAACTAAGAAGGGATGTTAAAGAGGCAAAGAATGAAATAGGAAACGAAAAAAGCGTTGAGAGCAAAAAGGATGAATTAGTTGTAACAGAAATTATTAACTCTATAAGAGACAAACTTACAAAATGCTGGAGCATTCCTGAAAGCATAGCTTACAAAGAAAATTTTAGTATAAAAATCAACTTATTATTATCCAGTCAAGGTGAGATAATTATGGCCGATATAGCAGACAGTAGTTCCTATCGAGATAATCCACTTTTCAGGTCGATAGCAGATAACGCAATGCGTGCAGTATATAAATGTAGCCCATTAACCGGCTTGCCTATTCAGCACCACCACATTTGGCGTGAAGTAACACTAGACTTTATTCTATAGCTAAAGTAATTGCAGCTGCATGAATGTTGTGAACGTCACATTTCACACGAAAATGTAATTCAATGATGGAATTGCGTACAAAATAGATTCCAGATACAAGTGTCATGCTACTTGGGTAACATCCTTCCTAGTGGACTAAAATCACAATATTCGTACAGTTATGGAATGAACCGCGGTATGACGTAGGAAGATCTGAGCAAACTTTCAATCAGAAACAGCCAAAGATCTCTCTAAGATGTCAGTTTCTTTTGTATCTTCAACTTTACCGTCCTGGTCGAATGAAATTTGCAGAGACTTACTACTATACTTCCTTTTTCCTAAAAAATTGGCTTGTTTAATTTTATATGAGACATAGTACCAAACATTGTCATCGAACTTTGATACTAATGTTGGTGATCCTAAAGTGTGAACCACTTTTTCTTTATCGTCACCTACTTTTATCTTGCTCCACAATTCAACACTAATGCCAGGAGCTCCGTGATTGTGAATAGTGTGAGTGCAGCTCACTGTAAATAATAAAATAAAAGATATTAATACTCGCATTTCTGTTGATAAATTACTTGAAGCTATAATACACTAATAAATTATCTGCCGTCAAATTTCAAAAAAGTTAAATTGACTGATTCTCAATATCACTTAATATAATATTTACTTTAGAAAATAATAGGTGTCTTATGTCATTGTTAGAAGCAGATCCAATATACAAACCTTTTAATTACCCTTGGGCGTATGATGCGTGGCTGCAGCAACAAAGAATCCATTGGATACCTGAAGAAGTTCCGCTCGCTGATGACGTGAAGGATTGGAAAACTAAACTTTCAAGTGTAGAAAAAAATCTACTAACCCAGATCTTTAGATTTTTTACTCAGGCAGACATTGAAGTAAATAACTGCTACATGAGGCATTATTCAAATATATTTAAGCCAACAGAAATATGCATGATGCTTGCAAGCTTTTCCAATATGGAAACCATACACATTGCAGCTTATTCTTATCTTTTAGACACAATTGGCATGCCAGAAAGTGAGTATCAAGCATTTTTAAAGTATGATGCTATGAGAAAGAAATATGAATATATGTTGGAATTCGAGGAAAGCAAAAAACACGATAAAAAACATGTAGCTAAAACTCTAGCAGTGTTTGGTGCATTCACTGAAGGGTTGCAGTTATTTGCATCATTTGCAATTTTGCTCAATTTCCAACGTTTTGGAAAAATGAAAGGAATGGGGCAGATAATCGCCTGGTCAGCCCGTGATGAAACTTTGCACACCAATTCAATTATCATGTTATTTAATACATTTATTAAAGAGAATAATGAAATTTGGGACAACGAGTTTAAAGAGGAATTATATTCTGCATGTCGCACCATCGTTGAACTTGAGGACGAATTCATAAAGCTTGCCTTTGATTTAGGAGATGTTGAAGGACTATCCGCAGAAGAAGTGCGCAATTACATACGCTACGTAGCAAACAGACGGTTAATGCAATTAGGTCTTGAGTCCATATATGATGTCAATGATAATCCTATTCCGTGGCTTGATGAAATACTAAATGGCGTGGAACATACGAATTTCTTTGAAAATAGAGTAACAGAGTATAGCCGTGCAGCAACTCAAGGCACATGGGAGGAGGCTTTTACTGAAAACGACACGAATAATAAGTGAGTGCTAATTTCACTCTTCTTTGTCATTCCAGTGTCAGCTACTTTCATTACACCATTTGCTGTGCAGTTTAGGCAGTTTTGCTTTACTTAACAACTAACTTACCATATATATGTCCATAGAACATTGGTATATAAGAACGTGCTACAACTACTAATCTTACTCACGGTCATCACTTCAGCTGCATTCTTTGGTCATTTAGTTCCAATGGAAATAAAAACCTTCTTGTACTCAGTGAGCCTTAGTATAAAAGAGGTTTTGCTATTTATAATGCCTTTTGTTATTTTTGCGTTAATCTTTAGCAGTGTTAACAATCTTAAGCAGTCAGCTATAAAGTTTATATTATTACTTATTATAATGATCTTCTTATCGAATCTGGCTTCAAGTTTAATAGCTTATTCTGTTGGGCATTTTATCATACAAAACACTTATTCAATACAAGATATAACGTATGAAGAAACAATTGTTCCTTTATGGTCGTTTAGACTGCCGCTACTCCTTTCTAATTTTTATGCCCTTGCTTGTGGATTTGTATCCAGCATAGTAGTGTCCACATTGCTACCCAAGAAAAGCAAAGAGCTTTCGAACAAAATGTTAGATTTAACTCTCTTTATTTTGAAAACGTTTTTGACGCCGATTATTCCAATATTTGTACTTGGGCTTGCTTTAAAAATGCAGCATGATCAAGTTTTATCTATAATATTTAAGGATTACTCAATAATTTTCATTATTATAGCATCTGCAACCTACCTTTATGTTTTCCTCTTATATGGAGCAGCAAATTCATTCAAGGTTACAAGCTGGATAGCTAGTATAGGCAATATGATACCGGCATTTATTACTGCAATGAGCACAATGTCTAGTAATGCAACTATGCCGCTTACTCTTGAAGGAAGCAAAAAAAATGTAAAGCAACCTGACATAGCATCGTCTGTTGTACCAATAACTGCTAGCTTTCATTTAGTAGGTGATTGCTTTTTTATTATAATATTATCAATGATAATTGCCTCCGGTTATTCATTATTCACAATAGATTATGTAACTTTTCTTCTCTATTTTTTGTTATTTAAGTTTGCTATCGTGGCAGTGCCGGCAGGAGGAATTATGGTAATGCTACCTATTCTTGAGAAACATCTCAAATTCTCTCCAGAAATGCTTTCGTTAATTACAGCATTGTATATAGTGTTTGATCCAATAATCACTTCAGCAAATGTTATGGGTAATGGTGCCTTTACTATGATGTTTGCAAAACTCTATGATAAGCTTAAGTAATGTCTATTTTAGCGATTGATACTGTAGGTATTGGTAGTTCAATAGCAATAGTTGATTATGATGGTAATTGTTTTGTAGAGCGCAATTCCGCCAGCAATAGTCATGCAGAATCATTTTTTAAAACTTTAAATACTTTATTTAATAAGCACAATTATAACTACGATAAAATAGACCATTTAGCGGTAGTAGTTGGACCAGGAAGTTTCACTGGAATTAGAGTTGGTATATCAGCAGCACAAGGTATAAATCTTGCTACAAATAAGCAGTTATATGGAGTTAGTGCGCTGGAAGTTCAAGCCTATGCAATATCTTTGCTTTGTAAAAATAGCAAAAAAAATATCAGAGCTATAATCAAAAATGCTCAAGGGTTTTATACGCAGTTATTTGATTTCAATTTATTGCCGCTGTCTGGTCCAACTGCAGCATGTGACCCTGGTCACGCTACAAGCAGTACACATATGGATTGCAATTTAAATGCTAGCCATGCAGGACTATTAGTTCATTATAGACTGAAGAACAAGCAAAAATTAAACGAAGTTGAAGCTTTATATTTAAATGAGCCTCAGTATATGAAATTGCTATAGATTATTCTTTTGCATACACGCAATTTGGCTAAGCTTGTGCATCTGGTTTACTATCTCTTGAGCTACTTCTTTTATACTCATATTTGAATTTTCTATCTCTATGGCACTCGGTGGTATAAATGAATCGTTAGTCCTCAATTTCTCTATAACGTTATTTACATTAATCACCCTCCTATTTTTTCTTTGCCTTTTTAATGCAATACGCTTTTGTAATGTCAGTAGATCGCACCTGAGTACTACAGGAAGGATTTCTGTGCCCATTTTTTTACTAAGCCTTACTATTGAATCATACGTCCTCATGTTCTGGTCATTATTTTCCATCAACTCATCAATAAATATGTAATTTTTTGAGTGAATCGGATAATTTTCTATTACCTGAAGCATAATTTGCATAATGCCATATATTCTATCTTGAACTTCTTTAGGTATTGGATCATGTTCAAAGACACCATCGTATATAGAGCAAGCTTGAACATTGTTATAGAACTTGCTATTTATAATTAATGCGTCTATCATATTAGATAATTCTATTGCTGTGGAAAGTTTACCACTTCCCGAAAGACCAGAGAGATATATGAAAAATCCTGCTGGCTGTTTTTTTGTGTTAATATTTACCATATTATTTTCAATCTTGAAACTTACATTTATAATAACATAAAAATGAAGCTTTAAAACATATGAAATATTATATAGAAAATTATTTTTGTAGTTAAGATATTGTGTAATTTAAAAACATAAATTCTGTATATAAACTCTATAATAACGATAACTATTTTTAAGCAAGCTACAACACAAAAGTGTTTGGTATTCAGAAAGCAAGACAGAGTGGCATAGACTTATTAGTTTACTACAAGTCTCTTTTCGCGTATAAACCTTCAGAAGATTCTAACAGAGGATTGTGTTGTTAACAAAGAGCAGAGTAAAAAGGGATCTAGTCTATGCCTATCAGATTTTGTCCTACCTTAAGTTCGATGATCATACATATACTCACCTTTCAGTGCGTTCTGAAGATCAAAAGTCGTTTTATATTTATCCGTTTGGTATGCGTTTTGATGAAGTAGATGAACGTTCGTTAATGAAAGTATCATTTGATGGAGATGTAGTTGAAGGCAAAGAATATCAATATAATAGAACTGGCTATATAATTCATGGTTTTGTTTATCAAGCAAGGAAAGATATTCAAGCAATTTTTCACTTGCATACACCTTCTATTGTAGCGGTTTCTTCTCTCAAAGATGGGCTGCTTCCTATAAGTCAATGGGCACTGCACTTTTACAATAAAATCTCTTACCATAATTATAATTCCCTAGCACTTAGCGATACAGAAGGAAAGAGGTTAATAGCTGATCTGAAAGAAAATTTTGTCATGTTAATGCGTAATCATGGATCTATAACGTGTGGTCGGAGTATACAAGAAGCAATGTTTTACACGTATCATTTAGAACAAGCGTGCAAAACTCAATGTTTAACGTTAGCAATGAATAAGGAGTTATCAATTCCAAGTGAAGAAATTTGCTCAAAAGCTGTAAAGGATCTCCTATCTTTTGAAAGCAATCTTGGTGAGAGGGATTGGCACGCATGGGTTAGACTAATTAAAAGTAAGTTGTAAGTGACCTTACCCAGAAAAAGTAGAGAGAAAGTTAAGACGTTTTTGGAGTAAAATAAAACGTTTTTTCAAAATATGACAAATAGAAGAGAATATACAGCAGAATTCAAATTAGAAGCTGTTAAGCTGGTTAAAGAAACAGGTCAAGCAAGTACAAAAATAGCAAAAGATCTAGGTATAGATGGCAGTATGTTAAGTAAGAAAATATGATGGAAAAATGTCTGGAGCATACGCATTTCCAGGCAAAGGCTCCTTATGACAAAGAAAGATTTGATCTAAAAAAAGAGCTAATAAGAGAAAGAGACATCTTAAAAAAAGCCCTGGGCAAAGAAAAAGAGTAAAGTATTCTTTTATATAGAAATTGCTATAAAACACAGGAACTATGTAGGGTTTTGTACTGGTGGTATTGGTTGCTAAGGAAAAAAGCAGTAAAGAATTAGCAAAAGAAGGGCTTCTAGCAGATATTCAAAAAATACATCAAGCATTCTAAATGCAGATATGGAGCCCCTAAAATTCACGCTGAATTAAAAGCTTTAGGCAAAAATTAAAACAGTACAAAGTGTTATGCAAGAAAATGGCATTAAAACCAAGCTTAGACGAAGGTTCAAAAATAAAAAACAGCAAATAAGCAACCGAGTTGTGGCTCCGAACACATTGGATCAAAATTTTACTACTGATCAGCCAAATAAAGTTTGGGATTACCTACATAAAAACTAAAGAAGGTTGTTGGCGGCAATAATTGACCTATATTCACGCATGGTGGTTAATGAGTAACATGATAATTAGTTATAGATTCTTTATTGATGGCCGTTGATAAACGCAAACCCGATAAAAATCTGCTGTTACATAGCGATCAAGGGTCACAGTATACCTCTCAAAATTACCAATTTCTATTGAATACAAAAAACATCATTTCCAGCATGAGCCATAAGGGCTGTTGTTACGATAACTCTGTTGCAGAAAAGTTCACTTAAAAGGGAGCTGCTTATTGATACTTCTCGCTCAACAAACCAGAACTGCCATATTTGAATACATAGAAATCTTTTATAACAAATAACGTAGACATTCTACTATTAACTATTGCATTCCTGCACAATTTATTCTCATGATAAAAACGTCTTAACTTTCTCTCTACTTTTTCTGGGTAAGGTCACCTCTTTAGGTGCTCCTTTTTTCTTTCTTATACACACAAAAATCATATAGAATTGTAAATACAGCTTTTTTATTCTGATGCTTTTCAATTCTATAGCTCTGGTTGTCTCTCTATTACTATTTTTCTACATTATCGTAAAAAAACTGAGCGAAAAGAAAGCAAACCTTGAGGGTAATTTATGTAAATTAGAGCAAGAACTTCAAGAAACAAAGCAAACTTTGCTTACGAAGAATGAAGAAATAGTTGATTTAAGGGTCAAAAGAGCAGAACTTGAAGTAACTCTGCAAAAAGAACGTGAGGAAAAGAAAAAGGAAATAGAATTACTAACAAAAGCAGAGGAGAGATTAACAAACACTTTTAAAGCGCTCTCTCTTGATGCTTTGCAAACAAATAACAATAATTTTCTGAACTTAGCAAAGGAAGTAATCGATAGTAAATTAAAAGAAACGGAAAGCGATTTCAAAAAAAGACAAGCAACGATCAACGAAGTTGTAACTCCAATAAAAGAAAAATTAGAAAAATTCGATAATGAAATACGTGAGCTAGAAAAGGAGAGGGTAGGGGCCTATGAAGGTTTAAAGGAGCAAATTGGAGCGCTGATGAACCAAACTTCCAACCTTGCTAATGCCCTGAGGAAACCTCACATTAGGGGCAAATGGGGTGAAATGCAACTCAAAAGAGTGGTAGAAATGGCAGGAATGATTGAGTATTGCGATTTTTTTACTCAGCCGTCAGTGATTGATAAAAACGAGGATAATTTATTGCGTCCTGATTTAATAATCAAAATGCCATCTGGAAAGCAAATAATAATAGATGCTAAAGTGCCGCTTGATTCTTACATGGATGCTATATCACAAAATGATTTGCAAATACAAAAGGAGAAATTAAAGAACCATTCCCTGGCAATAAAAAAACACATAAATGACTTGGGTAAAAAAGAGTATTGGAATCAATTTGAAAATACGCCAGAACTTGTGGTGCTTTTCTTAACAGGGGAGGGGGTTTTTAGCGCAGCACTGGAATATGAGCCTGCTTTGATAGAGATTGGAGTGGAAAAAAAAGTGATCATTGCAACACCGATCACTCTAATTGCGTTGCTGAGAGCAATAGCGTATGGATGGAAGCAAGAGATGATAGCTGAAAACGCAAAGAAAATCAGTGAACTAGGTCATATTTTATATGAGCGCATTTGCACAATGGGTGAAAACTTTGATAATTTGCGCAGGAGCTTAAAAAGTGCTGTTGATCATTATAATAAAACTGCTGGCTCTCTTGAAGCAAGGGTGTTTCCTGCTGCTCGAGAATTCAATAAGCTTGGTATACATGCAAAAAATAAAAGTTTAAGTGCTGCAAAGGAATTAGAGTCTTTACCACGCAGTTTACATACTGAGGGGCTGAAAGTAGATTAGGCATCTTAACAGGGAATGTTCAAAAAACCATACGCGTCAAGTTAAGGAATGTAGAGAGCTTAAAGTAGATACCCTGGTCTTCCTATATCTGTCTTTCAAAGAAAACTTTGACCAGATTATAGTAAGCTTTTTTAGAAAAATTTTTAAATTATTGACAATATTGTTTAATATCAAAAAGAGCTCTCTAACCCGCCTTTTCAATTCAATAAATGCCTTTGTTAAACTGAGCTCCGTGTTCTTTTTTAGTTTTACACAGCCAATCATTCCGTGAAATACGAGAATAGCACATAATTTTGCGTATAGCTCGCACAATACTCTAAATGGATTTGTCTTTCCTTTTAGTTTATCAAGATTGATATGACTTTTATATAGTTTAAATAGTAATTCGATTTGCCATCTTACTCTATAAACCGTCAATATTTGTTCAGCATTAATTTTACTCTCTGGAACATTAGTTATAAATATTGACCAATCTAATAACTTTTGATTCTTTTGAGAAGATGTATATCCATGTGACTTTGCTAATTTATTAGCCTTTCTTCTTCTAGCCATAGACTGTTCTTCAGTTAGCTTTTGACATATAATTCTTACCTTAATTTTTACTTCCTTTCCTAATAATACTTCTTTTTCTGAAGATAATTGACCTTCCAAATACTCCAATAGCTCTATTTTTTGATTTGTTTCTATATCATATATATTGGTATCAGACTTATAACGACTAACAAAATATGCACCTGCTTCATCAATCTGTTTAAAAGAACTAGGCACAAAGTAGCCCAAGTCAAATATTAGCAAATCATTGGCTGATAAACCGTTCAGATAATCCCTATAACCTTGATCCGACCTTATTCCTTCCATAAAATTTAACTTATCTAGCGCTTGATTCAGGTAATCAAAGACTAACTGTAGCTTTATTCCTGATTTGGTATTATTCTCACAATCTCTATAGCTACTGCCATATCCTTTGTACATATCTTCCATGCTACTGGGCAGGCTAATGTAGCTGCTATCCAATAATTTAACGCTTCCAAATTGCTGTAAAATTTTGCAATCAATCTGTAGACTTTTTTTAAATAAACACAAAGCTTCGTTATACATTTTTTTCATGAACTCAACTGCTTCTTCACTAAACCTAAAATCTAAACCCTGTTTTGTAATTTCTATCGAGTCTTCATTTAGCAATTGGCACATTGTTTCTATGCTGCAATCATCAACTCCTATGTTACCAAAAACCATAGCTTTTATGAATGATGAGCCATTAAGTTTTCTCTTTCTTTTTATAAAACCTACTGCAATTGATATTTCGTCTGCTTTTTCATTAAAGAATTCATTGAGGTCTTTTGATAAGCAAGCTATTCTGTCCATTGTAAGTTCTCTCATTCATATATCCAAGAGAATTTATACCTTATTATTTTCCTTCACTCTATCAACTTTACTTACACTTTTCCTTAACTTGACGCGTATGGTTTATTTAACACTCCCGGAAGCCAACAACAATGGGAAACTTTCGGAGCTACCGCCCTCTTCCCTTATATTTGCCTTGAGTTGAAGCCTGAGCTTTTACAAATAGCTCCCAATATCCCTTCTCATCGCCTTCTTCCTGTATCAATCGTGCTAACCGCTGCATCAATTCATTATTGAGGATAGCCATCTTTGTCCATTTACCTATCGGTTTTGCAACACCAATTATTTTTAGATTTTCTTTATAAACTTGAAGGTTATGTTCAATTTTCTCTTCACGCTCTTTTAGTGACATCTTTCTGATAAGACTTTTATACGCTCGTTTCCTAAAAAAGGAAAATATTTTAATAGCAATGATTAGTATTATGCCACATATAGAAATCTGCTCGTAGGACATTGTTGCACTCCGCTATTTTAAGGTTATTCCGTAAAGCAGAAATAATTCTGTAATTTCTTCGTTTTCATCCGCTACAGCGTTCTCTAGTGCTGTGTAACCTTCTTTAGAGTTATAAAAACATTTCAGATGAACATTTGCTTTTTTACTCAGCAATAATTCCACAATTTCTTTATTGCCATTCATAACAGCCAGATGCAGCGGTGTACAACCACTTTTCCCAATTGCGTTAACATCTGCCCAGCTTCGCAATAAAAGCTCTACATACTCTTTCTTATTTAATGAAACTGCAAGGTGCAAAGGAGTACTTTCTTCTGCATTTTTAGTTTCGAGAAAGGCGCCTCCCTTTATCAGTAACCCCAACATTACCCCATCAGCACATTTTACAGCTATATGAAGAGGTGACTCACCTAGACCATTTAGGCGATTAATGTCTGCACCATATCGTAATAGCCTTTGCATAGCATACAATTGCTTATACTTTATTGAAAAATGTAAAGGAGTATTACCGTAAATATTATAGGCGTTAATATTTTCAGTCCTTGCTGCAACAGTTTGTACTATTTCGATAAAGCCAAATATGGAAGCAACGTGTAGTACTGTATTGCCTTCTCTATCTGCAGCATCAACGTTAGCACCATGTTTGACAAGGAATCGAATGATATTATAAAAGTTCTTTTCTGCAGCAAAATGTAAAAAACTAACACCCAATCTACTATTTATGATCCATTTGAAAACTGCACTAACTAATAAAGAAAAAATACTAGGATGTCTGAAGTGATAAATTTCCTTTGCAGCCTTTTGTAAAATCTTTTCTACTGTCATAGCAACCCCACAAAAAGTGTGTTTGTATTAGAGTATGCAGCGAGAAACGTTTTTAAATTATTAACTCGCATACCCGTTTAGTTAGTATTTTACAAAGAAGCCACTAGCTTTACTACTACTTTTATATTGAATAAATAATATTTAAATAGAAATAGAAAAGTATTTAAGGTAGTATATTAATGTAGAAATCTATTCCTTAGAAATTTGCTCTGAATTTTCTTTACTTACTGGTTTTATAGACACATCTTGAATTTCTTCTTCTGGCTTAGCTAGTAGAGTTGACTCTTCTTTAGATTCTGCTGCTAATTTACGTTGTTTAATAAATTTCTTTAGTGTCTTGACTGCGATAAAGTTAATACTGAAAACACATGCAGAAGTTATGGCTAAGGCTGGAAGAGGAGCTAAACTGAATGTTGGTAAAATTGCCACAATTGTAGCAGATGTTAGTAAAAATGCTAACTTCTTGCTCCCGATTATCTTGTTTTTCTTAGCTTTTATGGGGTTTAGGCTCTTCAGCTTCCCTTTTAGCTTTTTGAAGCCTTTTTTGAACACGTTGCCCTTTTTCAGCTCTTTCTCTACGGGTTTTGCTTTCTTTGTTTTTAAGCTTTTTATTTTTTCTTTTATTCCTTTTTTATCTTTTTTTACTTTAGAGGTCTTCTCCATCAACTTTAGAGGTTGCTCATGTAGCGGTTTTGGCTTATCGTTTGAAATTTTAGCTTCTTGCCCCTTAGTATGCTTTTTGGGCGAAACTATGTTTTTTAAACCTTTCTTTGCTTTATTTCTTTAGTTTGCTTGGCATTTCAAAAATTTATCTATTAATTCCTGGTTGTCCTCTATCATTGCATTTGCCTCCTGCTGCAGACATTTAATATTTTTAGGTGTTACATTATCCATCTCAGCTGATGCTACTTTTAGTTGTGATTGAATGTCTATCATTCTTATCTTATATTACAAAAAAATCAGTCAGTAACTCCCTGCTCAGATAATCTCTATTCTAAATCTATTAAAATTACGCAATTAAAGACATATCTTGTATAATACTTCTAATGCTACTTTTAGCAAAAATTTGTGAATATGGTTAGAACAGTAAGTAGAAGAGAGCCTGTATGCTATCAACCTTTTTTGCAGCGAAGTTATATGAGCACATCATGGAAGTTTGTATATTAAATTAGGAGTTTTGTGGATTACAGACTAAGAGCTTATTTACTTGGAGTTATCTGGTTTATACTTAGTTTATTTAGTAGTGTAGCTAATGATACTATATCAAAATATCTAAGTTTACATCTCCAAAGTTTTGAAGTAATCTTTTTCCGCTTTTTATTTAGCACTATTACCCTTGTACCTTTTATGCTTTACTATGGAAGAGAAGCTTTTAAAACAAGTCAAATATCTATTCAGATAACTAGAGGAGTATTGTTATTTGTTGGAATAACCTTGTGGACCTATGGGTTAGCTATTTTTCCCATAGTAACTGCAACAATTATAAGTTTTTCTATACCATTATTTGTTATACTTCTTGCAATCCCTTTACTAAATGAAAATATAATTTGGCAAAGATGGTCAGTAACTGTTATTGGCTTTGTTGGTATTGCTATTACTACCAAAGCTTATAGTGAAGACTTTAATCCTAAAATTTTTATTTTTATTGTATCTACATTAATCTTTGCTATATTAGACATACTTAATAAGAAACTCGCAATAAAAGAGTCAGTAATAAGTATGTTATTTTATTCAGCTCTAACAACAACTATTTTTTCCACTGTGCCTTTGCTGTTTTATTGGCATTTGCCTTCCTTGTTAGAATTAGTATTACTACTGATTTTGGGAATTAATTCAAATCTAATTCTGTTCTTCATATTAAAAGCTTTTACTCTTGCAGATGCTACTGCACTTGCACCATATAGATACATAGAGCTAATAATTTCTGCAATAGTAACATATGTTATGTTTAATGAGTTGCCTGATAAAAGTGCTTTGTATGGTATTTTAATATTAATACCATCGACTTTGTTTATAGTTTATTCAGAAAGTAAAGTAATTAAGAAAAATAATGTATGCAACGCTAGAGTAAAAATTTATGACTCTAATTGTTAATGATGTTCTTTTTAAATGTTTAAGCAGTTGAGCTACATTAGGATATTTTTAAGGTAATGACAAGATGTATATAACCATTATAGGAATAGGGTATGTAGGTTTAGTATCTTGTGCAATGTTATCAGAGCAGGGTCATAACGTTGATTGCATTGACATAAATACTAAGAAGATTGAATTATTGAAATTAGGAAAAATTCCTATATATGAGCCTGGATTAGCAGACTATTTAGAGAATAATATAAAGTTACAAAGGATAAGATTCTTCGATTCGTATTCTCAAATAAATCCCAACACAGAAGTAGTGTTTGTAACTGTAGATACTCCATCAGACTCCTTAGGAAATGCAGATTTAAAAAATGTATATAATTCAATAAGTAAAGTTTCTGAGAGAGTTAATCAAGATTGCTTAATAGTTATAAAATCAACTATTCCTCCTGGTACTACAAAAAATATATATAATTATTTATCTAATAAGGGCTACAACTTTGATTTGGGAGTTAATCCAGAGTTTCTCAAGCAAGGCTCTGCAGTATCAGATTTTTTATATCCAGATAGAATAATAATAGGAGTAAAAACTAAGCGAGCTAGAGTAAAACTAGAAGCTATATATAGATCATTTACAGATAGGAATATTCCGTTAATAGTCACTGATACAGTTACAGCTGAAATGATTAAATATGCTTCTAATGCCTTTCTAGCAACAAAAATTGCTTTTATCAATGAAATGGCAGGTTTATGTGAGATGTTAGAAGCAGACATCGACCTTTTAGCTAATGGCATGGGGATGGACCATAGAATAGGTAGGGAATTTCTAAAAGCTGGCCCAGGATTTGGAGGATCCTGTTTTCCTAAAGATTTGTCAGCTTTGATAAGGATTGCTGAAGATCATAATGTCAAGCTACAAATTTTAAATTCAGTTAAGGAATCTAACTATAATCATATAACAAACATCGCTAAAAAGGTAGAATATGCTCTAAATGGAGCTCAAAATAAAAAAATAGCGATATGGGGGCTAACTTTTAAACCTGGTACTGATGATGTAAGAAATAGTCCAGCTATAGATGTCGCAAAATTGTTAGTGAATAACAACGCTAAAATTACTGCATATGACCCAGTGGGAATGAATAATGCTAGGCAAGTTCTAAAGGATATAGAGTACGCGGATAACGCTATAGAAGCTGCAAGGGGCGCAGAAGCCTTGTTATTGTTAACGGAGTGGAGGGAATTTAAAAGTCAAGACTTTGTAATTTTAAAGGATGTTATGGCTACACCTAATATTTTTGACTTTCGTAATTTATTAGATAGTGAACTGTTGCTAAGATATGGTTACAATGTTTACTCTCTGGGCAAAAAATCTAAGTTTACCTGGGAAGTTTAATGTTAAGAAATATTCCCTATGTCAACTTTATGCAGTTGTTTTAGGTTCCTGCTTGATAATACGCAAAAGCAAATGGATATAATAACAGAACAAATAAAGAAGAATGAGAACATCATGTTATTACCAAAACATTCCACAAGTAACCCTAAAACTACACATGAAAATATTGAACTTGCAATATACCCAAATAATCCTGTCAAGCTTACAATTGTACATACATTATTTTGTGGAGCAATGTCTACAGCTATAACACCTGTTAGTACTTGTACTCCAAATATAAAAAATCCTGATAAAGCTGCACCAAGACTCATAAGAACTATGTTTTGACAAAAGTTCATTCCAATAAAAGTGAGTGCTATACCCAGCATGTAAAGTAATGCTAGCAAACTTCTATTTTGAAAGAAATACATATCACTAATTCTTCCTGTGATTAAAGTTCCAAGGATTCCACCCAAATCATAGACACCTGTGATTAGTGAGGATTGTACAAGAGAGATTTGTAATCTATCTTTTAAAATTATAGGAAACCAAAAGAAGATTCCCATTTTTATAATATAAGTACAAAAAGTAGCATAACATAGAAACCATATGGAACTTGTCACCTTAATGCCAATTTTAGGTTTCTGCACCTTATAGATAGTAGGAGTAGTACTTTCTCTGTAATATGCTTTTAATGTTATGTAAATTCCAAAAAGTAAGCATAAGAGGCCAGAATACAAAAATGCACTTTTTACACCATATATTTTGATTATACTTGGTAACACAATTAAAGTAAGGCAAGAACCAAGTTGCTGAGATGCACTCATAACCCCCCACAATGATGCAATTGAAGAGATACTAGAGTTTGTAATCATAAACTTGGTAATAGCTGGCCAACCTACTCCTTGTGCCCAAGCTAATAATATCAATGTTAACAGTAATAAGGTTAGGTTATTGTATGATAAAATTATACCAATGGTTGATATTCCAGTTACAATATTGCATAGCCCAAACATAAATAATGGATTATCTTTGAAGTCCATGATTATCCCGTTAAAGAATTTCGATACTCCGTAAAAAAAAGAAAAGCAGGCAAAAAAATAGCTTAATTTTACATGGTCAGTATCTATTAACAGTGGTAGAGCAATTGGTATACTCTGCCTTGAGAAGTAAAGTAGCACATATCCAAAAAAGAATAGTAAATATTGAAAGAAAACAAAGTTCACACCTATTCCCCAAACAGTTCCATGCAAATACTAGCATAATACTATGTTGGTATAATATTGTTTTACAAGAAGTTTGCAAACCATTAATGTAGAAAATTGATAACAATCGAAATTACCTATTCAGTATCTTTCTTATAGTAGATATAGTAGTATTAATATCTTCACAGCTTATATCTCTATGTGTTATAACTCTGATTTTACCTCTTATGTTAGCCATCCTAATTCCATAATTTGTCATTAGTATATTTATTAATTCTTGAGCAGATATACAATCAGTACGTAATGAGAAATACGCTATATTAGTTTTGTATAGGTCAATATTGATTATAACTTGATCTATAGAGCTAAGACCTTTTATAAGGTGCTGCATTTTTTTATGATCTTCTATTAAAGAATTCATGTTGTTGTTGAGAGCATATAAACATGCAGCTGAAATAATGCCAGCTTGGTGCATACCTCCGCCAATTTGAAACTTATAGTACCAAGCTTTTTCAATAAACTCTTCACTTCCAGCCAATACTGCACCCATTGGAGCGCCTAATCCCTTACTAAAATCAATAAACACCGAATCAAAATAATTTGCATATTCTTTTGGAGATATTTTAGCATAAGCACAAGCATTGAACAGCCTTGCTCCATCTAAATGAGAGGATACGTCGTTCTTTTTGCAGAGACTTGAGATCTCTTGAATATACTCTAAAGGCCACACAGCTCCACCACCAAAATTCGTTGTTTGTTCGACAGAAACAAGCCCAACTTTTGGAACATTCCTTAAGCTAGGACGAGTAATAAACTCAACGATTTGCTCTCCAGTAAATATTCCTCTTGTTCCTTTAATAGGTAAAGGAGTGGCATGTGCCTGGGCTGCAATTAATCCAGATTGCACTATTAATGGATGCGAAGTTTCATCGAGTAACAAATAATCACCAGGTCTTTGAATGTGCACTTTATAAGCAATTACATTACACATCGTTCCCGAAATCAAAAATATTCCTGCTGGCTTACCTAATATTTTACATGTGGTTTCTATTAATTCGTTTACAGTTGGATCTTCACATGCAGCTTCATTTCCAACTTTTGCTTTAGCCATTACTTCCCTCATTTCAGATGAAGGATTAGTGTTTGAATCGCTAAAGAAATCTATTTTTACCCTCATACTAAATTTAATACAACCTCCTTTATAATTTCAGCAGCATTTATTATGTCTGCTTCCTCTATGCCAAGATGAACAACTGCTCTTATATGAGATTCGAGCCAAGGAAAGAGCAATAAACCATAAGCTTGGCATTTACTCAAAAAAAACTCATTAGTCACATTTAGTTCTTTTATACTAAAGCTTACTATGTTAGTTTCTGGATAAGGTAGTATCAGCTTTACATGTGGAATTTCTTTAATCTTGTCTGCAAACAATTTAGCAAGCTTATTATCTTCTTTAAGCCTAGAGATATTATTCTGTAGTACATATTTTGCTGCATTAGCGCAGTACCCAATTTGATGATAACCACTCCCCAACCAAACCTGTAACTTCTTAGCCTTTTCAATTATCTCTCTTTTACCCATAAGCATTGAACCAAAAGGAGCTCCAAGTCCTTTAGTAAAAGAAAAGCTCATTGTATCTACATATTTAGCATAGTCAGCTAAAGCAACATTTGTTTCAGCATGAGCATTAAATATTCTCGCACCATCTAAATGAAGACTTATATTGTGAGCTTTTAAGAAATTATATAACTCTACTTGTTTCTTAAAAGGATAAATTTTACCGTTAAACCCGTTTATACTATTTTCTATAGAAACTAGACTCACCTGAGCAAAAATTTTATATCTCGGTTTAGAGTTAATAGCATATTCTACTTCATCAATATCTAAGATTCCGGTATTATTCCTAATACAGTTAAACACTATACTATTTACTTTTGCATTGCCTGCACTATCGAAAAAATTAACATGATAATTATAATGAGTAATTAGTTCATCACCAGGACTTGTTTGACTGGCAATAGCTAACCTATTTGCAAGCATACCGCTGGTTACGAACAATGCTTCTTCTACTTTGAATAATTGTTTACAATATTCCGATAAGTTGTTACAGCTTTTGTCTTCACCGTAAGCAAAATCTCCAACGATTGCACTACTTATTGCGTGTATAACGTTGGAGCTTTGTAAAGTTGTAGTGTCACTTCTCAGGTCGATAGTTTTTTCCATTTTCTTTTTTGATATTTAGACAGCCAATTTGAGCATCCCAAAGTTCTTTATAAAGACCTTTCTTGCAAACTAGTTCAGAATGTTTACCATCTTGGACAATTTTTCCTTTGTCAAATACTAGAATTCGGTCCATATGTAAAAGTGTAGAAATACGGTGTGCTATAGTAATGGTGGTTTTATTTTCCATCAACTTAAATAAACTCATTTGAATTGTTTTCTCTGTTATAGAATCTAACTGACTAGTTGGCTCATCGAAAAATAATATCGGAGCGTTTTTTAGAAATGCTCTCGCTATGATTATTCTTTGTCTTTCCCCTCCAGATAGCTTTATGCCTTTTTCTCCGACTACAGTTTCATATTGATCGGGTAGAGTCATAATGAAATCATGAATACCAGCCAGCTTTGCAGCTCTTATTATTTCTTCGATAGTAGATTGAAGTTTACCATATATAATATTTGCTAAAATAGTATCATGAAACAACAATGGTTCTTGAGGTATTACAGATATTTGTTGCCTCAAAGAACTCTGTGTAACTTCCGATACTACTTGATTATCAATCTGTATATTACCTTTTTTAACATCAAATAGCCTTATGATTAAGTTTATAAAAGTAGATTTACCATCTCCAGAATAACCAACTAGACCTACCTTTTCGCAAGGATTAATGGTAACTGAAAAATCTTGAAATAATGACTTCTGACCCTCATAAGAAAAAGAAACATTATTAAACGTTATTCTTCCACTTAATAAATTTAATTTTTTAGCATTTTCCTTATCTTGAATTTCTGGTACGGTAGTCAAGATTGGCAATGCATCTGAAACTTTGCCGAAATGAGTAGAAAATTGGGTAAGATTCCTAGTTAGATGGTTAAGAAACTCTATAATCGATATATTAATTCCAAGTACAAGAGCAATATCTCCTATTGCAATCTTGTTCAATTGATAATCATGAATTAAAAAATACAAGTTTACTGCTTGGAGTATATCAAATGAATAGCCATATATAAACCAAAGCCAAAAGTATGCCCATTGTAATTTTCTTTCTGCAATAGTTTTTTTCTTGCATACTTGAAAAAATTTATGCCTCTCATGCGCTTGCCGAGAAAATAACCTTACTGATATAACATTTAAAATACTGTCGGCTATACCCGCTATTACTTGTGAACTTTGTTTAGAATGATCATCGGCTAATCCGGTAAGCACCCGAAAACTGAAAACCGAAATCAAAATAAAAATGTTCACCCAAATGAATGTAGCTATTGCAAACTTTATATTTACTAGTGATAAAGTATAAATAGCCAAGATTAATGCTATACTATAACTAAAGAAACAGTCTATAAGCAGTCTTATTAGCTCTATCACACTATCCATTAAGTTACTGACCTTATATACTAAACTTCCGGATAGGTTGTTTTGATAATAGGAATGGTCTTGCTGAAGCAGCCTGTAAAAAGACATATCAGCTATTTTTTGACGCATTGAGGTAAACATTCGAATGTCAACAAAATAGCCATAGAATCTAAAAGCAGTAGTAATAAGTAATGCCATACAAACATAAGCGCTTACAGGTAATAAAAGATTTTCAATTACATTACCTTCTTGATATTTTACAGCTGTATCTAAGATATTTTTTACTAAATACTTTCTAAAAGATAAATCAACAGCCACTACTAGGGCAACCAGGAACATTACAAGCACATTAAGCTTAAACTTGGATAAGATATTCAAAATGAACACCAATATATACTTGAAACTACCAACTCTACTTTTGTTCATTTATAATGCTAGCTCCACCACATTGACTTTTTTATTGAGAAATACAAGCAGTGAAAACCATAAATTTTTGTATATTTTTCCTGAAATGTCTCCAGCATCATGTAGTGCTGACGCTTGATTCAGAATAAGTAGCTTATATAAATCTCGCTTAGCTTCAGCAGTGTTGACCTCAGAAATATTTGTAGTTGTGTCTGTAATAAAGGCTAACCAGCTCTTAATAAGTTCTTCCATATTTTTTGTTTTTATACTTTCCTGGCGACGAAATAATGATAAGTATTCTCTCAGTATAAATTCTGTTAATGCACCACAGTTTAATATACCAAAAACTGAAGGCTGAGGTTTTGGCACACAAGGAAGACTTTTATCTTTTACAACCCATCTCGTAACATAAGCAAACCTATCTTTAGCATCTATATTCTTATCACTACCATGCCATAACCGTGAATCAAAAACTATCGCATCTCCTGCTGAAATAGGTAGTGACTTAATTTTATAATTTTCCCGGTTATCCGAGTATTGATCCAAAAAGTATGGATGCCAAAAATCAACTAGAGGCTGTATTTTCCAGTTGTGACTATCTTCTATAACTTGTAGTGCACCTGAAGTTTTATTGACATTATTCAAAGCTAGCCAAACAGAAAAATGATAAGGGTCATTAAAGCTATAAGAGATGTCCTGATGGAAGGGAACTGCATCTATTAAATCAGCAGTTTTACATATAACATTTGATTTTTTCTGCAGTATCTGGCATTGAAGTGACTTTTCAAGATAATTTTTAATAATTTTATCTAATACTTGAGATACAATTCTAGTTACCTGAGATGATGTACCCCATCTTCCAGTGCAGTTTAAATAGTCAGAAGTTGAAACACCTAATTCTTGAGATAACTTTGATATCTTGCTTATTATATCATTTAAAGACTGAGTTATTAACTCTAAAGGAACTAGATTTTTGATAATAAAAAAACCATTTTTTTGCAATGCTTTCATATATTAACACCTAATGTCAATAACTGATAAATAATCTGTTAAAGGTACAATACTAAAAATTTTAAGCCCTTTTACTTGTTTTAGTATTCTTTTCCAATCGCTCAATGTCCTTAGTTTACCCCCTGTTTCAACCATTACATTAATATCTACAGAACCTCCCACTGGGGAGTAGTAATCTAGGATAGTTTCTATCACTAAAACGCGTGGTATTCCTTTATTTTTTACCAATTTTAAATAAGACAATACCTTATTATCATCATAATGCTGCAGAAAGCGGCAAAAGACACCTAATTCATAATTTGTAGCTGATAATTCTTCTTGAGTTATGAGTTTAATTTTTAAATCTTCTACTGCCTGCCTAGGCACTTTATGTTCGTTGTAATAATATAAGCCTATAGAACCTTTATTGTGTATATCAGAATAAGCAAGAAATAAAGAGTGTACGCCAAATAGCAATATATTTTTAGCACCATCTATATTAACCCTAGAATTAAACTCTTTAGTGTCAAACCTGGAATATCCTAGCAATGCTTGGTAAAACGCTATTTTCCTGTCTTCTGATGTTTCTTTCTCCTTAAAAGATTCAAATGAAGATATTGACTCCTGCCTTAATATATCGGCAATTTTTAACCAATTCTTTTCAGCGGCAACCCTTGCCCACATTGCTGCTGCTTTAGGCAAAAATGGTATTTCCTTAAAACACTTACCTTTTGATGATAGTTGCCATAAGTCCTTGTTCTTATCGTAATCAATAAACCCTATTTCCCACAACGCCCTTAACAGCCTTTCTAGATTTGGAACGATAATATTTAACTTTTGAGATAAAACTGGCATAGTTGCAGGTAAGATATTTAACAAATCAAGTTCAATAGCAACATTTGCGAGGTAAGTTTTCCAAAAGGCTGAAAGTTCTGCAGAAATCTTATGCACTTGAGATTCTTTATCTAAATCAAAAATACTAAACTTTACGTTTCCGGTAATATCGATCTGTCCTAATACACCTTCAAAAGTTTCAACTTTTGCCATGCCATTATAGAATGCTTCTACCATTTTAAATCTTTGCCGGTAAACAGGATTGCCATTAATATCTATATGAAACCAGCCATGCTTATCTTCTGCAATAGCAAATCCTTTATGAAAAACATTAAGCTTTTTATACCATTTATTATGTACTAACTTTCCATGATTATTAATATGTGTAGCTTTACCATCTTTATGGACTACAGCGATACCATCCTTAAAATCCCCAACATAATTGTATTCTTGCTCATAAACTCTATTGCCGTTCAAATCAATATGAAAAAACTTATCATGCTTTCTAATCACACAAATATCTTCTTGGTAATTTCCAATCCATTGATACGAATGTTTGTATACTCTACATCCAGATGGATCAATATGGTAATACCCTGTGTCATCTTCTACGGCTGCTCTATTGCAGTAAAATCCAAAAGTTTTTAAAAATCTGTCGCGATAAATTGCTTCTCCCATTGCATCGATGTGATAAGCGCCTGTCTCATCATAAACTGGTGCAAGGCCAGGCTCGTGAAATTTATCAACTCTAATAAATCTATTTTTGTACAAAGGATTTTCTGACAATTGGTGAAACCTTTCACAGGGGGAAACCCTAATAGATTTAAGGTACTCACTATCTTTCATTAATTGACTAATGGTTTTCTCATGTTGCATGTTTTGCATAATTCATAGTTTAAATAATTCTTTTGTAAGTTTAGGTACTCGCTACTTTGCCATATTTCCTCCAGTTTAACTTCATTAACATTGCCAAAATCTCCTAATGTTTTGCGTAGTTCATCTGGAGCACAGCAGGGACTAAACTTGCCTTCATTGTTTATCCATGCTTCTTTACCTAAAAATGGGCACTGACCACCTGGAGCCAAATCCTTGATACCCTCTTGAGAAAGGATCGTAAAATTTTCTAATTTTATCTTTTTACCATTTGGCAATAGCATATTATCCCTAAGTTCATATAACCTTCCCACCTCCGTATTCCATCTACTAATTGCTAATTCATCTCTCCTCATAGATAGATCCTTAATTTCCTTAAAATGTGCCCAAAGATGATGTCCTTTAACTCTATCTATGCCATTTTTTATAGCCATCTCAACTATGTCGTAAAGTTCATGTAAATTACTTTCTAAAAATGTTAATTGTAAAGTAACGGTACACCTTTCACCTGTATCGCTAAAGTATTTATCTCTAACTTCAAGGAAAGTTTTTAAATTTTCTGTCACTACTTCCCATTTTGAACCTTTCATGATTCTTTCATGAGTTTCTTTAGTTGCCCCATTCCAGGAAATCTTAACATCAGATAAAATTGGTACCAATAGTTCAGCCCATTTTCTAGCTCCTTTAATAGGAAAAGAACCATTGGTCGTGAGGTTAAGCTTCAGGCCGAACTCATGGCACAAATTGATTATTTCATCAAAGCTTTTATACATTAAAGGCTCACCCATAGTAGAAGGAATGATTTCCCTTAAAGGTGTTCCATCTGCTTCCTTAATTACCTTCCTGATAGTTTCTATTGACATTATCTTGGGTTTTATCCCTTTAGCTTTCTTCTCCTCTTTAACTTTACTATATGGTGAAAAGCATTCACACATTACACAAGCAAAGTTGCAGTAATCTGGATTAGTATCAAAAGTAATTCTCCAAGGACCAGGTTTTGTAGCCACTGATTTGCCTTTATTTTCAATAACATTACGGTAAATTTTGTTAAGTTTCTCAGTATGCTCACTTATAGAAGGTACATTACCATTTTTAGTATAAAGATAGCCTCTTTGGGTCAGTTCACTGTATAATTCCTGGTCTGTAGATAGGACTTGCATTTTTTCTGACAAACTATTTGTATCTCTATGCTTAAATAATAGTCCGTTTATTCCATCTCTTACATATTCTGCCATGCCACCATAATCAGCCGTTATTACTGGTACACTCAGTTGCTGTGCTTCATGTATTACTAATGGTGAATTTTCACCCCAAATTGAAGGAACAACTATCGCATCAACTTTATTAAATACATCAGTAACTATATTTTTATTGTTATAACTTCCCATCCATTCTATCCTTTCTTTAACAGCATGTGGAAACTGATCGGCAATCGCTTTTAAAGTTTTAGTTTCTTCCCTTGCCGCTCCCCAAATTCTAAGTTTTGCTTTAGATGATAAGCGAGAAAAAGCCTTCAATAATAGGTCAACACCTTTCTCGGGAGTATGAGTACCTATATAACCGAAAATAAACTCTTTTTCTTGCACCCTATTTCTATTCTTAAGACGATTTAGATCAAAACCATAATCAAGATAAGAAATTTTGTTTATCGGAACATTAAAGTCTTGAGTAAATTTATCCATTAAGAATTTTGACGGAGCAATGAAGTAATCTATATAGTCCACTACTTTCTTTGTTTGCTTCATTCTAGTTGCAACCCATTGTTCCCAATAATTTAAGTCTGAATTCAAGAATTCTTCATCTCCTGTAAAATACCCCTTGTAACATTGGGTTGCACATTTTTGATCCTTCTGTCCATCACAAAGCCGTAACAAATCTTCAGAATTACGTTGAATAAATCTTCCTCTTGGACACATTAACCAAAAATCATGTAGCGTAAAAATTGTAGATATATTTTCTTTAAAAGCAACTTCTGGTAAAGTAATTGATAGATGATTAAGATGACCAAAATGTATAAGATCTGGTTGAAAGTTATCTATTATTCTTTTAAATTTTATATTTACTTCTTCATTGATAAATTTGTAACGATATTTAGTTGTAGGTATATTAATTAAATTCAGTAAGATCCGGGAATCACTACAGTCCAGAGCTGTAGTATAATGGAAATCAGGTAAGAAGCTGTTTTCATGCCTAGTAAATATTTGTACCTCATTATTATTGGCTAGTTCATGGGCAAGAGTTTGGCTGTAAACCTCCGAACCAGCGCTATAATAAGGAGGGTAACCATGAATAACTTTTAATATTTTCATATATTACCATATCTATATTGTTAGGATATTCTTGTGTATTGTTTTGTAGACTTTTTATAAATTTACCTAATCCTACTTTTAATGAATGCTTTGGAGACCAACCAAGTAGCTCTTTAGCTCTAGTAAAATCACCATGGAACTTAGTTACGTCAAAATTTCTTGGAGGATAAAAATCAATTCTAGAATCACTTTCCGTGACTTTTAATATTGTTTTTGCTAAGTTTTCTAAAGTACATGGGCTATTAGTAGTAAGATGAATAGCAGGAAGAGAAGATTTCTCGTTTTGTAAATATTTAACAGTTAAGTATATACCCTCTATAACATCATCCAAATAGGTAAAATCAAAAACACATTCTTTACCTTCTATCCTAATTGGATCGCCTTTCAATGCATTGATACAGAGTGCAGGAATTACTCTACTACTATGATCTAGTAAACCACCATATACATTTGAGAAGCGTAATATTGCTACATTAAAGTTAGAACCTTTTAAATTTATTACTTGTTCTTCAATAAACGCTTTACCTTTGGCGTAATTATTTATTGGGTTAATACTAGCAGACTCTGCAACTGGTAGTTCCTTTTGTTCTCCATATACTTCTCTACTGCTTGCATATATAAACCATGGTTTATTCGGAAGCGACTTGCAGAATTCTAAGAATTGGATTGTACCATCGACATTAACTTTTTGGCACAATTTAGGATAAAGCTCACCATGTATAACTCTAGAAATTGCAGCCAGATGAATAACCCCCGTACACTTAGCGAGTAGCGGCATTATATCTTCTGAAAAAAAACTGAGTGGGTTGTCGCGAAACCTAATATCGCAGCTTATTACTTCATAACCCTGCTTTTCTAACTTTTCTACTAAAGCCGATCCTATCAAACCTGCAGCACCTGTTATTAATATTCCCATGTGTCCCTCTCACTACAACCAGGAAAATCTTTCACACCTATCATCTTACAAGTAAGACTTAAAAAGCATTATAAAACTAGTATAAAACAAATGTCAACTTAAATTAAGGATCAATGAATAAAAAAATATAGTTATGAAAGAAGGGTTGGTTGTCTTCTTCTATTTGCCTGAAAATAACGTTCTGCTTTGACCAAATCCTCTTTGTTATTTACCCCCATTGCTTCCTTTTCGTCAGCGACTACATAACCTGCACGTAAGTTATTGCTTGCTGCAATGGGTATTATATCATTAAGACAACATTCGTTGGTCGAATCATTAAATTTTACTTCTTTTATTAGGGTATAAAGATCTTTAGCGTATGAAACCATTATTCCAGAGTTTGCAAGAAGAATTTCATCTTCACTTTTCAAGACTTTTTGAACATTGTCATTATCATCAATTACTAATCTTCCATATTGCTTATCTTGACTATTAAATCCAAGAAGAACTAAATTTTTATTATTACACTTTAAACAATCAGTCATTCTCATAACTGTATCACTAGATATAAACGGGGTGTCTCCGTACTGTATTAAAACTATGTCTTGGTCAGATAACCGCTCCAGGCTTTCTAGGGCAATTTTAACTGCAGTGCCAGTACCTGTAATATTTTCTTGAATTATCAATTTTATATTATATTTATCAATTATATCTTTTAAGGTACTAAATCTTTCTAACTCCTTTAGAAAAGGCTTGTTAATGACAATTGATAGACTTTTTAAACTCAGCGGTTTTGCATTGTGAATTATATGCTCTAAAAGAGTAAAATTTCCTACTGGGTGTAGTGTTTTTGAGTACTGTGAATTCATTCTACTGCTTTTTCCTGCTGCTAATATTATCAACGTGTTATCCATACATAACTCAAGAACTTACTAGGAGGTAAGTTAAGTGATAATTAATGAGTTGTAAAGTCTACTATAGTTTCCTAAATGATCCAGAAAAAATAATTAACATGCTTGAAATATATAAATCCTCTATGACGCTAATATAGATTAGCCGATAAAGTAAGCTTCCCAGAACTACTCATTTATATTGACCCATCAGTACTTATACAAAAGCTAGTTGATCGAGAAAATAGGCAAATCCTTATCAACGGCCTACTACTTTCCCTAACTTATGCTTCCTTGTTATATTGTTGAGTATACTTTTTAAATAGTTTTTTTCTGTTTTCTATCAACCAATAGAAGTTTCTTTTAGCCCATAAGGATATTTATATAGGAACTGATATTTTCTATGCTGGCAAGAGTCTTGACGCCGTAAAAAAAACTACTCAATAATTGGGTAACTTCTGATGACATTTTCACTGTACATTTATCGCACAACATTAGTGCTACAATCACAGGTGTAAAGGTATTAAACAACCTTTAAAAAGTTTCACTTTTCCCTTAATCAATTTTTCCTTTGATATAAGTGTTTATTGCTTTTGCCCTCTCTGTTGTTATAATTAACATTTTGTAGTAGTTCAAGATGAGTTTTGCATATTCAGAGAAAATCATCCATAGAATCAGCATCTAGCTTATCTAGGTTAAAATATATAGTTTTACAAGATGACTATTTATGGAAGAACATGGTGGGGAGAAAAATGGCTTCAGTGCTTCAATAGAATTGATTATGATAACCGTCTTCCACGTGGCAGAACTTGTGCTAATACTGGTCGAACTTTTGGTATTAAAATTAATGGTCACATAGTTACAGCTAAAGTTCATAGCTCAGGATCTTACCCATATCGTGGTTCAAAACCTCAACCATATAAAGTCAAAATTATACTCAATGAATTAAGCTCATCAGAACAACAGACCATTCGTCAAATTATTGAAACTTCACCTTCTATACTATCTAAATTAATAAATAGGCAATTACCAACCAGCTTGTTTGATAAGCTTAATGATCTTGGGATTAAATTGTTTCCTTCAAATTGGGAAGAGATGAATGCAAATTGCAACTGTCCTGATTGGGCTATGCCTTGTAAACACATTGCTGCTGTAATTTATCTTATTGCTGCAGAAATTGATAAAAACCCCTTCATGATTTTTAATATTCATAATTGTAATTTGTCAGCACTTATCGATGATTTTGGGAATGGAAAATTAGAAAATGCTCAAAATATTTTAAAGATAGATGATATATTTAAGGCATGTTCTAAAATTAGAATACATAACCAAGCAATTTTAAATGATATTGATTTATCAACTATTCCTAACCTTTTTGATTGTATCAGTAGTATTTTAACAGATAATCCACTTTTTTTTGAAAAAAACTTCCATAATATTTTACAGATAGCTTATAAGCACTGGCAAAAGTATCCTGCAGGAAAGTTAGTGTACTATCCAGCTTCTAAGAAGGAACTATCAGAAGAGGAGCTATTTATTAAAAGATGGGGAAATATTGAGAATTGGCAAACATTTCAACTATTCATTGATGATCAGCATTACCTTACTCAAGTGAGCAATGGTACAACTAATGTATTTATGCTAAGTAGAAATGTATTGAAAGATATAGCGCGATTTTTAAACGACATTCCTAATTCGTTACTTCACAGGCTTAATCGTGAACTTCGCTTCATGCATATGATTTCACAGTTTGCACATATGCTGATGGAAAAGTCAGCGCTAATACCACAAGTATTACAAAACAAAAGAGGAGAAATTATAATTAGGTGGATTCCGGCGTTGTTTAATGAGTCAGTTAAGGAAATTCATAGCAAGATATCATCTATTTGTCCGCCTCTATTGATTAAATATCAAGAAATCGCTATGGAACCAGAGGAACAGGTAAATGTTGCTATCTCTCTCATCCTTTTAGGGTATATAGAAGATAACTTTCCTGCATCACTGGATAAGCATAGAGATAAATACATCTTTGAATTATTCTTTACTGGAAGACCATACAAGTTTACTGAGTTTAGCAACAAGGAAATACCGCAAGCAATTAATCTCTGGCTTTCACGTCTTTATTTAGCAGATAAACCTTACAAACTCTATTTAATGATAAAAGATCACCATGAAAAATTTGAACTTGAGGTACAGTTATCACTGGATGATGAGAAGTCATTCATAAAGCTGGAAAAAGCACTTTCTAATCAAAACGTAAAGCTTAGTATTTTATCTGATCTTGCACTCTTATCTGAATACATACCTGAATTAGAAAGATCGATTGATAGCAATAGCAAGTTATCATTTAATTTAGACGATTTTGCACCTTTATTCCTGGGTATTGTACCAGTACTAAGAGCAATAGGTATAACAGTTATCTTGCCGAAATCTTTGCAAAAAATCTTCAAACCACAATTAAGTCTTAGTTTGTCTGCCAAGGATAAAATAAAAGAAGATCGCGAAAGTTTTTTAACGCTGGAAAATTTATTGAAATTTGATTGGAAAGTAGCAATAGGAGATAAAAAACTAAGCGTTACAGAATTTAAAAAATTGCTAAAAGATTCCCGAGGGTTTGTAAGAATCGTGGATCAATACGTCCTTTTGGATGACAAAGAGGTAGAAGCTTTATTAAAAAAACTTGATAAATTGCCTGATTATTTAAGTCAAGCAGAGCTTATGCAAGCTGCTCTAACAGGAGAAGTAAATGAAACTAAAGTAGCATTTGACCAGCAGCTTACAAGCTTGTTTAAAAAATTTAATACTTACACACCTGTAACTACGCCAAATAATCTAATAGCACAACTACGCCCATATCAAGAACGCGGATTTAGTTGGCTTGTACAGAACATAGAAAGTGGGTTTGGTAGCATAATTGCTGATGATATGGGTCTTGGTAAGACTATACAAGTTATTGCAGCCATTCTATACTGTAAAAATGCAGGATTTTTAAATGAAGATAAAGTCTTGATAGTAGCGCCTACAAGTATCTTAAGCAATTGGCAAAGGGAGATAGAGCGTTTTGCACCAGAATTAAAGCTTTTCATCTATCACGGACAAAATCGAGAATTGGCAAGTGATTATGATGTAGCTCTAACATCCTATGGTCTTGCACGTCGTGATAAAAAAGAACTTAATAAAATTCGCTGGTTTTTGCTCTTGATTGATGAAGCACAAAATATAAAAAATCCTAATACCGAACAAACCAAGGCAATTAAAGCTATTGAGGCAACGCATAGAATAGCAATGAGCGGTACTCCTGTTGAGAATAGGTTACTTGAGTATTGGAGCATTTTTGATTTTATCAATAAATCTTATCTTGGTACCCCTAAGCAGTTTAAGACCTATTTTGCAACACCAATTGAAAAAGCAAGAGATAGAACTTGTCTAGAAAGGTTTATGAAAATCACTAGCCCTTTTATGTTACGTAGGCTTAAGAGTGATAAAAGCATTATTCAGGATTTACCAGATAAAATTGAGAATAATCGTTATTGTTCCCTCACTTCAGAACAAACAGCTCTTTATCAAAAGGTTGTTGATACAACTATGGAGAAGATAGAAAAGAGTGAAGGAATTGAACGTAAGGGACTAATCTTTAAACTTATCAATGCTTTAAAGCAAATTTGTAACCATCCATCACAGTTTGGCAAGAAAAAGCGTGCGAGTATTGAACAATCCGGTAAAATGCAGATGCTTGAGGAAATATTGATTAGTATTGGTGAAGTTGCAGAAAAATCATTGATATTTACTCAATACACTGAAATGGGTGAGATTATAGCTAGGCTACTTGAAGAAAGGTTTGAATCAAAAGTGCCATTTTTACATGGAGGACTTTCTAGAAAAGCACGTGATACAATGATTAATGACTTTAAAAACTTATTCCAGTCCAACATTCTTATAGTGTCTTTAAAAGCTGGTGGAACAGGGCTTAATTTAACAGCGGCAAACCATGTAATACATTACGATTTATGGTGGAATCCAGCAGTGGAAGCACAAGCAACAGATCGGGCCTATCGTATCGGGCAAGAACGTAATGTTATGGTGTACAGGCTACTTTCAACAGGTACATTTGAAGAGCGTATTGATGAGATGATTCAAAGCGAGAAGGAATTAGCAAACCTAACTATAAGTAGTGGCGAGAGTTGGATTACAGAATTTAACAACGATCAATTAAGAGATTTAGTTAATATAAAAAATGCACTATAATATAGCTGAGTTATTTAATGTAAAGAACCAGATAACTACCGCTCAATAGTTCAAAATAGAGACAAAGATCAAAATTTACGTCTCCAATTTCATCATGTATAGCGGAGACAAAATTTTGTGTTTTATGTCTCATTGGTAGGCAAAAAACCTGTAATTACGTTTTAAAGCGATTTTACCACTCTAGATCCATTGTACCTTTTTAGCGCCTGTAATGCCCTTTAAAATTTGAATAAAAGGCATCTTTAATAATTCTATTCATGAACCAAAAAGTAATTGCCGTTTTCAGAAACTTTTCATTTTTACAGATGGCTTGAAAAGATTATCATTAATAGGTAGGCCAAACTCCTCCAAAGAAAAAAGTTTTTAATTTTTTCAGAAAAAGTCATAAGAAACCCGGTATATATATAGTAGAGGGTTTTCTATTCGCTTATAATTCCACCTTAAATTAAACTATGCCTGCGTATATGAGAAGGTTTAGCCAAAATTCCTTACATATTAGTAGTATGCAATATATCAACAAAATAAAAACTAAGAGGTTGACATAGTGAGTAAAATGTAGTAGAGTTATAGTAGAGCATTTTTTCTTAAAAGAAAGAAGATACTAAAGCCTCACTTTTCACTATAAACCTAAACTGACTTCCTTTATTTCTTAATATAGCCTTGCCAAGAGAACCTCCTATTGCAGTTTTTACTTCATAAGAAGAGAGTAAGACCCCAATCAAAACAGCCTTACTCAAAAACCTTTCAAACGCTTAATCTTAAAAGGAGTTTCAATTTATGGTACAAGATTTTTTAACTGATGTCAAACAAAAAAATACTTTAAATGATGAATATTATGATTTTAACAATACTGTAGAACCATTAGAGCAATTTGATGTAGAAGAAATAAAAAGACAACTATTATTAAACATAAGATCATGCCTTTCTTATTTATTCCCAAGGGGAACTTTTCGTGGTGATAAGTTTTATATAGGCAATGTACAAGGTGATAAAGGAAAGAGTCTAGTAGTAGAATTAAGTGGCAGTGAAGCTGGCCTATGGCACGATTTTGCAACAAAAGAAGGTGGTGATATCATCGATCTTTGGGCAGCAGTACATAGAAAAAGTACGAGAATAGAGTTTCCTGAAGTAATGGCTTCTATAGCTGAGTGGTTTGGTCATTTTAAAAAGCTCAAAACTTCAGGTAATCCAACTGCATATTGGGATTATTATGATGAAAACGGACAAGCTATTGTTAGAGTCTATCGTTATGATGATGATAGTGGAAAGCGATATCTTCCTTTTGATGTGAAAAAATCTACTTTTACTGCACCAGAAATCAGACCTTTGTACAATATTCCAGGCATTTTAAAATCTGACAAAGTTATTCTAGTTGAAGGGGAAAAATGTGCAGAAGCACTGATAAAACAAGGTATTACAGCTACAACAACAATGTCTGGAGCAAACGCAGATGTTAAAAAGACTGATTGGTCACAACTGAAGGGCAAGCATATTATTATTTGGCCAGATAATGATGAAGCAGGTGCAAAATATGCTAAAAATGTTGGAAATAAGCTTTTAGAAATTGGAGTTGCATCACTTGCTGTGCTTGAAATTCCTCGAGGTAAGCCTGAGAAATGGGATGCTGCTGATTGTGTAGAGGAAGGTATAGATGTCAAAGAGTTTTTAGCTTCAACTCCGTTACTTACTATTGATACTCCAGCTACTGATACTTCAAATATGAAAAGTTTAGAAAGATCCACAAAACAGCCACTTAACATTTTAGATTGGAGTGCAGAGCGCTTTGTAGGTCCGGTACCAGAGCAAAAGTTTCTTGTTGAAGGTCTATTTCCTTTAGGTGTTACTTCAATAATAGCAGCAATGGGAGATACAGGCAAAGGTATGCTTCTTCTTGACCTGGCACTTAAGGTTGCAAGTGATATGGATCAACTGTGCGGTTTTGGTCCTTTGGTTACTGAACATGGATCAGTAGTGATTTTTTCAGCAGAAGATGATGCAAGTGAGATACACCGCCGCTTAGAACGACTTGACCCTAAGTGTGAAAGGTTGAAACATAAAGATAAATTATTTATTGTACCACTGCCAAACGTTAGAGGATCACTTACAATACTCAGAAATGTTCGTGGTAAAATCGTCGAAGTTTCTCCTGAATTCGAATCCGTAATGAAACAGCTCGAGGAAATTAAAGATCTGAAATTGATAGTATTTGATCCACTTGCTTCATTTATCCATGCAGATATAAATGCTGATCCTGCTGTAGGGGATTATCTGATGTGTCTATTGTCTGATCTAGCAAATAGTACTGGAGCTTCAATTGTTACTGCTCACCATATGAGAAAGCCAAAGAGTGAGAAACCTATATTAACTGCTGAACAAGCACGAGATGCCATCCGTGGTACCTCTGCTCTTGTTAATGGTGTTAGATGCTCATATGCTTTTTGGCCAGTAGAAAATACAGCTAGGCTAGAAATCTTTAAGGCAGTAGGAGAAACACCAAGACAGAATGCTTTGTTTCATGGGGCAGTTGTGAAGGCCAATGGTTTAGCTGATCGCACTGTAAGAACTTACCTAAGAAATCAGGAAACGGGGCTACTAGAAGATATAACAATACAACTAACAGTTAAAAATGCTAGTGAAAAAGACCTTAAAATATGTCTTACTGATGCAATTACACGATCTGCTGCTTCAGGACATCCATTTACTCACACAGGAAGCACAGGAGTATATAAGCAACGGCATAGACTACCTGAAGTTTTTCACAGCATGGGAAGGGATAGACTAGAGCGTATGGTACAGGAACTTTTACAAGCAAGACCACCAAAATTAGTAAAGGGAATGTCTACAGGTTCGAAAGAAGATAAATGGCTTGACATTCCAACTGGACCATTTGCTTGTGGTATAGGAAAATTCACTCCTGGAGCTGAAGATTTTAGCTATAGGCAAAATTTAATGTTAGGATAAGTCTTTTTTTATGGGTAAAAATATTTTAGAGTTTACCCAGTTTCTTCTATTGTTTTTTCAACTTGTAGCTACTATCAATTCATATCTACTTAACTAAAACGCTAATTTTAGAACTCAATATAATTTTCAATTAAAGGTAGATAGAATATATAAGAAATAACACCACCAACAATTGAATTACATTCCCAATTCCCAGGTTCCCAAATCAGTAATTGGAAATTAGGAATCTGAATCCTGCGTGAGAGCTAGCTTTTCCACCTGCGTTCCCAAAAGAGTTCCTAGAAATCATGTGTCTAAAGTCAGCCAGTATAGCGGATTCTAGCTTCCCAAAACCCTTATATATTATATATATATAATAGTAATAAATAATAATAGATAAAATAATATAAGCTAATAATAAAACATACAAATCTAAATGCATTCAACTTTTAACTAAGTCTGACCCAAAAAATAGTGTTAAAATGTTCATAAAACAGAACGTAGAAAAGCAAATAGCCTTCAATGTCGTTTTTAAGCGATTCTAGTATCTTAAGGTAAAATAATACCAACTACACCTAAGTAACGCTTGTAACACCCTTTAAAAGCCGATTAAAAGGTATATCTAAGTCATCACCCACCTCAAATTTTATCTTTGCAGAAGAAACTCTATTTTAGTTTATCACGTTTTTTATTCGTTGTAAAATATTTTTTCAAAAAAAGTGAACAGTTTTCATAATTTCGGTACAACAAGAGCTGGTTATTTTGGTATATTGGAGGTCTTATGGAAATATAACGACTTTTATCTAAAACTCCTAAGGGAATATTGTGAGTCTTTTGATGAAAAAATCTCTATAAACAGGTTATAGATGAAGGTCAAGGAAAAAAGTTTGAAGTTACTGCCATAGAAGAAGAAACAGAAGCTCGTAAAATTTGATTGCTGCTTAAAATGGAGACAAAGAGCAAAATTTATTGTCTCCAACAGAAAAACTTCTTTTGTAGTAGTCAAAAAAAGCAGAGATATAGGGCTTTCTGAAGGGAGGGGACAATTTTTCACCCCCCTTGAAATTAAAACCAAAAAGATACAGTTTTACATAGCACATTTTCATTGTAAAAAAGAGCTATCAGCCCATTTCAATTGTCTCCATTGCAACACCATTCTTAAAAACGCCTTAGAAGGCTATTATAGCGTTACTGATGATCTAGATAGGGAGATACTGTTTTATCAAAAACTCATGTAACCTCTTCTAGATTCAAATAATCAGTTGTTTCCAAAATGGAAAGATCTCAAATAGCGAAGAAGCTGTTGTAAAAGACATAGCTGGTTTTAGGCTCTTTTTAATTTCTTAGCTGCCTTAAAATTATTTTAACTTTTTTTTAGAAAATCCCGGAAAAAGTGGTGAGAAATCCGGAGTATAGGGGCATTGAGTGTAGATAACACAAAAGTCGGCAAACAAACAGAGTAGAGAAGAGAAGATTGAAGAAAGCAAAAGAAATTTAGGCTTTTGGTAAGTTACGTAATTGAGAATTTGTATTTTTTTAGATGAGGTAAAAACTTTGTTTTAAGGCTAGATGCAACTTTAGGGTACAAAAATACTACCATTACCAAAGAACGCATATAATGCCCCTTAGAACTTGAATAAATGGCATTCTTAGCAATTCTATTACTGTATAGTAAACTCACTAGTGAGTTTAGCACGTTTTTTACGCTTTGCAAAGAAAAATTAAAAAAAAGTGAACAGTTTTTGTAAAATCGGTGAATATATATAACAAAAGCTGGTTAAGTTGGTATATTGGAGGTCTTATGGAAATACAACGACTTTTATCTAAAACTCCTGAACAATTGAGGGAATATTGTGAGTCTTTAGGTTATGAAGATAAGCAAAATCTCTATAAACAGGTTGTAGATGAAGCTAAAGGAAAACGTTTAAGAGAGCTGAAACAATTAAGTAAATTAGCTACTGCAATAGAAAAAACAACGGATAAGAAGTTATTGAAACCTTTTCGCGGTGATGATAATCCGCTTAATGGAGTAGTAATTTTAAGTTTTTTTGGAAAATTAAGTAGGCGCCTTCTTTTAATAATGCACTCTTCAGTTTACGATAAAAGTTTAAAACAGTTGGATGAGTTAGATGAATTATTACCACAGATGTATGGAGAACTAAGACCTAAATTGACAAGTAGCATGAGAAATTACGCAGAAAGAGAGCTAAGATTCAGCAACTTCTTGCGCGATAACATTGATACTTTCAAGCTTCTAGAAAAAGCTGAACATGGTTCTATAGAAGAAAGAAAAAAAGCAGCAATCGCGTTATTTATACGCCAGCCAGAATTAAATTTCCAAGGGGATGTATTTTTACTTGGTCTGATTTCTCAGCATATAGGAGTTTTTAGAAATCACGTAAAACGCAAAGTAGATGATTTGATTGACTCACTGGAAAAAGGCTTAGAAAAATTGGAAAACGTAGAAGAGGATACTGAAGAATATGGAGAGATTGAAAACGAGCTAATAGATGAAAGAAGTGAAGTAATGAATGAATTACGTTGTTTAGTGCTTAGCTATGCCCTATTTGAGGAGACACATGAACAAAGAAACCCTTAAAAGTCTCTTCAAAAGCCAAATTATCTACGCTTACAGTAACTATAAAGGTAAGGTAACTTTTAGTTGTATGAAAATTTTTTTCAAAAAAAGTGAACAGTTTTTGTAAAATTGGTGAATATATATAATAGCAAGGAATTAACTCCTAATTAAGGTAGGTAGCATAAGATTCTTGTTATTGACTTACAAAAACCCATTCATAGCGTATTTTGAAGGAACCAGACGATATTTAGGAACTTATGCTACAAACTTAAATTTAAATATTTTTAGTAATTTTATGATAAAAGCAATAGATTGTTCAAAATGGGTTGGTTCACCTCCCGAAAAAGAATTCATCATACAAGATTGGCTTTCCCTAGGAGAAGTATCATTTCTTAAAGGTGAACGTGAAGTTGGTAAATCACTTCTTGCTCAACAATTAATGACATCGGTTGCTACTGGTAAGCCATTGCTCAATATGGATGTCAAACAGGTTAAAGCATATGGTGTATTTTGTGAGAGCAGTAAACGAGATATAATACGTCGTCAGTGTATGTCTTTACCAAGTTGAAGAAACTTTATTTGAAAGCCAAATACAAATCCTTGCAAGAGAAGGAGAGAATAATTTCTTAATGATTTTTAACGATAAGGGTATAGGAGAGTTTACCCCTTTCTTTCATGAGCTATTTGAAGATATTCAATTGTTTCAGCCAAAGCTTGTAGTGTTAGATACAATTTCGGATTTATTTGGTGGAGACCCTTTACACCTTGAGCAGTTTATGGATGGCTGCTGTGCTCATATAGCAAAGACATTAAACTGCGCTGTTTTAGTATGTGAGCACGATTCAAGCATAACTATATGTGATGATAGAGTCTGGCACTTGTCCATGTTAGAAGAGGTAAAAGATGAACGGACGCTATATTGTGGGGGATCAAGCCATTTATTACGTTATCAAAATGGGGTTTTTGTAATTTAGGATGTCTATTTTAACACTCGACCTCGGCAAGCAAACCGGCTGGGCAATTCTGACAGATGGAGTAATTCAAAGTGGGAGTGAAAACTTTCATGGTAGCCGTTTCAGCGGAGGTGGAATGCACTTCTTAAATTTTCGTAGGTGGCTCAATGAGATGAGGGAAAGATTTTCAGATATTGAAGCAGTGTATTTTGAAGAAGTAAGAAGACATTTAGGTACTGACGCTGCACATTGCTACGGAGGCTTTCTAGCTCATTTAACAGCTTGGTGCGAGGAAAACAATATACCTTATCAAGGTGTACCTGTCAAGACGATAAAACGCTTTATCACCGGTAAGGGTAATGCAAGTAAAAGTGAAGTTATTGAAGCTGTAAAGGGAAAAGGGTTTATTCCTCAAGATGATAATGAAGCCGATGCTTTGGCGTTGATGCTTTGTGTTAATAATTTTAGTAAAGGTTTTAATATGCTAGATAACACATAGGAAGTGGGTCCTTTCGGCCAGACTGGCGGACTTGGGAGCGAAACCCCGGGCCCTCTCTAGCGTCAGACGTTTTTTAATTATTAACTTTTTAACAAGTTATTAAGAATTTAAACATAGCAATTATATGAATTTAGCAATCCACTATTACCCCGTTGAAAATCTTGTCGAATACGATCGTAACCCTCGCAAGAATGACGATGTAGTAAACAGAATGTGTGCCTCTATTCGGGAATTTGGTTTTCGTATTCCGATAGTTGCAAAAAGCGATGGCACTGTGGTTGATGGTCATTTAAGACTTAAAGCAGCAAGAAAACTGGGTATGGAGAGTATTCCCGTAGTCCTCAGTGATAACTTAAGTGAAGCCCAAACCAAAGCTTTTCGTTTACTTGCCAATCAATCAGCTAACTGGGCAAAGTGGGACGATGATCTTTTGAAGTTGGAAATTCAAGAGTTAGAAGACTTGGAGTTTGACCTTAAAATGACTGGATTTGAGCTGGAAAAAGTCCAACGCTTTCTCGACAACATTGATGGAAAAGAAGAAGTAGAAAGAGGAGAAAAAGAGGGGGTGGAATTGGTCGATAAAAAGTCAGTAGTGTCGAAACCAGGGGATCTGTGGATTTTAGGTGGTCATCGAATCTACTGTGGTGATAGTTGTCTGGTTGAATCATTTAAAGCGGTACTGGACGATAAAATGGCAGATATTACCGTGTGTGACCCTCCGTATAACGTAGCATATGGTGACAGTCAGGAAAGAGAAGACAAAAAAATACTAAACGATGATCAAGGTGAAAATTACGAATTGTTCCTTTATGACATTTGTTCTCACGTTTTAGCATACACCAAAGGGGCAATTTACATCTGTGCATCATCATCAGAGCTTTCGACCTTGCAGAAGGTATTTGAAGAAGCAGGTGGTCGTTGGTCGACATTCATCATTTGGGCAAAGAATCATTTTACGCTAGGAAGATCTGATTATCAAAGACAATACGAAACAATACTCTACGGTTGGAAAAATGGCAATAAACGTGAGTGGCATGGGGGACGTAATCAAAGTGATCTCTGGTTTTACGATAAGCCAACGTACAACTCACTGCACCCAACGATGAAACCAGTGGAGTTAATGGAGAGAGCGATAGTAAACAGCAGTGGACCAGGGGATATAGTTCTTGATCCATTTAGTGGTTCTGGAAGTACATTGATTGCATGTGAGAGGACAGGAAGAATCTGTAGAACCATAGAACTTGATTCCGCCTTTGTAGATGTAACGATAAAGCGTTGGCAGGTGTATACAGGAAGAGATGCTATTCTCGCTGATACTGGAAAGACTTTTGCACAAATTCAAGAATCAAGACAATAAGATGGAAGAGGGAAAAATCACACAAACAGAATGGGCAAGGGAACAAGGGTTTGCCAAGCAATATGTCTGTTATTTAGTAAAGAAAGGAATAGTTGAGCTGAAAGATGGATTAATTGACCGAGAACAAGCAAATAGAGCAATAGAAGCAATTAGAGATCCAAGTCAACCACTGAGGAGAAAAGGTGGAGAAGAAGGGGAAAAAAGAGGAAATAATGATCTTTCAACGATGTTGCTTAAAACCCGGATAAAAAACGAGATGGAGCGGGGAAAACTGCTCGAGGCAAAGGCAAAAGCTGAAATTGGTGAACTTATCTCAGTAGAAGAAGTAAAGACTGAAGCATTTAATGTTGCAAGAGTTGTCCGTAATAATTTGCTTAACATTCCAGATAGGGTTTCAGCATTACTAGCATCGATAAATAACACAGAGAAGATCCATGAGACACTGACTGAGGAAATCAGAACAGCTTTAGAAGAGCTAACGCAGAGTGTATTTTAATGATGACATACAATTTGAGGTCACTAAAGAAGCTCTTAATGAGTTTAGTAAGCCTTACCCATATATTAATTGTGATACTTATTTTAAGTAAGGCATCAGCAGATACTTATTGCAGACAAAAAATACCTCTTTTTCTCCTTAAAAGTGCAACAATTGCAGCATTATGATATACAGCAGTAGTTTTTATGCAGGGCTAAGGCCAGATCCACCACTAAAAGTATCAGAGTGGGCAGATAAGAACCGTCAGCTTTCGACGATAGCATCATCAGAGCCAGGAAAATGGAGAACAGAGAGAACCCCATATCTTAAAGAAATCATGGATTCACTATCTTCATCTTCACCGGCTGAAAAAGTGGTATTCATGAAAGGAGCGCAGATAGGCGGAACAGAAGCTGGGAATAACTGGATAGGATATATAATCGACCAAACACCAGGCCCTATGCTGGTAGTACAGCCAACAGTAGAAATGGGCAAGCGTTGGTCAAAGGGAAGATTTGCGCCGCTCATTGAAGATACACCATGTTTAAGGAGTAAAATAAAAGATCCAAGGTCGAGAGATTCAGGCAACACTGTACAAAGTAAGGAATTTCCGGGAGGAACGGTAGTAGTAACAGGTGCCAACAGTCCAGTGGGTTTGCGTTCAATGCCGGTAAGATATCTTTTTTTAGATGAAGTAGATGCGTATCCAGGGGATTCAGGAGGAGAAGGAGATCCAGTTTTACTCAGCATAGCCCGAACTAATACTTTTACGCGGCGAAAAATCTTTTTAGTTTCAACACCAACGGTTCACGGAATAAGCAGAATAGAGAAGGAATTTGAGAATTCAGACAAACGATACTTTTTTGTACCTTGTCCACATTGTGATCACTATCAGGTGCTGAAATGGCCACAGATAAAGTGGAAAGATAAAGATCCCTCAACAGCCCACTACGTTTGCATAGAGTGTAGGGGAGAAATAAAAAATCATCAAAAAACAGAGATGCTAGCTAGAGGTGAATGGAGGCCTACTAATCCAATAAAAGGTGAAAAAAAAGGATTCCACCTTTCAAGCTTGTATAGCCCAGTTGGCTGGTATAGTTGGAAACAAGCAGTAGAAGATTTTCTGCATGCAAAGGAAAATGAACAATTACTAAAAGTTTGGATAAATACAACACTCGGAGAAACCTGGGTAGATAAAGGAGAAGTACCAGACTGGAAGCAACTATTTGAGCGTCGAGAAAATTTTCCGATAGGTACGGTGCCAAAAGGTGGAAAAATAGTGTTAACGGCAGGGGTTGATGTACAAAAAGACCGCTTAGAAGCAGAAGTAGTAGCATGGGGTATGGGTCGTGAGAGTTGGTCAATAGACTATCAGGTATTAGAAGGTGATACTGGAAGTGGAGAAGTATGGGAAAAACTTTCAGAGCTTTTGAATCATCATTTTATCGGTGAAAATGGGCTTGAATATATGATAAGTATGATGGCGGTTGATGCTGGGTATGCAACACAAGAGGTATACAACTGGGTAAGAGGTCACCAAGGGTCAGGGAGAGTAATGGCAGTAAAAGGGGCAAACAAAGCGCTAGTGCCACTTAGCAGCCCAAGTAGAGTAGATGTAACAGTTAGCGGACAAAAGCTAAAGAGAGGAATGAAGCTGTGGCCAGTTGGGGTATCGATATTGAAGTCCGAGCTTTTTCAGCTACTTAATGTTTTAAAAAACGGGCCAGGGTATTGTCATTTTCCAGAGTATCCACCTGAATATTTTAAGCAACTTACTGCAGAACAACTAATTACCAAGGTAGTAAAAGGGTATACCAAACAAGAGTGGCAAAAGATAAGAGATCGAAATGAAGTACTAGATTGCAGAGTTTACGCAAGAGCAGCATCGATAGCACTGGGAATAGATAGATGGCCAGAGAGTAAGTGGGAAAGTTTAGTAGGTGAAAAAACTAAAAAGTCAAAAAGAGTGAGAAGAAGTCAATGGTTGAGTGAGAAAAGTTGATGTACAACCAAGAATATTTAACTCAAGTAGAAGAAGCGATAAAGAAGCTACAGAGCGGGGAAAGAGTAGTATCGATTGCATATGGTGACCATGTAGTTCGGTATGGAGAAGTTCAGATAAAAGATCTATTGGACTTAAGACAACGCATTAAATCTGAATTGAAAGTCGCAGGTGTGAAGCCGAAGAGAAAGATTGTTATTGCAACTAGTAAAGGAGTTATATGAGAAGTTATATGATGGAAAATGAATACCCAGACTTTTTAGAGCATTTAAAGTATATTATAGCCACTGGTACACCAGGGATGCTTGTAAATGCAATAATAGACATTTCCCATTGGAATAAAAGTGTAGATTTTAAGCTAGTGAAAGAAGATGGTATAGTGGGCATCATACACAAAGCAACGCAAGGGGTGAAGTACATAGATCCTGAGTATGCAAAAAGAAGAAAAGCCGCTGAAGAAGAGGAATTGCTTTGGGGAGCATACCATTTTGGTGTCGGGGAAAAAAGCGGCAAAGACCAAGCTGATCATTTTTTAGAGACAATTGGCGATAGTTCAAGTATATTGCTAGCCCTCGACATTGAAGAAAATAAAGATGGAAAAAGTATAACAGCAAAACAAGCGGAAGACTTTGTTAATCGAGTTTATGTAGTAACGGGACGTTTACCATTAATTTATGGCAGTCCTTATTTTCTGAAAGATTTTGCAACGCCGATTTTAACTGAATGCCCACTATGGTTATCAAAATGGGGAGCAGAGCCAACATTACCAATAGGATGGAAAAAATGGACTTTATGGCAGTATACCGATGGTAAAACAGGTCCTAAACCAAATTCAGTAGAAGGAATAGGCTCATGTGATAGAAATAAATTCAACGGAACATTAGAAGAATTAAAAGATTTTTGGATATCATGATGTTATTGAAATCATTCAAACAATTATTCCACAAGCGACCAAAACCAAAAGGTTCAGCATGGGATGGAGCTGGATCTGGCAGAAGATTATTGCACTTTCAACCAGAGACAGGAAGTATAAATAGCTTACTCTCGCATAGTCTTGAAACTTTAAGAAGTCGATCACGTGACATGGTAAGAAAGAACTCCTATGCAGCAAACATCATCGATACGATAGTGAGTAATTGCGTTGGGACAGGAATAAAACCGCAGTCAAAGGCGAAAGATGCAGAATTTCGGAAAAAAGTGCAAGAATTATGGCTGAGATGGACAGATGAAGCAGACAGTAGCGGAGTAAGTGATTTTTATGGACTGCAGGCATTGGTCTGTAGAAGCATGATTGAAGGAGGAGAATGTTTTGTACGGCTGAGAACGAGAAAACGAGAAGATGGTCTTTGTGTGCCGTTACAACTGCAAGTACTTGAATCAGAGCATTTAGACAATAAGAGCAATCAAACCCTTGCCAACGGTAATGTAATAAGAAACGGGATTGAATTTAACCGACTTGGGCAAAGAGAAGCGTATTACCTATTTAGAGAACATCCGGGTGAAGGATCATTTGGAGAGTCAGTTAGAGTACCAGCAAATGATGTTTTACATATTTACAGACCACTAAAGACCTGGGCAGATTCGAGGAGTACCGTGGCTTTCTACAGTACTTTTAAAGCTCTATGAACTTGATCAATATGACGATGCAGAATTAGTACGAAAAAAGACTGCTGCAATGTTTGCTGGGTTTATTACCAGACTCGATCCTGAGGCGAACATCATGGGAGAAGGGGAAAGCAATGAGCAAGGGGTAGCATTATCTGGTTTAGAACCTGGAACTATGCAACTTTTAGATCCAGGGGAAGATATCAAATTTTCAGAGCCATCAGATGTTGGAGGAAGTTACGAAGCATTCATGAAACAGCAGCTCAGGGCAATAGCAGTAGGCATGGGAATAACGTATGAGCAGCTAACAGGAGATCTTACCGGGGTCAATTATTCATCGATACGAGCAGGGTTAATAGAGTTTCGCCGGAGGTGTGCAATGTTACAGCATAACGTGGTAGTATTTCAGTTTTGCCGGCCAGTATGGTGTAGATGGTTAGAATTAGCAATACTATCTGGAGAATTAGACATAAGTGAAAAAGGGGCAAAAAAGGTAAAATGGATAGCGCAAGGGTTTGATTGGGTAGATCCACTGAAAGACCAGCAAGCACAGCAAATGGCGGTAAGGAATGGGTTTAAAAGCAGGTCAGAAGTAGTATCAGAGCTAGGTTACGATATAGAAGAAATCGACCAAGAAATTGCTGAAGATCAAAGGCGTGCTAGTGAATTGGGTTTAAGTTTTGACTCGGACGTCAGTAGTTTTGATTCTAATACTGAAATAATATGACAACACAAGTGAGCTGGCTCAATAAACCGATGATGATAGAGCAAAGAAGCTTTGATTTATTGTCATTACATGCAGAGAAGCATCCAACGTTTAAAAATATAAAACATGCAGTAAGAAATAGTGAAAGGGGAATAAAAGTAATACCAATACATGGAATCTTGACGAAGAAGTCAGAGGCTTTTGATGATGTGTTGGGGATGACATCGTATGAGAAGATACGTGAAGAGATAGAAGAAGCTTTAATAGATGAAGAAGTAGAAACAATAATTTTGGACATAGACAGCCCCGGAGGAGAAGTAAACAGTTTATTCGATCTTTCGGACTTTATTTACGAAGCAAGGGGATTAAAAAAGATCGTAGCAATAGCAAATGATGATGCGTATTCTGCAGCGTATGCAATTGCATCAAGTGCTGAAAAAGTATTGGTAACGAGAACTTCAGGAGTTGGAAGCATAGGAGTAATAGCAAGTCATATAGATCAAAGTGGATTTGATGAAAAGCAAGGGATAAAATATACCACAGTATTTGCAGGAAAGAGAAAAAACGATTTAAATCCACACGAGCCAATAACGTCTGAAAGTCTGGAAAGCTTACAAGAGGAAGTAGATCGCCTATATGAGATGTTTGTCGAGCTTGTAGCAAGGAATAGGAATCTTTCCACGGAAACAATCAAATCAACGGAAGCAGGGCTATATTTTGGTGAGAAAGCAATAGAGATTGGACTTGCTGATGAAGTGATAACATATTCTGAATTTATAGATAGGAGAAACAATATGAGTAAAGCTGAATTTAACTATAAGGGCCACACCATCGATGCTGATGAGTTAATGGAAGAATCAAAACGAATAGGTTATGAGAGGTGCCGCAAGGAAGTATTAGAGGTAATAAGATTATGTAATTTATCAAAGATGCCAGAGAAAATAGGAGAATTTATCGAGCAGAATGTAAATGCAAAACAAGCGCAAGAAATATTAATGTCGATACTGGCGGAGAGAACGAAGAAGACAGAGATACTGAGGACAATACCGCAAAATACACCAGAAGACTTGATGATGCAGGTAGCAAGAACTCGAGCGCAATCTGGCATTTGAGAAATTTAGGTATCAGCAATTACAAACGCCGCGGTAAATAAGTGACCAAAGTCCGCCAGAATAGGCAATTACAGGATGGCATATCTTTTACCGCGGCGTATAACAGCTACAAACACAGCGGTAAACAAGTAGCCAAAAATTATAAGCAATCTATCTTTTACCGCCGCGTATCAAACATGGCGGTAAAACTAAAGGGAAAAAAAGGAGAAAAATTTATGAGTTGTATAACCGAACAAAATAACCTTGGTGACCTATTAAAGTATGAGGCATCAAATCTATATTCAAGAGACCAAATAACAGTAGCAAAGGGGCAAAACCTTAAACTTGGTACGGTTGTTGGTCGTGATAAAGATGATCTAATTAAAATTATAAACTTAGCGGCTACAGATGGCACGCAAACAGCAATAGGTGTAATAACAAGTGATGTAAACGCAACGGAAACCACCAAAGCAGTAATCATTACACGTATAGCAATGCTAGCAGATCATGCAGTGGTGTGGCCAGGAAATATCACTGAGGAGCAAAAAGCTGCAGCAATAAAGCAACTTGAAGCACGGGGCATCATCATTCGTAAGGGAGTTTAAAACTGCTCAACTGAAGAGCAAAACCAATTTAAAACACTAAAGGGGAAAAACATGCAAAATCCATTTACAAATCCAGCATTTAGTATGACGGAATTAACTAAAGCAATAAACATATTGCCGATAAATTATGGTCGAACAGAAAGCTTAAATTTATTTCCAAGTAGATCGGTAAGATTTCGACATATCACGATAGAAGAGCAAAACGGAGTATTGAGTTTATTACCAACGCAAGTTCCGGGAGCACCAGCAACAGTGGGAAAACGCGGAAAACGAAAAATAAGAACATTTACGATACCACATATTCCCCATGATGACGTAGTGTTACCTGAGGAAGTGCAAGGAATAAGGGCATTTGGGTCAGAGAATGAACTGAAAGCGTTGGCTAACGTGGTAACAGATCATCTGGAGTTGATGAGAAACAAACACGCGATAACGTTAGAACATTTGCGAATGGGGGCGTTGAAGGGAATCATTCTTGATGCAGATGGGTCAGAGTTATTAAATCTTTACAACGAATTTGAAATTACGCCAAAAGTAGTAAATTTTGCACTGGGAACTGCGACAACCGATGTTAAGCGTAAGTGTCTGGAAGTATTGCGCCATGTTGAGGACAACCTAAGTGGTGAATACATGACCGGGATTCATGCACTGGTAAGTCCTGAGTTTTTTGATGCACTAACTTCTCATGCCAAAGTAAAAGAAGCATACGAGAGATGGCAAGAAGGAGCAGCGCTAAGGAACGACATGAGATCAGGATTTACGTTCTGTGGAATAACATTTGAGGAGTACAGAGGACAAGCAACTGACCCTGAAGGAAATGTGAGAAGGTTTATAGAAAAAGACACAGGACACTGTTTTCCACTTGGTACAGCAAGCACATTTACTACTTACTTTGCGCCAGCGGACTTTAATGAGACGGTGAATACCCTTGGTCAGCCATTGTATGCAAAACAAGAGCCAAGAAGATTTGATAGAGGGACTGACCTTCATACCCAATCAAACCCTTTACCGATGTGCCACCGTCCGAGGATATTAACAAAAATCGTTGCAGCATAGAGGAGCCAAAAAGGAAAGAATGACTTTCCTCCTACCAATATAGCCACTTTGTGTGCCTTTCAAGTTTATTGCATAAAGAGGTAAAATGGTTTTTGTGGGCAGAGCAACTACAAGAAAAGAGGTATGAAAAAGCTGCTCTGCTCGAAGTAAAAGTTAATACATAAAAAGAAGACATGCAAGGAAATATTAAGAGATTATTGAAAGATTGTTTTACACATTTAGGGCAGCAAGCGTTGTATGAATCAAAGGATAAGTCATACATGGTTCAGGTGCTGAAACAACAACCAGATAAATTATATGGAATTGGTGAAGGACAATTTGTCGGGGAGATGGTTTTTCTTGAGGTGAGTATATTCGATGTATTGCAGCCAGTAGTAGGAGATACCTTTATTATTGATAAGCGTAAGTACAAAGTATATTCACCACCACTTAGGGATAATTCAGGAATGTTGTGGAAGATTCAGGCGTCAGGATGCGTATAAACATAGAAATCACCGAAAGCATTATACAAAGCGTAAATGCCAAAAAATCTATAGTGGAATTGGCAACGATGAGGGCACTAAACAAAACAGCGCTATGGATAAAATCACAAGCAGCTAGAGAAATTAGCGAAGAAAAGAAAATAAACTTAAACGTGATAAGAAAGAGATTGAGAATTTTTAAGGCTAAGACAAGTAGGTTAGACGTATTAATGAGAGCAAATTTATATGATATTAGAGCATCAGCAGTTGGCAAGATGAAACAAACAAGAAAAGGAGCGAAAGTAGGAAAACATGAGTTTATAGGAGCATTTATGGCAATAATGCCAAGAGGAAATAGTGGTGTTTTTAGGCGTGAAGGAAGAACAGCTTTGCCAATACAAGAGGTAAAATTAGCATTGGAGCCAGAAGCATCAAAAATAATAAAGGAGCTAGTTAATTATGAAACAGAAGGGATATTTGAGAAATATTTTGAGCGTGAATTAAACTATATTGTAAAAGTATGATTTTAACTGAGTTGCACAAAGCAATTTGCAGGATGTTGAAGAAAGAAATACCAGCGATACAGACATGTGAAGTATATCCAACGATAAGAAGGGAAATAGTAGCACCAGCGGTATTTGTAGAATTGTCAAGTTTAGAGCAAGGAAAAGATCCAGGAACAGAGGAATTGGCGCTGAGAGCAAGATTTGAAGCAAGAATTGTAGTTGATGGAACAGTCGAGGATTCCTCGGTAGTTGTGAGAGAATTAGTAGCAGAAGTTGCGAGAGTAGTGAATAAGAATACTTGGGACGTGGAAAATGTTTCAGCAGGTGAATTTATATCAGCAGGAGGAGATGATTTTAGGCCAGAGTTGGATGCATATCTAGTGTGGATGGTTGAATGGGTGCATGAAATCCATGTATGGAAGTCAGTGTGGTCAGAAACTGGCACATACAATAAGTGTTGGCGAAAATGTTAGAGCATAATTTTGCAATTTCAGAGCTGAATAGGAAGTTAGCGAATATTATTCGTATAGGTCTAGTTAAAGAAGTAGACTATGAAAAAGCAAGAGTGCGGGTAAAAATAGGAGAATTTTTAACGGATTGGCTTCCGTGGGTAACGGCAAGAGCAGGAGAAGATAGAAGTTGGTTTGCGCCGAATATTGATGAGCAAGTAATAGTATTATCGCCATATGGAGAGTTGTCATTAGGGGTAGTATTACCAGCAATATATCAGGAGAAATATCCCCCTCCGGAGAATAAAAAGGAAATAAATAGTGCAAAATTTCAAGATGGGACAAAGTTATCGTACGATAAAGATAAACATCATTTAGAGATAGATGTAATAGATAAAATAACGCTAAAAGTTGGGGAATCAAGTATAGAAATGACAAAAAAGGGAATAAAACTCAAAGCAAAAAGAATATATCTAAACTAGTAGATGGGTAAAGCAATCGTTTGTGTAGGAGATTATTGCAGTGGAATACCAGCACATGTTTGTATGAGTGGTAGTAACGATGTTTTTGTAAACGGTAGATCTGTGTGTCGAAAAGGAGATATCTTAACTATGGGAGAGACACTAACGCAAGGATCAAACAGCGTATTTGTTAATGATATTGGCATAACAAGAACCGGTGACTTGGCATCGTGTGGTTTTCATGTAATGAGTATTAGCAAAAATGTATTTGCGAGCTAACAATGAAAGGGATGAGCAAAGAAACAGGTAAAGAATTAGAAGGAATAGAACATCTGAAACAATCAATAATTGATATACTGACCACACCGATAGGATCACGTGTTATGCGAAGGGATTATGGGTCAAGACTACTTGAATTAGTAGATAAGCCAATTAATAGGGATTTAACTTTGGAAATCTATGCAGCAGTAGCAGAAGCTCTACAAAAGTTGGAGCAAAGATTTAAGTTAGAAAAAGTAAAAATTACAGAAGTGAAAGAAGGAAAGGTCAATATTTCATTAGATGGTATTTATCTACCAAATGGAAAAAATATTCATTTTGGTGGGATTGTGGTATAGAGATGGAGCAGCCTAACATTATTGAGCCACTGAACTTTGAAGAAATTTTGTCTCGGATGAAGGAAGAATTAGTGCGTCGTGACTCAAGTTTCACAGCATTGGTAGAAAATGATCCAGCAATAAAGGTTTTAGAAGTAGCAGCATGGCGAGAACTTTTGCTGAGAGAAAGAATAAACGAAGCGGTAAAAAGTAATTTACTTAAGTTCGCAGGAGGAGAAGACTTAGATCGTTTAGCTGAGTTTTACGGAGTTGAGAGAGAAAAAGAAGAAGATGACGAACGATTTAGAAAAAGAATCAAGGCAAGAATAGTTGGCTGGAGCACTGGAGGAAATTATAGGTTTCAAGCACTCTCAGCAGATAGAAGAGTAAAGGATGCGCTAGTTGAATCAAAAGTGCCAGGAAGTGTAGAGATCTCGATTTTATCCACGGAGTTATCCACAAATGGCATAGCGTCTGAAGAACTACTTGATATTGTAGGAAAGCAAGTCACCAGGGATGATATAAGGGTATTAACAGATACGATAACAGTAGTTGGTTGCAATATTATTGAAATAAATATCCACAGCAGAATTAGTATTAAAAGACCAGATATTATTGAAACGGTGAAGAAGAAATTTATAGAAAAATTTGAAACAACGAAAAGATTGGGATGGAAGGTGACAAGATCATGGATTATAGCGAATTTGTTCGTAGAAGGAGTAGAAAACGTAGAATTAATAGAGCCAAGAGAGGATGTTGTGGTATTGGGGAATGAGTGTGCTGCCTTAAGAAGTTTAAATGTTGAGTTGAATTAATGCTATTACCACCAAATGCAACAAAACAAGAAAAAGCGCTGGTTGATGCAGTAGATTACAAAGTAGATCCTGGTTGTATCAGAGGGTTTAAATTTAGCCCAGGGGAAAAAGTATTACCATGGATAATTGAAGAGTACGGGCTGGGAGAAATCCTGCATTGGGTAACAGACAAAAGAAAAGCGATAAAAGAAGGGATAAAATTTCAAAGACTGCGTGGCACACCAGAATCACTTAAAATAGCATTAAAATGGGCAAATATAGAAGATATTACGATCATTGAAGAGCCACCCGGTAAACACTTTTTTGAGTTGCAGGTAGGGATAAGAGATGTACCGTTCGTAGATGCAGTAGTAGAACTAGCAAAACTATCATTGCCAGCAAGATCGAGGCTAATGAGGCTTTTCAATGACCACTATAATATTGGAAGATTTATTTTAGATGAAAGCTTTTTTGGCAGTTTGTTATCGGATTATTCAGGGGTAAAAATAGAAAAAGATGGACCAGTATTATCATTTGGAAGAGTAAATTTTTTCAGGTCTAGTGGTCCAGTTATTAGGATTATAGAAAACTATCTACGCGATCATTATGAACGAGCTTTAAGCAATGACATATATCGCTTGGATGTAGCAATCCTTGGAGAAACCGAGCCTCATACTAAGAACTATAACGGTATTTATGAAAGAAATCATGTGTGGTATAACTTCAAAGCGCTATATCCGCTACCACAGAGCTTACTACCGGCAATTAAGTTTGCTAAAGCGCAGATAGTATTATCAGATAGCTGGAACTTAGGAGAAATAAACGCATGTTTTCCGGTTACTGGTATAGAAGAGGAAGGGGATAAATTTTTATTGGGAAGTAGCAAACTATCTGAACAACTGTGGAATTTAAAATACAAGCCAATTTTAGAAAGGTTTAGCGTTACTCACCACTACAAGGTAGAAGATTTTACCAACCAAAAAGTTATAAGATTTGGTTTAGCAGAACACAATGTTCATTTTGAAAGCGATTTAAATTCAGAGCAAAAGGATTCAATACATGAACCGGAAAATTACATTTTAGTGTTTTACCCAGGTGTACTAACGTGGCACGAACATCGACATTTGAACAGAAGTTGGGAAGAAAAACAGGTCATATGTTTAATGAGTTAAATATATATACTTATATCTTCATACACTACATTAACATTCGGTAAAAATGTGTGTTTTTTGAAAAAAAGAAGTTGCTTTTCCATGCCAAAACAGCTATAAATTAGGTAGGTGTAGGTAAACAAAAAAGATTTACCAAACGCTAGAAGTTAGGAAGTTTTATAGTGAGGTACATCATGTGGATTAGTCAAGAAGAAAGGGATGATTTTAATGAATTATTTCAAGAGTTGCTTGCAGGCAAATTGTCTAAAAAGCATATAAATAGAAAAAATGAAAACGGTGAAACAATGTTGCACCGAGCAGCAAAAATGTCGACGAGAAAAAAAGTAAACTGGCTGATATGGGAAGGAGCAGATGTAGATGCAAGAGATAACGAAGGTTATACACCACTGCACTTAGCAGCGCTTGGAATGCGTCTGGAAAACGTAAAAGAATTAATAGAAGCCAGAGCAGATATAAACGCAACTGAAGAAGATGGAAATACGGCACTACATCTAGCGTGTATGGTAGGTGGAAAAAAGATAGTAGAAGAGTTAATAAAAGCAGGGGCAGAAATAAACCGGGTAAGTATATCAGGATTTAGCCCAATGTATTACGCAAGTGATGAAGAGATAAGCGAGGTGTTAAAGAAAAATGGAGGAAAAATAGTGAATAAATAGAGGGAGTTAATGGAAAAAATAAGTAAGGTATCGGAAAAGCAGGTGGTAAATGGTGGAAAGAAGCTAAATGATAGAGAAAAGCTGACAACAGCAGGAGGTAGATTTAATAGATTAAGTATATAGATTTATATCTTAATATAATATGCGGAAAAAATGTGTATATTTTGTAAAAAAAAACTTGCTTTTTATGCCAAAACAGCCCTAAGTGAAAAAGTAGCTAGTAAACAAACAAGATTTGCTAAGCGCTAAAGTGAGCCAAATTGGAGCCACTTTATATTGTATTAATAGCTGAGGAACTTATGGTAAAATTTAGTAAGAAAGAAAGAGAAGAATTTAATAAGTCGTGGAAAGAAGTATTAGATAACCCAATAGAAAATATTAATAAAAAAGACACAAAAGGAAGGACGATATTACATTATGCAGTAGGGATGCTAGATCCAAAAAAAGTGAGGTTATTAATCGAAAAAGGAGCAGATTTAGATGCAGCAGATGCCGGGAAATATAGACCACTACACCTAGCAGTGATGGGGCAACGTCTAGAAAATATAAAAGAGCTGATAAAGGCGGGAGTAGAGGTAAACGTAGTGGAACGTAGTAGCAAATTTGCCGCGTTACACCTGGCATGCATGGTCAGTGAGGTAAAAATAGTAGAAGAACTAGTAAAAGCGGGAGCAAATGTAGAGCAAAAGGATAAATATGGCAAAACCCCAATGGATTATGCGAGAAATAATAAAGAGATAAAAGAAGTGTTAGAGAACGTAAAAATGGCAAATAAACAGAGAGAGTTTATAGAAAGAATAAGGGTTGTATCGGAAAGTACGACAGCAGGTGTGATAGCGGCAAAGGAAGAGCTAGAAACTGTGGATGAGAAAGTGCTATAGCGTTTAAAAATTCAGAAGGGCTGTGTTTGAAAAGGTGATCATATGGAAAAAAAAGTAGAAAAAGAGGTAAAATGCTTAGAGAAAAAACCACTAGCAGAACTGAAAAAAATATGGAAGAAGGTATTTGAGGAAGAAGCACCTAGACACTCAAAGAAATACCTGATACCGAGGTTAGCATATAGGTTACAGGAGAAAGCGTATGGAGAAATATCAAGAAAAGGGGCAAAAAGACTAGAATATCTAGCAGATCGACTAGAGAAGGGAAAAAGAATAAGTAGTGACAAACTGCCAGTAGAGGGAACAGAGTTAATATTAGAGAGAGGAGAAGAAGTCCACGTTGTAATGGTAACAAATACAGGTTTGATCTACCGAGAAGAGTTTTATACGTCATTATCAGCGGTAGCCGGAAAAATAATGGGAATGAGCTACAACGGTCCTTTATTATTTGGGATGCGTGATAAAAAGGTAAGTTGAGGGGGAGAAAATGCTAAAAGAGGTAAGGTGTGCGATATATACGAGAAAATCAAATGAAGACGGGCTAGAGCAGAAGTTTAATAGTCTTGATGCACAGCGAGTAGCATGTGAAAAATATATAAAAAGCCGAGAAGGGTGGGTAGCATTAGCCAAAAGGTATGATGATGGAGGCTATTCAGGAAGTAATTTAAATAGACCAGCGATAAAGGAATTATTTGAAGATGTAAAAGCCGGAGAGGTAGACTGCGTGGTAGTATACACGTTGGACAGGTTATCAAGGGAAACGAAGGATTGCATAGAAGTAACGTCATTTTTTAGAAGGCACCGGATAAGTTTTGTAGCAGTGACGCAAATATTTGATAACAACACACCAATGGGAAAATTTGTGCAAACAGTGTTATCAGGAGCAGCACAACTAGAAAGAGAAATGATAGTAGAGAGAGTAAAAAATAAAATAGCAACATCGAAAGAGGAAGGATTATGGATGGGAGGAAATCCACCACTCGGCTATGATGTAAAAGATAAGGAATTAATAATAAATGAGAAAGAAGCAAAGGTAATAAAGCACATATTTGAAAGGTATATGGAGCTGAAATCAATGGCAGAATTGGCAAGAGAGTTAAACAGAGAAGGATATCGAACGAAGAAGTTTGAAGCAAAATCGGGAAAAGTATATGGAGGAGAGATATTTAAGAAAGCAACGGTAAGGAGAATAATAACAAACCCTATATATATGCGAAAAACAAGACATTACGAGAAACAATATAAAGGAAAGCATGAAGCGATAATAGAAGAAGAAAAATGGAAGAAGGCACAGGAATTAATAAAGGATCAGCCGTATAGAAAAGCAAAATATGAAGAGGCGCTACTAAAGGGAATAATAAAGTGCAAGAGCTGTGATGTAAACATGACGCTGACATACTCAAAAAAAGAAAATAAAAGGTACCGATATTACGTGTGCAATAATCATTTGAGGGGAAAGGATTGTGAATCAGGAAACCGAAATGTAATAGCCGGAGAAGTAGAGAAAGAAGTGATGAAGAGAGCTGAACGCTTATATGAAAATTGGGAAAGAGGGGAAGAAAAATGGGAAAATTTAAGTTTTGGAAAACAGAAAGAAGTGGTGAAGAAATTAGTAAAGGGAGTAATGGTAAAAGAAGATGGAATAGAGGTGCATTCTGAGTCAGAGAAGACATTTATAGCAATGAATTTAAAGAAGAAAGGAAACAAATGCACAGTAGTAGAACCAGAAGGGAAAACAAACAATGCGCTACTGAAAGCAGTGGTAAGAGCCCATCTGTGGAAACGTCAACTAGAGGAAAGAAAATATGCAAGTCTGAAGGAGCTGAGCGTTAAAATTAATATAGGTACAAGGCGCATACAACAAATTTTAAGGTTAAATTATTTAGCTCCAAAGATCAAAGAAGACATAGTAAATGGGAGACAACCAAGTAATTTGCGGTTAGTTGATTTAAGGGAAATACCGACGCTGTGGAGTGAGCAGATGGAAAAATTTTATGGATTAGTGTCGTAACGTTTATAAAAGCAACAAGAGGAAAAAAACTATGAAAACACCGAAAAAAATATGGAAAAGTATTGCTAAAAAATTCAAAAATAGCACTGCCGCAAAAGCAAACGTTTCTAGCAGTGCAGACAAAGATATTTTAGAAGAAGGCAAAAAACTTTCAGAAGAAGTTCTTAATAAGGAAGTAACCATAAAGCAGCAGGTTGTAACAGGCAAAACTGAAAGTGTGAGTCTGATCCAGGATACTGCTTCTATAATCGGTAATATCGAGACACCGGCTGACGCATATGAAAATAGTAATAAAAGTAGTCTTGAAGAATTTATAGAACATAAACCATGCGAAAATAGTAATGAAAGTAATACAATAGCTATAGAGCACATCGCTACTTCAATAGAAAAGCTTGATAATACTGGAATATGCGAAAAAAATGAAACTGCTGTAACAGAAACTGACATACAAGAGCAAAATGCTTCCAACAGCCTTTCTTCTGCTGCATGTTTTGATAATGGGTCTAGCAAAGAAAATACTGCAGACAAAAAAGAAAAACCATCAATGCAACAAAGGCAAGCAATCCTGGCTGGTGTTGTTGGTGCGGCATTACTAGTCAGTAGTATCATAGCTTATTTATTGAAAATGTACGCCATAGCGGTGATTGGGGGAATAGTTGGATTAGCTTGTGTGAGTTATGCGTTGTATAGTGTGCTAAAGCCGAATACAAAGCTTGAGAAAGTAGAGGAACAATCGATTACTGCTCATCCTCCTTTGAATCCAACATAAAAGGCCATGTCCAAAAAACCATAAATGTCAAGAAAGTTTTTAAATAAGATAACTTATTTAGAAGAATCTCTAAATTATTAACTTAATACCTAAACAATTATTCTATTCCTGCTATCCTTTCTCAACTTGGGCTATTTAAAACTTCCACAGCCGCAGAATCAATACCATTTTTAACTTCAACATTACTAAGCGCTGTATTTGCCTTATACGAACAGTAACATCCTACTGCAAGAAAAATCGATGCAGCTACAGCAAATGTAATACATATCGCTAAATAAGGTATTGTTAAACTTGCACCAACAGCAAATGCCCCAGATAATACAAAAGAAACAGAGGCATAGGTTACTTGCTTTCTACTCTGAGCGCTTACTGCTAAGAGTTTTTTGTTTTTAGCATTCAGATTTTGAGTTTGAAGTTGGATATTTTCTGATGAAAGTTGAGTTACTTCACTAGCTTTTTTAACCAAGTCTTGCTTTGTACTATTCAGCTCTTGCTCTTTTTCTGTGAGTTGATTTTTTATGCCTTCAAGTTCTTCTATAGTATTTTTAAGTCGAGTTACTTCTTGATTTGCACTACCTAGTGCTTCCTTCTGCTTTGTAAGTTGGGTGTTTAGTGTCCCTATAGTAGCGTTAAGTTTGTTTGTTTCACTAGTAAGTTGAGTTACTTTAACATCTTCGTCAGCCAAGCTTTTCTGTACGATACCCAACGCTTTCTCTTTCTCTGCGAGTTGAACTTTTGTTCTCTCAAGTTCCTCAATCTTTGTTATAAGCTTAGTTACTTCGCTAGTTTTGCTATCCAAGTCTTGCCTTGTACTATCCAGCTCTCCCTTCTGCTCTTTGAGCTGAGCTTCTAACTTCTCTATAGTACCATTAAGCTTGGTTACTTTTCCAATTTTGCTTTCCAGCTCTTCTTCTTTCTTCTTGAGTGCATCTTGCAGTTTTGTTTTCTCTTGCTCTAATTGAGCTTGTGCATTCTTTAGCTGCACATCTTTCTCTGTGAGTTCATTTTGTAGTTCTGCTTCCTTTGTTTCTAATTGAACTTGTGCACCCTTCAGCTTTTCCTCTTTCTCTGCAAGCTGAGTTTTCGTGCTTTCAAGTGCCTGAGTTTTTTCATTCAATTCTTTTTGTAGCTTTTCAAGCTGATTTCTCATATTCTCAGGTTCCTCTTGTCCTAATGAGCTTCCGACCTGCTGTGTGTTTGTAGGCATTTTACCCTCACTGAAATCATTGCTTACAGGTTCCTCCATTGAAGTCCCTACATTATTTATTGTATTACTTTCTTTTGTTGATGAAAGAACATTTTTTTCTATCTGTTGGCTGCCAGTACTTTCAGGTTCTGGACTTTTTTGATCGCCTGATTGACCGTTACTACTTTCCTCAACTGTTGCTTGTTGTGTATTGACTTCAGACTCATCTTCACTAGCACCTTTCAGTATACTTTCTTCTGCATCATAGAATTCATCATCACTCTCTTCAAAATTTTGTTCACTACTAAGTGGAACAGACTCTTTTTTTTGTGATTGACTAAATAGATCTATAAGCTGAGTATTACCTTGCTCAGTTGCAAGCGCTACTGCATTTAGGTTTCCAAGATAGGGGTCAGCTCCTTTATTTAAAAGCAATTTTACAATTTCAATATCTTCATTTCTTAAGGTCACATTGTTTGAAAAACGCTTTAGCATCTCAGTATTTTGCTCAGGAGAAGTATGTCGCAATAGAACTTCCATTGTTTTTCTTGTATATTGACTTTTTTCGCTGTAGCTATTAGCAATAATTGCTTGTTCTAATTCAGGAGTGACATCAATTTTTGCTCCACGTTGAAAAAGGAAAGATGCTAAGTTATGATTATTGTGTTCTAGAGCGTAATAAATTGGTGATCCATTATTTGATTCAATAACTTTATTAACATCAGCTCCATACCTCAACAATAATTTTGCAACATCTATATTGCTGAACATACATGCAACGCTTAAAGCTGTGCCCTCTGGACATATATCAATGTTAAGGTCAATTTTGCCATCTCGCTTTGATAAAATATCTTCGAAGAACTTGAACCAATCTTTGAACATGCAAGCGTTAACGATAAGATTGTATAACACATGTTTAGAATCGTCCGGGCAAGTTATATGAAGGTTCTTTACTTTCTTTATTAGCTCTTCTGCTTCTTGTAAATTTCTGTAAAGAAATGCCTTAAATAAACGACTTGCAATATCTTTTTTGTTTCCTGCTCTTGGTGTTTCACTATGCTCATTATGTATACGCGATTTTCTACCTTCGTCATACTTCTTTCTTTGTTCTGGATCTACTAGTACTTCATGTGCTTTCATGAGTTGTTGAAATTTTTTCTTTGCTTCTTCATTGTCACAATTTCTATCTGGGTAATATTCTAGTGCTAATTTTCTATATGCTTTTTTTATGTCATCTTGCTTAGCATCTACACCTACTTTCAATATTTTATAGTAGTCAACGTCAACTTTAAAAGAGTGTTTAAAATTTTCAAAATTTATCTCCTCACTAACCGGCATACCCCCCCTAATGATATTTCCTTTTTATGTTAATGGTATCCTAAACTTAGCTTTTGTCAACATAAATTCTGTTCTAGTTTAAAAAATCACTCACTTTCTAGCATCAACGAACATTTATTTGTTTACTTTCTTCAAAAACATAAAAATAGTACGTATATTTGTGAGAACAATTTAAATAAAAGCGGCGTTGTGAAAATAAAAACACAAAATTGTTGTAACAAAGTTAGGTGTATTAGTTCGTATATAAATTTAGTAAAAATAGGCTAATATAGCTGATTTTGTGGTATAGTAAAGTTACTATATAGAAAAATTCGCACAGATCTAGCGGTAGACCAACTGATCCCAAAAAAACTTGTTCTCACGCTTGTTATTTTAAGTTGCTGAAAGTGGTTGTATCGGTTAGGTTATTAGTAATATATTTTACTAAATTAATACCAATTCATTTGAGGATAAAAAGGAAAACTAAGGTAAATTTATAGCAAAAAAGGTTTGTGCTCATCTTATGACAAAGATGCAATAGAAACTCTCATGGAAAAGAGGCAAAGATTGTGGAAGTATATAGAAAAAGCTTTATGACGCTCAACGAAAAAAGGGAGGCGTTTGGCTTGCTGATGTTGCAGGTGATGATGAATTGAATTAAAAATTTTATATATAATGTAAGTGTAGTAATATTAATAAATATCAAATATTTATACTGCATTATCATCTAGCATACTAACAAATTAGAGGTAATTTATGAACGAAATACAACAAAGAGAGTTAAATGAACAACTTTTTAATGCTGTTGTACAGGGTAATATAGGGCAAATTGAGGAGTTAATAGTAGCTGGAGCAGAGGTTAATGCGGTAGATGAGGGTGAAAAAGCTTTTTCACGTCTTTCTGCTTTAAGTAATACAAGGGAAAGAGGGGTAGTAGAGGCAGCGAATATTCAGCAACTTAGACTCACTCCTTTACATTATGCTGTTTTAAGTGGCAGAGAGATGGTAGAGCTTTTAATCGAAAAAGGGGCAAATATTAATATGGTAAGTGAAGATGGACCTACTCTTTTACATTATGCTGCTGCTTTCAGTGACAAAAGAGAGGTGGTAGAGCTTTTAATCAAAGAAGGGGCGAATGTTGATGCGGTGAATAAGGTTAAAAATACTCCTTTACATGCTGCTGCTTTAAGTGGCAAAAGAGAAGTAGTAGAGTTCTTAATCGAAAAAGGGGCGAATATTAATGCGGTGAATGAGAGTAAAAATACTCCTTTACATGCTGCTACTTTAAGTGGCAAAAGAGAAGTGGTAGAGCTTTTAATCGGAGAGGGGGCGCATATTGATGCGATAGATGATAATGGCAATACTCCTTTAAGTTGGGCTGCTGAACATAGCCAAAAAGGTGTGATAGAGTCTTTACTTGAAAAAGGAGCGAATATTGATGTGATAGATGGTGATGGCAATACTCCTTTAAATTGCGTTATTATCTCGAATAAAATAGACAATGCTGAGTTAATAGTAAATCACATAGCAAAACTGGAAGCTACTGGCTTATATGTCAGTCCAGAGAATATACAACTTAAAGCTCAGATAATGCCAGAAATAGAAAAAAGAATATTTCTACATAATCATAAACCATTGATTGATGCTTTATCGACGCATTATGGAAGTAATTTTCAAGCAATGACATTTACTGGTATAAAGAACAGGAGTACGAAATAATACACTAATTTACTTTGTAGACTTCGAAGATGTTACAACAAGACATGTTCCTACACTGAAAGTCAAGACATTTGCAGAGATGGTTAAAAATAAAGATATAAATAGTAACCTTGAGTGCCCAAGCACTGAACAAACTCAAGGAGCTAGTCATTCTCTTAATTAAAGAAGGATACATGGAGACCTGCTGCGAAAACAAGAAGAGGTGTTCCTCGCTTGTATGAAGTATTTTTAAACGTGGTTTTTTTAAAGATCATAATTACCACAAAAACTGGGCTTTCCTTTTGCAGCAGGTCTTAAGCCTCCGCAGCGGACCTTCCGATTCCAAAGCAACTTCTTCTCTGTTGCATTTATTGGTTTGTGGAATAGTAGAAATATTGTTTTAATATCTACATAAAGACATACATATAATTAAGAAAAAGACAGAAGAAAAGAATATAAGAAATTAGAACTGACAAGCAAAAACTTGCTTTTTTATTAAATACGTGTACAATTTAGGCATGTGTTTTTAATTTTGAGGTATAGGTATGATAGACTTTATGAAGAATGAATTTGAAATAATATTGCAGGGGATAGAGGAAAATCCAAGTATATACAGCAATAACACAACTACAAGAATAGCAAATGAATTACAAGAATATAATTCAAGAAGGTCAAGCGAAATTAATGAATCTAGTGAATCTATTCACCACAAAATGCAGCTATTGGATGAAAACTATAACAGAGAGACACAGTTATTGAGTGAAAACTATGGCAGAAAGATACAGTCGTTAAACTACCAGTACAATAGTAAATTGTTACAGGAGCTGCATAACAATGCCAATAGTAGTAAATCCAATTATGATTCTAGACATGCTATACCTGATTATGATTGGGAATATGAAAGGTATAATAATAGTTTGAAAGATAGCGAAGCAAAATTTAATATGGAATTCAAGAAATATGAGAATGAGCTCAGAGAGTTAGAGCAGGAGCGTTGTAGTATAAAACATATAATGCATGAATGTAATCAGTGGAAAAAACATGGGTTTGATATAAATTACATTTTCAAAGTACAAGATGATTCTAACCATACAAAAGAATATACATTATTACATTTTGCTGCAAATTTTGGGGATATAAATGTTACAAAATTACTGTTAGAAGGAGGAGCAGGTGTTGATATAAAAGATCAAAACGGAAATACTTCTTTGCACTTATCCGCATCCAATGGCTATATAGACATAGTAGAACTTCTAGTGAAAGAAGGATCAGACCCTAATGTAGTGAATAAAGACGGAAATACTTCCTTGCACTTAGCTGCTGCAAATGGCCATATAGACATAATAGAACTTCTAGTGAAAAAAGGATCAGATCTTAATGTAGTGAATAAAGACGGAAATACTCCTTTACATAGTGCTTTCTATAATAATTGCACAAAGGTAGTTAAGTATTTAATAGGAAAAGAACCAAGTATGAAAGAAGTTGTAGAGCATCTAGTGAGGTGTGTAGTAGAAGATAGAGCACATACGTTACTAAAAGGTCGTACTCCTTTACATTTAGCTGCTATTTATGACTGCACAGAAGTAGCAGAGTCTTTACTGAAAAAGTGGGAAAATCCTTTGTTAAAAGACACTAATGGTAAAACTCCAAGAGAGTTAGCCACAGATGAAAGTTTAATACAGCTTTTCGGGGAAGCAGAAATAAAACAACAAGAATATAATGCAACCAAGTGGGGTCTTGTTAGTGGCGGATCAACAGCAGTATTAGGTATAGCTGCGACAACCATTTTTGCAACAGTATTTACAATTGGATTTCTGCCTATAGTAGGGGCGGTTGCTGCAGCCACAACACTTGTGTTAGCGGTTGGTGGGACTACATATATGATATTAAAGCCCAGTGCTAAAATAGAGAGAATCGAATGTGAAGAAACATACATCTGCAGAACTTAGGCTTGTTGAAGTTTAGCTCCTTGTGTATGGAATATGCAACTACTATCGGCTTGATGTGCATCCCCAAAGTGTAGTGGTATGGGCGGTATCTGACTCATAGACGTCGTTTCAATTATTAAATATGTTAAAGTACAAACATGAATGAGTTAGAAAAAGTTTGTTCAAGCTATATGAAAAAGTGAAAAATCTAGGGGTAGTGTGCTGCAAAACCTACCCATTCCAAAAAAAAATTGTTCTCACGCTGGCTGGTTTTGGTTGCTGGAAATGGTTGCATCGTTTAAATTTATTAATGTTATACACTACCAAATTATAAGAACCTCCTTCAACTTTACCCAACTCGACACATATACTTTTTGAAACATTGCTGCAAGTAGAAAAAAACAGGTTACCCACCTTAACTTCTTTAAATTTGCTCACAATCTTTACTTGATGCATAAGGTTTTTGTTACACTCCTTTCATCTACCGATTACCTCTACCTACCGCCTTTACCTTTGCTAAGGTCAGAAACACGACTAGCTTCAGGACCTTCTAAACTCGACTGTGGCAGGCCACCAAAATTACTGGAATCACTAACACTAAGCGATATAGGTGCTTCTACTGGTCCACACCCTCCTCCCACTCTGTGATATCCTAATTCTAGATAAGTACGTAGTAATGGATCAATTTGTTCTCTATTTTGAATGTATGCTTGCAATTGCACACTTTGAAATCCCGGATCATTCCTGAATAATTGTGAAATGCCCACTCTTATGTTCTGAAAGTAATTTCTATCTCTGTTTGGGTGGCCTCTTCCAAGAAAATCGCGTATTATATTTATGATATTCTGCACTTGCCCAACAGGATTTTCGTTTAGAACTCGATTAATATCACTAGCATTTTCTAATGCCCATAAACCACAATTCCAACCATCTGTTTGCTGACTAACAGAAACATTATTAATCCTGATATTATTTCCTAAGTTATTTTGAATGATATCAGTAATACCACCTGGAACAGCAGTAGCAGTTGAATCAGCATAGTACCCAACATAGTTCCCATTTTGACGTTCAATCACTAGTGTAACCCAATGAGTATTATTTAAAGTAATGATTAAAGTTAAACGCTGTTGTTTTTCATTTTCCCTAAATTGATTTAATACTCTAACAATGTGCTCGTTACCGTCATTCCTTGCCAAATTAGCTACTTCAAAAGTGTGATTACCTTCAGTACGAAGCTGATATCGCAATCTTCCAGCGTGAGCTATATCAATTTGTTGAAGCCAGTAATCATAATGTCCATTTCTCGTCGCAAATTCTAGCGTAAGTAGATCATTTACTTCTATCCCTTGATTTCTAAGAATATCTCTTATTTGTCTTCTTATCTCTTGTGCTGTAGGAATGGAATTATCACCTCTCCTTATTCTTGACTTTAATGTTTCTATTACCTGTGCTCTAGTACCTTGCAAGTAACTAAATGGAACGTGCAGATTATCATCTATATCAAGCAAAAAAATCGAGTTCTGTCCTGGTTTTCTTTCCGTGTAAAAGCGCCTGAAATTTTCACGAGTCTGATCTGATAATAGACCCTCTGGTGGATTTTCATCAATAACACTTTCAGGTCCCACTAATACTCCTGGTCTTGAGTCACGACCACCACGATCAAGTCTATGTACATACTCTTCTCTTCCTATTCCTTCTGGAATAGATATAAGACCTTCTACTCTCTCTGCACCTGCATTAAATATAAGAGGAAGTAAAACCACCTCATTTCCAGAAGTAATAGGCACATATCCTCTCTGCTTGTTTATAAGTTCTTTTATTTGATCTTTTGCGTTATTCTCCTTTTGTATTATTTCTTCTGCATTACCAGCAAATCTTAATATATATCCAATTGGATGAGTATCTGCTGTAGGTTGCCTTAATAATAAAAGGTCTAATCTCTGTTCTGTAATTCTTGTGAGTATTGCCCTTTCTCCTTCTTCTTCCTGACCCCTTTTCAAACTATATGTTTGACCAACTTTATACATAGCAAGCACTTTATAAGGATTATCACTAGCATAAAATGTACCATGTAGTATAGAACGAAACTTATCCTCACTATTAACATTTATTGCGTCCCTAAGTGGCATCAATGCTCCAGAGATCTCTTGAAATAGTTCTCTATGCTGACCTACATTTTTCCAGCCATCATTCATAACCCTTTCTGAAATACCATGTACATTTTCAGCATTAGGTACTTGTACAAGATCACCATCAAGAAAATTATTTGCATTATTATTTTGGTAATCGTGATATAAACCAAGGTCATTTGGTTGATCAATATCTAGCTCAAATTGGTCATTAAGTGTGCATGAAACTTCCCATACATGAACATTATTTCTATTAACATTAAGAGCTTGTAAATCGATAGCTTCTTGCTGTTGCGCATCGTAAGCTCTAATATGAAGTGTAACTATATTATAACCCTGAGCATAAGAGACCATAGTTAAAGTATGTCTTCTTAAATCTCCATCACCGTATCTAAATATATACTTTCTTACACGTACTCGATCTTCTCCTTCTTCCAGCTCTAAATACTCTCTATCAAAAGCACTACTTCCAAAAGCAAAACCAGTTATACAATCAAATATTCTGTTATAATTCTCTGCATTTCTTGGTATTTCACCAGGAAGATGTTGAAGCAAGAAATCTCTAATATTCTCTCCAACCTCTTCATCTTCTATATACTCAAACAATCTTTGTACTAAAGGAAACCTGCCCTGTTGAAGCCCTACTGTATCAACCCTAAAAGGAATTCGATTTAAATTAAAATTTAATCCAACACAGACAGTATTTCTTGATTCAGTATGGATAGGTATAAATGAAGAATTGTGTAACCTTCCAGCGTAGCCTATGGCACAGTTTAATGCAACATCTGACGGTGTGTCAAATATAGCAAGATTAATAACAATAGGAATATTTTCTCTTTCTGCTTGATGATGTATAAGAAATGCAACATGTGAGTTTCTAGGAGATAAGTCAAGATCGATGCCTATTGTGTAGCGATGACTAAAATTTGCTAAAAAACCTAATAAAAACCCGTGACTCTCAAATTTTTGATTGCGATTTTCAATATTATTTTCTAGCGCTTGTCTGCAATTATCATAGATGTCAGTTATATATGGCAAAACTTCCCTGTGCATTCTACGTTCTACATTTTGTCTTTGGTTATTTGCTAGTATTTCCATAAAGTTGTCAATCCTTTGTTGACCTTGTGCTACCTGTGCAAAATTGACTGATCTATCAAGTTGTCTGAGCTGATTTTGATTGAGTTGTCTTCCTTTTATTTCCTGAATTGTCAATCTGTGATCTCCTAAGAGTTGTCTAAGAAGACTAATCTCAGATGCTGAATATTTGGCAAATTTATCTCTACCCCTAAAATCCTTTTCACGAATCACCTCGAATACTGTTGCAATTGCCTCTCCCTGACTCTTGCCTTTTCCATGCATGCATACTTTATATTGCTCAAAATCTAGGTCTCCTTCCCTTAAATCTGGATTTTGCTGTATAATCTTTTGTATTAGAGCATTTCTCTCCCTTGTACTAAACCTTAACCCATCACTGTTAGGGCGATCAGAAATGCTGTAACACTTGACAACTCGCTGTCCGTCACGACTACGAGTTAAAACAGCAACCTTTAAGTTTCCTGTATTTCTATTCCTACCACCTGTATCAATACCATGATTATCAAAACGAAAATAGACTCTCTCATTTGCATCCAAGATATCAGCATCATGTGCAGTAGCAAACATGCTAAAAAAGAATACAGGAAGGAAACGACCTGCACTTACATGATACAAGAAAGATGGACATTGATCTAAAAAAGATTCAAATCCTTGTCTGAATCCTTCAAGATCTCCATCCACCAAACTCCTAATAAGTCCATCACCATTACTCATACAAAATACCCCTTATTTACTACGACCAGAAACACCAAGAGTTCATAAGTAGATTACTTATTACCACTAAGCGTAAAGACGCTTTTTTTCTTATAAGAAGAAACACCACTTACACTAGGAGTTCCAAGCTCAGACTGCGGACCATCATCAACTGGCAAAGTTGTTTCCTTACTACCATGAGCTTTAGATCGTGACCGTAAATTATTCCAAGGACCATCACCTACAGGACCAAGAGGTAGAGTTGTTTTCTCTAACTCAGAGAATAACTCTTCTGCAAACAAACCGTAATCTACGTAATCCTTCATTCCTTCCCTACCGCATAATCTAAGGTTTTTTATTATCTTTTCCTTAAAGAACTCAAACTTTTCAGGAAAGCAATCTTTAGCAAATAATATTACATCTAATATTTCTTTTTTCTCTACTTCTTTTTCCTCATCAGACTTATAAATGTCTTCTCGTTTCCAGTTAATTATTAACCCTGCAAGCATGTCCTGTATAGGAACTATACAATTAGAAATATTAACAGAAATCTTTCTGTATTCAATAAAGCAGTCACATTTCCAAATCTTCATAATAAGAGATCTAGCTTGAACATTTGATTCAGGATTTTTCAACATTACATTTGAAAGTGAGTAAAGAAGGAGGTCATACTCATCCTGTGAGAGTATTTCCTTTGAATGATCACCTCGTGCTGAAGCTTCCTCATAACACCAGCACTGTACCAAATCATGAACCGTATCAAAAAAACATGACTCTATTAATTCAGCAAAAAGGGAATATATTCCTTTATCTTTCTGCGATAATTTCTGTAAAAGAGTATCTTTATCAGCTATATTCCTTACACAAAAATCTAAAATAGGAGCATCTTTCTCAACAGATTGAGGACGAGAAAGAGCAATAATAGCTTCTGTAAGCTTCTTCTCTTTATCTTCTTCTTTTAAATGATTATAAAAATACTCTACTCCCTCACTCCACCTAAGTTTTACAGCACTGTCAAAGCCTTCTACTGCATCATACTTCTTTAATTCCCCAGATTCTCTATCGATCCAGAAATCAAATACAGGACCTTTCCTTCGAATGCCACCCAAAAGCGAGTTTCGTATGTACTCATCAGTTATAGGATTACCTCTACTATCAAGTTCATCAGAAGAAAATCCATTTTTGTAGGATTCAAATGCTTTTTGAAAGAGTGGATGAATTTTATCTACCACACAGTAACTACAAGCCATCTCATATTTGCGAAGTGGATTATCTATTCCACCTATTTTTTCTTCAGTAAACCTTTGACCTAAAGCAGCATTATCCAACCTTACACCTGACCAGCAACCTTCATCTTGGAATACATTGTGCAAAAACTTCAACTTATCACCCTTAAAGTATTTTATGTGCTCCATAAAGTTATCTTGAAGGACTCCCACCCATCTCTTGATAGCTGACTTCCTCCCGGCAGCAACTGCTGGATCTGGATGTTTAATAGCTTCCTGTAATTTTTTGGACATCGTAGCCCGAAGCTCTTTCTGTGTTGGCATTAACCCCTCCTATTAAGTATTTATATAAAAAAGGCATTGTACATACATTAGAATGGATTGCAACATAAAAATTACTAGAATAGAGGACTTAATAAAAAAAACGTTATGGCTAAAACTTTTCTTCTTGAATGTCCTTAATGTAATCAATAGAAAGGCCGATCATTTTAGCTATAACATCTATAGAGACACCGGCCTTAAGTGAATTCTTTGCAACTTCGATTTTCTCTGCTTTTCTGCCTTCGGCTCTGCCTTTTTCATGTCCGATTTGGATGGCTTCTCTATTTATGAGCTGTATTAGCTGTGGTGTTGTGTAGCAGATTATCCAATCTGGTGCTTCTCTGCCATTTTCCCACTTAGCAAATCTCATCTTTTCCTTGAGATAATATCTCCTATAAGCTTCCACAGCACTGCTGCATTTATACTGATCCGGCAGTGCTTGTATAAAAGCTTGCATATCAGTTGATCGAAAAATGAGTAAATCCTTATTACTATCACACCAATTTATTACTTCCTCTGATTTATGCTTCCTTTTGTATCGCCAAGTGTACTCTTTACATAATTCTCTTCCGAACCAATAAAAGTTCCCTTCTGATTGCCTAGCCCACAAAGAACAAGGATGATTGTTGTGAGTCAGTTTATATGGGACTTCTATATTCTGATTTATGATACTGACAAAAGGATTTGGATGCTGTTGAAAAAACATTACTCAATAATTGAGCAGTTTCTAATGGCATTTTTACTATATACATAACATTTGCGCCGCAATTGCTGGGTTTTCATCTAGTACAAAGATGTTCATCTAGACATCCAAAGATAAAATTAGCTTAAGTTTTTGATTTCGTCAGCTGTAAGACCAGTAGTTTGGGCTATAATATCAATAGAAACTCCTGCTTTAAGTAGGTTTTTTGCGACCTCAATTTTCTCTGCTTTTCTGCCTTTTTCATGTCCGATTTGGATGCCTTCGTCTCTAGCATCATCAAGTTTTTGAGCGAGGATGCCTTCTTCTTTCCGCAGATCCATTATCCTTTCTTCGTACGCTATCAGATCTTTCTCATTCCAGCGAAACTTGTCTAACTCATCGTATGCTAGCTTTATTATTGGCGATTTTTCTGCAATATCTTTTAGGTCTTCATCTGTAGTATCTTCTGCGTACTTGAAAAAAAAGCACCAGCGCTCTATTGTACTTTCTAGCTGCTCTACTTTGTTTTTTGCGAATTTAGGCAACTCAATAAATATAAAATAGAAATCTTTTAGATCATGCTCATTAGTGTCTTCATCTCGAATAGTATGCTTTGATTTGTACTCAGATTTATTAGGAAACAGTACACAATCTGCTATAGCAATGAAGATAATTTCCTTAAGGTTATGATACTGGTCACCTTTATCAGCTTGCCTTGAGTAAGCTTTAGCAGCATATAGCTGAGCACGTTTCTCAAAGCCCCTATCACGAGCGAGTTGCATCTCGATTACATATCTGAACCCACTAGAATCCTTGCAAAGGACTTCAACGATGCTTTGTTTATCAGAGGCGACTTCAGGATCCATGTAGGTGCTAAGAAACTCAACTTCTTGTATAGTATCTATCCCGGTAAATCCTAAGATATCATTGAGGAAGTGAATAAGAATGTTCTTATTTTTTTCGGTACCAAAGACCTTTTTGAAGGTTAAGTCTAATTTTGGATTGAGAAACTTAGAAAGAGCCATAGCGAGAGTACCTAAAAAGCATTAATAATTATACACAATTCTGAAGAAATATTCAACTTCTTTATTTTTAGTTTATTTTTTAAGTTTTGAATGTGTTGATGAAAAAAATGTCTTCCATAAATGATCTGAGAATAGCATTTCATACTCTAGACTCCTTTTGTACTCTTTTATCAACCATTCTGTAAAGTATCTTAAAAGGCCAGCAAATGGATGTCATGAATTTAGCAACTGTAATGGCCATCAAAGATACCCTTCAATAGCGTTTATTTTTCTCTCATATTAAATTCCTCCTCGGTTAAAATTTTAATACCCAGCTTTTTAGCCTTTTCGAGCTTTGACCCAGGTTTTTCGCCGACAACCAAGAAGTCCGTTTTAGGCGATACACTTGAATGACCTTACCCAGAAAAAGTGGAGAGAAAGTTTGGAATGTTTTTCACAAAGAGAATGATGAATCAAAATGCTCAGGAATGCAATAGTTAATAGTGACGTTGTTTGTTATAAAAAATTTCTATGTATTCAAATATTGCAGTTCTAGTTTGTTGAGCAGAGTGTTGTGAAGTATCAATAAGTATTTCTCTTTTCAATGAGCTAAAGAAGCTTTCCACAACAGAATTGTTGTAACAACAACCTTTATGACTCATCTATGTTTTTTATGGATAAGAGATATTGATAACCTTGCGAAGTATATTGTGAACCTTGATCACTATGTAATAGTAGATTTTTGGCAGGTTTACGCTTGTTAACGTCCATTAATAAAGAGTCCATAACCAATTGTTTATTTATTGAACTGCTCATTAACTACCATGCGTGAATATAGATCGATTATTGTTGCCAAATATAGCCATCCTTCTTTGGTTTTTATATAAGTAATCCCATACTTTATTTGGTTGATCGACAATAAAGTTTTGGTCTAATATATTGGGAGCTACTGTCCGTTTGTTGTTTCTTAATTTTAAATTTTCTTCTCAATATAGCCTGAATACCATTTTTCTGCATAATACTTTGCACTGTTTTTAAGTTGCAACTTTTACCCAAAGCCTTTAATTCAGCATGAATTTTAGGAGCTCCATATCTACATTTAGAAGCTTGATATATTTTTTGAATATCTGCTAATAACTCTTTATTTGCTGATTCTCTACTGCTTATTTTCCTTGTAGTCCACTTATAGTAGCCACTAGCAGAAAACCCTACATAATTCCTGCACTTTATAGTGTTTACTATGCTCTTTTATGAAAAAATATTTTACTCTTTTTGACTGGCCAGGGCTTTTTTTAAAATGTCTCTTTCTCTTGTTACTTTTGCTTTGTAAATCAAATCTCTCTTTGTCATAAGGTGCTACATCTGGAAATGCATTTGCCGCTGACTTTTTTTCGTTATATTTCTTCATCCATTTTCCTAATACACTATCCCTTATTCCTAGATCTCTTGCTACTTTTGCAACTGTTTGACCTACCTTTCTTTGTTCATTTGCCAGCTTAACAGCTTCCAATTTGAATTCTGCCGTATATTCTCTTACCATTTCTAATCCTCCAAAATTTTATTTTACCCGAAAAAACTCTTTTTTTTCTCTCCACTTTTTCTGGGTAAGGTCAAAGGCGGGCCCAGTAATGCTAGAAGTCAAACCAAAAAAAAGCAACAGCCGGCGAACTCACTCTATTTATAGTACAGATGAAGAGAATTGGATTTATATACCAGTGCCGAAAATAGTTGACAAAGATTGTGTATACTTATTACAATTGTTTGGGTACCAGAAGTTTTTACGGCAACAAAGTATGCACTAACTATAAGTAAGGAAGACTTTAAGCAGGCAATAAAAAAAATGAAGGAACGTTTAAAAGAGATTAAAGGAGAGAAGAAAAAGGTAAAAGGGAATACGGCAGAAAATGAATCTTATTACAAATAGCATAAAGGGCTTTTATTCTAGTGTTAAATCGGACCTAGATTGGCAAGCCAAACGTAGTCTTATTAGGACATTAGTAAAAGAAGTCAACATTGATCTTGATAAAGTAGATGTAGTATTTAAGATCAAAGAACTTGAAAACCCCGCCCAGAATGGACAAAATCAAAAGATGGTACATTGTCTAAGGGGTCTGGGCACTGGGATGACATCTTTTTTCTTGGTACAAATTACTCTTATGTCTCAATATTTGTACAGTTGTGTTATCGGCTGTTTGATGTTTACAACGCAGGAAGTTCATACGGTTGTAAGTCAAGCGGTAGGGTGACAAGATTTTGCAAGGGTATTTTTTTTATAGGAGATTAACATGGAAATTTTTCTTGATAGCGTTGATTTAAATGAAATTAAAGGACTAAAGGAGTTCATTGACGGCATAACAACTAATCCTTCTTTAATAGCAAAGTCCGGGCGTAAAGATAAATACGAGGATTTAGTGCGTGAAATATGCTCTATTATAAAAGGGCCTGTTAGTGTTGAAGTTGTTGCAGATAGCCATGAAGAGATGATCACAGAAGGTCTGAATTTAGCAAAAATTGCTGATAATGTTGTGATCAAATTACCTCTTACACATGAAGGATTAATTTCTTGTAAAAAGTTATGGACAGAGCATAAAATACCTGTTAACATCACATTATGTTTTTCTCCTGGACAAGCACTGCTTGCCGCTAAGGTCGGTGCTTGTTTTATTTCCCCCTTTGTTGGTCGCCTTGATGATATAAGCTATGATGGCTTATCGCTAATAGAAGATATATGTACTATATATTCTAATTACGGTTTTGATACTAAAGTTCTTGTTGCATCAGTGAGAAGCCCAGCGCATGTAATAGAAGCTGCAAGGTTTGGTGCTGATTCAATTACTGTGCCAGCAAAAGTACTTAGACAATTAATTAATCACCCACTTACTGACCAAGGGCTAGCAATATTTGAAAAAGACTGGGGTGTAAAATAATAAACGGTTACAAATGAACATAAAAATTGGCGTATCCGTTCAGGCAATGGCGTCAACTTAAGAGCCTTCATTAGCAAACTCTCCTAAAGACATGATGGCGTTTGCTACCTTATTGCGGCTGCCCTGGTCGAATCTTAACTTTATAGCTAACCCAAGAAAGGTTTCCCTACATCATACCGCCGAGGCGCTAACGAGTAGCGGAATGACGAATTTGTTGTTTTTCAAATTGTAGGTAAACCTAAAGCTATAGAAAAAAAGAAGAACCAGTTTCTTAGTTTTTCATTGACATAATCCACTCCATATGCCATAATAAAATTTTATATCTTGGAGAAGGAAATGACATTAAGGTTAATACTACAAGAAGTCAACAGTAGTCCAGATCTGAGTAAGGAAAATTTAATTGATAGAATTAAAGATAAGCTGCAGCAGGAAAATCAACTTATATATGATGAGTGGAAAAAAAACGAATTTGATATAAATTACACGTTTATAGTGCTCAAGTGCAATTTATTACTTATAGCAGCTGAAAATGGCTATGAAAAAGTAGTAAGATACTTAACAAAAAACGGAGCTAATGTTAATGTACAAGATGAATGGGAAAAAACCTCCTTACATTATTCTGCTCAGCATGGGCATGCACAAGTAGTAGAAGTTTTGCTAGAAGAAGGAGCAGACGTTAATGCACAAAATGAAGATAAAGGGACTCCTTTGCATTATGCTGCTTATAGTGGTCATATAGAAGTAGTAAAACATCTTATAAAAAAAGAGGCAGATGTTAATGTAGTGGACAGATATGGAAGAAGTCCTTTACATTATGCTGCTGAGAATGGATACACACAAGTAGTAGAAGTTTTGCTAGAAGAGGGAGCAGACGTTAATGCACAAGATAAAGACGGAAGAACTCCTTTATATTATGCTGTTTATTACACTCATGGTGAACATCCAAGACTAAATTATCAACATCCAAAAGTAGCGAAACTTCTGCTAAATTATGGTGCAGATCCATCATTTATTCATAGACCTAAAGCTATAACAGCAGGAATTACTGTAGGTATATTAGCTGCCATTGTTGCTCCATTAGCACTCATTTATGCTACTGCATTACCTGCACTAGCAATAGTTGTAATTACTGTGGCATCTGCACTGATCGTTGGTGGAATTTCCTATGGGGTTGCATATAAGTCATCAGAGCATTCATTAAACAGTAAGCTAAGTGAGGTTAGCTGCAGTAATGTTGATGGAAATAAACAAACTGTACAACCATAATTATTAATTCACCACAGTAACCGCGCCGTGGCAGTGTTTGTACTTCTTTCCAGAATTACAAGGGCACTTGTCGTTTCTTGAGACTTTGGGAAGTCTGCTATTTCTAGCAGAATGTAACCTATTGCCTATCTCTTGGTTATCTGCCAACTTAAAGTGCGCTAGGCGGTGAATGGTGAGTTCCTTCCATTTTTCAAGCATTGACTCAAACATCAAGAAAGCTTCGCGTTTAAATTCATTCAGTGGATCTTTCTGCCCCATGGCACGTAGGCTTATGCTTTGTCTTAGGCTCTCTAGAACTGAAAGGTGTTCCCTCCATAAATGATCAAGTGTCATTATCATCATTTGCTTCACGATCGTATTCCACAAATCTGTAGTGTGCTGACTGTTGAAATATTTTTCTTTCTCAGTAAAAAATTCTTGTATCTTATCATTTATATAATCCAAAACTTCTTGTTTGTTTAAAAACTTTGCTAAATCTTCTTTATCAAGCGTTATTCCATACCTTGTATGGAATTCTTTGACTATATCTTCAATATAATCCTCATAATAGCCACTTTGGACTATACCTTCTATTACGCTCTCATTTACTTCGCTATATACTTCAAGTAAATCATTAATTTCGTTGCCTAAGATATTGTTTCTCTGCTTAAAAATAACTTTACGTTGGTTGTTGATTACGTCATCAAACTTAAGTAGAGATTTCCGCACGTCATAGTTTCTAGCTTCAACTTTCTTTTGTGCTTTCTCGAGTGCCTTATTGATCCATGGATGATGAATAGCTTCGTTATTCTTTAGCCCTACTTTTTGTAAAAAACTTCTCATTCTATCAGAGCCAAATATTCTCATTAGGTCATCTTCGAGCGATAAAAAGAACTTAGAAAGTCCAGGATCCCCCTGACGACCAGAACGGCCGCGTAATTGATCATCTATTCTCCTGCTTTCATGTCTTTCGGTTCCAACCACACATAAACCACCAGCTTTTATAGCAATTTCCTTATCTTTTTTTACTCTTTCAACTATTTCTTGGTATTTTTTTTCTCTTTCATCAGCATTTTTTATCTTCTTTAGCTCCACCTTTGCAATCATTTCAGCATTTCCACCAAGCTGAATATCAGTTCCACGTCCTGCCATGTTAGTTGCTATGGTGACACTGCCTGGCACTCCAGCTTGTGCTATTATGTACGCCTCTTGTTCATGATAACGAGCGTTTAATACGGAATGCTTAAGAGAATGGCTTTGCAAAAGCGCAGAAAGCTTCTCAGAGTTTTCGATGCTTACCGTGCCGACAAGGACCGGTTGAAGGCGTTTATGGCATTCTTCTATGAACTTTAACACAGCATTAAATTTTTCTTTTCCTGTGCCATAAATTTCATCATCAATATCAACTCTTTTTACAGATACATTGGTTGGAATTTTTACTACATTTAATCTGTATATATCACTAAACTCTTCTGCCTCTGTTGCTGCTGTTCCAGTCATTCCGGAAAGTTTATTGTACATACGAAAGTAATTCTGAAATGTGACCGATGCTAAAGTTTGGTTTTCATGCTGAATTTCAAGATTCTCCTTCGCTTCAAGTGCCTGATGAAGACCATCGGAATATCTCCTGCCCTCCATCATACGCCCAGTAAATTCATCAATAATCACTACCTTGCCATCCTTTACTATATAATCTTTATCAGCAGTAAACAGCTTATGTGCACGTAATGCTTGGTCTATATAATGAGTCATTATCATGCTGTCAGTATCATAGAGCGAGGAATTTTCAGGAATGAGATTGTATGACCTTAGTAGTTCCTCCACTCGTGAAATACCATCTTCAGTCAAGAATACCGTTCTACCTTTTTCATCTACTTCATAATCGGAGTCAACTAATTTGGTTACTATTTTATTGATATGCTTATATATCTGATTGTTTTCCTCAACCGGGCCAGAAATAATAAGCGGAGTGCGAGCTTCATCAATGAGTATTGAGTCCACTTCATCAACTATTCCGTAGTGAAAGCCTCTCTGAACCATGTCTTCTTGAGAAAATTTCATATTGTCTCGCAGGTAATCAAAGGCAAGCTCGTTATTTGTGGAATACACGATATCTGCACTGTAAGCCTCTTTCCTCTCTTCGTCTGTCAAGTTATTCGTAATAAACGCAACAGAAACCCCAAGAGAATTATATAATTTGCTCATCCACTCTGTGTCTCGTTTTGCAAGATAATCGTTAACAGTTACGACGTGCACGCCTTTCCCTTCTAAAGAATTAAGGTATGCAGCTAAAGTTGCAACGAGTGTCTTTCCCTCTCCTGTTTTCATTTCTGATATCATGCCATTGTGGAGCACCATTCCACCAATCAGTTGAACATCAAAGTGCCTCATGTTAAGAAATCTTCGAGAGGCTTCACGCACAACTGCAAATGCAGGTACGAGAAGATCATTTAACGTTTTCCCATTTTTCAATTCTCGATTGAATTCTTCAGTTTTACCAGCAAGCTCCTCATCAGATAAGCTCTGCATTTCTGTTTCTAATGCATTTATTTGCTGAACAATTTTCCTAAAGGATTTTATTATCTTCTTATTTGTTGACCCAAATATCTTTCTTATAAAAAAGAATGACAACGTAAAAATGAAAAATATAAGAATGGCTGTCAAAATTAGCGGAGAATCTAGCATAAACTTAAGTAAAGTCTTATTTAATATGAGATTATATTACTAAATGCAGCCTACAGCAATTACATATTAGATTTGGGGAGTCTTTATGCTTAAGACAGCAAACAAAATTGACCCTGTTCGGCACTGTTATTACAATGTTAAAGAATCTGTTGCATTATCTTAGGCACTTGGTGACTTTAATTTTTTATAGAAAGAAGTTATTCGTAGGTTTAGTAGGGTATGAATGTAGAAAACAAACAGTCTGAAGTACTTAGTAATCGTACATTTAAGAAGAGAGATGGCACATCAACAGGTGATCATGGTCGCAAGTATGAAGTAAAATTATTAATGCTGTATCTACTTCATGGGTTAAGTAGTAAAATTGACTTTTGGTTAGCATCAAACATAGAAGGTTTTGGAGCCTTTGATGATATTTTTTTTGAGTATAAAGATCAGAAGAACAAATCGAGAATTATCTTGGTTCAAGCTAAGCACTGCAATACACATCGCTCTTCGAAGAATATTACTTTTGAAGATTTGTTTATTGATGGAAATGATAGAAAGCAACAGAAAGAAGATTTCGGGTTAAACAAATATTTTGAATCTCATCCTGAGATTAAGCAAAACCCTGAGTGTAAGAACAGTGATATTACGCTTGTCATTCATACTAATGTCAATGTGAACCTAAAAAAAGGTACAGAGAAGCAAGGAAGCGTAGAAACATTAGAGAAGTATCTGGAAGAGTCAAAGTTAACAAATGATAACACTTTAAATATTTATGAAGGTCAAAAAGGAACGTGCTACAAAATAAAAAATCATACTGAACTGAAAAAATACTTCAGTTGTGGTAGTGACGATGAAATAGAAGATTTTTTACTTAGAATAAGGTTTGTAGTTGATCAACCTAATCATTCAAAATTAGATGATATTATTAAGAAAGAAATAGGGAATATATACAAAATATCAGGGGAAGAAGATATTGATACAGTTTTTGTCCGTGTATATGATAAGGTAGGGAAATGGTGGGCACAACAGGGTAGCAAAGTTTCTTATCTAACAAGAAAAGACGATTATTTTAGGGAAGTTATAGAACATCTTTATAGTCTCAAACCTAGAGAAGATCTATTTGAACGGTGGAACATTCCACCTAAAATAGCTAGTGGAAATTTCATTGAACGAGAATATCTCAATGAAGAAATAGTAAATCATCTAAAGACAAAAAATGAGCCAGTTATATTAACTGCTTTGTACGGGTTAGGTGGAGTAGGTAAAACACAGTCAGTGCTAGATTTTATTCAAAAACATGGGAAAGAATACAAGGCAATATGTTGGTTTAATGCAAAAGATGAAGATCAACTACTCAGTGAATATGTTAATTTAGGAAGAAAATTAAATATTATTCACGATGAAGACAACATTTCTATTGCACAGCGAGCTTATTATGTGAAAAACTGGCTAGAAGATTCTAAACGTGAAGGCTGGTTGTTGATTTATGATAATGTATCAAATTATGAAGTCATTTCTAAGCTCAGACCTACAAAAGGCGGCAAAATAATAGTTACGTCTCGTAATACTGAATGGCCACAAGGGAGTATAGGTGTAGACGTTTTTACTCCCCCAGAATCAGAATTATATGTTAAGAAAATTCTAGGCCAGGTTTCAGAAAGCGATAGGCCAAATATAGGTATATTGGCAGAAAAGTTAGGTAGATTACCTTTGGCATTAGCTCAGGCTTGCGCTTACATCAAAGAAAACAAAATGACTATCTCACGTTACTTAGAAATTTATGCAGAAAGGAAGCTTTATTTATTATCTCATAAAACACTACCTAAGGATTCTAACCATGAGCCTGTGTTTATTACTTGGGATATTACAATGGACGCAATTCGTAATGAGTCTAAACTAGCAAGCAAGTTGTTAGTAGCTTGTGCATATTTAGACAATGATATTCCTAAAGATTTGTTAAGAATATTTCCTGAGATTGTAGAGAACAATTCTGAAGAAAAACCTTTTGAAGAAGTATTAGGTATATTATTGAGATATTCGATGCTAGTGTCCAATGAGCAGAGTAGTAGTGTTTCTATTCACTGTTTAGTACAAGATGTAATTAGGCTAAAGTCAAAGGAAAGTGGAAAAATTAAAAAAGATATAAAAACCGTTTTTCAATTATTAAAAGAAAGCTTCCCTGACGACAGTGATAAATTAGAAGATTATGCTAAGAAGCGACAATTATTGCCGCACTTAGAAGCGTTTTTATCACATATAGATAATTGGCTAGCAAAAAATCCTTCAGAAAAACAAACAATAGAAAAGGATTATCTTGTGTATTTGTTAATATGGATGAACGATGGATACCATGACTTGGGTAATCCCAGAAGACAAAAGGAGCTGCTTGAACAGGCTTTATCTATCTTTAAGAAATATTATGGGCCTTATAATTTTCAAGTTGCTATAGCGCTGGCAAATCTAGGTATCGCTTATGGGGATCTGGGTAATCATAGGAGACAAAAGGAGTTACTTAAACAGGCTTTACCTATTCTTGAGAAACATTATGGCTCTGACCATTTCCAGGTTGCTATTATACTGACAAACCTAAGCAACGCTTATGGGGGTCTGGGTAACCCTCAGAAAGCAAAAGAGTTACTTGAACGGGCTCTAGCAATTCAAGAGGAACATTATGGGCCTGATCATTCCCAAGTTGCTGTTATATTGACAAACCTCGGTATCATTTATGGGAATTTAGGTAACTATGAAGAAAAAAAGGAGTTGCTTGAACGGGCTTTAGCAATTCAAGAGAAACATTATGAGCCTGATCATTCCCAAGTTGCTAGCACATTAGTAGGTCTAGGTACCTCTTATAGAGCTTTAGGTGATTCTCAGAAAGCAAAAGAGTTACTTGGACGGGCTTTTAGCAATTCAAGAAAAACATTATGGCTCTGATCATTTTCAAGTTGCCATTGCACTGACAAATCTAGGTAATGCTTATGGGGATTCAGGTAATCCTAGTAGGCAAAAGGAGTTGCTTGAACAGGCTTTACCTATTCTTGAAGAATACTATGGTTCTGATCATTTTCAGGTTGCCATTGCATTGGCCAATCTAGGTGATGCCTATGGGAATTTAGGTAATTCTCGGAAAGCAAAAGAGTTGCTTGAACGGGCTTTAGCAATTCAAGAAAAACATTATGGACCTGATCATTTCGAAGTTGCTAGAACATTAGTGAGCTTCGGTACCACTTATAGGACTTTAGGTGATCCTCAGAAAGCAAAAGAGTTACTTGAACAGGCTTTAGCAATTCAAGAGAAACATTATGGCTCCGATCATTTCCAAGTTGCTATCACATTGACAAACCTAAGTAACGCTCATGGAGATTTAGGCAATCTTCAGAAAGCAAAAGAGTTGCTTGAACGGGCTTTAGCAATTCAAGAGAAACATTATGAGCCTAACCATTTTACAGTTGCTATAATACTAAAAAACCTAGGCGGAACTTATGGAGACTTAGGTGATTCTCAAAAAGCTAAAGAGTTGTTTGAACGGGCTTTACCTATTTTTGAGAAACATTACGGTCCTGATCATCTTGAAGTTGCTAAACTATTGGCAAACCTAAGTATTACCTATGGGGATTTAGGTAACCCTCAGAAAGCAAAGGAGTTGCTTGAGCAGGCCTCATTTATTCTTGAGAAGCATCATGTCCATGATTACTTCTAAAGTTGTTGAACTATGGGAAATTCTAGGCCCCGCTTATGGTGCTCTAGGTAACCATAAGAAACAAAAGGAGTTGTTTGCACGGGCTTCATCCATCTTTAAGAAACATTATGGCCCTGATCATCCGGAAGTTGCTAAACTGCTGGCAGAACTAGATGACATTTAGGTTTTTAGCAATACTGGATTAACAACAATTCATTTGAGCTACACTTCCAAAACTAATCTATTTGGATCTTCTATATAATTTTTTATTTTAACGAGGAAAGTAACTGCTCCTTTGCCGTCAACTATTCTGTGATCGTAAGAGAGGGCAATGTACATCATAGGTCTAATCTCAATTGAGTTGCCCATGGCAACTGGCCTGTTTTGTATTGAATGCATTCCAAGTATTCCAGATTGCGGAGGGTTTATTATCGGAGTAGAAAGGAGCGAACCATATACTCCGCCATTTGAAATGGTAAATGTTGCACCTTCCATTTCTGATACTTGTAATTTACCTTCTCGTGCTTTTTTGCCAAGAGCAACTAAAGTCAACTCAATTTCTGCAAATGACATCTGATCGGCACCCCGAATAACTGGTACAACAAGACCTTTATCGGTGCCAACAGCAACACCTACGTCATAGTAATGTTTATATATGATTTCATCGCCTGAGATTTCAGCGTTAATTTCAGCAATTTCTTTCAATGCTTGCACCGCTGCCTTTATAAAAAACGACATAAAACCAAGTTTTATTCCATATTTTTTTTCAAAGGCGTCCTTATATTTTGCTCTTAGATCCATGACATTCTTCATGTCAATTTCATTGAACGTGGTCAGTATTGCAGCAGTATTTTGCGATGCTTTCAAACGAGCGGCAATTACTTGTCTTATTTTGCTCATTTTTACTCGTTCCTCTCTTTGCTCTCCACTTACTACACTTTTTGGCAATTCATATTGTTTTATTGCAGGTTGTTCAGCTTTGTTCATATGGCCTATCACATCTGCTTTTGTTATTCTGCCTCCCATGCCAGTTCCTTTGACGCTTTCTGCACTGATTGCATTTTCTTCCATAATTTTACGAGCTGATGGAGCATCTTTTTTAGCAGCACTTTCGCTTTTATCTTCTTTTCTCGCTTCCTCTTTTACTTCTCCCACGGAAAGCTTCGCTAACAATTGATCAGGGCTTATTACATCATCTTCCTTTACAAGAAATTCAGTTATTTGCCCCGAAGCTTCTGCAGTTAATTCGAGTGCTGTTTTGTCAGTTTCAATTTCAAAGATCAAGTCATCTACTTTTACTGCTTCTCCAATACCCTTCTTTATTTTTACTATACCTTCTGTAACTGATTCACCACCAAGAGTTTTTGGTGCTCTGATTTCTATAATTTTGCTCATAAAACAACTTCCGTATAAAACTTTCTATAGATTTATACATGAAAAGAGACATGTAATAAACTAATAAATTCATTGAGGCTCTTATCATTTAGAAGTGGACCACAACTCCCAAATGTCATTCCAGCGCAGCCATAAAAATTCCTTGACAAACTCCGCCAGCCCCCTTATCATGAAACTGAAGCTATTTATTTATCTTCTCTGTACAGATTAAATGACAAAAAAACTCACGTATCTGGCGTCTCATGTTTAATTTTTTGCACTATGTGCACTCTATGTCTTTATCAAATTTCTGGGTTTTTACCTACACAAGCTGAAATATGCTTATAAAGCGTTTAAAACATAAAAAAACGCCAACTTAAAAAATGGATAGTGAATAACTAGCTACCCTAGGGTTTCTTTTGCCTTTTTTTCTGTTTAGTAAATTTCTTAATGTTTATAATTTAGATTAGTTGCGGTTTAAAAGCAGCTGAATCGCGGTTATTAAGTGTTTAGAATAAAAAAACGCCATACTTGAAAGTATAATGTAAGTAATTAGCCAACCACGGGGCTTCTTTTGCTTTTTTTTTCGTTTGGTAAATTTCTTAATATTTATGGCTAAACGACAATCGTCATCCCGCTACTTGTTAGCGGCTAAGAGATACCGCGAATGAATCGCGGTATGACGGTATGCGGCGGCGTGACGATAAGCTCGTCATCCCGCTGCTTGTTAGCGGGATCTCTTGTTAGCGGCTGAGATACCGCGAATGAATCGCGGTATGACGGTTCGCGACAGCATGACGATAACCTCGTCATCCCGCTACGTGTTAGCGGGATCTAGAGATACCGCGAATGAATCGCGGTATGACGGTTCGCGGCGGTATGACGATAAGGTTTATACCTTGTCATGCAAGTACTAGAATCCAGTAAGCTTATTTATGCATGTAAAAGGCTATTATTTTGTAAAGTCAAAGTTGCTTTTGGTTTTAAGTTAAAGTACAATAAATGCAAAGGCTCATATAAACTGGATCCAAGTACTTGAATGACATCAGAGAGAGGGTAACCGAGGTTCATGCGATACACGCTACCAAAGTGTTTAAATAATTAATTAGGTTAAGGTTTGGTATTCAAACAGTCGTACACATGCCAGTCAAAATAGGTACCAGAGGAAGCAAGCTTGCAGTTGCCCAGGCTTTGGAAGCAAAACAAAAGTTGCTGGATTCTTTTCCTAACTTATCTATTGAAATTGTTAAAATAAAAACTTCTGGAGATAAGTATGCAAACGCAAATCTTGCTGAAATAGGAGGCAAAGGATTATTCATTAAAGAAATTGAGACTGAATTGCTCGAAAATAATATAGACATGGCAGTTCATTCGCTAAAAGATATGCCTGCGTTTTTCTCAGGGGGTTTAACAATTCCTTGTGTTTTAGAAAGGCTAAGTTCATGCGATGCGTTTATTTCTCATAAACACAATAGCCTTGAGTCTTTGCCACAGCAGGCTACTATTGCCACTTCTTCAATAAGAAGAAAAGTTCAGTTATTAAATGTTAGACCAGATTTAAATATAGTACCGCTACGTGGAAATGTAACAACCAGATTGCAAAATCAAAGTTTTGATGGAATAATTCTAGCTGAAGCAGGACTCATAAGATTAGAAAAACATCACTTGATTACAGAGGTATTGCCACCAAAAGTTATGTTAAGTGCAGTGGGGCAGGGGGCGGTTTGTATTCAATGTAGAAGGAATGATGTAAAAATTATCAATCTTTTAGAGAAAATTAATAATAATATGTCTTTTATAGGAGTGAAATCAGAGCGCAGTTTTATGAAGACAGTGAATGGTTCATGTTTTACACCACTTGCAGCTTTGGCTGAATATGTGAGCGAAAATATGCTACACCTTCGTTGTATGTTAGCAAGTGGAAAAAATATATACTTCACTGAGCGCACTTCATTTATAGAAGATGCGGAGAAAATGGGTATGGATGCAGGATTAGAGTTGAAATCAAAATGCTTATAAGCTTACCTAAAGTACGTGGAATCTATCGTTATGATGTCTTAATGTCTAAAGCGACGTGGTTAAATGTTGGTGGACGAGCTGATGTATTATTTAAACCATGTGATATTGAAGATTTAACATACTTGATTAAAAATACTGAACTGCCAGTTAGCGTTATTGGTGCAACATCCAACATAATAGTGCGAGATAGTGGCATTCGAGGAATAACAGTAAAATTAGGTAAGGAGTTTGCATATATTAAAAGTAAGGGTAACAACTCTATTGTAGCTGGGGGAGCTGTGCTGCTCAGCAACCTTGCTCACTTTGCGGGAAATCAGCAGATTAGTGGGTTGGAGTTTCTAGTTGGAATTCCAGGAACAGTTGGTGGCGGAATAGAAATGAATGCAGGTGCATATGGTAGTGATATCGCAAGTGTTGTACAATCCATAAAAGCAGTGAATCTAGAGGATGGAAACCTATATGAGTTCTCCAGCGAAGAAATGGGGTATTTTTACCGTGGACATAGCCTAAAAGGAAATTGGATTTTTGTTGAAGCTGAGTTTAAAGGAATAAACTCAGAGTATGAGCTTATACTGCAAAGGTTAAAGGAAGTTATTGAGAGGAAAAATAAAAGCCAGCCAATAAGAGGAAAAACTGCTGGGTGCATATTCAAAAATCCAAAAAACTACCGAGCATGGGAGTTAATTGATAAATCTGGCTGCCTAGGGTTAAATATTGGTGGAGCTAGAATCTCTAAGAAACACTGTAACTTCTTGCTCAATTACGATAATGCAACTGCATCTGACTTGGAAAACCTTGGCAACAAAGTAAAAGATGCAGTAAAGGATAAATTTAATGTTGAACTTGAGTGGGAAATAAGGGTTTTGGGTAGCTATTAGATAGTTTTTATAGCTTATGTATATTCGTTCAGGAGAACGGCAAATAAGGTAAACAAGTAATCTAAAAAAATAATCATAGAGAAACCGTGAGGTAATGTGGTTAATCTTGTAGAACTTTGCAAGAATCTAGAGAGAAAAATAGCAAAGTTATACCAATTCTCATTATTAGTGAATCAAATAAGCGATATTGTAGAGTTATTTAATTGTGGAGTGAGAAAGAAAGGCAATAGTATGGCTTTTTTTCCATTGTTATCTATCCGTTTATTGTGCAGTGGGAATTGGTATTAGCTGAACGGACACTATTGTTATACTATATCTTATATACAATTGTGCAATATGGACAATGGCAACAAATTTACTAGCGAAATTCAGTGATTTATGATTGATAATTAAAGTTCTTAATTAGTAACCGTTCACACTTAATTCTTCAATCTCACTAATAGAAAGGCCAGTAAATTTGACAATAGTGTTGACATCAACATTGTTAGCCAGCATTGCTTTTGCGACTTCGATTTTTCCTTCGATTTTTCCTTCAATTTTCCCTTCCTCTTTACCGATTTTGATGCCTCTTTCTTCGCCAATTTGGATGCCTTTTTCAGTAGCAAGATCAAGTCTGTATTCAAGAATGGCTTCTTCTTTCCGTAGATCCATTATTCTTTCTTCGTAAGCTACTAAATCTTTTTCATTCCAGCTAAACCTGTCTAATTCATCGTAGGCTAACTTTATTATTGGTGCTTTTTCTGCTATTTTCCTTAAGTCTTCTTCCGTAGTTTCATCTGCATATTTGAAGAAAAATAACCAACGATCCACTATGCTTTCTAGCTGTTCTTCCTTATTCTTAGGAAATTTAGGTAGTTCAATAAATACAAATTGAAAATCTTTTAAGTCATGCTCATTGGTTTTCTCGTCTCTTATAGTGTGGCTGGATATATAATCAAGCTTATCAGGAAATAAATTACAATTAGAGATAGCAATAAAGAAAACCTTCTTTAAATCAATGTACTTACCAGATTTATCAGCTTGCCTTGAGTAAGCCTTAGCAGCATATAGTTGAGCTCGTTTTTCGAAGCCTTTATCGCGAGTAAGCTGCATTTCAATCACATACCTGGCCCCACTAGAATCCCTGCAAAGAACATCAACTATACTTTGTTTATCAGATGCAATTTCAGGATCCATTATAGTACTGAGGAATTCCACTTCTTGTATAGTATTTATCTCAGTAAACCCTAAAATATCATTCAAAAAATGTATGAGAATATTCTTATTTTTTTCAGTGCCAAAGATTCTTTTAAAGGTTAAATCCAGCTTAGGGTCGAGAAACTTAGATAAAGCCATAGCCAAAGTGCTTAAAAATATTAATAATTATACACTATTATTAACAATTATTCAACCATATTTTTGAAGATAGCTATGCCGCCGCGAACCGTCATACCGCCGCGGTATCTCTAGATCCCGCTAACAAGCAGCGGGATGACGAATTACTTAACCGTCATACCACCGCGAACCGTCATACCGCCGCGGTATCTCGGCATAGATTCCGCTAACTAGTAGCGGAATGACGATTGTGTATCGTGTTTTGCTAAAAATCACAGAATGCAGTCTGGTTACCTTATTAGAAGTTTAGCTTTAACTTTAAATGGACTACTCAACCGTGACAGACTTAGCTAAATTTCTTGGACAATCTGCATCTAACCCTTTTTTTGCTGCAGTAAAGTAAGCAAGGAATTGCATAGCAACACTGTAGATGATTGGAGAGATAAAATTATCAGTGTCTGGAAGTTGCACCACATCTGCGCAAACTCCCCTTAGGAATGGCGCTCCTTGTTTATCACTGAAGGCAATTACTTTGCCTTTTCTTGCAATAATCTCTTGTATATTAGATAGCGTTTTAAAGAATAAATCATCATAAGGGATAATTGCTATAACAAGCACAGTAGAGTCTATTAAAGCAATAGAACCATGCTTCATTTCTCCCGCTGCAATACCAGTTGTATTGATATATGAAAGCTCTTTTATTTTCAATGCGCCTTCCATTGCAACTCCGTATGAACTTCCTCTGCCGATTAAAATAACGTTATTGTGTTCTAATATACTGCCCGATATATGTTGTATTTTCATCACATTCAAAACGTGCTCAACATACTCGGGAATAGAATTGATAGCACTGCTTAGCTGTTTTATTCTCTCTCCACCCAGTATACCTTTTATTTTTCCAAGCTCCACGGCAAAGCATGCTAAAGTTGCAAGTTGCGCAGAAAAGGTTTTTGTTGAAGCAACACCAATTTCTGGCCCAGCAAGAGTATGTAACACAATATCTGAGATCTTTTCAATGCTGCTGCTAAATGTATTAGTTATACTTATGATTGTTTGCTTCTGTGATTTCGCATAACGCAGCGCTTCTATGGTATCTGCAGTTTCGCCAGATTGAGAGATAAATAACCCAATGCTGCCTTCTTCCAGCTTGACGTTGCTATACCTAAATTCTGATGAGATTTCTAGATATACTCGAACTTGAGCGACATTTTCCAGCCAATACTTTGCTATTAGCCCAGCAAAATAAGATGACCCGCATCCAACTATAGTAATGTGATTCAGTTCAGAGAATAATTTTTTGTTGACCTCTTTATATTGCTTGTAAAATTGGTTTATTGTTTTGTTTAATGCACAAGGTTGCTCAAAAATCTCTTTTAACATGAAGCTAGGGTAACCATTTTTGCTAATTAGAAAATCACTTGGACTACTATTTTCTATACTGCGTTTAACTTGTGTACCATTGTTGTATATACTAACTCCACTAGATTTTATCACTGCAATGTCATCATCTTCCAAATGCGATATTTTTTCCACAAATGCACTTAAAGCATTAGAGTCAGATGCAGCAAACACTGTGTTACAGTTATAGCCTATTGCTAAAGGCAAATTTCTCTTCGCAACAAATAAGGCGTCTGGATATTCTGCAAATAATAAGACCAAGGCAAATGAGCCGTGTAGGTTGTTTAAACACTTAAATAGAGAATCAACTGGCGACAATCCTTCATCAAGATATAAGGTTAGCATGTTTGGTATGATCTCTGTGTCAGTGTCAGTATGGAATGGCATTCCCCTTTCTTCTAGACCCTTTTTTAGCAGATTGTAATTCTCAATTATGCCGTTATGAGCAACAACAACATTATTTGTACGAATGGGATGAGCATTTTTAAGGCCTGGAACTCCATGTGTAGCCCAGCGAGTATGTGCTATACCAACTGTACTGTGAGACATCTTGCTGTCATCAACAACTTCACATAACCTTTCGACTTTACCTTCTGATTTTTTGACTTCTATCTTACCTTCGTTATTTATGATTGCTATACCTGAGGAATCATATCCCCTATATTCCAATTTTTGTAACCCAGTTAGTAAGGTTGGTATTACTGAATCACCGCTACTTACTACACCAAATATTCCGCACACAAATGGATCACCAAACAAACTTTTTTCTAAACATGTTAAGCATTTTTGCCTTTATTACTGGTTGATTTATATTCTTTTTATCATTCTTTCGATTTTACCTTTTTAATTGGTTTAGCTGCTACTTTTTGAGTTTCTTTGCTTAAAACCTCAGATATAGCGGACTTTAGAACTTTTATCTCAACTTTTGGTGCTATTTCTATTATAAATTGTGCATTTGCCTCATCAACTTTATTAACTTCACCTATTATTCCACCAGAAGTAATGACTGTATCACCACGTTTTATTTGATCTATCATCTTTCTATGTTCTTTTAGTTTTTTTTGTTGTGGGCGAATAATGAGAAAATAAAATACCACAAATATTAAAATCAATGGAGTAAAACTAGCAAAAGATGCGCCGATACTTGATGTATTGCTAGTTGCATCTGCTGCAAAAACTTCAGAAATGAGCATATTTAATCCTAATTGTTAATGATAAAAACAAACCTATTTAAGTATTAATTACAATACCATGCCATGTCAAGTTTGGTGGAAGCATTTCTCAATATCGGTTGCGAATTCTAAGTTATGCTAAAACTAATATGGCGGGAGTGATGAGACTTGAACTCACGACCTCATGCGTGACAGGCATGCGCTCTAACCAACTGAGCTACACCCCCCTAATTTCTTTTTAGCGTTTTCGGGCTTCAACTTTAAAGCTAATAAACATGTTGCCCTTTGTCAATATTTTTTGTTTGCGCTTTGCTGTCTTTTCTATTACTATGTAAATAATTTAATTTCACACATGGCTTGTACAAGTAGTCCCATTAGGGTTATGCCATGGAAGATAAACTATTTGGAGGAATGATATATGACAAATTTGCCTAAAGTCACTGTGCGTGATTTAGCTGAATCTGGTGTACATTTTGGTCACAAAATTAGTCGCTGGAACGCAAAAATGGCTCCATATATATATGGGGTACATCAAGAAAATCGTATACATATAATTGACTTGCGAAAAACATTACCATTGCTACAGGTGGCCATGAAGGCTTTATATGACGTTGCATTTCAAGGTGGTCGCATTCTATTTGTTGGTACAAAGTTTCAAGCTTTTGATATTATTGCAAGTGAAGCGATTCGTTGTGGTCAATATTATGTGAATCATCGTTGGCTTGGTGGTATGCTTACTAATTGGGGCACTGTTTCTTCTTCGATAAAAACCTTGATGCAATATGAGAAAATATTAAATGACGAGGATAGCATTTTAACAAAGAAAGAATTGGGAAACATTGAAAAGAAAAAGCAAAAGCTTGATAAGGCGCTTGGCGGTATTAGAGAAATGGGAGCAATTCCTGATATCTTATTCATCATTGATACTAATAAAGAGCATATAGCGGTTAAGGAGGCTAAGAAGTTAGGAATTCCAATAGTTGCAATACTTGATACTAATTCTGATCCAGATGGTATTACTTATCTAATACCTGGAAATGATGACTCAAGAAAATCAATAGAGCTCTATTGTAAATTAGCTACCGACTCTATATTAGCTGGAATAGAGTCTAGTCTAGCAAAATCTGGAGTTAAGATTGATGATATAAGGGGTGATGAGTTTATTCAAGAAAAAGAAGACGGTATTGTGCAAACTAAAAAGAGACGTAGTAAAGTTTACAAAGAAGAAGAAAGGGAGGTAGTAACAAATGAAGATGAATCCAGATGATATAAGAGAATTACGTGATAGAACAGGGCTTGGCTTAAGTGACTGTAAAAAAGCATTAGAAGAATGTGATGGTGACATTAAGAAAGCCGTTGATAAGTTACGTACAATAGGTCTTGCTAAAGCTGACAAAAAATCTGATAGAGTAGCTTCAGATGGACTCGTTGTTATGTGTTTGACTGAAAATTATGGTGCATTGGTTGAACTCAATTGCGAAACAGATTTTGTTGCAAGGAATGAGAAATTTATAGAGTTAGTTTCAAATTTAGCATCAATTGCTCATCAAGAACGCTGTACTAGCGTTGATGAGTTAAAAAATGCCAAGTATGAAAGCATTGGCACAGTGCAGGAAGCTATTATGAATGGTACGTCAGTTCTTGGTGAGAAGCTAGAGTTAAGCAAGCTTTGTTACTTAGAAGCTAAGGATGGAGTTATTGCTGGCTACGTACATGGTGATGTGTGTGGCTTAGGTAAGATTGGTGCTTTAATTGCATTGCAATCATCTGGTGATAAGGCGAAGCTACAAGAGATTGGGAAACAAATAGCTATGCATGTAGTTGCTATGAAGCCTGAAGCTTTGTCTATAGATGATTTAGATCAAATGAAGTTGAAAAATGAACGTTCTATAATTGAAGAGCAAGTGAGGGGCTTAAATAAACCTGAAGAAGTAGCAAAAAAAATAGTAGATGGACGAATGGCTAAGTACTATGAAGAAGTTGTTTTACTAGAGCAAAAGTTCATAAAGGATGATAAAATGAAAGTTTCTGATTTTATAAAGTCAAGCGAGGTGAGTGCTATTAAATTATCTAATTACAAGTTACTTGTTTTGGGTGGTGCAAACTAAATGGTAAAAAATGTTTCCCTCAACAAATGAAAAAAGCGAAATAAAATATTCCAGAGTGTTATTTAAAATCTCTGGTGAAGCTTTAATGGGGTCACAGTCTTTTGGCTATGATATGGGAATAATAAGCCAATTATGCAAAGATATAGCTGATATTAACAGGCTTGGAGTTCAGGTATGTATTGTTGTTGGTGGTGGTAATATCTTTCGTGGCACATCTGCGTCTTTAAGTGGCTGTGAAAGAGCAAGTAGTGATTATATTGGAATGCTTGCAACTATAATCAATGCTTTAATTTTACAAAACTTTTTAGAAAAAAATTTAATAGCTTCTAGGGTATTATCTGCAATACCCATGGCCACTGTATGTGAACCTTACATAAGAAGGAAAGCTATTCGTCATTTAGAAAAAGGTAGAGTGGTAATTTTTGCAGCAGGCACAGGCAACCCATTTTTTACTACAGATACAGCTGCAGCCTTACGTGCTGTTGAAATGAATTGTGATGTTATTCTAAAGGGTACGCAAGTAAATGGTGTATACTCCGCTGATCCGAAAAAAAATGAGGATGCTGTAATGTATGATAGGCTTTCTTACACGGATTTATTGACTCGTGATTTAAAAGTTATGGATGCATCAGCAATTTCACTTGCTCGTGAGAATTCTATTCCAATTATAGTTTTTTCTTTGAAGGGAGAAAAAATAGTCAATATTATTAAGGGTCAAGGTACTTATACTATAGTTTCAGATTGTAAACATTAGGTAATTTATGTTAAATGAAATAAAAGCTAAAACAAAAGAAAGAATGCTAAAAACTATTCAGTCCTTTCATGATGATATTAAAGGCGTACGCACTGGTAGAGCTAGCGCATCGTTGCTTGATGGTATAGTTGTAAATATCTATGGTGGACATCAAAAGTTAAATCAGGTTGCAGGTGTTTCGGTTATAGATAACAAAACTCTATCAATTAAAATTTGGGATATTAATGTTGTCGGTGAAGTGAAAAATGCTATATTAAATGCCAACTTGAATTTAAATCCTGTTGTTGAGGGCAATACCATACGTATAGCTCTTCCGGACTTAACACAAGAAACCCGTGAAAAATTAGTGAAATTATTGCATCAGTTTGCTGAAAATGCACGGATTGCCATTAGAAATATACGTAGAGATATTATGGAAGAAACAGAAAAAATGAAGGAAAATAAAGAAATCTCAGAAGATGATTTTCATGGTGCTAAAAAGGAAATACAAAATATTACTGATAATAATATAAAAAAAATTGATGGTGAATTGTCCATCAAAGAAAAGGATATACTGAATCACTAAATGATATGGAGAAAGCTTACATAGCAAATGATGTCATTCCAGTGCTTGACACTGGAATCCAGTCTTTACTATACAACTATCTGATGCACTTGTTTGAAATCAAATTTCCTGGATCCCAGTGTCGGAGCACTGGGATGACACCAATTTTGCATTCAAGTATCAACTATTGGTGTCACTACAGTAACTCTCTTCCTGTCATGCAAGTAGCTGACACCTTCCAGGTGTCCATTGAAATCCAAAAAATTTCACTCAAGTCAAAATTAGGTTAAATTTAAATGTTGAATCAAGAATCTTTACCGAAACATTTAGCAATTATTATGGATGGTAATGGTAGATGGGCGAACAATCAAGGAAAGGTAAAAATTGATGGTTATAAAAAGGGCAGTGAAGTTGCATACGATATTGCCAAGTATTGTACGGACCTAACCATACCCTACTTAACTTTGTATGCATTCTCTATGGAGAATTGGCTTAGACCCAAAAACGAAACTGACTGTCTATTTGATTTATTTTACTCCGTTTTAACTAATGAAGATAAAGTCAATTTCATTTGCAACTGTAACATTAAGTTGAATTTTATTGGCAATTTAAGTCTGTTATCCAGTAAAATATTGGATCAAATTAAAAAAGCAGAAGAAATGACACATAAGAACGATGGTTTATTACTCACTGTGGCAGTCAGTTACGGAGCAAAGCAAGAAATTACACAAGCTATAAGCAATATTATAAAAGAAAATATTGCTTATGTATCAGAAGAGGAATTTGAAAAATTTCTGTATACTAAAGATTTGCCAAAATTGGATTTATTAATTCGCACTGGCGGCGAAAAAAGGTTAAGCAACTTTTTATTATGGCAAGCAGCTTATGCTGAATTGTATTTTTGTGATACTTTATGGCCTGATTTTTCTTGTCAAGATTTGAGTAAAGCATTAGAAGATTATACAAAAAGAGAGAAAAAATATGGTAGATAATAATTTTATAATTAGAATGTTGTCCTCAATAGTAATATTATTCATATTTTCCTTTGCTACATATTTCAGTGATTTATCGTTTTACCTATTGATTTTTTCAATAGCAGTTTTATCTTCTTTTGAATGGTATAATCTAACCCAAGGAAATAAAATTTTATACGTTTTTGCATTATTATTGATTGCACTACCAAGCGCCTCATTAATATATTTATATAATCTACCACAGGGAAAATACGCATTAGTATGGTTCGTCTTAACCATTTGGGGAATTGACGTTACTGCCTACCTATTTGGTAAGAATTTTGGTGGAGCTAAAATTTGCCCAATTCTTAGCCCTGGAAAAACTTGGACAGGACTTCTTGGTGCGATTTTAGCTGGAGTAGTGTGCACAATTTTTGGATCAATATTTTTTGGTCTATTTTCAATTTTTTATTCTCCAATCATTGGCCTTGCAATTGCTATTCTAGCGCAACTTGGCGATTTCACTGAGTCGCTTGTTAAAAGAGCTTACGGTGTTAAAGATAGTGGAAATATGATACCTGGCCATGGGGGAGTGCTCGACCGTATGGACAGTTTCATTTTTACTGCCCCTCTTATTGCTATTTACATAAGCTAAGTCTGCAGAAGTGCCATTAGAGTTCATCCCTAGTCAGCTCCCCAACCGCTTCTACAGTGCAGTCATGGACAAACGTCTTTTCACAATAAGGGCAGGCTATTTCCTCTTCTTCTCCCATATCTAAATATATTAATGGATGGCCAGAACCCTCATCATTCTCATCACCATGACAACAAACTTTTCTATTATTAACCCTCACTTTTGACATGCTGCTCCTTTAGCTTATAACATTTTATATATTGAATATACCCATTCAGAAATAAAAAACAACAAGCACTATTCTCCATTTTTTATCCTATTCAGGTTAATCAATTCGTTTTGAACGCCTTTTGATACAAATTTGCTAACATCTTCTCCTAATCTTGCTATTTCCTTTACAAAACTTGATGAGATAAATTGAGTATCTTCAGAAGCAGGAAGAAATATGGTTTCGATTTCAGGAAGAAGTTTATAATTTACCCAGCTCATTTGAAACTCGTAATCAAAATCCGATACTGCTCTTAATCCCCTAATAATAACAGAAGCATTCTGCTCTTTGGCAAACTTCACTAGCAACCCATTAAAAGATATAACATCTGCATCAATTCCTAGTCCTTTGATTTCATTTTCAGCCATGCTTGTGCGTAGCTTTGTGTCAAAGGCAGTATGCTTATTAACGTTTTCTGCAACTCCTATTATTAATTTATCGACTAGTTTACACGCTCTTTTGATTATGTCAATATGCCCAAAAGTTATAGGGTCAAATGTGCCAGGGTAGATTCCTATTTTGTCATTAATGTTCATCCTTTATTTTTATAAACTACTTTAAAAACTTTTGATAGACATAATAACATTTTTTATCTAAAAATAAAAGTATACAGTTGGCCTGATAGCTCAGTTGGTAGAGCAAAGGACTGAAAATCCTTGTGTCGCTGGTTCGATTCCTGCTCAGGCCACCTTCTCTTTCTTGGCAAACTTGCCTTTTTGTTATAAAATACTCTATATCGTAATATAAATATTAGGGAGGCAAGTCATAGTATATAAATATTATAATAAACTATTTAATATCTTATTAATTATAGTTCTATTATTAAGCAATATTACTTATGCTGGCGTTAGTGAAAAACCGGCATCTCAACATGTAACCAGAAAAGAAGAACCAGTGTCAACTGTCTTGACGGCAGAAAATACAGTAAATAATGACGTAGTTGTTGGTTTGTTGAAAACGGAAGAAGCACATGAACTTGGGCTATCTCAAAATATCTATGAGATGTTTAATAACTTTGGGGTTAAGACTGTACTGATTGATTATAATAAGATAATTAGCCTTAAAAAAATTCAGACAGAGTCACTTAATCTCGCAAAACAAGATGAAACATTGGCAAAGAAGCTAACATTAGACCGAATAAAAGTTGAAGTTGCAAAGTTTGTTAAAGAGCACAAAATAAATAGAATATTTATTCCGGATAATTTACACTCAGCACCCACTCCTTGTCGCCAGCTTGTTACTGAAGCAATTGTAAAAATAGTGGATGATAACCCTGTAATTCATTTGCTTGGCATATGTGAAGGCATAATGAATGCAAAGGGAATTGAAGTAGTGAGTGTTGTGAGTGATGAAGAGAAACGAAGATCTCATTTAAAATCAGCACCTAATCCACAGAAAGAGGATGTACCTCTCCAGCAGATAAAGATCGTTCCAAATAGTCGTTTAGCAGAAGTAGTAGCCAAATTCCTAATACCTAATGAAAATGGCTGGTTTTCAACATATTTTCCAGATGCTCATTCAGGAGCAGTAAGTAATACACCAGAAAATAGAAGAAAATTGGAGTCACTTGGATATAAAGTTGCAGCATTTTCCAGTGAGGGGGTAATAGAGGCTATTGAAGATAAGCATGGTAATGTTCACTTTCAAAGTCATCCAGAAGCCCTTGTTGTGAAGTCAGATAAAAACCTCTATTTATCAAATCACAAGGAACGTCAAGTGTCTACACTAGTTGCTATAGCGATTATGAATGATTTTCTTTATCGTGCTTAATGGCTATAGCTTTAGGCTTACCGACGATTTGATAAACGATAGATTTGTCATGTATCCGTTCAGGCAATGGCGTCAACTTAAGGAAAAATATCAGCGATAGTGTATAAAATTTCTCTCCAAATTTTTTATCATTAAATTATCCAAAGAGTGCAAGGGACAGCACTTTTGTTTCTGTTTTATTTCAACAAAGAAGTCTAAAATGTGTCCTTTTTAGGTGAAATATGCAAAAAGGAAAAAACCTTATTCTACAAATTAAAAATATAATATACTCGAAAACTTTTCAGAAAATCCATTGTGTTGAGTTTTACACGAACAAGAAAACTTCCTTTTTCGACAGTATTTTCTATGATTTTAAAGTTAGTTAAAAAAAGTTTGGGAATAGAATGTGAACTTATGGAGCCATTGACATGTGACCTTACCCAGAAAAAGTGGAGAGAAAGTTTGGAATGTTTTTCACAAAGAGAATGATGAATCAAAATGCTCAGGAATGCAATAGTTAATAGTGACGTTGTTTGTTATAAAAAATTTCTATGTATTCAAATATTGCAGTTCTAGTTTGTTGAGCAGAGTGTTGTGAAGTATCAATAAGTATTTCTCTTTTCAATGAGCTAAAGAAGCTTTCCACAACAGAATTGTTGTAACAACAACCTTTATGACTCATCTATGTTTTTTATGGATAAGAGATATTGATAACCTTGCGAAGTATATTGTGAACCTTGATCACTATGTAATAGTAGATTTTTGGCAGGTTTACGCTTGTTAACGTCCATTAATAAAGAGTCCATAACCAATTGTTTATTTATTGAACTGCTCATTAACTACCATGCGTGAATATAGATCGATTATTGTTGCCAAATATAGCCATCCTTCTTTGGTTTTTATATAAGTAATCCCATACTTTATTTGGTTGATCGACAATAAAGTTTTGGTCTAATATATTGGGAGCTACTGTCCGTTTGTTGTTTCTTAATTTTAAATTTTCTTCTCAATATAGCCTGAATACCATTTTTCTGCATAATACTTTGCACTGTTTTTAAGTTGCAACTTTTACCCAAAGCCTTTAATTCAGCATGAATTTTAGGAGCTCCATATCTACATTTAGAAGCTTGATATATTTTTTGAATATCTGCTAATAACTCTTTATTTGCTGATTCTCTACTGCTTATTTTCCTTGTAGTCCACTTATAGTAGCCACTAGCAGAAAACCCTACATAATTCCTGCACTTTATAGTGTTTACTATGCTCTTTTATGAAAAAATATTTTACTCTTTTTGACTGGCCAGGGCTTTTTTTAAAATGTCTCTTTCTCTTGTTACTTTTGCTTTGTAAATCAAATCTCTCTTTGTCATAAGGTGCTACATCTGGAAATGCATTTGCCGCTGACTTTTTTTCGTTATATTTCTTCATCCATTTTCCTAATACACTATCCCTTATTCCTAGATCTCTTGCTACTTTTGCAACTGTTTGACCTACCTTTCTTTGTTCATTTGCCAGCTTAACAGCTTCCAATTTGAATTCTGCCGTATATTCTCTTACCATTTCTAATCCTCCAAAATTTTATTTTACCCGAAAAAACTCTTTTTTTTCTCTCCACTTTTTCTGGGTAAGGTCAGTATGGGAAAAGGTGAAAGATGTACTAAAAAACCCAGAGATGATAAAAAAGGAATACCAACGTAGAGTATTAGAAAATAAAAATGATGAATCATCAGAGAAAAAGTTTGCAAGAAGAGAAAATCAAATAAAAGAAGGTATCGAAAAATTAATGGAAGATTATTATAGTCAAGAAAATGCAGGAGAGAAAGGATATATAAGCGAGGAAGAATTTAAACAGACAATGAGAAAAATGAAAGAACGCTTACAAGGGATAGAAGAAGAGAAAAAAAAGGTAGTTGATCAGAAGGCAGTAGAAAAAGGAATAAGTCTTATTATAAATAGCATAAAGAATTTTTATTCTAGTGTAAAATCGAACCTGGAACAGCTAGATTGGCAAACTAAGCGCGGCATTATTAAAGCATTAATAGGACAAATTAACATTGGTTGTGATCAGGTAGAAGTAGGATTTCAGATCGAAGAACCAGCACAGGATGGGGGAATTCTTAATTTGTATCATTGTACTACACATCATAATAAGGGGGTTGGCGAAGGGTGTCAAGCAAGTTTTTTCGTTTCTATAAATCTGGATTTCAGCGTTATGCGCTGGAATGACAACGTGAGGTAAATTTTTCAACATCCCAAAATTACAGAATTCAGTCTGTTTAATTAAGTGTGAACTGTTACACGAAAATTTTGTAAACAGATTAATATACCCTGTTTTTGCTATTCATCTAAAAATGGAACCATAGAGTACGTTGAGGAGCGTAAGCAAATTTTAATGCAAAAATTACTATCAAAAAATAGATTATGCAAGAGGTCTAATTATTCTGCCGCAATTTTGCTCTATCACACTTGCCACATTTAATATTCCAGCTTCATCATAATAATTTCCAATCACTTGCAAGGCAAGTGGTAAACCCTCATTGGAGAGCCCAACAGGAACAGAAATAGCAGGCAATCCTGCCAGACTTGCCGGCACAGTAAACACATCATTGATGCACATAATTAGCGGATCTGGCTTTTCATTTAAGCCAAAAGCTTCTGTTGGAGCAGATGGCACAAGTATGTAATCTATTTTTTCAAACGCTTTTATAAAATCATTTCTGATTAATGCCCTAATGCACTGCGCTTTTTCGTAATATTCATTATGATGACCTGAAGAAAGCGCATAAGCGCCAATTAAAATTCTTCTTTTCACCTCTTTACCGAAACCTTCTGCTCTTGTTAGTGAATACATTTCTTCAAGGGTATCAGCATCAACCCTGAACCCATAACGCACACCGTCATAACGAGCAAGATTGGATGAAGTTTCAGCAGAACAAATTAAATAATAGACTGGTATTGCATATTTAGTATGTGGCAGAGTAACGTCAACAACTTCAGCGCCATTTTCTTTTAAATAGGAAGCAACTTTCTCCCAATTATGGACTATTTCCTCTGAAATTCCATCCATCCTATATTCTTTTGGTATACCAATACGCTTACCCTTAACATCACCATTTATAAAGCTGGAAAATTTAGGTGCTGGCTTTCTACTTGATATTGAATCTTTTGTATCATAGCCACAGATTGCTTCCAGCATTAATGCTGAATCAGAGACAGAACGAGTAATGACTCCTGCTTGATCTAGAGAACTCGCAAATGCAATCATACCAAAACGCGAGCATCTTCCATAAGTTGGCTTTATTCCAACTACTCCACAGTAAGCTGCTGGTTGGCGTACAGATCCACCGGTGTCACTCCCTAGTGCTCCAGCGCATAAAAATCCAGCCACCGATGCTGCAGATCCACCAGATGATCCACCAGGAACAACTTTTTCCCCATCACTTTTTCTAATCCACACATTTTCGACAGGGCCAAAATAGCTGTTTGTGTTCGCAGAACCCATAGCAAATTCATCCATATTAAGCTTACCGAGCATGGCTGCTCCACTTTTTAAAAGCAAGTCAGACACCGTAGATTCGTAAGTCGGAACGAAATTTTCCAGCATTTTTGAGCATGCTGTTGTTTTTATTCCTTTTGTACAGAATAGATCTTTGATGCCAACTGGTACACCCATGAGCGGCGAGATTAAATCATCCTTTTGCCTAGAGAAATATTCATCTGCAGCTTTAGCAGCTTTCATTGCTATCTCTGGGGTTTTTGTTATAAATGCATTTAATTTCTCATTTTCAACCGCACTGATGTGCGCCTCTACGAGTTCAACGGCAGAAAAACTCTTTTTTTTGAGCCCGTCATGCATTTGTGTAATACTTAACTTTCTTAGTTCATTCATCAATATTTAATTTTTAGCAAGACGTTAATTATAACATGGCACGATAAAAAATCCATACATTTATAGTTACAGCTAGAAATGTAGCTAAGGTAACTTAGATTCACCGACAATCGTCATCCCGCTACTTGTTAGCGGCTAAGAGATACCGCAGCGGTATGACGTAGAAGCTATACTTTTATACTCACCAACTCAGTATCCAATCCGGATTGTATCTTAAAAAGGTCAAAAGACTATAATAAGCAAAGGAGTGATACTGTGTCTGAGTGAAAATCGTTGAGATCCCAGTGTCTGCTGCTTGCATAGCATTTATTTACAAAAAAATAGTCATGCAAGAGACTTTGCTTGGATATTTGATATAATTTAGGTCTATTAAAGCAAAAAATACTAACATGAATGAAGTGATAACATTTGGTTGTCGTCTAAATTTTTACGAGAGCGAGTTAATCAAAGAAGCATTAAAAAAAGCAAAGAGAGAAAATGTTGTTGTGGTGCATAGCTGTGCAGTGACAAACGAAGCAGAACGTCAGGTAAAGCAAAAGATACGTAAGATTTACAAAAATGATCCAAATAAAGAAATTATCGTAGTTGGTTGTGCTGTTCAGTTGGATCCAGAAGTTTACAGTAGCATTCCTGGTGTAAGTAAAGTGCTCGGTAATCAAGATAAGCTAAAAGCTGAAAATTACTTACTAAATGACGATAAAATCTTGGTCAGTGATAACCAAGTAGAACCTGTTCTAATTAATGGATTTGAAGATAAGTCAAGGGCATTTATTGAAATTCAAAATGGTTGTAATCATAGCTGCACATTTTGTTCAATTACTGAGGCAAGAGGGAATAATCGATCTGTGCCAATAAACAGTATTATAGAGCAAATCAGGATCTTTGTAGAAAATGGATATCAAGAAGTAGTGTTTACAGGGGTTGATATTACTGACTTTGGTACAGATTTGTTGGGTAAGCCATCACTTGGTTCAATGATTAGGAGAGTTTTAAAGGATATACCAGAGTTGAAGAGGCTAAGACTTTCCTCTATCGATGTTGCTGAAGTTGACGACGAATTAATGGATTTAATAGCTAATGAGTCAAGACTTATGCCTCATTTACATTTGAGTCTACAATCTGGTAATAATTTAATACTAAAGAGAATGAAGCGTCGTCACAACAGAGAGCAAGTGATAGAATTTTATCATAAAATGAAGAGCTTGAGACCTAATATAGCATTTGGCGCTGATATTATTGCTGGATTTCCAACAGAAACTGATGAAATGTTTCAGGATACGGTTGATCTACTAAAAAAAATAAATGTAGTTTACCTACATGCTTTTCCATATTCAGAGCGGAAAAATACACCTGCTGCACGGATGCCGCAAATACCAGAAAATGTACGTAAAGAACGGGTAAAGCACCTAAGAGAGGTGAATAAGGAAATGATGAGCAGTTTTTATCAATCTTTGCTCAGCACCGAGCAAAGCGTTCTGGTTGAGCAAAATCATATCGGTAGAACAGAAAATTTTGCATTAGTAAAGCTTGAACCAAAAGCTCAAGCCAAGAGTATTGTGAAAGTTAATGTTAAAGGAGTGGAAAATAATTATCTAATCGGAAGTATCTTACCTTAATTTTTTGTACATTAAAGAAATATATGATATAGTAGTTATACTATAAATGATAATTATGGGTTCATTTGTGATAACTAAAATATCTATTGCTTTATTTTTAATTTTCATTCCATGTGTCTATTTTTTTATTACTTATATTAGTAATAGTACACACATTGAGCAAGTACAACCCTTAAAATTAGAAACAGACAATGATGAAAGTGTGATACGTTCTGAGGAGGTTACTGCAAAAGAAATACCAATAAAATATCAAGAACTTGAAAGTAGTCCACCTTCTGTTTTCCAAGTAGCTGATCAGAAAAATATGTGGTCACGTATTGCAGATCAAGCTGAGCCTACAAAAGAAAAATCAAAAAAACTTGATTTTTATGTTAGCGCTAACGGTGGTAAGGTATACCATGATAATTCAGAAATATTTGTAAAGGGTATAAAGGCAATAGGGGAGAGAGTCCTAACTTTAGTTGAAAGTCATTATGGTTTTATAATAAAAAATATAGTGGCAGATGAAATTAAAAGTATACAGCAATTTGATGGTAAAATTGATTTCCAGTGGTTTAGCAGCATGTCTTTAGGTTACTATGCTGGAGAAAATGGTAAAATTGATTTTGAAGCCGCGTATTCTATAGCCAATATTGGAGATAGTAATTCTCCTCCGGTATTTGATAAATCAGCAAGTATATTTGCGTTTTTGTTAAACTTCTATTATAATCCCAGCGTTCAGGATACACAATTTGCTCCGTACATCGGTCTTGGTATAGGACCAACAGTTTTTAGATTAAAAAGGATTAATGGGTCACCCCAAAATTCAATGCCACTGAATGTTCCTTGGTTTGCTTATCAAATAAAACTTGGTGTTGATTATTCAATAATCCCAGAAATCAAAACCTTTCTCGGCTATCGTTACTTTAGCGTTCCGATACCTGTTGCAGATGACATATCTACTCACAATATTGAAGTTGGTTTGATATTTAATTTTTAGTGATAATTTAATATATATATAAATTCTTATCTTTTCTATCTAACAAACCAAATGTTGGTACGATTGTTGCTTTTAAAAAAATGACAGTTTCTACTGTTCTAATATTATTCGCTAGCCTTTTTGATTTCTGATGCAATAAGCTTTGCTTATCTTCTCTATGTTCTATAAGCCCGCCGATTACCATAATTTCACCGCTCTTAATTTTTAACATAGAGTTCATTTCTCTGATTTCAACAATTGGAATGTCGCTATTTAATTTCATTTTACTCTGCTGTGCGACGTACTCTATATCTGGATCTTTAGTGTAGCCGTTAATTCTTGATAAAGTTGGATGTATATCCATGAATATTTCACTAGTATCAATGTTAATGCTTGGGTGGATTATTAGCACAACACCTATTGGGACGCTATTCATCTTGGTAATTAAGGTCTGATTAGAGTTTCTAGTATCTTTTTGTATATCGGAGGTAAAATAAATATGGTTTTTAGTAAATGAAATCATCGCTTGCTGATTATTTATAGCATGTACTCTGGGGCTTGAAATTACAGTTGAAGTGCCAAATTTGTCTAAATTTTTTACTAAATCTCCTAGATCATTTGCACCAAAGTTCATTGCTAGGTTAATAATGGAGTTATCTTGATTTATTATAGACTTAGTTCCATCTTGTAAGTCATTTAAGTTCATACCAGAAAGGTATTTGTCATCTAGCACAACTTCAACTATTTTTGCCTCTATCATTACTTGAGAAGACGCTAACTTCTTAACCTTATTAATATATTCTTCAACAGCTTTGTGGATATCTTTTCTAGCATTCAAAATAATAACACCAGCTTCTCTGTTGGATGAAAGGAATTCGCCATCATCCACCCCGTTAACATCCATTATTGCATTCAAGCCTTTTTCTAATGAATTCCATAAGTCACTACTGTATTGAGACTTCATAACATTGTTATAGTCCCTATCAACGTTACTTCCATCACTGTTAGTAATATTGTTATTAATGACGAAACTGCTTTGAGCAGAATGTTGAATATTGATGAAGTCTACGTAATAATTTTGTGCGTATGGCAAGTCCTGCTCAATTCTAATTACACCATTACTTGTTGAGTAACGCAGTTTGGCGCTATTTGCTATACTCTGAATTACTTCGTTTATATCCTTATCTTTTAGCTTTAAAATAATATTACCTGATATTTTTGGGTCCATATCCAAGTTAACGTCAGAAAGTTTTCCTATCTCAATCAGCAAATCCTTTACTGATACTTCTTCACTAACATTAATAGAAATAAGCTGATTACTGATTGTGAGATCGGGAAACTCTATTGGTAAAGGCATAATTTCTGGTATTGCCGGTTCATTAATCTCCAAAGAGGTGTTATATTGTTGCAACGGATAATCGTGCTTATAATTGTCTATGTTAATAGGATATTGCTTGGTAGGTAGATGTGTGCAAGAAATAATGAAGAGGAGTATTAAGCATTTAAAAATAGCCATTAGAACAGCATATAGATCTATACTAATAGATTTCTATAAAAATATTAAAAATGTATTTAATTTCGTTTTCATCGAGCAGATAATTGTCATATATTAGCTTTGGCTATGTATTTTTTGTATACTCTTCTTGTACTTAAATGTAGACCAGCATAGCCTTAGTTTTTTTATATATTTTACTTCTTTCTCTATATTTAATAATAGGCTTGAAAATAAATGGTAAGCCTATAATTGTTAGGCTTAGAGCTAGGGTTGAAAGTATACAACAGGCTTTGTGTTTACTATGTAGCTCTTTCAGGTAAAGCATCAAAAATCTGCAAAATTTTTTGTAATTTTCTTCGATGTTTTTTTTGCTATGAGCCTTGCTAATGAACATATCTATTGCGGTATGACCGTTATTACACTTAATGTTAAGGTCTGCACCTTTTTCTATTAATAGCTGAGCTATATCAAAATAATCCTTTTGAACAGCAAGATGTAGAGGTGCAAAACCTTGTTGCTCACAAATGTTCATATTGGCTCTAACTTCCAATAACATTTTCACAATTTTTGTATGGCCTTTTTTAACTGCCAGTAGCAAGGGAGTTCTGTTACATTTAGTAACAGCATTAATGTTTACCTTAAGCCTCAATAAGAGCTTAACTGTTTTAGTGTTACCATTATGGCTAGCTTTATGCAGCCTGGCGTTGCCATTAAAATCTTGATCATTTGCATCTATTCCTTTTGATACAAGAAATGTTACCATTTTTCTATTATTATGCTCAATAGCGCAATCTAATGCATCAAAACCATGATTGTTTTTTGTGCAAAAAAACTCTTTAAGTTTAATTTTATCGTTACTTGCTTGCTGTTTTTTTGCAATAAGCTTTACTATTTGCATTTTGTTGTTATACGCTGCTAGGAAAAGCGTAGTGTTATTTTCTGCATCTTTGGCTTCTATATTTGCACCTTTCTTTATCAGATATTCTATAATTTCTGCTCTGCTGTCATAATGTGCGGTGCATTGATAAATGGTTAAAAACAAAGGAGTACGAAAATTGTTATCTTCACATTCGAGATTTGCTCCGCTATCAATTAAAATTTGGACGCTTTTTTTAGAACCGTATAGTGAAGCTATATGAAGAGGAGTATAGCCCTCTTTGACATCTTTTTCATTAATTTTTGCGCCTTTTGTTATCAAAAAATCTATTAATTCCGTGTCATCTTGTAGTGCAGCAAGGTGCAGTGGAGTAAATCCATTTTTATCCTTGGAATTAATTGTCAGTTGATTAACAAAAAGTTTAGCAACTTTCTTGTGTCCATGCATAATGGCATAATGCAGTGGATTTCTATTTTCGTTGTCTACGACATTGAAATCAGCTTCGTGCTCTAGTAATGACTTTACTCCAACTAAATCACCTTCTTTTGTGAACTTGTGCAAGAGAGTGATTCCACTTGCATCTTTTGAGTTAATATCAAATCCATTTTCTACTAATTGGTTTATATCTTCCTCACGCGCCATATCACTTAAATCTCTAATTAAACTCTTTTCGCGTTAATAATACTCCTACTTGATTAAGTTTAAATGAATCTGTGAGAAATGGCTAGTGCATTCTTGCATAACAAACTTTTGGCAGCGCATTGGATGAAACGAAAAACTTACTTGACAAACTCCGCCAGCCCTCTTATCATGAAACTGAAGCTATTTATTTATCTTCGCAATCTCTGCAGTGGATTAATGACAAAAAACTTAATGTATTTGGCGTAAATCATGCTTAATTTTTTGCACTATGTGCACCTCATGTCTTTATAAAACTTTTAGGTTTCTACCTATACAAGCCGAAACGCGCTTATAAAGTGTTTAAGACAGTAAAAGACGTCAAATAGACAAGGGAGAATTTGAATACTAGCTACCCTAGGGTTTCTTTGCCTTTTTTTTTATTTGGTAAATTTCTTAATATTTATAGCTAAACGACAACTGTCATTCCTGTAAAGGTCAAGTATCCCGCTACTTGTTAGCGGCTGAGATACCGCGAATGAATCGCGGCATGACGGTTCGTGGTGGCATGACGATAAGCTCGTCATCCCGCTACTTGTTAGCGGCTGAGATACCGCGAATGAATCGCGGTATGACGGTTAGCGGCGGCATGACGTAGGATTGCTGTCATTTCGCTACTTGTTAGCGGCTGAGATACCGCGAATAAATCGCGGTATGACGGTTAGCGGTGGCGTGACGATAAGCTCGTCATTCCGCTACGTGTTAGCGGCTAAGAGATATCGCGGTGGTATAGCTATAAATTGTTGATATCTTTTTTATATCACATTTTTAACTTACAATAGTTAGCCAGCGTTTCTGACATTAACCAAATTTTTCAAATTCTGCACTCACCACTACCTATAACTCACTTTCACGCAATATTGATCGTTCTTAAAAAGCAATCTAACATTTTTTATTCCTTGATTGCGAAGCTTTGATGCAGCTGATTTAGCAGCCTGAGCACTTTTAAAAAATGCAACATATCCCTTACTTTCTGCACTGTCTTGTTTTGGGTGACGTTTCTGTATTTCTTTTTCATACTGCTTTCTGTAATGAGGAGTATTTTGTATCAATTGTTCTGACATCTTTCTTAGGTATTGGACTTTTACTTTTGCAAGCCCAGATTTATGAAATCCTAAGACTTGAGCTGCTTTTTCTGATAAGTCTATTATTCTACCTTCAATAAATGGTCCTCTATCGTTAACCCTTGTAACAAGCTTTCTTCCATTTTCTAAATTAGTGACAAGAACAAAGCAGGGTAGGGGCAAAGTCTTATGCGCTGCAGAGATCAAGTGACGGTTAAACACTTCACCATTTGCTGTAAGCGTGCCATGATCTTCTATTCCATACCACGACGCTGTCCCTATCTCTTCATAGTGTTTACAGTTTTTTGGATAATAAGTTATACCATTTATTGTGTAGCTGCTGCCAATTTTGTAATGACCTGCAGTGCAATTAAACCTGTTGCTAAAACTGCAACTACTCATCAAAACGAATATTAGACATAGGAAGGCTAGGTTTTTTATCATTGTATTCGGTAAGAGGGTTCGATACTATGAGGATTTTAAATTATACTATAATAAATTTAGTAATGAGTAAACATCTACTGCTAAATATTAACAAAACTCAAGAAGGAATAATACATATTATTGGTATAGGTGGAATCGGAATGAGTGCCATTGCTGAAATTCTTCACAATTCCAATTACAAAGTTCAAGGCAGTGATGCGCAGTCAAACAACAATGTAGATAGATTACAAAAGCTGGGTATAGAAGTTTACATTGGTCACAATGCTGATAATATAAGCCAAGCTCAAATAGTTGTATATTCTTCTGCGATAGAATCTGATAATGTGGAGTTAATTGCGGCAAAAAATAACAATAAAATCGTTTTGCATAGATCAGACATGCTTGCTGAACTTTTAAGAGATAAATATGTGATAGCGGTTTCAGGTTCAAGCGGAAAGACAACAACAACCGCTATGATTGCTTCCATTTTTGATCATTCTAGCATTGATGCGACTGTAACTGTAGGAGGGATATTAAATTCCTATAAGAGCAACTTCAAACTTGGAGGGAGTGACACTTTTCTGATCGAGGCTGATGAGTCTGATGGAACTATGCTAAAAATCCCTGCAAAGATTGCTGTCATAACAAGTATCAACAATGACCACATAGATTATTACGGCACATTTGATAATATCAAAAATGCATTTTCCCAATTCGTGAATAATGCAGGTTCTGCAGTTTTACCTGATTCTGTAGACATCGATTATGATGCGGGTAATTCTATAACGTTTGGGTTTGAGAATGGTAGCATAAGAGCCAGCAACATTAAACAGCATGCTAACAGCATAGAATTTGATGTGTTGAACAACTGGATTCCAGCATTACGTGCTGGAATGACAAAAGGAAAGTGTACAGAGATGTCATCCCAGTGCGTGACACTGGGATCCAGCCCTTTAAAAAACATAGTACTATCAAATGCAATTGGAATTCACAAAGTAAGCAACGCCCTAGCTGCAATATCAGTTGCGATAAAGCTCGGAATTAGCGATGCAGAGATTAAAAAAGGCCTTTTGGAATTTCAAGGAGTAGCAAGAAGATTCTCTTTGATTGCCGATATTAAAGGTGTTAAGTTAATTGAGGATTATGCCCATCATCCAAATGAAATATATGCAACTTTAACGGCTGCACGTTCGATTACTAAAGGAAAAGTAATAGGAATTATCGAACCACTTCGTTTTGCCCGCATTCGTAATTTTTTTGATGAATTCATACGAATTTTCATGATGTTTGATTATGTCATCCTCACTCCTGTTCATCCCCCAGAAGACAATCCTATTCCTGGTTGTGGGATTGATGATATACAAAAAGCTTTAATCAGTAATGGATTTAATAACACAAAAATTATGAATGATGCTTTGCTCATTTCACATTTTATTAGTGATTCGACAAGTCCAAGTGATATAGTATTATTTATTGGTGCTGGTAGTAATATAGCTAAGCTAGCAAAAGAAACTGCAGCACTTATTGCGGAAGTTAAGGTTTAATGTAATGAATAAGATAATCAATAACGTATTTGCAAGAGAAATTTTAGATAGCAGGGGTTACCCCACTATTGAGGTAGAAATTGAGCTCTGTGATGGCGCAATAGGCAGGGCATCTGTACCTTCTGGAGCTTCAACTGGTAAATTAGAAGCCTTGGAACTCAGGGACCAAGATGAGAAAAGGTATTGTGGTAAGGGAGTGCTGAAAGCTGTTCAAGCTGTAAATGGGATAATAGCAGATGAAATCATTGGAATGAATGCAGCGGACCAAAATGCAATTGATAAAGCATTAATTGAACTGGATGGAACAAAAAACAAATCAAAACTTGGAGCAAATGCAACTTTGGGTGTGTCTCTTGCAGTTGCAAAAGCAGCAGCAAACAGTTTCAAAATGCCGCTATATAGATATTTGGGAGGAAAGCAGACGAGTGTTATGCCGGTTCCACTCATTAACATAATTAATGGTGGAGTACATGCAGACAATAAGCTCGATTTCCAAGAATTCATGATTCTTCCGGTCGGTGCTGAGACTTTCAGCGAAGCGATTAGAATATCTGCGGAGGTATTCCACAACTTACGTAGCATTCTTAAGAAAAAAGGTTATAGCATAAATGTAGGGGATGAAGGTGGTTTTGCACCAAATATTGAAAGTACTGAAGAAGCACTTGATTTGATCATATACGCTATAGAATCAGCAGGTTATTCAGCGCAAAGTGATTTTGCACTAGGCCTTGATGTTGCTTCATCTACTTTTTATGAAGATGGAATTTACGAATTTGAAAGTAAGGGGCTTACTTCAGAAGAGTTAACCGAATATTATTGTAACCTTGTGGAAAGATATCCAATAATTTCTATAGAAGATGCAATGAGTGAAGACGACTATGAAGGCTGGAAATTGCTTACTGCAAAACTAGGGAATAAAATTCAATTGGTCGGGGATGATTTATTTGTTACAAATTGTGAACTAATACGTAAAGGAATAGAGGAAAAAATGGCAAATGCTGTACTGATCAAGCCAAATCAAATAGGGACGTTAACAGAAACGTTTAATGCAATTGAAATGGCAAAATCAAATGGCTATAAAGCTGTTGTTTCTCATCGCTCAGGTGAAACAGAAGACACAACAATATCTCATATAGCAGTTGCGTCAAATTGCGGGCAAATAAAAACCGGGTCGCTATCGCGTTCTGATAGACTCGCGAAGTATAATGAGCTAATGAGAATAGAAAGCACGTTAGGAAAGGATGCTAAATATTATCGTGGGTTAGCATGGGTTTTATAGACGAAGTAAAATTGTGTTTAAAAGCCGGTGACGGTGGTGATGGCTGTGCAAGTTTTCGTCGAGAAAAGTTCGTTGAATTTGGTGGTCCAAATGGTGGTAATGGAGGAAAGGGTGGAAACATAGTTTTCATCAGCGACGCTAATCTCAACACTTTGCTTCATTTTCGTTATAGAAGACACATTAAAGCAGATAGTGGAAAAAATGGTGCAGGCAGGGATAGATCTGGCACAGCAGGGAAAGACGTTATACTTAAAGTTCCAGTCGGTGCACAAATAATTGATGAAGAAAGTGAAGAGATAATAGTAGACCTTGACAAGCCTGGTATGGAATTTCAAGTAGCACAGGGTGGAAAAGGTGGACTTGGAAATACTAATTTTAAATCTTCTACTAATAAGGCACCAAGACATTTTACTTACGGTCAGCCTGGCGAAGAAAAACATGTATTATTAAAACTAAAAGTTTTATCAGATGTTGGAATTATTGGCATGCCAAACGCAGGTAAATCAAAATTTTTGACTCGCTGCTCAAATTCCGATACAAAAGTAGGCGATTATCCATTTACCACCGTAAGACCTCATTTAGGCATGGTAAAAGTGGATGATAGCGAAGTTGTAATAGCAGATATTCCTGGAATAATTACTGATGCTCACCTTGGAGTTGGGCTCGGGCATAAATTTTTAAAGCACATAGAAAGGTGTCAAATTTTACTTCATTTAATCGATGTAACTCACGATGACGTTGTTTCGGCTTATAGTTGTATCCATAATGAATTGGAACTTTACAATAGTGATCTTGTTGAAAAAGAAGAGATTGTAGTATTAAACAAATGCGACTTATTGAGGGAAGCAGAAATTCTGGAAAAGAAGAATCACCTAGCTAATTATCTCAATAAAGAAGTGCTGTGCTTATCAATTAATGGTGATTTACAGCCTATTTTAAGATTATTAAGTGAAAAATTGAAAAAGAGTAATTCTAAGGAAATCGATGTATATGATCCTTTTAAGATGTGAATTTCATTTATTTTATCATATAACTAGAATATATTTGTACGAACATTTGTTTTTGTTAAACACAACAAATCCCAGTGTCAGCTACTTGCATCTACCACACAACTGTACGAACATTGCAATTTGCAGGCAATTTGCGTGGCAGATGGTGTCATCCCAGTGCCCAGACACTGGGATCCAGCCTTTTCATAATCATCAAAACGTTGTATTTTAACATAAAACGGCTACTTTTATGCTTACCAACTTAATAAAATTTCTGGATCCAAGTGTCAAGCACTGTGATGACATCATAGGGGCGCTGGGATGACACCCTCCTGCTAGACAATGTTCGTACAGTTGTACATCTACCATGCAAGTTACCTGAAAATTGCAATGTTCGTACACTTGACTACTTGGATCTAGTATGATTTAATTAACCAAGAAGTAGGCATGAAAAAATTATGTAGTGAACCAGTTTGCATAACACCAGGAGGAAAATATGGATAGAAAGACGAGAATAGAATCAGACAGCTTAGGGGAAGTAAAAGTACCAAGTGAACATTACTGGGGAGCGCAGACTCAGCGTTCTTTAGAAAATTTTAAGATTGGCACAGAAAAAATGCCAGAGCCTCTGATTAAAGCATTAGCAATAGTAAAACTTGCAGCAGCACATGTTAACATGAAGCAGGGTAGCATAGATAATAAGGTAGGGGACGCAATCTGCGCAGCCGCAAAGGAAGTAATAGATGGCAAATTTAATAATGAATTTCCGCTTGTTGTTTGGCAAACCGGATCCGGAACGCAGACTAATATGAATATGAATGAAGTGATCAGCAATCGCGCAATAGAGATTTTAGGTGGTAATTTGGGTAGTAAATCTCCGATACATCCAAATGATCATGTGAATTATGGTCAGTCGTCAAATGACACCTTTCCAACAGCAATGCATATAGCAGCAGCAGACCAGATAAACCGCTTGCTTATTCCAAATCTTGAAAAATTGCATAAGGTGCTGGATAATAAGGTTCAGGAATTTAAAGATATAATAAAAGTAGGACGTACTCATCTGCAAGATGCAACGCCCCTAACACTAGGACAGGAGTTTTCTGGCTATGCAGCCCAGATTAAAAAGGGGATAGAGAGAGTAAAATCAACTTTAAGTGATATATATGAGCTTGCACAAGGTGGCACTGCGGTTGGCACGGGACTCAATACTAAAAAGGGTTTTGCTGAAGATTTTGCAAAGCAAGTTGCAGGAATTACTAACCTTCCATTTACTTCAGCAGGCAATAAATTTGAAGCGCTAGCAGCAAATGATGCTTTAGTTGAGCTCAGTGGAACACTCAATACAGTAGCAGTCAGTTTAATGAAAATTGCAAATGATATAAGGCTGCTTGGTTCTGGTCCAAGATGCGGAATTGGGGAAATAATGTTACCGGAAAATGAGCCTGGTTCTTCAATTATGCCAGGTAAAGTGAATCCAACTCAGTGTGAAGCGGTGACTATGGTATGCACTCAAGTTATGGGAAATCATGTTGCTGTAACCATTAGTGGTTCAAACGGTCATTTTGAATTGAATGTGTTTAAGCCAGTGATAATTTACAATGTTTTGCAGTCTATAAGACTTTTAGCTGACGCAAGTTTAAATTTTACAGAAAAATGTGTAGTTGGTATTAAAGCAAATGAAGAGAGGATAAAAGATTTACTGAATCAGTCGTTGATGTTGGTCACTATATTAAATACGCATATAGGGTACGACAATGCAGCAAAAATAGCGAAGCTTGCTTATAAAGAAAATATCACTCTAAAAGAAGCAGCAGCAAAACTTCAACTGCTCACTGAGGAAGAGTTTGAAAGGATAGTGAAACCAGAAGAAATGGTAAATTATTTGTAACCGCTCACACTTAATTCTTCAATCTCACTAATAGAAAGGCCAGTAAACTTGACAATAGTGTTAACATCAACATTATTATCTTGCTTTGTCTACCTTATTTTGCCGCTCCCCTGAACGGATACGGTTTAAGACATAAGATCCTTTTTCATAGCTATACTACGTTATCCAGCGTCTGGGCACTGGTTTCTTGGTACTTATTCCGCAATAATTTTTTTTTCCTTCAATAAACTTTGCAGTTCGCCTTTTTCGTACATCTCGCGAGTGATGTCGCAACCACCAATAAACTCTTCCTTTATATATAATTGTGGAATTGTTGGCCAATCAGAAAACTTTTTTATAGATTCACGTATTTCATCATTCTCCAACACGTTAATATACTTAAACTTCACGTTCAATTTTTTTAGGATTGACACGACGAGTCCAGAGAATCCGCATTGAGGAAAATCAGAAGTGCCTTTCATATACAATACCACATCATTTTCTGTTATATCTTTTTTTATTTGTTCAAAATTGCTCATAAATTCACCTTATTTTAAAGTATTAGTTTCCAGTTGCAAGGCGTGTATAGACTGACCTTCCAGAGCTTTATATACCATTTTATGCTGTTCTATTTTTGTCTTTCCAAGAAAACACTTGGAGTTTATTTTTAAATGATAATGGTCATCATCTCCAGCAAGATCATGAATTTTTATATCAGCGTCGGGGAACGATTGTTTGATGATCCTCTCTAATTCGTGAATTGCAATAGTCATTGATTTGCTTTAAATTACAATACTTTCATTATAAATCTAAAACGATTGAGCGCAATAAAAAGTTGCTATCATAAAAAATAGAAGCATACTATAATAATGGAATGACAAGTTATGCAGGGAGGCTTTGTGGTGGGCGAAAGATTTAAATTCACATATCTTTGGTTTTGCTAACTTTTTCATTTAGGTGCTTATCTTACGATGATAAAATAAATAACTTAGAGAATGTTTACATCAAAGCTAACTATTTTGGAGCATTCTTCAATGCAATAGGTTCTCTAGAAGGAAAAGAAGATGCAGGTGACAATATAACAGAGGGGGTTTTTAGTTTTAATAAGAAGGAGCGAATTGAAGCTGGATACAGTCCTAAATATGTTCCAGGGTTTGCCGGTAGTGCTGCAATAGGGTATTTATTCAAAAATATGAGAGTTGAGTTTGAAGGCTTATATTCTCAGACTAACTTATATGATGAAGATTATTCAGATAAGAAAAAAGCAAGATATATTGAACTTCGTCGTCACAATGATGCGTCTACTGGAGCGGAATGCAATTCACCTTGGAGAAGTGGAAAGGTTGATATTCACATTCAAGAAAATTGTAGTGTTGAAGCAGAGTTCAGAGCTGCATTTAAGATGAAAAATGAAGGTTTTAATAACTTAGCTGGAATGGTCAATGTATATCGTGATTTTAATATAGCAAAAATGCCATTCACCCCATATGTTGGTATTGGTGCAGGTGTAACTAGGGTTAAATTTCTAGGAAAAACCAGATATGCCTTGGCTTACCAAGCAAAACTTGGTATCAATCACCAACTTACAGCACAAACTCAAGCATTTGCTGGTTTACGCTATTTTGGTATCCTTGATAACCAATTTAAAGATATTGTACCAGGAATAAAGATACTAGCTGGTGAAGGATATATTCCTGCCGGTGGAGGAAGTAAAGTTGATGAAACTGCACGTGTTGAATCAACAACTGCAACCATTACCAATAGGTTTGGCATATATGGCTTAGAGTTTGGGTTGGTTTATCACTTTTAACTTTATCCAATAAATTACATATGTGAAGATAGTAAATTCAGCGTGCTGAGAACATTAGAAAGACGAGATTTTAATTGATTTTCATATTTACTCCAATCTTGTATTGCCTTTCTTGCAACACCTGAATCAACTGCGGCTTTTGCAACAGCAGGAGCTACTATAGAAATTAATCTTGGGTCAAATGGAGTAGGTATTATATATTCACGTCCATAGCCCATTTTACGACCGCCATAGACTGCAGATATCTCACCTGGTACTGGCTCACGGGCAAGCTTTGCTATTGCATCTGCAGCTGCAATTTTCATTTCATCATTTATTGTTGTTGCATGTACATCAAGTGCCCCTCTAAATATATAAGGAAAACCCATTACGTTGTTGACTTGGTTGTTGTAATCTGACCTACCAGTTGCAATTATTGCATCTGGCCTCACAGATTTTGCAAACTCAGGCCTTACTTCTGGATCGGGATTGGCAAGAGCAAAAATAATCGGGTCTTTGCCCATACTCTTTAACATCTCTTCATTTAACACATCTTTTGCAGATAGTCCGATGAATACATCAGCGCCTTTTATTGTATCAAGTAGAGAACGTTCGGAAGTATCAATTGCATATTTTTCCTTCCACTCATTCATGTCCTCGTTTCTACCTTTGTATATTACTCCTTGCTTATCACACAGCACTATATTTTTAGCGCCCATGGACTTTAGTATTTCTAAACATGCAATACCGGCTGCTCCAGCACCATTCATAATGATCTTAACGTCCTCTAATTTCTTTTCGACAATATCAAGAGCATTTTCTATACCAGCTGCAACAACCACTGCAGTTCCATGCTGGTCATCATGGAACACTGGAATATCCATCAGTTCATTCAGACGTTTCTCTATTATAAAACAATCGGGAGATCTTATATCCTCTAAATTTATCCCCCCCCAACTTGGCCCAAGGTACCTTACTGCATTGATAAAATCTTCTATATTTTCTGTACCAACTTCTATATCAACTGCATCAATATCAGCAAAACGCTTAAATAAAACAGCTTTGCCTTCCATGACAGGTTTTGCAGCAAGAGGACCGATATTACCAAGTCCAAGCACTGCAGTGCCATTTGAAATGACAGCAACACAGTTGCTTTTTGCCGTATAATCATAAATAACCTCAGGATTTTTAGCTATTTCAAGGCACGGAGCTGCAACGCCAGGGGAATAAGCAAGTGACAAATCATACTGGGTAGATAAAGGTTTTGTTGGCATGATTGAAATTTTACCAGGCTTACCACCTCTACTGTGATAATTAAGTGCCTCTTGTTTTGTGGTACTATCTAAATCATCGTTCATCATTACATCCTTATATTTTAAGCTTATATTTTTTAAGTATATGGAGTTTTTATAAATGTTCAATTGTAAACTATTAGCTTGTGAACTCTGGTGTACTTCTGTATAAGTTTACCTACTACGTAGAATGGTATTACATGCTTAAGAAAAACGTGCCTAATTTGCTTACAATTTCTCGTGCGCTTGCAGTACCAGCAATAATATTAAGTTTTTATATAGAAAATAAATATGCAGGCCTGATAACAATATCAATCTTTGTGTTTGCGTGCATTACGGATTTTTTTGATGGTTACTTGGCGCGTGCGTGGAAAGTCCAATCAAAATTTGGCAAGCTATTTGATCCAATTGCTGATAAATTAATAGTGGTTTCAACGATAATTATGCTAGTTTATAAGCAGAAGATAAATGATTTTACAATAGTACCATCGATTATCATCATCTGTAGGGAGATATTAGTCTCGGGTTTGCGGGAGTTTTTGATAGCTACAAATGTTAGTCTACCTGTAAGCAAAGCTGGCAAAATTAAAACATTTTTGCAGATGGTTGCTGTAGTAGCGCTAATAATGAACGATTATTATATGATTCAATATACAGGTGCGATTTGTTTATGGGTTGCAGCTATTATAACTATGTGGTCAGGCTATAATTATATCCTAGCCGGCATCAAACAGATTGGTTAAATCTCCTAGGAAATAGTTAATAGACAAGAGTAGTTAATATCTTAGTGATATTGACTCAGAAAGCAAAAAGGTGTATAATTGTATTAACTTACAACTAATTAGGTTAATATTATGAAAATACCTAGTGGCAAATTTTCTTCTACCAAAAAGGTTCCAGGAAAGAATAAGAAAAAAAGAGATTTTGAACCATTAGAAGAGTTTTTTTGGGATTTTTGGCCAACAGTTGATAAAGAAGTCAAAAGAGAAAGGCTAGAACAAGAACTATTAGCACTAAAAAAAAGAGAGCTATATAGACAATGTGTATCATTGGTAACAATGGTTCCATTTGCATTATTTATGGCTATTGAACTGGAAAAAATATGTAGCGATCAGGTATTACTTGGCGTGATAAGTGGCGCGCTAAGCCACACTATATTACCTTTTACAGTTTACAGTCTTATCTCTTATTTGTACGCTATATTTAATTTACAATAATAGGAAGATAGCACAAAAAGAACGAGAGTTGGAGATTATTGAAAATGGAGAGGAAGTAAAGGAAAAAGAGCACAATATTTCTGATATAGGTCAGTGTTTGATCTATATTGAGGCTATAACAACTGCACTGGTTATTGTAGGTATGATAATGGGTGAAACATCTTCACTTGAAGCAGCAGAGGATGCAATTTTATTTCTTGCCAATGCAATTGCTTTTCTTGCAACTCTTGTTTCTTATATTGATAAGCATGAAAAAAATAAGAAAAAGGAAACAGAAAAGTCTGATCTTGATGAGAAATCTAGCAAGAAAACTAGCAATATATCTGTAGCCGGATTGGCGCTTGCTGGTTCTTCTATATTTTTAATAAGAAGGATAATGTTAATGGCATTAGCATCGTCCTTAAATCCTGCTGTTGGACCTACTTTAGGCTTGATAGGTATTGCAATTTTTATGGCTGTACAGATCTTAACTATACATTCCTACAGCAAGACGCTGAAAGATCCAAAAGTGGAAGGACGAGGTGAATCAAGAAATGCAGGTAGTTCTGACCGTAGTTATAAAGAAGAAGGGCCGGCTATTGCCTAAGAAATTTATTTATTTAAGTAATATTTAGGTCTATACTTTATTTTGATCGAAAAAAATCTTATGTATAAGACTTTAATCACGTGCTTTATTTTCCTAATTTGCTCCTTTACACAATCGTATGCGGATGATCTTGAAAAAACTGAAACTGAACTATATGAAGAAGCAGTTGAACTTTTTGACCAGAAAAAATATAAACAAGCTATTAGGGCATTTCACAAGATAGAGGATTTGTATCCTTTGTCTTATTGGGCAATGAAAGCGAAATTATTATCTGGAGTTTCTCACTATAATATGGGTAACTATAGCAGTGCTGCAAGTGATATGGCTGATTATATATATGTTTATTCAAATGGTGAAGATTTACCATATGTATACTACTTAAGAGTATTATCTTATTACATGCAAATTAATAAAGTGCAACTTGGACAGCAAACTGCATATAAAACTTTAGAGCTGGCTACAGAATACATTAATCTCTTTCCAGGCAGCGAATATGTAGACGAGATAAAGGAAAAAACAAAGCTAATCACAGAGCATATATCAACAAAAGAGTATTCTATCGGTAAATTTTACCTGAGGCGTGGTGAATATTTAGCAGCAATTAAGCGTTTCCAGAATATGGCAAGCTATAAGGATTCTAAATATTTTTCTAAATCTATTAACTATTTAATAGCAGTCCATTCAGCTATTGGCCTTGACTTAGAAGCTGAGCAGTATGAAAGTATGTTATTAGCAGAAAACCTACAAGATGCCAAGCCGGAGGCTTGAAAATTTGCTTTAGCTTTTTCTATGCTTTGATATATAATTTAGATTTTTAACTATTTGAATATGGCTGGTCATTCACAATTTTCAAATATAAAACATCGGAAAGGCGCTCAGGATGCAAAGCGCTCTCAAAAATTTACGAAGCTGATTAGAGAAATAACAGTTGCTGCAAAGCAAGGGCTACCCGATCACGAACTCAACCCACGCCTTCGTTCTGCTATATTTGCTGCGCGCAAGGAAAATTTGCCAAAAGATAAAATAGAAACAGCAATAAAAAATGCAACTGGTAACGTTGCTGGAGAAAATTATGAGGAAATCCAATATGAAGGTCATGGGCCTTCTGGCACTGCACTCATTGTCCATGCCTTGACTAATAACCGCAACCGTACTGCTTCTGAGGTACGTTATATCTTTTCTCGTAAAGGTGGAAATTTAGGAGAAACAGGAAGTGTTAGTTACCTTTTCGATCATGTAGGCTTAATCGTCTATAAAGCAGAGGGTGTGAATTTTGACGATTTATTCAGTCATGGAATCGAATTAGAAGTATTGAATATTGAGGAAAATGACAAAGAAGGATTACACGTTATAACTTGTGAAATAAAAGATTTTGGTAAAGTACGCGATGCCTTTTATGCAAAATTCGGAGAACCAGAACTTGCTCGTCTTTCATGGCAGCCAAAAGATCTGATTGAAATTAGCGATAAAGAGTTGATTGATAAATTATCTGCATTGGTTGAAGAGCTGGAAGATAATGATGATGTACAGTATGTGGAAGGTAATTTTACTTTTGTTGATAAGCTATGAGGCTGGTAATATTTGTATTGCTTTGTATTTTACCAGCATATGCTACTGAAACATCAACAGATCTTGCACAGCCATTCCAGCATGGAATCAGAAAAAAAAAAGCTACTTTGACGACAGAAAGTGATAGAAAGTTGTTATTCATATCCAGTACCATAAAATCTTCCTTTTTTGCCACGGAAGGGTTGGCGCCAAATACAGTGGTGAAATTGATCAACATATATAAAGATTTTGGTGTTGATTTTAAAAAAGACATTGTGCCAGAGAGTAAATTGGAGGTTCTTTTTGAGAGATTGCCTAATAATCAGAAGACTGAAGAAAAAATTTTATATGCTTCACTGACAATAAACAAAAAAGCTATTAGTTTATATCATTATAAATCACAAGACGGCAAAGAAAGGTATTTTAATAAAGAAGGAATAAGCTTAAAAAATGGCGAAATTTTTGCAAATCCTTTAAATGGAGATTATCGCATATCCTCAAAATTTGGCAATAGAAAGCATCCTGTTCGCGGTAAAATTGCTTTTCACAAAGGAGTGGATTATGCAGCTAAACTTGGCACTCCCATATACGCTGCTGCAGAGGGTGTGATAGAATATATAGGAAAGAATGGTGGCTATGGAAATTACATCAAAATAAAACACAAAAATGAGTATTCAACCTGTTACGCGCATATAAGTAGATTTAGTGGCGATATAAAGTTAGGCTCTAAAGTAAAGCAGGGGCAGGTCATCGCCTATGTTGGTAGCACTGGTGTTGCAACAGGACCTCATTTACATTACGAAGTTATATATAACGGCAAACACATCGATCCGCTTACGATAGCGCATAAAACTGAAGTAAAATTGCCTGATCATGAATTAAGAGAGTTTAAACTATTTGTAAATAAGATAAATAAAACGATCAACAGAGAGGGTTCAAGTGAAAAAGAAGTTTAAAGACAATATGGATAAGAATACGATAAACGATAGAAATTTAAGTCAACTCCGGTTTTTTCCTGTACTAATAGCGCTAGGATTAATTTTATCGCTGCTTTTTTTGGCATATGACAGCACAATTGCACTTGGAGTTGCTGCCGTTTCAATTTTGACTTTTCTTCAAGGATTTTTTATTAATGACCCTAATGAAGCAAGAGTGATAGAGTTTTTTGGTCATTATATTGGAACTTATTTTAAGTCTGGAATATGTGTAACGCTTCCCTTTTCAAGCAAATATATAGTTTCCCTAAAATTTCAAAATATCAACACAGAAAAAATAAAAGTGAATGATGCCAATGGAAGTCCAATAGAGATTTCAGCAGTGATTGTTTGGAGAGTGAACAGCCCGGCGAAGGCGTATTATAATGTTAACAACTATCACGAATTTGTTTTTGTACAAAGTGACTCAGTAATAAGAGAATTAGCAAGCAATTATCCGTATGATAGCGAAAGCGATGAGGAGTCTTTACGTAAAAATTCTGATAAAATTTCAGATGAATTGCGGTCAATGTTACAACAAAGATTAGATATTGCAGGAATTGAGATTACAGAAGCAAGAATATCGCATTTGGCGTATTCGTCCGAGATTGCACAAGCAATGTTAAGGCGTCAACAAGCACATGCTATCACTTCGGCAAGAAGGCATATAGTGCAAAATGCAATAGGAATTGTCGAGGAAGTAATAGCTCATTTTGAAAAAAACAAAAGCTTACAATTAGATGGCAAGCAAAAGGTTCAATTGATAAATAATTTGTTGGTTGCCCTAATCTCTGAGCAAGATGCACAACCGAAGATTAGTTTAGATAATAATTAGCATAGGAGCCGATTGGGTTTCATAAATGCAAGTCACTATTAATTTCTTGATTAATAGACTAAATGATGTTATAAATTACACGCATTAGGGGTGCTCTAGAAAAGCTGAGAGTACATAAAGTACAACCCTTTGAACCTGATATTGTTAAAGCAAGCGTAGGAAAATGTATGTATATAAATATTGAAGAATGCTTCGGCTTCATTGCGTTAATTGCATCTCTAATTGGATTATCACCTCAAGTATATAAAGCATATATCACTAAAGTTACTCGTGATGTATCGATGTTAATGTTAGTAAACTATCTTATTTGTTCATTGTCTTGGATTGGCTATGGTCTTTACCAGAGCTCAATTTTTGTGGTGCTTAGCAATATTGCTGGATTAGTGATTAGCATAATATCAATTATTCAAAAATGTTACTACGATGCAAAACCTGCACCATGATCATGTGCTGCACTGCAGTACACAACAACAATATCGTTCTATTGTAGTGCTAAATGGAAAAATACCGAGCTCATCGTTTTTTAAACGAGATATACCTATTATTGCTGTAGATGGAGGAGCAAACAAGCTTCTATCAATTGGCGTAAAACCTGATCTTGTAGTAGGAGATTTGGATAGCGTAAATCTGGATTTACGTGCTAATTTGAATACGATATATCTACCTGATCAAGATTATTGCGACTTTTCTAAAGCAATGGCTCACTTAAAAACAGTAAAGTTATTGCCATCAATAGTAACGGGTATTACTGGAGGAGCAATTGATCACATACTACAGAATATTAACATTTTTCTAAGTACGGGCAGTATCTTTTACACACCTTCACCTCCCATGGTAGGTTACACTTTACAAAAAGGTATTACCCATTTTTTTTCTTTGCCAAAAAATACTAAAATATCTTTACTTGGTATACCGAGAGCTCAAATATCAACTAAAGGATTAAAATGGGAACTGCACCTTAGTAATCTTGCTTTTCCGGGAAAAAATTCTTGCTTTAATCGAAGTTTAGGCAATAAGGTATCCGTAGAAGTACACAGTGGTATATGTCTAGCAATGATTTATTTAGAGACAGTAGATGATGCTGCAAGACATCATGTGCGTCAAGTTAAGAAGTAAATAGACTTCTTGCATAACCCAAACTAAGTAGAAAAAAGGTATCATCCAAGTAGCTGACACTGGTTCCTTTATGACGTGTCATTCCAGTTTCAGCTACTTGAATGACAGCAGTCCTACGTCATACCGCCGCGGTATCTCTTAGCCGCTAACAAGCAGCGGGATGACGAATTGCTTAACCGTCATACCGCCACGAACCGTCATACCGCCGCAGACCGTCATACCGCCGCGGTATCTCATCCGCTAACACGTAGTGGGATACTTGATCTTTACAGGGATGACGGTTGTCAGGCTAGCCTGTCATCCCAGTGCCCAGACACTGGGATGGCTTTGTTGCATCGCTCAAGTGAAAAGAACTGGCAGTTACTGACAAAATTCATTATAAATAGCCATTTAACTGTTGAAGAAAAAATATGCCACAAAAAATGAGAGTCAGTAACTGCCATGAATATAACAAATTTCTCCAAGAAAGAGGAAGCATTTTTTGTTATATCAATGACGCCATAGAAAATTGGTACGAGAATTGTCCAAAAATGCAGGGCGGCAACTATATTTATAGTGATAAAGTTGTGATTTTGGTGCATATAATCGTCAGTTTCTTTAGAATTGGTTTAAGACAAACAGTCGGGTTTATAAAAGGGTATTTGCAACAAATAGGAAGAGATTTGGCAGTTATCAGCTATTCACAAGCATCAAGAAGGTTTAAGAAACTTAATATTAAGATAAATGATTGCAGAAAATAATATGGAAGATATCGAAATTGCTATAGACAGTACAGGAATTAGTATATACAACAACACTCCTGGTCACAGCAAGGAAAATAGCACTAACAGAAAATATCGTGGCTATGAGCAAACGAGAAAATTGCACGTAATGTTGAATATAAACAACAAAAAAGCCATAGCTGTAAAATACAGTAACGGTGTCTACTCTGATCACTATGGAGCTTGTGATTTGCTAAAAGAAGTTGATTTTCAGCATGCCATAAAAGCACTATATGCAGATAGAGCATGTGATAGGCACAAGTTTTATAAGTTGTGTAACGAATATGATATAAAGACAAAAATTCCACCAATAAACAATGCGGCAGAACATCCAGAAATAGATTATATGTCTGACAGGAATGCTGCTATTAGGTTAATAAAATTATACGGTGAAGATGGCATGAAAGAATGGAAAAAAGAAGTAAATTATGGGAAAAGATCTTATATTGAAGGGTTTTTCTCAAGATTAAAGCAAATATTCGGATTTAGTTTTAGGAATAAATCTGAGATAAATCGAGAAAAAGAACTGCTAATCAAATGCTATTTGCTTAATAAATTCACTGATATTGGTATGGCTAAATTTGAGATAGTTACATGAATTTACCATAAATCACCATCTCATAAAGTGTGATGCAACAAAGCCCACTGGGATCCAGGAATTTTATTAAGTTGGTAAGCATAAAAGTGTTATGTAAAATACAACGTTCTTGATGGGATTGCGTGAAAGGCTGGATCCCAGTGTCAAGCACTGGAATGACATCATAGGAGCACTGGGATGACACCCTACTTAACCGTCATACCGCGATTCATTCGCGGTATCTCTAGATCCCGCTAACAAGCAGCGGGATGACGGTTGTCGTTTAGCCACAAATATTTAAGAAATTTACCAAACGAAAAAAAGGCAAAAGAAACCCTAGTCATTGTCTATTTTCAGTATTGGCGTTTTTTAAGTCTTAAACACTGCAATTTAGCTGCTTTTAATTGCAACTAACCTACGCTGCAAATGTTTAAGAAATTTACTAAGCAGAAAAAAAGACAAAGAATTCCCGAGTTAGCTAGTCTTTTACTATCTCTGTCGAGTATTGGCATTTTTTGATGTCTTGTAACGCTTTATAAGCGCGTTCAGCTTATTTAGATAAAAATCTAGATGTAGATGAAGTTTTGTAAAGACATACAGTATCTATATACTGCAAAAAATTGAACATAAGACGCCGATACATTAAGTAATCCTTACCTTTTAATCTGCAGATTGGCGAAAGCAAATACAATAGCTTCAGTTTCATGATAGGGGGGCTGGCGGAGTTTGTCAAGGAAGTTTTTGTTTCTACTGAATGACAGTTGTGGCTTGGGAGGTAGTGCAAGAAGTCTATTGTATTACTGAATCATTAATAATTCAGTAATAGTGCCTGCTATGTAGCTAAAATTTTCCTTTAACTTAAGCTATATGTAGCTAAAATAACTTGGGTTTACCGACGATTTGACAAACGACAAATTCGTCATCCCGCTACTTGTTAGCGGGATCTAGAGATGCCGCGGCGGTATGACCCTGACTTGCATTAGCTATGTATAATAAAGGGAATCTATGACAAAAGAATCATTGGTAAAAACTGATATAGTGAAAGTTGAAGACAAAAAGGCGGTAAGAAGCTTTTTTAAAATACTAGGTGGAGTGGCAGATGCTGTAAGATCGTGGATTGGTAACATCAGTCCTGATTTAAGCAACAGTCGCGATATCGATAGTTTAGTCTTGAAGATGAACGAGTGCTTAAATCCAAAGGGAGGGGAGGTTTCAGCACGTAAAAACGCTGTATCTCTTGGTAACTTGTACTTAAGCTTATCAGAGAAAGGTAAAATAAAATTTCTACAAACCCTGGCAGAAAAATTTAATCCGAATAAAGCGGAAATAGATGAGAAAATTAGAGAGTATAAGAAAAACCAAGATCCCGAGTTAAACTATAAATTTGAACAGGATTTAATAAAAATTCTTGAATCACCGCGTTCTAAAATATTAAAGCAATTTATTTCTTTACCAGAAGGCCTTAAGTTTATTGTTGATATGCGTTCTGATGTGCTTAAGCTAAAGAACCAATATAGAAGCTTGAATCCACTAGAGAGCGAATTAAAAAATATACTCTATACTTGGGTTGATGTTGATCTACTCGATCTTCGTCAAATCACCTGGGATTCACCTGCATCATTGCTAGAAAAACTTATAAAATATGAAGCTGTGCATAAAATTTCCTCTTGGGGCGACCTAAAAAACAGACTAGACTCTGATCGTCTCTGTTTTGCTTTTTTTCATTACAAGATACCAAACGAACCTCTAATTTTTGTAGAGGTTGCATTGGTGGATAAGATTGCAGATAGCATTCAACACCTTTTAGATGAGTCAGTACCTTCAAATGATCCGAGTAATGCGAGCACTGCTATATTCTATTCAATATCAAATACTCAAGCAGGGTTATCTGGAATCAGCCTTGGTAATTTTTTGATCAAAAGGGTTGTAGAAAAGCTATCACAGGAGTTTAAAAGTATAAAAACATATGCAACTCTTTCTCCAATACCTGGCTTTACGAAATGGCTAAAAAACAATCTAAACCAAGATGTCACTTTATTGGGCAAACTAAATATAAAACAATCTAGTGCAGAAATTTTAGAAAGTGCAGAGCAATTAAAAACTAATGTTGAATGTACAAATGAAACTAAACAATACATGCTTAGACTATGTGCATATTATTTACTAAAAGTGAATAATAGTAATGGAAATACTTATGACCCGGTGGCGCATTTTCATTTAAGCAATGGCGCATCAATAAAACAATTAAACTGGATGGCGGATACTTCTGAAAAGGGTATTAGTCAGTCAGCCGGGATGATGGTAAATTATCTATATGAGTTGCCTAAAATAGATAATAATCATGAAAACTATATGGTTAATAAAGTGATTTCCTGCTCGAAAAAAGTGTCGTCTATGTTGAAGGAGTAAATAGTCTCTTAATAAAGGATTGCCCTCACAACACTTAAAATGTAAAATAGTTTCACTAATTAAGTATAGTGGGCCATAAATGAACAACATAAGGAATTTCGCAATAATAGCGCATATAGACCATGGTAAGTCAACGCTTGCTGACCGTTTAATAGAGGAATGTAACGGCCTTGAAGCAAGAGAAATGACCAATCAAATACTCGATTCAATGGATATAGAACGCGAACGTGGGATTACAATTAAGGCACAGACGGTAAAACTCAATTATACGGCAAACGACGGTAATCAATATTGCCTAAATCTCATGGACACCCCAGGTCACGTTGACTTTTCTTACGAGGTAAGTCGAAGCTTAGCCGCATGTGAAGGTTCACTTTTAGTGGTAGATAGTAGCCAGGGCGTTGAAGCACAAACCCTTGCAAATGTATATAAAGCTATTGACAACAACCATGAAATAATAGTTGTGCTCAATAAAGTTGATCTTCCTGCTGCAGATCCAGAAAAGGTAAAACTCCAGGTTGAGGAAGTAATTGGCATTGACGCAAGTGAGTCAGTTTTAATATCAGCAAAAACTGGACTTGGAATAAAAGATGTACTGGAAGCAATAGTAGCAAAACTTCCAGCTCCTCAAGGTGATGTCAATGCTCCATTGCAAGCAATTTTAGTTGATAGTTGGTATGACACTTACTTAGGAGTAGTAATTTTAGTGCGAGTTAAAAATGGAGTGCTAAAAAAAGGCATGAAAATTGTTATGATGTCTAATAATGCTACATATCAGATAGATAATATCGGTATTTTCACCCCTAAAAAAGTGATGACGGGTGAACTTTCAGCGGGTGAAGTTGGTTTTATAACTGCTTCAATGAAGGAAGTAGCAGACTGCAAGGTAGGGGACACTATCACTGAGGAAAAGAGACCTTGTAGTAAAGCACTTCCTGGATTTAAAGAAGTGCATCCTGTGGTATTTTGTAGCATTTTTCCTCATAAAACGGATGATTTTAAATATCTAAGAGAAGCTCTAGAAAAGTTACATTTAAATGATGCAAGTTTTACCTTCGAAGCTGAAACTTCAAATGCACTAGGCTATGGATTTCGTTGTGGTTTTTTGGGAATGTTGCATCTTGAAGTTATTCAAGAAAGGCTCGAGAGAGAATTTGATTTAGACCTAACAGCAACTGCACCGAGTGTTATATATAGGGTTACAACACGAAGTGGTGAAGTTTTGAATATTCATAACCCAAGTGATATGCCAGATCCAACGAAAATTGAAATTGTGGAAGAGCCGTGGATTACTGCAACAATAATGGTCCCTGACCAATACTTGGGAGAGATTCTATCTCTATGTGAAGAAAGGAGGGGAGAACAGGAGGATTTATCTTACATTGGTAACACAACAACAGCATTGTTAAGATATAAATTACCACTATCTGAAGTTGTTTTTGACTTTTATGATCGATTAAAATCAATTTCCAAAGGATATGCAAGTTTGGATTGGGAAATTTCCAGCTATCTGGTAAGCCAAATAGATAAATTAAGCTTTTTAATTAATGGAGAGCCCGTAGATGCACTGGCTTGTATCGTTCACAAAAGTAGGGCAGAAAAAAGGGGGCGTGAAATATGTGCACGCTTGAAGGATCTAATACCACGTCAGCAATATAAAATCGCGATTCAAGCGGCAGTGGGCGGAAAAATTATTGCCAGAGAAACGATTAACCCATACAGAAAAGATGTAACAGCTAAACTCTATGGTGGAGATGTAACGCGAAGAATGAAACTACTTGAAAAGCAAAAGAAGGGTAAAAAAAGGTTACATTCTATAGGGAACGTAAATATTCCACAGAATGCTTTTATTCAAGCCTTGAAGATAAGTGATTGATCTTAAAAGACTTCTTGTATAGTTTTTGGCAACAACCGTTAGAAACGAAAAAACTTACTTGACAAACTCCGCCAGCCCCCTTATCATGAAACTGAAGCTATTTATTTATCTTCTCTGTACAGATTAAATGACAAAAAAACTCACGTATCTGGCGTCTCATGTTTAATTTTTTGCACTATGTGCACCTTATGTCTTTATCAAACTTCTACCTACATAAGCTGAAACGCGCTTATAAAGCGTTTAAAACATAAAAAAACGCCAACTTAAAAAATGGATAGTGAATAACTAGCTACCCTAGGGTTTCTTTTGCCTTTTTTTTTATTTGGTAAATTTCTTAATGTTTATGGCTAAACGACAACCGTCATCCCGCTGCTTGTTAGCGGGATCTAGAGATACCGCGAATGAATCGCGGTATGACGTGGGAAACCTTTCTTGGGTTAGCTATAGAGTTGACTTTTTTATTATGGTATGTGATAATTGCAGTGTTATTAAGTTTAGTGGTAAAATGATAATGGATATAGCCTATTTAGCAGCACTTATATCAGCAGCTATAATAAAAATAGCAGCAGTAATACTTTGTGCTATAATGTGTATAAGCGTTTTCTTTATATTATTTAAGGGAATTAAAGAACACTTAGATTCAAAAGGATTTCTATCTCTTCTGAAAACAGTAGGTGTAATTTCTATAATACTATCAATTATATCTCTCCCACTTATTATATTAAGCCTTACTACTCCGTCACCTCTGGTAGTAGGTATAGTAGGTGGTATCGTTGGTGCTATTTCCATAATACCATTAATAGTAGCTTACATTTTGCTTTCAATAACATCGAAAGGATTGTCTCAACAGCCTGAAAATTATCAGCACTTGTTCTTAACTTCTCTTTTACTGTTTATTGGAAACATCATAGCTGGAGCTTTTATCGCTGTAAGTGGTGTTTTTCCAATATGTAAAGTAGATTCCTTATCATCTTTATCAGCAGCACTAGAGTCCTTACCTGCAGTAGGAATACATGCACTAGCACTTACGATTGCAACTGCAATTGGAGTAGTTATTGTAATCGATCTCGCTAAGCAAGCTAAGGAGTACATATCAGGTAAAATAATGCAAGCAGAAAAAGAATCTGTGACTGATACACATAAAGAACCAGACTCTAAAGTGGATGAAGCAAAAGAAGGAAATGTTAAAAATGAGCGGAAAGTACCTCTTTTGCCCTAAATATAAAGATGTCATCCCAGTGCTCCTTTTTTTGTCATCCAAGTAGCTGACACTGGGATCCAGGTTGCTCACAAGCAAACTAGCATAGAAAGTGGTTACAACGTTTTCGATGAGATTGCAGAAAGGCTGGATCCCAGTGGGCTTTGTTGCATCGCTACTTATGAAAGGCTAACTATAATTAGGATTATAAGCAACTTATTGAAAATCTTGTTTTTTTGCAATCAATCTGATCAAATTTAAGAATAGTAATTTGTTATTTATATTAATAAATTTAATTCTATTGAAAATAGCTAAAGCATTGAAATTCTTGAATTTTAGCCGGATTAGTGAGTGGTAGTGAAATTTCTTTTACTCAAATTTAGGTATTCACTGACCGTTCTTGTTATAAATACCAGAATAATAAGCTACTGATATTCTCCACCTTTTTTATCTTTAATCCATCATAGCTAGCGATGCAACAAAGCCATCCCAGTGTCAAGCACTGGGATGACAGGGGAGTTGGATGACACCGTCTTGGATGGAAATCAGTGTCAGCTACTTTCATGACAAAAAGAGGGCACTTGGATGACAGGAGAAGGAAGCATTGCCCTCCTGGTAGCACAATGTTCGTGCAGTTGTGTGTCAACTACTTTTGTGGCACCGTTTGTTATTCAATCTTTATGCTAGTTTTACTAAAAATTATACTATTTTAGATATAATTACAATATCTAAGTTTAAGGTATAGAGATGAATCCTACAATCAAGAGAATTTTCAATATTTTTCTTATAGTATTATTTATTTCTTTTTCTCATGTTGGGAGTGCTGCCGCTGACACTAATACTGATACAACTGCTCAAGTAATATGTAACATTATTGGCTACGTTTGGGGAATAGGCGGACCGCTTATGACCGTAGTGATAATAGGTGCAGCTTTGCTTGCGATATTTGGTAGAATGCCATGGCCAGCTCTTTTTGCACTCGGTATATTTTGTGCTGTATTTTTCGGTGCTAAAACTATCGTCATAAAAGTAATGGGTGGTATAGGCGGCACTGGAAATACTTCTTTGATGGACCAATGCGGAACAGGAGACACAAAAAAGAACTATTTTTTTCTAAAACAGACCTGATGCACGGCTTCAACTATATCTTCCACTTGCGGTAATGCTTTTTTTTCTAGATTTGCAGCGTAAGGTAAGGGGATGTCCTTGCCAGTTACACGTACAACTGGAGCATCAAGGTAGTCAAATCCTTGTTCCATAATAACGGCTGACAGCTCTGCTCCTATTCCTGCAAATGGCCATCCTTCTTCTACACTAACTAACCTATTAGTCTTCTGAATAGAGTTAATAACAGTTTGAGTGTCAAGTGGTCTTAAGGTTCTGAGGTCAATAACTTCAGCTTCTATACCTTCACTCGAAAGTAAATCTGCTGCATTTAAGGCATCCATTAATTTTAATGAAAAAGCAGTGATAGTTACATCCTTTCCTTCCCGTATAACAGCAGCTTTGCCTATCTCAAGTAGATAATCTTTGTTTGATAGCTCAGAGTCAGAAACTTCATGCTCATGTCCATAAGCTATTTCGTTTTCTAGAAATATTACCGGATTAGGGTCACGAATTGCAGCTTTAAGCAGACCTCTGCAATCTGAGGCAAAATAGGGTGCTATTACTTTTAACCCCGGTATATGCGAATACCAAGCTGCAAAGCATTGAGAATGTTGTGCAGCAACTCTTGCTGCAGCGCCATTTGGTCCACGAAATACTATAGGGCATCCAAGTTGTCCGCCTGACATATAATTTGTTTTTGCTGCGGAATTCACAATTTGGTCAATAGCTTGCATAGAAAAATTAAAAGTCATAAACTCGACTATTGGCTTTAATCCAGCAAATGCCGCTCCAACAGCAAGGCCAGCAAATCCATGTTCGGTAATAGGCGTATCAACTACTCTGTTTTCTCCAAACTCTTTCAGTAATCCTTTCGTTACTTTATAAGCACCATCATACTCTGCAACTTCTTCACCCATGATAAGCACATCAGAGTCGTTTTGCATTTCTTCTCTAATTGCTGTGCATAAAGCTTCTCTTACACTTAAGGTTGCCATTTATAAACTTTTATAGACTTTAACTAAAGTAACTATATCAGAATTACTGGGGGTAAGTAAAGTGTACAAATTAAGTTTTACAAACATCATGACCAACTCATTCCAAAAAAAAATCTTCTCACGCTTGCTGGTTTTGGTTGCTAAAAATGATTGTATTGCTTGTGTTTTTAATAATATATACTGCTAAGTTAATAATAATTCACTTGGGAATAACAGAAAAATACATGATAATTTTATATTTCAAATAGAATAAAATCCTTTTTATTGATACTGTCTTTTTTTGTAAAAAACATTCCTAACTTTTCCACCACTTTTTCTGGCTAAGGTCAGTATAACTTTTGCTTGAAATAACTGTTTATATGGTGCAATTTACAGCTTTTAGTTGCTAAAATTATAACTCTTAATTTAATAATTTTAATCCAATAAGCTTTCAGGTTAATAAAATTAAATTATTTGAGTAAATGCAATACCATGTCTTTATTTGTGGGTAATAATAAGAATAACGAAGGTTGGCTCAGCTACACTTCTATAATTTCAATTTTTATGTTTACCGTATAAAAGAAGTTTCTTCTATCTGTGTCTTCGCGTTTGAAACTAACTTTATTCTATCTCTTTCTTGTTCTGGACTTAACCTGTGAAGCGCGTAACTGAAATCTTCCTCACTCACTATAAGCCGTCTTTGCGCACCAGCGCTAATTTTTGCTTCATTCACTAATTGCTCTAACTCAGCCCCAGAATAGCCTTCAGTCTTGTCTGCAATGTCTTGGAGGCTTAGCTTTTCATCAGTTTTTGTACCTCGCATATAAAGTGCCAATATCTTTTGTCTCACCTCTATGTTTGGATTAGGGACATAAACCTTCTGACCTAAACGTCCAGGTCTAATAAGTGCTGGATCTATACCACCGATAAGGTTAGTTGCACCAATTACTATTATATCTTTTCTGCTCTTAAATCCATCTATTTCAGTTAACAACTGTGTTAAACTCTCTCGACAATGGTAAGCTGAGTTATTAGCGGTACTTCTTTTTTGAGCAACTGCATCTATTTCATCTATAAAGACTATACAAGGAGAATATTTTTTTGCTATTTTAAAAAGCTCGCGTACAGCATGTGCACCATGACCAATATATACTCCAATAAGTTCAGGACCTGAGATGCTTATGAAATTCATATTTGATTCACCTGCAATTGCACGAGCGATAAGTGTTTTACCATTTCCAGGAGGGCCATATAATATGTAACCTCTTAGTGAATTAATACTTTTATTTCCAAACAGCTTGCGCATTTCTTCTGTCATTTGGTCACAGCAAATCATCTGCAACCGTTGTTTTAAGGAGTCATCAATTATAGCATCAGCAAATGTTATTCTTTTATCATCTGAATTAGCTAATTCTATCGATATAGGCAGCTCTACTTCCTTTAGTTTGCTGAATACTTGATCATATACAAACCAAACAATAAAAAGGGGAACGACAAGTAACACACAAGGCATAGCTTCACTAACATAATGTGCAGCTAACTCATACCCTTTACTAAGCAACATTGTATGCATATAGGCAAACAAAAAAGCGATAGAGACAATAGTTGCCACGCATAGTAAACAGATTGAAATTCTTTTTAGTAATTCTGAAATTTCAATTTTTTTCATCTTAATACCTTATACCAATTTTAAACTAAGAATAATTTTATCTAGCTTACCTATTTTAGCTTGATTAGAGCGTTCAGAAAAATTATCAAGTACGTACTTTAATTTATTAAATACTAAAAACAATATATCACCATATTGTCACATACATCTTTAAAGTTTACCAAATTCATTTTCAAAAAACAAGATTTTATTATTAACCAGAATTCTGGATTAGATTTTAGGTAAATTATTGAAAGTCTTGAATTTTACTAAATTAGTAACTAGTCTTAAAATGCTTACTGCTTTATCGTAAATGCTAAAACAATAAGCTATTGATATTCTTGTTTTTTTTAATCTCCAATCCAGAATTCGGGTTAAAAACGCTAACTTGTATCTTCAAGAAGTAAGACATAATAGCTCTAAAATGTCTTGCAAGGAAAGGTAAAGCTGAACGCTAACTTATGCCAGAAAAATACCGTCTTGTTTGCCTTTTTGAGTAGTATCATCTTATTTTTCCTGTAAATTTTGTTTATAACGCCTAAGATTTACGATATTTTAATCCCGGTAGAATATCTTATAAAATCAGATTATATGTTATACCTATGGAAATAGATAACTTTCAGCAATATTACAACCAAGAAGAAATGAAGACAGTAACATTAGCTCAAATTTATAAAGACTTGGTAATAAAGATATTCGATATAGCCACAAGCAAAATGTAAGCTACTATTAATGGTATTATGGAAATAGCACCAACGATACCACCTACTATACCTACTACCAGAGGTGACGGAGTAGTAAGGCTTAATATAATAAGTGGGAGAGATATAATTGATAGTATTATATAAATTACACCTACTGTTTTCAGAAGAGATAGAAATCCTTTTGAATCTAAGTGTTCTTTTTCCCTTAAATAATATAAAGAAAATGCTTATACACATTATAGCACAAAGTATTACTGCTGCTATTTTTATTATAGCTGCTGCTATAAGTGCTGCTAAATAAGCTATATTCATTGCAATTATCACACACCATAATAAAAAAGTCAACTCCATATGTTTAGGTTGTAAAATCCCAAAAAGCAGCCAGAATAGAATAAGCAAACATTTACGAATTGAATTTAGTGCAAACAAGGGTGTTGATATCAACCATACTCTGCAGAATCGCAATATGGTATGACTACATGCTTTTTATTGATTTGATTAACATAATCAGCAGAGAGTTTTGTTTTGCAAAAGATGTCTACAGTAACATACTGCAATTATTTGGAATTGTAGGGCTAGGTGCAATTGTAAGGCCACTTGGTGCATTCATATTTGGTCACGTTGGTGACAGGTATGGAAGGAGGATAGCATTAATAATTACTATCTTGCTAATATCGATACCATCAAGTCTCATTGCATTTATTCCAAGTCACAATCAAGTAGGTATAATTTCTACTATATTGCTTCTTGCAATCCATATAACACAAGGAATTGCACTTGGTGGTGAACAAGGAAGTTCTGTTTATCTTATAGAGCATTTATCCAGTAGGAAAGAGAACTTAGGGATGTATTTTGGAATGATGGGTTTTGGTCGCTCCATTGGCGTCTTGCTTTCTGCGGTGATAGTGATTATCTGCAAAAAAACTACTGATTTTTGTACCTTGGGTTGGAGATTGCCATTTATTTTCTCAGCTATTTTAGGATTAATTAGCGCGTATAGCATATACACATTGGGAGAAACTCCAGCATATGAAAAAAATCGAAAACAAAGAAATTTACCTGATTTGCCAATAATAGAGCTTATAAAACGCCACAAGAGAGCTCTTATACTTGCTATTTTAATATCTGTACCTGTTAATGTTGCTGTTGGATTTACCATATTTCTTCGAACTCTCGCAAAGGAAATAGCATCAGTGGATGTTTATGTAACAACATATATCAACGAAATTGTATTGATTATAACCAGTGTATTAATGCCGATATCTTCAATAGCGTTTGGAATGTTGGCTGATAAAGTTGGAAAAGAGCGCACTGCAATCTTATTTATAGCAATTACAATGGCACTGTGTTGTCCTGCGTTATCTATTGCATATTACTATAAAAATTATCTTGTGATTGCGTTGAGCGTAATGGTTCTCTCTATAATAGAAAGGGGTATAGTTCCCATAGGAATAGTTGCATCTGAACTCTTTCCTACCAATGTTAGATTTAGTGGTGTGAGCTTATCACGCAATATCTCTTATGCGTTACATGGAGGATTTACTCCTATGGTTTGTATTTGGTTGACTGTAACATTTCCTCAAACAAACCTTGCTGCTGGGCTTTATATAGTCTTCTGCTTGTTGATCAGTGTGGTAGCAATATTGCAAATAAAACCGCAAGATAAGAAATTTGATTGGTCTTAGTTTTCTCCTATGTGATTTGATAGACCGGGAAAGGGTTTCATCTAAGTAGCTGACACCCTGACAACCGTCATCCCGCTGCTTGTTAGCGGGATCTAGAGATACCGTGACGGTATGACGTAGGACTGCTGTCATTCCAGTCTGGAATCCAGAGAAAAGGATGATGTCATCCCAGTGTCCCTGTAATGTCATTCCAGTGCTTGACACTGGAATCCAGCCTTTATTATGCAGCCACTTGGTTAAAATTAAGTCTTCTGGATCCCAGTGTCTGGGCACTGGGATGACAAAGGAGGGCAGTGTCAGCTACTCGGATGACACCCTGCTGGTGGACAATGTTTGTATAGTTGTGCGTCACGCGCTGGAATGACGAATTACTTAACCGCCATACCGTCACGGTATCTCCTAGCATAGATCCCGCTAACACGTAGCGGGATGACGATTTTGTATCGGAAAACAAGTAGCATGACGATTTATCAAATGTTCCTTAGTTTCTCAAAAAAATCCTTTAACAAAAAAGAGCATTCTGTTTCTAATATCCCACCATAAACTTCAGGTATATGGCTGCAAAATTGAAATATCTTAGCACCATTTTCAATTCCTCCACCTTTTGGATTATAAGCTCCAAAGTACAATCGTTTAATTCTGGCAAAGGAAATGGCTTGAGCACACATCGGACATGGTTCTAATGTTACGTACATATCAGCATCACAAAGCGTGGGAGTTGAAAATGCTTGTCTGATCGCTAACATCTCTGCATGTGCAGTTGGATCGCTGGATATATTGTGTGCAGAAGAAATGATATTGTCTCCACTCACTATTACAGCACCTATGGGCACCTCATCATTTTTTTGAGCGAGTTTGGCTTGCTCTATGGCAAGCTCCATATATTGATACTTAAACACTAGGCACTTATTTCTTATCAATTGCTGCTTTAACGAACGACACGAAAAGAGGATGAGGAGAAAACGGCTTTGATTGAAATTCTGGATGAAACTGCACACCAATAAACCACGGATGACTCTCTAACTCCACTGCCTCTATGCACGTTCCATCTTCTGATATGCCACTGCATAACAGCCCATTTTTTTCTAAGTCATCTTTATAATCTGAATTGATTATGTACCTATGCCTGTGTCTTTCTGAAATAGTAGTGTTACTATATGCATCCATCATTTTAGAGTTTGCATTTATATTACATTTGTATGCCCCAAGTCTCATGGTTCCACCAAGATCGTCATCTTGATCGCCAGCTAACTTAACGATTGGATGTTTACAGTTACGAAATTCTTCAGAGTGTGCATCTTCAAGCTTAACAACATTACGAGCAAATTCAATAATTGCAAGCTGCATACCAAGGCAAATTCCGAAAAATGGGATATTATTTGTACGGGCATAATTTATTGCTAATATTTTACCCTCTACTCCGTCATCACCAAACCCCCCTGGAACAAGGATTGCATGAGAATTCTGTAACTTCTCCCCTATAAGCTTTTCATTTATAGGTTTTTCTTCCTTCTCTCTTGAGTTAACCCAATTTATCTTTACTTTGACTTTATTACTAATCGCACCATGATTTAATGCTTCAACCAGTGATTTGTATGCATCAGGGAATTCGGTGTATTTTCCCACTATAGATACAGTAACTTCCTGTGTTGGGTGCCTTATGGAATGCACTATTTGATCCCATTCAGTCAAGCTTGGTTTTGGCTTACTTAAATGAAAGTGCTCCAAAATTTGCGTATCAAGCCCACATTGGCTATACAACACCGGTAACTCATATATATGACTCACATCAGGGGCAGGTATCACATTGGATAAAGAAACATTGCAAAGCTTAGCTATTTTCTCTCTTTGATTATCGAAAATTTCTTTCTCACTGCGGCATAATATAATATCTGGTTGTAACCCCGCGGAATTTAACTCTCGAACTGAATGCTGCGTTGGTTTTGTCTTTAATTCTTGCGCTGCGGTAAGATATGGTATTAAAGTTAAGTGAATCAGGATAACTCTTTGTTTTCCTAATGTGTAGTTAACTTGGCGTATAGCCTCCAAAAATGGTTGGCTTTCAATGTCACCTACAGTTCCGCCTATTTCACATATTACAAAATCTAAACCTTCCGTACCATTAAAAATGAACGATTTGATCAAATCTGTTACATGAGGAATGACTTGCACAGTTTTGCCCAGATAATCACCACGCCTCTCTTTCTTCAATAACTCATGATATATCTTACCAGTTGTTATATTGTCATCTTTTGTTGCTTTAATTCCAGTAAAACGCTCATAATGCCCAAGATCCAAATCAGTTTCAGCACCATCTTCGGTAACAAATACCTCTCCGTGCTGAGTTGGGTTCATTGTCCCAGGATCAATGTTGAGATACGGGTCAAGTTTTCTGATACGGATCTTAAAACCGTGAGCTTGAAGAAGCGCACCAACACTCGAAGCAACTAAGCCTTTACCAAGCGATGACACAACTCCACCTGTGACAAAGATAAATTTAGCTTCCTTCATTAATTTTCAAATGGAACAGAAGTAGATTCACTTTCTTGCTTTTTTTCTAATATAATTTTTTCTGCGATCGATTTTTTATGTACGTCTTTTGAACATAATCCTGACAATAGCAATGTGTTTATAATAAACAATCCAGCAACAATAGCCGTTATTCTGCTGAGCGGGTTTTCAGAAGATTTCACCGGAATCATCGAATTGACCCCCTGTTGTGTATTACTAAAACCACTTAACGAACTACTTCCAGGCGGCTGCAAGAGCACTAAAATTACTAACACAACAACCAATATTATTTGAAATATACTTAATACCGCTACTGACATTATAGATAGGGCTGAAAATAAAAATTTTAGCAGTACAAAGCACGTAAGTCAAGAACATCTGTCACCCAAATAACTTGAAATCTAAGTATGTATTTACTGCTTACCTTATTTTGATTAACATATGCATAAAACTTTGGGCTTAATATGTATCACATTTTAAAATACAAAAATTATGAACCAAAAATAGACGAAAGTGCTTTCATCGCAGGTGGTTCGCATATCATAGGCAAGGTTGAAATAGGAAGAGATGCAAGCATCTGGTTTAATTGTGTAATCAGAGGGGACGTTGGATCAATAAAAATAGGTAATGGAACAAATATTCAAGATGGAACGGTAATTCATGTGGATAGAAACCCAGGTGGTGACACAATTATTGGCAGCATGGTAACAGTGGGACATTTTTGTGTGTTGCACGCATGCACGGTGCATGATAAGGCGTTTATTGGTATGGGCTCTACCGTGATGGACCATGCAGTTGTGGAGCCTGAAGCTATGGTAGCTGCTGGCTCACTGGTAACACACGGAAAAGTGATAAAAAGTGGGGAAATATGGGCTGGCAGGCCAGCAAAATTCTTCAAAAAAATGTCGAATGAAGAAATTAAACATATTACACAATCAGCACAAAATTATATTATGCTAATGAATGAATATAAAAACTGAAGCTCGCGTCAAGTGTTTTACTTGACACGTACATTTCGGCTTAACCCTTGTTACTTCTTTTTCCCATTCTCATTTACTTCTTGTGCTTTTGCCCCATCTACTTGAGTACTAGGTAATACTGCATATGTAATACCACCGGCTACGAGTGCAGATGCTACTGCTATACCAATCATTACTAACATCTCTAACTTAACTGTACGTTCAAGTGCAGTAAATGCTATCAGTCCAGCAGCAAGACCCATACCAACAGTAGCAGTGTACCGTGCTCCATTGCCTTGTTTTAGTTGTTGAATTTTTTTGTTTTCAGCTTCTAATTCTTTATTTTCCTTCTTTAGCTTGTCAACTTCTTTCTCTTTAGCTGTTAAGTCTGCCTTCAGTTTGTCAACTTCAGCATTTGGCTGTTGTTGTTTTAGTTGTGCTATTTCTTTCTCTTTATCTGCTAATTGTTGCTGTAAGTCCGCAACTTCTTGTGTATTTTGTTGAGCTTTTAATGCTGTTATTTCCTCGTCTTTAGCTTGTAACTGTTGCTGTAAGTCCGCAACTTCTTGTGTATTTTGTTGAGCTTTTAATGCTGTTATTTCCTCGTCTTTAGCTTGTAACTGTTGCTGTAAGTCCGCAACTTCTTGTGTATTTTGTTGAGCTTTTAATGCTGTTATTTCCTCGTCTTTCTCTTTTAACTGCTGCTTACTCCGTTGTATTCTTTTACTTGTTGATCTTTTTCCTTTTCCTTTTTTTGACTTAGTAACACCTTCTTGCCCATTAACAGAACCTTCACTTAATGTCGTGCTATCACTAGAAACAACACTTCGATTACCTTTATTGCCCGACGTAACCTCATTATCATCGGCAACCTGCATTGTATCATTAATCCCTTCAGACACAGGCGTGCTACTCGCATCAACATAATCATTTAAAGACTCTTGATTACCAACTAAAGAACCTTGTAACGACTGCTCTGTTCCTGATTCAATAGAGTTTTTATTTATAGTTCCTTCTTGATCAGATGTTATATCAGTTGGTGAAGTTGCTCCAGGTGAAAGATTTTGATTTGAATTATGCATATTTAACCTCAATATATATAATTAACATTACATAATACCCTTAGAACCTAAGGTCAAGTAATATTTTTATCATAGCATAGAAAATTTATGTTCGTAAACAAAAAATTTTGGCGTAAAATTGCCGTATTTACTTAATTGTGCTATAGCTAAAGTAATTTAGGTTTACCGACCATCGTCATTCCGCTGCTTGTTAGCGGGATCTAGAGATACCGCGGCGGTATGACGTTGCTAGCTTAAAGTTTAAAATTGAGAAATATTTATGTTAAAAGAAAAATACGGCTTTAAAGAAGTTGAAGACAAATGCAACATATTATGGGAAGGTAGTAAAGTTTATAAATGGAATGGTGAAAAGGATAACACTTTCACTATAGACACGCCTCCACCGACAATATCAGGAAAACTCCATATCGGCCATATATTTAGCTATTGCCACACGGACTTTATTGCAAGGTTTCAGCGCATGCTGGGAAAAGATGTGTTTTACCCAATTGGGTTTGATGATAATGGGCTTCCCACTGAAAGATTGGTTGAGCAAACCTATAAAACCCGCGCAAAAGAAGTTGGCAGGGAAAAATTTATAGAGATGTGCCATGAGGTTATTGAAAAATCAAAGCAAGAATTCAAGGAACTATTTAAATCGGTCGGCATTAGTTATGACTGGGATTTGGAATACCACACGATCAGCAAGGAAACTGTGACGCTTTCACAGATGTCGTTTATTGATCTATATAATAAGGGATATGCATATAGAAAAATGCAGCCCATCCTTTGGGACCCGGTTGATAAAACAGCAATTGCACAAGCAGAAATAGAAGATAAAGTTTTTGAGTCATCCTTAAACACGATAGTTTTCTCTACTCAAGAAAATGAGCAGATCAATATTGCAACTACGCGGCCTGAGTTACTTCCCGCATGTGTTGCAGTTTTTTGTCATCCAGAGGATGCGCGCTACACCCATCTGATCGGAAAAACAGCCGTGGTGCCGATCACAGAGACAAAAGTTCCAATAATAGCTGATGATAAGGTTAAAATAGATAAAGGCACTGGGCTTGTTATGTGTTGTACATTCGGTGATGAGCTCGACATATATTGGCAGCAAAAGCATAATCTGCCGATGAAAATTATCATCGATCAGGATGGGAGGATGAACCTTCATGATGTCATTCCACCACACCCCGGCGTCATTCCAGCGCGTGACGCTGGAATCTATGAAATAAATGGACTAAAAATTGTAGCAGCAAGAAAGAGGATGATCGAAATCCTAACTGAAAAAGGACTTTTGGTAGAAAGCACTAACATTTCTCATTCTGTTAAGTGCGCAGAAAGATCTGGTGCACCACTTGAGATATTGCCTACTTATCAATGGTTTATCAAGACTTTAGAGCAAAAAGCTCAAGTATTAGATAAAGTAAAAGAATGCAATTGGCATCCAGCTACTATGCGTAAACGTATGGAAGTGTGGATAGAAGGGCTAAATTGGGACTGGTGCATCTCAAGGCAACGTTATTTTGGTGTGCCATTTCCAGCGTGGTATTCCAACCGTAAGGGAGAAGAAGGTAAAATTATTCTAGCTGAGATAAAGGACCTGCCTATAGATCCATTGAAAGATTTGCCAAAAGGGTATAGCAAAGAAGAGGTTATCCCAGATCAAGATGTAATGGATACCTGGGCCACAAGTTCAATTACTCCTCAACTAAGTGCACTAGCAGTAAACAGTGAGTTTAGCTTACCAAATCATCGCTATGATACGATATTTCCTGCAGATCTGCGCAGCCAGAGCCATGAGATAATAAGAACTTGGGCTTTTTATACTATTTTAAAGGCACATTATCATGCAAATTCTTTACCTTGGAAAAACATTATGATCAGCGGTTGGTGTTTAGCAGATGATAAGAAAAAGATGAGTAAATCAAAGGGTAACATCATTACTCCTCATGTAATACTTGAAACTTATGGAGCTGATGTAGTGCGCTATTGGGCAGCGAACTCAAGGCTTGGAGTTGATACAGTCTACTCTGAAAATATATTCAAAATTGGCAAGCGCCTCGTTACAAAACTTTGGAACGCTAGCAAGTTTGTTTCCATGTTCATGGAAAAGCATCAAACAGTAAGCATAAATTCCATCAGTGAGACGATGGATAAATGGATACTGTCTAAGCTGTACAAAGTAATAGGTAAAGCAACGAATAACCTATTACAGTTTGAATACTGCGAAGCTTTGGGCGCAGTAGAAGAATTTTTTTGGAAGGATTTTTGTGATAACTACTTGGAATTAGTAAAAAAACGCGCGTACGGAAGCAGTGAAGCAACCTTAAGTGCAAAGCAAAGTTTGGCATATGTACTGAATATTATTTTGCGGTTATTTGCACCTTTCTTGCCTTACATTACAGAAGAGATATACCACCAGTTGTATAGTTATAATTCTGTACACAATCAAAGTAATTGGCCGAGCAAAGAAGAACTTATCTACGATAAATATTCAGAGGAAATGGGAGATAATGTTATTCAGATATTAAACATTATCAGAAAGATAAAGGCAGATAATAATGTATCAGTTAAGCATCTGATAAAAAAGTTGATGATAAAAGCGAGCGTACAAGAGGATAAGTTAGATCAATCTGCACAGGATGATTTGCAGGCAGTGTGCAATGCAGAAATGATAGAGTGGATGCAGTCTGAGCTTGAAACTGAAGACGGAAAATACATAGTGAATATAGACTTATACTGATTTTTATAGCTTTACTTCCTTTAATATCCATGCTATTGTAATCATTATTAGTATGAGGGAATAATGAGGGAATAATGAGGGATTTGTATAGTAAAACCAATGCACCATATCTTATAGCTGGTGCTCTTGCTACTTTGGTATTGCTTGCGTCTGGGACACTTGCTGTTGCCCCTTATGTTAAGTTCTTGTCTTCAGTTGCAGCCTTTAATGTAGCTCTTCCTGTTGCTTTGAGTTTGTCTATACTTTCTATTTTGGTGCTTGCACTTTCATGTAAAATAATTAGTAATAATAAGAAAATAGAGGTTGAGAAAAATAAATTTGCTGAAAAAGAGCAAGAGTTAGAAAGCGTAAAACAACAATCAGAGAGTAAGGTACAAGAGTTAGAAAGTAAAATAGCTCTGGGAGAAAAAGCTAAAGAAGCTGTAAATAAAGAAGTGAAGGAATTAAAAGATCAATTAACTCGAGAAAAGCAAGATTTGGAAAGCGAAATTGCAGGGTTAAATAAGGAAATAGAGCAGTTAAAGACACAACAAGATGATACACAGCAAAAATTAGATAATGCTACAAAAGAGTTAAATAATAAAGGTAATCAAATCCGAGAATTAGAGGGTAAGATAGGTGCTCTTAATAATAAGAACAAAGATTTACACGATGAAAATACAGAATTGAGTGCAAAAGTACAAGGTCAGTTAGAACATAAGGAGAAGATGCTTTCTCTTGAATACCAAGAGTTACGTGATGAAAATGTAAGATTGAATGAAAGAGTGGATTCTTTAATGGAGGAATTATCTCAATCTCAAAGAGAAATAGATTCCTTAAAAAGGCAGTTAGATGAATTAAAATATGAAGGAATTTTAGCTCTTTCATTAAAAGAAAGAATAACAGAATTGGAAACATGTTTAGAGGAGAAAAGGAAAAAAGTAGGAAAATTAGCAGTGCAGTTAAGAAAAGAAAAAGGCAAAACTTCTTGTTTACAATCTGATTTAGATGATGTATTAGAAGAAGGACGATTGAAAAAAGAGTTAAATAAAAAAGCGCAAGAAACGATCCAGCTAGCTGCAGATTTAGAACAAAAAGAAAAACTATGCAAGAAATTAGAAGAGGAAAACAAGGAATTAGAAGAGGAAAACAATGAAAATCTTGATAAGATCGGAGAGTTAAAAAAACTTAATGAAAAGTTGCGCGATAATAACAGTGAGTTGAAAAGTAGCGAAAAAGAGTTGGATGACGGATGCGAGGAATTAAGAGAACATAATTCTGATTTGAAAAGACATAATTCTGATTTGAAAAGAAAAGTTGAACATCTGCAAGCAGTAACTGGGCAGGAAGACGAGCAAAGTCATTCCATTTCTTCAGATATAAGCAGTGAACATTTATCAGAACTTGAAGGAATAGGTGAAAATGAGTCTGTTAATAAACAGTTCCCGAAACCAAAACCACCTTATATATCCACTCTAATAAGACCGCCATATAAAAAGCTGAATGATGCTTCATGTGATTCTGGATATACCAGTGGATGTTCTACCCCGACCAACAGCTGCCACACATTTTGAGTACAGTTGTACACTGGATACATAAAACCTTAGCTATTTTTAGCTAGCAGGCTGAAAAAGGAAAGTTTGTTGTAGGTGCAGCACTATAATTCCTCCACAGATAAGAGAATTTTAATAAATATATACAAGACTGCTGAACGTGGGGGGGAGGGGAGTAATGAGCAATTTGCTTAGTGAGGCTAATGCATTTTATTTTGTAGCTAGTTCCTTAGCTACTCTTACGTTACTTACATCTTTAGCGCTTATTGTAACTTCTAATGTGCCTCTTCCTCTAATTCTTGCTTTAGCTACATTATCTGTTTTGGTGCTTGCACTTTCGTATAAAATAATTAGTAATAATAAAAAAATAGAGGTTGAGAGAAATAAATTCGCTCAGAAAGAGCAAGAGTTGGAAAATAAAATAACTCTAGGAAAGGAAGCTGAAAAAGCTGCAAACAAAGAAGTGGAAAAATTAAAACATGAATTAACTCGAGAAAAGCAAAATTTAGACAAGAGAGCAAAAAAATTGAATCAGAAAGTAAATGAGTCAGAAGTTGAGAGAGAATCTCTTCTTGAAGAAAAAAAATCTTTAGAGAAAAAATTAGAAACAGCAAAGAATCGTACGTTTGAAATAGACAATGAATTGGACAAAACAAGAAAGGAAATAGGTAAGCTTAATGAGCAGGAAGAGAAATTAAAACTTGAAATCTCATGTTTAAAGAAACAGTTGGAAGAAAGAAGTAGATTTATTGCAAAGCTGAAGATGGAAGTGGATGATAATAAACATTTAGAGCTAGAGAATAAGGGGTTAAATGATAGAATAGAAACGTCACGTGAAGTACAAAAGGCACTACGTGAGAAAAAACATGAACTTAGTGAAAAAGTAGAGGCATTGAATAAGGAAAAAAATAGATTTTCTAAAGAAGTAGAGGAATTACGTGAAGAACAAGAAAGACTGCATGCAAACTTAGATAAGCTACAATGTAAAATTAAAGAGGTCAACAAAGAAAAGAAAAATTTATCTAAAGAATTAAAAGAGAAATTTGAAGAGTTAGATGAAGCAAATGGTTTAATTAAAAATCAATCTTTTGAGTTAGATGGGATAAGAAAAGATTGTAATAATGAAGTAAAAAGTTTAAGAAATTCACTTTTAGAACGAGACAGTCAAATAGAAGATTTTTTGAAAGAGAAAGAAAAACAAGTGAATTTTGCGCAACTGTTGATAAGATGCGTAACAGACAATATAGAAGAACCAATAAGAAATAATGATGGAAAAGCAATATTAGATACGATTCAAATATTAAAGTCTGCGTTACAAGGAGAAATTGCACGGCTTTTGCCAGACGAAACGCCTTCTTCTTCGCTGGAAGATCTTGGATATGAATCATTATTTGTCAGTCGCTCATCCACCCCGACCAAGTTGCCAAATTCACTATTGACAGAATCTTATGAACGCAGTCAGTTCAATCAGAGTGAAAGTATTTGCAAAACACAACAATGAGTCTTATTATAAGATAAATCATGCAAGATAATGAACCCAATAATATGCGCACTGGATACACAAGACTTAAATAAGGCTATTTCTCTAGCTAATGCTCTGCGTGGTAAAGTTGGCATGGTAAAGCTGGGATTAGAATTTTTTGCTGCTCAAGGTCTTTCTGGAGTGCAAGAAGTTGCAAAATGCAATGTACCAATTTTTTTAGATCTGAAATTGCATGACATTCCAAACACTGTAGCCAAAACAGTTGAAGTAATAAAAGTTCTGAACATTGAAATGTTAACTCTGCACATCAGCGGTGGAACAAAAATGCTTGAAGAAGCGCTAAGTGTAGTGCAAGGCACAAAAATAAAGCTGATTGGGGTGACAGTGCTAACTAGTATGAGCAATGAGGATTTAAACGAGCTTGGAGTAGCAAGAGAGGCAAAATCACAGGTAATTTTGCTTGCAAAGCTTGCAAAAAAGATTGGACTCCATGGAGTAGTCTGTTCTGCACTAGAAGCTCAAGAAGTGCGCCGAGAATGCGGTGAAGACTTTAAAATTATTACTCCAGGAATTCGTATAGATCCAGGTCATGACGACCAAAAAAGAACAGCAACACCAAAAGAAGCAATAAATTCAGGAGCTGATTATATCGTCATTGGCAGACCCATTACAAAAACTACAAGTAGTGCGGAGCTAATATTGAAATCCATGAAAGAATTTTAATATAATAACTTAATTTATAAAAATACTAACATATTAATTAGGAATAAGCATGAGTAATATCAATAGAATAATACGCGAAGTAATCAAGGAATTCCGCTCAAAATTACCAGATAAGGAAATAGAGGAATATTCTGGCAAATTGAATAAGCTACATATCTACCAGTGCAATAAGCATATAATAGAAAATAAGAAGCTATATCATTATACAATAAATGGGAAAACCCATGCTATGGGTCAGCATGGGCATAATTTTGTCAAGAGTTTAGAAGTTATCTTGAGGAATAAGCCACAAATTTCCTTAGAAGAGGTAATTGATTTTATGGAAAAAATAATTAATTTTGGTATTGATAGTTGTTATGGAGCATTTGAGATGATATTTGAATCTCGCTCTGGTGTTACAATAGATGATGCAGTTAATTTTGTAAAAGATAGCTTATCTAGTAAATTTTATAGATTCCATGGCAGTGGGATTTTCAAAGTAATATTAGAACTTAATCCAGAGAGCTCTCTTGAAGAGATAGAGAAACAATTTAGCAAAGTAGTAGATCCTTACTTTCTTAATGCTTGGAGTCGAGAAAGTGAAAGGGCTTTTGCTAAGATATGTAGGTTATGTAGAGAAGGACATGTGGAGAGTATGCAGAAATTTGATTTTAGCAATTTTAATTTAGATCAAGATAGTGCTGGATCATTAAGAGCACTGTTACAGTATTGTGTTGACGTTTCTAATCAAAAAGCTTTAGGTGATTCACATGAATTGCATAGAGAAGAGATGGAGGGGATATATAAATTTGATGATAATTACGATTTAAATTTAGATAGTGATCATAATGATAGTATCTGGCATTGAAATTATACTACAATAATAAAATAACTGGATAAAAATTATCACCAAAAAAATTCAAAAAAGTGCTTGACATAAAAGAACGAACATTATATAGTGTCATTATCTTTTATTTTACCTCGCTTAATTTAATTACTGGATTAAGCTTACAGTACTAAGCGTGGCACAAAGTGCCACGCTATTTTTCGGTTTACATTTTCAACAGATAAAAAATGATGCCATTTCAGTGCCAAGCACATAACTGTACGGATATTCATTTTTAAAGGTAAATTGCACAACAGATGATGTCATTCCAGTGCTTGACACTGGAATCCAGAAATTTTGCTTATAACTGAGCTGATGAGCTAAAGGTAGTTGTCTTACGCTAAAACAAACGTTTTTAATTAAGTTGCATAGAAGCTGGATCCCAGTGTCAAGCACTGGAATGACATCGTTTACTATGTACCATATTGCAATATTCGTACAACTGTGGGAAACATCTATGGATGCCATTCCTATTACCTTATTTCCATTTTTATTTCATTTTCAAAGGAGGCTATTATGTCACTTACCGATATCGCTCACCGTATCAATGAACTCGCTTCATCATGGGAGCAATTTAAATTAATAAATGATCGCAAACTAAAAGAAATTGAAAGCAAAGGGCGTGCTGATTCTGCAACAATTGAGCAGCTATGCAAGGTAAATAATGCCATTGATAGTTGCAAAGAGCGTTTAGACTTGATCGAAACTGCAGCTCAACGCCCAGAAGTAAATACAGATTTTAGCACAAGCGATAAATATTTTTCTGATTATATCCGCAAGGGAATGGAAAGCGGTTTATCACACAAAACCCTCAGTGGAGATGACAGTGATATCGGAGGGTATCTAGTTACTCCGCATATTGTAAAACGCATAAACAAGCGCGTAACTGATTCGTCCCCAATGCGACAAATATGCTCCAGTCAAAGAATCTCTACTGAAACATTGGATTACATTATAGAAGATTTTGACCGCGCCGGTGCAGGTTGGAGCAGTGAAACAGTAGATGATGAGAACGGTGGCAATAAGTCTAAGTATGATTTTGCAAAAGATACGGACACGCCCAAAATCCAAAAGATTTCCGTCACAACTTACGAGTTATATGCTCAACCACAAATATCACAAAAGTTACTCGATGATGCGTTTGTCGATGTTGAGAGTTGGCTGGTGGAAAAGATTGCCGAGACTTTTAGTAAGGAAGAAAGCGAAGCCTTCATTAAGGGTGAGGGCACTTTTCAACCAAAAGGAATTTTAGCTTATGAAAATGGAAACAGTTATAATAAAATAGAGCAAGTTAAAACTGAAAAATTAGATAGTGATTCAATAATGATGTTGTATTACTCTCTGGACGAATATTATTCCAAAAATGCGTCATTTTTGATAAACAGGAGTACGTTGAAGGATATCAGGCTGCTAAAATCTCAAACAGGTCAGTATCTCTGGCAGCCAAGTCTGTCGCTTGAAGCTCCAGATACTTTAATGGGAATACCAGTATATCAATCTGCCGATATGCCACCAGCGCCAAACAATCAGCTACCAGTAATTGCGATGGCAGATTTCAAACAAGCTTATAAGATTGTAGATAACAGAGGAATGAGAATATTAAGAGACTCTTATACGAATAAACCTTATGTGAGGTTTTTTGTCACTAAGCGTGTCGGCGGAGAGGTTGTAAACACCAGTGCTATTAAATTGTTGAAAGTTGCGAGCAAGTACTAAAAACTTCCGCAGCATCATCTTTATAGCTGATCAAAGCAACACGTCATACCGCGATTCATTCCATAACTGTACGAACATTGTGATTTTGGCCCATCAGGAGGGTGTCATCCCAGTGCTTGACACATATAGCTAAACTGACTTAGATTTACCGACAGTTTGAAAAACAAAAATTCGTCATTCCGCTACTTGTTAGCGGAATCTATGCTGAGATATCGCGGCGGTATGACGTAGGAAAACCTTTCTTGGGTTAGCTATAGTTTGCTATATTATGTGATTTTATTTTTAGCATTGCTTCTTACATTATGTAATTTTGTTTTCCATAATGTATATTATGTAATTTTCGATGCTAAAATCTGTTATAGCTCTCAGTATGATATGAGTGATTCTCTTTTAATAATTATTTTTTAAATAGTTTGTTGGTTCATCAATTTCTTTAGGATTGATATCTACAATTATTTTTCCGTTTTTTAACAGAATAATCCGATCTGATATTTTTGTTAAAAAATCCAAATTGTGAGAAGCGATAATCATAGTAATACCCATATCTCTAACTGATTGTAATAGTTCCACAACGTCGACTATTGTTGCTACGTCTAAACCAGACGTTGGCTCATCGCATAATAGAATCCTTGGATTCATCATTAAGCTTCTGGCAAGCGCAACCCGCTGTTTTTGCCCACCGGATAGATTACTAGGGTAATCATTTTTTTTAGAGGCAATACCCAAAGACTCAAGTAGTGAATCACTTTGATCCTGAGTTTTGTTTTTAAGTTTGGGAGCATATGTAAGATTTTCCCAGACAGTCATATGTGAGAAAAGTTGAAAATCCTGAAATACAAAACCAGTACTATCATTGCATTCAATGCTACCAGAATCTAAAACTTCGAGTTTTTGTATACAACGTAACAATGTTGATTTACCACTACCAGAAGGACCAGCAAGACCAACTATAGATTGTTCTATAATCAGGTTAATATTATTAAGTACTGGAACATTATTAAATAATTTACAAACATTATGCATTTTTATCATATATACCTTTCTGTTCAATCTTTTTGCCTATATATTCAATTAGTAATACAAGAGCGTAATAATAAGCCCCAGCAAGACAAAGTGGTATAAAATAAGTAAATTGTTCTGCTGCAAGCATTTGCGCAGAGCGCATAATATCAACACCACCAATAGTAGAGATTAATGCCGTTTCTTTAAGGAGTGCAATGATCTCATTTATCATTGCAGGAAGAATATTTTTAATAACTTGTGGTAATATAATATCTCTCCACATATAGAAACTAGGTATTTGTAAAGTTTTAGCTGCTTCAAACTGGTTTTTTGATATAGTTTCAATACCAGCTCGTAAAATCTCAGCAATATAAGCACAGCTATTTAGACCAAATGCTATAATGCCAGCACTAAATATGTTTAATTTAATTCCTGCAATGGTTGGAGTCATAAAATAAACAACACTTAACTGTAATATAAGGGGGGTGCCACGTATTACAGATATAATTCCATTAATTAATGGAATACAGATCTTATTATATCTGAGTACTGAAAATAACCCTCCTAGACTCATACCTAAAAGCAGTCCTCCAATCAATAATTTTAAAGTAAAGGCAAGGCCTGTTCCAACAAACAAGAAATTAGAAATTAATTCCTGCATCAGTTATCTCCTAGCCATTTTTCTGCTATTTTTTGTATTACACCTTTACTTTCTAAACTTTTTAATGCCTCGTTTATTTTATCCTTTAAAGCAGATCCTTTATTCACAGCAATAACATAACCACCATCTAACTTGGCAGTGGCTGACCATGATAGACCAGGATTTTTTTTGCTAAATACTTTACCTTGGAATTCATCAATTAGGACGCCATCAACATGACCAGACTTTAATGTTTCTACAGCTTGATTATTATTGTCTATAGCAATAATTTGAGCTGTTGTAGGAACATGCTCTTTTAGCCAAATTTCCATGACAGTTCCTAGTTGAACGGCTATCTTCTTGCGAGTTAAGTTGTTTATACCGGCTATGGGTTTATTTTTGTGATATAGAATACCAAATTCCCCTGTATAATAACTATTTGAAAAATCAAAATTTTTTTCACGCTCTTCTGTGCTACCAATAGTAGATATAGCAGCATCTACAGAATTACTTTGCAATGCTGCAAATATAGTACTAAACTGCATATCTTTAAATATCGCTTCTTTACCTAACTCTTTTGCTACTAATTGAGCAAGCTCAATGTCAAAGCCAGTAAATTTACCATTTTCATAATATTCAAAAGGTGGATAATCTGCAGAAATTGCAAATCTAATGATATTATCGTGTTTATTTTCCTTGCATCCTGTTAATAGAATACTTATCACTATAATAGCATTTAAAATATATTTTTTCATATTACTAATTTATATTCATATTTTATTCATCTTATGAATATAGACATTAAAAATTGAATAGTCAAGAAATAATGAATATAATTTCAAATATACTTATTACATATTCAATATGAGGAAAATGCATAATGCATGACAACACACTAGGTGAACATATTTTAAATATTATTCAAAATCACGAAATTTTAGAGCAGAGCGATTTACAGATCTTGCTTAAAGAAAGAGGGCACAACATTCCTCAGGCTACTTTATCAAGAAAATTAAAAAAACTTAAAATTGCCAAAGTTGCTGGTATGTATAAAGTAATTGACATCAACCAATATCGATTACCATTAATACTTAATATGCAAATTTCGGATTTTGGTTTAATAGTACTACACACTCAACCAGGACAAGCTAGCAGCCTAGCTTACTTTCTAGATCAGAAGTATGTTATTTATTCATTAAATAATAGCAAAAACATAGGAATTATAGGAACTATAGCAGGTGATGATACAGTATTATTGATCATCAAAAGTAAGGCTGAACTTAACAAAGTATTACAATCAATTTATGAAACATTTCCATATTTAAGTCCTGAATAAGAATGTTGTAAGTTAAAAATGTGATATAAAGGAGATAAGAGGGATTTCTTTGTTTAAATCTTTGTCTTCTTTTTTTCAATATACCTACATATCAGAATAGACAATTCATATAGAATCAGCATAGGTATTGCAAGCCCTACTTGGCTTAATACATCAGGTGGAGTTAAGATTGCAGCGATAATAAAAATTACCACTATTGCAATTCTACGTTTATTTGACAAACTTTGTGCAGTCAGTAGCCCAACTCTCACCATTAATGTGAGTATTACTGGAATTTGAAATGCAGTGCCAAAAGCAAACATAAATTGGAGAACGAGGTCTAAATATTCGCTAACTGATGGCATAAACTCTATTGGTATACCGAAAGATTTCCCACTATGTTCAAAAGTGATGAAAAACTTCCAGGCTAAAGGAAATATATAGTAATAGACTACAGTAGCTCCCGTTACAAATAAAACCGGTGTTGCAATCAAGTATGGCAACAACACTGCCCTTTCACTTTTATATAACCCAGGTGCTAAGAACATATAAAATTGCCATGCAAACACAGGAAAAGAAAACAAAAGTGCGCTCATTATTGCAACTTGGAGATACACAAAAAATGCCTCTGTTAAGTCTGTGTAAATTAAAGAAAAACCTTCGCTACCTTTTGTTGCTTCTATTAAAGGTGCGAGTAAAAAACGGTATATATTTTCCTTAAAGTAATAACAAAAACCAAAAGCAACGCAAAAAAATAGAAAGCAAAAGATAACTCTTTTTCTGAGTTCCGCAAAGTGCTCATAAAATGAGGCGTATTTGCTTGAGTTCCAGTTCATACTTTACTATAGCTCAATAATGCTATGTCTAACATTCTCAGCGAAAAAGCCCACTCATTGTCATACCACGCTGCAACCCTGCATATATCACCTGTAACATATGTACCAGTTAAATCCACAATTGCACTATAAGGGTTATGCACAAAATCTATTGAGACTAAAGGTTCCTCGCATATAGAAAGTACATTTGACATTGGATAACCCTCTGTCATCCTAGTACCCTCTGATGTCATCCGAGTAGCTGACACTGGGATCCAGAAATTAGATTCCAGCGTCATGCGCTGGAATGACGTAGAGGAGAGAGCTGCATCCTTAAATATTTCATTGATTTCTTCAACGGTCGCTTTCTTATCAGTCGTAAATTTAAAATCAACCATAGAAACATTGCTAACTGGAACTCTGACGGCAGTGCCATCTAGTTTTCCTTTTAATTCAGGGATGACAGAACCAATTGTTTTTGCTGCCCCGGTTGTAGTTGGCACCATAGATAATCCGCAAGCCCTTGCTCTACGCAAATCTTTATGATTACCATCAAGAACATTTTGATCATTCGTGTAGGCATGTATAGTAGTCATAAAACCGCTTTTTATACCTAAACTGGAGTGTAGGACTTTCACAATCGGAGCAAGGCAATTTGTAGTGCAAGAACCTGCTGATATCACTTTATGCTCTTTTTCGAGCATATCGTCATTCACACCATAAACTATAGTGACATCAGCATCCGGAACTGGAGCAGAGACAATTACTTTCTCTGCATTGTGCCTTATTGCTTCTTCACGTTTATTGAATGCACCAGTACATTCAAGTATTACATCAACATTCCAAGGAATATTTTCAGGATTCCGTTCTCTATATAAAGAAAACTTTTTGCCATTTATAGAAATCCAATTTTGAGACTCATTAAAATCAATATCACCACTGAATTTGCCATGAACAGAATCATATTTAATCAAATGTGCATGCTGCTTTGCACTGAGCGATCCATTGACAGCTACAACTTCTATTTGTTTGCTATATTCTTCTATTTCGAAAATAGCACGCAATACGCCTCTGCCTATTCTACCCAGACCATTAATTCCTACGCGAACCGTCATCTCTTCATTCAAAAAATTTAATTATAGAGGATATCACTTGATATTTCATTTTATTCTTTTGACTGCTAATTGGCAGTTTTAACCTTAATATATTAATATTCACCTTGACTAAAGAACTATAATACTGTATCATTTTATCAATAGTATTGAAACTTTAATAGGAGGCTAATTATGTTATTACAGAGGATCATTATAGATCAATTAGAAAAAATTTCAGGCCAATCATTTCTACACAAACTTGCTACCGATAAAGAATATTTTAAGGAAGTGTCAAGGTATTTGGAAGAAAATCATAAGATGAGCTTAGAAGAGTTTATAATTAGCGTTTATAGATCAAGTGGAGGAGATGTCAATTTTCGTGATTATAAGGATGAGACAGCATTATATTCTGCATCAGAAAACGACAATCAAGATATGGTTCGTATTTTAACATCATGTGGTATAAGCATTGATGACTTTAATTGTGAAATTAGTAATAGAATACAGGAAAAATCTGAACAATCTAGGAGAATTTCATTAAGTAATAATGCTAATGTTTCACATATCTACGAAATAATACGCAGAATTACTAATATAAGAGATGCTTTCCAACATTTGGACCCTTAGACACAGTGATAAGAGACCTTTTATTGTTGGGTGTATTACTAGCTTTGTGAGTTTGATGGCTATTAATGCTATTAAAGGTAATTACTATAATGGTCCTGGTAGTCTTACTTGCATTCCTGTTTTCCATGCCAACATGTCAAACTTTTCTGATTTTACTACTGATAGAATTAATACCTTTGCTAGCTTTATTATTGGAACAATAGCATATAAGGCCGCACAAAACATTTCTACGTTAGTAAGAGATGTTTCTAGTTTACTCCATAATAGATTGGAAGTGCAAAAAAATGAATCAGAAATCGCTAGATATAAAAAAATACAAGAGAACGTTATCTCTATTCTGTCAGAAGTAAAAGTAGGATCAAATTTGTCTAGAGATATCAATTGTTGATGTTACCTGAGTACAGATTTTTCTCATATCTCAATACTTTCTAGACTGTTATTGAGTGCTTTCACATCTGAGTTTTCCTACTGTCATCCCAGCGCGTGACGCTGGGATCTTTATTGCTTTCATAGTCTCATTTATTATTTTGTAACTAAAAAAAATACTTTCCCTTTTTAGAGAACTGCATATAATAGATTTGACATTGCAGTGCGTTGTGCAAACAGAATTCCCAATACTATAACCTACAGGAGGCCTTATGAATAAGAAATTTCTCTATTCACCATTGTCAATAAAAAGTATAGGAGAAAACGGTGTATTTTCTGGTTATGCGAGCGTTTTTAACATAGTTGATAAACAAAATGATCTGATATTGCCCGGAGCATTTAAGGAAAATTTAAACAGAAATAAAATAAAACTCCTTTGGCAGCATAATCCTGACGAACCTATAGGTAGCATCATAGATATTTATGAAAATGATGTTGGCCTGTATATAACCGCACATTTACTTTTGGGTATTCAGAAAGCAGAAGAAGTGTATTTGATGCTCAAAACTGGGGCAATTAACGGACTTTCCATCGGCTATATACCTATAGAGTATGATGTTGATCATAAAAGTGGAGCTAGAGTGTTAAAACAAGTGGAATTATGGGAAGTCAGTTTGGTCACTTTTCCTGCAAACTTGGCTGCTCAGGTAATCAATGTGAAAAATCAGAACAATGAACAGGAAGTGTTAGCAAGAGCGATAGAAAAAGCAAATGCTGTACTTGCAGACATGTACATTTCTGCTTAAAGTGTATTAGGCGGGCAAAGACTTTACCATAATTTGACACCTGTGTTAGTATTTGTTTAACATTTATACTAATATATATAACTTTATTACTATTAAAATTTTCTGTAAATTAAAGTTAAAAAATAAGGTAATTTTATGCTAAATATTAATAATAAGGTTAATTATGAAATTAATATTAAGCGAAAGGAAAAAAAATACAGCTGGTCTACTGTATTTGCTTGGTTATATCTAAAAACGATTGGACGAATATTGCCCAAGAGATGGAATAGATGGGCAGAAAATATTTTGTACTACGATAAAACTACTGCAAACAATGAAGTTCAAACTGATGCTTTTAAGACAATATATGGAAGTGTTCAAGTTGACTTAAAACCTGAAGTTGTAGAGAAAGAGAGCCAAAGTGTAGTGATAAACAAAGATGGAGGGGTTCAGACTGATGGAGTAGCATTGATAACAGAGGAAGATGATGAAGCATTAGAAGAACAGCTGGAGGGCATAAATCAGGAATTAGAACTTGAACGTTTACAAAATGCTTCCTTAAAAGAAGAAAATAGAGAATTACGATCTGCAATTGAAGGACTTGAAAAGAGTTATAAGGGACTTACAGAAGATGCAGGCGAACGAGAAGAGGAACTAACCAAATACAAACAAGATAAAAAAGCAATGCAGGATAAAGTTGATGAACAACAGAAAACTATATTTGATCAATACATGATAATAAGAGAGCAAGGAGAAGAAATTGAAGCTACTAGGAAAGATAATGAAAGTCTGCAAGCACAAATAATAGAACTTAAGAGTAGGTTAAAGGACAAGGAGGATAAATTAATTGAATTGAATCAACAATGGCAAGCTAGCAAATTAGTGGCTTTACTTAAATCACAGACTGATAAATTGTGTCAGGCTAAAGACAAAAATACTGAATTAGAAAATAAAGTCAGTGACTTAGGTCATGAAAACAAAGCTCTACGATTAAGTGTGAATACATTGACTGCTCAATTGGGTGAAATGGAGAACTTGGGGAAGCAATTACAAAGTGTTCAAGAATCTAAACAACAATTGGAGATTGATTTAGAAGGTCAATTGAAAGCTGACACTAAGAAACTACAGGAAGCAAAAGAAGGTCAATTGGCTAAAAAGGCAGGTGCAGTGAGTACAGTATCTACTGCAAAATCAACTCTTTCAAAATTACGAAACTTGCCCAATAAGCTTTCTAGGGATAAGGGTCTCAATAACTTTTTATCTGGGAAAAACGAGGAGTTAAAAAAAGGTTTTCCTGAATTTAAAGAGAAACACTTTTGCCATAACGTGCTTAATGAAACTATAAAGTCTCTATCAAATCAAGATGATGGCAAATTTGAAAGCAGTAAGCTGCTTGAATTATTAGAAAGTAATTTGAAACAATCCGCAAGGGAGATCATAGAAGCTAAGGTTAAAGAAGTTGTCAACGAACATTGTAACATTGGAAAAAATATGGGTAAAGAACTACGAGATGACACGTTAAAAGCCAAGTTGTCACCTTCTGTTAGAAAATGCGTAAAAAAATTAGAATTTAACAAACAAGAAGGGGTAAATAAGATTGTAGACTCTATCTTGCACAGCTTTAATAGCAAGAATAATAATAATAACGACTCAGGAGAATTGCTTAAAGAAATTGTTACAGGAAAATTAACAGAGGCTAAAATGAAATGTTTTTCAAATAAGATTCAAGAGTTACAACTGGCATTAAGCATAAGAGATAAATTTTTATCTCCAGATCAGGGAATGTGTAATCAAACTCAAGGAGGAGTAAACGAATATCAATTAACAGAAAAAGCTAAAAAAGAACATATACCTAATTCCTCTATGAGTTCCCCTAATATTGCAAGCATACATTCATTGAACAGTCAGAAAGCAGTTAGAATAGGCTCTTAGCATAAAGCACCAGCTCCTCTTTTGTTAAAGTGTAGGAGCTATCTTCCCAATGTTGTTTTAGCAATTCCAAGTTTCTACCTAAACTTTTTCCTGGCTGGTGACCTATACCTATCAAGTCATCACCAGATAAAGGAAATTTTGGAATATTGAATGTATTAGCAAATGAAATATATTCATCAACATTTTCTCCAGACTCAACACCACAAATTCTTACTAAATCACAATATAATTCTCTACCAAATAAAGATATGTATTTTTTTTGCTCTTTTTCTGAAAGTTCTGTTTTGATATCGTTGGATAGTAAAAATAGCAGCTTTTTCTTTTGCTTGTTCGAAAGACGTAGAAACATGATTATGTATTCTCCAAGACTTAGCCTGTCATTTTTTTTAGTAGTCCTAAGGAGTAACGCTAATTTTACTAGCACATCAGTGCCGAAAAGAAGTGACGAAGACAGAATTTCGCATTTTACTTCTTTTGGGATAATCTTTTGCAAAACATCAGATTCTTGCATGCTCTTAAGTGTTGGAAAAGGATCATTGCACTCCAGCAATTTAAGTATTTCATCTCTTATTCTCTCTCCAGAGAGGTTTTGGATCATATGCGAATGCTTTTTGCATACGCTTAGTATTTCATCACTCAAATCTCCGGCACATATTTTTGCATGAAAACGAAATGCTCTTAAAATACGTAGATAGTCTTCTTTAATTCTATCTTCAGCGTTGCCTATAAAGTTTAACCTTCGCGCCTTTAAATCCTCAATGCCACCAAAGTAGTCATATATATGGCCATGCTTATCTGCATATAGAGCGTTAAATGTAAAGTCACGCCTTGAAGCATCAGCTTGCCAATTATTGGTAAATTCTACTTTTGCATGCCTACCATCACATTTCACATCATGCCTTAGTGTCGTAATTTCAAAAGACCTCTGATTTAAGATTGCAGTAATAGTTCCATGGTTTAAGCCAGTTGGAATAGTTTTTATATTACGGAGTTTTAGCGCTTTCATCACCTGATCAGGAAGCAAATTAGTAGCTAAATCGATGTCGTGGACATCACGTTGCAAAATTGAGTCTCTCACACATCCGCCGACAAGCCTAGCCTCACCACCAAATTCCTCTATGGCATCAATAATTAAACTAGTCTCCTGGTCAACTTGCATTTAGGTTAGTACATACTGCAAGTTCATATTATATGAAATGCTTGCACAAACCCCTATATAAAAATATACAGGGCTATGAAGATTTATTTTACACTTCCAATTGTGATATTTGTTGTTGATGAAATATTTTTTCTGTTCTTGATTCCTCCATACTACATCTTGGTAAGCTTGAAGGGTTTTGCTTTTCAGAGCGCTCTATGCGCTGCTTTATATCACTAACGCACTGCCCTACAACATCACCAATTTTTCCATCAGCATTTTCTGCCAATAACTCATCAAATCTCTTCTCAACCTCTGCTCTCTCAGAGATATCCTTTGAAAGGTTACAATACTCTAAGATCTCATCTAACTGAAGCTTTTTTGCTAATAGGAAATCTTCTTGTTCTTGTTTTGCTAAACTTTTATTTCTATCAAGCAATGGTTCAAAATGAGCATGTCCTTTGTTTATTACATGCAAAACACTACTGTCGTCATAATTAACTTTATTGTATTCACCTGCACTTTTTGAACCTGAATTGTCTATTAATTCATGCAAAAACAAATCTTGGTTATCAACAGTCTGGTTCTCTATAACATGCAATTTTACATCATACTTCTGACAAAGTATTCTGCCTTCAACGTCAGGATCACCCCACCTATCGTTACGCATAATGTTTGCTGTATAATCATCTACAGTTTCACTACGGTGCTGGCCATTGTTATCATGACTATTGACAATTGCATTTGTAAACCACTTTGGTGGATTCTTTTGTGCAAATTCTTTACAGTCTTCTCGTAACTGCTCAACAGTAACTTCTATCCCCTTCTGCTGTTCTAGACCTTGTCTGAATGAGTCAAAAAAGCAGCTTCCATTACCAATTGCTTGTCCTACATGGAAATTGTCAGGGTAAGGATTACTATTTAAAAGAGTTATTTCTTGTCCAGAGCTCTTGAACCTTTTCGGACTTCCAGTATCGTAAAAATCATTTGATAGTTTCCGTTTCCTAGGTACATTCATTTGCCCTGAGATCTTGGGCCTTTTTATTCCAACCTCAACATCATGAAAATCACTTGGTAGCTTCCGTTTCCTAGGTTCAGCCATAGTTTTTACCTTAATTTAAGCTATATGTTACTATACCAACAAAATTATTAATAAGCAACTAATTAAGTATAGCAGAAATTTTTAAATTATGCAATAGTTATAACTTTAAATAGCAAATATGAGCTTTAACTGCGGTATAGTTGGGTTACCAAACATAGGAAAATCAACCTTATTTAATGCGCTTACAGAGTCAAGTGCAGCCGAAGCTGCAAATTATCCTTTCTGCACAATTGAGCCAAATATAGGCAAGATTTCGATAAAAGATCAGCGTTTGAAACAAATCGCAGCAATTGCAGGCTCAGAGAAGATAATTTATAATCAATTAGAAGTTGTAGATATTGCAGGTCTGGTAAAGGGTGCGAGCAAAGGTGAAGGGCTCGGCAATAAATTTTTAAGCCATATCAGAGAAGTTGATGCTATCGTTCATCTGCTCAGGTGCTTTACGGATGACGATATCAGCCATGTACACAGTAAAATAGATCCAATATCAGATGCTGAAGTGGTAGAAATGGAATTAATCCTAGCTGATATTGATAGCATAGAAAAAAGGCTTCCTCAATTGGAAAAGAAAGCAAAGCAAGGTGATAAAGAGCTAAAGAGACAACTTGAATTAATGCAAGAGGTATTAGCTACTTTAAAATTAGGTAAACCTGCAAGAAGTTTGGAGAATATCAATGAAGATGAGATGAAGTTGCTTCAATTGCTGACAACAAAGCCCGTTATGTACGTTTGCAATGTTGAAGATACAAATGTTATAACTGGCAATGAATTATCTAAAAAGGTAGAGAGAATGGCAGAGGAAAATAAAAGCAAATTTTATTGCATTTCAGCAAAACTCGAAGCAGATATTGCAAATCTTGATAGTGAAGAGGAAAAACAGAGTTTTTTATCAGAATTTGGCTTACAAGAATCAGGCCTTGATGGAGTAGCGCGTATTATGTATGAAGTGCTGAGTATGATAACTTTCTTTACTGTGGGCCCCAAAGAAGCACGGGCATGGCCAGTAAAAATAGGGTCAACAGCCGATAAAGCAGCAGGTGTAATCCACACTGATTTTGAGAAAGGCTTTATAAAAGCAGAGACAATAAGCTTTGCAGACTACATAAAGTATGGAAGTGAATCAGCTTGCAAAGACGCAGGAAAAATTCGCTTTGAAGGCAGAGATTACATCGTGCAAGATGGTGATATAATGCACTTTAGGTTTAATGTGTAGTTTATTATGCAGCCACTTATTTAAAGTTAAGTTTTCTGGATCCCAGTGTCTGGGCACTGGGATGACAAGAAAGGGAGCACTGGAATTTTTGTTTCAATATTTGTACATTAGCCATGCATCTGAACAGATACCTCCCCTAAACGGATACACTGTAGAAGGATAGTTTCTTCTCCCCAGTAAAGACTAAATTCCAGACTGGAATGACAGCAGTCCTATGTCATACCGCGATTCATTCCATAGCTGTACGAACATTCATTTTTGAAGGTAAATTGCACAGCAAATGGTCAGTGCTTGGCACTGGAATAACGTCCTCCTTTGTCATCCCAGTGCCCAGACACTGGGATCCAGTTTTCCATATAATCTCATCGAAAATGTTGTAACCACTTTCTATGCTAGTTTGCTTGCTTACAAGCAAACTTTTCTGGATCCAAGTAGTCTGGGCACTGGGATGACAGGAGAAGGAGGCTACTTGCATGACACCATTCTTTTTTCTGGATCTCAGTGTCTGGGCACTGGGATGACGAGAAAGGAGCACTGGGATGACATCCTCCCTAGCGGAGATTGCTCTCAAATCACAATGTTCGTACAGTAAGCACTGACCACTTTGCTTCAATATTTGCGATGCCCCTGAACAGATACAAAAAATCTATTATTTTTTTATAAATTAAATCCTAAGGCATTTTTTACTGTAGATTAATCATTTGATTATAGTATCATTTTAATTAAGCTTATGTTTTGAACATTTATGAAAAATATTTTATATTTCATACTATTAGTTGTTGTATTTGGATCACTGAGCCTGTTTGCCATAGAGCAGCGTGAAGAAAAGAAAATTGGGTCAGTTCATAAAAACGAAAATGTAGGTGCAAGAAAGCAAGATTTACTGAGCAGTACAAATCAAAAAGATGAGTTGAAAAGCAACGTCGATGCTAAACAAACACAAGAGGCTGAGAGCAAAAGATTAGACGGCACTACCGATAAAGAGAAGCTGCAACACAACGAGAACAAAGCTTCCGTGGTTGAAAAAACTATAAGTGAGGGTGAAAAGATTGATAAAGATTTGCCAAATGACCAGCTAGAAGGAAGCACAGACAAATTTGCTCAAAATTTACCAAATATGGCCAATAAAGAAGTGAATAAAGATTTGAAACCAGAGCCTTTGCCTTTAAGTGCTGATTTAAATGAGAATACAACTGACCCGCAAAAAAATCTACAAGCTGATCAGAAGATTGATATAAAAGATAATGAACTTTCAAAAAGTGATGCGAGTCAATTATTAGAGGGAAAAAAAGAAAAAGTAGAGAATCAGTCTGAAGAAAAAAAAGTGAAAGAAACAAACAGTAATTCCAAGGACCGCAATAGAGTAAAACCTATAACTAAAAAAGATGAAAGTGAAAAGAAAAATTTACAAAAATGGACAAAGCTAAACAGAGAACCAATAAAAGAATGGGGTCATAAAGACATACAAAGCAAGTCAATATATAAACGACAATATGATAGCCTTAATGAGCATCTTCCTACAACTGTGTTTATTGATGATTACAGTAAGCAATTTTTTTACTGCATTAAGAAGAACAACTTAACTTGCTTAAGAGGAGTAATAAGTAAGCTAGAAAAAATTGGATTAACAATTCAAGAGATACTAAGGTTTAGAAATAAATTGGGTGATACTCCTCTCATTTATTCAGTTAAACAAGGTGAGGTAGACATAGTGCGCTTTCTCTTATTACAAGGTGCTGATCTTAGAGTAGTTAACAATAATTTTCAATCCCCAATTGATATAGCAATCGAAAAAAAGCAGATCAATATAATAAATGCGATTGCCGAAATGATGCCACATCTTTTGGAGGATAGAAAAATAGACAATAAAGAAAGCTCAGCAATGTACGATTGGGCTGTGAAAACGAAAGAAAACAATGAGTCGCAGTGTGATAAGCAAGATGATTAGATTTTTGATATTAATTTTAGTTGGTCATTTATGTTATGGAAACGAAACAAATGATGAAAAAAATCAGATTAGTGATTTTTTAAACGCTCTGCATGATGTAAAATACGTATCTTACAGTAAAAAAGACTTTGCTGAATTTTTGGTGCAGTGCCACAAAGAGGGCGTGCCAGAAGATTTTAAGAAAGGTTTTGGTTCTAACTTAAATGGAGCTAATTTTAACCAACTGTACCTAAGTAAATCTGTTTTTGATGGAGTAAGTCTGATTGGTGCCGATTTTTCTAACACCGATTTATCCGATGTGTCTTTCATTGATGTTGATTTACGTGGTGCTAATTTTTCCAATGCTAATTTACATGGCATTAAAATAAAAGGTACAAATTTGAGTTTTACAAAATTTGTTTCTGCAAACTTAACAGATATCGTATTTGATCAGTCTAATGTTAGTTATGCTGATTTTATCAGTTCCGATCTCAAAAAAGTAAGTATGCACAACGTAATTGGTTTGCATACTAATTTCTCGAATGTGAAAATGAATTTCTCCAACTTATCAAACTCGAATGTTAGCCACGTAAATTTTAGTGATAGTGAAATAAACGATACCGTTATGCAGAAAAACAACCTTGATAATGCAAGTTTCTTTGGAGTGGATGCATATAAATTAAAGATACAATTTTCTTCATTAAAAAATGCTAACATATATGGTGCAGAGTTAAAAGAATCAGACTTTACAGGTAGCAATCTTTCCGATGCTTGCCTTAATTCTTCTATCATAATTAACAGTAACTTCGACGAAACTAATTTAAGCAACACACAAATTTCCTATGTGAATGACGATAATTCAAGTTTTGTTCAATCTATACTAAATGGTTCCAAGATAAAACATGCATATGTTTCTGAAACAAATCTTCAGGATGCTGATTTATCCAATATTGATTTTAGTTTTAGTGAACTGCATCAAGTTAATGTCTCTAATGCTGACATTCGTCATGGAAAGTTTCATAATACTAAAGTTGCGAATTCTAACATGAATGGCTCATTTTTTGACCATTCACTATTTACCTCTGCAAAGATAGAAGATTCAGACCTTTCTACAACTTCAATGTATAAGATAAAAATCCAAGACTCTCAAGTTTATAACAGTACGCTTTCTCGCCATAATATTGATTCCAGTGAAATAGAAAATTCAACATTCTTTAATTTATTAGCTGATAATTCGAGCTGGTCTAATTTAAAAGTAACTAATTCAAATTTTATTGAAAGCGATTTCAGATCTTCTTTGCTTCACGCTAATGCCTTTAGGAAAACTAGTTTTTTTCTTAGCAATTTGAGTAATTCAACAATTAGTGATATGTCTTTTCTCTCTTCAAGCATATATAAAAGTTCAGTTGCTAATTCTCATTTAACAGGTTGCAAGTTTGATAATTCAATTTTGATTGACAATCAAGGGCAGAAAAAACTTGCAGGCTTAGAAAATGCTATAACTTCAATTGAAGATTTGCAAGAGAAAATATCACAGGGTGAAAAATTTAATGTAAATTATTCTTACTTTGAATTTAAGGATATGAATTTAGAAAATGCCGATTTTTCTAATTCAACATTGAGTAGAGCAAAGTTTGTAAACGTTAATTTGAATAAGGCAAATTTTGAAAAGACCGATTTGCGCTATACTGTCTTTGATAACTCTTCTCTCATTGGCACCAACTTATCAAATTCTAATTTAGAAGGTTCTAGCTTTTTAAACTCTGATCCAAAAAGCACCATGTTAAAAAATGCAAAGAAAAATGACCGTAAAAAGTGAGGGCGTATTATTGGTTCTATCCTCCCCTTCTGGAGCTGGAAAAACTACTATATCAGCAAAATTACTTGAGCAATCAACTAATTTAGTTAGGTCTGTTTCTATGACTACACGCAAGCCTCGCCCCGGCGAAATAAATGGAAAAGACTATTTTTTCGTTACCGAAGAAAAATTTCACGAGTTATGCAAAGCTGGCCAAATGCTTGAATACGCCAAAGTTTTTGAGAATTTTTATGGTATACCAAGAAATTTTATAGAGCAAAACTTAAGCAATGGAATAAGCGTTTTACTCAGCATAGACTGGCAAGGAGCATTTCACTTATTCAAGCTCATGAGAAAAAAAGTTGTAAGTGTTTTTATACTTCCCCCTTCAATGGAAGAGCTTAGGTTGCGTTTGCAAAAGCGTAATAGTGATGATGCAAGCGAAATAGAGCGCAGATTAGCCGAAGCTCAAAAAGAGATAAGCAAACGTGATAAATATGATTATGTAATAATCAATGATGATATTGATAAAAGTGTAGAAGAGATAAGCTCCATACTAAATAAAGAAAGACTTAAAAAACTAAAAGAAAAACCAAGTCTGGAAGACTGATAAAAACATCAATTTGGATATTTGCAGCTATAGTTTCTTATCCTATTTTAGCCAGTAGCACGTTTCGCAGTTTAGCTATATTTATTATTTTTTAAGATTAAATGGTTAAAATAGTAGCAACTGTTCAAGTGAGGATTTGACTATGATAACAGATTTTCTAATAGAAACTAGTTTTCTGCCTTTCCACCTATACATATACAACGTTTAGCTCAATTTAAAAGTCAAACTTCTTGGTTGTTAGTTTAGTGCTGACAACTTAAATAGCTTTTAATATTGAGGTTTTAGTATGGGTATAGATATAACTGCACTAACTACTAATGCAGATAAATTAGGTGAATGCATAGATAAAAATAAAAAGCAAGAGCAGGATAGAAAAGACGAGCAATTGTATGGCATTATAAAGAGAAAGGTAAAAAAAGAAGAACACAAGCGTGAAAAACCAAGAGGTCAAGATGGAACCCTCAAGAAGTGTAAAAGGTTATTTGAGAAAGATGCTAGTCCTGAAGTATTAACTAAATTAGAAGAATCACTTAGAGAACAAGAAAAATATTATAGGTATTATGTCCAATGCTTCCTTCCAGTGCTAGATAAAGCAATAGAACGATCGAAAAAAATATCAAATGAAACAAAAGAGCGAGTAAAGCAAGCAATTTCAGAAATTACTTATAATAGCAAATATTGTAACCAAAATGATCGTAGGGACAGTGGAATTGAAAGTGACTACAGTAGCGATGCTGGTGATGATTATGAGAAACATTCAATCAGTAACCCTAATACAGCAAATGAAGATCAAGAAGTAGAGAAAAGCAACGGAACAACGCATAATAATGTTCAATTACTAAAAGCGATCAAAAATGGAAATAACAGGAAATTAAAAAAATATCTAAAAGATTGTACGGATATTAGCAGCATAAAAGCTGAAGAAGGGAAAAATATTTTACACCTCATTGCGTCGTTGGAAAAGAAACAGAAATGCAAGTTTCTGGGTACCCTAATAAAAACGGTCACCAAGGAAGATCTAGCACAACTCATTAATAGTGAAAATCAGACCCCTTTTCAGGTAGCACTAATTAACAAGGTAACAAAAGAAAAACATGAGTCTAATACAATTCGAAGTAACGATAACACACTTAAGTTTCTTACAAAATTGTTAGAGCATGGAGCCAGCTCTGATAATTTAGAATTATCTACAGAAGAATTACAAAACTTAAAAGAGGAGCAAAAGACATACTACCGTAATTTCTTAGAAAAATTAGCAGAGCAAGGAAAGAAATCTAAATTAAAGCCAGAAATAAGAATCAATACAGAAGCAAAAATTAAAGAAATTATACCACATACCATAAATACTCCAGATAGTAATGATAATTATCTATTACATCCAGTAATTAAAAATAGTGATAAAAAACTTTTTAAAGAACTATTGGAAAAAGGTGCGGATATTAGCCTTAAAGACACAGATGGTAACAATGCTTTACACTTGATTGTTAAACCTGAAACAAAACAAAAACTTAAACTTCTCAATATATTGCTAGAAACAGGCCAAAAAGAACAATTTATAAAAGCTGTAAATGATAAAAAAGAAGGGCAAACACCGCTCCATCAGATACTCCAGCGCATACAAGAGAAGAGTGAGAACCGATCACTTAAGAAATTTGAAAAAACTAAAAGGTATGAAACCCTAGAACTATTGCTAAAAAACGGTGCAGATATTACTGTGCAAGATAAAGATGAAAAAAATGCTCTGCACTATATTGCTTCATTCAAAGGAGAACAAAAAGTTGCATGTTTGAAGTTGACTTTAGGTAAGGATGAATTTAGTAAGGCTATAAATGCTGTTAACGGGAAAGAGCAAACACCGCTCCATCAGGTACTCCAGCGCATACAAGAAAAGAGTAAAGAGCCTTCATTGAAAAATAAAATAAAAAATGTAGTAAAAAATGTAGTAAAAAAAGAATTTAAGGATACTGGCAGGTATAAAACCTTAGAGTTATTTCTACAAAATGGTGCAGATATTACTGTGCAAGATAAAGATGGAAAAAATGCTCTGCACTATATTGCTTCATTCAAAGGAGAACAAAAAGTTACATGTTTAGAGTTGATTTTAAATTCGGTGGAAAAAGAGAAATTTAGTAAAGCTGCAAACGCCGCTAACGAAAAAGAACGCACACCACTACAAGTAGCGCTAATTACTAAGACGACAAAAGATAAACATAATTTGGTCAATCCTAAGAGCCGTGATAACACGATCAAGTTCTGTGTAAAATTATTGCAAAATGGTGTTGACCCAAAGCAGTTAATACTACCCGAAAGATTATGGAGCAAAGAGTATTATAAAACTATAAAAGGAATAGAGAAATCAATGGGTAGAGCGCTTATTCCAGATGATATGAGAACTGAACTGAAGTGCAACTTTGGCAGGAAGTTAAAAGCACGCGATATTGTGAAGTACATCAATAATGTTGCTTGTAAAGCAGTGACAACGCTTGTATTTGCTGCTTTAGCCTGTGCAGCAATATTCAGTGCTTCTCAAGGAATTATTACAATTGCAACTGCCTCATCTATTATAGCAGTTATTGGAGTTTGTTATCTTATTTACTTGAATTTAGAAAATATTTATGAAGGATTTGGAAAAATTAAAGGAAAGTTTACTGAAGAAAAGCAACTTACACTTCAAGATAACGCACCAAAAAATGATACACAATGCAATAACTCTGTTAAAGATATAGAAAATAAGTCCAACGATTTAGAAGAGCAAGAGGTGCAAAAATCATCAAATCAATCAGAGCATACTGAGAGTCCTCCAGACACTAAAATGAGTGCCATATCAATAAACTCGTTGAAAAATTGTGTAGGGATAGTGTAACTAGTAAACCCTCTTCTCTGGCGCTATGAAATCAATCTCACCGCTCAGAGTTTTTTCAGCCACTTTTTTATAATCAATTTTTACGTTAATTTGCCCTTTCTTTTCTTCAAGCCACGCTATAGTGTGCTTCATCCAGTTTTTGTCATCACGTTCAGGAAAGTCTTCACGAGCATGGGCACCTCTGCTTTCCTCGCGATTAGCTGCGCATTCCATGGTAATAACCGCTTGTGGGATCATGTTAGCAAGCTCCAGTGCTTCAACTAAATCACTATTCCACATCATACTGCGATCCTCAAGTGAAATATCAGGCATCATTTTTGCTACCTTTTTTATAGCTTTTTTGCCTTCTTCTAAAACTTCAGCAACACGGAACACTGATGCGTACTTTTGCATAGTGTTCTGCATTTCGCTGCGTATTTTTGCTACTTTTAGCCCACCGGAGGCAAATCGCATTTTATTAAATCTATCTACTATCCAGTCTGTGCAGTCTGAATGCAATTTTTTATGTGGTGTACCGGATTTTAGTTTCTCTCTTGCTCTGAGCGCTGCAGCTCTGCCAAAAACCACAAGATCAAGAAGCGAGTTAGAACCAAGTCGATTTGCACCGTGCACAGAGACACACGCAGCTTCTCCAATTGCAAATAGTCCATCTACCACTTCTTCCTTACCTTGCTTCAGCGTGATCACTTCTCCATAATAATTAGTTGGAATGCCACCCATGTTATAGTGAACAGTCGGAATGACCGGTATTGGATCTTTAGTGACATCAACTCCAGCAAAAGTTCTTGCGGTTTCGCTAATGCCCGGCAATCTGAGTTTTATTACTTCCGGATCAAGATGTGCTATAGTTAAATACATGTAATCTTTTTTCGGTCCAACTCCCCTTCCCTCTCTAATTTCAATTGTTATTGCGCGACTTACCACATCACGAGAAGCTAAATCTTTTGCTTTTGGTGCGTAACGTTCCATAAACTTTTCGCCCTGAGAATTAACGAGGTACCCCCCTTCACCACGGCATCCTTCTGTCATCAGGCACCCTGAGCCATATATTCCTGTTGGATGAAATTGTACAAATTCCATATCTTCAAGTGGTAATCCAGCCCTTACTACCATGCCATTACCATCACCTGTGCAGGTATGCGCACTTGTTGCAGAGAAATAAACACGTCCATATCCACCTGTTGCTAACACCACTCTATGCGCACGAAATCTATGTAATGTGCCGTCGCATAGCGACCAAGCAAGAACTCCGCAGCATGTTTCGCTATCCATAATTAAATCAATCACAAAGTATTCAACAAAAAATTCAGCGTTGAATTTAAGACACTGCTGATATAGAGTGTGAAGGATTGCGTGCCCAGTCTTATCTGCTGCCGCACAAGTGCGCTGCGCTGATTTTCCTTTACCAAAGTGAGTTGTCATTCCACCAAAGGAACGCTGGTATATTTTGCCATCTTCTGTACGAGAAAAAGGTACGCCAAAATTTTCAAGTTCAATAACAGCTTTAGCAGCGTTTTTACACATATATTCTATTGCATCTTGATCACCAAGCCAGTCTGAACCTTTTATTGTGTCATATGCATGCCAGCGCCAATCGTCTTCACCGATATTACCTAAAGCTGCACTAATTCCGCCTTGTGCTGCAACTGTATGACTTCGTGTAGGGAAAATTTTAGAAATGCAGGCAACTGAAAAATTAGTTGCAGCCATCCCAAGCGTTGCTCTGAGCCCTGCTCCACCTGCACCTACTACTACCACGTCATACTCATGTTCTATGATCTCATACGCTGACTTATCCATATTTACTTATTTTATCATTACAGGCTTATGATATCACAGAAGTAGAAAAAATCTATACAAGTTTTCTATAGCTATACCACCGCGAACCGTCATACCGCCACGAACCGTCATACCGCCGCGGTATCTCTTAACATAGATCCCTTACTTAACCGTCATACCTTAACATAGATCCCGCTAACAAGCAGCGGGATGACGGTTATCAGGCTAGCTGTCATCCCAGTTTGGAATCCAGGAAAAAGAATGGTGTCATCCCATTGCCCAGACACTGGGATCCAGGAAAGTTTGCTTGTAAACAAGCAAACTAGCATAGAAAGTGGTTACAACGTTTTCGATGAGATTATATGGAAAACTGTATTCCAGTGTCAAGCACTGGAATGACATCACAGGGGCACTGGAATGACACCTCTCTTGGGCTCTTTTAGCTATAAACATTAAGAAATTTACCAAACGAAAAAAAAGGCAAAAGAAGCCCCGTGGTTATTATCCGCTTTAAAATATTGGCGTTTTTTATGTTTTAAACGCTTGACAAGCGAAATTCAGCTGCTTTTAATTGCAACTAACCTACGCTGCAAATGTTTAAGAAATTTACCAAGCAGAAAAAAAGACAAAGAATCCCCGAGTTAGCTAGTCTTTTACTATCTTTGTCGAGTATTGGCATTTTTTGATGTCTTGTAACGCTTTGTAAGCGCGTTCAGCTTATTTAGATAAAAATCTAGATGTAGATGAAGTTTTGTAAAGACATACAGTATCTATATACTGCAAAAAATTAAACATAAGACGCCGATACATTAAGTAATCCTTACCTTTTAATCTGCAGATTGGCGAAAGCAAATACAATAGCTTCACTGTCATGATAAAGGGGCTGGCGAAGGGTGTCAAGCAATTTTCTTATTTCATTTAAATTGCTTGTAACCTTCTTATACACTCATCTTTACCAAGAATCACCATGATATCAATGATTCCAGGTGCATCCATTACTCCAGTTATAGGGGCGCGTAATGAGTGGTATACATCGCTTATTTTCATATCGTGCAATTTTGCACATTCCTTGATCTGAGAAGATAAAAAACCCTTATTCCAATTTTCATCACCGATCTTTGACAGAAATGACGCGAGTAACTTAATTATATTGAGGTTAGATTTGACAATTTGCTCAGCCTCTTCACTTAAATCAAGTGGCGGATCTTGAATATAAAATTTTGCTAAATCCAATAATTCGGTCAGGTAGTTTGCTCTTTTTTTTAGCTCTGTCAGTCCCTGCAGTAAATAGCCCTTTTTTTTGTCAGTTAGAGTATTTTCTCTAAGCATTAGAGTCAGAATATCTTCATTGCTCATATTACTAATATAGTGGTTATTCAAATGCTCCAGTTTTTTGAAATCGAGCCGTGCAGGTGAACGACCAATACTTTCTAAATTAAACCACTCTATTGCTTGCTCATCGCTAATAATCTCATCGTTGCCGTGACTCCAGCCAAGTCTCAGCAAGTAATTACGCATCGCTTTTGGCAATATTCCCATCTTTTCATAATCGCAAACGCTTGTGGCACCATGCCTTTTGGATAGCTTATTCCCATCTTCCCCATGGATAAGCGGCACATGTGCAAAGCGTGGAATGTCAAAATCAAGAGCCTGGTATATTAGCAGATGTTTAAAGGTATTAGTGAGATGGTCAGAACCGCGTATTATATCAGTTATTCCAGCATCATGATCGTCAATTACGACAGCAAAAATATATGTTGGAGTGTTGTCAGAGCGTAAGATCACTATATCATCAAGCTGGTTGCTATTTACTTTGATTTGGCCGTATATTTTATCATCAATAACGATCTCTTGCGAATCTGGCACTTTAAAGCGGACAACTGACCTCACACCCGATGTCATTCCAGCGCGTGACCACATATTTTTCCAGTGTCGGCTACTTGGATGACAAGAAGGAGGTTTTGTAGTACATTTATGCTTGTATATCTTGCTCTCTTCTCTTGCTTTTATTTTCTTTTCTGCAACTTCATCCTCAGGGCAATAACAGTGATACGCCCTACCCTTCTCAACTAAAAGGTTTGCTACTTCTTTATGCCGCTCTATTCTTTTTGACTGATATACTATTTCCCCATCATAGCTCACACCGAGCCATCTTAGCCCTTCTATAATTACATCAATTGCTTCTTTCGTTGAACGTTTTCTGTCGGTGTCTTCAATTCTCAGCAAAAACCTGCCACCATGATGCTTTGCATAGAGCCAATTGAATAAAGCAGTACGAGCTCCTCCAATGTGCAAAAATCCTGTTGGTGATGGAGCAAATCTAGTGACTACGTCTGGCATATTTGTCTATTACAGTAATATAAATGATGATAGCTAAAATTTATGTTTGTAACAATTTAGAATTTATTTGTTCTGAGAGATAAAATTTACTTGTTTTTCATAAATTGTGTTGTATAATTTAGTACTGGTTGAATATAGCGAGGTGAGTTATGGATGGACTTGTAGATATAGCAAAATTGCTTTCAGATAATGAAGCTAATATCAATTGGCGTTACACCGGCCCTTTTGATAAAACAAAACAAAGAGTACAGGCAGATAACCTCCTGCATTTAGCTGCAAGAATACAAAACAAAGGTAAATTTGTAGACATTTGTAAGAAGAACATTGCTTCTGTAACTGCGCATAATGAATATGGAGATAATCCATTTCATGAAGCAGCAAGAAGTGGAATTTTGCTGCCTGCAGTACAAGAGATTGTGAATGACTTAGAGACGGAAGCTGATAACAAAATTACGAAAGCAGAAGAAGCTGGAGATCGGAAAGAAGTAAGCAGATTGAAAGAGGAACTCAAATGTAATAAAAAATATATTAAAGATGCGCTCTGCAGTAAAGACTATGCTTTTAATAAGAAGAGGGAAACTCCTCTTTATTACTTAAATGCTGCACAACAGAAAGAAATTAAGCAAATCGCAGGCATAAAAGACAGCTTTATATGTAACCAGAAGTTTCACCTGTGCTTATATATAATAGGAGCGATAGCATGTATCGCTGCTTTATGTTTGTCTTTATACTTTTTATTTTTAGTTTCTCAATCTTTTGCACTAAGCTCGATGGTTGCAATAGCTTCTGGCGGAGTCACATACCTGTCAGTTAAAGCATGTAGCGAGATACATGCCTTGCATAACGAAAGCACTTTAGTGGAAAATGCTAATGTACAACTTGCAGGAGAAAGTTTGGGTGTTTGATGAAGCTAGAAATTACTTGCAGGCAATGATATAGAAATTTACTTTCTTAACTTCAGAAAGTATACTCATACGATGATAGAAAAGAAGTACAGTAAGATTTTAATAGCAAATAGAGGAGAGATTGCCTGCAGGATTATCAGAACTGCCCATAAGATGGGTATATCTTGTGTGTGCATATACTCGGATGCAGATGTAAATTCTGTGCATGTAAGACAAGCAGATGAGTCAAGATATATCGGCCCTTCGCCATCTTGCCTCAGTTATTTAAACATTGAAAAAATATGTGAAGTAGCAGTTGAAACAGGTGCGCAGGCAGTTCATCCTGGCTATGGTTTTTTAGCAGAAAATCCAGATTTTCCACGTGCTTTGCAAAAACACAATATAGACTTCATCGGCCCCAGTGCAGAAACAATAGAAGTTACAGCCAACAAAATAACAGCAAAAGAAGCGGCAAAAAAAGCTGGAGTGAATGTAGTGCCAGGATATATGGGTAAGATTAGCGACGCTGCCCACGCAGCTCAAGTTGCTGAAGAAATTGGCTTTCCGGTTATGCTTAAAGCTGCATCAGGCGGTGGTGGCAAAGGAATGCGAATTGTAAACTCCAAAAAAGAAATTGAACTAGCATTTACATCAGCCACAAATGAAGCAGAGAAAAGTTTTAAGGATGGCAGTATCTTTATAGAGAAATATATAGAGTTGCCAAGACATATTGAAATACAAATCATAGCAGATAAATATGGCAATATAGTTTGTCTTGGAGAAAGAGAATGCTCGATACAAAGGAATAATCAGAAAATAATAGAAGAAACGCCAAGTCCATTCATTAGTGAAGAAGTAAGACAAAAAATGTATGTTCAATGTGTTTCTCTGGCAAAGCAAGTTGGCTATTTTTCAGCAGGCACTGTTGAGTTTGTTGTAGATAAAGACCAAAACTTCTATTTTCTTGAGGTAAATACGAGATTGCAAGTTGAGCATCCAGTAACAGAATTTATAACTGGAATAGACATAGTAGAAGAAATGATTAGAACTTCCTGTGGAGAGAAATTGAGATTCAATCAGGATGATATTAAACTTACTGGTTCTGCAATAGAAAGTAGAATTTGCGCTGAAGACCCATCGAAGAAATTTTTCCCTTCCAGCGGAAGAATAAAATATTACGATAAACCGGGTGAAAATGATTATGTAAGAATAGATGATGGAGTTGCTGCAGGTTCAGAAATTAGCATGTTCTATGATTCGATGATTGCCAAAGTGATAACATATGGAAAAGATAGAGTAGAAGCGATCAGCAGAATGCAAAAAGCATTGTCTGAATGCTATATAGAAGGAGTAACAAATAATATAGAATTTCTAGAATCCATCTTCCATCACCCAAATTTTATCGCAGCAAAGCTCCATACGAGATTTATTCCAGATCATTACCCTAGTGGGTTTCACGGCGATTTTGTTACAGAGGAGTATATTAAAATATTTATTTTCACTGCGTTATATGTTCATTTGGAAAATGAAGAAAGGTACCATCATAAAGCAGTGAATGAAACATCTCAGGTGTCATTCCAGTGCGTGACACTGGAATCTAGTAAAAAAGAAGGGGCACCAGTATCAGCTACTCGGATGGCAGGTGACCGTGCAAGAGATTTATTCATAGTGAATATAAATGACAATGAGTACTCCGTAAATGCAAAATACCAAGATAATATATTAATAACGGTATATAATCACAATAAATACTCCGTTATAGGCAAGTGGAAATCAAGTTATAGATTGCTATATATCACAATTAATGACGATACCAATATAGCACTTAAAATAGAAAGACAAGGCAGCAAGTACTTCATAAGACATGCAGGCATGAAAGCTGAGTGTTGTATATTTAAGCCTCATGTAGCTGAATTAAGTAGGTTAATGCTAAATAATGAAACAGAAGGGATTTCAGCAGATGCTGTAAAATCCCCAATATCTGGCTTATTAGTTAAGTTGCACGTAAATGTAGGAGATCAGGTGGAAATAGGACAACCTTTATTTGTGGTGGAGGCAATGAAAATGGAAAATATCATATGTGCTGAAGCAGCAATGGTGATAAAAAATATTCCCGTTCAAGAAGGAAAAAATGTGCAGATTGGTGATGTAGTCTGCTTTCTTAAATAACACAAGAAGTACAAACTTGACCCAAACAAGATAAATGAAAACACTTGATGAGCTATGGCAATGGCTATTGGTATGTGTAACAAAAGAGTAACCACTCCTAAAATTATCTGAATGATGATGGAGAGCAGCATAATATATACCGGTTTTACGCTAGCATTTTTTACTGTGAGTATTACTACCAAAGTTAGTATTAGCAATGCCAGTGCTCGATGTATAAATTGCACTGTCGCTCTGTTCTCAAAGATATTCAGCCATATAGGCTGTAAGAAAAATAAATCTTCTGGAACGACTTGTCCGTCCATTAGTGGAAAGGTATTGTAAATCAAACCAGCATTTAATCCCGCAACAAATGCGCCGAAAATTATTTGTATTACAATTAGGACCAAAATCATCCTTGCGTAGTATATAGTGTTACCACTAACCTTAAGTTTTGTTTGTTGTGGCCTTATCTGATAATCAAAAAATTGATATGACAATAATGCAAAGATAATTAATGCTAATAATAAGTGAAGTGCAAGCCTATAGTGGCTAACATGAGGTTCAGTTACTAAACCACTTTTAACCATATACCAACCAGCAAAAGCTTGTAAAGCTCCAAATAATAATGCCACAAATAGCTTTATTACTACCTTTTTAGATATTTTTCTTCTTAATGTAAAATATATAAATGGCAGGACAAAAACTAAACCTGTTAGTCTTGCCACCAATCTGTGTACATATTCTATTAAGTATATAGCGCGAAACTCCTCCATACTAATACCATAGTTAAGTGCTTTATATTCAGGTGTAGCTTCGTATTTTAATTTTTCTTGTAGCCAGTCTTGTTTACTCAGTGGTGGTAATGTTCCAGTAATAGGTTTCCACTCCGTGATTGACAATCCCGCTCTTGTAAGTCTGGTAAATCCACCAATTCCTACCATAAGAATTACCATAATACAGCAGAGAAAAAGCCAAATGGCTACAGGTTTTGCTTCCATAAACCATGTTTAGTTTTGTTCCATCGCTCAGGGTAAAGAATAAACTCCCACAAGGCAAGAAAAGCTGCAACACTATGTAGCAGACTATAGACCGGAAAAAATATCGATACTATATAAAAATAAAAAGGCATCTTTTGCTGTTTGACAGCTATTACCAAAAGAATCAGGTTAGTAACGTATACCACTACAAAGTAGTACAAAAATAATTCATTTAAAACTTTAGTTAATATCAATGAAAGCAGTAAAAATGGAGTAGTAAAAAATATAAAAGCTGCAGAGCCAACAAAAAGATTCAATAGCAAAATTCCCTTAAATCCAGTGTGTTTATAAAGTGACTTTATATTTTTTAAATGAACAATATAAGTTTGCATATAGCCTTTGATCCAGCGCGCTCTTTGCTTAATCCAAGCAAATACAGCAATTGGTGACTCTTCCAATGTTTCTGAGTCAATCATCCTGGTTTTATATCCCATTTGCGCAAGTCTCAAACCGAGGTCAGCATCTTCGGTAACACTATAAGCATCCCAGAAAAACACTTTTTTTAGAATTTTTACTGAAAAATGATTACTGCTACCACCCAAAGGCATCGGCATGTTCATTTTTTGGAATCCAGGCAATAAGTATTGAAACCAGTTCATATACTCCAGAGAAAAGGATTTTGTGAGAAAATTATAATCACAATTATAGTAATTTAATTTCGCCTGTACACAGGCAAGCTTATCGTCGCCCTTATTAAATTCAATCAGTGCTTTTTTTAACTGCAATGGGTCTGGTTTATCGTCCGCATCATATATTACTGCATACTTTCCTCTAGCAAAGCTCATAGCATAATTGCATGACTTGGCTTTTGTTCTAGGCAAAGAATGAGGCACTTTTATTACTTCAAAATACTGTGGTAAAGTGTACTTTTCTATAGCTGCTAGCGTTTCCTGGTCATCACTTTCTACCAGAAGCTTTACATCTAATTTCGACTTTGGATAATCCAAACTTTTAACGCTTTCAATTAATTGCCCTATTACTGCACTTTCTTCAAATACAGGCAGTAAAATAGTATATATAGGTTCATTCAACTTACTATAATCCACTTTTTGATTAGAGATTTCACATAAGCTAAAAACTGTAGCTATAAACTTGAATAAATAACTAGAACATCCGATTATAAATATCAACATCAAAGCAAAATATGTACATTTCTCTGTGAGTGTTAAAATTGAAGTTACAATAAAGAAAGAAGCAAAAAATATTGAGCTTAGTTTAATGCTTTTGGCTGAAAAATTAGGATTCTTGTAATATAAGTAGTTGCTTGCAAATTCTGAAATACCAAAGTGCGAGTTAAGAAGATTTAAAATCTGTTCGCTATCCACTTTTATTAATACATAGTCAATACCGTAATGAGTTTCGACCCAACGGGTGATATCTAGACTTGTGTCTTCAACCATAAAAAAAGTAGTATCATTTAATTTTTGCCAAGGAATTATATTAAATTTATAGTAAAAAAGTTTCTCTTGCTCTTTGCATAAACTAGAATCAAACTTAATTTTTTCTACATTATCAGCTTGAAGTATAGGCATTAAACCTAATGCAATTTTTTATTTAAGTCACGTGAAAATGAAGATATGACCTCGCTACTACGCTTATCATCTTTACGTTCATGCATTATTTTTTTTACAGCATCAGCAGCTATACTCGCTGTGTTAGCCTGTAAATCTCCAAGAGCTTTTTCAACTTGGTCAGTGACTTTCTTCAAGTTAGAATGGGCATTGTCATCTAATGTCTGATCTAGCTGCTGTCTATTGTGCTTAATGATACTATTAGCTTTATCAAGTGCTTCATTCATCATTTCATTAACTTCTGCATCTAATTTTTTGTATTTTTCAGAAGATTTTTTGTAATACTCCAACATATCTTTCCTGAATTTTTCAGTTTCTTCACTTGAAAATTTGCTTTTGTTACGCTTATTGTTAAGCGCATTTTTTATCACTTTCTTCAGCAATTTATACGAAAGGACAAAAATTACCAAAAAGGCAAGACCGATAATCAGTGATGTAGACATAAAAACCCCTAAAATTCTTTGGACACCAAATCAGCAACAAACTCCTCTTCAATTTCAGAATTGGTCAATTTAGTATAATAAATTAAAGCAATACTAGTAGCCATTTGTTTTAACTGATCAGTATATTCAGATTTAAATTCTGCCACTTTTTCTTCAATAAGCTTGCTCTTTTTTTTGTCTTCCTCTTCTAATATATTCTTTACATTAGCTCTCATTTCTTCTACCTGAGCAAGTGCATCATCTATGATTTTTTTTGCCTGTATTCTAGCTTGGGTTAAAGCTGCGTTATACTTGGCAACCTGATCTTCCGTGAGTCTTAAAAGATGAACAGAACTATTAAAAGAATCCAATACTTCTTTACTTCTAGTGCTTATTATTTCATCTAACTTTGGCAAAAATAAACAACTTACTACGAAAAAAAGTGAAGAGAAAAAAATTAAAAACCAAAAAACTTGAGAAAAGAAGGTTGAAACATCAAGCTGTGGCATCTGTTAAGCAGCAAATATTAATAACATTGCAAGTACAAACGCAAGCAATCCCATGATTTCAACCATGGCAGCACCAATATAAACGTAACTTTTCATTTTACCTTCTGATTCAGGGTTCCTCGCAATCCCATTTAACATAGCAGAGAAGATATTAGCTATACCTAAACCAGCGCCGAGCATTCCAAACACAGCTAAACCAATTGCTATAAATTTTAAAGCTACTAAATCCATATATTACCTTTAATTATTTCTTTATAATATAATTGTAAAATATTCTACAAGGAAGTCAATTACTTTACTGCATCTGACAAATATACACATGTTAATATAGTAAATATATAAGCTTGTAAAATTGCAACAAATACTTCAAATCCTATCAATGCAATTATGAACAAAAACGGCGCAGGAGTGAAAAATATGTTCATATTTACAATAAACCCTGCTATCACTTTGATGATTGTATGACCAGCAATCATATTTGCTGCAAGCCTTATTGATAGGCTAATCGGTCTTACTAAATAAGCAAACAACTTAATAATAATTATTATAGGTGCAAGCCACGAAGGAGTTCCTTTTGGTAGCAATATGCGTAAAAATTCTACTCCCCTTTCTTTAAATCCAACAATCGTTATATAAATAAAAACCACCATCGATAAAGCGAAGGTGACTATCACATGACTTGTGACCGTGAAACTATAAGGAAGAACACCAACTAAATTACACGATAAAATGAAAATAAATACTGTGAATATCAATGGAATGTGCTGCAAGCCTTTGCTTCCAGTGTTATTTTCTATTATTGAAATAACAAAATCATATACATACTCAACTGCAGCTTGCAAATATCCTGGTATTACTGACCCCTTCTTTATTCCAAAAAGCAAAAAGAGTATCATCAATATCACCGAAATCATCGTGAAAAAAGATGAATTGGTAAAGCTTACGTCATACCCAAATAACCTAGGTAACTCTATTATTGTATATACCTTAAACTGTTCCAGTGGATTTAGTGCCATTTTAATCTGAATTATAAACAGTAAATAAAGTATGAATTTTATAGGACAAAGTCAAGAATTAAGATAAGGCTCTGTATTATTATAACATTAACATATTAACAAAATATGTAATTAGAATGTTAATTACAGTCAGCTCTGTATTTTAAAATTTACTAATCTTGTTAAATTATTCAATATCTTGACTTAATATCTTATTTTGATTATAATTTAATTTTTAGTGAGGTATATAATGAACGAAATAGATTTTATTAACATTAATCATCTTTTAAATTTGGAGCAGGAATTTGGTAACGGATACATCGAATTTGTAGATTGTTTCCTTGACGAAGATACTCGCGATTATTACATAGGACTCAACGTACTAGATGAAAGCCATAATGCAATAAAACACTTCGTTTTTGATGGTAACATTGATGAGGATGCCTGGGATTATGGAAGTCTTAAATTCTTTCCGGAGATAGATTTAAAAGGTGACATAGAAAAAATTCTTTCTCTTCGCAAGAAGATATAAAGTTACAAAAGCTTCTACATCATTGTTTATGATGTAGAAGTATTCCACTACAACAAGCTTTAAAAGCACTACATTTTATATTACAATAACTTTTTTATTTCTTGTTAGATCGATGAAATTCACGTTATCTTGGTTACTGGAGTATTTAGAAACCAATGCTAGTTTAGAAGAAATTACCGATAAATTAACTCACATAGGGTTAGAAGTAGAAGATGTGATCGATAATTCCAGATTGACTGGGTTTATCGTTGCAGAGGTATTAGAAGTCGTACCTCATCCAAATGCTGATAAATTAAAATTATGTAAAGTAAATGATGGAAGTAAAATTCTACAAATAGTCTGTGGAGCAAACAATGTTAGAGAAGGTATGAAAACTGTACTTGCATCTCTTGGTAGCACGTTGCCAGAAAGTGATCTCACAATTAAGTCCACAAAAATACGAGGAATGCTAAGTGAAGGGATGCTCTGCTCTGCTTCTGAACTTGCGCTGGTTCAAGAGAAAAGTGAAGGAATAATCGAGCTTTCCGATGATTATAAAGTAGGGGATAAATTTTTCAATTGTGACCCTGTAATTGATATAAATGTTACTCCAAATCGTGGAGATTGCTTAGGCATTTATGGAATAGCTCGCGACCTTGCTGCAACTGGAATTGGGACATTAAAGACTTTAAGCATTCCACAACTTACCAGCTCCATAAATTCACCAATCGATGTTGAAGTTACTGACGGGGAAAGTTTTATTAGTGGAATATACATCGCCAATGTAAAAAATCAAGAAAGCCCAAAATGGTTAAAAGATAGGCTGGAATCGATAGGAATGCGCTCCATTTCTGCAATAGTTGATATCACGAACTATATTATGATATCTTTCAGCCGCCCAATGCACGCGTATGATGCAAAAAAAATAGAAGGAGAGCTCACAGTACGCAAAGCAAACGACGGAGAAAAATTTGCTGGTTTGAACGGTAAAGAATACTTATTAAACAAAGACATAAGCGTTATTGCAGGTGATAAAAATATTCATGGAATTGCTGGAATTATAGGTGGTAAGTGCAGTGAATGTACTCTTGAAACTACTGATATCTTTTTAGAGTCTGCTTGGTTCGATCCCATCTCTATTACTAAATCTTCAAGGCAGCTCGGCATCTCCACAGACGCTAGTTACAGATTTGCACGTTCAGTTGATCCTGGATTTACTTTTGATGGACTCAACCTTGCAGCTAAAATGATTCTGGACTTATGTGGTGGAGAAACCTCAAGCGTAGTGTCTGCTGGCAGTTTAGATAGTGCTGACACCAAGGTGAGCTTTGATTATCAGGATGTGAACAAGTTTGGAAGTGTGTCTGTATCGCCTGATGAGGTGCTTGATATCTTAACGAAACTAGGGTTTAGTATTGATAAAAAAACCGAAGGCAATTGGAATGTACAAGTACCAAGCTGGAGACCGGACGTGACAATACCGGCTGACCTAATCGAAGAAGTAACAAGGATATACGGCTATGACAAAATAAAAGAAGAACCACTACCAAATAATGTTGAAGAAGTAGATAGTACATACGACAATTTGCGTATTTTGATGACAAACAGAGGGTTTCATGAAGTGCTAACCTGGTCGTTTATGAGTGAATCAACAGCTGAAAAATTTGGTTACTCGAATAAGTTATTTATCATCGATAATCCGTTTAACAATAGCTTTAATATAATGAGACCAAGTATTATGCCAAATTTATTGCAAGTTACTGCTGATAATATTGCCCATGGAATATCTGATCTTGCAATCTTCGAAATCGGGCCGATTTACGATGGTGAAGCTCAGTCTAAGTATGTTTTAAGTGGAATTAGGTCAGGAAATAATTTACCGCGAAACCATTATAATACTGATAGGAAAGTAGATGTTTTTGACGCAAAGGCTGATTGCATAGCAGCTTTGGAGTTTTTTAACGTTAATTGTGATAATTTAACGATAGAGAAAGCAGAAAAAGAACATTACCACCCAGGAAAGTCAGGCACTCTCTCTTTTAAGAATAAAGTAGCAGGTTATTTTGGAGAGTTGCATCCTAATATATTAGATCTTTTTGATATCAAGCAAAAAGTTGTAGGTTTTGAGGTAATACTAGAAAATATTGAAAATTTACCTGTAAGTAGAAAGAAATTTATCGATTATAAATACCAAAGTGTAAAACGTGATTTTGCATTTATAGTAAATAAGGATGTGGAAGTAGGTAACATAATCAATGTGATAAAAAAAAGCTCAGAGCTCATCACAGAAGTTTTGATATTCGATGTATACCATGGAAATAATATAGAACCGAATAAGATGTCTATAGCGTTGTCAGTTACTTTTTGCTCTCCAATCCACACTTTAACTGAAAAAGAGATCCAAAAAGAATCAAGTGCTATAGTTAATTTAGTATGTGAAAATACCGGAGGAACTTTGAGAACTTATCGTTGAGTCACAATCATAGTTTCCTGCCGTTGCTGTGTCACACTTACTTCATCCAATTTATTTCCAATATTGAATTCAATATCCTTGAAAAATCTATCCCACATTCCATGCAAATGCTCTTCTATTTTAGGCCACACATCATTTTTAAATGTTACCCCATCATCAGAAAATAAATTACCTAAAAAGGCTCCAATACCTTCATAATTTGACTGAAAACATTGAAGAAATGTCTCTCCTTCTTTATAAGTATTATGTGCCACATTTAACGCTTTTCTCTCTGTAGTCTCTTTATAAGCATTTGATGCTCCAATCTTTATTGCACCAAACATAACTTTACTCCAGTTCTTAACTTTCTGTATACAACCTTCACTATTTCCTGGTATATTATTTATTATATTTTTTGTCAAATTGTCTATCAAAGGAGACAATAAATTTTGACTAAAATGTTTGATATTATCTTTTGTTTTAATTACAGGATATTTGATGCGTTTTTCTGCTAAACAGTACTCCAGTTCTGCTCTTTCTAATAACTTCTTGATTTCTTTTTCATCAAAAGTTTCAAGCTTGAATACCTTCAGTAAATCATCTTCTATTACTGCAAATTTTATTTTTTCACGAGACGTTAGTTCTTCTTTATAATCATTTTTTGTTTCTTCATTTATCAATAATTCTTTTTTGCCTAATTCTAACTGTTTTAATGCTTTCAGAATTTCTTCATTCCTTTTTAAGAGCACTTCTATTGATCTTGTACCCGGATGCCCTTTTTCCCTGTTATTTTGTTCAGCTTGTAAACGCTTATTTTGATCTTTGAGTGTTTGTTCTAATGTAGATTTTTCTAAATGTCCTTCATCTTGCACGCGAAAAGCTTCAATTATTTCTGCTAGACCTGATTCACCATATTTTCTTAATTTCTTGCATAAACGTAAAACACCCTTTTTTTGTTCTCGAAGTAACCTTTGCACTTTATATTTTTTTATTTCTAAATACATCTTTTCTATAAAGTCATTTATTTTAGCTGAAGCTTCCTTATCCGATGGAACCTTTACTTTTTTTTCTAAATCTTCAAGCTGCTTCCTTAGGCTTTGCTTCTCCTTATCCGGTATATCTGATTGACTTAACTTACCTTGAACTTTTTTCATTACTGATTTTATCAGCCTGCGCTCAATCTCTTGATCATGATATTCGAATTTAAAAAGGTCTTCTAACCCCCTTTTTAAGGTGTCATTTGTTAAGCTACTGTTTTCATGTATTTCTTTTAATTTCTTATATATATTGTTACACCTTGTTTGACCTATTCCTCTTAAACGTTCAATTTCTTCTTTCGCATTACCTAAGGCTTTCTCTGTTGCTTGGAGATGCTTATTTTTATAAATATCAATTACTGTCCTTTTAACTATTTCGCCTTCCTTTATAAGCTTTTTCCATTCCGCCTCATGTACAGAAAATTCATCATCTTTTGAGTCTTCTACTTCCATTCCTGCGTTTTTCAAATCTTCTATTATAATCTCTTTTCTACTTGGTAATTCCTTACCTTGGCTCTCTAATTCCTGTCTCACTAAAGAATTTTTTATCTCATCTTCCAGCGAAAAATCTTCTCCCCGTCTATCTCGCTGAAACTTAATTGCTTGTATAAAGGCAACTTGATAGGCGTTGTATATTAAGTGAGTTGTCAACTTAAAATCTATGCTACTTACCACTTTTAACCTGAATTCGTCCAACAATTCCTTCAATTTATCATATGTAATCTCTTTCTTTTCTAGTTTTATCAGTTCTTCCATAGTCTTCGCAAATTCTTGAATAGAAGTTGCAAGCACATTCTTGATCTCATTACGTAAAGGCTTAAGACCATTTTTTAAGTGGATATTAGCTGATAATTTCAGTATGGTATTATGTTCTGAATCACGTGCAACATTAAACCAACTACCATCTTTATCTTCGTATAAATCTCTAACTAGTTGTTTAAATTGCGGTGGAAACTTAACTTCCATATTCCACTTAATGTCTGCTTCAATAGCCTCTATCTCATGAAAAGACACCTCAATATTTTGGTGTTCATTTTGACATAACCCATTACTTATTTTAATAGCAGCAATCAAAAAATGAGATAATTTTTTATTTAAAAGATAAAAAGTAGCCAAAGCGAGTGTTGCAGGAATAAGTAATGCTGCAAGCACAGCGATATTAACAAGAATCACTATTGCAGCAAGAACACCATATGCCAATCTTTTTGCTGTACTTTCACTTACTTCACTTTTTTTTGTTTTATTCTCCTCTGAACTGATTTGTGTCTTATCATTTGTTTTTAATTTATTATATACGGCTAATCCTAACGCAGTGAAAACTATATAAGGAAACATTAAAACTGATAGAGCTAAATTTAATACTTTCTTCTCCGGGCAAGCTCGATTTACCTCTTTAAATATTCTACTTGATATATTATACCAAGAAGTAAAAAAATCAGAGTTATAATCTTTATAATGAAATATACTGAGTGGAACGTTAAAATTAGCTAACGGCTCTTGTTCTTCCACAGCATCAAAAAATTCTTCTTCCTCCTCCAAAGTAGCAACAGATTCTACTTTACCTAAATCATCACTATTGTTATTCAAATCAACAACTTTTTCATAATCATCTGCAACAGCCTTATTCATATTATAACCTTACCTCAAGTAACCTAAGTATAGCATAAACAATGACAACTTTCAACTACTAATAATTTAACCTAATACCAACACTTAAATCCTGATATTCCTTAGAATAGAAGTTAGTTCCAATTTCTGTATTAATGTCCAAAGATAAGGCAAGGGTCTGCTCTTTTATATATTCAAACCACGTATTTATTGCTTCCTTAATTTTCTCTTCTTCTGTTTTGATTATTACTCTGATTCTATCTGATATATGAAAATCAGCTTGTTTTCTGGTTTCTTGAATGAGCCTCACGACATCTCTCGCTAACCCTTCTAGAATTAATTCATCATTTAGTTCAGTATTTAGAATGACAACTCCTTTGTTGTTATCAAACACAGCAGAATATCCACTATTTGCTTTTAACAATAGTTCATATTCGCCTTTTTCTATGATGTAATTTTCTGACTCATTACCTAAAAAAACTTGCTCATTTTCAACTTGCTTCCATTTTCCCTCTTTGACATATTGAACTAGTTTCTTAATTTTATCTGGTATTCTCTTTCCAAGCAGCGGAAAACTTAGCTTTAACTCTAGTGATGCAATATCTTCAAGTCTGTTTACTAACTCCAGTTTTTTTACATTTACCTCATCTTTTATCATCTCTTGATATTCATTCATGCTTGGTGTCATTCCAGCACTTTTTTCTTTCTGGATCCCAGTGTCAGCTACTCGGATGACAGGAGAGAACTCTGGGATGACAGAAAACGGCTCACCTTCAAGAAAACTACAGGAAGACTGATGATAAATGATCATACTGCCAAGTGGCTGTCTGATACGTATGTTAAAAGTGTTTCTAATAGAGAGTGCAGAGTTGCATATCTCTCTCACCAAATCCATCTTGGCAATGAGCTGACTATCAAACTTCTCTAATTGTGGAAAATTAGCCAAATGAACAGATGTTTCTTCATACTTAAGCCCTTGCCATATATTCTCTGTTATAAGTGGCAACAAAGGAGCTGCAGCTCTTAGTATGTAATAAAAAACCGTATATAGAACATTATAAGCATCAGTTTTATCCTGATCCAAATCACTTTTCCAAAAACGCTCGCGACTGCGACGAATATACCAATTATTTAGCACTTCAAAAAAGTTCATTAAAATTTTGCAAGCCTCTTGGGAGTTATAGTTGTTCATAGAAGCTTGGATACCTTCTACAGCTTCAAAACACTTGGAAATCATGTAACGATCAATAGTGCTTTGATAATCCTTACAAACTTCAGCTTTAATCCCATCTGCATTTGCATACATGGTAAAAAAGTGATAGCTATTCCAAATAGGTTTTATTACGTTTTTCAGAACATCTCGTATTGAGTTTCCTTCTTTATCGAGTAGCAAATTACCACCACAAACAATAGATCCAGAAAGCATAAGAAAACGCAGTGCATCAGAACCGTATCTATCAAAAACCTCCATTGGATCTGCATAGTTATTCAAACGTTTGGACAATTTTTGCCCTTTTACATCCAAAACAACACCGTGGCATATGCAGTTCTTAAATGGTTCCCTATCAAACAAAGCAGTGGACAATACAAAGAGCGTATAAAACCACCCCCTGGTTTGCGCTATGTATTCAGTGATAAAATCCGCAGATTCAAACCACTCCTTATTTTCAAACGGATAGTGGATTTGCGCAAATGGCATCGAGCCAGATTCAAACCAGCAGTCAAACACGTCAGGTACACGGCGCATAACTGATTTTCCTGTTGGATCATCAGGATTTGGTCTTGTTAAAGTATCGATAAATGGTCTGTGCAAGTCGTCTATTTTAACATTAAAATCTCTCTCCAGTTCTTCTATTGAACCATATACATCTACTCTTGGATATCTCGCATCATCTGATTTCCATACAGGGATTGGCGTACCCCAGAATCGATTGCGTGAAATTGACCAGTCGTGTGCCCCTTCAAGCCATTTTCCAAATTGACCATCTCTAATGTGGTTTGGTATCCAATTAACTCTCTTATTTAGCTCTACCATTCTGCTTTTGAATTTTGTAACTGCAACATACCAAGAAGGCATAGTGCGATAGATCAAAGGAGTGTCAGTTCTCCAGCAGTGTGGATAATTGTGAATATATTGCTCAGTTTTAAACCAATTCCCTTGCTCTTTTAATTTTTTTATTACTGTATCATTGGTATCAAAAACATGAACCCCTGCCAAATCTGAAACTTCAGCAGTAAATTTTCCACTGTTATCAATTGGACAAATAACTGGAATATCATGGCTTTGGCAAAGGTAAAAATCTTCCTCACCAAATCCAGGAGCAGTATGCACAACGCCAGTACCATCTTCTTCTGTCACATAATCAGCGATGAAAACGCGGAATGCATTTTTCGTATCTTTAAAGTAATCAAATAGTGGTTTATAAGGAAGACCTGCAAGATCATTCGCTTTAAGTTTTATATTGCAGTTTTCATATGGAATATTGTTTTGTTCAGAGTGGCTGATAAATTTCTCTAGGTAGCTTTCAGCAAAAATATAAATTTCACTGTTCACTGAACTCCTTTCATTAACTTCTGTCATCCCAGTGCTTCGACACTGGGATCCAGAAATAGATTCCAGCGTCACGCGCTGGAATGACATCAAGGAGTGAACTGAAACTGCACAATACTCAATATCTTTCCCTATCGCCAAAGCCAAGTTGCTCGGCAACGTCCAAGGAGTTGTAGTCCAAGCAAGTAATTTACACTTTCGTTTAACACTTTTAAATTGCTGTGGGTTTTCTAAAAGCTCAAATGCAACAGTTACAGCTTTGCTAACTTTTTCTCTATACGCGTTATCAAGCCTTGTTTCGAAATTAGATAATGGAGTTTCGCATGCCCAGCTATATGGTACAACGCGCATTGATTCATACACCAGACCCTTATCATAAAGCTGCTTGAATGCCCACATGACCGACTCCATGAATGATTTATCCATAGTCTTATAGTCATTGTGAAAGTCTACCCACCTTGCTTGCCTATTTACATACTTCTCCCACTCTGATGAAAATTTCATCACAGAAGTACGGCAATGATCGTTAAATTTATCAATACCAAACTTCTCTACCTCAGTTCTGCCAGATATTCCAAGTTCCTTTTCTGCTCCCATCTCAGCCGGTAATCCATGGCAATCCCAGCCAAATCTACGTTCAACCCTTTTTTGAAGCATAGTTTGATATCTTGCAAATGCGTCTTTGATGAAACCAGTGAGTAAATGTCCATAATGCGGAAGTCCATTTGCAAACGGAGGCCCATCGTAAAAGACAAAACAATTATCCTTGGAACGTTCTTCAACTGACCGCTCAAAAACTTTGTTTTCCTGCCAAAATTTTATGATTTCCTTTTCTAACGATGAAAAATCAGGACTACTTACTGTATCAGGATAATGCTTTGACTTCATGTTCGCTATGTAAAACTAAAGAATATAGGGCTTTCTGAAAAATTACAAATTCAAAAATATTTCCGTAGCTCACACCCCAACAAACTATTCTGCCGAGCTTCCAATACCTTTTTTTAAGTTTTACTTGCAGTTTTTATTGTTTTACTTAACATTAACCCAAGCTTTAGGGGTATTTTATGGATCAGAAGACAGATAAGTTTCCACAATTTTTAAAAATGTTGTGCTTTGTTGAAATGTGGGAACGTTTCTCTTACTATGGAATGAGGGCACTTTTGGTCCTATTTTTGACTTCTCACTTAGGTTTCACTGATGAGAGGGCCTTTACTATTTACTCATTATTTGCTGCAACAGGTTATGCTATACCAATACTTGGAGGTTTTTTAGCTGATAAGTTGATGGGATTCCGCAACATGGTGTTGCTTGGAGGGATAGTGATGATAGCAGGTCATGCTTGCATGTCATTGGTTAAGTTTGAACCAGGTTTATTATATTTAGGTTTATCTCTAATAGCCATAGGTACTGGTATGTTTAAAGGGAACGTAACTAACTTACTTAGTTCATGCTATGGCAAAGACGATCCTGAACGTAGCAGAGGCTTTACTTTATTTTACGTAGGTGTGAATATTGGAGCAATATTGGCTTCTATTTCATGTGGTTATGTAGCCCACTTGTTTGGCTGGCACTACGGCTTTGGTTTAGCTGGTATTGGGATGTCTATAGGGCTAATCTTTTTTCTCAAATTTCAGAATCTTTTAGGAGATAGCGGCCTTTCTCCTTATCCAGAGCTTATGAATAAGCGCATATTAGGGATTAAAATTTTTGGTATAGTATTGATAGGAAGCTTTTTGTCATCATCAATAATTGCTAAAATGCTTATACATAGTGAATTTTTTACTAATATGCTCATATTTATTGGAATAACAGCTCTGGGCATATTTATTTATATAATATCTAAATTATCAGCAGAACAAAGACGAAAATTAGTGGCATTATCTATTCTTGTGGTATTTTTCTTGTGTTTTTTTGCTTTAGAAATGCAGCTTGGCTCTTTGGTTAACTTATTCACCGAAAGAAACGTTATTAACAATGTATTAGGTATAACAATCCCAGCTTCAGTTTCTCAAGCCATAAATCCTTTGTCAATTATAATATTTGGCTTTCTTTTTGGAACATACATGAAGTTTAAGCAAAAATATGCAACTTCCATGTTTACCCTTGGCCTTCTGACAATGGCTATGTGTTTTTTCACACTGTACATAGGATGTTTAAACTCTAACATTGAAGGTAAAGTAGAATACTTATATTTAATAATTGCTATCTCCTTTATGGGACTGGGAGAATTATGTATTGCTCCATTAGTCCAAGAACAAGCAACTACACTAGCCCCCAAAAACCTTAGAGGAGTAGTGATGGGTATAGTAATGCTGTCATTAGCGTTTTCTAACCTAGCCGGAGTTGCAATATCAAAATTTATGTCAGTTCCTTCAGTAAATGGTAAAATAAATTATTTAGAATCTTTAGAAATATATAAAGAGGGTTTTTTAAAGGTGGGAATATTTAATTTAATGCTCGTTATTGTATTTTTATTCTTCTTCAATTTTATACATAAAGTTGTTACTAACTCATCTTGTACAAAAAATTGATATAGGTAAGCTCAAATTTGTAGGTTTAAGGTACCCGTTCAGCAGAGGTAGCAATTAAACTTTGTAACTTTTGAAAAAGATTATGATTGCATTTTTTCAATACTCTTTGCTTAAGATTTATATTTAACGCTGCTTAAAATCAGTGAAATGCACACCCCAGCAAACTACTCTGCCGAGCTTCCAACACTTTCACATTTACTATTTTGTCCCTGTATTTATCTTCAGAATCATCAATGCACACTGATTGCATATATGGGCTTTTACCAATAATTTGGTTTTGGTGTTTACCTTTTTTATCGCTAAATAGAACAGGTATAGTTTTACCTACCATACTCTGGTTAAACTCAAGTTGTTGCTTACTAATTAATTTCTGTAAACGAAGAAGGCGCTCTGTTTTAACCTCTTCTGGTACTTGATCTTTTCTTTCCGCTCCCGGTGTGCCTGGTCTTGGGCTGTATTTAAAACTATAAGCCTGAGCATATCTAACTTTTTCTACTAATTTCATAGTTTCTTCAAAATCTTTTTCGGTTTCTCCAGGAAAACCAACAATAAAATCAGAAGAAAATTCGATTTCAGGTTTCAATTTGCGAAATCTGTCTATTATTTCCAAATACTCCTCTGCAGTGTGTTTCCTGTTCATCGCGTGCAATATTTTATTCGAACCAGACTGCACAGGCAGGTGAACAAACGGCATGAGCTTTGGCTCTTCCGCATGTGCCAAGTAGAGAGATTCATGAATATCTCTTGGATGAGAAGTTGTATAACGAATCCTCTCTAGCTTTTCAATTTTAGCAATATGACTAATTAATTTTCCTAAATCCCACACTTCCCCTTCGCACTCCCCATGGTAAGCATTGACGTTCTGACCAAGCAAATTGATCTCATTTGCCCCATTTGCAACTAATTTCAATGCTTCACGAAATATTTCATTCACTGGCCGTGAATACTCAGCTCCACGAGTATAGGGCACTACACAAAACGTACAAAATTTATCACAACCCTCTTGTATGGCAAGAAACGCAGAAGACCCCTGGCTATTGCCATAGCATTCATCTGGCAATTTATCAAACTTTGCAACTTCAGGAAAATCAGTGTTTATTACATGACCTTTACTTCTGCTTGCTTTGACTATCAGCTCCGGTAAGGTAGCGATACTCTGCGGACCAACAACAATATCAACAAAAGGAGCCCTTCTGAACACTTCTTCTCCCTCTGCTTGCGCTACACACCCAGCCACCACTATAGTCATTTCTTTTCGTAACGAATGAATCTTCCCAAGCTCTGAGTAAAGTTTTTCTGCTGCCTTCTCTCTAATGTGACAAGTATTCAGTATCACTAAATCGGCTTTCCCTGCATCACTAACAACGTTGAACCCCAAAGGTTTAATTACATTTTCCATTAAAACGGAGTCATAAACGTTCATCTGACAGCCGTAAGTTTTAATATATAGGCCTTTCATATTTGGTATGTCTTTTTCAAAATTTCTTCACCCTACACGTAAATGTCTAACAGACCAGCGCGTGACGCTAGTGAACTTGCTAGCACAATAGATTTTGACAAAATTATACGAAAAACTGGATCTCAGTGTCAAGCACTTGGATGACAAGTTCTCGGCAACCCCTACGTCATACCATCACGGTATCTCTAGATCCCGCTAACAAGTAGCGGGATGACGGTTGTCAGGGTGTCATGAAAGTAGCTAACACTGGCTTCCATCCAAGAGGGCAGTGCCCTCTTCTTGTCATCCCAGTGCTTGACACTGGGATCCAGGAAAAAGAATGGTGTCATCCGAGTAGCTTGACACTGGCATCCAGGAAACTTAATTGCAAGTAATGCATTGAGTTTGGTGAGTATGGGTTTTGCGTTATAGAATGAAGCACTTTTGGTGAATTTGTAAAGAAAGCTGGATCCCAGTGTCAAGCACTGGGATGACAAGAAAGGGAGCACTGGAATTTTTATTTCAGTATTGTACATTAGCCATGCATCTGAACAGATACGAGCTTTCTGCTTTTTTTGGGTAAGGTCAGTCAAAAAGGTTTTACAACAACCATAATAACTATAACTATTATCAATACTGTAACTGCTTCATTTAAAACGCGAAAATAAATATGTGACTTCTTATTCGAACCCATTGCAAAATTTTTCCTATATTTTGCAAGTAGCATATGAATAATTAACATCAAAAGTATTGCAAATGCTTTTACATGAAACCATCCTTCACGATATGCTTCCCTAATAACCATTAGTGTAATTCCAAGACCAAGTGAGAAAAGCATTGCAGGGTTTATGATATATCTAAGTAGCCTCTTTTCCATTGTTTGAAGCAAGCTATCATTTTCCGATCCCGGTTTTACAGTTGCATGGTAGACATAAAGCCTGGGTAAATAAAGCATACCTGCCATCCACATGATAACAGAGATAACGTGAAAAGCCTCAAGCCAGTGGTAATAGTTCATTAGCAAAAATTTAAAATTCCTGGTATTGTGTTAGTTTAATGAAAAAGAAATCGATATGAAAGCAGAAAATTTCACTAAAGAACAGATAATTGGATTCTACAGGAAAATGCTACTCATACGCAGATTTGAGGAAAAAGCAGGACAATTATATGGGATGGGATTAATAGGCGGGTTCTGTCACCTATCAATAGGACAAGAAGCAGTTGCAGTTGGAACTCAAGCTGCATCAAAATTAGGTGACGCTTTTATCACAAGTTATAGAGACCATGGCTTAATGCTCGCATGTGATTCTGATCCAAATGTTGTAATGGCAGAACTTACCGGCAAAGAAACAGGATGCTCGAAAGGTAAAGGTGGTTCGATGCACGTATTTGACGTTGAAAAAAAATTCTTCGGCGGGCATGGAATAGTGGGAGCACAAGTTCCAATTGGCACAGGAATAGCATTTGCTAATAAATATAAGAAAAAAGATAATGTGGTATTTACATATTTTGGCGACGGTGCTGCAAATCAAGGACAAGTATATGAATCGTTTAATATGGCATCTTTGTGGGAGTTGCCTGTGGTTTACATCATAGAAAATAATGAATACGCAATGGGAACCTCCGTGCAAAGGTCAACTTTAGTAACAGAGTTATATAAAAGAGGAGAAAGTTTTGGTATTCCTGGAAAACAAGTTGATGGAATGGATTTTTTCTCTGTTTATGAGGCTACAAGCGAAGCAGCGGAACACACACGCAGCGGAAAAGGGCCTATCCTGCTTGAAATGAAGACATATCGATATCGCGGTCACTCAATGTCAGATCCTGCTACTTATCGCTTAAAAGAAGAAGTTGAAGATATGAAGCAAAATCATGACCCTATAAGCACTTTAAAGAAATACATGACAGATAATAAAATGGCTTCAGAAGAAGAGTGCAAAGTAATTGATAAGGAAATACGTGATTTAGTAAAAAAGTCGGAAGATTTTGCCAAAAATAGTAAAGAACCAAGCGTTGATGAGCTGTATACTGATGTTTATAAATTTGTTAGCTAATTTTTTTATCCAGAACTGTACAAACATTGTATAGTAAACGATGTCATCCAAATAGCTCCTTCTCCCGTCATCCAAGTGCCCTCCTTTTTTTGTCATCCCAGTGCTCTGACTACTTGGATCCAGCTGAGTTGGTGAGTATAAAAGTATAGCTAACGCAAGCTCTACGTCATGCCGCCGCGAACCGTCATACCGCCGCGGTATCTCTAGATCCCGCTAACAAGCAGCGGGATGACGGTTGTCAGGCTAGCTGTCATCTCAGTAGTCTCCTTCTCCTGTCATCCGAGTAGCTGACACTGGTTCCTTTATGACGGCAGTAACCCCTTCGGTGTCATTCCAGTGCTTGACACTGGAATGACACCAATAATTGACATTTCACTAGATATTCATTATAAATAATGGAATGCTACAAAGTATAAAAACCATATTAATAGAAGACGATAACGTTAGGCTGGATAGGTACATCAGAAGAATCTTTCCTGATCTAAAGCAATCTGTAATTGAAAAATCTTTAAGGAAAGGATTAATCAAAGTTGATGATTGCAAAGCAAAGTCCAGTGATAGAGTAAATTCTGGGCAAACTATAACGCTGAAGCACTTGAATTATATTGAAAACGCTAATTCTGATCGCAAATATAATGAAAAGTTAGTGAATCTACTAAGAGAGAACATATTATATGAAGACGAATATATACTAGCTATAAACAAACCCGCAGGGGTCATCGTTCAAGGTGGCGTAAAAGTAAAGATTAGCATGAGTGATTTGCTTGACCAAATAAGAGAGGGAGAAACATTTAAAATTGTCCATAGGCTAGATAGAGATACGAGTGGAGTGATAATATTCGCACGCAACGCTAATGTTGCCAGATACCTTATGGAAGAATTTAAAGGACGAAGAGTAAAAAAAACTTATTTAGCATTAACTTCTGGCATACCGAGCAAGGATAGTGGAACAATAGACTATCCATTGGTGAAAAAATATGTTTCAGGTCAAGAAAAAGTGGTCGTTGATGAAAATTCACCTCAGAATGCCACTACGCATTTTTCAATTATAGCAAAATCCAAACACAATGTTGCTTATTTAAAATTACAACCAATTACCGGCAGAACCCATCAGTTACGTGCACATTTAGCTCATATAAATTGCCCTATTCTTGGTGACGGTAAATATGGTGGTAAAAAAGCTTTTATTGATGGGATAGCAAATAAAATTCACCTTCATTCGCATTCTTTATCTTTAAAACTGCCAAACAATAAAGAAATCACTATCACCGCTCCTATCACTAAACACATCGAAAAATCCATTGAAGCGCTATTTTTCGACTGAAACGATTTCACCAATCAACTTTTCTGTCTTTGGCTTTAATTTGAAGCACAGATATTAGGCTAATTAATGTGCAGGCAGTAAGATAAATGCCTGCTGCAAGTTTTGTTTCGGTTTTTTCTATAAGCCACATGCATATGTATGGAGAAAGGCCACCAAAAATTCCTGCAGATATATTATTTGCTAAGCTTACGCCAGTGCATCTTACTTTTGTTGGAAACAGTTCACAAATAACAGAACCATATATTCCAAAAGATGCACCTACTGGTATAGTAATCAATAAGTAAGTTATTATTACGACATAGTGGTTAACGGAAGATAATAATGGTAATACACATGTACCAATCAGAGATAGCATAATCAGTACAGGAATCATTACGCGTTTTCTTCCAACTTTATCAGATAAAATTGCAAAAAGTACCGCAGATGCTGCAAATACAACCTGTATTACTATCCTCATTAAATCTTTAACACTAATAGATAAAATAACTAGCTCTTTTATTGATATATTATAAAACATTATTGCTGCGTAGACAATTGCATTCTGAGCAATTCCCAGATTGATTGAAATAATAAGCGGTCTTTTATAGTTTCTTACTAGTTCTAACAATGGTGAATGTGCTAAATTATTAGCGTACTTATTAGTTTTATATGCTAAGCTTTCTTTTAATATGTACCTAGTTAAAAAACCTATTGTCCCCAAAAAAAAGCAAAAATAAAAAAGCAACTTCCATCCCCATATTTCATAGTTCTCACCTGTAACTCTTTTGCAGATAAATATCATTGTTATGCATAAGAGCGTTCCAAGGGCTCCGCTAAAGGGCTTCATACTTCCTAAGAAACCTAGATTTTTTTTATCTTTTGAATGCTCTATCGTAAATGCTGTATTAATGCTTGTTTCACCTCCTGCAGTTATTCCTTGCACTATTCTACAAAACACAAGCAATACAGGTGAAAGCAACCCTATTTCTTTATACCCAGGTATAATTCCCATAATTGTGGATGATATTGAAATTAATATTACTGAAGTAAGTAAAGTCTTTCTTCTGCCATACTTATCTCCCATATAACCAAAAATTACTGCACCAATTGGTCTAAACGCAAAACCAATTGCAAAAACACCAAGGAATTTGAGTGTACTCAAATAATGATCTTCTGATGGGAAAAAAACGTTGATGATTGTATCTGTTAATACTCCAAAAAGAGTGAGTTCATACCACACAATCATGTTACAGATCATGCCCGATAGTATTGCTTTTCGGATATTATTCATGGTCTTTCAATTTAACATAACCTAATATATCATTAACCGGTGCTCCTTGCTATAAAATTTTTCATTCAATAACCTTCAAGGATAATTCACGTAAATGCTTATCCTCCACCTTGGAAGGAGCACCCATTAGAACATCTTCACCTTGCTGGTTCATAGGAAAACAGATTACTTCACGAATATTTGGCTCATCAGCAAGCAGCATAACTATTCTATCAACTCCTGGTGCTATTCCACCATGAGGAGGAACACCAAATCTGAATGCACGTACAAGTGCACCGAATCTTGTATCAACTTCTCCCCGGCTATAACCTGCAATGGCAAAAGCTTTATACATGATATCCAGTTTGTTATTACGAATCGCCCCACTTGACAGTTCTATTCCATTGCAAACAAGATCATATTGGTAAGCAAGGATATCCAGTGGATTTTTGTCCTCTAAATCTTTCAGACCACCGTGTGGCATGGAGAATGGGTTATGAAAGAAATCTATTTTTTTACTTTTATCGTCATATACAAAATATGGAAAATCAATGATCCAACAAAACTTGAAGATATTATCATCTATAAGACTGAGTTCTGACCCTAAAAGAGTGCGTACTTTTCCTGCAATGTTTGCCGCCTCATTCTCTTTGTCAGAAGCAAAAAATACACTATCTCCTGGCTCTATGTTTGTTGCTTCTCTTATGTGGTTTAGCCTATTTTCATCAAGAAATTTAGCAATTGGGCCTTTCGCAGTTCCATCTTTATCAAACGTTATATATCCAAGACCCTTAGCACCGAATTCTTTTTGCGCATGTTCTATCTTTTTATCAAAGAAGCTGCGTGGTTCCTCTGCTGTTTTAGGTGCAGGGATGGCTCTCACTACCATACCACGCTCAATATTGCTTTTGAAAATATTGAACCCTGAATCACGAAAAATTTCTGTAACATCGCTGATTAATAGTGGATTACGCAAATCTGGCTTGTCAGAACCATACTTAAGCATTGCCTCTTTGTATGTAATGCGTGGAAAATCTTTATCGACAGACTTGCGAGAAAATTTGGCGAACACTTTATATAAAGCAGATTCAATAACGTCAAATATGTCCTCTTGAGTCACAAAAGACATTTCAAGATCTAGCTGATAAAACTCTCCCGGAGAACGGTCAGCCCTTGCGTCTTCATCACGAAAACATGGTGCAATTTGGAAATATTTATCAAACCCTGAAACCATGAGCAACTGTTTGAAAATCTGCGGAGCTTGTGGCAATGCATAGAACTTGCCAGGATTTAGCCTGCTTGGCACTAGGTAGTCGCGTGCTCCTTCAGGAGAGGAAGCAGTGAGTATTGGAGTTTGAATCTCTAAAAATCCTCGCTCTATCATGAGCTTGCGGAGCTCTGCAATAATTTGTGAGCGCAAAATAATATTGTTGCGGACTTTTTCACGTCTTAAGTCAAGAAATCGATATTTAAATCTCATGTTTTCTGGGTATTCTTGCTCGCCGGTAATGCTTGCCAATATACTTCTTTCTTCTTTTGCTATTTCTTCATCAAAGTGGAACTCAACTTCCGACTCAACGCGCAAATTGTTGACTATCACCTCGATTTCTCCGGTAGAAATAGAGCTGTTTACCGTATCTTCAGTTCTAGCTTCAACTATTCCTGTAACAGTAATTACACTCTCCAATTTTAAATTTGATATCTCATCAAAAAAGTCTTTGTCATTATTAAATACTAGCTGAGTGATTCCGTAGAAGTCCCTTAAATCAACAAAAATTAGGTTACCATGGTCGCGCTTACGATATAACCATCCAGAAAGGGTAACTTCCTTTTCTACGTCGTTCTTCCTCAGTTCATTGCACGTATGAGTTTTATAGCAGTTCATATTTGTTTTACTTCTAAATTCTTTAAGAAGTATAGAAATAAACCTTATTACATACAAGCCCGTTCGTCAGATATTTGCGCAATTTTCGAAATAGAGCAGTACTGCTTTTATATTGTCTTTACCCGCAAAAAAATTGCACAATTTCTATAATTATGGTATAATAGCAAGGGTATTTTTAATGAATTAGATACAGGAAATGCCACTTACACAGATCATATTATATAGCGTAACATTACTTGCTGTAGCTGCAGTATTTCTCTTTTTGAGAAAAATATACAAAAATCGCATTAGAAAAATCATATTTCCTAGAAAAGTTTTTAAAGAAGAGTGGGAAGAAGACAGAAAATTCAATGAATTATATCAAAAAAATAAGCAAAAAGAGTTGCTGAAACAACAAGAAACGCTACGCGAGAAACAAAAAGATGTGCAAGTTTATAAAGAAGATCCAGAAATAGTTGACATAGCAAAACCGGTAGGTAAATGGACAAAGATGGTTATGATGGGTAATGGTTTAATGCAGCGTTTTGCACAATTGATACATAGAGAAGGCGGACAGAAAGGATTTTGGGAGCTGTTTGTAAAAGCTCAGGCTTCAACTCAAGGTAAACATAAGGGAAAGGGCAGATAATCCATGCTTGAATGTGAAAATTTATCCTGCACTCGTAATAATAAGGTACTATTTAAGAATCTCAGTTTTAAAGCTGAGCTAAAATCAAAGATTCTAATCACTGGTCCAAATGGTAGTGGTAAAACCAGCTTAATTAGAAGTTTATCTGGACTTTTACCGCCGGTATCAGGCAATATAAGGCACTGCGGAAAAGATATATATGATGATCCAAAATCCTATATATCTTCTATGGTCTATATAGGCCATAAGAATGCCTGTAAAGATAGCTTAACTGTTGCTCAAAACGTAGAATTCTGGGCAGGAATACGAAATACTAGAGAATTGATTGTGGCAGCTATTTGTTGCTTGCAGTTGCAACCTGTACTTAATATTAGATATGGCGAACTTTCTGCAGGCTGGAAAAGGAGAGTTGCGCTTGCTCGCCTCTTGATTTCTAATGCAAACGTTTGGCTGATAGATGAACCATTTTGTAATCTTGATAGTGCAACGTGTGAATTAGTGCTGAACTTAATCTCAATACGCTCTGAGCAAAATGGTATAGTAATTATTACAGGGCATAGCTCTACAGAGCAATTGTGTGATTTTACAACGATTGATATACGCGATTTCAATAGACTTCTTGCATAGTTTTTGGCAGCACGTTAACAACCATTAGAAACGAAAAAACTTCCTTGACAAACTCCGCCAGCCTCCTTATCATGAAACTGAAGCTATTTATTTATCTTCTCTGTACAGATTAAATGACAAAAAAACTCACGTATCTGGCGTCTCATGTTTAATTTTTTGCACTATGTGCACTCTATGTCTTTATCAAATTTCTAGGTTTTTACCTATACAAGCTGAAATACGCTTATAAAGCATTTAAAACATCAAAAAACGCCAACTTAAAAAATGGATAGTGAATAATTAGCTACCCTAGGGTTTCTTTTGCCTTTTTTTCTGTTTAGTAAATTTCTTAAACATTTATGACTAAAGGTTAGTTGCATTAAAAAGCAGCTAAATCGCGGTTATTAAGCGTTTAGAATAAAAAAACGCCATACTTGAAAGTATAATGTAAGTAATTAGCCAACCACGGGGCTTCTTTTGCCTTTTTTTTTATTTGGTAAATTCCTTAATGTTTATGGCTAAACGACAACCGTCATCCCGCTGCTTGTTAGCGGCTAAGGGATACCGCGAAGGGATACTGCGAATGAATCGCGGTATGACGGTTAATTATTCTGCGGCGGTATGACGTAGAGCTCGCGTTAGCTATACTTTTATACTCACCAACTCAGTATCCAATCTGGATCCAAGTAGTCAGCTACTTGGATGACACCCTGTTGAGGCTGCGCTTACACATTCCACTTTCTATGCTCACCAAACAAATTTGCTTATTCGCAGCAAAATTTTCTGGATCCAAGTATTCAGCTACTCGGATGATATCTTTGTGTTTGAAGCAAAACCAGCTATAACATTTCTTCGCAAACAAATGTTCGTACAGTTGTGCGCGTGATGCTGGAATCTAGACAACAATTAGATCCTATTGTCAAGCAATAAGCTACATGTGCTATTTATTTAGTAGATTAAATATGAAGTTTAAAACTCTGCTATTGACTTCCTGTAGAACTAGTGAAAACCAAACTTGCTTAAAACCACTTAATTAGTTATAGTTATAAGTTTAGGTACAGCAAAATGACAGCTTTTGTCCCCTTGATTATTTTTTTAATCTTGTATCTTGGAAGTGGTGCTTATTTTTCTTTTATCGGAACTGATAATCCACTTCATCAGGTTTCACCAGTAATCTGCTTATTACCAGCACTATTTTTTGCTGTCTCACGTGGTACAAATAAAATTCAGCATAACATCGATACTGTTATCAAGGGCATGGGTGACAAAAACACCCTTACTATGTGTTTAATTTTTTTATTTTCTGGAGCATTTTCTGCGGTGACTCAATCAATCGGTAGCGCAGACACTGTTGCTAATTTAATTCTTAATTTCCTTCCAGCAAGATTACTGCTGCCTGGAGTATTTTTGGCTTCTGCTTTTATTTCAACTGCAATTGGCACATCTATGGGAGTTGTTGCGCTGATGGTACCTATAGCTGTTAATCTGGCAAAAAGTGGAGCTTTTGGTCTCGAAATAGGAACTGCAACTGTAGTAGGTGGTGCCGTGTTTGGCGATAACCTTTCGATGATATCTGATACCACCATTGCATCTGTTTCTTCACAGGAAGCTTCAGCAAAAGATAAACTTAAAATGAACTCTAAAGTTGCACTTATTGCCAGCATTATAACACTCATCTACCTAGCAGTTGCCTCAAATAGTACAAAAATTATTTCTATATCAAATTTAGATTATTATTCTATAATAAAAATTATTCCTTACATTTCTTTAATAATCATGGGGCTGCTTGAAGTCGCCACTTTAGTAACAATAACTATAAACATAATTATTGCTGGTGTGCTAGGAATAACTTTTTTTGACTATGCTATCATTCAATTTCCTCATGACGTGTATGACGGTTTCAAAAAAGTAAACGAAATAGTGATATTTGCTCTATTTATCGGTGGATTGAGCCATATAATGTACAAGCAAGGTCAAAAAGCGTTGCATAAACTCATCGATGAAAGCAATATCACAAAAACTAAAGCTGAATTTGTGATAGCAGGAATTGCGTCTATGTTTACTACCTTAGTTGCCAATAATACCATTGCTATTTTACTAAGTGGTGGCATTGCAAAAAGGCTTGCACAAAAACACAGTATTGCGCCACATCGCAGCGCATACTTATTAGATGTTTTTGCTTGTGCTACAAAAGGTATCTTACCTTATGGTTCCCAACTATTGCTAGCAGGTAGCATCGCCTCTGTATCACCTATTTCTTTATTAACACAGGTATATTATTGCTTTATTCTAGCGGCAGTTACAATAGGCGAAATAATCATCAACAGCAGAAAAGAGAAACATTGTGCGGCTGCAACTTAGAGTTTCTCTTTTTTTACCCATAAGGAACGGAATTACTTGACACCCTTCGCCAACCCCCTTATTATGATGTGTAGTACAATGATACAAATTAAGAATTCCCCCATCCTGTGCTGGTTCTTCGATCTGAAATCCTACTTCTACCTGATCACAACCAATGTTAATTTGTCCTATTAATGCTTTAATAATGCCGCGCTTAGTTTGCCAATCTAGCTGTTCCAGGTTCGATTTTACACTAGAATAAAAATTCTTTATGCTATTTATAATAAGACTTATTCCTTTTTCTACTGCCTTCTGATCAACTACCTTTTTTTTCTCTTCTTCTATCCCTTGTAAGCGTTCTTTCATTTTTCTCATTGTCTGTTTAAATTCTTCCTCGCTTATATATCCTTTCTCTCCTGCATTTTCTTGACTATAATAATCTTCCATTAATTTTTCGATACCTTCTTTTATTTGATTTTCTCTTCTTGCAAACTTTTTCTCTGATGATTCATCATTTTTATTTTCTAATACTCTACGTTGGTATTCCTTTTTTATCATCTCTGGGTTTTTTAGTACATCTTTCACCTTTTCCCATACTGACCTTACCCAGAAAAAGTGGAGAGAAAAAAAAGAGTTTTTTCGGGTAAAATAAAATTTTGGAGGATTAGAAATGGTAAGAGAATATACGGCAGAATTCAAATTGGAAGCTGTTAAGCTGGCAAATGAACAAAGAAAGGTAGGTCAAACAGTTGCAAAAGTAGCAAGAGATCTAGGAATAAGGGATAGTGTATTAGGAAAATGGATGAAGAAATATAACGAAAAAAAGTCAGCGGCAAATGCATTTCCAGATGTAGCACCTTATGACAAAGAGAGATTTGATTTACAAAGCAAAAGTAACAAGAGAAAGAGACATTTTAAAAAAAGCCCTGGCCAGTCAAAAAGAGTAAAATATTTTTTCATAAAAGAGCATAGTAAACACTATAAAGTGCAGGAATTATGTAGGGTTTTCTGCTAGTGGCTACTATAAGTGGACTACAAGGAAAATAAGCAGTAGAGAATCAGCAAATAAAGAGTTATTAGCAGATATTCAAAAAATATATCAAGCTTCTAAATGTAGATATGGAGCTCCTAAAATTCATGCTGAATTAAAGGCTTTGGGTAAAAGTTGCAACTTAAAAACAGTGCAAAGTATTATGCAGAAAAATGGTATTCAGGCTATATTGAGAAGAAAATTTAAAATTAAGAAACAACAAACGGACAGTAGCTCCCAATATATTAGACCAAAACTTTATTGTCGATCAACCAAATAAAGTATGGGATTACTTATATAAAAACCAAAGAAGGATGGCTATATTTGGCAACAATAATCGATCTATATTCACGCATGGTAGTTAATGAGCAGTTCAATAAATAAACAATTGGTTATGGACTCTTTATTAATGGACGTTAACAAGCGTAAACCTGCCAAAAATCTACTATTACATAGTGATCAAGGTTCACAATATACTTCGCAAGGTTATCAATATCTCTTATCCATAAAAAACATAGATGAGTCATAAAGGTTGTTGTTACAACAATTCTGTTGTGGAAAGCTTCTTTAGCTCATTGAAAAGAGAAATACTTATTGATACTTCACAACACTCTGCTCAACAAACTAGAACTGCAATATTTGAATACATAGAAATTTTTTATAACAAACAACGTCACTATTAACTATTGCATTCCTGAGCATTTTGATTCATCATTCTCTTTGTGAAAAACATTCCAAACTTTCTCTCCACTTTTTCTGGGTAAGGTCATTCAAGTGTATCGCCTAAAACGGACTTCTTGGTTGTCGGCGAAAAACCTGGGTCAAAGCTCGAAAAGGCTAAAAAGCTGGGTATTAAAATTTTAACCGAGGAGGAATTTAATATGAGAGAAAAATAAACGCTATTGAAGGGTATCTTTGATGGCCATTACAGTTGCTAAATTCATGACATCCATTTGCTGGCCTTTTAAGATACTTTACAGAATGGTTGATAAAAGAGTACAAAAGGAGTCTAGAGTATGAAATGCTATTCTCAGATCATTTATGGAAGACATTTTTTTCATCAACACATTCAAAACTTAAAAAATAAACTAAAAATAAAGAAGTTGAATATTTCTTCAGAATTGTGTATAATTATTAATGCTTTTTAGGTACTCTCGCTATGGCTCTTTCTAAGTTTCTCAATCCAAAATTAGACTTAACCTTCAAAAAGGTCTTTGGTACCGAAAAAAATAAGAACATTCTTATTCACTTCCTCAATGATATCTTAGGATTTACCGGGATAGATACTATACAAGAAGTTGAGTTTCTTAGCACCTACATGGATCCTGAAGTCGCCTCTGATAAACAAAGCATCGTTGAAGTCCTTTGCAAGGATTCTAGTGGGTTCAGATATGTAATCGAGATGCAACTCGCTCGTGATAGGGGCTTTGAGAAACGTGCTCAGCTATATGCTGCTAAAGCTTACTCAAGGCAAGCTGATAAAGGTGACCAGTATCATAACCTTAAGGAAATTATCTTCATTGCTATAGCAGATTGTGTACTGTTTCCTAATAAATCTGAGTACAAATCAAAGCATACTATTCGAGATGAAGACACTAATGAGCATGATCTAAAAGATTTCTATTTTATATTTATTGAGTTGCCTAAATTCGCAAAAAACAAAGTAGAGCAGCTAGAAAGTACAATAGAGCGCTGGTGCTTTTTTTTCAAGTACGCAGAAGATACTACAGATGAAGACCTAAAAGATATTGCAGAAAAATCGCCAATAATAAAGCTAGCATACGATGAGTTAGACAAGTTTCGCTGGAATGAGAAAGATCTGATAGCGTACGAAGAAAGGATAATGGATCTGCGGAAAGAAGAAGGCATCCTCGCTCAAAAACTTGATGATGCTAGAGACGAAGGCATCCAAATCGGACATGAAAAAGGCAGAAAAGCAGAGAAAATTGAGGTCGCAAAAAACCTACTTAAAGCAGGAGTTTCTATTGATATTATAGCCCAAACTACTGGTCTTACAGCTGACGAAATCAAAAACTTAAGCTAATTTTATCTTTGGATGTCTAGATGAACATCTTTGTACTAGATGAAAACCCAGCAATTGCGGCGCAAATGTTATGTATATAGTAAAAATGCCATTAGAAACTGCTCAATTATTGAGTAATGTTTTTTCAACAGCATCCAAATCCTTTTGTCAGTATCATAAATCAGAATATAGAAGTCCCATATAAACTGACTCACAACAATCATCCTTGTTCTTTGTGGGCTAGGCAATCAGAAGGGAACTTTTATTGGTTCGGAAGAGAATTATGTAAAGAGTACACTTGGCGATACAAAAGAACGCATAAATCCGAAAAAATAGTAGATTGGTGTGATAGTAATAAGGATTTGCTAATTTTTCAACTTTTATACAAGCACTGTCTGATCGCTATAAATGTGGTAGTTCCATAAAAGCCTATAGAAAGTACTATTTACAGGAAAAGATGAGATTTGCTAAGTGGGAAAAGAGCAGAAGATTGGACAACGGAAAATTTAATGCTACAGGCATACAGCTCATAGGTAGAGAATGCATCCAAATTGGATATAAAAAGGTAAAATTGAAGTTGCAAAAAATTCGGGAGTGTTAAATAAACCATACGCGTCAAGTTAAGGAAAAGTGTAAGTAAAGTTGATAGAGTGAAGGAAAATAATAAGGTATAAATTCTCTTGGATATATGAATGAGAGAACTTACAATGGACAGAATAGCTTGCTTATCAAAAGACCTCAATGAATTCTTTAATGAAAAAGCAGACGAAATATCAATTGCAGTAGGTTTTATAAAAAGAAAGAGAAAACTTAATGGCTCATCATTCATAAAAGCTATGGTTTTTGGTAACATAGGAGTTGATGATTGCAGCATAGAAACAATGTGCCAATTGCTAAATGAAGACTCGATAGAAATTACAAAACAGGGTTTAGATTTTAGGTTTAGTGAAGAAGCAGTTGAGTTCATGAAAAAAATGTATAACGAAGCTTTGTGTTTATTTAAAAAAAGTCTACAGATTGATTGCAAAATTTTACAGCAATTTGGAAGCGTTAAATTATTGGATAGCAGCTACATTAGCCTGCCCAGTAGCATGGAAGATATGTACAAAGGATATGGCAGTAGCTATAGAGATTGTGAGAATAATACCAAATCAGGAATAAAGCTACAGTTAGTCTTTGATTACCTGAATCAAGCGCTAGATAAGTTAAATTTTATGGAAGGAATAAGGTCGGATCAAGGTTATAGGGATTATCTGAACGGTTTATCAGCCAATGATTTGCTAATATTTGACTTGGGCTACTTTGTGCCTAGTTCTTTTAAACAGATTGATGAAGCAGGTGCATATTTTGTTAGTCGTTATAAGTCTGATACCAATATATATGATATAGAAACAAATCAAAAAATAGAGCTATTGGAGTATTTGGAAGGTCAATTATCTTCAGAAAAAGAAGTATTATTAGGAAAGGAAGTAAAAATTAAGGTAAGAATTATATGTCAAAAGCTAACTGAAGAACAGTCTATGGCTAGAAGAAGAAAGGCTAATAAATTAGCAAAGTCACATGGATATACATCTTCTCAAAAGAATCAAAAGTTATTAGATTGGTCAATATTTATAACTAATGTTCCAGAGAGTAAAATTAATGCTGAACAAATATTGACGGTTTATAGAGTAAGATGGCAAATCGAATTACTATTTAAACTATATAAAAGTCATATCAATCTTGATAAACTAAAAGGAAAGACAAATCCATTTAGAGTATTGTGCGAGCTATACGCAAAATTATGTGCTATTCTCGTATTTCACGGAATGATTGGCTGTGTAAAACTAAAAAAGAACACGGAGCTCAGTTTAACAAAGGCATTTATTGAATTGAAAAGGCGGGTTAGAGAGCTCTTTTTGATATTAAACAATATTGTCAATAATTTAAAAATTTTTCTAAAAAAGCTTACTATAATCTGGTCAAAGTTTTCTTTGAAAGACAGATATAGGAAGACCAGGGTATCTACTTTAAGCTCTCTACATTCCTTAACTTGACGCGTATGGTTTATTTAACACTCCCGAAGAGGGCGGTAGCTCCGAAAGTTTCCCATTGTTGTTGGCTTCCTGAATTACATCCATGTCATACAACTTGTTTCTCTTTCGCTGCTGAACCCTTTTTATCCTTTATGAACAGTTTTACAACAGCCAACATTTGTGCAGAGCCATTGCTACTGCATTCATTAGAATCAGCACCTTTTTTTTAGTAACGACTTTATTTTACCTAAATCTTTGCTTGAAACAGCCTTGTATAATTCGGGTTCACAAAATAACGTATCGCTCTATAGAGATACCTTTTATAACTCTTATTATTTTCTGTAGTTTTCTCACCTTCACCCTCCTTTAAATTTAAAACATGTAAAATTTTTGTTAAATATACAAATGTCCATAAAGATATACCTTTTCTATAAAAATAAGTTTTATTGATTCTGCTTCTCTTCGCTAATTTTTACTACCTCTGATAAAAATGAACTCAATAAATCCTGTAATCTTTGATCTTCAATTTTTTGACATTCTTTCATTATATTTAATATTTTCATTTCTCCTTCACTATCTTCATCTTCGTAATAATTTTCTTCTGTTGGTCCACAGAATAAAACTCTAGCATTCACTAATGCTTTTTCTGCTTCAGATAGCTTTTTAAATGACATGCAATCTACACCTTGTTCATATCTGTGTATTTGCTGTTGTGATAATCCGATTTTATTCGCTAACTCCAACTGAGTACATCCTCTTACGAACCTCCAATCTTTTGCCATTTGTCCAATTTTGTGCTTTATAGACTTTGTACCTATTATACTCTTGCCAATTTGAATTTCCCCTGACAAAAGTTTTACTAATACACAAAATGCACTGCGAAATTCTTGGTCCTTAATTTTTTTTAAATTTTGCAGTATACTCAGCATCTTTTCTTCCTTGTAATTAACATAACCTGTTGTAGGAAATATATCTTTAAAACTAGCCGATAATACTTTTAGCATCTTTTCTGCATTTTCAGGTGAAACAGCATCTATCCTTTGTTCATATCTTCGTATTTGTGACGTTGATATACCAGTTTCCTTTGCTAACTTCGCTTGAGAATATCCCCTTAATAACCTCAACTCTTTTATCTTTTGAACTACTTGGTAGCTTAAAGAGTCGATAGCAATTTTCTCTCTGGTAGTGGTCATTTTTTGCACAATTGCAGAACAAACATATAATACAGTATTATTGAGTTTGATTAAAGTTTTACTACTTCTGCCAAAATAATAGGCATAAACTTCAGGAAATTGATATCTCACAATGTAGCTAAGGCTAGAAGCGAGCAGAAATCTCTACTAATTAAATATTTTTCTATTTCTATTTAAATATTGTATATTAAATATAAAAAACAGTAGCAAAGCTAGTGGCTTCTTTGTAGAATACCAGCTAAACGAATACAACGGTCAATAATTTATTTACAATTGACGCTGTATACTGAAACAGTGGTTGAGGTAAATTGTATGAGTGAAAATACATTAAAATTACAAGAAGAAATAAAGCGTCACAACGAGTTGTACTATCGGAAAAATAGGCCAGAAATAACCGATGCAGAATATGATGAACTGGTAAAAAAAGTAGATATTCAAACCATTGGTACTGCGCCTGACGATAGGTTTTCCAAGGTACAGCATATTGTGCCTATGCTCTCGTTAAACAAAGTTTACAGCCAAGAAGACATTGAAGAATTTATTGCTAAGTCCAGAGAACTCCTAAATACAGATGAGCTGGAGATAATGTGCGAGCTGAAAATTGATGGCTTAAGTTTCACTGCAATTTATGAAAATGGCTTACTCGTTAAAGCTGCAACGCGCGGTGATGGTAATTTAGGCGAAGATGTCACTGATAACACAAAAACCATAAAGGGTTTTCCTCAAGCTTTACCTGGTATAAAGGGTAGATTGGAGGTGAGAGGGGAAATATACATAAGAAATGACGATTTTTTAAAATTAAATAAGGATAACCAATTTTCAAATCCGCGCAATACGGCATCCGGTTCACTAAGACAATTGGACCCAGAAGTTACCGCCAGTAGACCGCTCAGGTACTTTGCCTATTCTTTAATTGGTGGAGCAGAAAAAACTCAATTTGAAGTATTAAACAAGTTGAAGGAACTTGGATTCTGTGTAAATGAACATCAATGCTTAGCAAAAAATGTGGACGAGATGCTGAAGTTTTATAACAGGATTTATGATAATCGTCATGAATTAGGTTATGATATTGATGGGGTAGTCTATAAAATCAACAACTTAGAGTTGCAAGATCGTCTAGGTAGTACCAATAAAGCACCAAGAGGAGCTATAGCACACAAATTTCCTGCAGCTTATGGAAAAACTAAAATAGAAAAGATATTAGTACAAGTCGGCAGAACAGGCCAATTGACTCCAATTGCTCAATTAGTGCCAATAAACATAGGTGGGGTGGTTGTTACTAGAGCAAACCTGTATAATCAAGATGAAATAGAGCGCAAGGACGTAAGAGAAGGAGATGTCGTGGTAGTGCAGCGAGCAGGCGACGTCATTCCAAAGATTGTAGAAGTGGACAAAAATGCTCGTTCTCCGAATGCACCAAAGTTTATATTTCCGAATACCTGTCCAGAATGTGGAAGTGAAGTACAGATTGAAGGAGCAGCAATAAGATGTTCAGGGGTTACCTGTAAAGCTCAAATCATAGAAAGGTTAAAATATTTTGTTTCCAATGATGCTTTTGACATTACTGGCTTTGGTGACAAACAACTGGAATCTCTCTATAATCTTGGTTTAGTAAAACAGATCCCTGATATTTTTACTCTGGAAGAAAAACTAAAAAATTTCAACTTAAGTGAACAAGAAGGGTGGGGTGAAAAATTAATATCTAATTTATTGAATTCTGTCAATAGTAGAAAAACCATAACCCTTGACAGATTTATATCTTCTCTAGGGATTCGATACGTCGGACCACATGTAGCAAAATTACTAGCAAAACATTATGGCTCATATGAAAATTGGTATTCTGCTGATGAAGAAGAATTAATGAGCATAATAGGTGTAGGAGAAAAGATTATAGATTCATTAATATCTTTCTTCTCTGAAAAGGATAATGTTGAAATGGTAAATGACCTTGCTGCTCAGTTAAATATTCTGCCTGTGGTTGCTAATACTAGCAATTCCATTTTTAATGGCAAAACAGTAGTTTTTACTGGAAAACTTTCAAAAATGGAGAGAAATGAAGCGCAAGCACTAATGGAATCTTTAGGCACAATTATGAGTTCAAGTGTATCGCCTAAAACGGACTTCTTGGTTGTCGGCGAAAAACCTGGGTCAAAGCTCGAAAAGGCTAAAAAGCTGGGTATTAAAATTTTAACCGAGGAGGAATTTGTAACCTTTCTCCAAAAGTCTATATGAAGTTTCTGCTATAGATGCCTATTTGGGGTTTCAAGTTCCTCTGCAGTCAAGCTAGTTATTTGAGAAATATCATCAATAGAAACACCTAGTATAAGTAGATTATTCGCAACCTTGATTGACTCTACTTTATCAATCTTTTCTTTGTAAATTTGCCTTCTTTGGGATAAAAATTCTACCCATGTATCCAGTTCATCTCGTGATTCTTGATTGCTAATTTTTTTAGACTCTCTCACCCAACTTAATAGTTCTTTTTCTCCTTCACCATCTTCGTCTTCACAGCAGTCTTCTTCCGTCGATTTAAGCACCAGATCCTTAGCATCCACTGACAATTTTCTCGCTATTTCCCATAACCTTTCACCGAACATGGTGCTCCCTTGTTCATAGTAATGTACCTGTGGACCTCCTACACCAAGCTCTTTTGCTAATTCCTCTTGCGTACACCCTTGTATTATTCTCCACTTTTTCATCTCTTGTCTTTTGCTTCGACGCTTAGAACCTTTTTCCTCTTCATTATCATATTCATCAGTTGATAAGCCTGTTGCTCGGTAGATTATATCAGTAGCAAATCCTGCCTCCAGCATATTCTCCGCCATTCTTACTCTTGCTGCTTTTACATCACTTTCCTCTTCAGCTCGAATAGATTTGGTTAATGCATAAATCGCTTTACGTGATTCTCGCCCCCTTGTTTTTGTGTATTTTCCTATGAAATCGTACATCCATTGGATCTTACTTTTATCAAAACAACTGTTTTCTTTGAGTACTTTTTGTCTAGGAAGTAGATCACTCAAACTAACTGATAATGCATCTGCTATAACTTGTAATTCTTCATCTGGAATGCCACATATCCCTTGTTCATATCTTCGCAGCGTATGATAGTTTATACCTGTTTTGTCTGCTAGATCTTTTAGGGTATATCCTCGCTTTAGCCTCCAGCTTCTTATTTTTTGCGCTATTTTGTATCTTACAGGATTAATATGCTTTGCTATCATTACAGCTGCTAACGATCACTTCTTTCACGGAAACAACCATATATACCTCATTGTAAGCGCTTACACAAATTTGTATCTGAATAAAAACATTAATTTCTTTGTACTCGCTGCAGCTTTGGTAGTTTTTGTATTTCAGCTTTTTAGTTTCCTTTCTGGCAAGCCTGTCTGCTTCCTCGTTTGCCAGTGTACATTACTACTTTTTTTGTATTCATACTTACTCAGATATAACTTCAATTGTAAAATTTTCCACTAAAAATTATTGAATACTATTTTTGAGTTATTTATAATAAGGGTGTGGGAGGTTAATCTCACGGTGTTAGGTAATTGAGTTTTTACGCTCGTATTTTTATTAGGAAATTAGCCTCTCACACCCAAGATAGGTATTTTTGAAGTTTTTTATAGCTACTAAATTCATGAATTCATTTCCTGGGCTTTAAAGGCACTTTATGATGGAGTTATAAAAAGATGTACAAAAGGACGTCTAAGATGCGTAGTAGCATTCTAAAGCCATCTATGGGAGACATTTTTTTCATCAACGCATTCAAAACTTAAAAAAATAAAAAACTTGAACATTTCTTCACAATTGTGTATAATTATTAATGCTTTTTAGGTTTTTTTCTCATGGCTCTTTCGAAGTTTCTCGACCCCAAAAATGATATATCTTTTCGCCGTATCTTCGGTACTGAAAAAAATAAAGATATTCTTATTCACTTCCTCAATGATATCCTTGGCTTCACTGACAAAAGTGCAATAAAGGATATAGAGTTTCTAAGTACTATTCAAGACCCTGATATTGCTGCTAAAAAGCAAAGTATTGTTGACGTTCTCTGTAGAGATGAAGATGGGGTGCAAGTGATCGTCGAGATGCAGGTCGCTAAAACTAAAGGCTTTGAAAAACGTGCCCAATACTATGCAGCTAAAGCGTATTCAAGACAAGCCGATAAAGGTGATCAATACCAAGACCTTAAGGAAATTATCTTCATTGCTATAGCAGATTGTATCCTGTTTCCGGACAAGTCTGAGTATAAATCAAAGCATACTATTCGGGATGAAGATACTAATGAACACGATCTAAAAGATTTTTACTTCATATTTATTGAATTGCCAAAATTTCCAAAAACCAAAGAGGATCAGCTTTCAAATATAGTTGAAAAATGGATCTACTTCTTTAAATATGCAGATGAGACTAGTGAAGAAGAGCTGGAAAAAATAATAGGTAGTGATGTAATAATTAAAAAGGCCTATGAAGAACTAAATAGATTTAACTGGTCAGAAAAAGAATTTATTGCCTATGAACAGGAAATAAAACGTATTCTTGATGAACAGGCTGTCCTCGCTCAAAAACTTGATGATGCTACTGAAAAAGGCATCCTCATCGGACATCAAAAAGGCAGAGAGGAAGGCAAGGAGGAAGGCATTAAAATTGGCGCAGAGAGGGGAAGAGAAGAAGGTGAAAAACAAGCTAAGATAACAGTCGCAAAGAATCTACTTAAAGCAGGTGTTTCTGTTGATATTATAGCTCAAACTACTGGTCTTACAGCTAATGAAATTAAAGACTTAAGCTGATTCTATCTTTGGATGTTTAGATGAACATCTTTGTACTAGATGAAAACCCAGAGATTGCGGCAAAAATGTTATGTGATAAGCATATAGTAAAAATGCCATTAGAAACTGCTCAGTTATTAAGTAATGTTTTTTCAATAGCATTAAAAGCGCCAAATCCTTTTGTTAGTGTCATAGATCAGGATATAGAAGTTCCATATAAACTCACTCACAGCAATCATCCTTGTTCTTTGTGGGCTAGGCAATCGAAAGGAAACTTTTGTTGGTTGATAGAGTATGGAAAAGAATTGTGTAAAGAGTATACACAGCGATACAAAAGGAAGCATAAATCAGAGGAAGTAATAAATTGGTGTGATAGTAATAAGGATTTACTCATTTTTCGATCAACTGATATGCAAGCTTTTATACAAGCACTGCCGGATCAGTATAAATGCAGCAGTGCTGTGGAAGCTTATAGGAGATATTATCTCAAGGAAAAGATGAGATTTGCTAAGTGGGAAAATGGCAGAGAAGCACCAGATTGGATAATCTGCTACACAACACCACAGCTAATACAGCTCATAAATAGAGAAGCCATCCAAATCGGACATGAAAAAGGCAGAGCCGAAGGCAGAAAAGCAGAGAAAATCGAAGTTGCAAAGAATTCACTTAAGGCCGGTGTCTCTATAGATGTTATAGCTAAAATGATCGGCCTTTCTTTAGATGAAATTCAAAAGTTAGGGAACTAAATAATCATAAACCTCTAACTTTGTTTATCTCCGTAAGAGGCATATTAACTATTTACCTCCTTTCCACATCCCAGTCTTATTACCACTAATTTTCACTTCATCCATCTTAGTATCAGGATCTCCAATTTCTTCACTCTCCTGCATAGCTCTAATCACGTCCTCATCTATATTATTTAACCTCATCGATTGCTCTCTTGGTGACAAGAGGTTTTCATGAATTGGCTGCCTATACCGACCAGCAGCTAAAATGGCTAACATTATTGTGTTATTCACTAGAGTAGCGTTTACTTCCGGTACAGTTGTAACGGTATGATTATTACGTTCTCCAGAAGTAAGTAGAGCTGGAGATTCTGTAGAATTCTTAATCCACTTAACAATACTGCCCATCAATGAAGATGGCTTACTTGCTCCACTTGTGGCTTGCTTATTGTCTTCTATTGCAGAATTATCATTTTCAATACTACGAAGAGCATCCTTTGATTCAAGGTAGCTAGTACGTTCCTCTTGTAACTGCTCTCTGTGGTGTTGTTTATGACGCCTACGCCTTATAGGATCTATACTTTTTCCTCTTTCTGCTTTTTTCTCTAAAAACTTAACCATTTCTGATTGTTTGTTTTCCCTTGCCTTGTCTAAAGGTACATAATCATCATCAGTTTTAATTATAATGTCAGCATACCTCGCTATAAGCTTTTCTGCTACCGCTAAGTGACCATTTTCAACAGCTAAGTGTAGAGGGGTACTGCCTTCCTTGTTCTGCTCATTAACCTTAGCCCCTTTCTCTATAAGCTTTTTTACTACCTCTAAATGACCATTTTTAACAGCCAAGTGCAGAGGGGTGTAACCATAGCTATTTTCCTCATTAACCATAGCCTCTTCATCTATAAGCTTGTCTACTACATTTAAGCGACCTTTTTCAGCAGCTAAGTGCAGAAGGGTATTGTCATCGTTATCCTTCTCATTAATATTAGCCCCCCTCTCTATAAGAAGTTTAGCTACCTCTAAGTGACCATTTAAAACAGCATAGTGCAGAGGAGTATGGCCACCATTGCCCTTATTATCAACATTAGCCCTCTTCTCTATAAGAAATTTAGCTACCTCTAAACGACCATATTTAACAGCCAAGTGCAAAGGTGTGTAACCATCAATACCTTTAGTTTCAATATCAGCCCCCTTCTTAAGAAGTTCTCTAACCTCACTAAGGTATCCTGCTTCTGCAGCACCAATTAATAAACTATCATTATTTAAAGTCATTTGTTCCTCCACATTTACAAAAACTTACCTAACTTAACTAAGTAATTACACTCTAGCAAGCTACTCTTACCCTAGGCTTTTTTCTTTCCTCAAGTAAAACAACAATATGCTCTTTCAAGCAACACAGAAAGTACCATCTCCCCTCAAATAAGAATTCTGGAACGCCTTCACATAACATAGCTCACTAATAAACGTAAAACTACCTTAGCTATTACACACTTACATACCATAAAAATTAGCAATCCAATGTGTTTCAGGCATAGTACTCCATTTTTAAAACTTGTCAACCACTATTTAGAAATTTTTTTTGGAATAATTTTTGATGAAAGTCTTTATCGTGTGTTCTTTATTCATTCTCACAATCCGTGGACGGTGTAGTGGCTAAAAATTCACTTAAGGCCGGTGTCTCTATAGATGTTATAGCTGAAATAACTGACCTTTCCCTTGATGAAATTGCACAACTTCAGGAATAAATAGCCTAACGTCGTTGTGACCTCTCTAGTTGATTATCTACTGTTACACCACTTAAATAAGATTCGGGCTTACCGTCTGTTCCGCTAGTAGCTCCTGGTAACTGACTTCCTGTAGGATTATTAGCTACGAAACTAGCACCACCGCTACATAATTCCAGTCCTTTAGCCACTGATGTACCTTTTAAGAAAGGCTTTTTAGATAGCTCTGTTGCACCAGATGCCTGCTGGTCTGAAGCCTTAGAGGATTGCTCCATTTGCTGTTTTGTCAGTACAAGTTCTTTCTTGTCTAAAAGCTCTTCTATATGGCTTTTCATACGTTCCAGAAATTTCTTGGTTTGCTTAAACTCTGGGCACGCTTGTTTTGCAGACGAATACAAGGTTTTCGATATTTCAGAAAAATTCCCATTTATTAGTTGTCCAACTATATCTGATTGTGGTTTTATAGGATCAAAATTTAAATTTGTTACTGATATTCCTGATTCAACTGCTGTTTTCTTCAATACTTGTTCAAATTCATTTATAATATCTGATGCATAGTACTCCGCTTCTGGTAAGGATATTGTAGGCTGGTCCACTGTAGAAATGTATTTTTGTCCTGTAATTTTTCTTATGAATACATCCAACAGAAAAAGCGTGCTATTTACATCAGTACCTTGAGTTGTTATAGCTTTAGAAGGTTGAGAATGCTCCATATCTATAGCTGACTTAAAAGGAGAAGAGATAAACTGAAAAACACCCATAACAGTATCTGCAACAGCATGAGCAGCAACATTTATCCATGAAGATGGCTTACTTGCTCCACTTGTAGCTCCCCCTTTGTTATAGCCTGTCTCATCATTTTGTAATGAATTTTCTGGTACATCTTGTCTAGCTGCTACCTCAGGTTGATTACTTAAATCTGTAGCAGGAAGCTTACGCGATGAGCGATCGTAGTGACGAGGGTGGTCTCCATGGTGATGACGACGCTTACGTTGTACAGGCTTCTCGTTTTGTTTCCCTCTTAAAAAGTTTGCTATTTCTGATCTACCCAACCTATTTGCTACCTCTAGAGGTGTTTCACCCTTACCATTTTTAGCATTAATGTCAGCATCTCTCTGAACAAGAAATTCAACTATACCAAGTTTATTATAGTAAACAGCCTCATGTAAAACAGTAAAACCATTATTTACTGTGGCCTCAATGTTAGCATCTTTATCAAGAAGAAGCCCAGTTATTTCAGATCCGCTATTGTACTGAGCAGCAACATGTAGAGGTGTTTTGTGATCTTTTGCTTGAGCATCAATGTCTGCCTTTTTATCTACAAGAAAACTGACAATATCAGGTTCATTGTAATAGACAGCATAGTGTAGAGGCGTCCAACCGTACTGATCTCCAGCATTAATGCTACCACTCTTTTCCAAAAGTAGTTCGAACACACCTTTGAATAAATTTAAGTTACCATTGTAGACAGCGTAGTGTAAAAGATTCCAATCTTTCGACCATTTATCTTTGTCTTTAGCATCAGTATCACTTCTGCTAGCATTATTAGCAAGAAAGTGCTTGACTTCATCCAACTTACCTTCCTTAATATCCTTATTTATAGAAAGGATTCCAGCTGCTTCTAATTTAAAATACTCTCTTGCTACCTCTAAAGGTGTTTTACCATTGTTATCTTTAGCATCAATGTTAGCTTGATTAGTTACTAGATACCGTAGTACACCTATGTGATTATTCATAAAAGCAAAGTGCATAGGACTTCTGCCAAAAATATCTTCAGCATTAACATTAGCTCTTTTATTAACCAAAAACTTAGCAACCTCTAAATGACCTTTCAATGCAGCCCAATGTAGCAATGTACAATCATATTTATCAGTAGCATTAACATTCACATCTCCTTCAACAAGAAACTTTACTGTGTCCAAGTTACCACTCCAAGCATAATAATACGCGCCATGACTATCTTTGCTCACATCCTGAGCAACAAGGCTTTTAATTTTCTCAAGATCATTACCTTGTACAGTGATTAATAACTCTTTATCTAAGTGTGCCTGCATTAAAATTCTTTTTACGCCTGCATTAAATCCTGTGTCCTCTAGAGGAGTTTTACCATTGTTATCTTTAGCATCAATGTTAGCACCTTCCCTTATAAGATCCTTTACCATATTTGAAGAATCAAGCCAAGAAGCATAATGTAGAGGAGTCTTACCATCCTTATCTTTAGCACTAACGTCAGCTTTCCTGCTAATCAAAGCTTTAACTTCATTACGATCACCAACTTGTACTGCTTTCAACAGTTGTTCATTTAATTGCACTTGTTTTAAATATTGTACAACACCATCATATTTTCGATCAATAGAAATATCTAAAGGTGTTTTACCGTCTCTGTCTCTAGACTCAATATCAGCACCTTTACTTACAAGAAATTTCACTGTATCAAGGGCATTGTAGTATACAGCATAGTGTAAAGGTGTCCAATCACTACTATCTTTAGTATTAACGATAGCATCTTTATCTTGAAGAAATTGAAATATATCTTTAATTAAATGCAAGTCACCATTATAAACAGCATAGTGTACAGTAGTCCAACTTTTTGATAGTTGATCTTTATTTGTAACATCATCTGGACCCCTTTCAGCAGTTTTGTCAAGGAAAAGGTTAACTATATCCCACTTACCATTTTTAGCAGCATATTGCAGCGGTGTATAACCGAACTCATCTTTTTCATTTATAAGAAACTTTATGCTTTCAATTTTATCCACAATGAGGCTAATAGTATCGAAATTGCCTACTTGAACAGCAATGTGCAAAGGAGTTTGGTTATTGTTATCTTTAGCATCAATATTAGCTCCTTTTCTCATAAGCAGCTCAACTACATCTAATTTACCCTCCTTAACAGCCAAGTGCAAAGGTATCCAACCGTCACTGTTTTTAACGCTAATATGAGTATTATTATCTAAAAGCAATTCGACCAAATTTAAATTACCTTCTTCAGCAGCATAATGCAGTATTGTGTTACCATACTTATCCTGTTTTGTTATGAGATAATTCACTATTTCTGCTTTATGACATTCATGTGCTATTTCAAAAATTGTCTTACCATTACCGTCTTTAGAATAAATGTAGGCTCCTTTATTAAGAAGAAGTTGTACCATGTTCAAATTACCCAAAGTAACAGCACGACTTAAAGGAGTCCTACCATCATTATCTTCAGCTTCAATGTCTGCACCTTTATTGAGAAGAAGTTGAACCATATCAGGCTTATCAAGACTAACAGCATGCTGCAAAGGAGTCCTGCCATCATTATCTTTAGCCTCAATATCTGCACCTTTATTGAGAAGAAGTTGAACCATATTAGGCTTATCAAGACTAACAGCACGACTTAAAGGAGTCTTACCATCATTATCTCTAGCTTCAATATCCGTACCTTCACTAATAAGAAGTTGTGCCATTGCGTAATTATTTGTAATAACAGCATGGTGTAGTGTATTGACTGAATCTAAATTATCTTTCTCAACAGCCTCATCTAAAGGTAATCCCGAAACAAGTGCAGCTATTTGAGGTATACTACTTACTCTATTTTTTTCTTGATTAAATTCTTCTATAATGTCTTCTTGATTGCAAGCAACAAATATACATTTTGGGTTAAAAACTATAGCATCGTTAAAAGCGAACATTATCTTTTGGCCAGTAACCCAATTTTCCACTTTTACAATAGTATTATTTCCAGATGATAAAATAAAATTCTTATCAACGATTCTCATATCACAATCTAGTATAGACCTATTCTTTAAATCTACTAAACCAACTTGATATTTATCAGTAGGTTGATTATGATAAATTTTTAAACCTTCTTCCCCTGGCAGGTAATACCTAAAAGAACTAGGGTCATCTGCTTTTTCTCTAAATTCCTCTGGTTTTATAATACTATTGTTCAACTCTATTGGTAAATTCCACTGCCTATGGACATGAGAATAGTAATTTAATATAACCGACACTCCTTGATCTGATAACAATAGTAAATTATCACTTGACCTAAAAAAGGCTATCTTATCTGAATCAAACTTGAGACAATCATGATTATTTAATAACTCACGGACGTCAATGCTAAATGGTTCATTTACTTGTAGTGCACTAGAACAAAATAGCAGCTTGCTGCTGTTAATTTCATTCATTTTCTCCTGTATTGATATTGTTGTATCATTAAATTCAATAGATAATGTTTCCATTTTAGGTTCTCTATAGAAATTACTCAGCAATATAGTACAAATATTGTTTTCTCCTGTGCTAGAATCAGTAATTATTACCAAGTCATCCCTTAAACGTAAAAAGGTATAATGTCCTGCTTGTTTATGTACAATTAATTTATTTCCTTCTTCTATATCTTTAGCTGTTATAACAATAGTTTTAGTATTCTCATCGAAAATTAAAGGTAAAGGACTTAGAATCCAATTATTACCATTACGTTCAAGTTGCATGTTTATATTAAGAACAACATGAAGTTTCTGATACCACTGCACACCATTTTTTAGCCTTATTGGAAATTTTAATGGAGATCGTTCCATTTCTAATTTTATCAGCAAATCATCTTTATCTTGAGAGACATTTAATGAACTGAACTGTATATCTTTCATATCCTTTACTGTGTTCCTTAAGTCTAGTGTATCTATAGAACTTTCCTTACTAACATCATAAATGCTCACTTCTTTCTGAGTTGGAGTAATTACATATACATTTTCACCACCATTTCCGACTAAGTGACTCTTGTGTAAAGGATCATTACTCATTACCTCATGTTTTCCATGCCCGATTACAACAAGCTCATCTTGAAATTTTGCAAAGACGGTTGCACTTAGCCTGTTCGCTATAGCCGGATAGTTTCTTACAATTTCGTCAATAGGTTTATTAGTGTTTTGTAGTAGATATAAACTACCCCCATTTCCAATTTTAACTTCAGTTTTATCATCTGTTAGTACATAAGATGCATTATTTGCAACATTTTTAATATCTATGTCAAATACACCTAAAGGACTCTGCTGAAAATTAAATTTAACATCTTTTATTGGGTAGTTAGTATTTTTACCCGGAAGATCATGAACCTTAACGTTTTTTAAATCAGGAAGAGCATAATTAAATAAGAAACTGTGCTGTAATTTATCTGTTTGGCGATTAATATTAATGTTGGCCCTTCCCTCACCATGAAAGGCAATATAACTAAAATTTCCGTTGTAAGAGCGGTTTATGATCTCGGTATTAGGCCTTACTGCTATTGTCAATTTACCGGAACCAGTAACATGATTTATGAAAATTTTGTCAGGATGGTTATTGTCTTTTCCACCTCCACCATCAACATATTTTAAATCGCTACTACATTGTACTTCATCCTGTTCTTTTTCTCTACCAAGAATTGTTTGTATGTTCATTAATTTAAAAGATGAACAAGTATTTTTACCATCACTACTAATAGAAAAGTACCCAAAAAAGGTCCTCATAATCTTTATGGAGTAACCTAAAGCAAACTTTGTTAAGTCCAACGTATCACTCCCACGGCCCCCATTTATAATCCCACTACTATAACCATTACCTTGCAAGATAAAGAAGTCGTCTTTACTTCCTCCAGTAAAATTTTTATTTCCATCTCCTGCAAGGAAAATATTAGGACTATCCTGGAATCCGATTACCTCATCATCACCTTCACCCAAATCAGTTAAAGTATAATCCCCTGTTCTATTAGTTGAGTAAGACAAGCCTATTGCATTTTCACAAAGGTAAGCTCCACCTCTTGGAACTGATTCCCAATCTCCTTCCGGTAAGCAGAATAACTCCCCATCTCTTGGATTATCTGGCCTTGATCTGCTCCACTTAATATCGCCTATCTTTTCATTAAGAAGCACTTTATTATCTCGATCTACGTACATAAATTCTCTGAAAATCAACTTACCAGTAGGAAAAACATATCTCCGAATTCCAGTATGTTGCTTCAAGAAACCTACAGCATTTTCAACCAAGTGACTATTAGCCTGCTTCTCTTTTATTAATTTTTCTATATACTCTTCAGGCTTTATATGGAGAAATGCACGCCACCCTTCCTTAAATTTTTCCCACCCTGTTAAATGAATAATTTTATCTTCTTGTTCAACTGCCTTCACGGATAAATAAATGTCAGTGCCAATAAATACAAGAGCCGTTATTCCAGCTCCAATAGGACCAGTGACTGATGATACACCACTTAGTATTCCAGCAACTTCAGCAACTTCTATGCCGATTGCTGCTGCATCAACTGTAAGGGCAATACTATCTCCTACTATACCAGCCATAGCATTTTTATCACCAGATTTAAATGCCTTAACTTGATTTGCTAAATCATAAGCGATAAAAGCAGAAGTCGCCCGTGCGAGGAAAGGTGATGCTACTTTTAAAGACTTGCCAAGAAATACCTTGCCTTCTGAAATAAATTGTTCTCCTTTTATTGCTACAGTATTTGCAACTTTACCAAGTAAGTGACTACCTCCAATAAAACCCAAGTTAATTGCTACTCCTTCTAAATTGCCACTTAGGATATCACCTATAAGATTTTTGTACATCATACCTTCCATAGCCCAGCCAGATATTCTACCTACTCTGTTTAGATGGCTCATGGCCTCTGGGCTACTGTTAATTTTATTGATAATATTCTGAGATTCACTTCCTCCCTCATCTAAAAATTTTCTGTAAGTAAGACCTACACCTTTTGCTGCTTCACTTATCTTTTCCTCTACTCCAGATCTTCTTAAAATATCTTTTATTTTTTCTGATTTATTTGCTTCTTTTTCACTGATCTTTTCTTTAATCTCTTCCATAACATCCCTAATCTCTGGATCTATTGAATTCAGATCTATATCTTTAACCTTTGCTATAAATGCTTCTTCAATATTTTGATCTATAGCTTCGCCTTTAGATATATGCTCAGAAACCTTAAAAAGCTGATCATAAAATTCAATGCTCTTTGTTCTTTCTCTTATTTCATCAGTATCAAATAATTCTTTAATACGTCGTTCTTTTTTTTCTTTCTCTTCAATACTTTCCTCATCACGTGAGTCTATGCAGGCCATACCTATATTGCGTTTTTTTCTACTTCCATTGCATCGCTGATTAAAAAGATCCATTGAATCCTCTAAAATATCTTCTGGTCCTAGAGAAAATTTAAGTACCGAGCTATGAACTACTTTAACAGGAATAAATCCTTCTTCGCTTGTTCTACTTGCTAAAACAAGAGAATTTGCATTACTAGCTTTTTTGTCAAAAACAACACCGATAAATTTCACTTCATCACCATCTGTAAGTGTTTTATACGTTACACCTTTTGCATATCTCTCGGTTATCTGCTTATTTGCTTTTTCTTTTAACTTATCAGCACTTATCTTTTCTTCTGGCCCTTTAAGCTCTAGTCCTATAGGAGTGTATTCCTTAGCATTACCTTGATCTGCAAACTTAATACCGTGAACCAGCATATCAACACGTTTCCCTCTACCAGTTTGAAACTCAGTTAAAACTAATGCTCTAGTTTCTGGCGATTCCTGTAACCTTAGATCACTATAATGACTAAGCGCTCCATCCAATACTCCCTGGAAATTAGTTTCTTTGTTAATGAGAGTTTTAAAAGGTAACATTCCTTCTCCAATTTTTCTGAATAACCCATTATACTCATCTATTGATGAAGACTGAGCAGAAGTAAGTTGAGAGTCTAATACTCTATCAAATGTTTCTTTTAGCTGATCAGGATAAGGAACATTCTCAAAAGTACCTTGAAACTTATTGGCTTTTTTGTTGTTGTACTGTTCTAAAGAAATAGGCTCATTGGCCTCTATACTAAAATGTTTTTTAAAGTTTGACTTTTGTTTGATGTTAAAATTAAGATTTAACTCAGCTATTTTTCTATTTCCTATTTTCTCGTTTAGGTTATTAAGTGGAACTCCTTTACTCAGTACCTCTGCTCTTCCATCAGCTTCAATAACATTAATTACATAAACTAGCTTCTCGGTACCTTCTGGAATCAGCACCATTGTTACAACTGCATGGCTTTTATCAAGACCTGTTGACCTGCTGGACGTTGAGGTCTACTAGACTCATGAGCTTCAGTAGGTATATTTTCACTGTAAATAAAAACATGCTTTTCAAATTCAGTTCCTAAAGCTTCATTTAACAATAACGATTGTCCTAATAAAAATCTACTGAAATAATGATTATCTCCCTTCTCTCCTGTGCCAGGAAACGTATGATAAATGCGTTCTAAATTATCTTTTATTTGTTTTTCCAACTCTCCTATATCAATCCTACGCATACCCCAGTCATCAGTAGATTTTAGCATATCTTGAAAAAGAGGAACAATTTCTCCCTCACGACTTTTTGCTTCAATATTGGAAACAGGAGATCGATAATCAAGATTTACACCAACACACAGAATATTGTCTGCAGTAGTTAAAACTCGCATAACATTTGGTTGAAAGCCTTTTGCATAATCCGTCGCTTGTTGCAGGGCATCACCTGGTGCAGTACCACGAACTGTTCCTGCTTTTAATTCAATGATAATAGGAATGGAATCTAACGCACGATCAGGGCCACGGGCTAGTAAAACAATATCCGCATAACCTCTTCCTGCAAATTGCTCTAAGTAAACTCTAAGGTTATATCTATAGCGGAAATTCATAAAAACACCAGCCACAAATCCATGATGTGCTGCCTCACGTGCTTCTTTAGCGTAGCTAAGTGAGTACTCATATTTGGAATGAACTTTACCAATTTTTTCAAGGACTTTTTCAGAAGATTCTTTAACTCTCTGCATATCAGTACCAGTCAGCTTTGCTATATCATCTTCTGGTTTGCTCCATAGTCCTTTCTCTATTTTATGAAAGCCATGACTAGCAGCAGAGTCAGATATTTCTTGAACTTCTGTCTTAACAAAAATACCATTTTTCCCTTTAGAGATTCGTACTAACCTGGGTTTCATCTCATCTCTACCCTTAATCCTATCCTTTATAGCTCCAACTTCACCAATCAGGGTGTTTTTATCTGTCCAAATCAGGTTCTTTTTTAATATTTCTTCCAACTCACCAGAAGTAAATTGACCTTTGGACTCATCTTTTGATTCTGAAATAGAAAATAATTTGATATTATCAATGGCACTTCTATCATTTTTAATTTCACCATCCTTAATAACAACTACCTTTAAAGTTTCCTTAGTGTCAAAACGAAAAGAAATCTCTTTAATGCCTAACTTCTCTGCTATTTCTGTATCCAGCAGCGTAGAAAAGCTTCCGAAGAAAAAGTGAGAAAAAAACCCTTTCTTTTCTACAGAATGCATATAAGATGGAATCTGATCAACATACGACTGAAACCTTGCCTTGAAGGATTCATCAACCCCACTGCTCTGCTGAACTGAAGTGCTAGCTGCTGCTTCTCGAATTAGTAATTCTATTAACTCAAAATCTTGTGGTCTTTCTTCGTTTGGCATAAATACCCCTTTATAATATGTCTACCTTTTACTTAAACTATGTGCCTTACTTAACTTAACTTCAGTTAAATCAGTACTTAAATTCTCAAGCTCTCTATCTACGGACTTACCATATGATAGGAATTTATCCAATGAACCCTCATCTCCTCTTTCCTTTAATATGGAACGTATATGATCGGCTTGTTTGGTATTCATAAATTCTTTAACCTGATCAGGATTAGCCTTATCCAACACTGCCCATACTGGTTCCATACAACCCTTCTCAACTAGAGGCACTAATAACCTTCCTTGAAAGACAGAATTGCTCATCATTTCTTCATTTAATGCTGAGGTACGATGACTATCAAATCCTTCTTTCATCCACATGTGTGTAAAAAGCTTTACACCTGAATCTATATAATGCCCAGAACATTTCTTTATTTCTATAAATCGCAACCAAGTACAATACTTACCTTCTGGAACATCAAATGGTTTTAAGCAATCAAACAATCCTTGAAATTGATCAAAGCGGAGTGCACCCTGTAGTGTGTTTAAACTACCGTAATGACGATTTTCAGCTAAATCTCTTTTTAAAAGTTCTGGATATTTATCAGGACTCATTTGACTAAAGCAAAACTCGAATATCTCAGGATAACTGTTACAATGATTCCCTGCTGCATACACTGCATGTTTCATAAAGATTTCATCTTTCTGCTGAGTACTTAATTCATCTTCAGGTAGAGACTTTATTTTATTCCAGAAAAATTCCACTGCTTCTGCTCGTTTAAGATCCATAGCACATTTAAGTCCATACTCATATGGATGACGACCATTTAAATTTAATTTAGAGATGTAACCACTGACAAAATGTGACCAAAAAACTATCAAAGGATTACCTGTTAAACACTTAACCAAGTGATTATACTCTAGTAAGCTACTCTTGCCTTAAGCTGACAACCCTTTTTTTCTCTCCTCAAATAAAGCAATAATATCTTCTTCCAAGCAACACTTACAAGCAATGTCATACTTATCAAAGAGATTACCTGAATCTGGTGCAATCAATTTTTTACCTACCATTTGCCTGTCAAGCTTGACTCCATGTAAACCATCTATTTCCTTCCAGCAATCCTCACTAGATAGTACTCGTGCAAGAAAATTGTGCCCTTTTCGGCCACTTCTTTGGTGTAAACGCCAACTTGCATAGCACCAGCGTTCAATTTGAAAGACTTTGGATGCCCTATAAGGATCATCCTCTTTAATGCAAGAAAACAAAATTTCTGGAATATCCGAACGCAACATAGCTACCCCCCTGAAATGAATAGACTTTAACCCCTTACATACCATAAAGGTTTAATGTATTTTGGACATGTTACTCCATCTTTAAAACTTGTCAATCCCTAATTTAAAATTTTTTTGAAATAATTTTTGATGGAAGTCTTTTAATAAATTATTACTAATTTAGCAATATATACTATTAAAAACCTAAATAATTCAACCATTTCCAGCAACAAAAACCAGCAAGCGTGAGAAGAGTTTGTTTTGGGATGCGTTGGTCTACCAAATGATCTGTGCGAACTTTTTTATATTATAATTTTATTATATGCCAAAACCAGCTACATTGGCTCACTTTCGCTAAATCCACATACGAACTAATTTCCCTGACTTTGTTGCAAAGATTGCAAGTTCCTATTTTCATAACCCTACTTTTACGTAGCTTGTTCTCACAAAGATACGATCTTTTTGGGATCTTTGAAGAAGTAAATAATTGAAATCTTTGTAATACTTGGTTGCAATGTTTTTTAGAGACAAAAGGTATTTTCCTATATCTGAATACAATAAATTTGTAATTCTGAAAAAATATAAAACTATTGCTAATTATAATAATTGTGTAATAATTAAAACATAAGTTTTTAAGTTAAGGTAGTGTTATGGGTAATCAATTGGAAGAAGTATCTAATCCAATAAATATTCAAGCAGATTTAGAAGAGAACAGTATGGTTGATGGAATAGAAAAGCGGTCAAAAGAACAAGGTTTTTATGCAACACAGACAATACCAATTTATCAAGTTAATCAAAATATTACGTATTCATATTTAGCTACGCTCGATAGTCACTTAAAAACAGATGAGCATTGTGTACACGAAAGTAATATACATACTGACTTACTTAATTTTGCTTTTCATGGTTCCTTAGAGAAAGTTCAAGATCTATTAAACAAAGGAGCTAGCGTTGAGACAGAAGACAACGATGGTAACACGCCTTTGCATTTTGCTGCTAGCAAGGGCCACTTCGTAATCGTTGAAGCCCTGTTAGAAAAAGGGGCTACTGTTGAGGTAAAAAACAATGAAGGCGCTACTGCGCTGCATATTGCTGCTCAGATGGGTCACTTAAACGTAGTTCAATTTCTGCTAGATAATGGTACTGATGTTGATGCGCAAAAATATAATGGTGACACTGCCTTACATATTGCTGCTGAAGCAGGCAAATTAGAAGTAGTTCAATTTCTGTTAAAAAGAGGTGCTAGTTTTGAGATACGAGGTTATCAAGACTGCACTGCTTTGCATTGTGCTGCTATAGGGGGAAACTTGAAAATAGTTCAGTTTTTATTGGGCAAAATGAATAATGCTGACATACGAAAGAATAGTTTCAAATGTGTCTTGCATATTGCTGCTCGAAAGGGTTACTTAGAAATCGTTAAAGCTCTATTAGACAAAGGTACTGATATTAATGCAACAAACTATGACGGCGATACTGCTTTAAATGAAGCTGCTGGATGTGGTCGTTTGAAAGTAGTTCAATTTTTGTTAGACAAAGGAGCTAGTTTTGAAGCACGAAACGAAGAAGGATGCACTGCTTTGCATATTGCTTGTGAGGTGGGCTATTTAGGCATAGTTAAAGCTCTGTTAGAAAAGGGATCTGATGTTAATGTAGTAAGCAAAAAAAATGGCGATACTCCATTACATGAAGCTGCTAGAATGAATCGCTACGATATAGTTGAATATCTTGTAGAGGAAGAAAAGGCTACTATTGATGTAAAAAACTTTAGATGTGAGACTCCTTCCGATTTGGCGGATTCCAATGGTTACAAAGATATAGTTAAGTATCTTAGTCTTCGAGTAAGGGAGTGTCCCAAAACCTCGGGAAGTCTGGCTGACAATAAAAATGTGATACAGTATCAAAAAGTGACAGAAAATAAACACCTAACTATAACTAATAGAGCAATAAAGACCAGTTTCTGTGTAGGCATAATGACCATGTTGACAAGTGTAGCTATTGGATGTATTGCTATTCATCTTAGTTTATCAATATCAGCTACTGCTGCATTGATTGTTGGGGCCATTGCTGGTGGCATTACATATGCAGTATTAAAGCCTAGTAGTAGGCTAAATGAATGTGAAGTGAATAGGCAAAGCTTACCTCAAATGCCTAAGGACGAATGTTGCATGTCATATTAGTTCTTGCATTTTATGTCATGCGTGTAAAAATGGTGCGTAGTATTTTTAACCGAGGTGGAGTTATGGAATTGAATAAATTGCAGGAAGTATTAAGTACTGCTAACGCTGATGTTGGTTTAAGTAAGAGTAATGTAGTTAGTAAAATAGAAGAGAGATTAAAACAAGTAGATCCAGGTACATTGTGCCAATTAAGTTTTGCTGTTTTAAAAAACAACAAACAAATGGTAGAAACCCTTATAAAAGGAGGAGCTGATGTTAACACAATTGATGCGTACAATCGTGATCCATTATATTATGCTATCTCACAAGGGAACACAAGAATGGTAGAGATCCTAATAAAAAATGGAGCAAGTGTTAATAAGAAGTATAATGACGGAAGCACTCCTCTACATCATGCTGTCTTGAGCCAAAAAATAAAAATAGTAGAGTATCTTATAAACAATGGGGCTGATGTTAATGCGTTAGATGAAAAACGGCGCACTCCATTATACTTAGCTGGACGAAGTACACAAATGGTCTCGATTCTCATGAAGAAGGGAGCATTCCCTTTACTGGAAAACAGAGATATTGAATTTTTAAAGGATCTAGCTAAACGCATTAAAGATGATGATACAGAGTATTTAAAGGAGGTAAAGGTAGAACAGAAGGAGGGGCGGGTAGATGATAAGTATGAGTCAATTAAATACTCGTTGCTGCTTAGTGATAACAGCTCTTTGACCTCTATTATTAAAAGGGAAAAATTCAAAAATTTAATATCTGATTGGTCTTTCAACGTACCTGATTTAAAAGATAACCAAAAAAATTTGAATAAGGCACTGTTAAATCTTCTTACAGACTTTCCATTTTGTGACATTACAAGGTTTGAGGACTTTTTACACGATAACAAAGGTGATGATCTAAAAGCTGTTCTCAATCTTCAAAGGGGAGAATCCAAATTGACAATACTACATGTAATACAAGGTATGGAGTATTTAGCAGTGGAAAAAGACATAGGTTGTGCAGTTAGTGCATTTATGACTTTACTTTTAAAATCTGGTGCTGATCCTAACATAGTTAACAGTGAAGGGCAAACACCTTTGCACTATGCTGCTTATTATAATACTTTAAATATACCTTTGCTTCTGAAAAAAGGAGCACGTAGTCAACCTGACAGACAAGGAAAAACTCCTCTAGACATTGTAATTATTAACAAAAAACCTTTTGAAGTGAATCTTTTAGAACAGATCTTTTTAACTCAGGAGCAATTGGAAGCAAAAAATGATTTAGAAGGTGTTTGCGGTCATAGCTTTAACACTAATCGACTAAGAAAGTTTTTCAATCAGCACAAAGGAAATGAAGGTCTTAAAGAGATTCTCAATCTCCGTGATTGCGAAGGAAAGTCTCGAGTTTTTCAAAAGATTAGGGAGGCTTGTTATGGTAATGAAACTCATTTCAAAGAAGCAAAAAAGTTGCTGCTAGAAGCAGGAGCGATTGATTACGAAGAGTGGAAGGACAAAAAACGTTTGCCTAAGCTTAGAACTCTATGGGATGATTTAATATTAGATCAGTCGGAAAAGTTGAAAATATTTTTGGGTAGGGTAAATAAATCCAAAGATATAGATGAGTTAAAACGCGTTGTAAACGAAGCTATAGAACTTGGGGTAAGGCTGAACTTTCCTAACCAGGGTAGTATATACGGAAAGGTATATGAAAAGGAATATAGTTTTACAGATTTTGTGATAAGAAAGATTAGTGAATTAAGAAAGAGTTCCGAAGGTTCAAGGAATATAGAGGTTGCTAGTGGTATAGTATGTCAATTGATATCAAAAGGGGCAATTTTGTACAACATAAGCAGTATATATGTAATTGACGAACTGGAAGAGTTTGAAAGCCACAAAGCTAATATGAAAAACGCTTATGCAGATTATGAGAATCGTGCTTTAGATTTCATAACAATCGTTCAAAGCGCAACAAGTGGTAAGGTAAGAGACGTAAAAATCGACAACTCTACTCTCTGTCTTGAATATTCACAGGATAGTAAAGTAGATGTTGCAAAGATTACAAATGGAGCAAGGGGTTTAGGTATCACTCAGGAAGGTGTACAATACGGAAGAAATATAATAAAGATAGGTAAGAGTGAGGTAGAAATTATAACGGAAAACGCTATAAGGAATTATGTAGGCCTAGCAGATGGTAGTAATATAGTATTGACTTTCGATACTGGCTTGGGAGAGTTGGAAGTGAGATTATACCCTGATAAGCAAAATCTAATAAAGGTAGAAGTAGAAGATCAAGAAAAGTGGAAAAAATTACAGAATTGTGAGGAACGAATAGGGGAAAAATGTTTGCTTGGTGGGTGTTCAGTACGTGATGCTATTGAACGAGGTTTTTTTACTAGATCTGGAGAGTTGATTCGTTCTGAAACAATTAGTCAATCTGATGCAACAAAAGTGGGCCCTTGGGCAAAGCGCGAAAAAATGAGAAAAGCTTCAAGTCTTGAAGAAACAGTAGGCCGTTCTCTATAATGAAGTGATGGTGATGTTAAGTTAACATTTTAAAAGATTTTTTGAGAAATTTGTCTTATTTGTATCTGTTCAGCCTGTAAAAGACAAGATTTGATCTGACAGACAAGAATTAACTGACAGAAGAATTGAGGTAGTCAAAACTAATATCAGGCTCTTGTGTAATGCTACTAATATTTTTCTGAAAAGCAATATATTTGCTATCAAGAAAAGTTTGCATAGGCGTTTTGCCATAGCAATATTTACCCGAGTGAGGTCTTGTCTCATTATAAGAACGCAACCAATGATCAACATCAATCTGTAGATCTTCCAAAGAACTGTAGATTTTCTTTCTAAAGATGATATTGTAACACTCATCTTGCATGGTTCTATGAAACCTTTTACATATGCCATTAGTCTGTGGAGAGTTGGCTTTAGTTCTAGAATGATCGATGTTTTCTATGCCCAAATAAAGCTGATAAGCGTGATTTTCGGGCTTGCCACAGTACTCCGTACCCCTATCAGTTAAAATGCGTAATAATGGAATTTTCTGCTCATCAAAAAATGGAATAACTCTATCGTTGAGAAGATCTGCAGCTGTAATAGCTGTTCTGTCCGTGTAAAGTTTAACCATTGCAACTCTGGAATAAGTATCAACAAAAGTTTGCTGATAAATGCGCCCTATACCTTTGATATTGCCCACATAATAGGTATCTTGAGAACCCAAATAACCTGGATGTTGCGTCTCAATTTCACCATGAGCTTCCCTTTGTTCTTTCACTTTTTCTAAAGCTGCAAGTTGTTCTTCAGTTAAAATGATTCCGTCTTGAGCTACTTTTGTCTCTAGTGCTTTAAGTCTCTTTTTGAGAGTTTCAAGGTCATTTCTTAGCCATACAGACCTTACTCCTCCCTGAGAAATTATTATACCTCTTTTTCTCAGTTCATTTGCAGCTCTTTCTTGCCCATATGCTGGAAATTCTGTTGCTATACCAATCACTGCTCTTTCTATATCGTCGGAAACTCTGTTTGCTAATAGCGGTTTTTTCTTACTTATTTCATGTAATGCTTCCTCTCCTCCATTTTCATATAACTCCTTAAAGCGATAAAATGTATCTCTTGAGTATCCCATCACTTTGCATGCTTGAGACACATTTCCTAGTTGTTTTGCTAGTTCTAATAATCCTAGCTTTGGTTTTAATATTTTTGTCTGTATTGTACTCATATCTAACACTCCTTTATTTTTATTATTTTTAACTTACTTTTTTAAAGTGTCAGGTCAAGTCTTATTTAATACACTTTTCTTGATAGCAAATATATTGCTTTTCAGAAAAATATTAGTAGCATTACACAAGAGCCTGATATTAGTTTTGACTACCTCAATTCTTCTGTCAGTTAATTCTTGTCTGTCAGATCAAATCTTGTCTTTTACACCTTCCACTAGCTTTACTACGCTCGTCACCTTACGCAGCATAATGGTTCGTTCCAGGTTGCTGGCTAGGCTTTGCCTGGGTTGGATTTTCACCAACTGAACTTTACGCACTTCTTGGCGCACTCATGATGTTTTTCCCCCTATTAAGATTTATTGATTTAGTTGTAGTAGTTGAAATAGCAAACCGGTTAAGTTGCCTAGTTTGGTTCTTTTTTTCAATCAAAGGTATTCTACTGTTTTAAATTCCCTGTAAAGATTTAGCTTATCTTTTACATCTAAACAGCATTAACACGATTTGGCTTTTTGTAGATGAGTAATTCTCTAGGGATTATCCTATTGAATTCTATGATATTATTTTTTGTAACATTATTATACACGTCATGGCATTAAGGGTATTTATGACTCAAAACTTGTTTTTGACCTGCAGGCTCAATGACAAAATTCAGTAAAAAACTCAGGGTATCTTTTGGCGGATTACATAACATTATAGCGGCTGCATGTCTTTTAAAATTTTTCTACATTCAGCCAAATCGCGCTTAAACTAAGCGTCAGCACATTATTATAGCGCCAATTTAAAGTATTAGAGAGTCAAAACTCGCACTACGGGGTTTCTTTTGCCTTTTTTTTCATTTGGTAAATTTCTTAAATATTTATAGTTAAACGACAATCGTCATACCGCTACGTGTTAGCGGCTAAGAGATACCGCGGCGGTATGACGGTTAAGTATCCCGCTACTTGTTAGCAGGATCTATGCTAAGAGATACCGTGACGGTATGACGTAGAAGCTATACTTTTATAAATTTGTTAAGTGGAATTTTTATATTGAGTAATTGTATTTATAATACATTATTTTGTATAATTGATTTTTTAAATTATTATATTAACTCTAATATTTTTGATTTAATGAAAGATGATATTATTTATCACTCTCACTTAGGCGTATACGGTTTAATTTTAAAACCTAAAAGTATAGTTTTGGTGAAAAAAAGTCGAGGTCCTTATAAAGGGTTGTTTGATTTACCAGGTAGAAATTGCTGAAACGCTTGAAGAGGCACTTGTAAGAGAAATTAGAGAAGAAACAGGTTGTTTAGTGAAACAATACGACCAAATCCAAACAGTTACTAGCCTATATCATTATAATGAAGACAATGTAAATAAATGTCTAAAACATATAGCAGTTTTATACAAAATTGAAATCATAGGAGAAATAAAGCGAGAATCTGATGGAAAAGATTCTGATGGTTGTATATGGCAAAGTATAGATACTATAAACTATAAAAAAATTTCTCCGATAGTTCATATAGCAAGTAAATTCATAAAATGAAGACTATTATTTTTATTACAGGTGTATCTACGGTTGGAAAATCAAGTTTGGCTCATATATTAGGTTCAAAGCTTTTTATGCCTAGAAACTTTGCAATTCCACTAACTATAGCTAACCCAAGAAAGGTTTCCCTACGTCATACCGCCGCGGTATCTCAGCATAGATTCCGCTAACGAGTAGCGGAATGACGAATTTGTTGTTTTTCAAATTGTAGGTAAACCTAAGCCACTTTAGCTATACTTGTAGAGAAAAAAGAATAGATGATGATCCTAAATATTTAATAAATTTGACTACCGAGGAATTTCAAAAATCTCAATTTTTTATTAATTGTGAGATGTGGTACATTCTATCTTCATACAGCTTCCTCTTCATACCTCAACTAATGAAATTAGAAGCATCAACTCCCTTCTGCAAGCAAGCAGCAATAACAGTGTTCATCATTAGAAATGCAATGGTCATTGGGCCAACGCCCCCGGGTACTGGGGTAATAGCTTTGACTTTTTCTTTTATTCCCCCGAAGTCAACATCACCTACGAGCTTACTTTGTTCTCCTACGTTAACGCTATTTATGCCAACATCGATCACTATTGCACCTTTCTTTATCCAGTCTGCTTGAACAAAATTTGGCTTTCCGACTGCTGCAACTACTATATCCGCTTTAGAGCAATATTCAGCTAAATCTTTGCTTTGTGAATGCAAGATGGTGACAGTGCAGTTTTCTTGCAATAGCAGGTAAAACATTGGCTTGCCCACGATATTTGACCTACCAATTACCACTGCGTTTTTACCGGAAAGGTTCTCTTCAATTGACTTAATTAAATGCAAAGAACCTTTAGGAGTGCAAGGTATAAGGCAGTTTTTTTCACCTTTAACTAATTTGCCAACGTTTTCATCATGAAAGCCATCTACATCTTTTTCAACACTTACTGTGTTAATTACTCTGCTTGCACTAATATGATTTGGTAAAGGCAATTGCACTAAAATGCCATGCACAGATGGATCTTCATTTAATTCATTGATTTTTTCAATTAATTCATCTTCTGAAATATTATCAGGCAAAACAATGGTCTCAGAACTTATGCCTATTGATTCTGCTTTTTTCTGTTTGTTGCGAACATAAACCTGACTTGCTGGATTGCTGCCCACGAGAATTACTTTCAGGCAAGGAAAAATGTTATACTCTCTCTTTAAAATATCAATTTTTTGTGATAGCCTCTCACATAGGTCGTTTGCTATTTTTTTACCATCAATAATAATTGTCACTTCCTTGCCACTCCTTAAAGTCGGGTAATTTGATATCAAATAAATCCAATACTTTGCCAACAGAATGATTAATAATATCATCCAACGATTTTGGTTTAATATAAAAAGCTGGTACTGGTGGAGCAATAATTGCTCCCATCTCCGTTAATTTTAACATATTTTGTAAATGCCCAAGATGCAGTGGTGACTCTCGCACCATAAGAACTAACTTTCTTCTTTCTTTTAGCGTTACATCTGCAGCCCTTGTCAATAGATTGGAAGTAACACCTGATGCGATTTCAGACATTGTCTTCATAGAGCATGGTGCTACAATCATCCCTGAGGTTTTAAATGAGCCGCTTGCTATTTTTTCTCCAATCTTTTCTTCAGAATAGTAAAAATCTGCAAGTGATGTAATATCTTCAAGTTTTTCTTTAATCTCGTGAGCTAAAGTTATTTTCCCAGCACGACTTATCACTAAATGAGTTTCATAATCGACGTCTTTCAACGCTTCTAAAATACGCACACCGTAAATAGAACCAGATGCTCCACTTATTCCAATTACAATTCTGCTATTCACTTAACTCTTCTTCGTAGCTCATTCCCAATGCACGTTTATAGGTATCAAGCAATATTTCTTGTTCCTCTCTGTCATCATCATCCATCTTCCTCAGCCTAATAATTTGTTTCATCACTTTTATATCCCAACCTTCATCTGCGGCTTTTGCATATACATCACGAATGTGATCTTGCACATCCCTCTTTTCTTGTTCAAGTTTTTCGATTCTCTCTATGTAACCCTTCAACTCTTCAGCCGTTATTTTTACTGTATCTTCCATGAAACTCCACTAATTAATTGCTGCCACTAATATTACCAGTTTTTACTTGCACTTCAACAACAGTAATAATATTTTTATCTTTTTTTAAAATCTTAAAGCGAAAACCATACATGGAAAACTCCTCGCCTTCGTCAGGAATGCGCTCTATTTCATTCACAATCATACCTGCTAGAGTTGTAGCTTCTTCATCAGGGAGATTCCAGTATAACTGCCTGTTAATGTCCCTAATAGTAGATTTTCCTTCTATGTGATACATATTATCAGATATTTTCTTTATAAAATTCTCCGTAATCAAATCATGTTCATCCGAAATTTCTCCAACTATTTCTTCCAGTATATCCTCAAGAGTTACAATTCCCTGCAGTGCTCCATACTCATCAATAACAAATGCAAGGTGTTTCCTGTTCTTACGGAAGTTGTGAAGTTGCACGCTGAGCGGTGTACTTTCTGGTATGAACCAAGGCCTTGACATAACTTGGGTAATGTCAACTCCTTCCGCTTTATTATTCTTTTCACGCAAAGCATTTATTAGAGCTTTCACGTGAATTACACCTACAATGTTATCTGGTTCCTTCTGCCATAAAGGTACTCTACTGTGACTGCTGGTTAAAATCTCTCTTATTAACTCTTCTTTATTCCGATCTATATCAAGAGAAAATAGGTTTCTTCTATGGGTCATAATTTGTGATATCTCTGTCTCAGCCAAATCAAGTATGCTGCTTAGCATATCTAAATCCTGTTGCAACATAGTTCCTTCACTGCGGTGAAGAGTAATCATATTACGCATTGCATCCGCTGCAGATATCACTTCCTTATCTTTATGCAGCCCACATAATTTTAGGATGAGGTTAACAATAAATTGAATACCTAGTGTCAATGGAGAAAAAATCTTTACAAAAAACAATACAAAATAAGCAGAAAATGATGCAAATTTTTCAGGATTTTGAATAGCATAAGTTTTTGGTAGAACTTCGCAGAACAATAAAATACAAAATGTCATTATAATTGTTGATAGGAGAATGCCCTCATTTCCAAAAAGATTGATAAATATTGCTGTAAATAAAGCAGAGCAAGTAATATTAATAATTGTATTGCCGAGCAATACCGTTCCTATTGTCAATTCTTTCCTATTTAATAAGCGATCTATTACCCTGGCTTTTTTGTTACCGTCTAGCTTTAGCTTATTAACTCGAGAACGGCTAATTGAGGTTAAGCCTATTTCTGCTCCTGAGAACAAAAACGATAAAACTAACAAAACAAAAATTGCTGATGATACTAAGACCAATAACCAATCCATTAAAGTACGATGTTATTGTGATAAAAAATAAAATTAATTTTACATGTTATGAGAGGCATTTGCAAGCCTGAATTTATATTGCCGAATTTTATATACCTTTAATCTTAAAAAACAAATCATAAAGCATATTACACGCTGCGTTCACATGCTCATCCTCAATGATAAGTGGTGGGGTTACCCTTACTACTTTGTTGTTTAAAACCCTAGTTATTATTAAACCTTTATCAAGAGATCGACTAATAATTTTATCAGCTACAAGAGTTGCTAGTTCTATTCCCATTAGTAACCCTTCTCCACGAACTTCTAAAATCATCTCAGGAAATTCTTTAGCTAAAAGCAACAGCTTTTCTTTTAAATATTTACTAATTCTTTTAACATGATCAAAAAAGCCTTCTTTTAGCATTATATCGAGCACTGCATTACCAACAGTCATGGCAAGTGGATTGCCACCATAGGTTGATCCATGAGTTCCTGGAGTAATTGCTTCTGCTATATAATCTTTCACTAAACATGCAGCTACAGGAAAACCGTTACCCATAGCCTTCGCACAGGTTAGCATATCAGGTTCAATGCCGACATTTTGATAATGAAATAAAGAACCGATGCGTCCATATCCGCACTGCACTTCATCAAAGCACAAAATTATTCCTTGAGCTTTTGTTATTTCCCTTACTTTTTGAAGATATTCTACGTCTAGTGGATATACTCCACCTTCACTTTGTATGGGCTCTAAAAACACAGCAGCTGTCTCATCGCTGATCTTTTTCTCCAAAGCTTTAATGTCATTTCTTGGCACTTTATCAAAACCAGAAAGAAGCGGAGCAAAACCTTCGCGTGATTTTTCACTGCCTCCAGCAGAAATTGCAGCAATACTGCGGCCATGAAACCCTCCTTCAATTGTAATAATACGATTACGTTTTGCTTGCCCTTTCAAGTAAAAATAACGACGAATAAACTTAATTGCAGCTTCTGTTGCTTCAAGCCCACTTGAGCAGAAAAAAACTTTATCTGCAAAAGTAAGAGTTGTTAAACGCTCGGCAAGCCTTTCTTGCTCGGGAATAGTAAAAATGTTAGAGCAGTGCCATAGTGAGCTCAATTGCTCTTTCAGCTTATCTGTAATGTATGGATGACAATGCCCTAAAGAAGTTGTAGAAATACCTGCAGCAAAATCTAAATATTTTTTACCACCTCTATCAAAAAGATATACCCCTTCTCCCCTAACTATAGGAGTGTCAAGTCTATTATACGCATTAACAACATGATCCATTTTATAAGTATTGTGGTGTTATCTATACTATACCTGAAATGAATCCATTAACACAAAGCTTTTCCTTTAACCTCTTATGCTACTTCAACTAAAAATTTGGCTAATGCAAACCTTTTTTGTCATTCTATAGCTAAAGTGACTTGGTTTTACCAACACTTATTAGCCATTGTAAAAGTTTTTGTTTCTATTGAATGATAGTTGTAGCCTATGCAAGAAGTTTATTGACTTTGAGCGCACTTTAGCCTATACAATTTTAATATCTTAAACTACTGGACATGCCCGATCTAAAGACAATGATGTTAAATTTTGGACCTCAGCACCCAGCTGCACATGGAGTGTTGCGTCTTGTTTTAGAGATGGATGGTGAAGTGATCGAGAGGGCAGATCCCCATATTGGGCTTCTGCACCGCGGTACTGAAAAATTAATAGAACATAAAACGTATCTTCAAGCTTTGCCTTATTTTGATCGCCTTGATTACGTATCACCAATGTCACAAGAGCATGCATATTCACTTTGTGTGGAGAAATTGTTGCAATGTGAAGTGCCAATTAGGGCAAAGTATTTACGTGTCTTGTTTTGTGAACTGACGAGAATACTAAATCATTTACTGAACGTTTCTTCTCAAGCACTTGATGTTGGAGCAATGACCCCTCTTTTATGGCTCTTTGAAGAAAGAGAAAAAATACTGGAATTTTACGAAAGAGCTTCAGGTGCAAGGTTTCACGCAGCTTACATCAGGCCAGGTGGAATTGCAGCAGATGTTCCAGAAGATTTGATTGAGGATATTGCAAAGTTTATAGAGCAATTTCCAAAATATATAGACGATGTTGATGAACTTTTAACAGAAAATAGGATATGGAAGCAACGCACTGTAGGAATTAGTGAAATATCAATTAAACAGGCACTTGATTGGGGCTTTAGTGGCCCAATGTTGCGCGCTGCTGGGCTTGCTTGGGATTTGCGAAAAAGCCAGCCATATGAGATATATGATCAACTAGATTTTGATATACCGATCGGCCAAAATGGCGACTGTTATGACCGTTATCTAGTTAGAATGGCAGAGATTAGGCAATCTATCAGTTTGGTGAAGCAGTGCATAGAGAAAATGCCTGAAGGGCAAATAAAAACTGAAGATAGAAAAATTTCTCCACCGTCAAGAGCAGAGATGAAAAAATCTATGGAAGCTCTGATTCACCATTTTAAGCTCTATTCAGAAGGATATCACGTACCAGAAGGTGAGGCTTACGCAGTTGTTGAGGCACCAAAAGGTGAGTTTGGAGTGTATATAGTTTCAGATGGTACCAATAGACCTTATAGGTGCCGAATAAGAGCACCTGGCTTTGCGCATTTACAAGCCTTAGACTTTATGGCAAAAGGACACATGCTTGCTGACGTTGCAGCAATTATTGGCTCACTCGATATAGTTTTTGGTGAGATTGATAGGTAATCATTGGTACCCGTTCAGGCAATGGCGTCATGCAAGTAGCTGACACATAACTGTACGAACATTTGTTTGCAAAGGCAGTATGTTAAGTGTTATAGCCGATTTTGCCTCAAACACAAAGGCAGTGCCTTGACTACTTGGATCCAGAAAAATTGATTGTGTACTATACAACATTTTCGATTAAAAGCGTAACCGTTCACTGTTAGACTGCATTCTGTGATTTTTAGCAAAACATGATCTTTCATTTGAGCTTCCTTCAATTTAAAATAAATACAGAAAATTGCTGCCTATAGCTAAACTGACCTTACCCAGAAAAAGTGGAGAGAAAGAAAGGAGTTTTTTCGGGTAAAATAAAATTTTGGAGGATTAGAAATGGCAAGAGAATATACGGCAGAATTCAAATTGGAAGCTGTTAAGCTGGCAAATGAACAAAGAAAGGTAGGTCAACCAGTTGCAAAAGTAGCAAGAGATCTAGGAATAAGGGATAGTGTATTAGGAAAATGGATGAAGAAATATAACGAAAAAAAGTCAGCGGCAAATGCATTTCCAGATGTAGCACCTTATGACAAAGAGAGATTTGATTTACAAAGCAAAAGTAACAAGAGAAAGAGACATTTTAAAAAAAGCCCTGGCCAGTCAAAAAGAGTAAAATATTTTTTCATAAAAGAGCATAGTAAACACTATAAAGTGCAGGAATTATGTAGGGTTTTCTGCTAGTGGCTACTATAAGTGGACTACAAGGAAAATAAGCAGTAGAGAATCAGCAAATAAAGAGTTATTAGCAGATATTCAAAAAATATATCAAGCTTCTAAATGTAGATATGGAGCTCCTAAAATTCATGCTGAATTAAAGGCTTTGGGTAAAAGTTGCAACTTAAAAACAGTGCAAAGTATTATGCAGAAAAATGGTATTCAGGCTATATTGAGAAGAAAATTTAAAATTAAGAAACAACAAACGGACAGTAGCTCCCAATATATTAGACCAAAACTTTATTGTCGATCAACCAAATAAAGTATGGGATTACTTATATAAAAACCAAAGAAGGATGGCTATATTTGGCAACAATAATCGATCTATATTCACGCATGGTAGTTAATGAGCAGTTCAATAAATAAACAATTGGTTATGGACTCTTTATTAATGGACGTTAACAAGCGTAAACCTGCCAAAAATCTACTATTACATAGTGATCAAGGTTCACAATATACTTCGCAAGGTTATCAATATCTCTTATCCATAAAAAACATAGATGAGTCATAAAGGTTGTTGTTACAACAATTCTGTTGTGGAAAGCTTCTTTAGCTCATTGAAAAGAGAAATACTTATTGATACTTCACAACACTCTGCTCAACAAACTAGAACTGCAATATTTGAATACATAGAAATTTTTTATAACAAACAACGTCACTATTAACTATTGCATTCCTGAGCATTTTGATTCATCATTCTCTTTGTGAAAAACATTCCAAACTTTCTCTCCACTTTTTCTGGGTAAGGTCAATAAACTATAACATTTTTACTTAATTTTGTCAACTTCTCTATTCGTTGAAAAAACAATCTTGCATAAAAAAATCAACTCATCTCTTCCAAAGGCTCTATATTGAAGATAGAAAGTCCAGAAGCGATGACGTGCGCTAAGGCTTGCACGAGAAACATTCTTGCAGCGGTGAGGTTTAAGTTGTCTTCCAGTATGAAACGCATGTTTAAATCACTCTTGCCATACCCCCATAAAACGTGAAACGCTTCTGCAACTTCAAGTAAGTAGAAAGTAATTCTGTGTGGCTCACAAAGCCTTGCTGCAATTTCTACCACATCTGGCCACTTTGCTAAGGTTTTTATGAGGAAGAGCTCTCCACCTGTCCTTAAAAGTGAAGGATCTGCTGTTGGGAGCTCTTTTGGAGCATTACGCATTAACGAATGAGCACGAGCATGCGCATATTGCACGTAAAAAATAGGGTTGTCTTTTGACTGTTCTTTAACTTTAGCAAAATCAAAGTCCAAGACCATATCATTCTTGCGTGTTAGCATTATAAAACGAGTTATGTCCCTGCCAACTTCTTCCACTACATCCCTTGCTGTGAGGAAATTTCCTGATCTTTTGGACATCTTAACAGGTTTGCCGTTCTCGAAAAAATTCACAATATTATGCAGTTTTACCTCTATTTTTGCTTGATCATCACTGAGCGCAGAGACGACTGCTTTGAGTCTTTTGACATAACCGCCGTGGTCACTACCAAGCTCTACGATCATATTGTTAAAACCACGCGATATCTTATCAAAATGGTAAGCGATATCCGAGGCAAAATAAGTCCAACTGCCGTCCTCTTTCTTCAATGCACGGTCAACGTCATCACCAAATTTTGTAGAGCGAAATAGCATCTCTTTTCTGGAAGTCCAATTTTCGCTTTCTTTGCCTTTTGGTTTCTCCAGGTACCCTTCATACACTAGACCCTTGTCAGACAATATCTTTATACTCTCTTCAATTTTGCCACTTTTTTGTAGCTCATACTCTGAAGTAAAAACATCATGATTTACTCCAAGTAAGTTCATGTCTTCCTTTATAATTTCTAAGATAGAACTTAAAGTATAGTCTCTAATCACTTGATTATCTTGCTTTTCTAGAAGCTCTGCGCCATATTTTTTGGCCAGCCCCTCCCCTATCGGTTTTAAATATTCACCTGGGTATAAACCTTTTTCAACACTAATTTTTTCCCCCAGAGCTTCTTTATATCGCAAATACACTGACCGAATTAGCGTATCTATCTGTGCTCCAGCATCATTAATATAGTATTCCTTAGTAACTTTATAACCAACTTTTTTCAATAAATTTGCCAGAACGTCACCAAATACTGCCCCTCTTGCATGACCAATATGCAGTGGACCAGTTGGATTTGCAGATACAAATTCAACATTGATGGCCTGATTGTTCCCTATATCTAGGGTGCCAAACTCTGTTTTTAGCTCATTTATTTGTTTTAAAATTCCATGCCACACTTCTATTTTTAAGTGCATGTTGATGAAACCAGAGCCTGCTATTTCCACTTTTGCAACTTCATCAAAAAGTTCAAATTCTTTGGCTAAAACCTCTGCAATTTCAATGGGATTCTTCTTTTCATGCTTTGCAAGCACCATAGCAACATTTGTGTAAATGTCTCCATGGACTCTATTGCTTGGAGGCTCTATGATAAAGTTTGCTGCACTTGTGCTTATAACACCCCTTTGTTTCAACTCATTCAATTTACTAAAGATTAGAGAGGAAATCTGCTTAAAAATGTTCATTCACTATATTGCTATAAAATCTATAGCAGTATAGTGAATAAGTGGGACTAGTTGAAGGTTTATCTTAACTATTTTATCTTCCTGGATCAGAGTTTATATTAAGTCGTTGCCGTAACCATGGTAAGAGAAAGCCATACCTTCGCTGTAACCATCATTACCAGCATCAGGCTCTTCAACATCATCAGGTTCTTTAACATCATCAGGTTCTTTAACATCATCAGGTTCTTTAACACCATCAGGTTCTTTAACACCATCAGGTTCTTTAACATCATCAGGCTCTTTCTCTTTCTTTAGTTCATTCTTAATATTTTCTTTCAGTTCATTCTTAGTCTTATCATCAATCTCACACTTAAGACCTTTCTTCAGTTCATTCTTAATACTTTCTTTCAGTTTATTCATAGTCTTATCATCAATCTCACACTTAAGACCTTTCTCCAGTTCATTCTTAATATTTTCTTTCAGTTCATTCTTAGTCTTATCATCAATCTCAAACTTAAAACATTTTTTCAGTTCATTCATAGTCTTATCATCAATCTTACACTTAAGATCTTTACCACATTTATCATAAATCAACTTACCCTTATTGACTTTACAATCATCCAACTTTGTGAACAAATTAATTTTCAACATATCACTGACATAGCACGTATCAAGTGGCAATATACGTACATGATTTGCATTTTTTTGATTCGGACAAGAAAAAGTATTCGTTGGCATAAAATATCTCCATTAGTAAATAAAATTATTAAAAAATTAACCATAAGATGGAAGTGTGTACTAACAATGTACACACTGTATTACTTTTATATAATATGAACAGTGCCTTCTAACACTGACATATTGTGGGTAGAAAAAAAGGCTTCAGCACTTTTTGCATCTAATATAGAAGAGTTTATTACTTCTACACATTTATCACATTCAGAATTGTTTTCACAACTGCCCACAAGTTTACCATCTATAACCTGAAGGTTGTTTTTAGCATTCTGAATAGTTTTTGCACATTCTTTAAACTTGTAGCCTGTTGGCTCTCTGGTCTCAATATCAAGAATATCATCAGTTATTGGGTTGACCGTTATTGCAAGCTTTGAAAAATCAACGATTGTTTTAGATTCAGGTTCAGGCTTAACTTGTGGACAAGGGGGACAAGGGGGACAAGCAGGACAAGCAGGAGCAGGGGGGCAAGCAGGAGCAGGGGGGCAAACAGTATCAGGACAAGCAGGACAAGCAGGAGCAGGGGGACAAACAGTATCAGGACAAGTAGGACAAGGTGGTATATTTAAATCGAATTCGGGAAGCTGTATATTTAATTCGAGTCCATCATGCCGCGAGTCAAAGCGGTTATGGCAACGTGGGTCAAAGTTATGATGGTACCGTGGGTCAGTTATGCAAGCTGTGCGCACAGGAGTACATGAATCCATACGTGGATACGAAGAAAAATTGTAAGTCATAAAAATCCTTTAAAAAGCAACTATTAGATTATTATAGGATAAAAAAGTTAATGATTTAATAATTTTAAGGCTAAAATTAGCATATACAAAGTCCTTAACCTACAGTACATTTCAAAATACGACTTTAATGTAGCAGATATTAGAGTTAAAAGTTTTACTATGGTAGAATAATGATAAGATTCCAAGAAGAAGCTGTCAGTAGTCAAATTAGTCGTGTTGCTGAAATAAATTGTAATATATGGTTACTGTGAATAACAATTGCTTATCTTCTCAAGCAAAACATGAAACACATGGGTTGAATAACACCCATGTGCTCTTGGAAGCACGTATAGCTAGACGTGCGTTTATGAGTTGTTTAAAAACAATCTTCTAACAAAGAAACCCAAATTCATCACAAGGATTATGACATGTGTCATAATAATTATGATATGAGTTAAAATGATTGTGGCACGAATTAGTAGCACAAGGTGCGTATGCAGGTGCACAAGCTTGTGCACAGTTCGATACTGGTGTTGGTGAAACTGATGCTGGCGAATTAAAAGCCGTACATGGTAGTTTTGGTAAATGACTATAATTATAAACCATAATGATCCTTTAAAAAATACTATGAGATTATTATAAATTAAAATAATTAAAAATTTAATAATTTAAATTATAAATCTAGCATATCAACTAACGGTATGATTTAAATTTTTTTTCAACTCCACTGTATCTTCGCCAGTTTTGCATACATCCCGTCTTCACTTATTAGAGAGTTGTGAGTTCCTATTGGCAACCGTAGCTCAGTTGGCAGAGCGTTAGTTTGTAGTGCTGAATGTCGCCAGTTCGATCCTGGTTACTCACTCTATTTTTCTGCAAAAATGCCATCTGGGCTGAAAAGCCCAGAAAGCATTCAGTCTTATATAAAATTAGTATCAACAGAAACAAGACTATCCTCATTATCATAATAGTAAGGATTTGTTTTTTCCGTACTATCAAAAACAGTTTTTAATAGTACTTCCTTATCACTGTCCCATGCAACTTTCTTCATAATTTTAGCAAAATCTTCACACTTTTTGTCAACTCCACAGTCCTTTATTTTGCCATTAGCCTTTAGATAAGGCTTTAATGAACTATACAATATCTGAGTGTTATTGCCCTCTTTATCTATCATTTGTCCTAATGTGTTAACAAGTATCAATGGTGCAATTTGTTTTGCTTTCGCAACAATTGTTCGATCGGACTCTCTAATGAGATCAGGACATGATTCTCTCATAAAAAAGCTTTTGTTGTATTCTTTATTATTATGATAACCGGCAGGGTAACAGAAACTCTTAATTTCATCGTCTTGACAGGCTATCTCTTGTGGATTATCCATACATTTTTTACATGACATATTACTAAAATAGTGTGCTGAATCAAAAAGCTCTGTAAAGGCAAATTTAAAATTTACTACACCGTAATAACCCTCTATTCCCTTTTCTATATATGTCGCAATTTTAGGATTACTATACATCTCAGGATACAATTCCTTTAGTAAATCAGATGTATTAAAACCTTGATGACCTATCTTATTATAAGCTGTATACCAAGAAGCATATGCTCCACAATTTTCAGCTTGGGAACAATCTAAGGTTATTTCTTGAGATGTAATGACACTTGCTTTTCCAGTTTCATCTTCTTTCTCATCAGTATCAGGTTTGTTTGTACCAGTTTCATCTCCTTTTTCACCAGTATCAGGTTTGCCTGTACCAATTCCTTTCTCTTTTTTGCATTCTTCAGCTTCTTTTTTATACCACTCAACCTCTGCCTTTGCCATTCCAATTTTACACTTTACAACTTCTTCTTTGGCTTTCTCAACTTTCTTTTCACACTGTACAAATGCTTCTTTTATCCCTTCAGCCTCCTCTTTTGCTTTTCCAGCGTCTGCTTTTGCCTGTTTAGCTTCTGCTTTCACTTTTTCAATCTCATCTTGAGCTTGTTTTATTGCTAAATCGGCTTTTGCTTTAGCATCATCTTTTGCACGTTCTATTGCCTGTTTAGCATCATCTTTTATCCTCTCAGCATCTTTTTCACATTTCGCAAACTGCTCTTTTGCTTCTTTAGCTTCACCATGTGCTTGTTTTATTGCCTTTTTAGCATCATCTTCTGCACGTTTTACTGCCTTTTTAGCACCATCTTCTGCCTTCTTAGCCCTGTCTTTGCACTCTTCAAGTGTTTCTCTGGTAAATTCATCATCCTTTTTCTCTTTTTCGATCTGATCTCTTAGACCCGTAACCTGATCCTCAGTTACTACCTTATCATCAGTTACTACCTGATCTTCAGTTGTGATTTTATCCTTGATCGTCTCATCTACACCCTCATCACTATAAGAAAATTTGTTAGTATATGAATAGCGATTATTGATTTTATCACTATAGTTATGTTTTAACATAGAGACCTCCTATACAGTTAAAATTGGAATTACATTAAGATAGAACAAGCTATGAATATAACGTGAATGAAAGAAACCACAGGTCACGAAATTTCCGGATAACTATGGAACCATTATAAAATAATAAAATTAAAAAATTAATAATTTTAATTTTAATTTTAAATCTAGCATACTCATTAAATCAACAACGATATAGCTTAAATTCTCTTTTAATTTACACAATATTTCATGCCTACTGTATCTTCGCCAGTTTTGCATACAGCCCGTCTTTACTTATTAGAGAGTCATGAGTTCCTACTTCTTCTACTTTTCCATGATTAATTACTATAATCTTGTCAGTCTTGAGTGCGGTTGATAGCCTGTGTGTAATTACGATTGTTGTTCTGTTTTGCATTAACTTGCTCAAGGCTTTTTGCACGAGGTTCTCACTTTTGTAATCAAGGGCAGAGGTTGCTTCATCCAGTATTAAAACCTGAGGATTGTTGAGTATGGCCCTTGCTATTACAATACGTTGTTTTTGTCCTTCAGAAAGTTTTAATCCTCTTTTTCCTACAAATGTATCAAATTTATCAGGCAGCTTATCAATAAATTCCATCGCATAAGCGCTGATGGCTGCTTGCTTCACTTCCTCATATTCGGCACCTGGTTTGCCATATAGTATATTTTCCATTATTGAGCAAGAAAATATCATGTGATCTTGTGGCACTAAGCCAAACAACGATCTGAGGTCATTTAGCGCAATTGACTTAATATTGTGCCCATCGATAGTAATGCTACCTTTGTTTGGATCATGAAAACGGAGCAGAAGCTTTAAAATGGTGCTTTTACCACTGCCAGATGGTCCAACAATTGATACTGCTTGACCTGCCTCTATAGAAAATGATACGTTATTTAACGCTGGCTTATCAGACTGAGATTCATAAAAAAATGTTACGCCATTAAACGAAATTCCCTTTTGAACACTACAAATTTTTATAGGATCATCGGGATCTGCTATAGAGCTTTTCATATTTTTAAATTCAAATAAACGCTCTACTATTCCAAGACCTCGTTGTAAATCACTGATATTATCGCTCAAATTATTTATAGCTCCTGCTGCGAGCGCTGAATAAAACACAAATGAGGAGAGTTTTCCAATAGTTATATTATTGCTTAAGACTTCTTTAATACCAAAAAAGAGCAAAACAACTAGTGAACCTATCACACACGTGATAACTAGAGTTACTAAAATAGCACGCAAGAGTACTAATTTTACGTATGATTTTGATACTGAGTTTAAATGTTCCTTAAAACGGATTTTTTCGTTTTCCTCGAGTACAAACGATTTGATAGTCACTATAGATCTAAAATTTTCCTCACTAAATGACGCAAGCTCACTTAATTTATCCTGGGCAAAGCGTGCATAGCTACGCACTTTTTTTCCAAGTGAGGTCATGATAATGAGTAGTATAGGTATTATTGCGGCTGCATACGCAGTTAGTTGTATATTTGTATACAATAACATAGCAACACTACCAATCAGAATCACAAAATTTCGTAATATGGTTAGTAAGCTGCTGTTTATTATTGATTGCAGCACAGAGGTATCAGTAACTAACGCTGAAATAACATCTTGTACGCCTGTGTTCTCAAAGAAACTTGGTTGCAAGTTAGTGATACTGCTATATAAGTCATATCTGATTCTTGCGATAACTTTCTCGCTGCCAATGCCAATGAAATATAACCGAGTAAATGCAGTGAGAGAAATGGCTAAAACTATAAGTATTGCAACTAATAGTTTGGTAGTAAAATCGTGCTCTGTGCCAGAATCAATTATATTGCTTAAGCCTCTGCCAAAGAGGAGGATCATTAAGGCTGAAAATAAAACTGCAATAAAAGCTATGATGAAATAAGATAGATTAGGCTTTATATAGTAAAATAACTGCCTAATATTAGATCGCATCTTATTTTAAAGTTTCTAAAGTTAAGTATATAGATTCTAGTTTCAGGGGAAAGGGAAAAGGTGTAGTATGAAGCAATTTAGGTTCTGCAGCTGTTGTGATTTTAGTCCACCAAGAAAGGGTAGTAGCTCGCAGAAACAAAAAACTTGCTTGACAAACTCCGCCAGCCCTCTTATCATGAAACTGAAGCTATTGTATTTGCTTTCGCCAATCTGCAGATTAAAAGGTAAGGATTACTTAATGTATCGGCGTCTTATGTTCAATTTTTTGCAGTATATAGATACTGTATGTCTTTACAAAACTTCATCTACATCTAGATTTTTATCTAAATAAGCTGAACGCGCTTATAAAGCGTTACAAGACATCAAAAAATGCCAATACTCGACAGAGATAGTAAAAGACTAGCTAACTCGGGAATTCTTTGTCTTTTTTTCTGCTTAGTAAATTTCTTAAACATTTGCAGCGTAGGTTAGTTGCAATTAAAAGCAGCTAAATTGCAGTGTTTAAGACTTAAAAAACGCCAATACTGAAAATAGACAATGACTAGGGTTTCTTTTGCCTTTTTTTCGTTTGGTAAATTCCTTAATATTTATAGCTAAACGACAATCGTCATCCCGCTACGTGTTAGCGGGATCTATGTTAAGGTATGACGGTTAAGTAAGGGATCTATGTTAAGAGATACCGCGGCGGTATGACGGTTCGTGGCGGCGTGACGATAAGCTCGTCATCCCACTACGTGTTAGCGGGATCTATGTTGAGAGATACCGCGAATGAATCGCGGTATGACAGTGTAGATAGTAATTCGTCATTCCGCTACGTGTTAGCGGGATCTAGAAATACCGTGAATGAATCGCGGTATGACGGTTTGCGGTGGTATGACGATAAGCTCGTCATCCCGCTACGTGTTAGCGCCGCAGCGGTATAGCTATACTTAAAAATATGGTTGAATAGTTGTTAATAATAGTGTATAATTATTAATCTTTTCTCAGTATTTTTACTATGGCTCTTTCTAAATTTCTCGATCCAAAATTGGACCTAACATTTAAAAAAATATTTGGTACTGAGAGAAATAAGAATATTCTTATTCATTTTTTGAACGATATTTTAGGATGTACTGAAGTCAACACTATACAAGAAGTAGAATTCTTAAGCACCATTATGGACCCTGAAATTGCTTCTGATAAACAAAGCATTGTTGATGTTCTTTGCAGGGATTCTAGTGGGAACAGGTATATAATTGAGATGCAGCTCACTCGTGATAAAGGCTTTGAAAAACGTGCACAACTTTATGCTGCTAAGGCTTACTCAAGACAAGCTGATAAATCTGGTAAATACGTTGATTTAAAGAAGATTTTCTTTATCGCGATTTCAAATTGTACCTTATTCCCTGATAAGCTTGACTATATATCTAGCCATACCATAAGAGATGAGAAAACCAATGAGCATGACTTAAAAGATTTTCAATTTATCTTCATAGAGCTGCCAAAATTTCCTAAGAGTAGAGAAGAACAACTAGAAAGTGTAGTAGACCGTTGGCTATTTTTTTTCAAATATGCAGATGAAACAACGGACGAAGATCTCAGAAAAATTGCGGAAAAATCACCAATAATAAAGCTAGCATATGATGAATTAGATAAGTTTCACTGGAATGAAAAAGATCTAATAGCTTATGAAGAAAGAATAATGGATCTGCGCAAAGAAGAAGCCATTCTTGAATACAGACTTGATCTTGCTAAAGAGGAAGGTAGAAAAGAGAGGGAAATTGAAGTCGCAAAGAATCTACTTAAAGCAGGTGTTTCTTTTAATATTATAGCTCAAACTACTGGTCTTTCTATGAGTGAGATCAAAGAATTGCAGAATTAAGTGTGAATGGTTACGAAAAATATAAGTTTTTGCGATAAACGACATAGTGATGTATTTGTTGTTCAGCATGTCAGTGGAATATTTTCTGAAAAATTTCCACATAACTCTTTCAGATTTCATAATATCTCTTGCCACTCATCTGAACAGATACCCATTTTGGAGGGATACCAATAATAGTTGTGAGCGGTACAAGTTTAGTCCATATACCTTCCAAGCATAATACGCTCACGAAACTTTAATGCAATAGCTTGATTTCTACTAAAAGACAGCATTATGCCAAGTGCGATGCTCGAAGATAAAAGAGAAGAACCACCATAGCTAAGTAACGGCAGGGTTATGCCGGTGGTTGGAAAAACACTCAATGTTACCCCTATGTTTATTATGAATTGTGTGATGAATTGCATTGAGATACCGAGAATCACTAACAGATTAAATAATTCATTTTCCCTATATGCAACGTAAAGCAAACGGGCGGAAATGATGCCAAATAACATCAATGTGGCTAAGCACGTAATCAAACCAAATTCTTCTGCTAAAACAGAAAACACAAAATCTGTATGACAATCAGGAAGAGAGGCTTTTACGCTACCTTCACCAGGTCCAACCCCAGTTAATTGACCTCTTTTGAATGCTTCTAATGATTTTGTGACTTGAAAGTTATCGCGCTGCGTAAAAAAGACAAAATTGTAAATCCTTTGCTTTATATGTGGGAGGCATAAGTAAGCTATTGTAGTTCCAGTTGTGGCCATTCCTATTATGCATAGAAAGTATAAAAATGGTATACATGCAATAAACATTTGACCAATAAAAGAATATGTTAAAAGCATAGACATACTGAAATCAGGTTGCAAAAGTAACAACACAAAAACTAACAGAAATATTATGATTGATATGTGTATTTTAAACTTCATTTCGCTGGCCAAGATACTAGCTATAACAACAGAAAAAAATGGCCTTACAAACTCAGATGGTTGAACTGAAATTTTGACAATATGTAACCATCGTTTCGCACCTTTTACCTCTATACCAAGTATTATCGCAATTGCTACTAGAATAGTAAATAAAATGAAACCTGCGAACGAGAGGTTAAGTATAGTTCTTGTGTTGAGAAAAGAAAATGTCACCAAGGTAATTAGTGACAGGACTATATAAATTGTGTGACGCCGTATAAAATAATCTTGTGGTAAAGAAAGACGCTGCGCAATTACAGGGCTTGCTGAATAAACAAGAATGAAGCTTATAGTGAGCAAAAAAAACACTGGAAGGATGAGATAGTAATCCAGCGTTCTATACCAGAGTTTAATATTCATTTTGTTCCAATGTGTAATGCCACTATTCCATAGCTCATATTATGAAACTCAACATTCTTAAAGCCTACCTCTTCAATTTCCATTTTAAAATCAGCCTGAGTTGGAAACTCTCTAATGCTCCTCACTAAATATTCATAAGAACTCTTGTCTTTAGCAACTATGCTGCCAATTTTAGGAATTACTTTAAATGAATATAAGTCATAAAGTTTGGTAAATATCTCATTTTGATAGTGCATAGGGGCAAATTCTAAGCAGATAAATTTTCCATGTGGTTTTAATACCCTGTGCGCCTCATTTAAAGCCTTCTTGCGGTCAGAAACGTTTCGAATGCCAAAAGCTATTGTGCAATAATCAAATTCGGAGTCTTCAAATGGTAAACTTTCTGCACTTGCACATACCCAATCAAAATTAATTTGGTTTGAATTTATAGCTTTATCACGTCCTCTGTTTAGCATGTTTTGATTTATATCGCATACTGTAACCTTAGCACTTGGCTCTTTTCTTACTACTCTTATTGCTATATCTCCAGTTCCTCCAGCAACATCTAAAACCTTAGAGTTTTTTGTAAAATGCACACTATTTACCATCTTATCTTTCCATAATCTGTGCATTCCGAGGCTCATTATATCATTCATGGTGTCGTAGCGACTTGCCACGGAATCGAATACCTCTTTAACTAATTGTGATTTCTTCTCGATTTTTATAGTAGACATTACGTAAAAACTCCTTTATAATTAGTAAAAATTAATTTGAATTAACACAAATGTCAACGACAGGCCTTGAGCCTGTTAAAATCTTCTTCAGCGTGGTATGATGACCGAGTTAGTGGGCTTGATGCAACCACTAGGAACCCTTTGGAGTAAGCGATATATTTATAATGCTCAAATTCCTCTGGGGTAACATACCTATCAAGTTTTGCATGTTTTGGAGTTGGTTGTAGATATTGACCAATTGTAATAAAATCAACCTCAGCACTGCGCAAATCGTCCATAACCTGAAGTATTTCCTCTTTTGTTTCTCCAAGACCAACCATAAGCCCTGACTTTGTGAAAACTTTAGAATTAATCTGCTTTACCATCTTCAGTAAATATAGTGAATGAAAATAGCGAGCTCGTGGTCTTATTTTTGCATACAATCTCGGCACTGTTTCAATATTGTGGTTATAGACATCAGGTGATGCAACAGCGATTGCTTCAAATGCTCCTTTCTTATTTAAAAAATCAGGAGTTAAAATCTCTATTGTTGTTTCTGAAGTTATCTTTCTAATTTCTTCTATGCACTGTATAAACTGATTTGCGCCACCATCTGGTAAATCATCACGATCAACGGAAGTAATAACAACATGCTTTAAGTTTAACTTTTTTATTGCTTTTGCTAAATTTTCTGGTTCATGAGGATCTAGTTTATCAGGAATGCCAGTTGCAACGTTGCAAAATGCACAAGCACGAGTGCAAACAGAACCAAGAATCATCACAGTAGCATGACGTTTATTCCAACATTCACCAATGTTTGGACATGCAGCCTCTTCGCACACTGTATGCAAGTTATGCAGTTTAACGATGTTTAAGGTCTCATTGAACACTTCACCGGTCGGAGCTTTTGCTCTGAGCCATTGAGGTTTGCTATGCATCTGAAACTGCTAACTCTACCTCTTGCTTTACTAAAACTTTTTTCAACCTTCTTTTTATCTTCTGCGCTTTCTCACTTAGTTTAATCGTTCTTGTGTTGAGCAAAAAAGCATCTAAATCACCTTTGTAATCTATAGTTCTCAAAGTTCTTGTTGCCACACGAAATCTAAACTTTTTATTCAATATATCACTTGTCAACGTAACCTTATGTAAATTTAAAAGAAAGGTACGCTTTGTTTTACGATTTGAATGTGATACCTTATTACCAAAAGATTTTTTTCTATTTGTTAATTCACAAACTCTACTCACTTCAATATACCAAATTATTCTATGTACTTAGATTACCTTATATAGTCAAATAGTCAATACTCTCTTGCTTAATTTTTATACCATATACTGCTTTATAGCCAAAAAATATCGTAATTTTTTCTATTATAAGAGAAATCATATGCTGAATTTCCAATGCTTTGCTGCCATTTGTTACTACCAGATGCAACACACCCGAATTTATATTCTGTGCATATGAGATCTTTTTCGGTTTTGTACACTCTGCTATTTCTTTCCCTACTATATTTCGCCAGTTTAAAATAAGACGTATTTCATTTTTGCTAATTTTATTTTTCATGCATTTTAATGCATAGTTTTCTATTATAGACTTTAATTTTTTTGGACCGCTACGTTTGAGCATTTTTCTGTTTTTTTAGTAGGTAGATAATATAAAAGTATACATATAACTTGAGATTTTGTCATTACTGCTACATGTTTGTGAGATACCGTGACGGTATGACCATAATCGTCACTCCGCAACGCATATTGCATAGTCGTCATTCCGCGGCGTGTTCGCGGAATCTAGCTCTGGTCACGCTACTTAGATGACAACCTTCTAACTGCTTTACAAACCTCTAGCCTCACACCGTAAAAGCAGTATTTTTATGCAAAACTTATCTCAACGTAGCACTTGTCAAGATCGTTCCATTTACCAAATTTTGTGCTGTCATCTTTGCCTCATAATTAACCTTATAGCTGTTTTAATTGTAATTAGTTAAATTATTATTAACTTGCCAGGCTAGATCCAAAAAATAGCATAATCCATATGCAAATTGTAATAGAAATCACGTTTGCGTATGGTTTATTGCTATGCGGTTAATCTTTCCTCAATCCAAGCTGCCTGAATGGCTTCGAGTATTTTCTCGTTACAGCGTTTTTCATCATCATCAAATTCCTCTAAACTCAAGACCTTTTTTTTAAGCTCAGTGAATCTGATACTAATTATATTCTCATTTGGAAATTTTTCCTCCAGAGCTTCCACAATATCTTCTATATCAAGCCATTTCATACTTTTTTGTATTTATCTGCTAAGTTAAATTGGTGCCCATGGGGAGACTTGAACTCCCAAGGTCGCAAAACCCACGGATTTTAAGTCCGCTGCGTCTACCGATTCCGCCACACGGGCTTTTTTTATCTATCTAGAGTAAAACTCTACTACTAAATTGACTTCCATGTCTGCTGAATAAGGAACCTCAGAATATTGAGGTGACCTCAAATACTTCACTGAATGCTCTTTACTATCTGCTTCTAAATAATCCGGAGCCTTGCGCTCTTGTTTTTGTTCAGCCTCTACTACTACAGGGATTTTTGCTGCCCTTTCTCTTATTTTTATTATATCACCTGGCTTCACTCGATAACTCGATATGTTAACCACCTTATCATTAACTGTAACGTGCTTGTGAGATATGAGCTGCTTTGCTGAGTAAATTGTTGGAACAAGACCAGAGTGGTATAAAACAGAACTTAATCTCGATTCTAAGATACCGATAAAATTATCAGCCGTATAACCCTTTCTGTTATAAGCATCTAAAAATGTACGTCTGAGCTGCTTACTTGAAATCGCATAGTAAAACTTAAATTTCTTATGCGCAGCAAACTGCTTACCAAAGTCGGATAACTTCTTGAATCCAAGAATACCATGTTGACCTGGAGGGTATTTCCTTTTGTTTACTGGGTCTTTAGCTCTACCCCATAAATTTACACCAAGTCTACGGCTAATCCTATACTTTCTAGTGATAACAGTTGTCATATAAAAACTCTCACGATTTAACTTTAGATTATTAAGGATTTTAGCACTCAGTGTCAACTTGTTTTTGCTGATATAATCTTTTATACTTCATTTTTAAGTTTTTCTATTAACACATGAATCATTCACATTTGGAATCTATGGCAAACGCCATCCGTTTTTTATCAATTGATGCAGTACAAAAAGCAAACTCTGGACACCCAGGTATGCCACTTGGCATGGCAGATGTTGCAACTGTTTTGTTTGCTAAATATCTGAATCATAATCCTGATGATTCTAAATGGTTCAATAGAGATCGCTTTGTTTTATCAAACGGTCATGGGTCAATGTTACTATATTCAATATTATATTTGACAGGTTATATTAGCATAGATGAGCTAAAGAACTTCAGGCAAATGGGATCCAAGACCCCAGGTCATCCAGAGTTTGGCTTGACTTCCGGAGTAGAGGCAACAACAGGCCCTTTAGGGCAGGGGTTTGCCGCTGCTGTTGGCATGGCACTTGCTGAATCGATACTTGAAAAGCAGTTTAGAATCAATCACTACACTTACGTGATGCTAGGGGATGGCTGTCTTATGGAAGGAATAAGCCATGAAGCAGCATCACTTGCTGGGCATCTTAAATTGAATAAGCTTATAGCTCTTTTTGATGATAATGATATTTCTATAGATGGCGCTACTTGCCTTTCCTGTTCTGACGATGTAGAGAAACGCTTCTTAGCGTATGGATGGAATGTTGACAAAATTGATGGCCATGATTTTGATGCCATATCCTTTGCAATAGAGCAAGCAAAAAAGTCTGATAAACCTACAATGATCTGCTGCAAAACCATTATCGGAAAATTTTCAAGCCGTGCTGGCACATCCTCTGCTCACAGTGGTGCTTTTTCGGAGGAAGACATCAAACAGATGAGAAAGAAATTAAACTGGAATTATGAACCATTCCATGTACCAGAAGATGTGAAAAATGCCTGGAAGAAAACTGTTGAGAGAGCAAAACAAAATTACAATTCATTGTCATTCCAGTGCGTGACACTGGAATCCAGAGAAAAAAATGAAGAACTAAAAAGAAGACTTGATAAGCGTTTGCCGGATAATATCGCTGGTGTTTTAGCTGACCTGAAGAAACAAATATGTGAGCTAATGCCAAACGAAGCTACTCGATCTTCTTTTGGTAGGGTAATGGAACTTTTAACACAACATATGCCGGAATTAATCGGCGGTTCTGCTGATCTTACCGGGTCAAATTGCACTAAATATAAGCACATGCAGGTAATAAATAGCAATAATTATAGTGGCTCTTATGTCCACTATGGAGTGAGAGAGCACGCTATGGCAGCATGTATGAATGGTATGGCACTTCACGGCGCGATTCTTCCTTATGGCGGCACTTTTTTGGTATTTTCCGACTATTGTCGTCCTGCTATACGTCTTTCAGCTCTGATGAAGCAGCAGGTTATGTATGTCATGACTCACGACTCAATTGGAGTGGGAGAAGATGGCCCAACTCATCAGCCAATAGAGCATTTAGCCTCTTTGCGTGCTATACCAAATCTATATGTTTTTAGGCCAGCCGATGCAGTTGAAACTCTGGAGTGTGTTAGCATTGCACTCGAAAAGAAAGAATCTCCAGCACTGTTTGCGCTCTCAAGGCAAAACGTAAGTTACATGCGCAAGTTCTACTCTGATATCGATCAATCTGCTAATTTATCGAAGTTTGGTGCATATATTTTGTGTGAATGTTCAAAAGAATTAAAAGTGACGATATTTGCTACGGGGTCCGAGGTTGAAATTGCAGTTGAAACAAGGGAGAAATTGCAGGAAAAGGGTATAGGTACAAGGATTGTTTCTATGCCATGCTGGAGGCTTTTTGACGAGCAAAGCGATGAATATAAAGCGGCAATATTAAATAATGACAGCATTAAAGTTGCAATTGAAGCCGGAAGTGAAATGGGTTGGCATAAATACATAGGTTCAAACGGTATATTTATTGGCATGAAAAGCTTCGGAGAATCAGCACCTTATAAAACACTTTATGAGCATTTTAATATCAACGCTGATCATGTGGTAAAATGTGTGTGTGAGAAACTGGTTTACATTCAGTAGACTTCTTGCATAACCATATGAAAGCCCACTCTTCTTTGTCATTCCAGCGCGTGACGTTATTTCCATCCAAGATGATGTCATTCCAGCACTTGACACTGGCATCTAGTTTTCTTTACAAATTCACCAAAAGTGCTTCATTCTATAACGCAAAACCCATACTCACCAAACCCAATGCATTACTTGCAATTAAGTTTCCTGGATCCCAGTGTCTGGGCACTGGGATGACACCTCTGGGCACTGCCGTCATAAAGGAACCAGTGTCAGCTACTTGAATACATACCACCATGTCATTCCAGCGCGTGACGCTGGAATCTAGTAAACCTCTGGCTATATTATGTCATTGCCTTCTGAACTACTTGGTGATTCTAATACAACTGGTTGATCAAATTCAGATGATGATTGTGTTGGCTCATCAGACCCAAACAACCATGAAAAAAACCCACCAAAAAATGATGCAACTAATGAAAAAGGCTTCATAAGTATACTAAACAAACTACCAAAAAAAGAGCTCGGCTGTTCTTCTGTTTGTGCAGGTTCTGTGGAAGCAACATAATTTACACCGTTGTCTTGTACATCAGTTCCTTGTCCTGCACTGGTGGTCCCCTGTTGTGTTTGTGGTGTTCCACTCCCCGAATTTACAGTTTTATCAGCTTCTTGCTTTGTAATGTCTGATCCTGATTGAGCATCACCTTCTTGTTTTTCTTTCTCTCGTGTACCAGCATCTTCCTCTGAATTTTCTTCATTGTCCGTCGATGGCTTAGAACCGTCGCCAGGGTTTTTTGCATTCCTTAATAGAGCTTGTATTTCTTTATCAGTGGCTAAATTTAAGGGAGTTTTTTCATTTTTATCTTTTATATTAACATCTGCCCCTTTATCCAATAGAGCTTGCACCACCTGCTGATAACCACTTTCAGCAGCAAAGTGTAAAGGAGTCTTTCCACCTTGATCTTTTGCATTAACATCGATTCCTTTTACTTGCAGTAGGGCTTCTACTACCTCTTTATGGCCCCATACAGCAGCCAAATGTAAAGGAGTCTTTTGCGACCAATCTGTTGCATTAACATTGATCCCTTTTACTTGCAGTAGGGCTTCTACTACCTCTTTATGGCCCTTTTCAGCAGCCCAATGTAAAGGAGCCCTATCTCCATCTTGTGCATTAACATCGATTTCTTTTGCTCCCAGTAGAGCGTTCAATACATTTATGTCTATATTGCCCTTTTTAAGAACCAAATGTAAAGGAGTTTTGCCATATTTATCTTGTGCATTAACGTTGATTCCTTCTGCTCCCAGTAGAGCGTTCAATACATTTATATCTATGTTGTCCTTTTTAAGAACAGAATGTAAAGGAGTATCTTTCTTGTTATTTGGTAAATTAACATTGATTCCATCTTTTCCCAATAGGGCTTCTACTACCTCTTTATGGTTCTTTACAGCAGCTAAATGTAAAGGAGTTTCTTGCGACCAATCTGTTGCATTAACATTGATCCCATTTACTTGCAGTAGGGCTTCTACTACCTCTTTATGGCTCTCTACAGCAGCCAAATGTAAAGGAGTCTTTTGCGACCAATCTGTTGCATTAACATTGATTCCATTTACTTTCAGTAGGGCGTCTACTACCTCTTTATGGCCCTTTTCAGCAGCCCAATGTAGAGGAGTCTTGTTATCTTGATCTTTTACATTAACCTTTGCTCCTTCACTTATTAGACGGGTTACTTCCTCAATATTACCTTTTCTAGCAGCCTCAAGTAATTTAGCTGTGTTTTCTAATAGAGTTTGTATTTCTTCGTTAGCAGCTAATTTGAAAGGAGTCTTTCCATCTTTATCTACTGCATTAACATTTGCCCCTTTATCCAATAGGGCTTCTACTACATCTTTATGGCCCCATACAGCAGCAATATGTAAAGGAGTCTCTCCTTTATCATTTTCTACCTTAACATCTGCTCCTTCACTTATTAGACGGGTTACTGCATCAATATCACCTCTTTCAACAGCCTTAAAAAAATTATCTCTACTTTGTGAACTACTCATCCTACACCTCTTTGTAAAACTATATTGTTATGATAAAGCCGTTAATAATCTATGAGCTCTCACCCCCTGTAAAATTATATTATCATGATAAAGTCATTAATAACCCATGAGCTCTGGATCACGCAAATAATGGTTATTCCCTGTGTTTTTCAGTACATTTGAGCTGGCTGTACATAAGAATTGCAATTGTAGAGCATGCTATTGTTAATAGTAAATTTGGTAAAATACCATAGCGAAAAAATTTTCCTACTATATATATTCCAATAGCCCCAAACATCATATTGCAGAATGAGAGAACTGCACTACCAAGCCCTATACCTTTGATCGTTTCTAAAGCAGAAGTTACGTTATTGCTTATTATTAATGCAAGTCCGATATTGGCTGGAATCCAAACAGTTTGAAGAATTAATATATTTAACTTGTCCGCGAAATAAAAATATACCAATAAACTATCGGATATTATCGGTAACACCAAACCTATTATTAGCATTTTGCTAACCCCTACTTTTGGTACATACCTTCTATTAATTAAAGTTCCAATTATGTAAAATATGACTATGATCGATATGAGGTAGCCAAAATACTGTACTTCAATGCCCATCGATTCAAATATGAAAGGGTAGTTAGCAATGTATGCCCAAAGCCACATGAAAGTTAATCCATGAATGGCTGAAAACCCAAGGAAACGATAATTTCTAAATATTGATATATATTGCTTGCAGATATTAGTAGTTATGTTAGTTATACTGGTTTCATTTTTATTTACAGTGAGTGTTTCTTGTAACTTAAAGTAGATAAAAATAAGTATAGCAATTGCTGCAAGTGATATAATAAAAAACAAAAATTTCCAACTATACCCATGTGAAATTATATAACTGCCCACCACTGGAGCTATTCCAGGTGAGAGTGCCACAACCATATTTAATTTTGAAATGACTCTCGAGTATTCACTACCCGAGTACATATCCCTTATTGCTGCATACCCAACAACACCTGCAACACCAGCCCCTGTTCCTTGTATGAAGCGAATTAGTATCAAGAGCGCAATACTGTCGGCTATATAACACATGACACTTGCCAAAGTAAAAATTGTCATACCAATCAGCATCATTGGACGCCTACCATAATGGTCCGATAATGGACCATAAATTAAGCCAGATACTGCAAATCCAACTAGATTCAAGCTAATTGTAAGCTGCACTACACTGCCTTCTACTTTAAAATAATTGGCAATGCTTGGTAGTGCAACTGAGTATAGGTCAGTTGCCATATCGACAATTGCTACAGACAATATCATAATAAGAGAGATGATATTTTGCGGAAGAGCTGTTTTCACTTAATGATTTACTGGATTAAATATACTTAATTATAATGTATTTTTTTCATTAGTATAAGTACAATGTTACATAGTAAACGATGTCATTCGAGTAGCGGACACTGAAATCTTAAGCTAAAATCATGAAAAGCCTGAATTTCAATACCTTATCTTTGATTATTCACTTTAAGCTTTAAGTCTTCAACAGAAGATGCATTTGCCTCACTTACTACCTTTAGTGGTTCACCAAGATTATGCTCTATTTTTATATTACGCTCAGGATCGTACTCTATTCTTGTATCAAACTCAAAGCCCAATTTCTCACAAAGTTTTTTGAAATACTCAATAAGCTTATTTATAATATAAGTAAGCTTATCAAACAAACCGTCATCACCAGCTTTATAGTCCTCTAACTCTTTAGGAATGGTAAGCAATACCTTACCGTCTTCATACGTCACATTTTCATCCTTACATTTCAGCTTAAACTCCGCTGAACTGCAAAAACCTGGTGTTTCGATATATGTACAATCATCATAGTTAAGCATTTTTGTATATTTCATGCTAAAACTAAGCTTTATACAATTGGGTTCACGACAATCCATAATATACTCTCTTGTCATACAGTTGCCTTGCGTTGACAAATGAAAAGATCCAAGAGCTTGATTCATATCATTAGGAAGAAAATGAGTATATCCGCCCTGATAATAGTTATTTATTAACTCCTCAATAATAGAGTTATTGGGAATTGTTGCACCAACGTGTTTAAACATTTCTGTAAAAATTTGTCTGAGAAATGGACGATAATTCCCTTTTCCGTTTTCATCCCGTAGAATTAGATTTTTATGGTTTGAATACAGATTGTTAATAAATTCGTTAGTTATTTTTTGTCCGTTAATAGCAAGGCCGTGTGTTCTATTAAGATCCTTATATGTTCCCTCACCAGAAATTACTTCGTCCCAAGTGTTAGCTTTGAAATCAGCATATTTGAGCTTCTTCACTTCAGCTTTCAATGCATTGACCATTTCCTTTGACATGTTATATCTCTACCATTAATACCTGTATATTAATTTTAGCACTTACTTTATTAAATTTCAATTACTCAAGACCTTCGCTTCCGTATTATCCAATGAATCACCATAAGTCACTGCTTTAAGGAAAAGTCGTTTTCCTGGTTGCACTTCAAAAGATATTATTGAATCATCAAGTAGAACAAATTTTTCACCTGTGGTGTGCTGATACTCTTTGGTGCCTTCTTGCCCTCTAATTAGGTTGCTAAGCTTATATTTATTTTTATCTATTAGTTCAGCACTCTGGAACTTTATCACCTCTTTTCCAACCAGTGCTAAATTGCTTACATTTATAGTACTAACGTTAGTGCTTGTAAAACCCTCTTCCGTCATCCCAGTGCCCAGACACTGGGATCCAGGAGAAATATAGTCAAGCGCTGGGATGACACCATCACTTAAATAATGGTTATATGAAGAACTCAATATACCAAAACGTAGCACTACTATAAGCCCCTCGTCGGTAGATTCCATTACATATCCGTAAGTAGACTGCTTGTTTGTGCTTGCAATAGGCTTATAATCCTTATCGTTGTACGAAATAAAGAGTGTTGCTCCCTTCCAATTCTTTTCCTCACTAATTAAAGTAAAGCTTGCACTATTACCTTTAATATCCGGTAAATCTATCATTTCTACGATGGTTTTGCTAATGTGAGAGGGAGGGTATTCCTTCAGCATAAGTGACCTTGTTGAAGGAAAAGAAAGCTTATATATAGAGTGATCATAACCAACGCCAATTACTTGAATGGACATGCTTTCGAATTTTGTTTTTATAATTCTCACCGTATGCTTTTTCTCACCGTCTAAAATCGTTATTACATCACTCGGCACAAGCCACGCATATTTTATCGGCAGCTTGAAATTGTATATATTTCTCTCTTGCCACGAAGAATAAAGTAAAACCTCAGCTATATTTTGCGCCTCTCCCTCCTCCATAATGAGCGGTATTTCAACTGTTATAGCAGCGCCTTGCTTTGGCAACTCAGCATATTTAACATCAATTGGATAGCCAAAATTGCGATTAAAATAAACGACGTTAACTTTATTGTTTAAATCTAATTGACTGATATTAGCAAGTTTTGAATTGTTACTGAAAACCATTTCACCAATTGGTATTCCAGTCGTAACTCCCCTGCCCTTTTGGACAAATTTCAGTTTAGAGTCCTGTTCAACCACATCAAAAAAATAGCAACTTTGCAGCATTTTAATAATTGAACGTACCGATTGCTGGTCGTTTATCACATACCCAGACAATAACCCTTTGACGTTGCTTGCATCGAACTGATCGCTTTTTAAACCTGTTTTTTGTAACAGATCCGATAAAACATCGGAAATATTAAGCTGTGAAAGCTTTCCCTGAATCCAATGTCCTGTCTGCCAATTATGGCAGTCAGTCCACATATCACACAAATTGGGGAAATAAGGAAATGGCCTTGCATCCCATGCCCAGAGAAACATTTTTTCTACCATTTCTGAACTTTGCCACTTTTTTAGCGTTCCTTCAATTGCAATTTTTTGCGAAAGAAAGCTCACCTCTCCGTTTGAATATCGTGGATATTTGCTCTCTATGCTGCCTTTGTCAACAAACACATTTGGCTCATTAGTGCAGCCGTTCATACTGGGAAATCCATATTCAGTAAACCATATTTTTTTCATTTTTGGTTGCCATTTTGTTTTACTACCACCGGGGTTTATGTGAGTTTCACTCCACCATTTCTCTATATTTTTCCACGCATACCTGCTGTCGTTATACTTTACTTTTTCAGACTCACTCTTTGAGTAATCATAGAAATAATCATACCCCACTCCACTGCTCCAACCACCCATTACATCTTCCGCAGAATAGCCAAAAGGAGGCTCTGGACCATCAGTCAGTGGAAAATAAGCATCTATGCCAACAACGTCGATGTACTCTGAAGACCACAGTTCATCCATATTATACCAACCATCATATGAATGGTATTCGCTCCAATCTGCAGCGTAGGTAACTGTTACTTCTTTTCCAAGATTAAGTTTTATTCGCTTTGCAAGCTTGACCAGCTCTATAACGGCAGGGTAATTCCCTTGTTCATCCCTGATTTTGGTAAGTTGCGCAAATTCAGAACCAATGATAAACCCTTCCACTTTAGTTTGTTTGGCAATGCTTGCATAATGCTCTATAAATTTGTTGTACTGATTCTTAAAAAAATCACTTATATCTTCAGGAGCCCCACTCAATCTTCCTCGCCACTCTTTGTTCTTTGTATCAAGTAAGGGCATTGGATAGAGCATCACCTTATAACCTCTGCTGTGCAGCTCTTCTATATATCTAGTTAACGCTGCATCACTAACTGTGCCACCATACCTTGGGTTTCCACTCGCATCTTTTGAAATTAGCTGAGCATTATCTCTGGTTACACCCCCTACTTGCCAATCATCAGGTAATATCGCGGAATCATCTTGAAATTCAACTGCAGGGTATATTTTACAATCTTTAATGTTCAGATTATTCACAAACCAATTGACTACCACCGACACCAACTCAACATTTGGCAAATCTTCTTTTAATTGATCCAAAGAAAGCATTGCATCGCTCTTTTTAGTGTGGTTGTTGTGATTTACCCTTTGCGCCAGCCCATATGGGATATATTGGTTGCTGCTTATTTTCTCTTGCGCGATTTTCTTCTGTATTTTTGTATCATATACAAACTCACCTGAACCTGGTATGATATTGATATTCCGAATATTTTTTGCTACTGAAAATTCATTTGACTTTACTGCAGTTTGCACTTCAAACGTAAATACCGGAACATGATTATTATAGTCTGCTAAAGGAAAATTCTTGATGACTATGTAAGATATTCCCCTATAAGCCGGCACATTCCCCTCTCCTTCAATTGATGACATAAATGGATCAGGATTTTGGTCTTCTCTGCCGCTGTAAAAAGTATAATCTATTTCATCAAAGCTAAGTGATGTTGTATCTGCCCAGATTCTGTTTAATTTTTCTACTTTCCCCTTGCAGATCGCAATTGCAAGCGTTGCATAGTAATTATATGTAACGTTCATACCTCTTCCAATTTTACTTTTGGTGGTTATCGCCTCTTCTTTTATTGGCTGTGCCCAAATAATATTCCCTGCAACACGAGCAGTGCCATAGATAATTGGGATCGTTCTGCCGTAGGTTGAGGTTTGAACTTGCAGATTTTTTAGCCTTGCCCCATGCGTTACTTTTTGCTCGGCTTCAAGGCCGAACATTGCCCCATCTAGCTGTGCACCAAGAAGAGCACCAAGTTCTGAGCCGATAATCCGGCCAATTGGCCCAAAAATGCTGCCTGCTTGACCAAAAATTGATGATAAAATTATTGTAGACATGGTAATCCTCCTTTTTGTTTCTATAGTTAATGTAGGCTCTACGTCATGCCGCCGCGCCGCTAACAAGCAGCGGGATGACGAGCTTATCGTTATGCCGCCGCGAACCGTCATACCGTCACGGTATCTCTAGATCCTGCTAACACGTAGCAGGGTACTTAACCGTCATACCGCGATTCATTCGCGGTATCTCTTAGCCGCTAACAAGCAGCGGAATGACGAATTTGTCGTTTTACAGCCACTTGGATGACAATTTGCTACTAAATAGTAGGAAATTCAATAATTTACAATGAATAGTTGAAGTTTGTAATTAAGAAAAGCACATGGTGTAGCTATAATCATTGTAAGCAACAATAAGAAAGTGCGGAAGTAGAAATTTGAGTTGACAAAATAAGAAAAAATATAGTATATTAATAATATTGATATTAACTTAAACTAATTATGCCAGCAGTAGTAAATACACCAGACAACATACAAAGACCGTCAAAATTAAAAAAAGCAAAAGAAATTCTGCTAGCTCCTGTAAGGTGGCTAATCATAGGTTTATCTGTAGTACTTTTGATAATATTTGTTATTTCTTTCCTGGTGTTTCTCTCAATCGCCAATGTATTGAGTAAGCTATATCTTTTTGCAGGAGGCAAAGCACCAGAATGGTTAGAGCAAAGAGCTGAAGCATTTATGGAGGCAGCACGTATTCCACAAACAACGCATGATACTGATGTAAATGATGCAATTAATATTAACGTTCAAAAGCTAAAAGAAAACTACGGTGAGCCTGATATTGATGATAAGTTTATAGAGGAAATAGAAGGATTTATTGATCAGTTAGAGTGCATAGCAAATGGCACACAAAAAGCTGCAGATAAAGATCAACTTACAGAAGATGAGAAAAAACATGCACTTGAGTGCTTGAAGCGTATAAAAAATAACCCTGGTACACATAGTGGAAGCGGGTTAACATTGAAGCAAGTTTTAAATTTAGTTTGGAAGGCTTGCAACGATCAAACTAGAGCAAATAATATAGCTATTAATACCCGCATATCACAGAGAAAATATCAACTGGTTAAACATTTAGTAGAATCGCAAACAGAATACGGAGTGCGTGGTGGTCGTGGTTCAAGTGCATGTTTTACTGGCACATTTAACAGTATTGTCTCTTCCTTGTACACTTTTGAAGAGTTTTCCTTCTTGCAAAAAGCAGATAAGAATACTATAAAGCAGGAATTTGAAAATGAGCTGCAAAAAAAGGGAGAAGAACTATTTAATCAGCTTTCCAATGATAAAGAAAAAAAAGAAGTTGCAGAAGCTTTAAGTAATCCTTCTACAAATTTCTTTTCAAGCTATGTAGAGTCATTTAAAAACCACTCTGCACGTGCAGTTTTAGGTGATAAAGAATGCGACAAATTAGTTAAAACTCATTTTAGTAATCTTCAGTACAATAAAACAATATCACGCTTTACCTAAAGTAATCACTTAACTAACGGCAAAGTGATACCATGCTGATTCATGTATTTTCCTTTCATATCATCATATGATTTCTCGCATTCACTTTCGCCGCTTAAAAATACGAATTGGCATGCGCCTTCATTAGCATAAATTTTTGCAGGAAGTGGAGTGGTGTTTGAGAATTCGAGTGTGACATGACCTTCCCATCCAGGTTCTAAGGGAGTAACGTTTACTATAATTCCACATCTTGCGTAAGTTGATTTACCAACACAAATGACCAGTACATTCCTTGGTATACGAAAATATTCCACTGTACTTGCAAGCACAAAGCTATTTGGTGGAATTATGCATACGTCTGTTTCTTTATCTATAAAACTATTCTCAGAAAAATTTTTAGGGTCCACGATGGCTGAATTAACGTTAGTAAAAATTTTAAATTTATTATCCACTCTTGCATCGTAACCGTAAGATGATAGTCCGAAAGATATAACACCTTTGCTGCTTTTGTGATTCACAAAAGGCTCTATCATTCCAAAGTTTTCAGCTTTTTCTCTTATCCATTTATCTGGCATAACTGCCATAACTGTTCCTTAAAGTTGTGTAATACTTACAATAATATAAAATAAAATTTAAATGTAAACTGTAGCTTTTGTCATGCAATTAAAGCTTTTCAGTTTGATGTTTTGTTACAATAATTAGATTTATGTTCTTAACTAAAAATAATGCTTAGAAACTTTCTCCTGATTTTTGTATTCGTATTATTCACGCCGCCGTCAAATGCTGATGCCAGGAAATACATCAGAATTGTTGGATCTTCAACTGTTTTTCCTTTTATCTCGTTTATAGCCGAGGAGTTCAATCGTGTATTCCCTTTTAAGACTCCAGTTGTGGAATCAATAGGAAGTGGATCAGGGTTCAAAATGTTTTGCTCAGGAATAGGGGAAGACACGCCAGACATCACCACTTCATCTCGCCCTATGAAGGAAGTAGAAAGAGAACTATGTAAAAGAAATAAAATTAATGAAGTGATAGAGATCATCATTGGCTATGATGGAATTGTCATTGCAAATTCAAATCAAAGCCATAGATTTGATTTCACAAAGAAGGACTTATTTGAAACTTTATCTGCATATTCTCAAGAAAATGATAAATTAGTAAAAAATAATAAGAAGTTTTGGTCTGATGTAAATCAAGCCTTACCAAAAACAGAAATTGAAATTTATGGTCCACATCAAAATACAGGCACATACGAAACTTTGGTTAATTCTATTATGCTTGATCAATATTCATGCATGAACTCGAGAATTTTCAAAGAGAATTATAAAGATCAGGAAGAAAGAAAGAAAGCATGTGGTAATATAAGGGATGACGGAAGGTATATAGAAGTTGGAATTAATGAAAACATAATAATACAAAAATTGAAAAGTAACAAGAACGCTTTAGGGATATTTAGTTTTAGCTTTTTAATGAGGAATCAAGATAAAATACAAGGGAGCACAATTGCAGGAATTGAGCCAACTTACGAAAATATATCATCGGGAAAATATATATTAGCAAGACCTCTATACCTTTATATAAAGAAAGAACACCTGGATACTGTTGATGGATTAAGAGAATTCATAAAAGAAATTATAGATTCGATCGGCATTGAAGATGGGTACCTATCTAGGCTTGGTCTAATTCCACTTTCAAGTGAAGATATAAAGAAAGCTTCAGCAAAGGTTTATGATATAACGTGACGGCAACGTTTCTTTTATATTCTTTGTTCTAGCGTAGTCAGACCCAGCGCGGCGCGCTGGGATGACAATGGATTACTAATTAGACAGTTCTGCGTTGTTGCAACACCCCAGAAACAACCGGGTCCGAGCTTTTCGTATTTGGGCTTTCTGATTTCTCACAAACTCCTCCAATATAAGCTAGTACAGCCAATGCTGAAACTGCTAAAACTTCTAAAACTAATGCAACTACAGGATATGCCAGCACATAGGCTGCAATAGCACCAACTACGCATAGTTCAACAACGCCCAGAGCGATCTTCCCTTTGTGTTCACTCCAGAAGTTTGTATCGTTTTTTTCTGGGGTTTTGTTGTCTGCAGTTGGTGCAGAGTTTACGGTGTTTTGATCTAGATCAGTGTCATCTATAAAGTTAAGATCATCATTCTCAGACGGATCCTGATTGATTTCTTGTGAAAATCGAGTCGCATACTCTTTATCCCATGCTATCTGATCATTAATCTTGGCATTATCTAGTTCATTTTTACTAAGTTTTTCCTCAAATTCTTGAATCAAATCTTGAAAGCATTGCTCACCTACTCCAGATATTTTAGCAAAACGTTTTTGTGCACATGTAAGTTTATCCATTACATAGTTATTTCCATTGGGCTCGAACCCAAGGAGCCCTGGAGAAGCAGCATCAAACATTAATTTAAAGCTTTCTTTTATCTTTTCCACATCTTCTTGGTTCAATTCTTCACTATATTCAACTTTCAGAGGATAAACTAAAAGGGCATCTACTCTTCCACTACTCCAATATACCTCTCGCTCTAAAACCCTTTCTACATCTTCACCACAATTCTCTAATGCTGCTTTAACTTGATCAATATCAAGGTTTTCTATTGCTTCTTGTAAGTTGGAATCAAGATCCATTACCCACTTGTGATCTTCTATTTTTTGAACAACTTGTACAAGAGCAAAATATTCTGTGCTATGAGGGTCAAATTTTCCTTGAAAGCGTTTAAGATCATCTATTGTATCCGTAAAATATGGTTGATCTTCAAAAGATTTTGTTACCTTGTAATCACACAAAAAATCACGAGTTTTTTGATCAGCTTCCTTCCAAATTAGTTCAATGATCCCTACTTTAGTGTTAACGCTAGTTTTAGTACAGCCAATAACATCATTTAAATGGTACCTTTGTCACTAGTCAGAGTCCCCTCGTGGCTCAAAACTGCTTGTATATCATTATGTTCCTTATTGTTGAGTACGTTCTGGACTTCTTGAAAATTGTCATTCCTGACTGCCTGTCTTAATGAACCTAGAATTTCTTCTTGTGCATCAGTTAATTCAACCATATCTTACCTCTAATAAAAATTTAATTATCATACATATTTACAAGTAAATCAAGTATATTGTTAATAACTGTTAATAAAGGCCAACAAAATGCTTGACGTTAGAGTAGCTTTTATGGCTTTGTATAGCGAGGAAGTAACTCTATGAAAAATCATCAACGTTTACAAACTTTACGTTCAATTGCATTTATTGTGGGAATATTCCTATTGCTATTTAGCTTAGCAATGCTTATTCCTGCTATTACCAATAAGTATCTCAGCTACGAATGGAAAAATTTTTTCGCTGGATTCATAATTACCTGCACATCTGGCGCAATTTTTATTTTACTCGGTAAATTAAGTAGATTGCATGGAATGCCAGCAATTTTTGCGATTACTAGTTGCACCTGGATTGCCTTGTCTCTGTTTGCAGCTATTCCTTTCTATTTTGATAATCTGAGCTATGTTGATGCATTGTTTGAAACGATATCTGGCATCACAACCACAGGGGCAACTATATTTAATGATATTGAAAAACAATCTCCAGGAATACTGCTGTGGAGAGCAATGCTACACGGCATGGGGGGTTTTGGTGTAATCACTTTAGGAATTGCAGTTTTTCCTATGTTTAAGGTTCTCAGCCTAAATAATTTACTTTATTCTGAATATTCAGATGCTACCAAAAGGAAGTTGCCGAACACGCGAAGCGTAGTGATTCATGTTACGGCAATATATTATGGCTTAATTTTGTTATGCATATTTTCCTATTATCTAGCTGGTATGCCACTATTTGATGCAATATGTCACGGAATGTCTGCTGTATCAACTGGTGGATTTGCTAACTATAATGATTCTATAGGGCACTATAATAATCCCATACTAGAAGCCATAACGATCGTTTTTATGATTTTGGGTTCTCTGCCTTTTCTTAGCTATTTAAAAATTATAAGACGGTTAGACATTTGCTATGATGAACAGGTCTCTTACTTTGTTAAGATAGCTACTATCTCATCTTTATTTGCTTGTTTTTGGTTGTATAAAAATGTTGATTTAGGAGTGTCATTATCATTTAGATGCAGCACATTTACCATCACTTCCTTGATTACGTCAACTGGTTATGCAATCTGTAATCATATAGATTGGAGTTTCATTTCAGTCTTAGCTTTTTTTCTAACCTTTGTTGGTGGATGTAGCGGTTCTTCAAGTGGTGGTGTCAAAATCTTCCGCTTGATTGTTCTTTTAAGGTCTATAAGAAATTACTTTTACCTTTTATTAAACCCTGATGCAGACAATGGAGTAAAATTCAATGGAAAAATTCTGGAGAATGATGAAGTTCACTCTGTCTTTATATTTTTTGCAATTTTCATGTTAACGTTTACCATTTCATCAATAGTGATGTCTTACTTAAGCAATGCAGACTTTATAACTAGCATCAGTTCAGTCTCTGCAACGCTTACAAACTCTGGCCCGGGATTTAGTAATTTAATAGGTCCTTCGGGTAATTATTCCTCTTTCAGTAATGAAGTAAAATTATTTCTATCGTTTTTAATGCTGCTTGGCAGACTTGAAATATTGCCAATCTATTTTTGTATAGGTAATTTATTCTTATTTAATAGAGAGAAATAGTTGGTGAAACTTGATATTATAGCTAAACTGACTTACGACAATTTGAAAAACCGTCATTCCGCTACTCGTTAGCGATATCTATACCGCGAATAAATCCACAGATGTACGAACATTGTGATTTGGGCACACCAGGAAGAATGTCATCCAAGTAGCCCCTTTCTCGTCATCCCGCTACTTGTTAGCGGGATCTATGCTAAGAGATACCGCGAATGAATCGCGGCATGACGGTTCGCGGCGGTATAGCTATAGATAGTATTAGCTATTTAATAAAAAGATCGTAGCTAAACCAAGAAATATAAAAGCTGAGAGAATATCAGTTGTTGCCGATGTTAGGATTGAAGAAGAAACGGCAGGGTCAGACTTTAAGCGATGAAGCATTATAGGAATGAAAGTTCCGATGAACGTTGCAATAATTGACATCATAATCATGGAGACCACAAAAATCATCTCCACTTTGAAGTTGTGAAACCTTATTGCTAACACTACTAATGAAATAGTAGATAAGATCACCCCGTTTATAAGACCTATTAAAAATTCTTTCATCAGTATTCTTTTTGCATTTTGCTCAGTTAGATATTTTGTTGCGATTGCCCGGATGGTTAGCGTTACTGTTTGGGATCCTGCATTTCCGCTCATTGATGCAATTATCGGCATGATTATTGGCAGCACTATAAAACTTTTTATTACATCATCGAAAAAGCCAACTACTATGGAACACATTGTTGCAGCTAAGAGGTTAAACAGTAACCAAGGTAGCCTTTTAATTATAGTTTTATGTATAGGGGCATTTATATCGGCTTTAGAAGATACACCGCTTATTTTGAGTGCATCCTCTTCTGTTTCTTGTTGAACAACTTTTATCACATCTTCAATTAAGATCACACCAATAATTTTACCATTCTTATTTACTACCGGAGCCGATAATAGAGAGTAATCTTTAAATATTCTTGCTACTTCCTCTTGGTCTACTCCAGTTTTAATGATTTTTATGTCATGATCCATTATCTCTTTTATTATTGTGTCTCCTGAGTGAGATATTACCTTATTTAAATTAACACTGCCTATAGGCTCTAATTTTGAGTTGATAATGAATATCTGGTGAAATTTTTCTGGTATTTTTTTATAGTTGCACACAAATTCTGTCAGTTGATTTATTGTCCAATAATATGGAGCTATAACCATATCTTTATGTATTAACCTTCCTGCACTTTCTTCTGGATATGATAGCAACTCCTCTACCGATTTCTGAGTTTTGCTGGGCAAATAGTAAAGTATATTTTCTACAGACTTTCTATCTAAATCTTTCACTATGGTTACTATATCTTCTACATCAAGGAGCATTAGTAACTTTGCTGTATTTTCTATTCCCAATGTTTCTATGATCTCTATTTGTAAATCTGGCACTACATGCACTAGGGCATCACTTAACAAATGTTGATCGAGGATATTAACTAATTTCTCCCTGTGATCACTGATTGAAGTAGATAAAAAATAAGCTAACTGAACGCTATCTATCGTTTTTACAATACTACAAACATTCTCTAGCTCCTCGTTATCAAGTGACTCTATTAAGTCATCAATAGCCTTTTTGTCTAAACCATAATGAGAACTTATTTTAATATTCATTACTTTACCTTATTTTTTAATAAATATACGCGCTTGATTTCCTTAAACATTAAAGTATAATGAAATTATTTAAATTAACTATCATATGGTTAAATTTCTATTTTGTTTACTGTTATTGTTATTGATAGTAAATATATTAAAATCTAAAGTATAATGAAAACTTATCCAGAAATTCTTGAACACTTTCAAAGCTTAAATAAAAGTATTTCTCTTATCAGGAGGTGTCTTTGACATAGAAAAATTAAAGTTGCGCCTTGAAGAGCTTGACTCCCAAGCGTCGAATGATGACCTATGGCAAGATAACCAAAAAGCACAAGAAGTTTTAAAAGAACGTTCTAAAATTAAGAATGACGTAGAGTCGTTTTTAAAGCTGGAAAGCGATTACAACGATGCCATCAGCTTAATGAAGTCTGCTATTGATGAAAATGATGAAGAATTTTTCTCTGAAGTTGAAAATGAATTAGCTAAGCTAGAGAAATTAATCAAGTATAAAGAAACAGAGTCCTTATTTACTGGTGAAGCAGATAATAATAACTGCTTTTTAGAAATCCACTCAGGAGCTGGCGGAACCGAGAGCAATGATTGGGCTGAAATGCTGATGCGCATGTATATAAGGTGGGCAGAAATTTATCACAACTTTAAAGTTGAAGTTGTAGAAAAATTAGAAGGAGAGTCAGTTGGTATAAAGTCTGCAATGATAAAAATCGTTGGAGAAAAAGCTTATGGGTGGGCAAAAAGTGAAAGTGGAATTCACAGGCTGGTTAGAATATCGCCGTTTGATGCAAATGGTAAACGTCATACCAGTTTTGCAAGTGTAGGAGTAACTCCAGTGATAGAAGATTCAATTGATATTGCTGTGGATGAAAAGGATCTAAAGATCGACACCTACCGAGCTTCTGGAGCAGGCGGTCAGCATGTGAACAAAACTGAAAGTGCGGTACGCATTACGCATATTCCAACTGGTGTTGTAGTTCAATGCCAAAATGGTCGTTCTCAACACAGAAATAAAGATGAGGCATTGAAATTACTTAAAGGACGTTTATACCAAATTGAACTGGAAAAAAAAGAACAGAAAATGGCTGAAGAATATGGTAAAAAATGCGATATAGGCTGGGGTAATCAGATCAGATCGTACGTTATGCATCCATATCAAATGGTGAAGGATTTAAGAACCGGACATGAAGTGGGCAATATAAATTCTGTTTTTGATGGTAATATAGATTGTTTCATAGTTAGTGTGCTTACTAAGCAAAATTAGGTAGGGTTGACTTTCTTGCCATAATATATGATAATTAAAATATTGTTAAAGTAGGAGTAAAGTTATGGCGATTAAATATGATCAGTGGAAAAGTGACCTTACCCAGAAAAAGTGGAGAGAAAGTTTGGAATGTTTTTTACAAAAAGAATGATGCATCAAATTGTTCTGGAATGCAATAGTTAATAGTGACGTTGTTTGTTATAAAAAATTTCTATGTATTCAAATATTGCAGTTCTAGTTTGTTGAGCAGAGTGTTGTGAAGTATCAATAAGTATTTCTCTTTTCAATGAGCTAAAGAAGCTTTCTGCAACAGAATTGTCGTAACAACAGCCTTTATTACTCATCTATATTCTTTACAGCTAAGAGATATTGATACCCTTGCGCAGTATATTGTGAACCTTGGTCACTGTGCAGCAGTAGATTTTTAACAGGTTTACGCCTATTAATGGCCATTAATAAAGAGTTCATAACCAATTGTTTATTTATTGCACTACTCATTAACTACCATACGTGAGAATTATTGCTGCCAAATATAGCCATCCCTCCTTGGTTTTGATGTAAGTAATCCCATACTTTATTTGGTTGATCAACAATAAAGTTTTGATCTAGTATATTGGGAGCTACAGCTCTATTATCTGTTTGTTGTTTTTTAATTTTAAACTTTCTTCTCAGTATAGCCCTGATGTCATTTTTCTGCATAATACTTTGCACCGTTTTCAAATTGCAACTTTTACCCAAAGCCTTCAATTCAGCATAAATTTTAGGAGCTCCATATCTACATTTAGAAACTTGATATATTTTTTGAATAGCTTCGAGTAGCTCTTTATTTGCTGATTCTCTACTGCTTATTTTTCTTGTAGTCCACTTATAGTAGCCACTAGCAGAAAATCCTACATAATTCCTGTACTTTATAGCAGTTACTATATAAAAAAATATTTTACTCTTTTTGACTGGCCAGGGCTTTTTTTTAAATGTCTCTTTCCCTTGTTACTCTTGCTTTGTAAATCAAACCTCTCTTTGTCATAAGGTGCTACATCTGGAAATGCATTTGCCGCTGACTTTTTTTCGTTATATTTCTTCATCCATTTTCCTAATACACTATCCCTTATTCCTAGATCTCTTGCTACTTTTGCAACTGGTTGACCTACCTTTCTTTGTTCATTTGCCAGTTTAACAGCTTCCAATTTGAATTCTGCTGTATATTCTCTTACCATTTCTAATCCTCCAAAATTTTATTTTACCCAAAAAAACTCTTTTCTTTCTCTCCACTTTTTCTGGGTAAGGTCAGTTTACTGGCCTCTCCATGAGTGAGATTGAAAAATTAAGTGGAAATCTGTGAACGGTTACCTTGGATGACAGAAAAGAGTGTTGGAAGGAGGCAATATTAAAAACTTAATTTCAGTCCAGCCAAGAACACATAACCAGAGTTGTTATTTTCTATTTTAGGCTCTTTTGTACTAAACTTTACAATATCGAAATAGTATGAAGTACCTAAAAAAAGAGAATTTTCAAGACTTAAAGCATATGATGTTAACTCGTTTGTACCTTCGCCTGCAATATCCCTACCACTACTAAAATATGTTAAGCTCGATTTGTAAGAATCAGAACGGTAAGCGATACCTGCATTCATATAATACGTATTATTTGTTTCAGGATTACGCTTCTCACCAGATTTACCACCATTACCATACGAAAAAATGCAATCAAGATCGAACAATTTTAGCTTCAAACCAAAATTCCAGTGTAGTAATTGATTGCGGCATTCATAATTTTTAGAAGTCCCATCTGAGCAATCAGTTAAATTTTCTCTTGCAAATTCACCAGTTAAGGCAGTAGTAAAACCTATATCATCTGACAAGCTGTTTTTATAGGAAAGGCCAGCAGCAATTAAATTGCTGTACTGTAAGTTATTTTTTCCTGGAACATAACTGAATCCGAGTTGAAAGTTATAGATTTCAGGGGAGATGTAGTTAATTGATGATTGTTTTAACCCTAGTTCGAGTTCATTATAATCGCTATAAATATTGGGCTTGACCCAGAACACCTTGTCTTGATCATATCCAGGGTCACCATCTTTTTTATGATCACCGCGCAAATTTGCATAGTTTGTCCAATGACCATTTACTCCTCCAGCAGCTGCATAAATTTTTGAAGTGTTAATTAACATGCTCTGACCAACTAAACTTCTTTTACCATATTCAATTGATCCAAGTTCCTGGTTTTTTATGATAAAATACCATTCCTCCATGTCTAACTTTTCTATGTCTAACGCTTTTAGGTTTGCAATACCAGAAACCCCTGCCTTAACATTAACCCCCATTTGAGTATTTGGATAAACTTGCTGTAAATAAAGAAAGCGCAAGTATGAATAACTTGAAGTTTTATCCTTAGGCTTAGCATTGAAAGAATCTCTGTTGAAGGCGTAGCCGAATCTCAAATCTATTTTTCCGTCTAGTTCTGCATAAAATATTTCCTTATCCAAAATTGTTTTAGAGCTAGCACTATTCTGCAAAAACAATGATGAAAGCAGTGCTACCAGGTAGTACTTTAACTTCATAAATAACCTTAAATCTTTATAAAAATTTAAGTTTAAACTCAATATAAATAAAAAACAACTTTTCAGAAGGCACCGCTGGTAGATTTTGCTGCCTGTTTTTGAGCTATATTCCCATAAATTATTGATACACTTGGTAATTTTTGCATTAATAACTGCTTATTAATGGCAGAATGTATACGATTAATTATTTTAGATGTACTTTTTACATCGCAGTTAATCAAAACAAAAAGCACTTTATTCTCATCAATATACCCTAGAAAATCATCACTACGGCAATTTTTATAAAAATGTTCTATGACAACTTTCAGTGCATCATTTGTCTCGCTACAGCTACTATTTAAGCCAATTATTCCTATAGCTGCATTAATTTGATGTTGAAAGGCGAAATTCAATATAAGGTATAACTCTAAAATAGTGGACTCATTGCCCGGTATATCGAATAAGTCATGGTTTTTATATTTCTTACCCATTAGATATTCATCTCTAAAGATTCCTAATTTATGGGACAAACTGATATCACGTATTAACAGCTCATAATTTATTTTATTACTGGCAAATTGTGCAGTGCGGAAAACTTTTACTTTTGTCCTGATATCTTCTCCTTTAGCATCAGTTAAGGAAAAATCTATCACTTTAGGTAATATATCAAGTAAATCGTGCCCATTTTCGGTATACTCTAAATAATTCTTCATGTCGTCAGCTGCTCTTGCACTTAAAATATTGATTAACGGCTTATTAAGTAAATTCCCTTCCTCGTATTTTAACAAATTCCTTGCGGCTTGATTGAGCCCTAAAATTAACACGTTTTTTTTCTTATTATCCTGACAAACAGATACCACAGCATCATCTTTTCTTCTTGCAGTTATGAAATCATCCATACTTTCATTCTATACAGCGTATTTATAAGTATAATAAGATTATATTAAGATTTACTTACTTATTGATATGCTTAATTAGGTATAGACAAAATGTCATACGGGATGGCTTTGTTGTAGAAGAATCAAGATTACTGTTTATAGACTTCAAGTTACTGCAAAAAATATTTTAAAACATAGTGATATCTTGACTTTACCTAGTTAATATTCCAAATTATAAAAAAACAGATAGTTCTATGACGACAAGTCTATTACAAGGCAAAAAGGGATTAATAACCGGAATAATAAATAAGAGATCGATAGCATGCGGTATAGCAAAAGCTCTCTCAGAGCACGGGGCAGAACTTGCAATCACCTACCAGAACGAAATAATAAAAGAAAAATTATTACCAATAGCAGATGAATTAAATGTGGAGCTAATATTACACTGTGACGTTTCAAATGAAAAAATCGTAGATAACGCTTTTGAAATAATAGAGAAAAAATGGGGTACTCTTGACTTTTTGGTGCATGCAATAGCATTCTCCGATAAAAATGAGTTAGATGGTAAATATGTCAATACTTCACTGAATAACTTCCTCAATGCAATGCATATATCGTGCTATTCTTTCACTGCTTTAGCACAAAGAGCTGAAAAAATGATGTCAGGTGGTGGTAGTTTGCTTACTTTATCTTATTATGGCGCTGAAAAAGTTATGCCAAATTATAACGTTATGGGTTTATGTAAAGCAGCACTTGAAGCAAGTGTAAAATATATAGCATGTGATCTCGGGCCACAAAATATCAGAGTAAATGCAATTTCCGCTGGTCCAATCAGAACTTTAGCATCTTCTGGAATAAGCGATTTTCACTTCATATCAGAATGGAATAGAAATAATTCTCCGCTCAGACGCAATGTTACAATAGAGGATGTTGGCAAGGCAGCGCTATACTTATTAAGCGATTTAAGTAGTGGCACTACTGGAGAAATTTTGCACGTTGATTCAGGATATAACGTTGTGGGAATGAAGGTAGTTGACTAACAAAGCACTAGTTCCTTCGGGTTCATACACAACTCTATCAGGAGTTTTGTGACTGTGATTGCAGAAAACATCGAACATAAAATTCCTATTGATAAAGTGACAGAAAAGCCTCTAATTGCTCCACTGCCAATAATGAACATTATTCCTGCAGCAATTAATGTAGTGATATTTGAATCCAGTATTGTCTTTATAGCGTTTTTAAACCCTTCTTCAATAGCACGTTCCACTCTCTTGCCAGATTTTATTTCCTCACGAATTCGCTCAAATATTAAAACATTTGCATCCACCGCCATACCGACAGTGAGTGCAATACCGGCAATTCCAGGTAAAGTTAGAGTTGCTTCAAGCAGAGTGAGAATTGATAATATAAGAATTACATTAGAAAAAAGCGCAACAGAGGCCAATACACCTAATTTACCGTAAGTGATGATTATAAATAAAGCCACGGCTATAATAGAGATTGTTGCTGCCATTTCCCCTGCCTTTATTGATTCTTCTCCAAGACTTGGGCCAATGTTTTTTTCTTCAATTATTTTAAGTGGTGCTGGCAGTGCTCCAGATTTTAAAAGTATTGCAAGTTCGCTTGCTTGTTTTTCAGTAAAATTACCGCTAATTTCTCCCTCTCCATTTAAAATTGGCTCACGTATTGTAGGTACTGTTAAGACTGTGTTATCCAGAACAATTGCAAAAGGTTTTCCCACATTTTCTTTAGTGATTTTTGCGAATCTTTTACTCGCTATGCTGTCAAATTTAAAATGCACTGTTGGTTTACCTAAGTGACCAAATCTAACTGATGCGTTAACCAGCGAATCACCACCTATTTCAGTTTTGCGGAATATTGGATAAGAATTACCTAAAGAATCCTTGAGCATGACAGTGGTTTCATGGTCTATATCCTGCACCTTGGCTATGTTAGTGTTTGCCAAATGAAAAGCTAGCTTAGCAGTTTTGCCAAGCAGAGATTTTATCTGCTTGGTATCTTCTACTCCAGGCACCTGCACTAATATTTTATTCTGCCCTTGTTTTTGAACGCTGACTTCCTTTGTGCCAAGTTTGTCCAAACGGCGCTGGACATTGTTTATTGATTCTGCAGCTACTTCACTGATCAAAGAATTTTTATAATGGGGTTTATACGAAATGAGAATCGAAGAATCTTTTCTATTTAGCTCTAAATTTGGATTTATCGCATTAATCAACACAGATGCTTTTTTATAATCATCAATATTATTTAAAGTTATAACGCTATTTTGTACGTTAGATTCAATATTTTTTGTTAGCAATGTCTCTTTTATTTCGTTAGCTAGCATGCTTAGCTTTTCCTTAAAATAGAAGTCTAAGTCTATGTTTAAAAGCAAAGATGCCCCTCCTTTCAGGTCAAGGCCTAAGTTTATTCTTTTTTTCGAAATAAAAAGCTTATTATCAAAGAAATTTGGCAGTGTTATGTATAAAGCAAATAAACAGATGCATAATACTGAAAAAGATTTGACTATAAGTCTGTTATACATAAGTTGTATGTTTAAAATTGTAATAATTGATTGTAAGTTAAAAATAGATTTTTGTAAAATTCTCTATTTGACCTTACCCAGAAAAAGTAGAGAGAAAGTTAAGACGTTTTTATCATGAGAATAAATTGTGCAGGAATGCAATAGTTAATAGTAGAATGTCTACGTTATTTGTTATAAAAGATTTCTATGTATTCAAATATGGCAGTTCTGGTTTGTTGAGCGAGAAGTATCAATAAGCAGCTCCCTTTTAAGTGAACTTTTCTGCAACAGAGTTATCGTAACAACAGCCCTTATGGCTCATGCTGGAAATGATGTTTTTTGTATTCAATAGAAATTGGTAATTTTGAGAGGTATACTGTGACCCTTGATCGCTATGTAACAGCAGATTTTTATCGGGTTTGCGTTTATCAACGGCCATCAATAAAGAATCTATAACTAATTATCATGTTACTCATTAACCACCATGCGTGAATATAGGTCAATTATTGCCGCCAACAACCTTCTTTAGTTTTTATGTAGGTAATCCCAAACTTTATTTGGCTGATCAGTAGTAAAATTTTGATCCAATGTGTTCGGAGCCACAACTCGGTTGCTTATTTGCTGTTTTTTATTTTTGAACCTTCGTCTAAGCTTGGTTTTAATGCCATTTTCTTGCATAACACTTTGTACTGTTTTAATTTTTGCCTAAAGCTTTTAATTCAGCGTGAATTTTAGGGGCTCCATATCTGCATTTAGAATGCTTGATGTATTTTTTGAATATCTGCTAGAAGCCCTTCTTTTGCTAATTCTTTACTGCTTTTTTCCTTAGCAACCAATACCACCAGTACAAAACCCTACATAGTTCCTGTGTTTTATAGCAATTTCTATATAAAAGAATACTTTACTCTTTTTCTTTGCCCAGGGCTTTTTTTAAGATGTCTCTTTCTCTTATTAGCTCTTTTTTTAGATCAAATCTTTCTTTGTCATAAGGAGCCTTTGCCTGGAAATGCGTATGCTCCAGACATTTTTCCATCATATTTTCTTACTTAACATACTGCCATCTATACCTAGATCTTTTGCTATTTTTGTACTTGCTTGACCTGTTTCTTTAACCAGCTTAACAGCTTCTAATTTGAATTCTGCTGTATATTCTCTTCTATTTGTCATATTTTGAAAAAACGTTTTATTTTACTCCAAAAACGTCTTAACTTTCTCTCTACTTTTTCTGGACTACTCCGAATCGGTTGACAAATTGGACGTTTGATAAGCATAATTTGGAGCTTCTTGTGTAATGACTATATCATGAGCGTGACTCTCTCTTAATCCTGATGCAGTAATAGTAACAAATTTACAATTTTTTTTCATCTCTTCTATATTCCTATTACCAGTATACCCCATTGCAGCTTGCAATCCGCCAATCAATTGATGGATTACTCCTGAAGCTGGACCTTTGAATGGAACTCTTCCTTCCACTCCTTGTGGAACTAATTTGAGTTTTGAATCTTTATCTTGAAAATAACGGCTAGCTGAACCTCGTTTCATTGCACTAATAGATCCCATTCCTCGATAGCCTTTATATGCTCTGCCCTTATACATAATAATCTCACCTGGGCTTTCGTCAGTGCCAGCAAAAATCGAACCAATCATCACAGAGTCAGCACCAGCTGCAATAGCTTTTGCAACATCTCCTGAGTATTTTACCCCACCATCAGCAATTAGTCTGACGTTTCTTGCTCTACACGCCTCTGCAACATTCTTGATTGCAGAGAATTGTGGCACACCAACACCTGTAACTATTCTGGTTGTACAGATTGATCCTGGTCCTATTCCAACCTTCACTGCATCAACACCCGCATCAATCAACGCTTCAGCAGCCTCCTTTGTTGCAATGTTTCCGCCAATTAATTGCGTATTAGGATACATCTTTTTTATTTCCCTAATGGTATTGATAACGTTTTCGGAATGACCGTGAGCAGTATCCACAACAACTACATCAACTTCTTCTCCGATCAAAGCTTCACATCTGTCTATACCATCTTTTTTACCAGTGCCAATTGCAGCGGCAACTCTGAGACGCCCTTTACTGTCTTTACATGAATTTGGGTATCTATTGTATTTTTCAATGTCTTTAACCGTAATTAAACCTATACAACAAGAATTTTCATCTACGACCAAAAGCTTTTCTATTCTATTTTCATGCAACAATTTCATTGCTGAGGCACTATTCACTCCCTGCTCCCGCACTGTCACTAACTTATCTTTTGTCATCACTTCGGAAACTTTTACATTCATGTTCTGGTCTTCAATAAATCTCACATCTCGGTTAGTTAAAATTCCAACTAACTTGCGTTGATCGACTACAGGAATGCCAGAATAATTGTGCTCTCTCATTAATGAAATTGCTTCCGCAACTGTTTTATCCGGTGAAATCGTAATTGGGTTATACACGATCCAACTTTCATATTTTTTCACCCTTCTTACTTCTAAAACTTGTTCATCTATTGATAAATTCTTATGTATGCAACCTATCCCTCCATGTTGGGCAATAGCTATTGCAAAGCCCGATTCAGTAACAGTATCCATTGCAGAGGATATGAGAGGGATATTTAGTTCTATACTATTTGTTAAATAAGTTTTTGTATCTGCATCGCAAGGCAATATATTAGAATAGGCTGGCAAAAGAAGTATATCGTCAAACGAATAACAAGCTTCCATTTTTTTCATAGGCTTTATTTAAAGCTTATACGCCAATTAATTAAATTGCAATAGGCAAAATTAGCTAGGAGCCTTTAATTGTATAGCTCTAACTGTTTTTAGGAGATAGAAAAGCTATATAGTTGCTAATACATTTTATTGCAAAATAAGCATTCTACATTATTTGCCAGCAAACAAAACTGCTCAATAGTTAAGTTTTCTGGACGCTGGTTTCCGCTCAATTTAGCGTTTTCAAGGACAGTTTCAGCGTGGTTCGTTATATTTTGCAAGCTATTTCTCAGCATCTTTCTTCTTTGAGAAAAAACAGCACGTGTTAATCTTGTTAAGGTTTCCAAATTTACTGCAAATTTTGGGATAGGCAAAGGATTTACTGTAATTACTGAAGAATGTATTTTTGGTCTTGGAAAAAACTCTTTAGGTTCAATATCAAATTCCTTTTTTATATCACATAGTAACTGGCTTAGCACTGATAAGGAACCATAATCTTTAGAATTGGGTCTTGCCGTAATGCGATCTGCTACCTCTTTTTGAAACATTAATGTCAAGTTCGTAAAAAATTTTATATTATTTAACCACTTTAAAAATAACACTACCGAGATATTGTAAGGCAAGTTAGCAATAACTTTAACTGGACGTTCTATCAGCTCTTCTTCTATAACGTGCAGTGCATCTGCTTCTATAATTTTATACTTTCCTTGATGCTCATTTAGCAGTTGATCATGGTGTTTTACTAAATCTCTATCTTTTTCTATAGAAAGTAGAGACTTTGGATTATGCACCAATATTTCTCTTGTTAATGCACCATATCCAGGACCAATTTCAATGACATTAAAATTCTCCAGACTACCAGCTAAAGCGACTATTTTTTTTGTTATCTCACTCGATAAAATAAAATTTTGCCCTAGACTCTTTTTTGGCTTCAGTAAAAATTTTTTCATATTATTTTCATTATACAGTATTTTAAAAATTAGTTGACTAAAATTCATTGATAATTGTATATTATTAATGTGTTTAACGCCGGCTTAGCTCAATTGGTAGAGCAACTGACTTGTAATCAGTAGGTTGTCAGTTCAAGTCCGACAGCCGGCACTCTCACTCATATAAGTAAAGTTGATGTCCTTTTTAATAGTAGCAAATTGGAAAATGAATGGAATGCGTTCTTCATTTGTTGACTTTATAGGCAAACTTAACAACAAGAGCAACGAAATTACCTCTAAGCTAGTGATTTGCCCTCCTTTTACATCATTTCCAAGCAGTATAGAGTTGAACAATAATATTAATATAGGAGCACAGAATTGCCATCATAAAAAGTTCGGTTCTTACACAGGTGAAATTAGTGCAGAAATGTTAAAAGAACTAGGGTGTACTTACGTAATACTTGGGCATTCTGAAAGGGCTAATGAAAAAGATAGTGAAATAAAACTTAAGTCGGAAATAGCAATAGAATCAGGCTTACACCCAATTATCTGTGTAGGTGAAAATTCAGAAGATTATAAGAATGAAAAAACAAAAGAAGTAATAGAATATCAATGTAAAAACCGCTTGCCAACACACGGTGAATATACCGTAGCATATGAGCCAATATGGGCAATAGGCACAGGTCATGTGCCAAATAATGATGCAATTGCTAAGGTGATAGAGGTAATAAAATTGTGTACTAGTAAAAAACACATTATATATGGTGGTTCAGTCAGTTCAGAAAATATAGAAAATTTGCTCAGTATCTCAAATTTATCAGGAGTTTTAATTGGCAGTGCAAGCTTAGATTTCGATCACTTTTATAAAATTATACAACAAGTTGAAAAAAAGTTTTCTCTTATCAATTCTAAAATCAGCAACTAAGAATCCTATAACAAATGACATCATTTCAGTGTCAAGCATATATAGCTAACCCAAGAAAGGTTTCCCTACGTCATACCGCGATTCATTCGCGGTATCTCTAGATCCCGCTAACACGTAGCGGGATGACGAATTTGTTGTTTTTCAAATTGTAGGTAAACCTAAGCCACTTTAGCTATATCTGTACGAACATCTAGTAAAACGACCTAGCTATAGCTAAAGTAATCTAGAAAATTAACGATATTTTATTCCCCGGGGAACGCTCTATTCTGTTTTCCAACTCTAGTTCCAAAAGAGCCATTAGAGCTATGTTGGTAGAAAGTCCGCTTGCTAATATAAGTTCATCTATATCAACAGGTACAGAGTTAATATGATCAACTATAACAGATTTTGCCTGTTGTAATTTTTCTTGTTTTTGGTTAACAGCATAGTGCTCAACATCAAATAGTTTTTTTTGCTGCGGAGGTAGACTAAACCTAATACTCTCTATTATGTCATCAGCGGATTCGATAAGCTTAGCACCGTTTTTAATTAAATAATTACTACCACTACAGCGTGAATCTAAAGGGAAACCAGAAACTGCAAACACCTCTCTCCCTTGATTTAAAGCAAAATCTGCTGTTATTAGAGAGCCAGAACGTTTCGATGCTTCAATCACTGCAACACCTAGCGATAGGCCAGATATAATTCGATTCCTCTGAGGAAAATACTGAGGCTTTGGTTTAGTAGCAAATGGAAGCTCAGTAATTACTAACCCACCGTTCCCAGTGATTTTTTTGTATAGATCAAAATTCTCTTTTGGATACACCACATCAATTCCGCTTGCTGTAACAGCAATAGTGGGATGATTTTTGTATATTACACTGTTTGCTGCAGTATCGATTCCTTTTGCAAGTCCAGAAACGATAACAAAACCAGCTTCGCTTAAATCAAGTGCCAACTTATTGGCAAAATTTCTTCCATTCATTGAAGAGTTACGCCCACCGATTATTGCAATTATCTCACGGCTTAATAATGATATATCACCAAGCGCAGTTATTACAGGAGGACAACTAGAGATATTTCTTAAAAGATCAGGGTAATCTGGGTCACATGCGGGTATAATTTTAGCTCCAATTCTTTCTGCATTATTGATTTCTTCTCGTGCATCTTGAATGCCATACACCTTATTATTAGCCACCCTATTGAGATATTTTAGCACCTCATCTAGCGATCCATGTGTTCTTAGTATACTAAAAAACTTTGTTGGTCCTATAGTTCTAGCCAAGCTTAACCATACTTCTAATTCTTTGTTGTTCAATTTATTTATCTTCATAAAAGGCTTGAATTTCTTATCAATTTAGTGTACCCAAGATAATGCAAATATACAGTGTTTTATGACGCATTTTGTTACAGATAAATGCATAAAATGTAAATATACGGACTGTGTGGAAGTATGTCCCGTTGACTGCTTCTATGAAGGTAAAAACATGCTCGTGATTAACCCAGATGAATGTATTGATTGCGGAGTGTGCATACCTGAGTGTCCAGTAGATGCAATTGTAACTGATGATTCCATAAAAGATATTTTAGAACTAGATGAAGAGTTACTGAACAGTGAACAAAAAATCTTCAAATCATTTTACAACATAAACGTAGAATACTCACAAAAATGGCCAAATATCACAGCTAAGAAGCAACCTCTCTATACAGCAGAAGAGTATAAGGAAAAAAAGGATAAAACAACTTATTTTGAGGAAAATTTAGAATAATACTGCTGAAGGAAAAGAAACTTTTTGTATTTCAGGGTTATTGTTTTTGGTTGCTGAAAATAGTTGCGTTATCTAAGTTGTTATGCTGATAAATTAGTATCGATTAATTTAAGGATTAAGGAAAAAGGCTTATTGACTTTTGAAATATTTGATTATAAAACTAGCTGTTAGCATTAAATCTTGGGGGTAAGTTATGAGTATAAATAAAAGAGAAACCATTAAAAAGATTGAAGGGTTACTTTTTCAAGCGAACGGTAATCTTGAAAAAACATGTGATCTATTATCAACAGTAAAGTTAACCGAAGATGATATTAAAATATTGCTGGAAGAGATGATAAAAGAGTATTATAGCTTGTTTAAAAAGATTTCTTGGAGTTGTGGAATTACTGCAGGCGGTGCACAAGATGCCAACGCAAGCAGCTTCAACGAAGCTTATAAGTTAGGTTCAAAAGAGTTAGCATTGGCAATAATGTCAGATTTTAAGAAGTCTTATGATCAAGAATTATTCAAGAAATATAAAAAGGAAGAAATGTCTTATCCTGAAGGAGAAGGAGTACAATTTATTAGAAAATTAAGAGTTCTAAGTAGAATACTTACTATATCTTTAATAAGGAAACTTGATGAAGTTTACAAGTTTACTCCAGAAGAAATTGAGCGTTTGAAGGAATATATATTAGTTAGCAACTATGATACAAGCAAAAGTCTTTCTGATATAGACAAATATATGCATGCACTATCTGCCTTAATTAGAAACCCCTCACTTGATACAAAAAAGATATTTGAGCTAAATAATCGAATGATAATACACACTACAGCCTTAATTGATTTAGTAACTAGTGGAGTAGTGAAAAAAGAAGAAGCAAAAGAACAATCTGCTGAGGATTTAGAAAAGCTTGTCTGTGAACAGTATAAAGGTGCAGCAAACACGCCAGTACCGTTGCCGAGCACGCTATTTGAAGTGGATAAAAAAAGTGCTTAAAGGAAAGTAAGAAGGTCTTATAGTTAGCCAAAGTAGGTATTTAATAAGCTTAATGTAACCATTATATATGCTATATAGTAAAACATAGAATGCTTATGGTTCCAACTATAGCAATTTTAAGTGGTGGGTTTTCTTGTGAGAGAGAAATATCGCTTATGAGCGGAAAAGCAGTAAAGAAGGCGCTCGATAGCCTTTCATATAATGCAATAGAAATAGATGTTGACAGTAACATTGCTGAAAAGCTTAGAAAAATTAATTCGGGCCTTGCTTTTATCGCTCTGCATGGACCTTATGGTGAAGATGGCTGCATTCAAGGTTTATTGGAGATTTTAGGTATAAAATATACACACTCAGGAGTTATGGCTTCTGCTGTTGCTATGAATAAAGTGATGTCAAAGCATATATTTCGGTCCCTTAGTATCGACACTCCAAAAGGTTATGTAATTAGCCGAGAAGATCTACTAAAAAATAATATTAAAATCGATTATCCGTACGTCTTAAAACCAATTAATGAAGGTTCAAGTATTGGAGTGTACATAATTTTCTCGCACGAGGATTACTTAGAACTGAAAGATAATAGTTCTACTATAATGGAAAAGATGATCGTAGAAGAATACATACCGGGCATAGAGTTACATACTGCTGTATTGCTGGATGAAGCAATTGGCACTATAGAAGTACGACCAAAAAATAAATTCTATGATTATGAAGCAAAGTATACAGATGGATTTGCAGAACATATATTTCCCGCTGAAATTCCTAACAATATATATAAAATGACCTTGGAACACGCACTGAAAGTTCATCAATTTTTAGGATGCAAAACTATTTCCCGCTCAGATTTCCGTTATAATCCCAAAAATAACACTTTAAAAATGCTTGAGATTAATACACATCCTGGGTTTACTGAGTTATCGTTAGTGCCAGAAATTGCAAAATTGGCAAAAGGAATCAATTTTAATGAATTAGTTAAAATTATTATTGAAGATAGTTTGCAGCACAAAAATATTAGGGATTTAAGTCATGTTGAGCAGTATTACTAGAAGCCAAAGGAGTTTTTTGCGTAAGTGTGCCTTGGTTATTATCACAGCACTTTTTCTTACGCTAATACTTTACAGCTCACTTGATAAAATAATAAATCGATTTAATTACTACTTTACTTGGTATAATGACTGCCTATCTAGTTTATTACTCAGTAGTGGATTTTCAATCGACGAAGTAGTCGTGAGCGGCAATAAATTTACAAACAAAAAGGATATTCTAAGTTTGACAGATAGAACGCAACCTATCCTGTATATATCACTTTCAAAACTTGCCGGTAACATACAATCCGTAAGCAGGTGGATAAAACACGTAAGAGTTCACAGAATTTTGCCCAATACTCTACACATTAATATAGATGAGCATAAACCGTTTGCTCTCTGGAAAGATAATAACAAAACCTCGGTAATTGATTTTGAAGGTAAAGTGATCGTAGATGACTATCTAGTAGATGATCTTGTTGTAATTAAAGGACAAAACTCGTTATCAAACCTAGAATTTGTTAGAGATGTGTTGGAGAGTAAAACTCAATTAAGAGACCACATTTCTTCTTTTGCTTATATAGGGAATAGAAGATGGAATATCATACTTGATAACGATTCCACAGTAAAACTGCCTGAAGATAACCCTTATAGTGCATGGGACTATTTAAACCACTTACACAATACAACTGATTTTACTTTCAGCGATTGGAGTATTATTGATATGCGTATTACTGATAAAATTTTTGTGAAGAGGTGATCTGCTGTCATCCAAGTAGCCCCTTTTCCTGTCATCCCAGTGCCCAGACACTGGAATCCCGCCGCGAACCGTCATACCGCGATTCATTCGCGGTATCTCTTAACATAGATCCCTTATTTAACCGCCATACCTTAACATAGATCCCGCTAACACGTAGCGGGATGACGAGGTTATCGTCATGTCACCGCGAACCGTCATACCGTCACGAACCGTCATACCGCGATTCATTCGCGGTATCTCAGCCGCTAACAAGAGATCCCGCTAACAAGCAGCGGGATGACGATTGTCGTTTAGCCATAAATATTAAGAAATTTACCAAATGAAAAAAAGGCAAAAGAAGCCCCGTGGTTGGCTAATTACTTACATTATACTTTCAAGTATGGCGTTTTTTTATTCTAAACGTTTAATAACCGCGATTCAGTTGCTTTTAAGCCGCAACTAATCTAAATTATAAACATTAAGAAATTTACTAAGCAGAAAAAAAGGCAAAAGAAACCCTAGGGTAGCTAGTTATTCACTATCCATTTTTTAAGTTGGCGTTTTTTTATGTTTTAAATGCTTTATAAGCGCATTTTAGCTTATATTAGGTAAAAACCTAGAATTTTATAAAGACATAAGGTGCACATAGTGCAAAAAATTAAACATGAGACGCCAGATACGTGAGTTTTTTTGTCATTTAATCTGTACAGAGAAGATAAATAAATAGCTTCAGTTTCATGATAAGGGGGCTGGCGAGGTTTGTCAAGGAATTTTTATGCAAGAGATCTATTGAAATGCCCCTGTAAAATTATACTATTAATTAGTACACTATAAATTTAAAATTATAGATATGTTAAGCAGATTGGTAATTTTGCTATTAGTTTTTATACTTCCTTTTTCTTCATACTCATACCAGTTTAGAACCAAAGCAAAGCAAGCAGTAGTCTTAGATTTAGCTTCAGACTCATTCATTTTTGACCATAATTCTGATGAAAAAATGGCCCCATCTTCAATGAGCAAGCTAATGACTTTATATATAGCCTTCGATTATCTAAAAGCTGGAATAATACACATGGAGGATAAATTTCGAGTAAGTAGAAAAGCGTGGGAAAGGAGAGGCTCTTCCATGTTTTTGAAAGAAGGTCAATCCGTTACGGTGAGGGAATTACTTGAAGGAATTACAATAGTCTCAGGCAATGATGCCTGCATAACACTAGCCGAGGGCATTGCAGGATCAGAAGAGAATTTTGTGGCTGAAATGAATGAAGTTGCACAAAATTTGAATCTGAATGACAGTCATTTTGTCAACTCAAGCGGGTGGCCAGATGAAGATCATTTTATGAACGCAAAAGACTTGGTAATGCTGGCAAAAAGGATTTTCACCGATTTTCCTGAATATTATGATTTATTTTCCGAACAATATTTGACATATAATGAAATTGTACAAAAGAATAAAAATCTTCTACTTTTTCACGATATTGGGGTTGATGGCTTAAAAACCGGTTATACAAATGCTGGTGGTTACGGCATTGTAGCATCTGCAAAACGAAATGATAGGAGAATTTTTGCTGTCGTAAATGGTTTAAACACTGAGAAAGAGCGAATAGAAGAAGCAAAAAGATTGATACAATACTCCTTAAATCATTTTAACACTAAGAAAATATTCGTTAAAGACAGCGTAGTTGAGGAAGTAAATGTTCTCTATGGAAAAGATAGAAAAGTGCCTATTACAGTTGCAAACGATGTTACCATAACTTACAACCGCAAATTGCATGACCAAATTAAGGTGCGTATTGAATATAAAGATATGATACCTGCACCCATTAAAAAAGGTCAAGAAGTGGGCAAAGTTTTTGTAGAAATACCAGGTATTGAGCAACAAACTACACCACTTTATGCAGCAAATGACGTGCAGGAATTGAATTTCGTAGAAAAGTTTTTTAGGATGTTGTTTTAAGTTTGATATTAAAGCAATTCCGAAAGAGAGATCTATTGCACTTTAGTGTAGTTTTAACTAACAATTTCTGTTACAATACAAGATTGAAATGTTACGAAAATGTGCTGGTTGTATTTGTTGCTGTCTAGTATCCTAGAGATACTGTGGGCTGTAACGCTAAAGTTTAGTAACAGTTTTACTAAAGTTGTGCCTTCGATTGCAACATTGGTAATTATGATCATTAGCATTTACTTTTTATCTCTTGCAGCATGCTTTCTACCTATTAGGGTATGCTATGCAGTTTCCTCTGGAATATGCACAATTGGAATAACTATAATTGGTGCAACCACTTTCACAGAGAATATTAATTTATCTCAAGTTTTATGTATCGTTTTAATTGTAATAGGAAGCATAGGGCTGAAGCTCTCTATTTAAACCTAAAAATTTATGCATGAATTGGATATATTTACTCTTATCGTCACTAATTGAAGTGTTCTGGGTCATAACACTTAAGCATAGTTATGGATTTACTCATCTCGTACCATCAATAATTAGCATACTCTCCATGGCTCTTAGTACATATTTACTTTCGCTCGCTACACGTTCTATACCTATCGGAGTATGCTATGCAATTTGGACTGGAGTGGGCGCTATAGGAGCTTCGATACTTGGAGTTTACCTATTTGATGAACCAGTTAATTTATTCGAAGTAATATGCTTTATTTTAGTTACATTCGGGATTATAGGATTAAAATTGTTTGATACTGCAAAACAAACTGTTGATAAAATGGAATAAAAGATCCCACTGGGATGAAAGAAGCAGATACTCCATATTGTCATGCAAATTGGAATCCAGACTTTTTTCTATATAGCATGGTGAAGACGGGAAACCGTAACCGTTCACACAATGGCGTCAACTTAAGGAAAAATATCAGCGATAGTGTATAAAATTTCTCTCCAAATTTTTTATCATTAAATTATCCAAAGAGTGCAAGGGACAGCACTTTTGTTTCTGTTTTATTTCAACAAAGAAGTCTAAAATGTGTCCTTTTTAGGTGAAATATGCAAAAAGGAAAAAACCTTATTCTACAAATTAAAAATATAATATACTCGAAAACTTTTCAGAAAATCCATTGTGTTGAGTTTTACACGAACAAGAAAACTTCCTTTTTCGACAGTATTTTCTATGATTTTAAAGTTAGTTAAAAAAAGTTTGGGAATAGAATGTGAACTTATGGAGCCATTGACATGTACCCTCAAAGCAAGCTTTTTCTAAAGCAAGGTATAAGATTTGCCATACAGGCTTTCAAGAATTTAAGCATCCAAACAGCCTATCAGGATGAACCTGAGTTGGAGAGGCTATAGACTTATTGCAGCAGATGGTTCTGGTATGAGATTACCCAGCTCTGGGGAAATTGTATCCGAGTTTGAACCAAATGGAACAACAGGCACCATTGGCAATTTGTTTGTTGATTTGTGTACTTCGCTAATTTGTAGTGCTCGTCTTGCAGCTTGGAATATAGGTGAACAAACGTTGGCGGCAGAGCAATTACCCGAAGTTATCACTCAAATGCGTTTATTAAATCAAGAGAAATTATTATTTATCTATGATCGTCTTCAGTAAAATTCATTCAGCAGCATTATGATTTGGAAGTAGATTTTATTTTTCGCTTGCAAAAAAGAAATTATAGTAAGCTATGGGAACGCTGGCGAATTAGATTTTGATTTTATATTAGAAAATGAAAAGCTAAAAAATAAAATGAAAGGACAGAAAGTAAGAGTTATAGTGCTGACATTAGCCAACTGAGAAACAGAGTTTTTGACCGAGACTTTGGAGCAAAGCTTATGTGTTAAGGTGGCACATAGAGGAGTGCTATAAACGACTCAAAGTAGGAGCAGAGTTAGAGAATTTTTCTGGAGAGGCTGTATTACAAGAATTTTGGGCAAACTTGGTCATGTGCAATATATTATCGCTTCATATATGTGATGCACAAGGGCCTTGGAACCCAGATCAAATTACTGAGTATCGTTTAAATTTTTCAGTTTTATTTGGTGTAATGAGGCAGAAACTCTATCAGGTACTTATTGCGCCAAAAAACTTTCAAGCCCTTTTTAAGTATACGCGCTAAAGTTAAAATCCGACCGGGACAGCCGCAATAAAGTAGATAAGCCTAAACGCCATCATGTCTTTAGGAGAGTTTGCTAATGAAAGTTCTTAAGTTGACGCCATTGGCTGAACGGATACGATTTATTTCAGTGCATGAGCTGGTCCTTTTCGGATTTTAGCGCTGTGTACATAACTGCACGAACGTCTAGTTTAGGGGTAAGAAAAATTAGGGCCCGCAAATTAATCCAAACACATAAGTGTAGTGTTACCACCAAATGCTGTAGTGTTAACACTTACAACTTTTTCTGTAGAAAAACGCTGTAAATAATGAGGACCACCAGCTTTTGGCCCAGTGCCAGATAGTCCTCTACCACCAAATGGTTGTATCCCAACTGCTGCACCTATCTGGTTACGGTTGATGTAGACATTTCCAACTGATATTTTTTTACTTATAGTGTCAATTTGACTTTGTATACGACTCTGCAAAGAAAACGTAAGCCCATATCCAGTACTATTTATATCACTTATAACTTCATTTAATTGTGACTTGTTAAAACGTATGATATGTAAAATAGGACCAAATACTTCTTGCTTTAATTGCGAAATTTTTTGTATCTCATAAATATATGGAGGAAAGAAATAACCATTATGAGAATTTGTATCCATGGGTACTTTAAATAACAGATTTGAATCTTTATCCTCTGACATTTTTTGCGTATGTTGAGTGAGCATATCGATAGATGCTTTATCAATTATTGGACCAATATCAGTACTAAGTTGTATTGGGTCACCAATCTTGAGTTCTTGCGCTGCACCGCATATCATTTTTATCTGCTTCTCTGCTATGTCCTCTTGAATAAACAGCACTCTAAGCGCAGAACAGCGTTGGCCAGCGCTGCGAAACGCAGAAAGCAAAACATCCGTAGTCACTTGCTCTAAGAGAGCAGAGCTATCAACAATCATAGCATTTAATCCGCCAGTTTCAGCAATAAATGGCACAATAGGACCATCCCTATTTGCAAGCATTCTATTAATTATTTGAGCGGTTTGTGTTGAACCAGTAAAAGCTACACCGGAAATTCTATTGTCTGGAACTAATATTTTGCCTAAATATCCACCATCCCCAGGAATGAGGTGCAACACATTTTTTGATATCCCAGCTTCATGTAGTATCTTAACAGCTTCATAGGCAATAATCGGCGTTTGCTCTGCCGGTTTTGCCAGCACTGCATTACCTGCTGCAAGTGCAGCTGAAACCTGCCCAATGAAGATAGCGAGCGGAAAATTCCACGGTGATATGCATAAGAAAACTCCTCTGCCTTCAAAAAAGATGAAGTTATCTTCACCTGTTGGCCCTGGCAATTTTCTCCAGTCGCTCAGTTCATTTTTTGCTATCGTTGCGTAGTAACGTAAGAAATCCACTGCCTCTCTTACTTCCGCTATTGCATCAGATAAAATTTTTCCTGCTTCTACGATCAGAATGTAAATCAACTCTTTCATCCTTTCTTCAAGCAAATCTGCAGCTTTTTCAAGGCATTTAGCGCGCTCTACTGCTGAAACATTCTGCCATTCAGTAAAAGCATTATGTGCTATTTCAAGAGCGTTTAAAGCTTGAACACTTGTTGTATTTGACACTTCTCCAATTACATTTTCTAAATGTGCAGGATTCACTACTTCGATAAATTCAGCACTATCAAATAGTGCTTTTCCATCAATTATTGGTCCAACTTGCCACTTTTTTTCACTAAAACCCTTTATATCATCTGCAAATTGTGAGACTATCACAGAATCACTAATATCCATTCCCAAAGAATTTTTTCTTTCTGGTCCCAAAATATCTTGTGGTAATGGAATGCCTGGATGAGGCTCATAATTAAAATTTATAGCTTTTTCCAGTGGATCTGAAATTAACTCATCGATTTTAACGTTAGGATCACTTATTTGATTAACAAACGAACTATTAGCTCCATTTTCAAGAAGACGTCTTATAAGATAAGGCAACAAGTCACTATGTTCCCCAACGGGTGCGTAGACACGACAGCTAACATTTGTTGCAAGCTCTGACATTGCATAATCATATAAGTCTTTTGCCATTCCATGTAAGCGTTGAAATTCAAATCCAGGGTGGTTTTTATCAGCAAGTTCCATGATAGAAGCAAAAGTATAGACGTTATGAGTTCCAAAGCATGGGTAAAAGCTGTTTGGTTTACTCAAAAGTTTCTGTGCGCACACGAGGTAAGATACGTCAGTATAGCTTTTTCTTGTAAATACTGAGTAATCATTTAATCCCAATTCTTGCGTACGCTTGATTTCTGAATCCCAATATGCACCTTTTACAAGCCTCAACATAATTTTGTGCTTTGATCGGATAGCAACATCTTCAACAAAGTCAAGAACAGATAAAGCGCTCTTTTGATATGCTTGCACAGCCAAGCCAAGCCCTTCCCACTCAGAAAGTGATTCATCAAGCCGTAATTGTTCAAACAAGATTAAGGAAATTTCAAGCCTTTCTGATTCTTCTGCATCTATGCATAATGAAATGTTGTATTTTTTTGCCTCGCGGCAGAGCTCTAAAACCTTAGTGAATATCTCACCAGCAATTCGGTCAAATTGGCTGAATTCATAACATGGGTGTAAAGCAGAAAGTTTGATTGAAATTCCATGGGATTTAAAACAATCATTTATTTCAGTGGATTCACCTATAGCTTTTATTGAATGCATATATGAATTAAAATACTCTTCTGCATCCTCAGCTGTGTGAGCAGCTTCACCAAGCATATCAAAAGAGTATAAAAACTTACTATTGTCATCTAGTTTTGCGTACCTTAAAGCTTCTTCTATGGTTTCTCCAACAACAAAATGATTACCAAGCATAGACATTGCTTGTTTTACTGCTTTGCGAATGATCGGTTCTCCTAAATTCTTAAGTAACTTAGAAATTGCGTAATAGAACTTCGAATCGCCTTCATTGTCTCTCAATATACTGCTACCTATCATTAAACTCCACGTGGAAGCATTGACGAACAATGAAGAAGAATATCCTAAATATTTACTCCATTCTTGATTGGCAATTTTATCTTTGATTAGCTCGTCTATTGTATAATCATCTGGTATTCTAAGTAGCGATTCAGCAAGGCACATCAATGCTATTCCTTCATCATTGGAAAGCGAGTATTGCTGCATAAAGGAATCTACAATACTTAATTTATTGTGTTTGATTTTTTCAATAACTTGTTTTGCAATATTATAAATTCTATTTTTTGAATCAGCCGAAAGCTCTGCTTTTTCTACAAGATAACGTATATAACTCTTTTCATCAGTACGATAAAATCCTTGTAAACGTTTTCTCAATTCGTTAGGTTCTTGTATAGAGCTTATCATATATAATTATCTCCAAAAAATACTCCGACACCATATGTATGGTGAAATTATATCATAACTTTGCGCAGAGCAAATTGCTATTTACAAAGGGATCAGGGCTGGCTAAAAGAAGTCCATGCAATAACTTCACTAAATCAAAAAGATTGTGCAAGTATGTAGCTCAACACTCCACCACACATCAAGTATTTAGTCTCAGTTGCGGTTTGTACACAGCATTTGAGTTGAATTGATTGCTTTGAATTATCCTTTCTTTTGATGATGCATTCTAGATTTCCACCTGGCACTATTTCACCTTTTATGCTTATTACCTCGCTACCATCAAATATCTTTCTGGTTATTCCATTTTGGAATATAAGTGGAAGAACACCCATGCCGACCAAGTTGGACCTATGTATACGCTCAAAGCTTTCTGCAATGACAACTTTAACCCCCAACAATAAAGTACCCTTTGCTGCCCAATCCCTACTTGAACCTGTGCCATACTCCTTTCCTGCCACAATGATGAGAGCTTCCTTGTAGCGCATTGCTGCATCAAAAATCGACATAGTTTCTTGAGAAGGAATATATTTTGTATAGCCGCCTTCGATGCTTACCATTTCATTTTTTATTCTAATGTTAGCAAAAGTCCCACGCATCATTACATTGTGGTTACCACGACGAGACCCATACGAATTAAAGTCCTGTGGCTCAATTCCAAGATTTTTTAAATATATACCTGCAGGACTACTTGAGGCAATATTTCCAGCAGGGGAAATGTGGTCAGTGGTTACGCTATCGCCAAACATTGCCAATATTTGTGCACCTTTTATATCGATTTTATTATTTTTAGGTGATAAATTATCAAAATAGGGCGGATTTTGTATGTAAGTGCTATTTGCATCCCAATTATAGATTTCACTTTTTTCACACTTTATCTTTCGCCAATGTTCATCACCAGAAAAAACATCCTTATACTTTTGTATGAACATCTCACGTGTTACCACACTTTTAACACAATCTTCGATTTCATTGTTTGTTGGCCATATATCTTTGAGATAGACATCATTTCCATTCTTATCTTTGCATATTGAATCTTTTGTCAGATCAATTTGCACAGTACCAGCAAGTGCATATGCAACAACAAGTGGCGGAGATGCCAAGTAATTAGCTTTGACTAACGGATGAATTCTTCCTTCAAAGTTACGATTACCAGATAAAACTGCAGCAACGGTTAAGTTTTTGTTTTTAATGCCATCTTCTATATCTTTATTAAGTGGACCAGAATTCCCAATGCAAGTTGTGCAACCATATCCAACTAAATTAAAGCCCAGAGCATTTAGATCTACCTGCAATCCAGACTTTTCTAAATATTCTGTTACAACTTGTGACCCTGGAGCAAGAGAAGTTTTAACCCAAGGCTTTGATTTTAATCCAAGTTTAATTGCATTACGAGCTACAAGACCTGCAGCAATCATCACACTTGGATTTGAGGTATTAGTGCAGCTTGTTATTGCTGCAATAACTACACTTCCATCTTGGAGTTTATCGTTTTCCTTTGACTCATTAACTGAAAATGATTTAGAAAAAGACTCTGCCACTTGTGAAAGAAAAACTTTATCTTGTGGTCTTTTGGGACCAGCCATTACTGGCTTCACGCTTGATAAATCAAGTTCTAGTGTGTCAAAAAATGCTAACTCATTATTGCTACGCCACAGTCCTTGCTCTTTCGCATAAGCCTCAACTAGCTTAATCAGCTTTTCTGGCCTTCCGGTTAAGCTTAAATAATCTAGCGTTTTTTGATCAATTGGAAAAAATCCACAAGTTGCGCCATACTCCGGGGCCATGTTTGCTATAGTGGCTCTATCTGCCAAAGATAAATAATCTAAACCATCACCATAAAATTCTACAAACTTACCAACAACGCCTTTTGTTCTTAGGATATTGGTAACCGTCAGCACTAAATCGGTCGCAGTTACTCCTTCCGACAATCTGCCAATTAATTTAAATCCAACTACTTCTGGAATCACCATACTAATTGGTTGACCAAGCATCACAGACTCAGCTTCTATGCCTCCAACACCCCAACCAAGGACTGATAACCCGTTAATCATTGTAGTATGGCTGTCAGTACCAACTAAAGTATCAGGATATATGACTCCATCATTATTACACACAACTTGCGCTAAATATTCAAGATTCACTTGGTGGCAAATCCCTGTGCCAGGCGGCACTACTCTAAAATTTGTGAAGGACGATTCTCCCCACTTTAAAAATTGATATCTCTCCAAATTTCTTTTTACTTCTAACTCAACATTCTTACTGAATGCGGAAACACTTCCATAACTATCTACTTGAACAGAATGGTCAATCACAAGATCAACCGGTACAGAAGGATTTATGTTGCTCGGGCTTCCTCCATTTTTCTTGACATAACTCCGCATTGAAGCTAAATCAACAACAGCAGGAACCCCTGTAAAATCTTGCATCAACACCCTTGCTGGTTTATAGCTAATTTCGTGATTAGTGTGTTTATTAACGCAGTCTGCTAGTACTCTTATGTCATCCAGCTTTACGTTTACTCCATCTTCATTACGCAATAAATTTTCAAGCAGCACCTTAAGTGAGCAGGGCAATTTAGTTACATCTGTCCCTAAAAATTCACTAGCACTACTTAGGCTAAAATAGTTGTATGACTTCCCGTCAATGTTTAAAGTCGTTTTTGCGTTTAAAGAATTGTTCATCCTATCACACTATATTAGTTAAAATTGGAATTACTACCGTTACTTTTTTGTTGTTGACCTTGCTGCTCATACATAGTTTCAAAATCTATAGGATCTAGCATCAGTGGGGGAAATCCACCACTACTTGTAACTCTTGCAATTATTTCTCTTGCAAAAGGGAAAAGAAAAGTAGGTCCGCCAATAAACAAAGCTTGTCTTACCTCTTCCTCACTCAACTCTTTTAAATTTTCTATTGAAAAAATGCCACAATATTTCGTCTCACAAATGAAAGCTACACCATCTTTTATGCCTTCATCTTTTACCGTTGCTTTGACTTCTATATGCAAAGTAATTTCATGAAAAGATTTTTCTTCATTCACTTCTTCTTTGTTTTTCGTCCCTTCTAATTTTGCTGAATTGATATTAACCATTACATTAATATCTGGAGCTTTACTAGAAGAAAGGAATGGCGAATTCGGATTCTCAAATGATAGATCTTTAACATATTGACCGTGAATTCTCATTTTTTGTTGTGGCATTTCTTACGTCTCCTTTAATTAAGTTGAGATATTTAATACTTTCTTATATAATATATTCATTTACAAACGAATAGCAAACCTGATTATAAGTTGATATGAAAAACATATTTTCATTAATAATTAATAATGTTCGGATACTTTATATGCCAAGGAGTTGAGTTACTATGATAGAGCTTGTAATATATGCTTTATTAGCGGCGTTCATTTTTTCACGTTTGTATAATTCTTTAGGAAGGTCAGCCAACCTCAACCTAAAAAAGCTAACTAATGTATTGGATGTAAGCCGAAGTAGAGAAGATGTAGTAGAAAACATTGAGGGTTACATTGATAGCAATGATGAAAATTCAATAAAATTTACTTATAAACAAATATTAAAAAAAAACAAAGATTTTTCTATTTCCCACTTTATAGAAGGTTCAAGCATAGCTTTTGAATTAATAATAAAATGTTTCAATCAAGGAAATTTGTCTCAGTTAAAACCACTTCTCGATAAAGACTTATATGATAATTTTGCAGAGAAGATTAAACATCGTAAAGAGGTGCACGAGTCTATAATTGTTTCTATTGTTTCACAAAAGATTTTAGAAATAAAGCTAGTAAAAAACGCAGTGTTTATTGCAGTATATTTCCTTTCAGAGCAAATTAACTTCGTTAAGAATAATAAAGGGGATATCATATCAGGTAGTACATCCACCATTAATAAAGTTGAGGATGTATGGCAATTCAAAAAAAATGTTAATTCATCAGACCCAAGCTGGTTGCTTGTTTCTATTCACTATAAAAAGACAAGTAACGATAAGACAAATGACAAGTAAGATGAGTTTTTTTTGAAATGGAAAGCAAGCTACGCGAAATAGTACTTGACACTGAAACGACAGGTCTTGACACTGAATCTGGTCATCGAATTATTGAAATAGGGTGTGTGGAATTAATTAACCGCATTCCAACAGGTAAAGTATTCCATCGGTACCTTAACCCAGAAAGAGATATACCTTATCACTCGTTTAAGATTCACGGTATTAGTGAAGAATTTTTAGAAGATAAACCATTATTTTCAAATGTTGCACTTGAATTTCTTGACTTTATATCTAATGATATTTTGGTAATTCACAACGCTGAATTCGATGTTAAGTTCCTTAACATGGAGCTAAGCAAGCTGAATGCTGGGTTAATTTCCTCAGATAGAGTGCTAGATACATTACCTCTTGCGAGGAAAAAATTCGCAGGATCACCTGCTTCTTTGAATGCATTATGTAAGCGTTTTGATATATCGCTAGAGAATAGAGAATTGCACGGAGCACTAGTTGATGCTCAATTGCTTGCAAAGGTATATGTTGAACTTACAGGAGGGTTACAAACCTTTCTGTTTGATAATCAATGCAATCAGGACAGTAACTCTACATTCGTTCAGCATAAAGTGCGTAATCTAACTCCCAGAGAACATTCACCAAATAGTGAAGAAATTGATGAACATAAGAAACTGTTAGACAAAATTAACAATACACTTTGGAATAAATATATTGAATAGGTCAACTAATAAAGATACAATTTAATTTTACTGAGAGCACCCTAATGGTAAGGTTTATAAGATTGTTATCTAATGTGCTAGCAGCATTAGCAGTTGTTTTTTTAGGTTATTGTTATTTCACTAAAAAAGGCATATTTGCCCCAGCAGCGATTCACAACGCAGAAGTTAAGATAGGCGGAGATTTTTCTTTAATTAATCAGGACGGACAGATCCTGCGCAGTAGTGATTTTAAAGATAAATACATGATGATTTTCTTTGGGTTTTCCTCATGCAAAAGAATTTGCCCTATGAACCTTGGGATAATTTCAGAAACACTTGCAAGGTTAGATGAGAAAACTAACAACAAGCTACAAACATTTTTTATCACAGTTGATCCTGAGCGCGATAGCACGGAAAGACTTAAAGAATTTCAGCAGCAATTTGACCACAGAATACAAATGTTAACTGGTGAAAGAGAAAAAATAGACGAAGTAATTGCAAAGTATAAAGTATATGCTAGCAAAGTTGGTGGAGAAGAAGAAATCAACCATTCTTCAATAATGTACCTTATTGGCCCTGGAGGAAAATATGTTACACACTTTGCAGCTGATTTAAATTCAGACGAAAGTCAATCTGATAAGATTTTGGCTGAGATCAGAAAATACGTAAACTGAATTATAGATTTTTCTGTTAATTAGTCGAACACGCAACTGCATGAGCGTTATAATTTAATCTCCATCGGGAAGACACATTGGAATGACACTATTTGCTGTTTTCAAAAATAAACATTCGTAAAATTGTGCTTTTAATATGGGTTATCAGTTTAAAAATGTTGCTAATCAGCATATATGAATGTAATATTAATTAACATTCATAAATGAAGCAATACCATGGAAAATAGTTATAATGCCGATGCAATAAAAATCTTAAGGGGTCTTGATGCTGTAAGGAAACGTCCAGGTATGTACATTGGTGACACTGACGATGGATCTGGCTTGCATCACATGGTATATGAGGTTGTTGACAACGCAATAGATGAATCTTTAGCTGGATATTGTGATAAAATTGAAGTTAGCATAAATAAAGATGGTTCAGTATCAGTAACCGACAATGGTCGTGGCATTCCAACTGACATTCATGAAGAAGAAGGAATATCAGCAGCAGAGGTAATAATGACTCAACTCCATGCTGGTGGTAAATTTGACAGTAATACCTATAAAGTTTCTGGGGGATTACATGGTGTTGGAATCTCAGTTGTGAATGCATTATCAAGCTGGTTGGAATTAACTATTTGGCGCAATAAGAAAGAACACTTTATGCGTTTTGAAGATGGTGAGTCTATTGAACCTTTAAAGGTAGTCAACGAAAATACAAACAAAAGAGGAACTAAAGTCACGTTCATGCCATCAACAGAGACTTTTAATGGCATTAATTTCAGTTACTCAACGCTTGAAAGTCGTATAAGAGAATTAGCATTTTTAAATTCAAATATCGACATTACTTTACGTGATCTGCGCAATGAACCATATACAGAATCTCATTTCAATCAGAGCAATCAATCTAAAGACAATTTTGGTACAGCAAATTTTGTGCAGTATTTAGATAAGAATAAGACACATGTAACTAAAATTGCCAGTATGAAAGGAGATGCAGACGATCTTGGCATCAGCTTGGAAATATCGATGGAATGGAATGATTCCTACTATGAGAATATGTTGTGTTTCACTAATAATATACGGCAACGAGATGGTGGTACGCATTTGGCAGGATTTAGATCTGCACTAACTAGATGTATCAATACCTATGCAACTAATGAAGGGTTTTTAAAGAAAGCAAAAGTAAATTTAACTGGAGAGGACGTTAGAGAAGGTTTAACTTGTGTTTTATCTCTTAAGATGCCTGATCCTAAGTTTTCTTCACAAACAAAAGATAAACTAGTTAGTTCTGAAGCACGTGCAGTTGTAGAAAGTATAGTTTCTGATAAATTGAGCACAATCCTTGAAACTGATCCCAAATTGGCAGCAAGCATAGTAGAAAGAGCAATCAGGTCAGCAAAAGGAAGAGAAGCTGCAAGAAAAGCGCGCGAGCTAGTTAAAAGCAAAAACAATATTGATATTGCAACTCTGCCAGGAAAGCTTGCTGATTGTCAGGAAAAAGCTCCTGAGTTATCGGAATTATTTATAGTAGAGGGTAATTCAGCAGGTGGTACTGCAAAGCAGGGGCGTAATCGTAAAACACAAGCAGTGCTTGCCTTAAGAGGAAAAATTCTAAACGTAGAACGTGTAAGTTTAGATCGTATTTTTTCATCTGCAGAAATAGGCTCTTTAATCACTGCAATTGGTGCTGGAATAGGGAGTGAACACTTCGATATTGAAAAAGCTAGATATCATAAAATTATCATCATGACAGATGCAGATGTTGATGGTTCACATATAAGAACTTTGATTCTAACTTTCTTTTTTAGACATATGCGTGAAGTTATTGAAAAAGGTTACTTATACATAGCACAGCCACCCCTCTATAAAGTTACAAAGAATGCCAAAGACACTTATATTAAAGATGACGAAACTTTTGAAGAGTATATAATAAACTCAGCAGTTAAAAGATTAACACTAAGTGGTACAGCTACAGAATTTAACGACTTGCGCCTTATTTTGAATAAATGCGTTAGCATTTCTAATATTAGCAAAAATTATGATAGAGAAATACCACAAAATCTCCTAGAGTCATTGCTAATTTTAAGCAAAAAGAATGCTCTATCATCGGCTGATGAGATATTAAAGTATTTAAAATTAATGTACAGCGAATACACTTGGGAAGTAGAAATAAAAGATGAAGAAAAAGAAATTCACATCTCTAAATTGTTTCAAGGATTGGCAGACAAATATATATTTGCACTTAGTATGCTTGAAGGCAAAGATATGCAAAGCATATTAAGTTTGCTTGATGGTATAAGTAATTTATTTAATGGTGATTCATTTTTAAAGTCACAAGAAACTGAAATAAGAATCACTTCTCCAAGTACGCTTGCAAAAATAATAATGGACTATGGTAAAAAGGGTTTAACTCTGCAGAGATTTAAAGGTCTTGGTGAAATGAATGCTGATCAGCTATGGGATACTACGTTAAATCCTGAGGCTAGAACTTTACTGAAGGTTGAAATAAAAGATTGTGAAGAAGCTGATTCCATATTTTCAATACTAATGGGTGATATAGTTGAACCACGCCGTGATTTTATTAATAGCAATGCACTCAACGTGCATGATGTTGATATTTGAACTTTTAGCAAAATGTACGAACGTTACGGGTTTAAGCAAAGACTGTGTCATTCAAGTAGCTGACACTGGTTCCTTTATAACGGTGTCATTCCAGTGCTTGACACTGGAATCCAGGTTGCTCACAAGCAAACTAGCATAGAAAGTGGTTACAACGTTTTCGATGAGATTGCAGAAAGGCTGGATTCCAGTGTCAAGCACTGGAATGAAAGCAGTCCTACGTCATGCCGCGATTCATTCGCGGTATCTCTAGATCCCGCTAACAAGCAGCGGGATGACGGTTGTCAGGGTGTCTCCCACTACCTTCTCCTGTCATCCCAGTGCCTCCCTCCCCTGTCATCCAAGTAGCTTGACACTTGTATCTTTATGATGTGAGGCATTAGAGCTAAAATACCTCACAGGGAGGGTGAAGCTGATGCGACGCTAATGCCATTAAGGCCGAATCCCAGATTTTGCTTCCCTCCCATAGAGTTATAGCTCTTCTCATAATAATCCAAATAAGGTAAGAATGGATTTATGGTAGAGGGGTTTGTATGCCAGCAGCGTATAGTTACGACTTAAGGAAAAAAGCAATGGAAGCATTGGATGAAGGAGAAAGTAGAGCAACTGTTGCCAAGAGATTTAAAATTGGAAAAACGACTTTATATGAGTGGCAGAAAAGGCGTGAGGAAACGGGAGATTTTCAGTCAAAAAAGCCTGGAAGCGTAGCATAAAATTACCGACTGGAATGTCTTCACCGAATTTGCAAAAAACCATGGTGGCAAGACTCAGTCAGAGATGGCCAAACTCTGGAGTCGACAAATGATTCACCGCGCACTTAAAAATATTGGATTTACAAGAAAAAAAGACCTACGGATATAAAGAAAGAAATGAAGAAAAGCGAGCTCAATTTGCAAGGGTTATAGCGACAAAACATCGTGATAATCTTGTATATATTGACCTTACCCAGAAAAAGTGGAGAGAAAGTTTGGAATGTTTTTCACAAAGAGAATGATGAATCAAAATGCTCAGGAATGCAATAGTTAATAGTGACGTTGTTTGTTATAAAAAATTTCTATGTATTCAAATATTGCAGTTCTAGTTTGTTGAGCAGAGTGTTGTGAAGTATCAATAAGTATTTCTCTTTTCAATGAGCTAAAGAAGCTTTCCACAACAGAATTGTTGTAACAACAACCTTTATGACTCATCTATGTTTTTTATGGATAAGAGATATTGATAACCTTGCGAAGTATATTGTGAACCTTGATCACTATGTAATAGTAGATTTTTGGCAGGTTTACGCTTGTTAACGTCCATTAATAAAGAGTCCATAACCAATTGTTTATTTATTGAACTGCTCATTAACTACCATGCGTGAATATAGATCGATTATTGTTGCCAAATATAGCCATCCTTCTTTGGTTTTTATATAAGTAATCCCATACTTTATTTGGTTGATCGACAATAAAGTTTTGGTCTAATATATTGGGAGCTACTGTCCGTTTGTTGTTTCTTAATTTTAAATTTTCTTCTCAATATAGCCTGAATACCATTTTTCTGCATAATACTTTGCACTGTTTTTAAGTTGCAACTTTTACCCAAAGCCTTTAATTCAGCATGAATTTTAGGAGCTCCATATCTACATTTAGAAGCTTGATATATTTTTTGAATATCTGCTAATAACTCTTTATTTGCTGATTCTCTACTGCTTATTTTCCTTGTAGTCCACTTATAGTAGCCACTAGCAGAAAACCCTACATAATTCCTGCACTTTATAGTGTTTACTATGCTCTTTTATGAAAAAATATTTTACTCTTTTTGACTGGCCAGGGCTTTTTTTAAAATGTCTCTTTCTCTTGTTACTTTTGCTTTGTAAATCAAATCTCTCTTTGTCATAAGGTGCTACATCTGGAAATGCATTTGCCGCTGACTTTTTTTCGTTATATTTCTTCATCCATTTTCCTAATACACTATCCCTTATTCCTAGATCTCTTGCTACTTTTGCAACTGTTTGACCTACCTTTCTTTGTTCATTTGCCAGCTTAACAGCTTCCAATTTGAATTCTGCCGTATATTCTCTTACCATTTCTAATCCTCCAAAATTTTATTTTACCCGAAAAAACTCTTTTTTTTCTCTCCACTTTTTCTGGGTAAGGTCAAATGCTCCATCCCTTCCTGTTAATGGTCTGCCTTCCCTTATTGATGACAGTATATTTGCTTCCAGTTCTTTGTAATCTACCAAACCGGTAGTTCTGTTTACTACTTTCTGACTCATTGTCAAACCTCCATTTTTTTATATCAATTTATTACTTTTTTTTCGGTTTGACACACTTTTTTGAACCATACGCGTCAAGTTAAGAGATTGTGAGCAAATTTAGAGAGGTTAAAGTGGATACTCTAGCCCTTCTACGTTTGTCTTTTAATGAAAATCGCGACCAAGTTATAGTGAGTTTTTTAAGAAATGCTTTTAAACTATTAATTTTGGTTAATACTAAAAATAACTCTCTAACCCGCCTTTTTAGCTCAATAAATGCCTTTGTTAAGCTAAGTTCTGTATTCTTTTTCACTTCTGTGCAACCAACTATGCCGTGAAATATAAGAATTGCGCACAATTTAGCATATAGTTCACATAATACTCTGCATGGCTTTCCTTTTAGCTTATCAAGCCTGATATGGCTTTTATACAATTTAAATAATTTGCCACCTTACTCTGTAAATCGTTAATACTTGCTCAGCACTAATTTTATTTTCTGGAACATTAGTTATACCAGTTCAACAATTTTTGATTTCTTTTAGAGGATCCTGCGATCTTGCTAATCTATTAGCTTTCCTTCTTCTGGCCATATTCAGTTAGTTTCTGACATATAATTCTTACTCTAATTTTTGCTTCTTTTCCTAACAATACCTCGTTTTCTAAAAATCTCTAAACATTCTAATAACTCCATTTTTTGATTTGTTTCTACATCATATACGTTGGTATCGACGACTTATGAAATAAGCTCCTATTTCATTGATTTGTTTAAAAGAACTTGGCACAAAATAACCGAGATCAGATATTAGCAAATCATTGCTTGATATATTACTTAAATGTTTCCTATATCCCTGGTCTGATCTTATTCCCTCCGTTAAATTAAGTTGGTCTATTATCTGATTCATGTAATCGAAAACTAATTGTAACTTTATTCCAGACTTAGTATTGCTTTCATAGCCACTGTAGCTAGTACCATAACCTTTATACATCTCTTCCATACTGTTAGGTAGAGTAATATAGCTACTGTCCAATAATTTAACACTATTAAATTGCTGTAAGATTTTGCAATCAACTTGCAAGATATTTTTAAAGAGAATCACAGATTCATTATACATCCTTTTCATAAATTCCACTGCTTCTTCAGTAAATCTAAAATCCAAACCTTGTTTTGTTATATCTATCGAGTCCTCGTTTAGTAATTGACACATTGTTTCTACGCTACAATTATCAACTCCTATATTACCCAAGACCATGGCTTTTACGTATGATGAACCTTTTAGCTTTCTCTTTCTTTTTATAAACCTTGTTGTAATTGAGATTTTCTCTGCTTTTTCATTAAAAAATTCTTTGAGCTTTTTTGATAAGCAAGTTATTTTATTCATTGGTTCTCTCACTAAAAGTATATCTGGGAGAACTTATACCTTATTATTCTATCTCTTTCATACCTTTATTTCCTTAACTTGACGCATATGCTTTTTTGAACATTCCCAACGAAAAAAGAAAAACAAGGTCTAATTTTCTTTTTTATTTGCGATTTATCTATTAATTAACCGTGAAAGGTTACGTGTAATGCTCCTTCACATAATTATCAATAATTGCCTTAAATTCTTCAGAGACATTATCACCTTGTAAAGTTTTGAAATATTTGCCGTCTTTGTAGACTGCTGAAACAGGTTTTTCTCCATATCCAGGCAAGCTGATTCCCAAATTTGCGTGTTTGCTTTCTCCAGGACCGTTTACTATGCATCCCATAACAGCAATGCTCATATGCTCTACACCTGGATTTTTTTTCTTCCATATCGGTATATGAGTTTTTATATAGCCATTCACCTCTTCAGTTAATATACGAAAACGATCGCTACTCGTGCGCCCACAACCAGGACATGAATTAACCTGAGGGTTAAAGTATCGCAAGCCTATAGACTGCAATATTTCCTGACACACCACCACTTCATTAGTACGCGATTCACCAGGACGTTGAGTCAAAGAAGCCCGTATTGTATCTCCAATGCCATTTTGCAATAAATAAATAAGCCCTGCTGCGGTATTTACCACACCTTTATTGCCCATACCAGCCTCAGTTAAACCCAAATGCAGCGCATAATTGGAAGATTTTGCAAGTGCCATATAAACTAAAATTAAATCTTGTACTTTGCTAACTTTACATGAAATGATTATTTTGTTTGAATTTAGACCAATTTCTTCAGCTTTTTTTGCACTATCAAGAGCAGACATTACAAGTGCTTTGCGCAGTATAACGTCAGAAGGCCTTGAATTACTAAGCGAAGAGTTTTCATCCATCAATTTTTGCAAAAGGTATTTATCAAGACTACCCCAATTTACCCCAATTCTAACCGGAAGATCGTGCATTATTGCATACTCTATAACCCTTTCAAACTTCTCATCACGTTTGTTGCCAAAACCTATATTGCCTGGGTTTATCCTAATTTTACCCAGCATTTTGATGTTGTCTGGATAATCTTGAACTAATTTATCTAGCTCATACTGACCACAGCCTACCAATATTTTACCGTCAAAACCTTCTTTATTTATCTCTTCTACTATATAAGGTATTGCTCTTGCTACCTCCTCTGAGTTCAAGGCAATTCGCACCAATTCTGAACCTGTACGCGCTAGTTCTGTTATCTCTTTTGCATAATGTTTTGCGCTACTTTTTATATTATCAGAATCTATATGCACGCCAAGCGCCATAGATTGTACAACTACAGGATTATTTCCACCTATCTTTACTTTTCCAACTTCTACAACATGAGTCTTGTGCCTGGAAATCGGCAATAATTCATATGCATCATCATTCAATATTAGGTCTTTATCTAGCATATTATTAATGGCCAATATTGTGATACTATTTTACTGTGTCAGCTACACTGCCAAATGAACTCGAACCATTCAAACTATAAGCATCTACGTTATCCAAATTAGCAATAGAATCATGTGAGCATGTTTTTCTTGATGGAGTTTTTTTTATAGTGATATTCATAGGAGAAACTTTTTTTTCTCGTGTTGAAGTAACTTTCTTCTCTTCTTGTTGTTCACTTTCATGCTGCTTATTTTCATACTGGAAAACTGGCTCTTGATCTATAAATACAGCACCCCTTAAACGCGCGATATTAATACCATGCTGATTTATCATAGCGCTCTCTTCATCGTCGACTATGCACGCTTCCATGTCATTTGGCTCATTATCAAGACTAGCAATTTTTTTCTCTTTTAATTTTTTGATTAGATCTTCTTTATTTATAGCTCGATCTTGTGACTTTTTTTTCTTGAGCAATTCCCTACGCTTTTCATATAGCTTATATGACTCAGCAAAATCCTCATCTGTATGAAAGCTTGCACCACCAGGGTTACCAGGAGGTATGTATCTCTTACTGAGCTTAGATTTAGCTTCAGCACTATGCACAGTAAAAAAGCTAGAAACCAAAAACATTAATATAAACAAGACTTTAGAAAAAATCCTAAGCATATGGTGCTATAGTAAATATCGTGTTTTAAAAGATAGCAATTAACAAACTTTAAGTAAACCAGAATCTTTACTAACTTTACAATACAAATATTTTTCTAAAAAGTGATATGTTTACTATCAAAAAATCTACATAGGCTAAGAGAAGAGGAAGGTGTTACAAGTTGCGTAACACCTTTTCAAGAAAAGTGTTATACAACTTAGTTTGGAGTGTATAAGCTATTCTGTTGCACTTGAGTATCAACTTTATCATTAAGTTTTGTGTCTGGCGTATCTTTAGACAAGTTCTTTTCTTTCTCCCTTTCACACTTAACTCTCTGATAGATACAGAATGCAACAAAACTAGTTATCGCTATTACGGCAACAGCAGTGGCTATGGTACAAATTAGTAGTGTTTTTTCTTGATCTGCTACTGCCTCTGCAAGTGTTTCCACTTTTTCTTGTAGGCCGTTTAAGTGCTCTTGCATAGCTTGAAACTGCTCAGTACCAATCTTGTCTTCTAATGCACTAAAAACTTTTTCAAACTGCTCATCATCTATCTTTTGAGCTTCTTGCCATTCTTTTAATGCACCAAAAACTTTTTCAAACTGCTCAGCATCGATTTTTTGACTTTTTTGCAATGCTGTTATATCTAACCTATCATTGCCAGACAAACTATACCAAGCATTACTAAAAACATTTGACATTTTAACCCCCTAGTTAATTAATATATTATAATTTTACATTCCCAATGTTTAAATTATTATTAAATTAACTGTCATTATGTATTGACCTTTTAATAATTTTGTTTGACTTGCTTTTTAAAAGTGCGAAAACTTAAATTAAGGTACTTACGAAATACATGAAGAAAAATGCTTATTGTATTTTTGTAACCATTAACACTTAATTCTACAATTCTTTGATCTCACTCATGGAGAGGCCAGTAAACTTAACAATAGTGTTGACATCAACATTATTAGCTAGCATTGCTTTTACGACTTCAATTTTTCCTTTCCGTACACCTTTCTCTTCAGCAAGATCAAGTCTGTATTCAAGGATAGCTTCTTCTTTCTGTAGATCCATCACTCTTTCTTCATAAGCTAGGAGATCTTTTTCACTCCAGTGAAACTTGTCTAATTCATCGTATGCTAGCTTTATTATTGGTGATTCCTCTGCAATTTTCTTTAGATCTTCATCTGTCGTTTCTTCTGCATGCTTAAAAAAGAAGCACCACCTTTCTATTGTGCTTTCTAGTTCCTCCACTCTGCTTTTTGAAAATTTAGGTAATTCTATAAAGACAAATTGAAAATCTTTTAAGTAATGGCCGTTGGTTTTTATATCACGTATATTGTGAGTAGAAATATACTCAACCTCTTCAGGGAATAGCATACCATTGGAAATAGCAATGAAGAAAACCTTCTTTAAATTAATGTAATTTTTATCAGCCTGCCTTGAGTAAGCCTTAGCAGCATAGAGTTGTGCGCGCTTTTCAAAGCCCTTGTCTCTAGCGAGCTGCATCTCAATTATATATCTTGACCCACTAGAATCCCTGCAAAGAACATCAACTATACTTTGTCTATCAGAGGCAATTTCAGGGTCCATAATGGTGCTTAAGAATTCTACTTCTTGTATAGTATTGACTTCAGTACATCCTAAAATATCATTTAAAAAATGGATAAGAATATTCTTATTTTTTTCAGTACCAAAGATTTTCTTAAATGTTAAATCTAACTTTGGATCGAGAAATTTAGAAAGAGCCATGGCAAGAATGCTTGAAAATATTAATAATTATACACTATTATTAACAATTATTCAATTATATTTTTAAGGAAGACAACTTTTAACTTTGTAAAAGATAGCCAAGAAAGTTGCATTTGCAGCAAATTTTAAGATACCCATCTATGGCCTAACTTAACGCGCATGAACGTTCTCAGAAGCCCTGTTATTCTACTAATATCTCTCTCTTTCCTGAATAATTTGGAGCACTGACAACACCTTCTTTTTCCATTCTTTCAACGATGTTTGCAGCTCTGTTATAGCCTATTCTAAGTTGTCGCTGAATGTAACTGGTTGAAACTTTTTGATCTCTTTGAATGATGGCCACTGCTTGATTGTAGAGGTCGTTTTCTTCATCCTCTGTTTCACCTTCTGATTCCACAGAAGAATTTTCATCTTCTTTGGTAATTTCCTCCATATAATTTGGCTCACCTTGCATTTTCAGATGATCAACTATATCTTGTACCTCATCATCGCTCACAAATGGGCCGTGAATTCGAATAATCTTACCACCAGAGGCCATATAAAGCATATCACCCATACCAAGCAATTGTTCAGCCCCTTGTTCGCCAAGTATTGTGCGACTATCTATCTTAGAAGTAACAGCAAAACTGATTCTCGTTGGAAAGTTCGCCTTTATCACACCTGTGATCACATCCACAGATGGGCGTTGTGTTGCCATTATGATGTGTATTCCTGCAGCACGAGCCATCTGAGCTAAGCGTTGAATAGAGCACTCTATTTCTTTGCCGGCAACAAGCATCAAATCTGCCATTTCATCTACAATCACTACAATATATGGGAATGTTTCCATTTTAATCGGCAGCTTTTCAAACAAAGGTTTGCCTGTTGTTGAGTTAAAGCCAATCTGCACAACGCGCTCCAATTCTATTCCACTATTCATCGCTTCTGTGATTCTTTGGTTATAGTTTATTACATTGCGCACATTTAAATAGGACATCATGCGATAGCGGTTTTCCATCTCTTTTACTATCCACTTAAGAGCGACTACAGCCTTTTTTGGCTCTGTTACCACTGGCGTTATTAGATGCGGTATTGCATCATATATTGAAAGCTCAAGCATTTTTGGGTCGATCATTATCATCTTACATTCATCAGGACTTAATCGATAAACGAGTGAAAGAATCATAGTGTTAATCGCAACTGATTTACCAGACCCTGTGGTTCCAGCAACGAGCAAGTGGGGCATTTTAGTTAGATCTGCAATAACTGGTTTTCCACTTATTTCTTTGCCAAGCGCAATTGGGAGATTTAAGTTTGCATTTTGGTATTCTGGGGATTCAAGCAAATCACGCAGCATTACAATTTCCCGTTCCTTGTTCGGCAACTCTATTCCCATAGCATTTTGCCCACGAATTATTGAAATACGTGCAGAGAGTGCACTCATCGAACGTGCAATGTCATCTGCAAGGCCAATTACTCTTGCAGATTTCGTGCCAGCTTGTGGTTCAAGTTTGTACAAAGTCACAACCGGCCCATAGCATACACTGATAATTTTTCCTTGCACGCCAAAATCACTCAGGACTTGTTCCAGCAGAGATAAATTTTTATTGCTCTCCATTTCATTCAGCTGCTTTCTCTGCAAAGACTCCTCTGCTTTAGAAAGTAAATGGATACTTGGAAACTTAAACTCACTTAAAACCTCCTCGGTAGCTTTTTTCTGTCTTTCTTTTGGTTGTTGTTTAGTAGTGATTTTAGTTCTATGTTTTTCTTCTACTACTAATGGTGCAATTGAATACTCAGTAGTTTTATGTGATCTGAAGAATGGAACATTTACAAATAAGCAAGCTATTTTTTTACATAAGAAGAATAGAGAGTAAATTGTTCTCTTCCAACCAACAGATCCTACAAGACCTATTGATGTTACTATCACAAATATATAAAACGGGCAGTTATTAATTAGTGCATTCCCTATTATTCCACTGTGTCTGTACCTTGCAGTGATGCCTAGCGAAAGTTGTGGTAGTATAGCACATATCCCTAAATTGATTAATATTAAATAGAGAATTTTTAGCAGCCTTTTTGATGGCCTGAAGATCAACAAGTAAACTATGGTTGTAGCTATTGTAACACTAGTTAATCCAAGAAATTGAACCAATATATCAGCTAAATATGAACTTACTATTCCACCTAAATTTGTCACTTCCTCATTTGTAGCTGTGTTTAAGGAAGGATCTTTATAGTTATAGCTAAAAACTGATATATATATATATATTAAAAGGGATAGATATATTGCTGATTTTAGATATTTTTTTAACATCTACCTAAAGTAGTAAGCTACTGTATATTTTACAAAGTGAATTGTTATTAGCAATATCATTATAGATAAATCTAATCCGTTGAACGGTGGTATATATCTTCTAATAATCTTTAGTGGTGGATATGTCAATTGGTTCAAGATGTGCATTATGCTACTGACAGTTTCATTATATATGTTCACCATATTAAGTTTAACCAGCCAGTTTAGGACAACCCAACATATTAGAATGAAGCTATAAAGATCAAGTAACGTATTGAGTAGATATATGATTGGATGCATACATATCTATTACACGAAAGTTATATAAAAGACAAGTATTTAGCCTTTTCAAACTCAAAATGTTGTTTTTGCTGAACCAAAAAAAACTTCATTTTTTGAGCTGCGCAAAGCCACCTAAAGTAGAGAATGGACAAGGAAGGAGGGGTGTATAATATATATTAATGTTGATATTTATTTCTTATAAATATCATCTCTATGTCCTATCTCTGTGATAGTTACTATATGATCTAATTGATTTACTCTGTAAATTACACGATAGTCACCAACTCTTAGCCTTCTACATCCTTTTAAGTTATGATGTAGTGGTTCACCAAAATTTATTGGGTCAACTGTAAGACGTTCTTTTATAGCCTTTTGAACTCTTAGCCTTATTGTCTTTGGAAGGTTTGGTAAATCTTTTTCAACAACACTCTTTAGAGACTTAACCTTGTAACGCTCTAATCCCACTTAATATCTTCAAAATCAACTGTTTCTGCACCTTCAACATCACGCTCATCAGAAATTTTAGATACTAAAAAATCCTCCATTTCAAGCTCAACTGCTTCTCTAAATAGTTTTCCTGCTAATTCTTGAACGGGCTGTTTAGTAAATTCAGATAATTCAGCAAGATGCTTTAAAGTTTCTTCGCTAAGAGCTATGTTAATGCCTGAATTTGCCATATGTTTTACCGAACTCTACTACTGTAACAAGTATACAACATTTTTTTTAATTTTTCAATAAAGAAAGTTGATGATACGTAAGAAAAATTTTGCCACCTGCGTTAATAAATAATTAAAAATTTAGCATATTTATCTACCCTCTATTCTATTACTTAAGTTAGACCACTTTTTTCTATTAATATTTTTTGTTTATAAAGATGAGCAGTTACTCATCACGCAGTTGATCTATGGATATAATACTACCGTTTGATAGTTTTTCAGTACATTTTTCACTTTTGTATTCTTTATCAGAGTCGATACTGATTTTGTCAAATATTAAAACATCTCCTGAAATTTTATCACGAAACTCACTAATAGCAAAAAACGGTATAGTAATTCGCTCTTGTTTTCCTTGAAAACTCAAACTGACGCTAAATTTATCCTCAGAAACTTTTAAATCATAGAATTGATGCTGTAATATAATAAGCATTTGAGTAGGGTATGACTTTTTCAAACGATCTGGCATGGTCACACCATTAAAATATGTGAAAAATAATATTTCTAAGTGAGGGATAAAACCATTACCTGATATAACATCTAAAGTCTTTTTGATAACTTGAAACTTAGCAGAATTAAGCAGTTTTTTGTAATCTGTTTGCTCCATATAACTTTCACATACGTAAATTTTGGGGGAACTTCTGTTACCCGGCGTTCCCTAAACCGTGCTTTAGTAATAAACCGGTTGTGCTAAATTAAGCAGCAACACGATATTCTTCAGCAGCAAAATTATCGTTTGCATTTAAATTATGAACTCTTAGCGGTGGTGTCTAACCGAGCAAAGCTACCATCTTTACTATGCATGTCGATCCTTAATCGCCCCCGTATAATTAAAAAACATGGTGGAGGCGCCGAGTACTGCCCTCGGGTCCAATACACCTATTACAAGGTAATTTTATTGCTATAGTACACAAAATGTACATAGCTATTATATAGCAACATTAAATAAATGTCAAGATATTATGACCTTAAGTTGATTTATTGCTAAAACAAAATTAATATTTCCAGTAAAAAATTCTGTGCTCTTAACCTGACACATATGGCTTTTTGAATACTCCCAATGAAAATATTTATAAATAAATATTTACTCTTCTTTTTTATTGTTTTTAGGTTTTTCTTGATCAACCATTTCTCCACCGATCTCTTTTATTTTTAGTATCAACGACTCTGGTACATACATGTCAATTACTTCTTCTGCTGTCACAAATAAAGCCTGATAAGAGTGTGAATTTATTATCCAATTAGGCAATATGTCTTCTGCTTCTATTTTATACTCTCCCTCTTTTTTGTCATATACTGTGTAGCAATATAAGTGCACAGCAAAAAATAATACATAAGAGAGCAATATTCCTTTAAGCACTCCGAGAAAGATTCCAGTAACTCTATCGATAAACCCCAACCTTATGGGTAATAATATGTACATTAGCCAGTTATTTATTATCATGAATATAAGATTAAGTATAATAAATACAGAGATTGTAGAAAGTATGTTTAGTGTAACTTTAGAATCAAAATATTTACTATAATTTGGAGTGAAAAAATCATAGTGATTAGCTGTCAGAAAGACCGATAAAAATAGAAACATTAGTGCGCATAGCTCTTTTATAAAGCCTCTAGTTACCGAGATTATTACGCATAGAACAACAATGAAGATAATTAGGCTATCGAAAAGCATGTTTTATATCTATATGGTTTTCAAGATATAATAGTTGTAAATAACAAGGTTGTAAAATTAATTGTATTTATGCTGCATCAATTGATCTAAATACCTAGCGATCATGTCAATTTCTAAATTCAAATAATCATTTACTTTGTTGTACTGAAAAGTTGTATTTTCCCATGTATAGGGAGTGATATTTACTGTAAATTCCTGATTAACAACTGAATTCACTGTGAGGGAAACCCCATCTAGTGTAACGGAGCTTTTTTTTGCAACAAATTTAATTAATTCTTGTGGGCACGATAGTTTGATTTCATGAGAATCTAAATTTTGATTAATTGTTAAAAATTTTACTATCCCATCAACATGACCCTGAACCAGGTGGCCATCGATCTTATCGCTTAATCTCATTGCTTGTTCGAGATTTATTTTTTTTCCTATTCTCCACGTATTTAAGTTAGCAACCTTCATAGTTTCTTGAGATGCTTGGACTGTAAATGTATCGCTCATTATATCAACAACAGTTAAACACACACCAGAGCAAGCTATTGAATCTCCTTTATTTATAGAGGATAAATTTTGTGTCTTGATATGGAAAATTTGATCAGAGTTGGAGTGAGTGGTAGTATCAGTTATAGTCCCGATATCCGTGATAATTCCTTTAAACATATGGTGAAAATAAATAATTTTACCATGAAAAATTTTTTACAACAACTTATTTCTATTTTGTTATAGTTAAAGTAATTCTGGTTTACCGACAATTTAAAAAACGACAAATTCGTCATCCCGCTACGTGTTAGCGGGATCTAGAGATACCGTGACGGTATGACGTAGGAAAACTGAGCCTGCACTAGCTATAGGCGCGAGAAAGGGGATCGTTTTCACTTACTTGCTTAATAGATTCTATAGAATATTCAGAATATATAAAGCGAGCTAAATTCAAAATACACAGCGCGATTAATATTGGCAACCCTATGTTCAATGCTAACCCAATACTTTCCCTTTTTTCTGGTGGCACTAATCCTTTTAACATTGACACTTTTCCTAATGGAAAATGCCATAAGCAAAGTGTTGATGCAGATGCTACTATTATAAATAGACAAAAATAAGCCTTTTTTGAGGAAAATACAGTTTTTAACGGTGATTTGAGTGTAATGTTAGTAGGTGGTAGAGTTTTAGCTTCATTTGTTGCTGGTGAAAGATCTTTAATTGGTAAAGGGTTTGTAGATTTATGAGGAGTATTTTCATGTTGTGGAGAAGGTTGTTGTATATAAACACCTGAAACTAATTTAAGCAATTGCTCTTTTTTTCTATATACTTGTTTTTGTAAATATTCTTTACCTAAAAGTGAGTTACTAAGAGGTTGTGGCCTTTCGAGTATCTGTAATACTTCTGATATTTCGCCTGGCTCTAATATTGCATGTAATTGTTTATCTTGAAAGTAAACAATATTGAATACTGAGCTGAAAATATTGCAAAATGTTTCTGGATCTTGATTTTTGTATCCACTCATCACTTCAATAAATATTTTATCGAGCTTTTTCCCCCTGTGCTCAATTTGGTTATCTATCACAGCTACTCTAGCATCATTTCGTGCTTGTTTTATGGTAGATTGTTTTTCTTCTTCTGGTAGTTCTTGAGATTGCTTTTTCGATTTTTTTCTATTAGCTTTAAAATACTCTGTGTGCGAAGTAGTTTGACCTACATTCTGTTCTGCTTCTTGAGGTATTGGATTTTCTATACTACCCCCTGTCATCCGAGTAGCTTGACTACTTGGATCCATGTTTCTTTTTTCCTGGTCAAACGCTGGAATAACACCAAATGGTATATTGTTGCTCTGTATAGAAAATTTTGGCAATTGTTGGGAAAAGAATTGTGACGTATTAAAAAAATTGGGTAGACAGAAAAAAGATCTAAACCAGAAAACGTTTTCATGCATTGCAGCAACTACTATCGAAACACGTGTAACTTGTTTTCCATTATTTGTTACATCGAAGCCAAATGAGCCTGTAACTGGTACGATTTGTTTATTTTGTGCATTTTTTTGGTTAGTTTCACTCTGTTCTTTTTTGTCTTCATTTTCAGTTTTTTCTGCATGTTGTAGCTTTTCATTTAGAAATAACTCGATTTGGTACAAGTTGTCCAGGTTAATGTTTTCAACGTCTGTTTGTAGCGTTATCGTTGTGCCCTGCAGAAGGATTTGAGGCGGAGCACTATTTACGAATTCTTCTACAGTTTTATAACTGTTAGTTTTACAGTAGTTATTATATAGTTCACTGCTTTCTTTGGGCACTTTTATGTTGGCTGTAAATTTTTTTTCCCGGGAAAGGCAGATTTTGAAAAAATCAATTAAAGGGTTTATTCGAAATAATCTTATATTAAAGGTGTCTTTATCTGTTGCTGTTAGCTCAAATGAAAATTTTTGTATATTGCTTTCAATACTTCTCGAGCGAATAGCACTGATCTTAATTGTTTCGCTAGAAAATGCTTTACTTATGTTTCTGGATTTTTCCTTAAAGAGCTTAGGTAAATCCTCTATTTTATACTTATTCTTAGTTTCAGTGTTACTGTTGTGCATAGTTGATACAGCAAATTCATCAACGCAAAGGTAAATAAAAAAGATTAATTAGTCAATAAATTAATAATCAGAATAGGGCAATTTTTCGGATTGTTGATGATATTTAAAATTTCACTATAATGAAAGTTTAAGCCAGCGTTTTTAAGATGAATAAAGAGTTATTAGATGACATACTTTCACTTGAAGATAAAGCAGTTTCCGAAATTGAGAATGCTTCTTCTTTGCAAGATTTAGAAAAAGTTAGGCTATTATATTTGGGAAAAAAGGGTGTAGTTAGAGCGTATTTTGATAACTTAAAAAAGATAGAAAATGCAGAGAAAAAGCGTGATTTAGGTGCAGTGATTAACGCTTTACGTGATAAGATAGATCATCTTATCATGAATAGGGAAAATGTGCTAAAAACAGAAGAAGTTAACTTTAAATTGCAGAACGAGGCGGTTGATATCACGTTGCCCGTTAGACCAGAAAAAATGGGCAAGGTCCATCCACTCAGTAAGGTTATAAATGAAGTAAAGCTTATTTTTGCACATATGGGTTTTAAAGCAGTTGATGGCCCTGATATTGAAGATGAATTTCATGTATTTGATGCACTGAATACTCCAAGTCATCATCCTGCGCGAGAGGAGCAAGATACCTTCTACTTAAAGAACAAAATAGATGATAAAAGAATGGTACTGCGCACTCACACCTCATCTGTACAGATTAGAACCATGGAAAAAACAAAAAAGTTCCCAATTAAAATAGTAGCTGCAGGTAGAGTATACAGAAACGACTTTGATGCAACTCACACCCCTATGTTCCATCAAATAGAGGGGTTATATGTCGATGAGAATGTCAATATGGGCCAGTTAAAATTTACTATTCATCACTTCCTTAATAAGTTCTTTGGCGATAAAGGGCTGAAGATACGTTTTCGTAATAGTTTTTTCCCTTTTACCGAGCCTTCTGCGGAAGTGGACATAAGTTATAAAGGTAGTAAATGGATAGAAGTACTGGGATGCGGTATGACGCATCCAAATGTATTTCAAAATGTTGGAATAGACCATACTAAATACAACGGTTTTGCGTTTGGCATTGGTATAGAAAGGCTTGCAATGCTAAAATATCAAATTAGCGACTTGAGGAGCTTTTATGACAACAAAATCAGCTGGCTTGATCATTACGGTTTTCATTTTTCATCTTTAAGATAAGTGATAAGTAAAACTCATACGTTCGTTATACTTGCTGCAGGGCATGGCAGGCGGATGAATTCAGATTTGCCTAAGGTCCTACACAAAATAGGCAGTTTTTCCATGCTCCAGTATGTCATTTACAATGCAAAACAGTTAAATCCTGAAAATATTGCTGTTGTAGTTGATCAGCCTTTAATTGAAAGACTAAAGTGTTTTAAGGATATACAGTTAATTACACAAGAATTAACACTTGGCACGGGAGATGCGGTCAAAACTGCGATGAGAAACCTAAGAGAATTGCCAGATTCAAGCATAGTTGTTGTGCAGTATGGGGATACTCCGCTCATAAAAAGCAGCACAATAACTAAAATGATTAGTTATTTAGAAGGCAAGGCTCTAGTTTGCCTAGGTTTTAGGACAAGCAATAAAGAATACGGTAGGTTAATTATTGAGAATGGTTCCTTAAGAGAAATCGTAGAAGCAAAGAGTGATAAAAATAATCATGAAGAATTTCTTGCCAATGCTGGAATAATGGTGGCATGTGCAAAGAATTTACGTGAATTGGTGGAGAAAATAGAGTGCAATAGCTCAACTCATGAATATTACTTGACCGATATAGTTTCCATTGCAGTGAAGAGTAATTTAAATGTCGGTTACGTTATTACCGGTGGAGAAGAAGCAACGGGAATAAATAACAGAAATGACCTTATAAAAGCTGAATTTTACTTTCAAGAAAATAAAAGAAAAGTTTTTACCGACTCCGGAGTAACGCTTGTTGCACCAGAGACTGTTTTCTTTTCTCTTGATACGCAAATTGCCAGAGATTCAGTTATTTACCCATATGTTTTTTTCGGTACTGGAGTGAAAATAGAGTCTGGTGCGAAAATACTGCCATTTTCGCATTTAGAAAATTGCTTAATTAAAAGTAATGCTGAGGTCGGTCCATTTACCAGAATACGCGGAAACACAACAATTGGTAATAAGGCAAAAATAGGAAATTTTGTGGAAGTGAAAACAAGTGAAGTTGGTCAAAACACTAGAATAAAACACTTAAGTTATATAGGAAATGCTAAAGTAGGGCAGGAGAGTAATATAGGAGCAGGCACTATTGTTTGTAATTATGATGGGAAAAATAAACATGAAACGAATATAGGGAGCAATTGCTTTGTTGGCGCCAATAGCTCACTAATTGCGCCGCTTAATATTCATGATGAATCTGTAATTGCAGCAGGTAGTGTTATAGTTGAGGATGTACCAGAAAAAAGCCTTGCAATAGCAAGAGAAAAGCAAGTAACTAAGAGAATAAAGTAGTCTAATTTAATTATGTTGTTGTGTCATTTTTAATATTAGACTTCTTGCATAACCATATAACAAACTTTTATTGGGAATAGAAACAAAAAAACTTCCTTGACAAACTCCGCCAGCCCCCTTATCATAACAGTGAAGCTATTGTATTTGCTTTCGCCAATCTGCAGATTAAAAGGTAAGGATTACTTAATGTATCGGCGTCTTATATTCAATTTTTTGCAGTATATAGATACTGTATGTCTTTACAAAACTTCATCTACATCTAGATTTTTATCTAAATAAGCTGAACGCGCTTATAAAGCGTTACAAGACATCAAAAAATGCCAATACTCGACAGAGATAGTAAAAGACTAGCTAACTCGGGGATTCTTTGTCTTTTTTTCTGCTTAGTAAATTTCTTAAACATTTGCAGCGTAAGTTAGTTGCAATTAAAAGCGGCTGAATCTCGCTTGTCAAGCGTTTAAAACATAAAAAACGCCAATATTTTAAAGCGGATAATAACCACGGGGCTTCTTTTGCCTTTTTTTTTATTTGGTAAATTTCTTAATGTTTATGGCTAAACGACAACCGTCATCCCGCTGCTTGTTAGCGGGATCTCTTGTTAGCGGCTGAGATACCGCGAATGAATCGCGGTATGACGGTTCGCGGTGGCATGATGTAGGACTGCTGTGACACCATTATAGAGTGAACCAGTGTCAGCTACTTGCATAGAAAATGTTTATGACTAATTTTTAGATCAAACATGGAATTTCGACAAACTTAACTTTTTTGTGAGACTGTTCAACAATAATAAATAAATTGAGAGGAAAGGTTACGGCAATGGAAAAGAAAAAGTTTTTTGAAATAATAAATGAGGTAAGCAAGAGTGAAGGTTTAAATGAGAATAATTTACTTGAAAGAATAGGAAGTGAGCTAAAAGATGCAGACTCAATAGTATATAGCACTTATAACAATTTGAAGATAGATAAGATGTTCAGTATATTAGATTCAGACAAAATTGTAAATTATATGTTGGTACATCTTGCTGTGGAATGTAACAGTGTACCAATAGTAAAACTCCTACTAGCAAAGGAAGCAAAAGTTAATGAACCAATATATGAACTTGATGAAGCTAAGTCTAAGCTAACTGCTTTGCACATTGCTGCTTTGCATGGTCATCAAGAGATAGCTCAGCTTTTATTGAACAATAACGCAAATCCTTCACTAAAAGATAGTCAAGGCCGAACTCCAAGGGATATTGTCGGTGATGTAAAAGGTAAAAAGGCTATAATAAAAATGTTAGAGGAAGGAGAACAACGTTATGCTGAGACAAGAGCTACGAGAAGACAACCTTATAGACAAGGCACTTTACCGCAGCCTAATAATAAAACTCCAGGAGATTCAGCTATGGGCGGAAATAAAATAACTGCTGCAGTGCAAGCATGGAACGCAAGAGATCAGAAAGAGAACAACGGAATTACACCAAACAGCAGAAAAATCTATGTACAAGATGAGGATGAACAGACTTCTTCAAACTCAATCACTAATGAAAACAATATAAACAAAGTAGATGATACATTAGAAAGAGAACTGGCTAAAAGAGATGCTGTGGCGCAAAAGTTGCAAGAGGCAGAACAAAGACTTGCCAATAATCAGAAGCGCATAGAACATAATGACTTGCACAGTCAACATCCAGAGCAGTATACTACATATAATGGGGAACAGACCTTTTTAAATAAAAGTAGTAGTGACGACAGTGGAATATGTTTTGATGGAGATGGATCTGAAGCTTTAGGCCAATCTATATTAGAAAATGGAGAAGACATTGATGCACAAGATAAAGATGGCGTGACCCCTTTACATTGGGCTGTTGCAGATAACAATAAAGAATTAGCAAAACTTTTGATAAAACATGGAGCAGATGTTGATGCACGAAATAGAGATAAACATACCCCTTTACATTATGCTGCTGTGCATGGTTATGTAGAGATTGCAAAGTATCTAATAGATAATGGAGCAAATGTTAATGCACAAGATCAAGATGAACATATCCCTTTATACTTTCCTGTTACAAATGACAATAAAGAATTAGCAAAACTTTTGATAAAATATGGAGCAGATCGCTCATTGATAAAGGATGAAGACCTAATAGATAGACTAAACAGTATGTGTGATCAGCCATCTGAGGTTGTACCTAGTACCTTTTCTCATTCCAAAACACACAACGCAACGGAAACTCCAGAAAAAGCAGAAAAGGTTGAAAAACGTAAAGCTAAGTTAAAAGAATTACGTACTCAGCTAAAGGATGAGCAGAAAAAGAATGAATTGCTAAAACAAAAAATACAAGATCTAGAAAGTAAAAACACAACGCTTAATAGTGAATTAGAAAAAACAAAAACTAAAACAGACGAAGTACCATTAGAAAAAGCGCAAAAGGAACTAACAGAATTGAAAAGTTATATCACTGGACATGGAGCTAGGCTGGACACACTGGAGAAACTCAATGAAGAGAATGAATCACTAAGACAAGAAATAAAAAATCTAAAAAATGAAAACACAACACTTAAGGGTGAATTAGAAAAAACAAAAACTAAAAAAAACGAAGTACCATTAGAAAAAGCGCAAAAGGAACTAACAGAATTGAGAAATTGTGTCACTGAACATGAGACTAAATTGGAAGTACTGGAGAAACTCAATGAAGAGAATGAATCACTAGAACAAAAAATACAAGATCTAGAAAGTAAAAATACAACACTTAATAGCGAATTAGAAGAAAACGAAAATAAGCATTCTAAAACAAAAGTGTTGTTAGAAAAAGCGCAAAAGGAACTAGCAGAATCAAAAAGTTGCATAGTTGGACATGAGACTAAGTTGAAACAATTCAATAAAGAGAATGAATCACTAACACAAAAAATAAAAAGTCTGGAGAATGAAAACACACCACTTGAGGGTGAACTGGGCAAAACTAAAACAAATGAAGTGTCACTAGAAAAAGTAGGAAAAAGACAATTTTCCCCAAAAGTTGCCTACGCGAGCCTTGCAGCTATGTTAGCAGTAGGTGCTGCTCTTAGTATTGCTTCCGGATTGTCTGTTCTATTAATAGTTGCAGCTTCTGTGGTATCTGCACTGATAGCCGGTGGCATTACATACACAATATCAAAACCCATCGCTCCTGACACTGAATTGAAAGAAGTGAATATTCAAGGTTCAGCACAACGGTGTTTGTAAAACTTAGCACCTACATCTGTACGAACATTGCAGTTTGCAGGTGGCAGATGCAAGTAGCTGCACTGGAATCTATAACTAACCCAATAAAGGTTTCCCAGCAGTCCTACGTCATACCGCCGCGAACCGTCATACCGTCACGGTATCTCTTAGCATAGATCCCGCTAACAAGCAGCGGGATGACGAATTTGTTGTTTTTCAAATTGTAGGTAAACCTAAGCCACTTTAGCTATAGTAAAAAGTATTTGCAAGTTACACAGTAGTGTGAATTTTTTACTTCGGTAGTTTTTCATTGTCATTATAATCATAATAGTAGTTGAGTTTAATTGATATGAAAACTTTTACGAAAAATTTTAAAAATAACGAAAAAAAGCTAGAGGAGTTTAATAAGGAAATTGAAGATATAACAACTATAGCTCAAGATAAATTTGCACATGAACTTGAGAACATCGCATATGACAGTGTGCAGAAATTTCGCAGTCTGCTTGCTAAAGAGTTAAACTCCACCTTCAATAATATTCATTCTCAAAATGTCAATCTACTAAAATCTAGCCTAGTTGAATATGCTATAAGTTCAAATTTTATCAACAAAAAAGGAGAAACAGCTTTAATACGTTCTCTTCTTAATGTATTCATACGATAAAGCACTCAGAGTTGTTGCTGCGCCAATCTAACTTAATGTTGCATGCAAGCTGCATAGCTAAAGTAAGTAAGATTTGCCCCATGCTATCACGAGGTAAACCTTACTTATTCTAGCTATATCAAAAAGGAGGGTTATTATGTCAATAAGATCTACTTCACCAAGAATATCTGTGCAACGTAAATCTAAGCCTGAATCTTTTCCAGTTACTTTAGAAGAGGTTAAATCTTTTTTACGTATTGAGAACAACCAGGATGATAAGTTGATTTCAGATCTAATTTTTATGGCAACTGATTATGCTGAGTGGCATATGGAAAAGTCACTAGTAAAGCAAACATGGCAAGTTTCATATGAAGATTATGTACCTCGTAGGATCTATTTAAGCTATGGCCCTGTGAGTAAGATAGTATTGGCTACTGCAATGATGTCTAAAAATCAAGAGAAGAGAACACTTAAGTATTATTTTAGTGATGTAGGGGGCTACGTTGAGTTTTTCAATTGTTTGAATGCAATAAGAGTTGATGTTGTATACGAGGCTGGCTATGACAATGTTCCTGAGCAGATAAAACTAGGTATTATGCGGCATGTTTCTGCTCTTTACAAAAATCGTGAATCGGAGGTAAGTAGCCATTTATCTGAAGTGAAGAAGGTATATTCTCCGTTTCGCGAACCAAAGGTTGTGTTGTAGCTCTTTCTTGTCATCCAAACTGGGCTACTACGTCATACCGTTACGGATAGATCCCGCTAACAAGCAGCGGGATGACGAGGTATAAACCTTATCGTCATACCGCGATTCATTCGCGGTATCTCTTAACATAGATCCCGCTAACAAGTAGCGGGATGACAGCAGTCCTACGTCATACCGCGATTCATTCGCGGTATCTCTTAGCATAGATCCCGCTAACAAGTAGCGGGATGACGAGTTTGTATCGGGAAATGCTGCTTATGTTTTAGCTATATATCTTTACGAGGATTCATTATGGAAAAAATTCAAGCTATAAATGAGTTGTACAATAGCATTTATGCAGCACTAAAGGCAAATTCTGATTTAAGAAAATATGTTACTAACATTTATGACTACTTACCTAAACAGGTCACCATTCCTTACCTGAGATTGCGCGCAGTGAATTATAGCAACCTGCATATGCTGTCCAATTTTGCTACAAAGGCAAGATTTTCATGCGACATATATACTTATCATATAGACAGTATGTTTGCCATTATAAGGCATATTAACTTGATACTTAAGAGCATTGAAGGTTTTAGTAGTGAGGTCATTTTAGAAAGTAATTGTGCTATGGATCAGCACGATGAAATTTTACATTCAACAATTAATTTTGATATTTTAATAAAAGGAGGTGATAATGAGCAAATTACAGCTAAAAATTAAAGATCATGACAATAATTTTATTGTGTTAAATAATATACGAAACCTAAGGTTTACTTTGCGTAATAACAGAGAAGAGGTAAAAGATATTTCTTCTTTTGGCTGGAGAAAAGTATTGGATTCTGCTGGAAGCAGACATATTACGATAAAAATTAATGGAATTTTAGACTCTGTATTAGCTGATGAATTATTACGTAATTCTGCTATGCTAAACTCTAATAATGATTATGAAATTAGTTTTAAGGCTAAGGAAAAGATAAGGCTTAGGTGTTCAGTTGAACTGTATGAGAGGTATTATGACCCCGCTGCTTTTGACAGTTTTACTGTAATTTTAGCGAGTGCTGAAGTTGTAAACGCTTTTCATTAATGTTAATTTAATTTTTTCATATACAATAGTAACTGGTGAGAATTTTAACTAAATTAAAAAAAATCATGAACGACAAAGACCTTTTCGAGGAAGACGGTGATAATATTGAAGAAAATAACGATGATAAAAGAGAGAGAAGTTTAGAAAATGAAAATCAGCAAAATCAAGAAGAACAACACAAAGAGGAAGATAAGCAATACATAATACAGTATATTCAAGACTATTTGAAAGTTTTTGAGGATATTCTAAATCAGATCGACGAAGGAATTGATAATTTAGATAGTTACGAAAGGACTATGCAAATAAAGCGAAGCATAGACAGGCTCATAGAGACTTTATATAGTCAGGCTGCGTCTGAAGATATTGATGCAGAATTTGAAACCACAAAGCATACTCGCGATAAATCAGAATCTATGAAAAGAGTTAGAGAGAAAAGAAGGAAGCAAGCGATAGAAGAAGTATTAAGTAGCATGTTTGCCCAGCAACAAAAGGAGCTAATGAACGCTAAACACTTAAGTCATGGACATGAAACAGCACATGATGATGAAGCAAAGAAACGAGTGAAGTCTTCAATCAGGGGAGTGTTGTTTTCGGTGATTGCTCATAGGATGGATCCAAGAAGGAGGGCAGGGGAAACTGCTGACGATAACGAAAAGCAAGCTCATATACATGGCAGGGAAGCAGTTGGTGGAGCTTTAGGTGCATTGTTAAAAACGTTTTTAACAGCGGTTGCTGCTATTGTGCATGAAATTGCTAAACCACTTCAGAAACAGGAAACATCTTTTGCAAAACAAGTTGAAGAAAGCAGAAACGCAGATTCACAAAAGGGTCGATCTGTGTAGATTTCTCCTTGTAATAATCTTTCGATTCTACTGTCTGTTAATTCAAATTAGGGTTATAAAATTTTAGAAGCCAGCTCTTATATAACCAATTTATAGCAAGAAATTACGATACAAAAATCAGCGTCCGTTAGAAAATAAACATAACACAGGGTGATAGAGTTGCCCCTATCCATAAGCGTCAGTTAAGCTCAAAATTGTAAGCTTAAAATATGGTTGAATAATTATTAATAATAGTATATAATTATTAACGTTTTTCAGGCATTTTTGTTATGGGTGCGCCAAGTAAGCGTTTAGAATACAATTGGTGAAAATCCAACTGACCTTACCCAGAAAAAGTGGAGAGAAAGTTTGGAATGTTTTTTACAAAAAGAATGATGCATCAAATTGTTCTGGAATGCAATAGTTAATAGTGACGTTGTTTGTTATAAAAAATTTCTATGTATTCAAATATTGCAGTTCTAGTTTGTTGAGCAGAGTGTTGTGAAGTATCAATAAGTATTTCTCTTTTCAATGAGCTAAAGAAGCTTTCTGCAACAGAATTGTCGTAACAACAGCCTTTATTACTCATCTATATTCTTTACAGCTAAGAGATATTGATACCCTTGCGCAGTATATTGTGAACCTTGGTCACTGTGCAGCAGTAGATTTTTAACAGGTTTACGCCTATTAATGGCCATTAATAAAGAGTTCATAACCAATTGTTTATTTATTGCACTACTCATTAACTACCATACGTGAGAATTATTGCTGCCAAATATAGCCATCCCTCCTTGGTTTTGATGTAAGTAATCCCATACTTTATTTGGTTGATCAACAATAAAGTTTTGATCTAGTATATTGGGAGCTACAGCTCTATTATCTGTTTGTTGTTTTTTAATTTTAAACTTTCTTCTCAGTATAGCCCTGATGTCATTTTTCTGCATAATACTTTGCACCGTTTTCAAATTGCAACTTTTACCCAAAGCCTTCAATTCAGCATAAATTTTAGGAGCTCCATATCTACATTTAGAAACTTGATATATTTTTTGAATAGCTTCGAGTAGCTCTTTATTTGCTGATTCTCTACTGCTTATTTTTCTTGTAGTCCACTTATAGTAGCCACTAGCAGAAAATCCTACATAATTCCTGTACTTTATAGCAGTTACTATATAAAAAAATATTTTACTCTTTTTGACTGGCCAGGGCTTTTTTTTAAATGTCTCTTTCCCTTGTTACTCTTGCTTTGTAAATCAAACCTCTCTTTGTCGTAAGGAGCCATGTTACCTCTACCTGGAAATGCATCTGCTGCCGACTTTTTTTCGTTGTGTTTCTTTATCCATTTTCCTAATAAACCACCCTTTATTCCTAAATCTCTTGCTATTTTTGTAATTGTTTGACCTGCCTTTCTTTGTTCATTTGCCAGTTTAACAGCTTCCAATTTGAATTCTGCTGTATATTCTCTTACCATTTCTAATCCTCCAAAATTTTATTTTACCCGAAAAAACTCCTTTCTTTCTCTCCACTTTTTCTGGGTAAGGTCAAACAATGACTATGCAAAAAAACTAATAACATGTATAATCTATAAATAATTTCTGAGGTAGATTGTGAAACTAGGTGTTAATATCGATCACGTTGCAACCCTCCGCAACGCACGCGGAACTTCTTATCCAGATCCATTGAAAGCAGCAGAAATAGCCATTGACGCTGGAGCAGACTTTATTACTGTACACTTACGAGAAGATAGAAGGCATATTAGAGATGAAGACGTATTTAACCTAAAAAAAAGCATTAGCACTGAGTTAAATCTTGAAATTGCAGCCACGGAAGAAATGCTTGAAATAGCAAAAAAGGTAAAACCCTATTCGATTAGTATAGTACCAGAAAAAAGAGAAGAATTAACAACCGAAGGTGGCCTGGATATCGTGAATATGCACAGTAAACTTTCTAGTATAATAGAGGAAATGCATAGCTCTAGCATAAAAGTCTCACTGTTTATCGATCCAAATATTGATCAACTAACATATCTTGAAAAGCTAGGGACAAAACCTGACATAATAGAAATTCACACAGGGGATTACTGTGATAATCCATCAGAAAAAAAGTTACAGTTAATTACTAATGCTGCAGAGTACGTCAATAAATTAGGAATAGAATGCCACGCAGGACATGGCATAACTTATAAACACGCTAAGAAGATGACAAGAATACCTCACATCTCAGCTCTTAACATAGGCCACTATTTAATTAGCGAAGCTGTATTTTACGGCTTACACAGCGTAGTAAAAACAATGAAAATGACAATGTCTAACTAACTGCTGCTTTTTCCTTCTCATTTAAAATACTTAAAAGAGTTTGGCTTGCTTTAAATTTTACCCTTGTCTTTTTAGGAACAGTCATGATCTCACCACTTTGGGGGTTACGACATTGTTTTTCCTGACTGATAGCAGTAGAAAATGTTCCTATTCCATGCAAACGTATTTCACCTTTCCCATGCAGCTCATTCTTTATTATTTTAATAAACGCATCATGAATCTTGCTCAAATCAGATTTTGTTATATCTATATTCTGACTAGAACAATCTTCCTTTAATTGTTTTATTATATCTTCTTTACTCATAAATTACCTTAATATTGAAAAAATCACATAAATAGCATATTATGTTGACACCGATAGTCAACTAAATTCATCACAAAAATAGAGGATATCATACATTTTTGCAAATATTTGTATAATACTTACAAAAAAACACCACTATAAAATAACTATCTCTTAGAAAATTGACACTTTTTCCGAGCTTTATGTTGACCATATTTCTTACGTTCAACAACACGTGAATCTCTAGTTAAGAACTCACCATTACGTAATATAGAATGCAAATCTTGGCTTACGCTACTTAAAGCTCTGCTTATTCCATGAGCTAGAGCACCTGCTTGACCAGATAGCCCTCCACCTTTTACAGTTGCAAATACATCATATTTATCTAACATAGAGGTTGCAACAAATGGCATTTTTACTGTTTGGCACACTGACTCTCTTTTAAAATAAGAAATTAGATCGCCTTTTTTGTTAACACTAAATTTTCCACTCCCCGGCTTTATCCATACTCTTGCTACAGATTCTTTTCTTCGGCCTGTAGCATATAAACGACCAAGCGAATCAACTGCTGATTTAATTGTCTTTTCTGACCAATCATTGTTATTTATTGTAGAACTCTTCATTTTTACTCCATTACTTTTTATTTTTACGATTCAAAGAGGCAAAATCTATCTTTTCAGGTTGCTGTCCTTGATGCTTATGCTCTGAACCAGAATAAACATACAAATTTTCAAAGCGTCTACGTGCCATAGGCCCATCATCAAGCATCCTTTTCACTGCCATTTCTATTACACGCTCAGGAAATTTGCCATTTAAAATATTATCTGGAGTAGTTTTCTTCAAACCACCAGAATAACCTGTATGCTTATAGTAAATTTTATCTTTAAGCTTCTTTCCGGTGAAATGCACCTTTTCTGCGTTGATAATAATTACATTATCGCCACAATCCATATGAGGTGTATACTCAGGTTTATGCTTTCCACGTAATAGTGTCGCTACAAATGCTGCAAGCCTCCCTACCACTAATCCTTCTGCATCTATGACAAACCACTTTTTATTGATTTGTTTCTCCTTTAAGAAAAAAGTCTTCATTATTTGATCCAACAATAGTAAGCTATGATATACTTAATTTCTCAATAGTGTCAACAATATTAGTTATTGATTATTAAAGTAATTTATGTTAGTAATTGAGCTGCGCAACCAATATGCATAGGAATTAGAATGTTTCGATTGATTATCACACTTGCGATCATTTTTAATACTATAAGTTGCTATGCAACCGATGTGGGAGAAGTGATAAGCAAAGCCATCAAAAATAGCTCAAAAATAAAGTCTCAATTTTACCAATATAAAAGCGCAGAAAAACACTATAAATCTTCTGGGTTAGCTGGATTTTTACCTGACATTAATTTGCAATACAATTTCGATAGTAACTTTAATCTTGATACATCTGAAAAAAAACTTACATTGCGCCAGAAATTAATCGATGGCGGTGGTACCTTTGCCACATTCAGTCGATCAAGCCATCTTCTCAAAGCAGAAAAGATGCGATTTCAGCAATTAAAACAAGAGCTTGCACTTAATGCTGTGAAAGCATATGTTAATGTTTTACAAAAGACAGAAATATTAAAGCTCAGAGAACATAAAGAACGCGTTTCTTTGGAACATTTGTCAGCTATGAAAAAACGCTTTTCCCTTGGAGAGGTAACCAATGCTGAAGTTTTGTTAGCAAAAGCAAAATTTTCGTCTTCTATATCCGAAAGAGTTGATGCTGAAGGTAAATTAAAGTTGGTAAATATTGCTTATTATCATTTGATTGGCGAAGATGCTGATGACCTTTCTGAAGCTAATGATAAACTACCTTCTGTTCCAGAGCTAAATGAATGTTTACAGTTAGCAAAAACCAATAATTTATCTCTAAAAGCAGCAGTTTATCAAAAAAGAGCAGCCGGAATGGAAGTGATTGCTGAAAGCTCCAAGTGGCTTCCTTCTTTAAATCTAAGTGCAAGCAAAAATTTTGGGGAGGATGGTATGAAGGTAGACAAACTATTAGAAAATGTTCATGTAGTTTTTACTCTTGATGTTCCAATCTTTAAGAGAGGAGTTAATGCTTTTGGTGTCAGTAAAGCTAAAATGGATGCAAAAAAATCTACCTACGATTATTATGAAACGGTAAAAAATATAGAACAAGCAGTTGTAAATGCTTGGAATAATGTGTTGACAGCAAAGGCCATTATCAAAGCAAGTCAAGAAGCGGAAAAAGCAGCAGCTCTAGCATTGGAAGGAGTTGAGCAAGAAGTAAACTTAAATTTAAAGAGTACATCTGACCTTTTGGACACTGAAGATGCATTATTTAAAGCACGTTCAGACTTAGTTGAAGCAAAAAGCAATTATGTGATTAGTGTTTACAACTTGCTTTTTATGATAAATAGTATAGACCTCTAAATTTAATGGTATTAGCACTATGCATGATGAACAAGGCAATCAATCTGTAAAAGATATCCTAGAAGATATAAAAAAAGCTATATCGGGTAAAAACGCGAGTAACGATAAAGCAGAAATAAAGGATGAAAATGATGATGTGCTATACCTTGAGGAAGAGTATCCAGAAGAAATAGAAGAAGATGGCAAAAAAGAAAATAATGAAAAAGAGGACATTGATAATGATGACCAAAGTGAGGAAATGGCTTGCAACAATAACCAATTTAATGGCCATAGCTACAATTCAGAAGAAAAAAAAGATATTTATTTGTACGATAATATCCAAATGAGTAATAACAAAGCGAGTAATAGCGGCTTACAAGCGCAAAATAACGATCATCTAATTTTAAAAGAGAATATGGAAGAGATCAAAGCGTTGCTTGGAAAAATGCAAAACGAATTACAGCATAAACAACAAAAAAAAGCGAACCTTACTGTTGAAGAATTAGTTACATCTCTTTTAAAACCTCAGCTCTCAGAATGGCTGAATAAATATCTACATGCACTGGTAAAAGAAGTAGTTGAAAAAGAGCTTAAAGATATAATCAATAATAAGTAGGGTATTAGCAATAAAAACTAGAGTAAAGACGGCTAGAGGCAGAAAACTATCTTCAACAAGGTGGCTACATCGTCATTTGAATGATCAGTATGTGCAAAAAACTAGCAAGGATGGTTATAGGTCACGCTCAGCATATAAGCTGGTAGAAATGGATAACAAATTTAAATTATTCCAAGAAGGGCAAAAAATTATTGATCTTGGTGCTTCTCCTGGTGGATGGTCACAAGTTGCATCTCAGAAAGGTGCAAATGTGGTTGCTCTTGACATAAAACCAATGAACGCAATTAATGGAGTAGAGTTTATACAATGTGATATTATCAATGAGTTTGAAATTTTAAGAGAAAAATTCAAGGATCAAAAATTTGATGTAATTTTATCTGACATGGCGCCCGAATCTTGTGGTTTAAAATCGTTGGATCATATCAGAATTATGCTTTTATGTGAGGCAGCGCTCAATTTTGCAAAGCATTTCTTGAGCCATGGTGGCACGTTTGTAGTAAAAATTTTCCAAGGAGAATCTGATAAAGATTTTTGTAACGAGCTAAAAAAAATGTTTAAAACAGTAAAATACTTTAAACCAAAGTCAAGTAGATCTGAATCTACAGAAATGTATTTGGTAAGTTTAGGCTTTATTGGCAGCAGACTTTCTATATAATATTAATCCAGGTAGCCCACAGAAACGAAAAACTTCCTTGACAAACTCCGCCAGCCCCCTTATCATAACAGTGAAGCTATTGTATTTGCTTTCGCCAATCTGCAGATTAAAAGGTAAGGATTACTTAATGTATCGGCGTCTTATATTCAATTTTTTGCAGTATATAGATACTGTATGTCTTTACAAAACTTCATCTACATCTAGATTTTTATCTAAATAAGCTGAACGCGCTTATAAAGCGTTACAAGACATCAAAAAATGCCAATACTCGACAGAGATAGTAAAAGACTAGCTAACTCGGGGATTCTTTGTCTTTTTTTCTGCTTGGTAAATTTCTTAAACATTTGCAGCGTAGGTTAGTTGCAATTAAAAGCAGCTGAATTTCGCTTGTCAAGCGTTTAAAACATAAAAAACGCCAATATTTTAAAGCGGACAATAACCACGGGGCTTCTTTTGCCTTTTTTTTCGCTTGGTAAATTTCTTAATATTTATAGCAACATGAATTGGGCAGGAAGGTGTCATTCCAGTGCTCCTTTTTTTGTCACCCGAGCCCCTATGATGTCATTCCAGTGCCTCTATGATGTCATTCCAGTGCTTGACACTGGGATCCAGTTTTCCATATAATCTCATCGAAAATGTTGTAACCACTTTCTATGCTAGTTTGCTTGCTCACAAGCAAACTTTCCTGGATCCCAGTGTCTGGGCACTGGGATGACAGAAGAAGGAGGCGCTGCCGTCTTGGATGAAAAGGCTGGATTCCAGTGTCAGCTACTTTCATGACATCATCATAAGGTAAACCAGTGTCAGCTACTCGGATGACAGGAGAAGGGGCTACTTGAATGACGGTGTCGGTAAACTTAGAGCTATAATAACTATTTGCCTTTTTTCTGCTTAGGTTATGCAAGAAGTCTACTGTCTGAGAAAAAGTAGATAAAGGGTGAAGAAAGATAGAAGTGTTTAGATAGCTTAAAAAGAACGTTAAGTCATGCTTTTTATTTATATTGACAGCGTATATGACATCGTTTACGATTAAAGTTAATAACAATAATTTATATTTATCATGTTTGCAGTAATTGAGACTGGTGGAAAGCAATATTTAGTAAAAGAAGGTAGTATAATAAAGGTAGAGAAGTTAGAAGCTGAAGAAAAAAAAGAGGTGGAAATCAATAAGGTGATTTGTATTTCAAATAATGGCTTATCTTATTCATCTAATGCTACTGTTAAAGCTGAAGTGTTGCAGCAGTGCAGGGGGGAAAAAATTATAATCTTTAAGAAGAAAAGAAGAAAAAATTACCGTAGGAAAACTGGTCATAGGCAGTATATAACTGTTCTTCGTATAAATGAAATTAGTCTTCAAAAGTAAGAGGTAAGATATGGCAACTAAAAAATCAGGTGGTAGTTCCTGTAATGGTAGAGATTCAGCGGGTCGTAGGTTAGGAATAAAGAAGAATGGGAAGGTTATTCCTGGTAACATAATTGTGCGCCAAAGAGGCACAAAATTCCATCCTGGGAAGAATGTTGGTATAGGTAAAGATCATACGATTTTTGCTAAAATAGAAGGCTGGGTCAGCTTTAGAAGGTCAGCAAATAAAAAGACTTTTATTGATATCGTGCCTACAGATAATATGAAAGCTTCAGCTTGAATAAATCATGGGTCTGTAGCTCAGGTGGTTAGAGCGCACGCCTGATAAGCGTGAGGTCGGAGGTTCAACTCTTCCCAGACCCACCATTTAGTAGTTACTAACTGTGTTTTCTATAGCGGTTTTGATATTGTATAAGCAAAAACATGAGTTTATATAAAAATTTAGTAACCAGTGAATCAGTGGCGGCTGGTCATCCAGATAAAGTAGCAGATCAAATTTCAGATGCAATACTTGATGAGTACCTTTTTACTGATCCTTTTGCGCGAGCTGCAATAGAGACTTTAGTCACCAAAGATAACGTTATTATAGCTGGGGAAGTGTTTGGGCCTAACATCAAAAATAGCAGGATTGAAAGTATTGTACGGAATACAATAAAAGATATTGGTTACAAGCACGATGGGTTCCACTGGAGAAAAGTGAAAGTAAATATATTGCTGCATGAGCAATCAAATGACATTGCAATAGGGGTGGATCAAGGTGCTGGAGATCAGGGCATAATGTATGGCTATGCAACAACAGAGACAGAAAACCTTATGCCGGCACCCATTTTTTATGCACACTCGATTCTGAAAAATATCATGAGCGCAGTTAAAGAAGCAAAACTTGGTCCAGATGCAAAGTCACAAATCACTTTGGCATATGAGAATAACCTCCCGGTACGTGCTGAAAGTATTATTGTCTCGATACAGCACCCTGAGAATTTGGATCAATCAAAAGTAAAAGAAATAATTTACCCTTACATAGTTTCATCTTTACCTGAAGGATGGATGTGTCCTGAGGAAAATCTCTTAGTCAATCCAACTGGTAGATTTGTTATTGGTGGGCCAGTTGGTGATTGTGGATTAACCGGACGAAAAATTATGGTTGATACTTATGGGGGTTATATTCCACACGGTGGAGGGGCATTTTCCGGAAAAGATGCAACTAAAGTTGATAGATCTGCAGCTTATATGGCAAGATACCTTGCTAAAAATATTGTCTTTGCAGGTTTGGCTGAACGTTGTCTTGTGCAGCTTTCTTATGCAATTGGTGTATCAAAACCTACTTCATTCTATATTGATACATTTGGTGCGAATAAGGTAGAGGAAAGAGTAATTAAAAAGTTTATCGAGAATAATATAGATTTATCAACAAAAGGCATAATCAAGCATTTATCGCTTAATTGCCCTATATATAAACGTACAGCCTGTTATGGACATTTTGGTAAACAGTCGGAAAGGGACGGTGGATTTTCTTGGGAAAACATGGACTTATCTGCTGATCTTTGTAGAGAATTCAATATAGAAGGTAATAGTAAAATTTCTTTAGATTGCTAAAATTTTTGATTTACAGCCTCATATTTATATACTAGCTTATTGTTAAAGCATAGCACGCTTTTTCATAATAATTATACCATATTAGTAATAATTTTTATATTCAATTTTTATTGTGAGGCTTATAAAGTGTATAACGAAATAGAAGGAGAACTGTACAACGTAATTGTAAAAGAGTTTTCTGATCTTATTGATAAAATAAAAGAACACCCTTTTAATGTTGAATTGATAAATAATACATTAGATTATGAAAAATTCAAATTCTACCTTCAGCAGGATTTTCTGTATTGTATAGATTGCGCTCGTGCTTTTTTAATTGTTGCAGCTAGAGTTGATGATATTGAAATGATGAGTAGTTTAATCAATTTGGCACAAGGAGCATTTTATGTTCGAGAACAGTATAAAAAATATTTTGAAGATTGTGATCTATCTGATGATCACAAAAAGTCAAGAGCTTGTTCTGCCTTTACTGACTTTTTCATGAGTGCCGCATATCACAATTCTGTTAATGAAGCTTTAGTAGCATCTTATTCTTGCTTTAACATATACCAAATCGTTATACGCCATATGGTAAATGAGATAACAACTAAAGGGGTTAAAAATAACAAATACAAAGAGTGGATCAACATTTATAGTAGCGAAACAGTAAATGCTGTAATTGATGAGGTTACTGATATTACAAATAAGCTATATAAAAAAGCTAGTGACTGTGAAAAAAAGAGGATGTATGAGTTTTTTAAGAAAGGGCTGGAATTAGAAATAATGTTTTGGGATGAGGCATATTACTCTAATATATCTAGCAAAGAATATTAGCAGCGGATTATTTACGTTAACTTGATCTTTTATCGATAACTACAGTGTTCAGTGGCATAATTAGGAGCTGTTACGGGTCAAATCTTTTAAAGGATATAATTGAGCATCCTTTTAATGTTGAGTTAGCGAATAACACCCTAAATATAGAGAACTTCAAATTCTATGCTCAACAAAAGACGTTGTTCTTAGGTGATTATATTCGTACCACCTTAATTACTGCATCCAAAATGGAAGATTATAGTAGTATTATCTCGCTTGCTGAAGTAGCCCAAAGAGTAGTGACTGTTAATAGAATGTTATATGACTACTACTTTACTATGTACGGTATAAGTCGCGAAAAGAAATCTCTTGAGTGTTTTAATTTCACTAATTTTCTTTTATCCATCTCGCATAGTAATACCTATGAGGCTATGACGGTTTTGTATTCTTGCATGTTTATATACGAGACTGTCGTTGATAGCATGAAAAATAGATTCAAGAAAAATAATAGATATAGGGATTGGTTTAATTTTTGTTACAGTGATTCAGTAAAGTCTGGATGCATTATTTTGGAAAATATTGTTGATGGATATTGCAGCAGAGCAAGAGAAAACGAAAAGAGCAGAATGCTTGAGTTGTTTAGAATAACTGCACAATTTGTGTTAGATTTTTTGAACGGTGCATATAATTTTTCAAGATTCAATCAATTTCCTAAGGAACATTGACAATTTTAAGCTAATTTGTATCCTTAATAAGTATTTTTTAAAATGCTATGAAAAGTAAAGAACATGATTTTCATTTAGTGGATCCAAGCCCTTGGCCAATTGCTGTATCAGCAGCAATTCTTATTCTTGCACTTGGATTAGTTGGCGCGCTTCATAAACAAATTGTCGGAATGTTTTGTTTAGTTTTGGGAATCTCCGCAGTATCAGGGGTGCTGTTTTATTGGTGGAGAGATGTAATAAGGGAGGCCATTTATGACAAATGTCACACTGCCATTGTAAAACATGGACTCAAATTTGCAATGTACTTGTTTATTCTCTCGGAGGTCGTATTTTTTATAGTGTTCTTTTGTTCATTCTTTAAAGCCTGGCTTGATCCAGTTTTTTTATTTGAGGCGTTTTCTCCTGCAAAAAAAGTTGAATGGCCCCCTGAGGGAATTTTGCCACCTGATCCGTGGTCACTACCATTCATGAATACATTAATATTATTGCTTTCTGGTACAACAATTACTTGGGCAAATCACTCTTTACTTAAAAATGATAAAAAGAGCATGATTAAAATGCTGTCCATAACTATATTGCTTGGAGTTTTTTTTATAATAGTGCAAGCAATAGAGTATCATGAAGCGAGTTTTTCTCTACAAGAAACAGGAGAAAAGCTTATTTATACATCCAATTTTTACATGATTACCGGTTTTCACTGCGCACACGTTATAATAGGAATAATATTTTTATCAGTGTGTTTATTTAGAGCACGGAAAGGCCAATTTACACTTCAGGACCATTTGTGCTTTGAGTTTGCCTCCTGGTATTGGCACTTTGTAGATGTAGTCTGGATATTTTTATTTTTGTTTGTCTATTGGTTAAGCGTTTATTAAGTGGTTAAAATAATAGGTCTAGATCCAGGAATAAGCAAGACTGGGTGGGCCATTATCAGCCTGAACGAAAAAAATAATATTGAATTTTTGGGCGGCGGTACCATATCAACTGATGGTAAATTGGGTACAGGTGAACGCCTACATACAATTTTTGAACAATTAAAGAAAGTAATTTCCCTATACTCTCCGAATGAAGCTGCGGTGGAGAAAATTTTTGTTAATAAAAATCCTAAATCTTCACTAACTTTAGGATATGCAAGAGGGGTTGTAATTTTAGCGTTAAAAATAACAAAGCTAACTATGAATGAATATGATGCAAACTATGTAAAAAAAAGCATTACCGGAAATGGCCATGCTGATAAGGATCAGATGATATTTATGGTGAAGCAAATAGTTAAAAATTTGAGTATAAAATGCCACCATGCTGCTGACGCTCTTGCTGTAGCAATTTGTCATGCTTATACGAAAGGTTCTTGTTTTGTTGAGTAACTTTTATATGGGATTCAGTTTGAAGATTTCCAGATCTGGAAAAACTATTTGATTGTATTTATCTTGTCTAACGTTCGTTGCAAAATAATACATGCGGAGATTTTATCATCTATTTTTTTCGATTTTGTGATTGATATTCCAGTAATTTTTAGTGTATGAGTTGCGATAGATGTTGAGAAGCTTTCGTCTTGTAAGTATATATTTACTTTATATTTTTTTATTATTTTATTTGCGAATTGGATTATAGTTTTACACCATTTAGTTTCTTGCTCGTCCATTTTTAATGGTAGTCCTATTACCATTGATCCAGATTCATTTTCTTTGAATATTCTATGCAGATAACCTAAATCTTTGCTCATATTTTTTCTGTGATATATGCTATGAGCTGTGGCTATGAGCTGTGTTTTATCGCTAAATGCTATGCCTATTTGCTTTTCTCCCATGTCAAGGCACATTATGCGCTTATCTTTTGGAATAGACTTTAGAAACTCATCTGGATTTCTATGTAGCATCTATTAGACTTCCTTTAAAGTGACCTTACCAAAAAAGTGGAGAGAAAGTTAAGAAAATTTTTTACAAAAAGAATAATGAATCAAATTGCTCAGGAATGCAATAGACTTCTTGCATAACCCAAACTAAGTAGAAAAAAGGTATCATCTAAGTAGCTGACACTGGTTTCCATCCAAAAGGGCAGTGCCCCTATGATGTCATTCCAGTGCTTGACACTGGAATCCAGACTTTAATTGTTATACTTGTAAATAAGTCTGGTGAGAATAGACGTTCATCTCAAAATGCAGTATTTTTGTTGAAATAGCTCAACTGGATTCCAGCGTCACGCGCTGGAATGACACCTTTGTGTTTGCATAGCTGTACGAACATTGTGATTTGAGAGCAATCTCCACAAGGGAGGATGTCATTCCAGTGCCCAGACACTGGAATCCAGGAAAAAGAATGGTGTCATCCAAGTAGCTGACACTGGGATGGCTTTGTTGCATCGCTACTTATGAAAGGCTAACTATAATTAGGATTATAAGCAACCTATTGAAAATCTTGTTTTTTTGCAATCAATCTGATCAAATTTAAGAATAGTAATTTATTATTTATATTAATAAATTTAATTCTATTGAAAATAGCTAAAGCATTGAAATTCTTGAATTTTAGCCGGATTAGTGAGTGGTAGTGAAATTTCTTTTACTCAAATTTAGGTATTCACTGACCGTTCTTGTTATAAATACCAGAATAATAAGCTACTGATATTCTCCACCTTTTTTATCTTTAATCCATCATAGCTAGCGATGCAACAAAGCCCACTGGGATCCAGAAGACTTAATTTCAACCAAATAATAAAGGCTGGATCCCAGTGCTTGGCACTGGAATGACAGCAATCCTACGTCATACCGCAATTCATTCGCGGTATCTCGGCCGCTAACAAGTAGCGGGATGACGGTTATCGTTTAGCTACAAACATTAAGAAATTTACCAAATGAAAAAAAAGGCAAAAGAAGCCCCGTGGTTGGCTAATTACTTACATTATACTTTCAAGTATGGCATTTTTTTATTCTAAACACTTAATAACCGCGATTCAGTTGCTTTTAAACCGCAACTAATCTAAATTATAAACGTTAAGAAATTTACTAAACAGAAAAAAAGGCAAAAGAAACCCTAGGGTAGCTAGTTATTCACTATCCATTTTTTAAGTTGGCGTTTTTTTATGTTTTAAACGCTTTATAAGCGCGTTTCAGCTTATGTAGGTAGAAGTTTTATAAAGACATAAGGTGCACATAGTGCAAAAAATTAAACATGAGACGCCAGATACGTGAGTTTTTTTGTCATTTAATCTGTACAGAGAAGATAAATAAATAGCTTCAATTTTATGATAAGAGGGCTGGCGAAGCTTGTCAAGTAATCTTTTGCATTTAACCCGTTTCTATGGGTAAAACAATCTGCATACCACTTAGCTAACATGAGTTTTGTTTTGACTTTTTGTGCTAATTTTGCAGAATATTAAGATTATCATTTAAATAAAATACATGACGAAAGAGGATTGGGAAGCGGTAATTGGGCTTGAGGTACACGCTCAAGTTTCTTCTAATACGAAGCTATTTTCTAGCTCATCAACGGAATTTGGTGCTGAGCATAACACTCAAGTTTCTCTAGTTGATGCGGCAATGCCAGGTACGCTGCCAATACTAAATTATTACTGCATAGAGCAAGCAATACGCACTGGTCTTGCACTTTCTGCAGAAATTAATAAGTATTCTTACTTTGATCGGAAAAATTATTTTTATCCTGATTTACCACAAGGTTACCAGATAACTCAGTTTTTTGAGCCAATAGTTAAAAACGGTAGAGTATTTATCAACGACAATGAAAAAGAAATAAGAATTGCGAGAATTCATTTAGAGCAAGATGCAGGAAAGAGCGTTCATGAGGAAAGCAGAACTTATGTAGATTTAAATCGTGCAGGGGTTGCTTTAATGGAAATTGTTTCAGAACCAGATCTCCGTTCATCTGCAGAAGCTGCAGAATGCATGAAAAGATTGAGGCAGATTTTGCGTTACATTGGTTCGTGTGATGGTGATATGGAAAAGGGATCACTTCGTTGTGATGCAAATGTTTCTGTTCGCCTAAAAGGCAGTAGTACATTTGGCACTCGTTGTGAAATAAAAAATCTGAACTCGATACGTTATATTGTGCAAGCTATAGACTATGAAATACAAAGACAAATTGAAATTTTAGAAAGTGGAGAAGAAATAAGTCAAGATACCTTATTGTTTGATGTCGCTTTGGGAAAAACAAAAGTGATGCGAAACAAAGAAGATGCAAGCGACTATAGATACTTCCCTGAGCCTGATTTATTACCTGTTGAGGTAAGCCAGGATAAAATCGATTCTATTAAATCATCTTTACCTGAGTTGCCAGAGCAGAAAAAGCAGCGATACATTGAAAAATTAGGTATCAACGAATACGATGCAAACGTCATTACTTCCGATAAGGCGATTGCTGATTACTTTGAGGAATTGATAAAAAAACATGATTCAAAGCTCGCGGTCACCTGGTTAACTGTAGAGCTTTTCGGTCGTTTAAATAAAGCAAATATTGATATTGTGAGCTCCCCAATCAAAGCAAATGCTTTGTCCGAACTCTTAGATTTTATCGTTGATGGAACAATCTCTGCTAAACTTGGTAAACAAGTTTTTGATATTATGTTTGAAACTGGCAAACCTGCATCTCTCATCATAGAAGAGCAGGACCTAAAGCAAATAACCGATAGAGGTCAAATATCAGAAGTTATCGACACAATCATCAATAGCAACCAAGATAAAGTTCAAGAATACAAAAGCGGTAAAACAAAATTATATGGTTTCTTTGTTGGTGAAGTCATGAAATTCACCAAGGGAAAAGCCAGCCCTGATGTTGTGAATTCAATTTTGAGTGAGAGATTAGAGTGAGGTGCCTGTAAGATTATCCTGCTCGGCGGTTAAGCGCACCTTTCATGGTATTATGTATCAAGCGAGATGGCTAATGCTGTTTCCTAAACATGCAGTAGATAGAGAGTATTCTTTCCGCCTATTCACAGAGAAAAAATCAGCTAAGGATTTTGATGATATTGTTCTTCGGTATGAACAAGATGGGAAAATAGTACATAGATTCATACAAGTCAAGCACAGGCAGGGTAGGCACAAAAAGATCAGCATAGGTGACTTATTAACACCGGGAAAGGATGGTGCGTTTGGCTTAATAAAATATCTCATTGCTTATTTAAAGATCAAAAGTAGTGGAGAGTTTGAGGGTGAAATAGAGGATTTTGTCATTATTACAAATGATGATTTTGATTCCGCGGATTCGACATCGCATCCAGTAAGAAAGCTGAGAATGATGCCGAGTGGGAAGAATAAAGGAAAGGAAATTTCAGTCATAAGAATAGACACACAAGATGAGTTTCTGGATGTAGGTGATGGTGTAAGATATAAATTTGATAATAGTATTATCTCATATTTGCAGGAAAATAAGGATTTTGTAAAGCGTGAGGTAGGTAGAGAAGTCAGCAATAAAGAAATAGAAGACTTTTTAAATAAATTAGTATTTGCAGTCAATTTGCCAAGCGGAACTGAACTTAGTGAAATTATTAAGAGTGAATTGGGCAAGGAATTCAGCAATACTGATGCAAAGCACTTTTACAGCCGTTACCAGGAAGAAGTGCTGATTTTGCTGGAGAAAGAAGAAGAGGAGTTTCTATCATATGAGAAAGCAAAAGCTCTTCTTGAAGAAATAAGAGAGGAAATTTTAGGAGCGGTTTGGTTTGATGTAAGAGGTCCAGTCAGACTATTTACAGGAAGAGATGAGGATTTGGGAATGCTACATGATTCGCTACAACGCAATCCCAAAGGTGCTGTAATTTCATACATAACGTCTATTAGTGGTCCTGGGGGGATGGGAAAAAGCCAGTTAGCTAGAAAATATGCTTGTAAATATAGAAGATATTATGACGACAATGTTATATGGATAGACGCTGAAAACTTTGAAGCTATGAAAGATTCTTTCTTAAGGTTAGCTAGAAATAGATTAGGTATTTCTCCCAAAGATAAGTATGGAAACGACAAAACGATAGAAACTATTGTTAGAGAAGTATATGCTTTCTTCGCAAGAAGGAGGAGCCTGTTCATTTTCGATAACGTTCAAGAGTACAAAAAGATAAGTAAATTTTTGCCATTTTCTTTATCTCCTGATCTTAACAAGCCTCATATTTTGATTACCTCGCATGATCAGGAACTGGAAAAGGGAATAGACGTTATAAAGCTAGGAGAATTGGAACAAAGAGACGCTATAGAGTTTGTTAAAAAAGGATTTAATATACTAAAAAAAGATAAATCGCAAGATCGGGAGATAGAAAATTTGGTAAGAAGGTTGCAATGCTTTCCTTTAGCTATACAACAAGCAATATCATATATCGAAGATCAGAGAATAATAGAGAAGTTTAAAATTAGTGATTACCTAAAAGAGTATGAAAAGAAAGCTAAGAAGTTGCTTAAGTCTAAAATATTTCAAGGAATTGATAATAACTATACTAAAACAACTTTTACAGCTTGGGAAGTTACGATGGATAAAGTAAGAAGTGATGAACAATATGGACCATTAGCTTCAGAGATTTTAGATGTTTTGGCTTATTTTGCACCTGATAAAATCGCTAGAGAAATATTCTTAAATTCGGTAAGTGATTATAAGAAAAAGCAGTTAAAGCTAGCCATCCGTTTACTTGTGAGATATTCCATGGTGGGCGGTGAACAAAACCAAAGTGTATTAAATGTCCATAGGTTAGTACAGGAAGTAACAAGATTAAAATTACAAGAGAACCGACAAGAAGAGAAAACCCTCAGAAAGGCTCTAGAATTGATAAACAGTGGTGATTTAGCGAAAGATAGTAAAATTCATGTTGCATCTATTTGGGGATATGCAAGTAAACACGGTAGGTTGATTGATGACTTTTACAAAGATACTAATTTACATTTGCTTGTTGAAAATGATGATTATAAAGCGATTAAAAACTTATTAGCATATATAAAGAAAAAACATCAAGATAAGCTTAGTGAGATTGTTAATGCTAAAGATGGGTGTGATATTGCTCCATTGCATTTAGCTGCTGGAAATGGGAAATTGGACATAGTAAAATACCTGATCAATAAAGGTGCTAGTATTGATGTTAGGGACTGTTTTTACCAAACGCCATTATACTGGGCTGCTAAGAGTGGAGAGTTAGACATGGTAAAATATCTTGTAAATAAAGGCGCTAGTGTTGATATTGAAGATAGTTATGGCTGGACTGCGTTATACTGGGCTGTTGAGAATGAAAATTTTTATATAGCAGAATACCTTATAAAAGAAAAAGGTATTGATGTTAGTGCTAGGTACAGCAATGGCAAAACTATGTTACATGAGGCTATTAGGTTTGCGAAACTGGATGCGGTGAGGTACCTAATTGGTAAAGGAATTGATATTGATATCAAAGACGGATATGGCGGTACTCCATTGCATTGGGCTGCTATCAGAGGAAAGATTGATATGGTAAGATATTTTATAGAGCAAGGTGCTGACGTTAATGCTAAAGATAATGATGATCTAACGTCGTTACACTGGGCAGTTTTATACGCGAACTTGAAGGTAGTAAGATGTCTTGTTGAAGATGGTAGTGATGTTGATGCTAAAGACAAACGTGGCTGGACACCATTGCACTTGATTGCCAAGAATAACCGTCTATTATGGGGGGATGATTTGAATGAAATGTTGGGAACAACAGAATACTTCATTCAAAAAGGTGCTGATGTTAACGCTAAGGATAAAGACGGCAACACACCACTACACCTCGCTGCTATGAATGGAAAGATTGATGTAGCAAAAGTACTACTAAAACACAACGCCGATGTTAACGCTAAAAATAATGAAGGAAGAACAGCATTACATTATGCCACTGATTTCAATCATAGGGACCTTGTGGAGTTACTTTTAGCTCATGGTGCATCCATCCTATGACTTGGGCTTTAATGGCTGTAGTACTATAGCTGTTATACGCCAAAAGTAAGTATTAGATATAACAAATAGAGGAAATTAGATAGAATGATTAAAGGGGCAAGGATATAAAGGTTTAACTTAAAATAACCTGATAAAATTTGAATCACACTTCCAAGTGCCGGCACCCATGAAAGTAATGTAACTGCACAAATCAGTAGATTTTTTACGATTTTTGGTGTTTTATGCTCGTTCTCTAGTTTGCGGTATGATTTTCGTATAGAGATTGTTATTCTACCTAAATACCAGTTAACTATTCCACCAAGGCTTGATCCTAGTACTCCAAAAAATAACATAAGTAGTGGAGTGTAATACGACCTGAAATAAAGCATGGTATTGAACACAAAACCTTGATGTATGGGTAAAACTAACGACGATACTAGACTATCTGTGAATAACAGGAAGTAGTTTTCCATATGAGTTTACCAGGTTGTTGTACCATCTTCATTGTCAGAAATTGTAATCCCCATTTGTTTCAACTGGTCCCTTATTTTGTCTGCAGTATTATAATCTTTATTTTGTTTTGCTGCTCTTCTTAAATCTATCAATCTTTCTATTTCTTGATGACTCACACCAGCAGTAAACCACTCTTGATAACTTGACTCAAGAAGACCAATAAATCTGGCGCTCTTAACAAAACTCTCAGTTAATTTAAGCTTTTCACTTTCATTACTCATTTTGTTAATTTTTGCAGCCATTTCATGTAATATAGCTAGAGCTTCAGGAATGTTTAAGTCGTTTTTTAAAGCGTCTATAAAATCTTTAGAAATCTCTGCGTTACTTTCATCAATACTTATTGTATCTAAACCACGTAATAACCGATAAAATTTATTTAAGGTTTCCTGTGCATCAGAAATAACGTTTTCTGTCCAATCAAGTGGTTTTCTGTAGTGAGTTTTGAGCAGTGCATAGCGTATTACTTCACCCTTTATTCCACTATCTAGCAAATCTCTTACTTTGACTATATTAAATAAGGACTTGCTCATTTTCTCTTCATTTACTGTAAGAAAGCCGTTATGTATCCAGTATTTTGCAAACATTGATCCAGCAAATGCAGACTTACTCTGTGCAATTTCATTTTCATGGTGAGGAAATTGTAAATCTATGCCGCCACCATGAATATCAAAATCTTTGCCAAGGTAAGCATATGACATTGCTGAGCATTCTATATGCCATCCAGGTCTGCCCTCTCCCCATGGGCTATTCCAATAACTTGAAAGTTTGTAGTCAATATCATTTGCAGGCTTCCACAGCACAAAATCTCCAGGGTGCTTTTTATTTTCATTAACTTCAACTCTGCTACCTGGAACCAATTCATCAGTTTTTTTTCCTGATAAAGCACCATATTCATGGTAAGATTCTATATTAAAATACACGTGTTTGTCAGATTCATAAGCGTGGCCTGATTGCAGCAAATGTTCAATTAATTTTATAATGTAATCTACGTTTTCCGTTGCTTTTGGTTCGTATGTTGGTTTTTTACAATTTATGCTTTCCATATCATCATGAAAAGCTTTAATGTAATATGTGGTTATACTTTCTATGTTGCTATTTTTTTCACTTGCTGCATTAATTATCTTATCATCAATGTCGGTTATGTTACGCACATAGGTAACTTTGCCATAACAAAACTTAAGTAGCTGAAATAACACATCATACACAACAACAGACCGTACATTGCCTATATGTGCTGTGTCATATACTGTTGGTCCGCAAACATACATTTTCACATGATCTTTATCGATAGGTGTAAAAAGCTCCTTTTTTTTTGTTAAGGTGTTGTAAAGCCTAACCATATACGAAGCTTTTGAGAAAAGAAAATGCCCCAATGATAAGTTGTGGCCCTTTGACTACTACAACAAGAGTAAGCAATAACCCACACAATGATATTAGAACTCCCAATATGGATAGAAACCCATCTTTACTCATGATACCAAGCGAAATAAGAGTCGTACCAATTGCAGGAATGAAGTTAGTAAGAGGTAGTGGAAGAGCTATTGATAACGCACAAAGCAGCATTATAAAAGCTAAAATTTTTTCACCGGGCCCATAGAAAATAAAAGACATTCTTGGTCTCATGAACTTTTCTATTTTTTTTAATGCTGGAGAAGTTTTCTCTACCACAAAAGCTAGTGTTGAACGCTGAAAAGACCTTCTTTCCAACCAATGCGGCATCCAAGGAGAATCAAATCCAAATAGAAGCTGCAGTGAGAATAAGATTAAAGGTATAGAAAGAATAGTTGTATAACCAGGTGGAACCGGTATAGGCACCGATAGCGGCAAGGAGAAGATGATTATTAAAATACCAAAACCGCGCTCATGCAAAGCTGTTTTAATGTCAAACAAAGTTACTTTATTGCTATCATTGTTATTGGTATCTGCAACCTCTTTTAGAATATCAGAAGCTAGTTTTTTATCTTTAGTTAGTTTCTCACTTTTTTGCACAATTATCTTTTAATAAAATATTCCTCCTAAGCTAACATAGTTGTTGCTGTATTTCAATATTTGTTATTTATTTCATACCAATACTTCATCTCTTTCATTCTTTAACCTGACTAAGTTTTTAAACAGATGACATGCACTAAGGTGCATGTCACGAAGTATGAGGACGCTAACGATCTGGTTCGTTAGACGATAATTTTTCTGAGTCCTTAAGCTCCTGTTTAAGGTTTTTGATGCCTTTTCCTAAATCACCCATAACTTGCGGTAATCTGCCTGCACCAAACAGAACTAAAATTATTATTAAGACTAGAAACAATTGCCATGGTCCTAAACTCATTTTCACCTCCATTTAAAATATTGACCTTTAAATATTAAAACTTGACTGAAGTCAAGTAACACATAGATTATATCACCTTTATTTAATTATAAATCAAGGTTTTTTAATTATTTTATAACAATTCCAGACTAGATTATTTTCTTGCAGCGAATAAGTGGAAACTTTTCGCTTAACTGTAGAGTAGAAGAGAGCTCACTAAAAAACTTTGCTAGCGTATCATCTTGAGGCCTATGGTATATATCGCTAGAAACTCCTGATTGAATAATTTTACCATTTTTCATTACGTAGATAAAATCTGCAACTTTCAATGCTTCTTGCGGGTCATGAGTTACCATTAGCACAGGGATATTTTTACTTCTAAAAAGGGACAATATATGTTGTCTTATTCGGCACTTGAGCAGTATATCTAAATTAGAAAATGGTTCATCTAACAACACAACATCAGGGTTTTGTGCCATCACTCTTGCTATTGCAACTAATTGTTGCTGTCCTCCAGATAAGGCGTTAGGGTACATATTTTCGTATTTTTCTATATTGAGTAACTTCAAAATTTCCAATGCAATTAGGTGCTTTTCTCTCTTGGAAGAGCTGCGGATAGCAAAGGTTATATTTTCTACTACTGTTTTGTGAGGAAATAATGCAGAATGCTGAAAAATCAATCCGATATTTCTATGCTCTATAGCGACTGATGCCTTATTACTTGCAACTAACCTATCATTTATAAAAATAGTTCCAGATTTTGGATTTTCTATCCCCGCAATTAATTTCAAAATTGTTGACTTGCCACAGCCAGAATGCCCCAATAAACATGCAACATTTCCTTTCTTTACTTTAATGTTTATATTGCTTAAAGCAAAGTCGTTTTGATTGTTATAGAAATAACCAATATTGTTAACTAGCATTAATCTTACTTAAACCATGTTATTAAATATAATAGCATTATACTCAAGAAGTACAGAAATGTTTTTTGTCGTCATAAATTGGTTATGCAAGAAATCTAGAAAAGAAAGGATTTTTTGCTATAACTTTACATGAATGGTAGGAAACACGGGACTATAGCTCAGCAGGATAGAGCGTTGGACTCCTAATCTGAAGGTCGTGCGTTCGAATCGCACTAGTCCCACCACATTAAATTTCATGGAGATTTTTTTTCACAAATACGCACACCTTTTTTTGCGGTTTTAAGATATAAATTCCCTAATAATAAAACGGGTTTTGTGTCATTCCAGTACTCCTCTCTTATAATTTACGTGTTTAAGAATGACTTCTGCTAAACCTTTACTAATTCCAGGTACGTTTTGAATTTCAGCCAGAGAAGCTTTGCTTATATTTTTCACTGAACCAAAATAAGACATCAACGCTTTTTTTCTTTTGTTGCCAATGCCGGGTATTTTGCTTAATTGTGAAACTATAAACTGTTTATCGCGTTTTTTTCTATGTGAAGTTATCGCAAAACGGTGGGCTTCATTACGCAGCGATTGTAAGTAAAGCATGACTTTGCTGTCATTTGCCAGACTGAATTCTTCCCTGCCCAGCATATAAAATCTTTCATTTCCTGCGTTACGATCAGGACCTTTTGCCATACAAGCAAAAGGAACGTTTATATTCAATACTTCCAGTACATTCTGTACTATGGAAACATGTCCTGGTCCACCATCAATCAGTAAAAAATCAGGTATTATGCCTTTTATATTGCCGGAGAAACGTCTGGTTAGCACTTCCCTCATCATTTTATAGTCATCGCCTGAAAATTTTTCCTTTATAGTAAATTTTCTGTACTCACTTTTTAAAAAACCCTCCTGCCCTGCAACAACCATTACACCAATTTGTTGGTTTCCAAATATATGGCTATTGTCATAAACCTCAATACGCTTTGGAATATTTGGTAACAAGAAGATTTTGCTAAGCTCCTCAAGCTTTTCTAGGTTATTTCTATAATCGATAAGCTTCTGCTCTAAGCTATGCTGAGAGTTATCATAAACAAATTTCAATAAATCACGCTCTTTTTTATTCTTTGCATGCAGAACTTTTACTGGCTTTTGAGCAACCTTATATAGTGCTTGTTCTATAATTTCCTTATCCACAATAGAATCTGGAACGTAAATTTGTATTGGAGGTATGTTAGCTGAATTATAAAAATTGACCAAAAAGGTGGATAAAATTTCATCATTTGAGTGATCACCACAGTTCTCGGCAAAGTAAGGAGTGCTGCCGTAGTTGTCTTTATTTCTGAACGATAACACACTAATACATGCTAGATCCTCTTCACGTACAATACTGAAGAAATCTGCATCTTTTTCAAAAGAAAAATCCGTGTGCTGTATTTGAATTTGCTCAAGAAACTTTACCCGATCTCTATATATAGCAGCAAGCTCATAGTTTTCTTCACTGCTGCACTTTCTCATTGTGAAAAGTAACTGTTCTTTCACTTCCTTATTTCTTCCAAGCAATGTATTTCGTGCCTGTTTTACTGATTGGCAGTAGTCGTCTTTTGTGATTTTGTTTATGCATGGTGCTGAGCAGCGCTTAATTTGATATTCAATACATGGTCTTTTTGTTGAGGAAAAGTATTGATCTGAACATACTCTTAGGAGAAAAGCTTTTTGCAATGACAATATAGTTTGCTTAACAGCAGCGGCAGATGTAAAGGGACCATAATAATGAAACTCATTTTTCTTAAATTTGCCTCTATATTTTGCTATTCTTGGATAATCGTGCTTGGAAATTGTTATATAAGGATAAAATTTTCCATCCTTGAGCACAATATTATAAAGTGGTTTCAATGATTTTATTAGCTGTGCTTCAAGAAGCAGTGCTTCGATTTCATTCTCAGTGATGAATATTTCAACCTTAATAACCTGTAAGAGCATAACTCTAATTCGTTCAGAAAGGTTTTCGAATTGAAGGTAGTCGGATAATCTCGACTTTAAGTTTTTTGCTTTTCCAACATATAAAACTTTATTCTTATCTCCAACCATCTTATACACGCCACAGGACTGTGGAGATGATTTGATTTGTTCTTTATATTGCCTGAGCATTTATCCATTGCTTAACCTGTATGAGGTTAAAATCTGCTACTAAATGAAAGATGGAAACTACATTTTCAAGCAAAGATAATCTGTTTCTCCTCAGTTTATCAGAATCACAGTTAATCTTTACACTGTCCATAAACTGATTGATAAACGGAGCAAAACCAGCAAGTTCATCAAGTGCTACATTAAAGTGGTTATTTTTTATCGCTTGTTTTATGTTTTTACAAGCAGTTATAGCACAATTTGATAGCGCAATTTCTTCACTTTCAATCAAAAACCTCTTACCGTAAGATGCACTATAAGTAGTGCCATCACTTTTTCTTACTTTGCTCATCATGTTACTGACTCTTTTGTAAGTGCTTAGAATCTGTTCACCTTCTGGCGTACTAAGATAACGATCCAATATAACAGTTTGCTTTTCTGCTGTCAGCAGATCATTAATATCGATTTTATATAGTATTGAATCTACGACATCTTGTCTTATATCTCTATTTTTTAAAATAACCTTGAATCTTTCTAAGCAGAATTTAAATACTAATTCTGAAATTTGTTTTCTATTTGGCTTATCAGCTGACGTTGTATTTTTATTAAATAGAAGTTTTGAATATAAAGATACTGACTTGTCTATCAATAGCCTAATTGGAACATGCAAATTATTTTCAAGTATTGTCCTAATTATACCAATTGTCATTCTCCGCAAACTAAATTGATCATACGAACCAGAGATTTTTTCACCTGCTGCAATTAAACCAACTAAGCTATCCACTTTGTCTGCAATTGACACAGCAATTGCTGAAGGGGATTTAGGGCATTCTTGCTCCGATCTGATTGGCTTATAGTGTTCAGTTATAGCTTCCACTATTTCTTTATCTTCTTGAAAATAAGAAGCATAATATCCACCCATTACTCCTTGTAATTCTGGAAACTCTCTTACTATCGATGTTGCCAAATCAGCTTTTGCCAAATATGCAGCGCGTTCAACTTTTATCAGCGAAGCATGTGGAATAAATATAGCTATATACTTTGACAGAGCCGTAATACGCTTTACCTTTTCTCCAACGCTGCCAAGAGAAGCATGAAATAATATCGAACCTAATTTTTTGACATAATAATCTAGATTTTCCTTTTTATCTTGAGATATTAAAAATTGGGCATCAGCAAGACGTGCTTCTAATATTCTTTCGTGCCCTTTAACAACTTCACCATTGTTGACGTTGACAACAGTGACAAAGTGTGAAATTCTCTTTCCATTACTTAAAGCAAGGTATTTTTGTTGTGTATTAACTATACTAAGTATTACTTCCTTCGGTAATCCAAATGACTTTTCTTGATTTACTTCACCAAACAGCACGATTGGCCACTCTATAAGCCCTGTCAATTCATTTAGTAAATAATCATTTTTCTCAAGTTGTAAATTCTGCTCTTTTGTGAATTTATTAATCTGATCTAGTATAAATTGCTTTCTTTTGTCCATTTGGAGAATTACACTGTTTTTTTCTAGCAATTCAAAATAGTCTTTAGGTGCTTTAACAGTTAACGCTGTACCACTTGAGAGAAATCGATGGCCATATGTTGTGTTAGATGCTGTGATCCCTGCAAAAGACACAGGTATTATTTCGTCATTTAAAATGCATAAAATGTTTTTAATTGGCCTAACCCACCTTTCTTTTCCTTTGCCCCATCTCATACTTTTTGGCCAAGAGAAATTTTTTAATATTTCTCCTAGTTGATTTTTAAGAAACTCTTGAATGTTAAATGAGCAGCTTTCTCTTTTAATGAAGTAAAAATCCTCATTATTTACTTTTCGAACGAGCAAATCTTCTTCATTTTTCTGATATTTTCTTAAAAAACCTTCGATAGCACTTTTTGGTGCGTTAATGTTTGGTCCCTTAACTTCGTTATTGGAATCCTTTAGCTCCAAAGCATTTATGTTGTCGACAAATAGGGTAATGCGACGTGCTGTTACAAAAACCTCCATTGATGTAAATTTTACATTATTTTTGTTAAAAACATTGGCAATACAGCTCTTAACTTGAGTTACAGCTACATTCTGCATTCTCGGTGGTATTTCTTCTGAAAGGCACTCAAATAACAACTGCAACGACATACGCTATTTACTCATGTACAATTCACAACATTTTTTTGTCAGCTCTCTAACTCTACCAATATAAGCTGTACGTTCATTCACACCAAGCACACCTCTTGCATCAAGCAGATTAAGTAGGTGACTAGTTTTAATACATTGGTCATAAGCTGCCATTGGTAGCTCCTTTTCAATAAGGAACTTGCACAATTTTTCCGTATCTTCGAATTGCTGCTGTACCACTTTAGTATCATAATAATCTAATGCTAGATAAGAAAATTCATATTCTCTTTGTTTAAAAATATTTCCGTAAGTTACACCGTTATCGTTCCAAATTATATCGTAAACATTATCTACACCTTGTATGCACATTGCTAAACGTTCCAACCCATATGCCACCTCACCAGGAATCATCTTGCAGTCAATCCCTCCAACTTGCTGTATATAAGTAAGCTGTGTTACTTCCATTCCATTGCATGTAACTTCCCATCCAAGTCCTGATGCACCAACACTTGGGTTTTCCCAATCATCTTCAACAAACTTAATATCATATTTTTCTGTAGATATGCCAAGAACTTTTAAGCTATCTAAATAGACGTCTTGTAAATTATTACCAGATGGCTTTATTATAACTTGATATTGGTAATGTTGATACAAACGATTAGGATTATCACTATAGCGCCCATCTGCTGGCCTAATTACTGGTTGTAGATATGCAATTTTTGCCGGTTTTGTATCAATTGCAGACATAATTGTTGCAGGATGTAATGTGCCAGCACCAACTTCAGATGTGTATGAGTGAAGTATAACACATCCTTCACTAGCCCAAAAATCTTGTAACTCTTTTATTATACTTTGTAAGTTCACACAAATTTCACACTTTTTATACTAAATATATAAATAAATAAGTACTATTCAATACCTATTTTTTTAACAGTATCATGTAAATAATCACCTAAAACTGCTGAACTTTCCCTCACATACTGAATTATGCTTTTATTTAGGACAATTGCATCATGCATAGTTAAATCGCAGAATATAAATGCTGTTAAATACAGTAAAATCACCGCATAAAATGTGTGAAAAATCCCCTCAAATGTAATTGACATTGCATTATTATAGCTGAGCTGTATTGAACTTATTGGCCATGGTTTTATCACTTCTACGACATTAAAAAATACGTAAGGTATCATAAGAAAAAAGAAAAAGTGCATAAAATCATTAAACCAAAATGGGCATTGAAACATCTGCTTACATATATTCCCATAGAGTTTACTTACAGCATAATAAATCGACATCATTGCCGGCATTGAAAGTGCTACAGTCAGTACTTGCCCTGACGCTATTTGTATTACTATTTCTTCACCACTGTTTGCTGAAGGGTCTTGAGCATGAAAAATAAATATTCCAATTAATTGCATTACTAACATAACTATTGCCAATTTTGTAAAAACAGCAGCTACGACTATTCCTGAGTCTGGCATTTTATATAGTAAGTATTCGCCTCCATATGTAAGAATTAATATAACATCGACAATAAATAATATTAAAAAAGAAGACCAATAGTTCTGCCAACTTGGTAAATATCCTATTCCTAAAAGAGAGCTTACTGTTTTAGCAGGAAAAACCTTGCCTAGCATCTTCCCCAAAAATTTAAAAAAAATCCCCATGTTCTAAGTAACACTTGGTTTATATTATTTATAATACTGTATTGTAATAGACTTATCAATAGCTTAAAACATGTATTGGAAGATTTTAGGTAATATGCAGCAACAGTAGAAGAACGTGCGCCAAAAATTTAATAATTTTATAGGGCTTATGCACTTAAATTTTTTGCAATATCAAGTGCAGCGTAAGTGAATATTGCACTTGCACCCGCACGTTTGAAACCAATCAAAGATTCATAAATCACCTTGTCATAATCTAGCCAGCCATTATTTGCAGCAGCTTTTATCATTGCGTACTCACCGCTTACTTGGTAAGCAAAAATCGGAAAATTAAACTTATCACTTGCTGTTTTGATAATATCCAAATATGGCATACCTGGTTTAATCATAATAAAATCTGCACCTTCATTTATATCCATTTCAATTTCGCACATTGCTTCGCGCGCATTTTTATAATCCATTTGATAACCACTTTTGTCTATAGAATGTGATAGCCCACATGAACCAACGACTTGCCTGAATGGAGCATAGAAGCTAGAGCAGTATTTTACTGCATAAGATAATATTAATACGTCTTGAAAATTGTTATCATCTAATGATTTTCTGATTCTTCCTATTCTACCATCCATCATATCAGAAGGAGCAACTACATCACATCCTGATGCTGCTAAAGCAAGTGCTTGCTTACATAATATCGACACGGTTTCATCGTTTTCTACATCCATCTGATTATCTTTTAAAATGCCGTCATGGCCGTGAATAGTGTATGGATCCAATGCAATGTCTGCAATAATACCAATTTCAGGTACCTTTAATTTTACAGCACAAATTGCTCTGCAGATTAAGTTGTCAGAATTATATGCTTCCTCAGCGTTTTCAGATTTTAGTTTACTATCAACTACAGGAAAAATTGCAACAGCATTAATTCCTAAATCTTTAGCTTCCTTAACTATAGACACTAATCCATCTATTGAATAACACTTTACATCTGGTAAGCCAGAAATTGGTTCAGTTGTTTCTTCTCTGTCATGAACAAACAGAGGAAGAACCAGATCGTTTACTGATAAACTATTTTCACTTGTTAAATTGCGAACCCATTTGCTCGAGCGCCTGCGTCTTAATCTTGTATTTGGGAAATTAAACATTGGATCCAGGCAAATTCCCAGTAAAGAGCAACACCCCTGAAATGAGTATTACCCAAAGCACCGATATTGGTAGAAATACTTTCCAACCAAGGCGCATTAGCTGATCATATCGATAACGAGGTATTGTTGCTCTAATCCAAATAAATACGAATAAAAGTATAATTATCTTCAAAACGAACCAAATTAAACCTGGAATTTTATAAAGCAAACCAAGTTCTAACGGAGGATACCATCCTCCTAGAAAGAATATCGTCATCATAGCACTTGCTAGAATCATATTTGCATATTCTCCAAGAAAAAAGAGGGCAAAAGGCATGGATGAATATTCAACGTTATATCCAGAGACTAGCTCTGCTTCAGCTTCTGGTAAATCAAATGGGTGACGATTAGTTTCTGCAAGCAAAGAAATAAAAAATATTATTCCTATAGGCATTAGTAGTAAATCAACCCAAAATGGCATATTGTGTTTCGCTACCACCATCTCTCCAAGATTTAATGTTCCAGTGGTAATAACGACTGCAGCAACTATTAAGCCTATTGAAACTTCATATGAAATCATCTGAGCAGCCGACCGTATAGCACCAAGAAATGCATAATTAGAATTGCTTGACCAGCCTGCAATAATTACGCCGTATACTCCCAGCGACGATATAGCTAGCACGTAAAGCACTCCAACATTAATATTTGCTATAACCTTAGGAATAACTACTTGCTGGCCATTTTCTACAATTACTTCAGCACCAAACGGTATAACTGCCCAGGCAATTAATGCCAAGATAAAGGTAAGCATTGGAGCCATAATGAACAGTATGGTGCTCGCTCTAAATGGTATTATCGGCTCTTTAATCAGTAGCTTAATAGCATCTGCAAATGGCTGCAATAGCCCAAAAGGTCCAACTACACTCGGGCCGTGCCTCAGTTGAATTGCAGCAAGGACCTTACGCTCAAAGTATGTCAAATATGCAACTGAAAGTAGTAGCGGTACTAAAATAAATAAAATATTAACTAGCGTGTTCATAAAAAGCTTTAGTACAATCTGCCATTATTTTTGAAGCGCGACTTATTGAATCCGTCATATAAAAATTACACTCCTTTAAAGTAAAAGGTGTATTACTTAAATTTATTTTACCATTGCTGATTGGTACCCATGTGTTTTTTATCACTTGATCAGCATTTCTAAACTGTGGACCGATAGTATCTAATTTTTTTCTCACGTCAAATAAACTATCATATGGTAAGGAGAGATCCAAATATTGCGAGAGATTTTTAATAATTAACCAGTCCTCCTTTGCTTCACCTGGAGGAAATACAGCTAAATTTGTTCTTTGCACTCGACCTTCAGTGTTTACATAAGTTGCATATTTTTCTGTATATGCAGCACCAGGCAAGATAACATCTGCCACATGTGCACCCTTATCACCGTGATGACCTTGATAAATTACAAATGTGTTTTCTAACTTTGATGTGTCAATTTCATCTGCACCAAGAAGATAAACAACTTCTATTTCACCACTTTCTGCATGTTCCAATATTTGATTAATATCCCTTTCGCCTTTTTTAGGAACAAACCCAATATCTAGCCCACCAACTCTTGCTGCAGCTTTATGCAGCATATTAAAGCCATTCCAGTCATCTCTGACCATGTTAAATTTTTCTGCAATTTTGCCAGCTAGAACTAGAACTGATTCAGAATCGTCTCTTACTAATGCATCTTGACCGATAATCAGCATAGGGCTCTGAGCAGCACTCAGCAGCTTACAGAACTTATGATTTCCATTTGCTATTTCACTCAAAATATCAGGATTATCGCCCAATTTCTCAACATGATACAAATATTCAATGTTAGGACCAACACTTGCAACAGGAAAGTTGCCCTGTAAATATCTCTTTCTCAATCTTACGTTAATGATCGGTGCTTCTATCCTTGGGTTTGTATTTATAAGCAGACACAAATCCGCATTCTCTATACCTTCAATAGTGGTATTGAACACATACGATCCACGATTATTTGGTATAAGTTTTGCACCATCCTGCCTGCAATCTATATTTCCCGAGCCGAGCTTCTGCATCATTTCTTTAAGTAGAAGCATAGACTCACAATCTGCTAAATCACCTGCAATTGCAGCTATTTTATTTGATTTTGTATTCTTTAATTTCTTTGCAGCAACAGTTAATGCCTCATTCCAATCAACTGGGGCTAATTTACCATCTTTTTTTATATAAGGTCGATCAAGACGCTGAACTTTTAGTCCATCATAGGCAAAGCGGGTTTTATCTGATATCCATTCTTCATTTACCTCTTCGCTCAGCCTTGGTAATATCCTCATAACCTCCGGGCCACGATAACCAACTCTAATTGCGCTACCCACAGCATCTAGCACATCTATAGTCTCACAATGTGATAGCTCCCATGGACGCGCTGTAAAGGAGTAAGGCTTTGAAGTTAAAGCTCCTACCGGGCAGAGATCTATGATATTTCCAGATAATTCAGAACTAATATGCCTTTTTATGTAAGTGCTAATCTCTACATTTTCTCCCCTTCCGATTCCTCCAAGTTCATTTGTACCTGCAACATCAGACAAAAATCTAACACACCGAGTGCAATGAATGCATCGATTCATCGCAGTCTCAATCAGTGGTCCGAAGTGTTTTTTTGGCACAGCCCTCTTATGCTCATCAAGTCTGCTGGTTCCTTTCCCATAAGCCATCGTGATATCTTGCAAATCGCATTCACCACCCTGATCGCAAATTGGGCAATCAAGCGGGTGGTTAATTAGCAAAAACTCAAGCACACCTTCACGTGCTTTTTTAACCTTAGGGGTATCAGTGTGAATAACCATCCCTTCTGCAACTGGCATTGCACAAGAGGCTACTGGTTTTGGAGGTCCACCCTCCACTTCAACCAAACACATTCTGCAGTTACCAGCAATTGCTAAACGCTCATGATAACAAAAACGTGGAATTTCAACGCCCACGACTTCACAAGCTTGAATTATAGTGAGCCCATGCTCTACTTCACATTCCTTAGAATTAATAGTAACTTTAACCACAACTATTATACAGCTTCCCACTTTATAGGATTGCCGCTTACCTCATCTTCAACCAGATTGCCGTTGTCATATTGAGCAGACATATAATTCATGCGCGAATCACGATCTATATATCTAACAGGTTTTACCGGTTTATCTTTATACATTTTTTGCTCAGCTTTCTTACGCTGAGTAGGGTTATTTTTACTAGCTGTCTTTGCTTTCCCACCTGCTGCCATATAAACTCCTAAAAACTTTTCATTCTATTTTAACACTTAAGTATATAGCGTCAATATTTAATAACTTTAAAATTTCAATAGATCTCTTATTATAATCATTTTACAATCATTGTTTAAATAAAAAGTTACCCCTTGATGCCATTCCAGCGCATGACGCACAGCTGTACGAACATTGCAATTTGCAGGCAATTTGCGTGGCAGATTCAAGTAGCTGACACTGGTTCCCATCCAAGACAGCAGTAGCCCTTTCGGTGTTATTTCAGTGCTTGACACTGAAATCCAGGTTTTGATTGGATACTGAGTTGGTAAGCATAAAAGTGTAGCTAACGCGAGCTCTACGTCATACCGCGATTTATTCGCGGTATCTCAAAGCATAGATCCCGCTAACACGTAGCGGGATGACGATTGTCGTTTAGCTATAAACATTAAGAAATTTACCAAATAAAAAAAAAGGCAAAAGAAGCCCCGTGGTTATTATCCGCTTTAAAATATTGGCGTTTTTTATGTTTTAAACGCTTGACAAGCGAGATTCAGCCGCTTTTAATTGCAACTAACTTACGCTGCAAATGTTTAAGAAATTTACTAAGCAGAAAAAAAGACAAAGAATCCCCGAGTTAGCTAGTCTTTTACTATCTCTGTCGAGTATTGGCATTTTTTGATGTCTTGTAACGCTTTATAAGCGCGTTCAGCTTATTTAGATAAAAATCTAGATGTAGATGAAGTTTTGTAAAGACATACAGTATCTATATACTGCAAAAAATTGAACATAAGACGCCGATACATTAAGTAATCCTTACCTTTTAATCTGCAGATTGGCGAAAGCAAATACAATAGCTTCAGTTTCATGATAAGGGGGCTGGCGGAGTTTGTCAAGGAAGTTTTTTCGTTTCTAACGATTGTTAACATGCTGCAAAAAACTATGCAAGAGGTCTACCACTTTATTAGGTATTTGTGCAGTTATTGGTGTTATCAAGATACTCCCTAATCTTCTTCAAGTCCTCCCAGGCTAAACGTTTTTGTGCCGGTTGGCGAAGTAGGTAAGCTGGATGAAATATAGCGGCTGTGGTGATTGAATTGGACAAATATTGGTTAGTGTACGTATGAAATCTGCCACGCAAATTCGATATAGTTTTTGTGCTGTCAAGAAGGCTATAACATGCGATTCCCCCGACCAAAATTAAAATTTGTGGTGAAACTAGTGCAACGTGTTTTTCGACAAATGGTCTGCACATATCAAGCTCTAGGTCGGTTGGCTTTCTATTGCCAGGTGGGCGCCAAAATACGGTATTGCTTATATAAACTTTGGTGCGATCAAGATTGATTGCATTTAACATTTTATCGAGCAACATTCCACTTGCACCACAAAATGGTATGCCTTGAAGGTCTTCATTTGCTCCTGGAGCTTCACCAACGAGCATAATTTTTGCATTTGGATTACCATCGGAAAAGACAGTATTAGTTGCAGTTTTTTTTATCTCACAACCTTCAAATGACTTTACTGCACTTCTTAATTCATCCACACTACCACATTTACCTGCAAGTTTCCTTGCTTCAATTATCCAATCACTTGGAAACATGTCTTTTCCATCTTTAGTGTCACCCCAGCGCGTATCTGCATCTTTCTTCTGGGTCCCAGTTTGGATAACAGAGGGTTGCACACTCTCTTTGCTCTCCAATTTTTTTTCCTCTTCACCCTCCATTAGTGTGCAATCAACGCCCACTTCATGGTAAAATTTTAATAATTCTAGGTCTTTATTGCTCATATTGCTTTTTAATCTTTTGTGCTTTTGTCATCGCCATATCATACTTTAATTTAGATAAATGTCTAATATATAATATGCCGTTTAAGTGATCTAATTCATGCTGAATACACCTTGCAAGCCAACCACTAGCTTTTAGTGTTTGTTCTTCATTATCTAAGTCTTTATATTTCACAGTTAGATACTTTGGACGCTTAATTTCATGACTTTGCTCTGGAATTGAAAGGCATCCTTCCTTGAGAATTACTTGTTCATCGGATAATTCTGTAATCTCAGGATTAATCATGTAAAATTTGCCAGTTGAGCCATATCCTGCTGGCTCATTTTCAATTGTTTCTAGCTGAATATCCATAACAAAAATTCTCTTTAACACTCCAACTTGCACTGCAGCAAGGCCAAGACCTTCTGCATCATACATAGTTTCGAACATGTCGTTTACTAATTCTTTAATTTTATCGTTTATATCTGTTACTTCACTGGCACGTGTGATTAGTCTTTCATCAGGGGCAATTACAATTGGTAATATGGACATAAAAATTATCATTCTATGTTTTACTTTTCCTTTTGTCCAGAATTTAGTGTATATTAAAATGTTGCTATATCTATAATAGAAATATAAATTATTAAAGAAAGCTACAATTTAAATGAAATTGCGTAATAAGGTTAACTAATGTACTCTGCAGTAATAGCAAAACCAAAGAGAAATGTTTTTGCTGTTTTAGACATAGGTACAACAAAAATTATCTGTCTAATCGTTAAGATAAATGGCAACTTCAGCTATAAAGTAACAGGAACGGGTTATAAGATTGCAGAAGGTGTAAACGGTGGATCAATAACTAATGTAAAACACGCAAATTACTCCATCTCATCAACTATAGGTTTAGCTGAACAAGTATCAGAAGAAACCATAGATCAGATATATGTGAACATTGCTGGATGTGGCATCTCATCTTTCAATGTACATAATGAAATTATTGCAGCTAACCATGAGATTTCTGAGCGTGATATAAGACGTTTAGTTTTTCAAACATTTGAGAAATATATTGAAGACAATGTTATCATTCACAATATACCACTAAAATATCACTTAGATGACATGACTGACATAAAAGAAGTTGGTGGATTGTACGGAAAAAGACTATCTGCTGATGTTAATGTTGTCACTGCTTCGCGTCCAGCGCTTACCAATATTGAAAACTGTATTACCAATAATGGTGGATTAAATATGGCAGGTTGTATTGCTTCTGCATATTCTGCAGGTCTTGCGTGTCTCAGTGAAGATGAAAAAGAGCTCGGGACTGCTATTGTTGATATAGGCGGTGGGTGCACTGCAATTGGAATTTTCAAAAGAGGGAAACTTGTGTATGCAAGCAGCGTTCCAATTGGTGGCGTTCATATCACTCGAGATATTGCTTACGGGCTATGCACAAGCATAGAACGTGCAGAGTATATAAAAATACTGTATGGTAGCACTATCGTAACTTCAATAGATGAGAACGAATATATTACAGTCCAAAATAGTGAAAATGATGAACCTACTCAAGTATTCAAATCTGAGCTTATTAACATCATAAGACCAAGAGTTGAAGAAATACTTGAAATGGTAAGAGAGCAATTTCAAGAGCAGAAAGATCCAATTAATAAAGTAGTGATCACAGGTGGAACTAGTCAACTTACAAGCATGAAGGAAATTGCAGGCTATATATTCAATAAACAAGTTCGAATTGGGTCCCCTGAATCTCTCAGTGGCCTTGATGGCGAATATGATAAAAATCCTGTATTTTCTGCTGCTATAGGTTCTATAAAGCTAATAGTTGACACTTTTTATAAAAATAACTCTGGTATGTTAGGACAAGATGGTAAAATGAGTAAATTGTATAATTGGGTTAAATCAAAAGTTACAGTTTAATTTTACTGAATGAAATTCTTATATCTATCAAAGGAAACATTATGAATAAAAAACATTGTTTCAAAATTAATAAATTGGTTCGTGATCATACAACTGAAATTATACGTTCCCATGGAATTATTGTTTATGAGAGGGTGATGGAAAAAGATGAATACATTGAACGTCTCAAAGATAAACTTTTAGAAGAAGCAAAGGAAGTTATTGCCTCTAAAACTCCAGATGAAAATCTTGAAGAGTTAGCCGATTTACTTGAGGTCATACATGCATTAGGCAAAGAAAGTGGACTATCAATAGAACAAATTGAAGAAAAGCGTATCTCTAAAAAACAAGAGAGAGGTGGTTTTGAGAATCGTATCTATAATACTTACATTGAGGTGAATTCTAAGAGCATCGATTACTATCACAAAAAACCTTCAGATTATCCTGAGATAATAGTTGTATAGTTCAGATTATTAAATAGACTTCTTGCTTGACCACCTTTCATACAAATGACTTGACGCTAGGATCCATAGGGCTTATTTTCATAATACGCAAAGTTATTACATTTATGTACTGCAAGTAAGCGTACCAATTATAATAAGACATGGAAAATATGAACATAACTATACACTCACAAGAAGATTTTGAATTTATGCGCAAGGCTGGCAGGCTTGCTGCTGAAACTCTTGATTTCATTGCACCGTACGTAAAGGTAGGGGTGACAACTAATGAATTAAATGATCTATGCCATGACTTTATAATTAATGCAGGTGCAATTCCAGCACCACTAAACTATAGGGGGTATCCAAAATCAATTTGCACTTCAAAAAATGCAGTTGTGTGCCATGGTGTTCCCGATGATAAACCGCTTAAAGATGGAGATATTTTAAATATTGATGTCACGGTGATTTTAAATGGTTGGCATGGTGATACAAGTCGCATGTTTTGGGTTGGCAAACCATCAATCAAAGCAAAACGTTTATGTGATGCTACTTATAATGCGTTGATGGAAGCAATCAAACAAGTTAAGCCCGGCAATAAGTTAAATGAAATAGGGCTTGCTATAGAGAAATATATTAGAGATTTTGGATATTCTATCGTACGCAGCTACTGCGGACATGGTATAGGAAAAGTCTTTCATGCTCCACCAAATGTAGTGCATTTCTATGATCAAGATGAAGATCTTGTCTTAAAGGAAGGTATGTTTTTTACAATAGAGCCAATGATTAATGCTGGAAAACATGAGACTCTGCTCAGTAAACTCGATGACTGGACAGTAACAACACGCGATCTTTCACTTTCTGCTCAATTTGAGCATACACTTGGAGTGACAAAAGATGGTGCTGAAATATTCACATTATCACCTAAGAATTGGCATTTCCCACCTTATAATTAGATTTTTTTAAATTCTGCTATACTGCAACTATACTTGGTTTACTTTGGGTGATTTTGAAGAAAGCTCACCCTTAATTTGCGATATAGCAACTAGCCCAATTAATGCACAGAAAATCATGTAAAAACTAGCTGAAGTCTCTTGTCCTGTAACCTTGATAATTGTTGTGCATATAAATGGTGCAAGGCCGCCAAAAAATCCAGCAGCTATATTTCTTGATAAACCAAATCCACTGTACCGAACCTTTGTTGGAAATAATTCGCACATAAGTGCACTGACAGGACCAAGCGATGCAGCTATTGGAATTATAAAAAGAATGTGTGCCAGCAAGTAATTGCTACTACATAACATTGAAAAAACTGGATAACTCACTATTACAAAAGCTATAAATGCAAACTTCATAACTTTTTCTCTTCCTACCTTATCAGAAAGTATTGCAAACAATACTGTCAATCCTCCGAGCGCAATTTGACTCAGTATTTCCACTATATGATTAAAATGAGTATTTACTGTTAATATTTTATTCGTAAGCACATTGAAAAATACCAGATATATGTAAAGAGATGAGTTTTCAACTATATCAACCCCAACTGATATCAGAAAAGGTTTTTTATAGCTATTTAATAACTCTTTTAATGGCAATTTAGATGGATTTTTCTGTCTTTTATACTCTGGGCTTTCATCAAGTATATATCTCATATATATGCTAATTAATCCCATTGCTAAACTGAAAATGAAAGGTAATCTCCACCCCCAAGATTCAAAATCAGATACTTTTTTGCATATGAGTACCGCTATCAAGCTTAATACTGAACCAAAAATTGCGCTTAATACTTCAATGCTGCCAAAAAATCCTTTTTTGTTTTTAGGAGCATGTTCTATTAAAAATGGTGCATTTCCTGCTTCTCCTCCAAGAGATATACCCTGCAATAACCTTAAACAAACTACCAGCATTGATGCTAGTATTCCAATGCTTTGATAACCTGGAACAAAAGCAATTAATACGGTTGATAGAGTCATTAATATAATCGAGAGCAATAAGGCAACTCTTCTGCCATGCTTATCACCAATGTGACCAAATATAGCAGCACCGACTGGTCTCATTAAGAAACCCACTGCAAACACTCCAAAAGCTTTCAATACGCTGGTTAGTTGATCATCCGATGGAAAAAACACACTACCTATTATGTTTATTAAGTGGCCAAAAAGCATGTGGTCATACCACAATAAAGTGTTACAAATCAAACTTGAAAATATTACTTTTGTTATTTGCTGCATAATTTTCTATAGTTTGTTTAGTATTTAGTAATATACATTACTTTTTTTTATATAATAGAAAAATTTGAACATCATATTAATAATAGCATCTTATTAAATCTTAATATTTTTATATCATTGACTATATTCAAGTGTTTTTATATTATTGCCTATATACTTCCATATGTTTTAGTGGGAAGTTATTTTTATTTGTATGCACAGAGTCTCTTGATGGAGCACTATGACACACACTCCAGTTTTGTTAAAAGAGATGCTATCACTACTATCACCGCAGGATGATGGTATATATGTGGACGCCACATTTGGAGCTGGAGGGTATAGCAAAGCAATATTGGAGTCAGCTGATTGCAAAGTATATGCAATTGATAGAGATGAAACGGTAACTAAGTTTTATGATGATTTAAGCATTAGATATCCCGATAGAATAAAACTATTTATTGAGAAGTTTAGTAATGTTAAAAATTTATTAGATAGCAACAATATTGAAGGTATCGATGGAATAGTTTTTGACATCGGAGTTTCATCTATGCAGCTTGATAACGGAGATAGAGGGTTCTCATTTTTACATGATGGTCCACTCGATATGAGTATGGATAACTCTTCTTATATAAACGCTTCAACGTTTGTTAACGCTTTACGCGAAGAAGAAATCGCAAATACTATATATAACTACGGAGGCGAACGTCATTCTCGCAAAATCGCAAGAGCAATAGTAAATGCACGGAAGAAGAAAACTATCAAAACTACATTTGAGCTTGCGGATATTGTACGTTCTGTGGTGTTTCGTGGAAAAAGCAAAATTGATCCTGCAACCAGAACATTTCAGGCAATCAGAATATGGGTAAACGATGAGCTGGGAGAACTTGAAAAGGGCATTAAAGCTGCATCTGAGATTTTAAGTGAGAATGGCAAATTAATTGTCGTCACCTTTCATTCCTTAGAAGATCGTATAGTCAAAACTTTTTTTAAAGATTTATGTGCTACTGATTGCAAGACATTCTCTCTTCTAAATAAAAAAGTGATCGAAGCAAGTATAGAAGAAGTAAGTGCAAATCCGCGTTCACGCTCAGCAAAACTAAGAGCTATACAGAGGTTGTCATGAGAACTTTCTGCATCATCTCAATAGTTATGTTTTTTCTTAGCATTGTAGGACTATTTAAGGTAAAATTACATGTTCAGTCATTAAATAGAGAGCTAATAAAAATAAAAAGTGAAATTAATTTAGTGCAAAGTGATATGAAAGTTTTACAAGCAGAATGGAGCTATTTGAATAATCCAAAAAGGCTTGCAAGTCTTGTAAAGAAATACCTGAAAAATAACTCTTTAATACTGGCTAGCCAGGTTAAAAATCTTGACTCTTTAAATGGCCGCAGTGTGCTAGCACAACTTAAAATCCATGATCAACAGTGAGATTAAGTCTTATTTTTTACAGATGAGCACATCACAATAAAACTTACTTTGTATCCGTTCAGGATAGCGGCAAGGTAGTATAACCATAGAGTAAAAGTGAGTTTACAACAAATGGTGTCATCCCAGTGCTTGACACTGGGATCCAGCCTTTCCATAATCATCAAAAACATTGTATTTTAACGTAAAACAGCTATTTTTATGCTTACCAACTTAATAAAATTCCTGGATCCCAGTGGGCTTTGTTGCATCGCTAGCTATGATGGATTAAAGATAAAAAAGATAGTGAATATCAGTAGCTTATTATTCTGGTATTTATAACAAGAACGGTCAGTGAATACCTAAATTTGAGTAAAAGAAATTTCACTACCACTCACTAATCTGGCTAAAATTCAAGAATTTCAATGCTTTAGCTATTTTCAATAGAATTAAATTTATTAATATAAATAACAAATTACTATTCTTAAATTTGATCAGATTGATTGCAAAAAAACAAGATTTTCAATAGGTTGCTTATAATCCTAACTATAGTTAGCCTTTCATAAGTAGCGATGCAACAAAGCCATCCCAGTGTCTGGGCACTGGGATGACAAAGGAGAGCAGTGTCAGCTACTTGCATAACACCATTTGTTGTGCAACTTACTTTAGTATGAAATTGCTTGCGTAAGATTTTGGCAGCCTCTTAACATTTTTTGGCATTTCAATTATGTATTTAACGTTGCGTTTTTTTGCGTAGAATACTGCTTTTTCACGAGAATCAAACTTTAATACAATCTGTTTTTTTGGATCTTTTGAGCCAACCCACCCCATTAAAGGTTCAATGTAGTAAGAGCCAGATTCAATTTTCAGGTGCCAGAAATTTGTATTACCTAAACCAGATTGTGTTGCAGTTTTTGTTGGTTTATAAATCCTAAAAACTACTTTATCATCAATGCCCATAGTTCTTGTTAAATAAGCTTAAATATATATCTAAATAAATCCTTTCACAAACAATTAGTATGAAAGAATGAAGTTTGAAATAAATATTTTTATGTTATATTATTATTAAATTATATTAAAAGGATTAGCTGAATAGGAGTAACCGATGACGCAACAGGAAATAGTAACAATTAATGCAGAGTTACGTGATATAACAAAAACAAAAGCGATGCATTCTCTAAGGAAGAAAGGAAACATCCCTGGAATAATATATGGAAAGGGCCATGATAATGTAAATTTGACATTGTCTGCAAAGGAATTCACGAAGCAATATAAATCAGGTTCTCTTTCTGCACATTTGATAGAGCTGAATATTTCGGGCAAAAAGGAATATGCTCTTGTTCGCGATATCCAATTGCATGTAGTAAAGGATACTGTGCAACATGTTGATTTTCAATTTGTTGATAAAGGCAGTGAAATTAAAATAGACATACCTCTATCATTTGTGAATGAAAGTAAAGCCCCAGGGATCAAGTTAGGTGGAGTGCTTAATGTTTTGTGTCGTTCTATTGCTGTTAAATGCTCTCCTGATAAAATACCTCAGGTTATTGAAGTTGATTTATCCGGTAAAATGATTGGCCAGTCTATACATATTAATGATGTAAAATTACCAGAAGGTGTTAAGTTTGTAGCCCATGAAGAAGAAAATTTTACCATTGTTACAATTTCTGCTGCCGATAGTGACGTTGAAGAACCTCAAGCAGAAACAGAGGAATAGTGCACCTGATAGTTGGGCTTGGTAACCCTGGTAGTCAATATGAGTTAACTCATCATAATATCGGCTTCATCGTAGTTGATACAATTTGCAAATATTGGAATTTCCAGTCGTTCTCTAAAAAAGCCGATTATCTAATAACCTCTGGCATAATTAATGATAATAAAATCATGTTAATAAAGCCTTATTCATTTATGAATAATTCAGGCATCCCTGTTGCAAAAATACGAAATTTTTACAAATTATCGCTAGATAATATTGTTGTCATACACGATGACGCTGATTTGGAACTTGGAAGAATAAAAATAAAGAAAGGTGGTAGCTCTGCTGGACATAATGGACTTAAATCCATAGATAGTTTTATTGGCAACGATTATTGGCGCTTGAGATTTGGAGTGGGTAGACCTGAAGATCAAAGAAGCTTAGCAGATTATGTGTTATCAAAATTTTCAAATTTTGATAATGTTACTTCCTTAGTGGAAAAAATAGCAAAAAATATACACTTAATGCTGCAAGGAGATAATACAGCTTTTATCAATTTGATTGTATAATATTACGAAACACAGGGAGTGTATGGTCCCAGAGTGTGATGGTGTGGATTTAGTATGAACAATTCAGGAGATTTTTTCCACTGTAAAGATATAAACTCAAAAGGTGTAAGACCCTTAAGAGTTTTGAGTCTTTTAGCATAATTGTAGGCCATAACAAAGTCATAAAGATGCTCTTTGAGTTGCTGGTGAGACTGATAGTAATACTTCTTAACAGTGGCATTCTTTAAAGTTTTGTTCATACGCTCAACTTGCCCATTTGTCCAAGGATGGCTAACTTTTGTTAGACGGTGTTCAATGTCATTTTCTTCACAAGCTCTATCAAATATATGTTGAAAAGCGTATTTATGGCGTTTTTGGTTGGTAAATTGTACACTGTTATCTGTCAAAATAGTATGGATTTTATATGGTAAAATTTTAATCAAATTACGTAGAAACTCAGCAGCTATAGGTTTTGTAGCACTTTTATACAACTCAACATACGTAAATTTGGATGTTCTATCTATTGCAACAAACAAATATAACTTTCCTTCTTCTGTTCTGACTTCTGCAATATCAATATGGAAATAGCCTATAGGATATTGTTTGAATTTCTTTTTTGGTTTAACTTCGCCATCAACATCTGGTAGTCTGCTAATGCTGTGCCTCTGTAAGCAACGATGTAGACTAGAGCGAGTCAAGTGTGGGATTGAGGTTTGCAAAGCGTAGAGACAATCATCTAATGGCAATAGAGTATGCTTACGAAATGCAACAATTACAGCCTCCTCTTCTAAAGTTAAAACAGTTGATCTTGCATGCTTCGGACCCATATCAGCGTCTTTGGCAAAAGACCGTTTTCTCCATTTAATGATAGTTTTTGGATTAAGGTTATAGTACCTGGAGAGTTTTGCTATGCTCTCTTTACTATTTTGTATTGCTCTACGAATTGTCTCTGTTGTTTTGGCGCACCCATGTAATATTTGTCCCATAATTCCTCCTTTGATGGTATTGTTTTCTCATATTTTATCATACCATCACACTCTGGGACCATACATCCCCCCCTCCCCCCCCTAATTCCTATATCAAACCTTTCTTTACTAGATTATATAGTCAATATAAAAAGCCATATAAAATTGCTTCCACTGCTGCCATGAGGAAATTGCTTATTCTTGCTAACTCTTTAGTCAGAGATGACAGGGTTTTTACTGAGGAATATAACTCTCTGTCTGTTTCTATCTAAGAGCCAGCATAGCTGTGGATAAGTACTTTTATCTGTATAAACGTGCTTATCCACAGCTACATCAATTTTTCTATTGACTTTTAACACAACTGCTGAACAGATACATTCGTCATCCCGCTACGTGTTAGCGGCCAAGATACCGCGGCGGTATGCCGTGGGAAACCTGACTTGCATTAGCTATAAAATAGTGATTTATATAAATCCCATAGCATGCCGAATGAAGCGTTTTTTGAGGAAATTTGAATTTTCAACTGCAATCAAGCCAAGATTTCTTAGTGCTTTAGCGCAGAATATTCTGTTGGAAAACATCCTATTTAATCCATCAGTTGCAAGCGCCATTGTAAAATTATCAAAGTATCTGTTACGTGAAATTTTCTTTAATAAATAACTACTGCCAACATCAATACCAGATGCTTTTGCGGCAACTACGTGCTTTATAATACTTTCTACATCTCTAATTCCAAGATTAAGCCCTTGACCTGCAACTGGATGAATTGAATGTGCTGCATCGCCGATAAGCAAAACTCTACCCTTATATAACTTTTTTGCAAAAGCAAAACTTAAAGGATAAAGTTTTCTTTCACCCTCTAATTTTATCTCTCCTAAATAAGAACCAAATCTTTTTTTAAGCTCTATAATAAATTCTTCTTCAGACAGATCCATTAGCATTTTTGAAATTTCAGATTTTTCTGTCCAAACTATCGAAGAAGTATAGCCACCCTTCATCGGTAGAATTGCAAATGGACCGCCAGGAAAAAAACGCTCTACAGCTAAGTTTTGGTGATGCAGTTTATGCTTTACATTAAATACTATGCTACTTTGTTTATAGTCAAATTTCACTGTCGGTATAGAAAATAACTCTGGTAATTTAGAGTTTTTGCCTTCAGCGCAGATAAGTAGCGATGATATTAATTCCTGGTTATTATCAAGAATAACTTCCACATATCCTGAATCATAAGCAATTGTTTTATAGGAATGTGGAGAGTATATATTTAGTTTATTCAGAAAATTATTGTTGATTGCATTCCATATAGCAGCATTGTTAATAACATAACCCATTGGTTCTTCACCAACCATTTTATGATTGTAATGCACAGTAACCGCATCTAATATGCATATATCAAGTATTGGCTCAGCTTCGCTTTCTATAAACTGCCAAATCCCTAATTTTTCCAATATTTTTTTCGAGCCTTGAGAAATAGCAAATGCTCGGTTGTCATCTACTACACGTGGCAAACTATTTTTTTCAATTACAGCTACAGACACAGAGTTACAACTGAGGCCAATTGCAGTAATAAGACCAAGTAACCCACCACCTGAAATGATTACATCATAATTCATTTTATTTACGCTAATTGTAAAATTATATTTTATCTATTTTGAAAATAGTTTAAACAAACTTTATAGACAAAGACCTATAGCTAACCCAAGAAAGGTTGTAACCAGACTGCATTCTGTGATTTTTAGCAAAACATGATCTTTCATTTGAGCTTCCTTCAATTTAAAGTAAATACAGAAAATTGCTGCCTATAGCTAAACTGACTTAGATTTACCGACAACCGTCATCCCGCTGCTTGTTAGCGGGATCTAGAGATACCGCGGCGGTATGACGGTTCGCGGCGGCATAGCTATCTTCAAAAATATGGTTGAATAATTGTTAATAATAGTGTATAATTATTAATATTTTTAAGCACTTTGGCTATGGCTTTATCTAAGTTTCTCGACCCTAAGCTGGATTTAACCTTTAAAAGAATCTTTGGCACTGAAAAAAATAAGAATATTCTCATACATTTTTTGAATGATATTTTAGGGTTTACTGAGATAAATACTATACAAGAAGTGGAATTCCTCAGTACTATAATGGATCCTGAAATTGCATCTGATAAACAAAGTATAGTTGATGTTCTTTGCAGGGATTCTAGTGGGGCCAGGTATGTGATTGAAATGCAGCTTACTCGCGATAAAGGCTTCGAAAAACGAGCTCAACTATATGCTGCTAAGGCTTACTCAAGGCAAGCTGATAAATCTGGTAAGTACATTGATTTAAAGAAGGTTTTCTTTATTGCTATCTCTAATTGTAATTTATTTCCTGATAAGCTTGATTATATATCCAGCCACACTATAAGAGACGAGAAAACCAATGAGCATGACTTAAAAGATTTTCAATTTGTATTTATTGAACTACCTAAATTTCCTAAGAATAAGGAAGAACAGCTAGAAAGCATAGTGGATCGTTGGTTATTTTTCTTCAAATATGCAGATGAAACTACGGAAGAAGACTTAAGGAAAATAGCAGAAAAAGCACCAATAATAAAGTTAGCCTACGATGAATTAGACAGGTTTAGCTGGAATGAAAAAGATTTAGTAGCTTACGAAGAAAGAATAATGGATCTACGGAAAGAAGAAGCCATTCTTGAATACAGACTTGATCTTGCTACTGAAAAAGGCAAAAAAATTGGTAAAGAGGAAGGCAAAATTGAAGGCAAAATTGAAGGGAAAATCGAAGTCGCAAAAGCAATGCTGGCTAATAATGTTGATGTTAACACTATTGTCAAGTTTACTGGCCTTTCTATTAGTGAGATTGAAGAATTAAGTGTGAACGGTTACCCCTACGTCATACCGCCGCGGCGCTAACTAGTAGCGGAATGACGGTTTTTCAAATTGTAGAGCCACTTTAGCTATAACATCTTTAGCAATACCTTCATAAATCCCTGCTAAATCTTCACTTAACATTAAAGGATTTCCACAATCAGAAGCATGGCATATTTGTGGATCTAGAGGAACTCTGCCTAGAAGTTTGATGCCCAGCTCCTCAGACATTTTTTTTGCACCGTCTTTTCCAAATATGTATATTTTTGAGCCGCTTTGAATGAAATAACTCATATTTTCTACAATGCCAATAACCGGTACGCTGAGCTTTGTAAACATATCATAAATTTTGCGAGCATCGATTAAAGAGAGCTCCTGTGGAGTTGAAACTATTATCGCCCCAGTTAAGTTAAAATTTTCCATAAGACTTAAATGCACATCGCCAGTTCCAGGTGGTGTATCAATTATCAAATACTCTATATCGGACCATTTTGTTCCCATTAGCAGACTATAAAGTGCTTTTGTAATCATAGGTCCGCGCCATATTGCTGCACGATCTTTATCGATAAAATAGCCAATTGAAATAGTATGCAGTCCATACTTTTCTATAGGCATTGCTTTACTATCCTGTATTTCTGGCTTTAATTTTTCAGCGCCAAGCATTTTAGGAATTGAAGGACCATATATATCTGCATCAACCAGCGCAACTTTGTGTTTTAACTTTGCTAATGAGAGAGCAAGATTTAGCGCAACTGTGGACTTGCCCACACCGCCTTTACCAGAGGCCACAACGATTATATTTTTCACTCCTTCGATATGTAATTTAGCTTTTTGTTGCCCAGTTTGTTTTTGACAAGTAGCAACCACGGTCACTTTTGTCACCCCCGGTATAGCTTTAACAGCTTGCTCACAATTTCTTCTTAATTCTTCATTTGCTTGCGTGTTACCGGCAACTTCAAGCACAAAACCAACATCTTGACCTTTAATAATAATTGAGGATATTATGCCAAGAGCGATCACATCTTTACCGCTTTTTTGCTCTATGACTTTTTTTAAGTTCTCTCTTACAATTTTTTCGTTGATCATTAGCCTTTTAGGTGATTTCTTCCTGAAGTCGTTTAATCTCAGCTTGAGGAAGGCCGGTTGTCTGAGAGATAATATCAATAGAGATGTCAGCCTTAAGTAGGTTTTTTGCTACTTCAATCTTTCCTTCAATCTTTCCCTCATCAAGTTTTTTAGCGAGGATGCCTTCTTCTTTCAGCAGATCCATTATTCTTTCTTCATATGCTACTAAATCTTTTTCATTCCAGCTAAACCTGTCTAATTCATCGTAGGCTAACTTTATTATTGGTGCTTTTTCTGCTATTTTCCTTAAGTCTTCTTCCGTAGTTTCATCTGCATATTGTTGTCTAAGTGAAGAAGGTCGCCCCTCCTCACTCGACTTCAAAACCGTACGTGAGACTTTGAGCCTCATACGGCTTCTCTCTAATTTGGTGCTTTTCATGCACACCTCCTGTGTAATTCATCGTGACAATGTCCATGTAACAAAGATAAGTTTGTGATCATATTGTTTCGTCTATTCTGGTCTTTGTGATGTATTTTTATTGTATCATCACTTTTAAACCATAGTCTACAATTATCGCATTTACTTTGGTGCAACCTCAATAATTTTATTACTCCTAGTGGCTTATCTGGTATTTTTCTCAGACGTTTACCCCAATATACCCAATCACCATCATATGGGGATCTGGTTTTTTGCACTTTGTTTAATAACATGATCGCTGTGTATAGTAAGACGTACCTTGTTACTTGTCATAAAGCGCCAGTTTTCGTTATTATACTTCTTAAAGTACTTTCTTTTTATCCAGCATTTCCCTTTGTTTGGGTGCCTAAAGACTGACCTTACCCAGAAAAAGTGGAGAGAAAGAAAGGAGTTTTTTCGGGTAAAATAAAATTTTGGAGGATTAGAAATGGTAAGAGAATATACAGCAGAATTCAAATTGGAAGCTGTTAAACTGGCAAATGAACAAAGAAAGGCAGGTCAAACAATTACAAAAATAGCAAGAGATTTAGGAATAAAGGGTGGTTTATTAGGAAAATGGATAAAGAAACACAACGAAAAAAAGTCGGCAGCAGATGCATTTCCAGGTAGAGGTAACATGGCTCCTTACGACAAAGAGAGGTTTGATTTACAAAGCAAGAGTAACAAGGGAAAGAGACATTTAAAAAAAAGCCCTGGCCAGTCAAAAAGAGTAAAATATTTTTTTATATAGTAACTGCTATAAAGTACAGGAATTATGTAGGATTTTCTGCTAGTGGCTACTATAAGTGGACTACAAGAAAAATAAGCAGTAGAGAATCAGCAAATAAAGAGCTACTCGAAGCTATTCAAAAAATATATCAAGTTTCTAAATGTAGATATGGAGCTCCTAAAATTTATGCTGAATTGAAGGCTTTGGGTAAAAGTTGCAACTTAAAAACAGTGCAAAGTATTATGCAGAAAAATGGTATTCAGGCTATATTGAGAAGAAAATTTAAAATTAAGAAACAACAAACGGACAGTAGCTCCCAATATATTAGACCAAAACTTTATTGTCGATCAACCAAATAAAGTATGGGATTACTTATATAAAAACCAAAGAAGGATGGCTATATTTGGCAACAATAATCGATCTATATTCACGCATGGTAGTTAATGAGCAGTTCAATAAATAAACAATTGGTTATGGACTCTTTATTAATGGCCGTTAACAAGCGTAAACCTGCCAAAAATCTACTATTACATAGTGATCAAGGTTCACAATATACTGCGCAAGGGTATCAATATCTCTTAGCTGTAAAGAATATAGATGAGTAATAAAGGCTGTTGTTACGACAATTCTGTTGCAGAAAGCTTCTTTAGCTCATTGAAAAGAGAAATACTTATTGATACTTCACAACACTCTGCTCAACAAACTAGAACTGCAATATTTGAATACATAGAAATTTTTTATAACAAACAACGTCACTATTAACTATTGCATTCCAGAACAATTTGATGCATCATTCTTTTTGTAAAAAACATTCCACACTTTCTCTCCACTTTTTCTGGGTAAGGTCAATTGACAACTGTCCACTTTCTATTCCCATGGATTCATATTTTTTGCCTTGACCAAGAAAAAATTCAGCTATTGACTTACTTTCTCTTGCAACAACTTCTTCCTTAACAATTTTTCCTTTCTCATCAACGATACTTATAAAAGTTTCTTTTAGTGAGATCGCTATAATATTCCATGAGACTGCTCCTACTAATAAAAGTTTAAATTATTTTTGAAGAACTTATTCTACTGAATTCGTTACTTCGTGCTAAAATAATGGACTCCATCATTCAACAGCAATTACAGTATGTTTACCCTTTTTCTTGTTATTTTTCTAATCTATAGTCAGCGTTCAAAACCATATTCGAAAAGTATCTCATATATTTCCAGATTTTTTTAATGCTGTTTATTTCATCCTCAACATTGCCTCTACCTTTATGAACTAAGTAGCAGCATTAAAAATTATAACGTATTCCTACTTCTAGAATCGCGTCCGGTATTTGTACTGGTGGTTTAAAGCCACTTAGTTGCCCGCCTGCGGTAATACCAACTGTACCAACTATCTGTGGAGCAATTTCATAATCAACACCGACCTTTAGTTTATAGGAAATAGAACCCAGTATTTTATCTACTACAGATGCCTTCTCTCCAGCAGCTTCAATATCTTTGCTTGCAGGTTCACTTGTACCACTGTTACCAAAGCCAAAAGGTATTACTTGTAGGTATCCTCCTAAACCTCCGCTGACATATAGCTTAACGGGATCAATATCAAGGTTAGGGTAATAACGGTAATTTGCTAATAAGCTAGCCCCCATTTTCTTTTCTTCTTTACCAAACATATCACTTATGTCAGTGAGAACCTCAAGTTCAAACTTAGAGTTTTTGTCATGATGATAACCAAAAACAACGCTAGGTTTTATTTTTAAGCCACCACCCCATCCAGCACCAAAGTTTAAACCTGCATAATACTGATCTTCTGACTTACTTGCACTATTATTAGCTGTACCTGCTAGAGATGAAGTGAGCAACACAGCTAAAGCACATAATCTTTTCATTTTCATATAACTCCTCATACAAAAAAATATATAATGCATAAGTATATATCCTTTATATTAAAAAAGATATAATCGCATGTTAAAAAGAGTATAACCATGAAGTCAAAGATGCGCTACGGATTTTTTATATAACTATATTTACTATCTTATTTGGTACAGCATATACAGTGCGAACTTTGTTTTGATCGATCTTACTGGACACAGAGTCTATCGCTATTTTCTTCAATTCTTCTTGAGGTAAGTTAATTGCCACTTCGATTGTCGCACGCAACTTTCCATTGATCTGCACTGCTATAGTTACCGTATCGTCAACTAATAATGATTCATCAGCTTTTGGCCAAGGTTGACCTCCTATTTCTTGCCATAGGCTTTCAGCTAAATGCGGCATAAATGGTTCGATTACTCTGATTAGTATGCATATACCTTCATTAATAAGAGATTTTCCAGCTGCTACGTCTATTTCAGCTATTAAATTCGTCATTTCACGAAATTTTGCCACTACACAGTTTAATCTGCAGTTTTCCAAGTCATCTGTAAGTCCATGTAAGAGTTTATGAATTTTTTTTCTGTACTCTAGAAGTCCACCCGTAACACTTTTGTTATCATAGTGCATATTCACAGGCTTAAGCTGCATGACCATACGCCACAATTTATTTACATAACGAGAACAACCTTCCACACCATCATCGGACCATTCCATATCTTTCTCTGGAGGAGTGTCAGACAACACAAACAAGCGGGCAGTATCAGCACCATACTTTTCTATGATAAAATTTGGATCAACTGTGTTCTTTTTCGATTTGCTCATTTTCTCGACTTTTCCAACTTGAACCTTAGCTCCTTGTGCAATCAACTCTTTTGCTTCTGCGGGAAATAGCCACTTACCATTTTCGTCTTTATAAGTTGCATGGCAGACCATTCCTTGAGTGATTAAAGTAGAGAAAGGCTCTTTAATATCAAAATAGCCACATTTGGTTAAAGCACGGCAGAAAAATCGTGAGTAAAGCAAATGCAGAATTGCATGCTCTATCCCACCTATATAATAATCAACAGGCATAAAACGATTACATGCATCTTTGTCTATTGATTTATCTTCACTACAGAATGCAGCAAAATACCAGGAAGACTCAAAAAAGGTGTCGAATGTATCAGTTTCACGCTCTGCTTGCTTTCCACATTTTGGGCAATCAACGAACTTCCAAGTTGGGTGTTTATCAAGCGGATTACCACCACTTGTAAATTCCACATCTGTTGGTAGAACTACAGGAAGGTCTTTTTCTGGTACTGGAACAGTTCCGCAGTCTCTGCAATATATGATAGGTATAGGGCATCCCCAATAACGTTGTCTCGAAATTCCCCAATCATGTAAACGATAGTTTGTTGTTTTCTCACCTATCCCTTTTTCTTTGAGCTTTTTAATGATTACTTCCTTTGCTTCACTAACCGTCAATCCATTTAAGAATTCAGAGTTGCACATTATTTCGCCGCCAGTGTAGGCTTCTTCTAGAGTCACTATGGCTTGTGCACCCTTTTCACAAATAACAGGAATAACCGGCAAATCGTATTTCTGTGCAAATTCAAAATCACGCTGATCATGTGCAGGGCACCCAAAAATCGCGCCTTCCCCATATTCCATCAACACAAAATTCGCTATGTAAAGCGGCAATTCCTTATCAAGAAATGGATGCTTGACGTTTAATCCGGTGTAAACTCCTATTTTTTCGTCATTTTCCTCCTTTGCTTTCATGCCATCGATAAAGTCTCGTATTTCTTTGTCCTTAAGATCCTGCACAATAGGGTGTTCTGCTGCTACCGCAAAAAAAGAAGCTCCAAACCAAGTATGAGGAGAAGTTGTAAAAATCTTTAATTTCTTATTTAAGCCAACTATTTCAAAATCTATAGTTACCCCTTCAGATTTTCCTATCCAACGCTCCTGCATTGTTTTGACTTTTTCTGGCCAATTTTTCAAACTTTGCAGACACTTGAGTAAATCTTCAGCGAAATCAGTAATCTTTAAAAACCACTGGGATAACTTACGTTTTTCAACAACGGCGCCTGACCGCCATCCTTTTCCATCAACCACCTGTTCATTTGCAAGCACTGTTTGGTCCACTGGATCCCAGTTAACCCATGATTCTTTTCGATAGGCAAGCCCATGCTTTAAAAAATCCAGGAAAAATTTTTGTTCGTGTTTGTAATAATCAGGCTCACATGTGGAGAGTTCACGCTCCCAATTATAAGAAAGACCTATAGATTTCAACTGTGTACGCATATTATCTATATTCTCTTTTGTCCATGTTTCGGGGCTAATATTGTTATCCCTTGCTGCATTCTCAGCTGGTAATCCAAACGCATCCCAGCCAATTGGATGCAAAACCTCAAATCCATTAGCTCTCTTGTAACGCGCTATCACATCCCCTATTGCATAGTTACGTAAGTGTCCCATATGAATTTTACCAGATGGATATGGAAACATTTCCAACACGTAACACTTTTCTTGTTTACCACTCTTGCTTACAGAAAAATCCCATTTATCTTGATAAAATTTTTCAACACTTTTAAAATCATATTTCATATAAATCCAAATTCAATTACAGTTCATATGCATCAAAGGATCAACCGCTTGGCCATTATGTCGTATTGTGAAACACATCTGTGGATCTTTATCTTGTGTGCTTGATTTACCTGCAGATCCAATTACTTGACCTTGCTTTACTTTATCGCCAATTTCAACATGTATGTTTTTTAAATAGGAGTACACAGTCATGTAATTATCTTTGTGTTCCACTATAATTAAATTCCCATACCATCTCAGCCCTTTGCCTACATATATCACTTTGCCTGGTGCAGAGGAAACTACGTTCGTTCCATTTTGAGCAGCAATTTTTATGCCATCCTTACACATTTCATCAGAAGAGGTAGCTGAACCTTTAACTGGCATTACAAATTTACAATTTACCCCCACATTTTGTGTATTATTGTTATCTTTGTATATCCTATTTATGATGGCTTTTCTACTTTCTTTTTGCACTGAAGGCTCCCTAATTAAATGGTACTCTCTTGTATATTCCAGATCTCTTTTTCCGTAAAATTCTTCGCCTTTAAGCAGCACAGGTGCAGGTTTTTGCAGGCCACAGCCTATTAATATTGCTAATAACATAAGAAATGAGGCTATATGCCACATTTTAAACTCTCACAAAACTCCAAAATTTTAGCGAGACGTAGTGTTTCACGCCTGCTTGTTACTTTCCTCGTTATTTATTTTACTAGTTAAATAGTCCCTCAAATCGGTGAGTTCTTGCAACAAATTCTTTGTGACTTTTATATCATTACCAAATTCTTTTTGCACTCCTTTTATTGTATATCCTTTATCATATAGCATGTATTTTACTTTCTTTATGGCCTCTATACACTTGCGATCATATAGCCTTCTTCCTTTACGCTTTGTAGGCTTAATTTGATGAAATTGACCTTCCCAAAATCTCAAAACATGCTGTTCCAAATGTAGCTCTTCAGCTACTTCCCCAATCGTATAAAATAATTTTTCCTTGTTCATTAATTATTGATTGATTTTTTTATAATTTTTGAAGGCCTAAAAGAAACTGAATTTCTTGCCTGAATCATCACTTTCTCCGATGTATTTGGTATATTTCCTGGTCTTTCCTTCTTTTTCTTAACCAAGAATGTTCCAAATGACGATATTTTTACTATTCCATCCTTTACCAAGCTTGTCTTTATTTCGTCCAATATATCATCTATTATCGAAACAGAGTCTTCCTTTGATAATCCTATTTCTTGGTTTATATCTCCAGCTATCGTTGCCTTAGTTACTGTTGTGTCTTTTGTTGTAACGTGATCCATTATTGATAAATATTACAATACGTAAATATAATATAGCAATCGACTCGAGATTCAGCTACTTTATTTTTTAGAGTATGTCTCTTTTGTTGCATAATTTAAAATACCGGCAACTATCAATATCGCAAATATTGCAAAAAGTGCCATTTTATGATCTGTAAAAAGTGCTAACATTGACACTATAACTCCACTGCCAATAAACATAAATCCATTGATAATGGATGATGATGTGCTGATGTATTTTCGTTTCACAATCTCGCTGCCGACAGTAAAATTAAGCATATGTCCTCCCGCAAAAAACCCGAACATTAACATACAAAAGTACACAACGTGGACTGTTAAATGGCTGTATAGTAAAATAATAATTGAGACGCCTTGCAATAAAGCAAAAGCAGAAATTACATGTTTCCTATTTTTAAATAAGTTTGAGATTCGATCTGCAATTGGAGCACCAACTGCAAGACCAAGCCATAGTATTGCAGTTGCTATACCTGACTCCATTGCATTGAGTTCTGAGTTGCCCAGTAACCTTGGAGCCCACAAGGTATTAAGTGCTAAAAATGTTCCAAAAGTAATAGCACCCACCACTGAAGTTATCCAGATATCTCTTAATTTTAGCACTGTTAATATAGAGCACATTACTGTCTTCATAGAGCTTTTTATTGTGCGCTTTTCTGAGCTGCTTTCTGGAAGTGTGTTTGGACAAAAAAGCGTAAGTACAAATATCAACACACCAAATAGTATTATGCATACAATCAGATTTTTCCAATATGCATCTTCGGCAAGCAAGTTAGAGAACAGTATTTGAATTACCAAAGCAGAAAGGCTTGAAATTGTCTGCACTAGTGAAAACATTAGTCCAAATTGGGCAGCGGAAAAACATATGCTACTTGTGTGAGCAGCACCAATAAAACCAAATGATGCTCCAGTTGCAATCAACACTTGAGACAAAATCAAATGGGAGAAATTGTCACTATTAATAAGGACAAAAAACCCCAAGATCATAGTTGATAACGAGAAAAAATAAATTTTTTTACTGGAAAAAACATTAAACGTTGCTCCACTAAAAAATTGTAAGATGGCGAAAGTCCAAGTATATGCTGAATTAGCCAGTGCAACTTGCGCGATTGTAAGTCCAAGTTCCTTTTCGAGATTTACACTTATAAAGGTATAAATTATCTGCATGTTGCTGAATATAACAACCAAGTTACTAATCAGCCAAATGAACCAAGCCTTAGCTCTGCTTTCCATAAGATTTATTTTTATAAGTAATCTATTAGAAATTTAACACTAAGTCTCTTTTTAAGCTATTGTTTCCTGACTACTGTTATAGCTAACCCAAAAAACGGTTTCCCTACGTCATGCCGCCGCGGTATCTCTAGATCCCGCTAACAAGCAGCGGGATGACGAGCTTATCGTCACGCCGCCACGAACCGTCATACCGCGATTCATTCGCGGTATCTCAGCCGCTAACAAGTAGCGGGATGACGGTTGTCAGGGTGTCATGAAAGTAGCTGACACTGGAATCCAGAAAAAAAGAAATATGTATCAGCTACTTTCATTTGCTGCGCCTCGAAAATAAACGTTCATGTAGCTAAGCCATAAATCCAGTATAAAGACCTTTAATCATTGGCTTCGTAGTACTTCTCAACCAACTTATTAAGTAACCTTACACCAAAACCTACTGCTCCTCTTGGACAAATGTCAGTACCTTTCTCGTGCCAAGCAGTGCCTGCGATATCTAAATGTGCCCAGCAAGTTTCATTCACAAAACGCTGTAAAAACTGTGCAGCCATTATGCTATCTCCACCAGAGCCTGCAGGAGCGATGTTTTGAACATCAGCAATCGGTGAATCAATAATTTTGTCATAAGTTTCATTCATAGGAAAACGCCATAACTTCTCATTTACTTCATTTCCTGCATCAATCAGACAGTTTGCTAATTCATCATTATTTGAAAAAAGACCAGCATATTCGTTATTTCCAAGTGCAACCACTATAGCACCAGTTAAAGTTGCAAGATCAATCATAAATTTTGGTGAGAATCTATCTTGCGTATACCATAAAGCATCTGCAAGTATGAGCCTTCCTTCTGCATCGGTGTTCAACACTTCTATTGTTTGTCCAGACATTGAAGTTACTACATCACTTGGTCTTTGAGCATTACCACCCACTGCATTTTCTGCAAGTGCGACCACGCCAATTGCATTTACTTTTGCTTTTCGTCCTGCTAAAGCATGCATCACCCCAACCACAGTAGCAGAGCCTGCCATGTCATATTTCATCGACTCCATACCACGTGAAGGTTTGAGTGATACTCCACCAGTGTCAAACGTTATACCTTTACCAACAAAAGCTATAGGCTTTTGTTCTTTAGAAGCTCCATTCCATTTTATCACTACTAATTTTGGTTCTTTACTACTTCCTTGTGCAACTCCAAGCAAGGCTCCCATTTTTTTCTCTTCCATCTGCTTTTTATCAAGCACCTCGATTTCAAGGCCAAGCTTAGTAAGTTCTTTTTTTATATGATCAGCATAGGATTCTGGATATAGAATGTTAGGAGGCTCTGTTATAAAAGAGCGCGCAAGAAATATACTCTCACCTTCTTGCCTTAAGTGCTCAAATGATCTTTCAGCATTACTTAATTGTTCATCTTTTACTAATACGGTAATCTCCTCTACCTCTGTAATTTTCTCATCCTTTTTAGTTTTATACTTATCAAACTTAAAACTACGCAGAAACGCACCATATGCAACATTTGCTGCACTACCTTCGATTAAAACCGCTGCTTTTTTAATTTTTAATCTGCTTAGCTCACAATATATTTTACCACCAATATTTAATTCTTTATTTTCATTCCATTCATCCTTCTTACCCAGTCCAACAACTATAACATTTTTTTCTTCTGGCAAAGCAGTAGAGAAAAATTCACCAAAACTTCCATTGAAATCGCTAAATTGCTTTATATTATCTATGACCTGTTTTCCTTGCAAAACTCCGCCATCATTTACGGTTTCGTTGTCTTCAAATAAACCCATTACTATTGTTTTAAAATCGGGCGAAATTTTAGAAATTGTTATTTTCATTGCTGGTATCTCCGTTGCAAATAATTGTAAACTGTACATAAAACATAGCAAAAACATCAGTAAGATATTTTTCATATACATCCTAAGTACAATAACACTTAAGTTTACTATGGACTCCCTTACATGCAAGGTTTTTTATCTTTTATTAGAGAACTTATTATATCCGCCCAAGGTAATGTTAAACGTATAGGTTTTTATGACCTGATCACTGTAAGTAAATGGTGTTATGAGAAGGCTTGCAAGCCCATTACTAACAAAATCTTCAAGAACAGGATCAGCGCAATTATGGTCAGCAAAAAACATTTGCGTTGTGAATTCTGGAAAATCCGGATGTTGAACTAGAAAGTTGATATGTGGAGCTCTATCACCAATTTTACCAGGTGCTATCGTAATAAAATTATAATAGCCAAGATTATTCACTACAAACCTTCCTGATCCAGCAAAATTCAGATCATCCTCTATATTCTTATCGTAATGGTTCACGCCGCGTGAATTCGCGTGCCATATAGAAACTACAGCATTTTGTATTGGTAAGCAGTTTATATCAGTAATTCTACCCACTATGTGTATTAATTCCCCTATTGCACTATTTGGAGAACCAGGTTTTCTTCTTAAATTGTTTGAAGAGTTAAAATTTTTTGGCCTTGCATCAAGGTCATATATTTCTGGAGTTTCAATGCAGTTGAGCAAAACAGGATCAGCTGCAAATAGCGGCAAACTGAATACCATTTGTACTAAAAACGCTAATAAGATATTTTTCACATTCATTTCATTTATAATAGACTTCTTGCATAACCATATAACAAACTTTTATTGGGAATAGAAACGAAAAAATTACTTTACAAACTCCGCCAGCCCTCTTATCATAAAACTGAAGGTATTCAGTTATCTTCATCTGTGCAGATTAAACAGCAAGAAAACAACGTAGTTGGCGTCTTATTTTTAATTTTTTGCACTATGTGCACCTTATGTCTTCACAATATTTCTAGGTTTTTACCTACACAAGCTGAAACGCGCTTATAAGTCGTTCAAGACAGTATAGTACGCCAATTTGCAGGATTAGAGAGTGACAACTAGCTAACACGGGGTTTCTTTTGCCTTTTTTTCTGTTTAGTAAATTGTATCCGTTCAGCGGAGTGGTAGAATAAGGTAGACAAAGTGATCTAAAAAGATAATCATAGAGCAAAAGTGAGGTAATGTGGTAAACCTTTTAGAACTTTGCAAAAATTTACAGCAAAAAATAGAAAAACTGAAAGCAGAGATAGAAAACTTAAAAGCAGAAAATAAAGCTTTAAAGATAGAGAACGCTGAATTAAAGGAAAGGCTTGGTTTAAACTCGAAAAATTCATCTCTACCGAGCTCTAAAGAATTGTACAAAACAAAAAAGGACAAGCCAAAAAGCGAAAGGAATGTTGGCGATCAGGTTGGGTATAAAGGAAATTTTCATGCCACAATGGAAGCGGATAAAGTAGTAAAAATAGAGTTGCCTAATATTTGCGAATGCGGAGGAGAGCTTGTAATATGCGAAAAACCTTATGTTCACCAAAAAGTTGATCTTCCGGAAATTAGGCCTTATGTAGTAATTGGAACATGGTCGTTGTTGGAGATGCAGAAAAAGAAAAAGTAGCAAGTTACCAGAAGGTGTTACGCCAGATACATTTGGTCCAAGGGTTAAGTCTATAATTGCAGCACTCAGCGGATTTTACAAAAACTCAAAGCGTGAAGTGGCTAGTATCATAAATGACATTTTTAATTTGAACATAAGTGTTGGCAGCATATCAAATCTTACTATTACCCACAAATATGAGGTTCGTGAGCAAGTCGCCATCCTTCTTCTAGATCAAAGAAACGTCTCCACCCTTTCCAAAGAGTAATTGGTCCTGGTTTTGGGTCGCTTTTTCTTGCTAAATGACCTCCAAGTTCACGAAACGGCTTCTTTTATAGTAGGGGCTATATTTGGACATGGTTTCCTGTGTATTTTAACATATAAAACTTTCCATTCTTCCTCAGCTAATAAGGCAGTACATGGTAATGTTGGGTTAGTTCTTGCAATTGATGTAATAAAGAAAATTCTCCAAGCAATAATGCTCATGACTGTTAAATACCTCATTAATCTTTCTGCTGTTCCAAGTCTACATTCCTCAACTTTGAGACCGGATTTAAAATTTTATGTAATATCTCTATTTTCCATCTAAGGAAATTGTAAGTTAAAAACGTGATATAAAAGAGATAAGAGAGAAAGATAACCCTGCTCACTAGGAATAGCGGGCGTGCGCGACCGAAAGGAAATTGGTATTACAACCGTTGGTATCAAGGTACGCTAGCCCTATCTCTCGATACGTTTGAATAGTTGCTTGGGACATATATATGCACCCGTTTACAATCTTAAATTAACTAAAACTATCGAGGTTTATTATGGTTACATCTTATCAAAATTTTATTGGTATTGACATCGGAAAATTTAAAAATGTCGTTGCAATTCACAAACAGAAGAATGCTGTCGAATTTGATAATAATGCTTCTGGTTGGCAACAATTATTTCAAGAGTTTTCAGATATTCTACCTAATGCTTTAGTGACTTTAGAAAATACAGGGAAATATGAGCTTGGCTTATCACATTTTCTTACCGACAAAAATATTGCCGTGCATCGAGCTAATACTCGTAAAGTAAAAAGCTTTATTTTATCTCACGGAGCTTTAGCAAAGTCTGATAGATCAGATGCAAGAGCTCTTGCTCAATATGGATTTGAACGCCATAGAACTATCTCTCTATTTGTACCTACCTCTACAGAACAATCAACTTTGGCTGCACTTTGTCAACGTCGTGATGATATTACGCAAATGAGAACTCAAGAAAAATGCAGACTTGAAGCACCGGAAAATGATCATATAAAAGAAAGCTGTCAAAAGACCATTGAGTTTTTCGATAGTCAAATAAACGAACTCAATGATACTATACAAAAGATTATTGATGAAAGCCGCGAATTACAACAACGCCAAAAAATTCTTAAAACAGTTCCTGGAATAGGTAAAAAGTTATCACAAGATTTTTTGTGTTTAATGCCAGAGCTTGGTTACTTAAACAGAAAAGAAGTAGCAAGTCTTGCCGGAGTTGCACCGCATCCAAAAGAAAGTGGTAAAGCTGTTGGTTACCGAAGGATTACAGGTGGTAGAAGTAACGTTCGTTCAAAGCTCTTTACAGCCGCTATGGCTGCTACAAGGTCAAAATCTATACTTGGCGCCTTTTATTCTAAGCTTGTTGAAAGTGGTAAGAAGAAGATGGTGGCTATAACAGCCCTAATGCGTAAAATTATAGTAATTGCTAATACAAGACTTAAAGAAGCAATTAATTTGCATACTTAAAAATCTTCACAACGGTAACTAAAATTGGCTAATGAATATGTGCGTCCACACAGACTTAAAGCACATATTCATTAGCTTAAGCAGAAATTGCTGTGGTAGCTGTTTGATATAAAATTCTATTTCTATGACAAACGGGTTTTTATTGCCCATATAATTTGCAAAATTACACAAATAAAAAAATTTTTAAAAAACATAGTTGATAGCAGAAAAAGCACCAATAATAAAGTTAGCCTACGATGAGTTAGACAAGTTTTGCTGGAATGAGAAAGATTTAGTAGCATATGAAGAAAGAATAATGGATCTGCGGAAAGAAGAAGCCATTCTTGAATACAAACTTGAGGAAGGTATAGAGAAAGGAAAAATCGAAGTTGCAAAAAATTTACTTAAAGCTGGTGTATCTGTTAATTTAATAGCTGAATCCACTGGCCTTTCTCAAGCTGAAATTGTACAGCTTAAGCAAGAAGTAGCCTAAGTATCACGTTTTTCAGGGCTTTTTTAGCTCGGCAGTGGTCTGAAAAGTCCATTTTTCACTTTATAAAATGTTTATATTTTACCACCTACTTTATTTGAATAAGTTCTTCTGCCACACTCTGAACGGATACTTGAATCAGGCTCAAGTTGACAAGTAGATGTTATCTTGTTATAATAAATATTTATTAATTTAATCTTAACTTAAGAGGGTATTTATGGTAGCAAGTGATAGTGTTTTAAAAAGGTATGCGTTAGCCTATATAAAGAAATTAGGTAATAATAATAATATTGAAGGGTTTCTACAGTATTGTAATAATACACCGAATTTAACTTGGAGCAAGGAGAATTTTAAAAATGTGTATGAAGAATTTACACATCCAAATTCAAGCAATAGGCACGATACAGGAAGCAGAAATGATCAATATAACGCAGGGAATAACGCACAACCTACAGGCTCTCAGACTACACATATACATGTATACAATGATAGAGGTTTAGATTTTTGGGATTATTTACTACTTCGCAGCCTGTTTGGTGGTCATACTACAGTTATAAATAACCCTGGTTTCAGTAGTGGTAGCCATCAAAGCAGAGAAGATAAGAAAAAAGACTCAGAAGACAATAGAAAGTTATTAGCTTTAGGTATGGTAGCTGCAGTTGTGTGTGTTGCTTTCCATGCTGGTATGTGTTTTTGGTATAACAGCAGCAGAAAAGTGGCTAGAAAAGAAGAAAAAATAGATTACCTGGATAGTAAATTTAAAACGTTCAGAAATATAGAATTTGCGGTTGGCGCTGTTTCTTTGGCAGCTTTGGTAGCTTGTGCTGTTTACCCAGTCTTACCAGTGTGGGGTTTAGTTATCCTTGGCGTTAATTCTCTTGTGTGTTTTACTGGTGGTTTAGCTTTTCATATGAAGCATGAGGAAGAATCAGAAAATATCGAGAAAGCTGAAAGAGCGGTAGATAGCTATCTTAAACAAGGGCATGGTTATGGAGATTCTTCTCGTTATGATGCACCACCTCCTTACTTTTCTCAAGATCCTAATACTACTCCAACTGCTCCTCCTCAAAATGCATTTGATAATCCTTATTTGCAACAGAAGTTTGGGAATTGTAAGGGGTTCACGCGTGATAAAAATTAACAGTTTTATTTTTAGCCAAATTAATTGAATCAAGCTACAAAACCTGCTAAAGTTAACTTTGTGAAAGCACCCTTAGCTCAGTTGGATTAGAGCATTTGACTACGGATCAAAAGGTCGGGCGTTCAAGTCGCTCAGGGTGCACCACATTTTATAGGAAACAGAAGTCACACTTGAAATTAATATATGTAATACCTATCTTTAAAGGTTAAACACTAAACTATTATATATGAGCAAAAAAGACTACTATGATCTGCTGGAAGTAGGCAGAAATGCCAATATTGATGAGATAAAAAAAGCATATAAAAAATTAGCGTTAAAATATCATCCTGATAGAAATCCTGGCAATAAAGAAGCAGAGGAAAAATTTAAAGAAGTAACAGCTGCATATGAAGTTCTGTCTGACTCTGAGAAAAGGGCAGGCTATGACCGTTATGGCCACGAAGGTGCTTCTGGTGGATTTCAAGGCTTTAGCTCTGCAGGAGATTTTAGCGGCATATTCAATGACTTCTTTGGTGGAGGATTCGGTGGTGGTGCAAGTAGATCGAGAGCAAAAAGAAGTACAACAGGAGTATCTGGAGCAGACCTACGTTATGATCTTGAAATTACCTTAGAAGATGCATTTAAAGGAATACAAGCGCCTATACATTATGTGACAAATGTAAAATGTGATACATGCCAAGGCACAGGTGGCGAAGGAGCAATTAAACCAGTTCAGTGCCACACATGCCAGGGAAGCGGTAGGATTAGAACTCAACAAGGCTTTTTTACCATCGAAAGAACATGTACTACATGCTATGGGGAAGGAGAAATAATACAAAACAAATGTAAGAAATGTGGTGGAAGTGGACGTAGAAGAGATGAAGTAAATATATCCGTTTCAATTCCAAAAGGCATAGAAGAAGGAGCTAAGGTAAGGATAAGTGGTAAAGGAGAAGCTGGAACAAAAGGTGGAAAAAGTGGAGATTTATACGTATACGTGAAAATAATTTTCCATAAAATCTTTGCTAGAAATAAAGCAGATTTACACTGTAAAGTGCCTATAAGAATGACACTAGCAGTGCTTGGTGGTGAAATCGATATTCAATCAATTGATGGAGCTAAAATAAAAGTAAAGGTCCCTGAAGGCACTCAAACTGGTACCAAACTACGTTGTAGGGAAAAGGGTATGCCATATATGAACTCACATGCTCGTGGTGATTTATACGTACAGGTAATAGTTGAGACTTTAAATCCAAAAAATTTAACTAAAAAGCAAATTGAACTATTAAAAGCGCTTGAAGAAGAGGAAAATGCAAGTGTACAACAGCAATCTGAAGGGTTTTTTAGTAAAGTAAAAAAAAAATAAGAAATCTGCTAAATGACATAAAGGGGTAACTGTTTACGGGTTTTCATTTAATCCTGCAATTTTTTGATCTCACTCATGGAAAACTTAACAATAATTAGCCAATAGAAACTTCTTAGCTCCTTATAGCCAAAGTGGCTTAGGTTTACCTACAATTTGAAAAACAACAAATTCGTCATTCCGCTACTCGTTAGCGGAATCTATACCGCGAATAAATCGCGGTATGACGTTGGGAAACCTTTCTTGGGTTAGCTATAAAACTATGTAAAAGCAATAAATTTCTTTATTTAAGGTCGAAGTTTTGCTATTCTCAGGTTTTAATAATTTAAATTTAATGAATATAAACAAAAATGAGTTTTTATTTCTTCCGCTTGGGGGAGTAGGAAGAATCGGGATGAATGTTAGCCTATATCATTACCAAGGTAAGTGGATTATGATCGACCTTGGTGTTGGTTTTGCAGATGAAACTATGCCAGGTGTTGAGCTGCTCATTGCTGATATAGATTTTATTGCTCAAAGAAAAAAAGATTTACTTGGAATAATAATTACACATGCACATGAGGACCACTGCGGTGCAGTGCCCCACTTGTGGGAAGAGTTGCAGTGCTCCATATATACAACAAAGTTTACGGTTAATTTTCTTAAAGAAAAACTAAAAGAATTTCGATTGGAAGGTATAGTGCCTGTAAAAGAGGTAGACATAAATGGCAGCATAAATTTGGGTCCTTTTACCGTCGAGTTTATAAATGTAACTCATTCAATTCCTGAGGCAAATTCAATATTAATTAGCACTGAAATGGGTAGTGCACTCCATACCGGAGACTGGAAATTTGATCCAAAACCTGTTGTTGGATTAACTTCTAATATGGAGCGTCTAAAAGAAATTGGCGATAAAGGTGACCTGCTTGCAGCAATTTGCGATTCAACCAATATATTAAGCAAGCATCACCCTGAGTCAGAAGGTGAAATTTATAATAATATTTATAACATAATAAAGCGGTCTAAAAAATTAGTTGCTGTTTCGCTATTCGCTTCAAATGTGGCACGAATTGAAACGATAAGCCAAGCTGCAAAAGCACTAAATAGAAAAGTAGTTTTACTTGGTAGATCTTTATGGAGAATAGTGAAAGTTGCGCAAGATAGTGGTTATTTAACTGATTCTCCTCAGTTTCTTGAAGCAAAGGAAGCAGTAAATTTTCCAAGGGAAGAACTGGTGCTACTTTGCACAGGTTGTCAAGGTGAGCCACTGGCAGCTACCGCAAGACTTGCTGCTAAGAGTCATCAAGCATTTAAAATGCAGCAAGGTGATACCATGATCTTTTCGTCAAAAATCATTCCTGGAAATGAAACTCGTGCGCACAACATGCTCAATGCCTTTATTGAGATGGGGGTAGAAGTTATTACTGAAAAAACAGAGCATGTTCATGCTTCTGGGCATCCAACAAGAGAAGAGCTAAAGGAAATGTATTCTTTAATAAAACCGAAGATGTCTATTCCAGTTCACGGCGAATATATTCACACGCATGCACATGTAAAATTTGCTAAAGAGTGCGGTGTGGCAAAAGCAATAATGATTGCACCAGGTGATATTGTTAATTTGGAGAACGGAGAAAAAGTTGATTCAATTGATGTTGACTACTTTGGTATTGATGGTATGCTGCTACGTCATCCGGAGAGCAGTGTTATAAAAATGCGTAAAAGGATGAGAGATGCCGGAGTTATTGTGGTAACAGCAGTTGTAAACAAGAAAAATAAATTGCTTGCTAAACCAAAAGTATTTGTACCTGGTGTTTTTGAAGTGCTAGAAGATGCAGCTACCATACAGAAAATTGTCAAGAAAGTTGAGTCGTTGTTTAGTTTGCAGCCAACAAAAAAAATTAAAAATAAGATTGAAAGTTCAATATTGAGTATCTTAAAGGAATATTTACTAAAAAGGCCTATAATTGAGGTTCAGATAGAACAGGTATGAAATGAATGAAGCTATTCGTTCATCTGGTGTTATTTATTTCGTTATTTATTCCTTATTTTACAAAAGCTGCTTTATATGTTGATATAAAAAAAAGCAGTGTTGGTAACATTGGTCTTGTTGTATCTAAATGTACATGTAAAACAGCGTTGGAAAGCGAATTAAGCGAAAATATTGCAAAGGTAATAGGAACAAATTTATCTAATTGTGGCTTATTTAATGTAAAACGTGGCGCGGAAGCTGAATCTAAATCTTGGAAAAGCGATACTGTAGTCACAGTAAGTTTAAGCGAAATATCTGGTAGTGCATTAGAGCTATCATTTCGTTTATTTGACACTTTTACAAAAAGAGAATTACTTACTCAGTCAGTTGTTTTTCCAGCAAAAGACTGGAGAAAAATTGGTCACCTCGTTTCGGATGTGATACATGATAGATTAATTGGTGAGAAAGGGCACTTCAACACAAAAATCACGTATATCGCTGAAGAAAAAGATAGCAACTACAAATCTGTGCGTAAAATTGCTGTGATGAATCAAGATGGAAGTAATATAAAATACTTAACAAATGGCGATAGATTTGTGTCAACACCGAGATTCTCACCAAATGGAAAGGGTATTGTTTATATCTCGTACGCAAATGGTAAAAGTTATATAATATTAAAAAATTTAAAAGATAACACTGAATCAATAATCAGCGCATTTGAAGGAGTTGTTTCTGCACCAAGATTTTCTCCCGATGGTAAATCTCTTTTAATTTCCCACTCATTGGGTGGTGAAACGAATATATTATCTTTGGATTTAAGTAGTAAACGAACAAAAAAAATTACTAAAGGTTCAGCTATAAGCACTTCTCCCTCTTTTTCTCCAGATCAAAAGTATATGGCTTTTAGTTCTGATATAAGTGGGAGTCAGCAACTGTACGTTATCGATTTTACTAACAAAAGTAAAAAACCTAAAAGAATTAGTTTTGGAAGTGGAAGATATGCTACGCCTGTTTGGTCGCCAAAAGGAGATCTGATAGCTTTTACAAAGATTCAGTCAGGAAAATTTTACATAGGAGTTATGAAGCCAGATGGCAAAGAAGAACGTCTGCTTTCAGAGGGGCATAAAATTGAATCCCCGGCATGGCTACCAAATGGTAGAGAAATCATTTTTACAAGAACAGAATCACCAAGCAACTCTAAACTATATTTAGTAGACTTAGTAAAGAAAAATCAAAAAATGGTTTCCACTCCCACAAATGCTTCTTTACCGGATTGGTCTTATTTTTGAAAGTAGATCTATTATAGGTTTGATATGAGCCTTATTTTACTTTAATCGCTTATAACCTTTGGCACTACAAAATACCCATGCTCAGGTTTTGTATTGGACAATATCTCTTTTTTAATGTTTTGAGAATTTATAACATCATCGCGTACATGAATGTCCTTGTCTATGCTGCCATAACGCATAGGAGAAACACCTTCAGTATTAACTTGCAATAAAGTATCGTGTATCCAATCCAGCATTGTCAGTTCTTTGGAGTAGTGATCAATCTCGTCATTTGATAACTTAATCCTTACAAGCTGTGCAATTTTAAGCATTTCTTCCTTGGTAATTGTTATTTTTCTCTTATTTGCAAATTCTATTAGTGAAGTAATAACGTCTTCTGTTGACTTAGCTGGCATTTCTACCTCCTTGGATGAAGTGAGTTAAAATATTTACAACCGAAACAACTTCTATTTTACCAGTTTTTTCAAGTTTGTGAAGTATGGTATCCGTAATCACTAATTTATCTAAAGAAGAGGAAGAGATTTTCTCAACTGCACTTCCTGAAAGCACACCGTGTGTGATGCATGAAGTTACGGACTTTGCTCCGTAACTTTTTAAAGCAAGAGCTGCATTACACAACGTTCCACCAGAGTCAACTATATCATCAACAATGACACAATTTTTGTTTGCAACTTCTCCTATTATGTTCATTACTTGAGATGTGCCTGCTTTCTCCCTATATTTATCTACTACAATAATCTTATCACTTAACCCTATCTTGTACTTTTCCTCTAAAGCCCTCGCAAAAGCACGTGCTCTGCCAATTGCCCCAACATCAGGTGCAACAATTGCCAAATTTTCCGTGTTTATAGAGTCAACAAATGCTTCAAAGCAGTTCAAATTAGTTACCGGTACATCAAAGAATCCTTCAATTTGACTTGAGTGCAAATCAATAACTGCAACACTACTTGCACCTGCAGTTTGAATAAGATTTGCAACTAATTTAGCACTTAAAGCAGATTGCATATTATTGTTTTTGATAATTCTATCTTGTCTGCTATATCCATAATAAGGAATAATTACTACTATCCTTTTGGCTCCTAATCTATTTACTGCATCAATTATAAGCAGAAGCTCCATAAGGTTATCATTCACAGGGGGAGAAAGAGATTGTACTATGTATACTTCTTGATTATACAGATCATTTGCTACTTCTACATTTACCTCGCCATCGGTAAACTTTGATATCCAAGCAGAGGATGGTTGAACATCTAGCCGGTTAACTACTGATTCCCCTAATTCCTTACTAGCATTACCTATTATTATCTTCATAACGCACTAATTGAGTTTTTAAGATTATACAGAAATTGTAAAATAATTGAAATGTAAGTTTCTTTATCTAGTATTCTTGTCGGCGAATTAGGTATCTCTTGTACAATGACCTGTCATTTTCACGCATTGTTTCAATATACAGACCCAAATTGAAACAACTATACAAAATCCTGCTTATGTTTCAAGATAAATGACTTTAATGAAATATAATTTATCTAGTCATTTGTATCTGCTAACATACTACACTTCCCATTGTAGAGCCTCTGCAACTTACTGAAATTTATAATCGCTTTATAAAAAGTTTTATACTCTTTGCTTAATTGGAGGTGCTACCTCTGCACTTTCTGCTCTGTCTAGGGTACTACTTGGTTTTTCTGCAGTAATTTTTTGAATGCTACCATCTACCTTATTCTTGATATCTGCTCCATATGATCTTAATACTTCAATAGCTTTTTCGTTTCCACTATTCAGCGCAATATCCAAAGCATCCATTCCATCATTATTTTTGTGGTTGATAAAATTCTCTAACTCAAAGATTTTTATATATTGCTCAATGATGAATTCTACCACTTTTCCAGGGCAATTATTAGCGGCAGGAAAGAGTACTGCATTGTTATTATTGTCTTTCTTTGTTACATCTGCTTTGAGCTTGTCTATCAAATACTTGATAATTTCTATTCTGCTATCATCTTCTGCTTCAGTGCACTGCCTAGCAGCTAAAAACAGAGCTGTTCGCCCATTATTGTCCACATCTTCAATATCTTGTCCCTTATCAATTAAGGCTTGTATTATATTTTTGTTCCCATACAAAGCAGCAAAGTGAAGAGGAGTATACCCTTCGGTGCTTTCTCTTTCATTAATCAATGCACCATGGCTAGCTAGTAATTCTATAAATTCTGGCGTATTTGCAAAAACTGCAAAGTGCATTGGTGTTAGATCATCTTTACCATGATTTTGAGTTTTTGCATTAACGTTTGCTCCATTTTTTATTAGCAATTTTGCTATTTCTAATTGTTTGCGTCCGATGGCAATATGCAGTGGCGTACGATTGCGTTCATAATGATCATTGACGTTTGTGCCACACTTTATTAGTAGTTCTGCAGCTTCAATATTACCTTCCTGAATTGCAACATATAAGGAAGCATATCCATCTTTTGTTTCCTCTGTCATACGAAATTGCGAACATGTTAGTTCATATATTATTAAGGATTATTATTAAGTTTTTATTAATACAATATTAATGTAGCGGGATGACGAGCTTATCGTCATCCCGCCGCGAACCGTCATACCACTGCGAACCGTCATACCGCCGCGGTATCTCTAGATCCCGCTAACAAGCAGCGGGATGACGGTTTTTCAAATTATCGTAAGTCAGTTTAGCTATAGCTACAAGTTTCATTCTTCCCTTACAAATAACTTTACTGCGTCCTTTTTTCGGATTCAGAATTAGCAAGAAACGTTCTTGTAAGGTGGTCTACTAAAATTTTGCTTTATAAAACAATGTCTGAACTATGCAATTAATACATTATCAACACAACTGATTCATAAAAGCAAATATTATAACCACGAAGAGAGGAAATGTTATACTTAGTTTAATAAGAAAGACCTTGAGAAAAAAAATGACTCATCAGGTAAACGATTCGAAATTGAAAGAGAAAGATGAAAAAAATATTTTAAAATTAGCATCAAAAATAAAAGGCAAAAAAAGTAGCATTGCTGAAGAACTAGAAAAAATATCTAAAAAGGAAAAACAAAGGATTCTTACTACGGAAGTAAGCAAACATCGGGGTAAAGAACCAACTATTATATCACTTGCTTATGCTATACTACGTAAAGATAGTATAGCTGTTGAGAAAATGTTAAGAGTAGCTAAAGAAAACGGTATTCTGAAAGACATTCTTGACGCAACAACAACTATAAAATATCCAGGTGGTCAGGAAGAAACTTGCACACCACTTACTTATGCCATATTATGTAAAAATAGCAAAACTATTGAAGAAACTTTAAAAGTCTCTAAAGAAAACGGTATTCTGAAAGATATTCTTAACGCAACAACAACTATAAAATATCCAGATGGTCGGAGAGCAACTGTTACACCACTTGCTTATGCTATACTATGTGAAGATAGTATAGCTATTGAAGAAATTTTAAAAGTCTCTAAGGAGAACGGTATTCTGAAAGATATTCTTAACACAACAGCAACTATAAGATATCCAGATAACAAGGAAGTGACTTACGCGCCACTTGCTTATGCTATGTTCTGGAAGGATAGCAAAGCTATTAAAGAAATTCTAGTAGCAGCTGAAGAGAACAGTATTCTGAAAGATATTCTTAACACAACAACAACCATGAAATATCTAGACCGGGAAGTGACTTACACACTACTTGCTTATGTTATACTACGTAGAGATAGTATAGCTGTTGAAAAAGTGTTAAGAGTAGCTAAAGAAAACGGTATTCTGAGAGATATTCTTGACACAACAATAACTATAAAACATTTAGATAGCCGGGAAGTGACTTACACACCACTTGCTCATACTATGTTCTGGGAGGATGGCAAAATTATTAAAGAAATTCTAGTAGCAGCTGAAGAGAACAGTATTCTGAAAGATATTCTTGATGCAACAACAACTATAAAATGTCCAGATGGTCATGAAGAAACTTGCGCACCGCTTACTTATGCTATACTACGTAAAGATAGTATAGCTGTTGAGAAAATGTTAAGAGTAGCTAAAGAAAACGGTATTCTGAAAGATATTCTTGACGCAACAACAACTATAAAATGTCCAGATGGTCATGAAGAAACTTGCGCACCGCTTACTTATGCTATACTACGTAAAGATAGTATAGCTGTTGAGAAAATGTTAAGAGTAGCTAAAGAAAACGGTATTCTGAAAGATATTCTTGACGCAACAACAACTATAAAACATTCAGATAGCCGGGAAGTAACTTACACACTACTTGCTTATGCTATACTGCGTGAAAATAGTATAGCTATTGAAGAAATTTTAAAAATCTCTAAGGAGAACAGTATTCTGAAAGATATTCTTAACGCAACAATAACTATAAAATGTCTAGATGGTCGGAGAGTAACTGTTACACTACTTGCTTATGCTATACTACGTAAAGATAGTATAGCTGTTGAGAAAATGTTAAGAGTAGCTAAAGAAAACGATATTCTGAAAGACATTCTTGACGCAACAACAACTATAAAATATCCAGATGGTCAGGAAGAAACTTGCACACCACTTGCTTATGCTATACTACGTAAAGATAGTATAGCTGTTGAGAAAATGTTAAGAGTAGCTAAAGAAAACGGTATTCTGAAAGACATTCTTAACACAACAATAACCATAAAACATAAAAATAATCAAAAAGTAACTGATAAGTTACTTGCCGCATTACATGATCGCAAAGTTATTCAAGAAATTTTAGACATAGCTAGAGAAAACGATATTCTGAAAGACATTCTTAATGCAACAATAACTATAAAATATCCAGATAGTGAAGAAAAAATCTACACACCACTTACTTATACAATATCATGTAAAAGCAACGAAGCTTTTAATACAACAAGAGCTATAAATCAAGATGGTCAGGAAAAAACTCACATCCCATTTCCTACCGTTTCCGTACTTGATGAAAGAGAAACTGAATTAAAATTAAAAGAAAAAAGACAAAGTAGAAGAGATGAGGGATTAAATTTTAACAATGGTAGTAGTGACAAAAATGTTGAAATAAAAGTTAATGGGGATATCTTGTTGCAGCATAGTAGTGGAACTAAAAATGAAATAAATCATACTGCTGTACGTAATGATGTAGGGGGGTAAAGCCTCTAATAGAAAGTAGAGTAAATGTTAAAGTACAGAATATAAATGCAGTGATTGCAACTTCTGTGACACTTGAGTTGGTAGCTAGTAAAATAACATGTGTACTGTCAAAACCCACCACTAAATTGGAAGAAGTAGCTATAACATATTTTCAAGGTTTAGCACTATATTTGTGAAACTTAATTTATATGTGCTAAACAAGATGCTGATTAGTTTTATAGCTAACCCAAGAAAGGTTTCCCTACGTCATACCGCCGCGGTATCTCTAGATCCCGCTAACAAGTAGCGGGATGACGATTGTCGTTTAGCCATAAATATTTAAGAAATTTACCAAATGAAAAAAAAGGCAAAAGAAGCCCTGGGGTTATTATCCGCTTTAAAATATTGGCGTTTTTTATGTTTTAAACGCTTGACAAGCAAGATTAAGCTGCTTTTAATTGCAACTAACTTACGCTGCAAATGTTTAAGAAATTTACCAAGCAGAAAAAAAGACAAAGAATCCCCGAGTTAGCTAGTCTTTTACTATCTCTGTCGAGTATTGGCATTTTTTGATGTCTTGTAACGCTTTATAAGCGCGTTCAGCTTATTTAGATAAAAATCTAGATGTAGATGAAGTTTTGTAAAGACATACAGTATCTATATACTGCAAAAAATTGAACATAAGACGCCGATACATTAAGTAATCCTTACCTTTTAATCTGCAGATTGGCGAAAGCAAATACAATAGCTTCAGTTTCATGATAAGGGGGCTGGCGGAGTTTGTCAAGGAAGTTTTTCGTTTCTGTGAACCACCTGCTAACCGACAGCTAACATTAACTACCGATATCGTATCTGAAGAAGCCCCCTGGCCATTCTAAAAAATTTAATGCTGAGTACAGCTTACTTTTGGCTTCCTCTATAGTGCTCCCTTCTGCTACTATATTTAGCACTCTTCCGCCATCGGAAACTAAGTTACCACTTTCATCGAATTTAGTACCAGCATGAAACACCAACACACCAGGAATGCTTTCAATCTTATCTAATCCTTTAATTACTTCTCCCTTTTGATAATCACCCGGATAGCCTTTACTTGCAACAACTACACAAACTGTAGATTTGTTGTTAAGTTCCACCATTTTGACATTTAACTTTCCTTCTGCAACTGACAACATCAATTTTAACAAATCGCAATTTGAATCAAATCTAGGTAATATAGATTGCGTTTCTGGATCACCGAATCTAACGTTATACTCGAGAAGTTTTGGGCTATCTTTGCAAATCATTAAACCAGCAAAGAGTACTCCTTTATAAGACGTACCCATGTTAACCAATGCTTGAGCTGTAGGGTATATTATTTTTTGGATAATTTTTTGCTCCATGTCCTTACTTATAATTGAAGGTGATGAGTACGACCCCATACCTCCAGTATTTTGGCTTTCATTACTTTCATCAACTCTCTTATAATCTTTTGCACACCCAAGAGTTACTACTTTCAACCCATCAATAAGAGCAAAAAAACTTACTTCTTCTCCAACTAAAAACTCTTCTATGATTATTTCTTCACCTGATTCACCAAATTTTTTCTCCACTAGCATTGAATTTATTGCTGAAAAAGCTTCGCTTTCTGTATTACATATAACCACCCCTTTTCCTGCTGCAATTCCATTTGCTTTCACTACAAGTGGAAACTTTATTTTATTGCTACGTACAAAATCTTTAGCTAACCCTTCATCAACAAAACACTCGTACTTGGCAGTTGGTATACCATATCGTTTACATAGTCCCTTGGTGAAAGACTTCGATCCCTCAAGTTTTGCAGTTGCTTGACTTGGAGCAAAAACATTTATTCCCTCTGCAACTAAATCATCAGCAAGCCCATCAATTATTGGTTGTTCTGGACCAATAACAACCAACTCTATATTTTCTCTCTTGCAAAATTGTGTAACATCTACTGAATTTTGAATATTTACATCCACAAGAGCCCCAAGATCTTTCATAGCTTGGCGACCAGGAGTTACATATAACTCAGTCAAGATAGGAGATTTTTTTAGAGCCCAAAGTAGAGCGTGCTCACGCCCACCAGAACCTATAACCAGAACCTTCATCTTTATTTCCTCGCTTTTCTATATGTCAAAATTATTATTTGCTTATAACAGTATCATTACTCATGTATTTTTGCAACACGTTTGGTATTGCAATCGACCCGTCAGAATTTTGATAATTCTCCATTATGGCAATAATCGTTCTTCCTATAGCTAAAGCTGAGCCGTTTAAAGTGTGAATATATTTTTTCATCTTTTTATCAGTTTCTGAAGAGTATTTAGCGTTCATCCTTCTTGCTTGAAATGCACCACAATTTGAGCAGCTTGATATTTCTCTATATTTATTTTGCCCAGGTAACCATACCTCTATGTCATAAGTCCTTTGTGCAGCAAAACCCATATCGCCACTGCAAAGCAGCATTACTCTGTATGGCAATTCTAATTTTTTTAATATCTCTTCAGCAACACTCGTCATACGCTCAAGCTCATCATTTGATTGGTCTTCAGTTGTGATGCTTACCAACTCCACTTTACCAAATTGGTGTTGCCTTATCATGCCCCTGGTATCGCGACCTGCACTACCTGCTTCTTTACGAAAGCACTCCGAATATGCAGTAAAGCGAATAGGCAGTTCTTTTTCTTCCATTATTTTGTCAGCAACTAAATTTGTTAAAAACACTTCACTTGTGGGAATCAACCTCAATTCGTCGGTAGTTAAATACGAATCGTCAGAAAATTTCGGTAGCTGACCAACATTATACATAGCTTCGTTTTTCACCAAAGCCGGGTGGTACACCTCAGTATAGCCAAATTCATTAACATGCATTTCAAGCATACAATTTATTAGCGCTCGTCCAAGCTTAGCTAACTGTCCTTTTAATATCGTAAATCTTGATCCGGAAATTCTCGCCGCTTGTTCGAAGTCCATTAAACCTAACTTTTCCCCGAGCTCATAATGAGATTTTGCTGTAAAATCAAACTGTCTTTTTCCTCCATATCTTCTCACCTCTAAATTAGAGTTCTCATCTGCGCCTATTGGCACATCTTGCGCAGGAATATTCGGCAAGTTAGATAAAACATTCACTAACTTATCCTTTTCTGCTTGTTCTTTTAAGCTGATTGCCTCTATCTCATTTGTGATGCTTTTTGACAACTCTATTTGCTCTTCACAGGGGCTCTTGCTCATTTTAAGCTTTTTTATTTCCTCTGTGATTTCATTGCGCTGCCTATTCAAATCCTGCAGTTTAGTGGTTAATGATCTTTTCTCGTGATCGATTTCTAATATCTCTTCCGCAGTAGATTCTCTAATTCCCCTGCTTTTCATTGCCTTTTCAAATCCTTCAGGGTTTTTGCGTATATATTCTATATCGTGCATATATTGTGCTATTACTAACATTGTTACTGTACTCCAAAAGCTCTTAATATTCAATATATTCTCATACTACTAAAATTATTATGGTTGATTTTTTTGTTAGAATTTGTTAAAATTTAATTAACTTAGCGTTCATAGGGTGTAGTATGTTGGGTATTACAAAAAATAATCAGAAAGAGAGCACTGACTTTGCTGGTGAGGAATTCGTTATCTACGCTACTTGTGTATGCCTAGCAGCCACATTCGCTGCTGGCTGTTTAGGGGCGGTAATAGGATCCCCTCTATTGACCTTTCCACTTGCTATGCTCATCTCTAACCCCGTAGTTTGGGTTTTAATGGGAATAATTCTTACAGTAGCATACAAAATGGTTGTTGAACCTTTATTTTACTTAGCGAAGAACTATATTAATGGAAAAAGAGCTTCAAAGGGGGAAAAGAGTGAAGAAAAAGATACAGAACTACAAGATTTGCAAGGCAAGACTCCAGAAAAGCAAGCAAGACCGAAAACTCCTGATAGGGATAGTGGTATTTTTGACTGCAAAGAAAATAAGGATTCTTTTGTATATAAGACAAATAAAAAAGAAGATTATAAATTTTGGTTAAGTAATTTTGATATTGCAGAGATTGCAAAAAGTTACTATGGATGGATGCCATATCGTAAAAAAGGTCACAGGGAATTTTCCAAAGGAGTGTTCTTTTCTTGCCTCGATAATCTTACATCTTTTCTGGGGAACCGATTGCAAGAATATAAAGATAAAGTAAAAGGGGATAACAATTTAGTATTATCTTCAATTCTTAACTTAAATAACAATCATTGGGTAACATTGGTTATTTCTCATGATGAAAAGAGTAAAAAGTTTAGAGCATATTATTGCGATTCATTTGGTGAACCATTACCAGAAGAGGTATCAAGTGCGCTACAGAAAACTCTAGGAATAGACAATAGTAGTATTAGAAACTCAAAAGCTAAACAACAAGATGATAAGTATAATTGTGGAATATTTGCCTTAGAGAATGCTAAGAAAATTACAGATATGCTGAAAGCAGGCAAATCGTTTGATGAAATTGATGATCAGCTAAAATATGAACTTAGTTCAGAGCAATTAATAGAGAAGAGAAAAGAATTTGCAAAAGCGTTGAAAAAGGATGAACAAAGCAGGGCTGGCACGCCAAGCCCTGTATTAGGTGGTCCAGGAAATATAAGTCGTAAAGATAGCGGAGTAAGTTTAGATTCAGTAGAAAGTAAGCAAACAAAAATTGTTCAATATAATACTACAGGTGATGGCAACTGCTTTTTCCATGCGGTATTTGGTGATAATAGCTCTGGTCAATATAAAACTGAAAAAGCACAAGATATGAGAATGGAATGGCACAAATTTTTAAGTCAATTTAACTCTTTGAATGATCCAAGGATGCCTGAGTTATTGAAGGGACAGATGCAGAAAGTTTTTGGTGCATTCTTAGAAAATCCAAATCATTTGATTGGTATGTCGGACTCAATAAAAGATTTGGTTCAGCATACAAACAGACGGGTAGAGAAGATCAAAAAAAAGACTAATAAATTAATAAAAAAGTTATGTTGTCTTACAACATTAAAAGAAAATGAAGTTATAGGTGATTTAAGAAGCATTAGTGCTAGTAATCTCAATATTAGTGAAAGAAAATATGATAGAAATTATAATAGTGATACTGCAGCAAATTCTTTTCTCAATGGCAAATCCATTTATAGATCTTATCTAGAGGCAATCAGCAGCCAAAGTTACCATGTTTTCATAGAAGAAATTTCTATCTTAGCTTCGCTGGCTAATATTGAAATTGACGTCTACTATAAAAATAATGGTAATGATGTAAATACATTGTTTCTGCCAAATGCGGGAATGATAAATGAAGGTTATCAGCAGAACAACGAGCTATGGGGAAATAAAGAACAAGAAACGGTATACTTGGCACCTGGTCATTATGAGAGAGCTGAGATAGTAGAGGTAGAGCCTTCTCTTATGGAAAAAGTAAGTTCGGCTATACAAAGTGTTGTAACAGTATGTGTAAATGCGCTAGGTTTGAACACATAGAATATATGTCCCTACAAGTAGGAAATTTGACAATTGATTCTCCAGTTATTTTAGCTCCAATGTCTGGAGTGACTGATTATCCGTTTAGAAGTATTGTGAAGAAACTTGGTGCAAGTTTGTTAGTTTCAGAGATGATCGCAAGCAGAGCTATGATTATGCAAACTCGCCAGAGTTTGCAAAAAGCAAAAGTCGATGCATTAACTGCTGTGCAGCTTGCTGGGTGTGAGCCAGATGTTATGGCGGAGGCTGCAAAATTAAACGAGGACATGGGAGCAAAAATTATAGACATAAACTTTGGTTGCCCTGTTAAAAAAGTTGTAAACGGTTATGCAGGATCAGCGCTAATGCGTGATGAGAAAAAAGCCGCTGAGATAATTGAAGCTGTGGTCAAAGCAGTGAATATGCCAGTTACGGTGAAAATGCGCACTGGATGGAACGATGAAAATCGCAATGCCCCGAGACTTGCGAAAATTGCCGAAGACTTAGGAGCAAAAATGATCACTGTGCATGGAAGAACAAGAGCGCAGCTTTATAATGGTCAAGCAGATTGGAAATTCGTTAGAAATGTTAAAGAGCAAGTGAAAATTCCAGTTATAGTAAATGGCGATATTAAAAATTTAAATGATATTCAGAATGCTCTCAAAGAATCTGGAGCAGACGGAGTGATGATAGGTCGTGGTGCCTACGGTAAACCTTGGCTGATTAATCAAGCAATGAACTTTCTCAGTGGAAGTGAAACTTCTGAGCCAACAGCTTCAGAGAGATTAAGCATCATACTCGAGCATTACGACAATATTCTTGAGTACTATGGAAATGACACAGGAATAAAGATGGCCCGCAAACACATAGGTTGGTACAGTAGCGGGCTTCAAGGCTCATCTGAATTTCGTGTGAGAGTAAATAACATGACAGATAGCACAGAAGTGAAAGAAAATATTATTGGCTTTTTTGGTCAAGAGACACACTAGCTGTACTCAATTCGACTGATCGTATGCCACTACGCTCTCTTCCTCACCAGAGTGTAAATGACAACCATTATCCATCAACCATTCCTCGTCATAAGTTTCAATATCAAAATATTTTTCATATTTATCCACATTATCACAAAGTGAAAGTGCTCTGATCTTATTCATAATCAAACCTGTACCAGCAGGAATTAATCTTCCTACTATAACATTTTCTTTTAATCCACTTAAAGGATCACTCTTCCCGCAGAATGCTGCTTCTGTAAGTACTTTTGTTGTCTCTTGGAAAGAGGCAGCAGAAATAAAGGAGCTAGTTTCAAGACTTGCCCTAGTAATCCCCTGCAGAATAGGAAGATAATGAGTAGACCGTTTGCCAGAGTTACTCATAGCATCATTTTCCCTATCAACTTCCAGCTTGTCAATGCTTTCGCCAACCAAGTACATAGTATCACCAGGATCAGTAATTTCCACTTTTTGTAGCATTTGTTTTAAGATCACCTCTAAATGCTTATTGTCTATACGAACACCCTGCAATCTATAAACTTGCTGTATTTCAGAAATCATATAGTGCGCTAAAGCTTCTAACCCAAGCACACGTAAAATATCATGGAGATCAGGGTCACCATCCATCAATAGATCACCTTTACGTACAAAATCACCTTCATTGACTATTACATGCTTACTTCTTGATACCAAATATTCAACTGGAGAAATTTGTTCATCTACAGGTTTAATTAATATACTGCATTTTCCTCTACGGTCTTTTTCAGAAAACGCTACATAGCCATCTATCTCACTAACAATAGCATGCTCTTTAGGACGACGTGCTTCAAATAACTCTATAACCCTCGGTAAACCACCAGTAATATCACGAGTTTTAACTGACTCTCTTGGTGTTCTTGTAATAACATCACCTGCATGAACCTTCTGGCCATCTTGTACATTGAGCACTGCACCGATTGGTATAAAATAACATGCTTCAACGCCACTTGCGAGTGTCATTACTTTACCATTATCGTCAAGCAGCACAATACGAGGACGTAAATTAGCTCCACCAGAATGCAATTTCCAGTCTTTTACTACTTTGCTTGATATTCCTGTAGATTCATCCATCACTTCAGTGATCGAAATTCCATCTTTTAAGTCCTGATAAGACACTGTACCAGTCTTCTCCGTGATAATAGGCAATGTATAAGGATCCCATTCCGCAACTTTATCGCCAATTTTTACTGACCCACTCTCATCTACATAAAGCTTAGCGCCGTAAGGTACACTGTGCTTCAACTTCTCACCACCAAGGCTATCAATCAACACGACTTCACAGGAACGGCTTATCACAATTTTATTTCCGTTTCTATCTATAATTATATTACTATTGTTTAACTTTATTTTAGCATTAATAGAAGCTATAATATTCGAGGATTCAACGCCTCTAGTCATTACTCCACCTATATGAAAAGTACGCATCGTTAACTGAGTACCTGGCTCTCCAACAGATTGAGCAGCTATAACACCAACTGCTTCACCTATTGAAACAATTTTACCAGTTGCAAGGTCTCTTCCATAACATAAAGAACATACACCAGGACTTATTTCACAAGTTAAAGGCGATCTAATTTTTACAACATCAAGACCTGCAATGCTGATTTGCTTTACTTTATCCTCATCAATTAATTCCCCTGCTTTTACTAATAATTCTTTTGTCACTGGGTTATATATATCATTTGCAGCTGTTCTACCCAGCACAACACTCTCTAGAGATGCAACTATAGTACTTCCTTCAACTGTAGCTCTCACAACAAGACCATTTTTTGTTTTACAGTCATGCTTTGTAACTATGCAATTTTGAGATACATCAACTAAACGACGAGTTAAGTATCCAGAGTTTGCAGTTTTAAGTGCAGTGTCAGCTAAACCTTTACGCGCACCGTGAGTAGAATTAAAGTATTCAAATACGTTCAATCCTTCACGGAAATTAGAAATTATAGGTGTTTCTATAATCTCACCAGAAGGTTTGGTCATGAGCCCTCGCATTCCTGCTAGCTGTTTCATCTGTGAAGTAGAACCCCTTGCACCAGAGTTAACCATCATATACACTGAGTTGTACTTACTATTTCCATCATATATAGATATTGCTTTTAACATATCATTAGCTATCATATCCGTACACTTAGACCATTCATCTATAACCTTGTTATACCTCTCACTTCTAGTTATTAGCCCATCTTGATATTGCATAGAGAATTTCTTAATTTCACCCCTCGCGTGATCAACATGTGTAGCTTTAGTTTCAGGTATAACCATATCACAACGACCAAAAGAGACACCAGAAAATGTGGCATACTCAAAGCCAAGTACCATTAATTTATCAGAAAATGCCACTGTAGCACTTTGACCACAGTTACGATATACCAAATCAACTATACCAGTTATTTCCTTGACTGTTAATATCTGATTTATTAGATCGAAGCCTAGATTCTCATGCTTAGGAAAAATTTGCCATAATATTAAACGGCCAGGAGTTGTACAAACAGTTTTATAGTGAGTTTCACCGCTGCTATTAATATACTCCATCCTATACTTTATACTAGAATGAATATGTAAAGTACCATCACTCAAGGAATGCTCAACTTCACAAAAAGCACCAAAAGATGGTAAATTATCTTCCTTAGGTTCTTGTAAAGTCAGATAATATATACCAAGTACTATATCTTTACTAGGAACTATAATCGGTCTGCCATTAGAAGGACTTAAAACGTTATTAGTGGACATCATCAACACCTTAGCTTCAAGCTGAGCTTCCAATGAAATTGGCACATGCACTGCCATTTGATCACCATCAAAATCAGCATTAAACGCCGTACAGACAAGCGGATGAAGCTGTATTGCTTTGCCTTCAATAAGGATTGGCTCAAAAGCCTGAATACCAAGTCTATGTAGCGTAGGCGCTCTATTCAACAAAACAGGATGCTCTTTTATTACCTCTTCAAGCATATCCCAAACTTCTGGTTTTTCTGCTCTTATCAACTTACTAGCAAACTTAATAGTTGGAGCCATACCATACATCTTAAGCTTTGAGTAAACAAAAGGTTTGAATAGTTCAAGAGCCATTCTTTTTGGTAATCCACACTGATTTAGTTTCAAAGTTGGACCAACAACTATTACAGAACGTCCAGAGTAGTCTACCCTTTTTCCTAAGAGGTTCTGGCGAAAACGACCCTGTTTTCCTTTTAACATATCACTAATGGACTTTTTATATCCAACAGCACCAGCTTTATTTACCAAAGTATTACGACGACTATTATCAAAAAGAGAATCAACTGCTTCTTGTAACATCCTTTTTTCATTACGAATCATAATCTCAGGAGGATTTAAGCTCAACAATTTCCTCAACCTGTTATTTCTATTAATAATAGTCCTATAATGATGATTCAGATCAGAAACTGCAGGACGACCACTCTCAAGCGATACCAAAGGACGCAAATCAGGTGGTAAAATAGGTATAGTTGTAAGTATCATCCACTCAGGCCTATTTCCAGATTTAATGAAGTTTTCAACAATACGCAATCTCTTTATAATTTTCTTTCTTCTTATCTCAGAAGCAACAGATTCTAATTCTAGTCTTAAATCCTTCCTAATTTCATGTAAATCAAGGCGCGTTAGCAACTCTCTTATAGCTTCAACACCTTGCATAGCTACAAAACTATCGATCCCATAGCTATCTTTAGCTTCATTATAAGCTTTTTCACTAATAATCTCACCTTTTTCAAAAGGCGAAACAAGAGGATCTATTACGATATAATTATCGCTATATAAAATATTCTCAATATCTCTGAGAGACATATCTAATAATGCTCCAATTCTTGAAGGAAGCGATTTCAAAAACCATATATGAGCAACAGGAGATGCAAGCTCTATATGACCCATCCTTTCTCTTCTTACTTTAGAAGATGTAACTTCTACTCCGCATTTTTCGCATATGCGACCTCTGTGTCTTCTTTTTTTGTATTTTCCACATAAACATTCATCGTCATTGACAGGGCCAAAAACCTTAGGGCAAAATAATCCACCTTTCTCAACTTTGAACGTACGATAATTTGCAGTTGAAACATCTTCTATCTCACCACAAGATATACGCTTAATACTTTCAGGGCTAGCAATCGATATGCTAACCTCATTAAAAGGTTGTGCAATGTTAGTGTGAGATATATCTTCAATCACTACATCATTTTGCTTTAAATCTACATTTAAACATAAAGAACGTAGTTCTTTTATCATCACATTAAAGGATTCAGGAATTCCACATTCAAAATTACTGTCACCTTTTATTATCGATTCATAAATCTTAACTCTACCATTAATATCATCAGACTTCACAGTTAACATTTCCTGCAAAGTATAAGCAGCACCATAGGCTTGTAATGCCCAACATTCCATTTCACCAAAACGCTGACCACCAAAATGAGATTTTCCTCCAAGAGGTTGTTGAGTAACCAAACTATAAGGCCCTACTGAACGCGCATGAATTTTACCATCAACCAAGTGGTGCAACTTAAGCATGTACATGTAACCAACTGTAACCTTGCGGTCGAATTTTTCACCACTGCAACCGTCATATAATACAGCTTGTCCAGAGTTATCTAAACCAGCAAGTTCAAATAATTTTGCTATTTGTTCATCTTTTGGACCCTCAAATACAGGTGCAGCAACAGGAACGCCATCACGTAATTTGCGTGCAAATTCAATGAGATTATTATCACTAATATTACGAATATCATTACAGATAGATACGTTACTGCCATAGCTATAAACCTCAATCAGGAAGTTACGTAAATTGCTGTATGAACTTTTACAAGAGTTCAAATAGTTCTCTACTAACTCATTCAACTCGTCATTTAGTGCATTCTTATTAGGTGTATTTAAAACAGAAGCCGTTATTTCATCATCATCAATATTTTCAATTTTTTTATTATCAAGGTATGCTACTGCAAATTGTGTAAAATTATCATCGTTAAGGGACCTAATTCCCTTGCAAAAAGCACTTTTGATCTTATTGATCTCATCGAGAATATTACTTACCTTTTCCCCTAATTTTCTACAAGCCCAACCTACATGCGTTTCCAGTATTTGCCCTACATTCATTCGTGAAGGAACACCAAGAGGGTTAAGAATAATATCAACAGGAGTACCATCTTCCAAATAAGGCATATCTTCCACTGGCACAACTCGAGAAATCACACCTTTATTTCCATGTCTACCAGCCATTTTATCCCCTGGTTGCAGACTATGTTTCACAGCAATGAAAACTTTTACTGACATCGACACACCTTGAGGCAGGTCATAACCTTCATGTAATTTTTCTACTTTTCGCTTAAACTGTGCTATTGCATGTGATACTTTTTCATCAAAATCTTTTTTTAAGCTCTTAACTTGCTCAGAAATGGATTGGTTTTTTAATCCTATACCCCACCATTGCTCACGTTCAATAGAGTCAAATTTTTCTCGATCTTGAGAACCAGAATTAATAAGAAGTTTCTTCAATTCATCATAGAAATATTCACTAGTAACATTGATTATATAATCTCGCTCTTCCTCAAAGTCATTTATCTCTTTTTGTTTGATGAGTAATGCCCTTTCATTTTCTTCAACCCCCCTGCGTGTAAAGACTTGTACATCAATTACTGTCCCTTCAACATCTGGAGATGTATATAAAGAGGAATCCGCACAATCGAATGACTTTTCACCAAAAATTGTCATTAATAACTTCGTTTCAGGAGGCAATGAAAGAGAAGGTTTAGGTGTAACTTTACCTACCAGAATATAGCCTGGACCAACTCTTGTACCAATTTTCACTATACCACTATCATCCAAGTGATATAGATTTTCTTCATTAACACCAGGTATAGCACGAGTTATTTTTTCTGATCCTAAAGGGGTATCATGTACAACACAGTCAAATTCTTCTATATGAATAGAAGTAAAGAGATCTTTTTTAACAACTTCACTAGAAATAATAATAGAGTCTTCAAAATTATAACCTTGCCAAGACATAAAAGCGACTAGCAAATTTTTACCAAGCGCCAACTCACCACTGTTAATTGCAGGACCATCAGCTATTACATCACCCTTTTTAACATAATCACCTACGCACACTAGCGGTCTTTGATTAATACAAGTATTATGGTTAGAACGCTGAAACTTCCTTAGATGATAAATATCTACGTCCAAGTAGTTAACCCTTTCTTTATCAAAAGCACGTATAACTATAGAGTTACTATCAGAACTATCAACTATGCCATCGCGTTTTGCTAAAACTACAGCACCAGAGCCAGAAGCTACAAAAGACTCCATACCAGTAGCAACCAGAGGAGCGGTAGGCTTCAATAAAGGTACGGCCTGACGTTGCATATTTGAGCCCATTAATGCTCTATTAGCATCATCATTTTCTAAAAATGGAATCAAGGAAGCTGCAACTGATATTACCTGCTTAGGAGATACGTCAATGTAACTAACTTGGTCGCTACTTACCATGACGAAGCTACCAGCATATCTACAGTATAGCATGTCATCAACAAAGCAATTATTTTCATCAAGCTTTACGCTAGTGTCAGCTATATGATGTGAGCCTTCGTCTATAGCAGAAAGATACTCAATTTGATCAGTAACAACCCTATTGACTACTTTTCTATAAGGGCTTTCAATGAAACCATATTTATTAATACGCGCGTATATAGCTAAGCTGTTGATTAACCCTATATTTTGCCCTTCAGGAGTCTCAATAGGGCAAATTCTTCCATAATGAGTTGGATGAACATCACGCACCTCAAATCCTGCCCGTTCTCTTGTTAAACCGCCAGGACCTAACGCGGATAACCTTCTTTTATGTGTTATTTCAGATAACGGATTAGTCTGATCCATAAATTGAGATAATTGAGAAGAATTGAAGAAATCTCTTAAGACATTAGTTAACACTTTTGGATTAATAAAATCAGATGGAGAAACTTTATCTAAACTAGAAGTGGACATAGAATCAACTATTGCGCGTTCCAATTTCAACAACCCAGTTCTAAATTGATTTTCTATAAACTCTCCAACTGATCTTACTCTTCTGTTTCCTAAATGATCAATATCATCTACAGATCCTTGACCGTCACGTAACAATACTATTTTTTTCACAATTTCAATAATATCTTCATGCGTTAAAACAGTTAAATCCTCATCATAATTTAATCCAAGGTAAGAGTTAAGCTTCAACCTACCAATGTTAGACAAATCATAATATTCCGGACTGAAGAAAAGATTACGGAAAAACTCTTCTACTATCTCTAAAACAGGAACTTCACCAGGACGCAAAACTCTATATATTTCATATAGTGCATCCTGATAAGACATGTTTTCATCTAAGAAAAGCGTATTTAATATATAAGGTCCAACAAACAAATTATCTATGTTCAACACTGATATTTCATCTACAGATAATAACTCAAGCTTCTTTATGTCTTCCAGCTTTATAGATTCACCAGCAGATAAAATTTTCGTAGAGCTAGCACTATCCATTAAATCTTCTGCGAGGAATAAACCACATATAGAATTAAAAGGAACCAGATACTCTTTCAATTCATTATCATATAGCTTTTTAGCTAGTCTTGAGGTAATACGAACGTTAGCTTTAAGCAGCACATTACCTTCAATATCCATTAAGTCGAAAGGCAGCCTCACTCCTTTAAATTTATCAGGAACAAAAGGCACTTTCCAACCATCTTTATGTTTTACATACTTTATTTTCTCATAAAATCTATCGAGTATATCATTATTTGATAAACCCAACGCCTTTAATAAAACTGAGATTGGCAATTTTCTTTTTCTATCAACACGAAAATACAAATGGTCTTTAACATCAAATTCAATATCAAGCCAAGAACCCCTATAAGGAATAATTCTAGCAGAATAGATCAATTTACCAGAATTGTAAGTTTTTCCCTTATCGCTATCAAAGAATACACCAGGAGACCTATGCATTTGTGAGACGATAACTTTTTCCACACCATTAATGATGAAAGTGCCCTTATCAGTCATCATAGGCAACCCACAAAAGTGGACTTTCTGCTCTTCTATAGATTTTACAACGGTTGCAAGTTTAGAATGATCTCCACTCTCTTTAATCGATTTATATTCATCAAGAGAAATACCATCCTGCATAACAACAAGACGTATAGAAGCAATAACCTGAGCAGAAAAAGTTACACCACGCTTTATACACTCAGATTCATCATACTTAGGATCATCCACCCTACAACTTATAAACTCAATAGTAGCCCTACGCAAAGGATCATTTATTGGAAAGATTGTATGAAAGATAACTTCAAGTCTTTCATTACCCTTATTCTGAGGAGTAAATGAATCATACGATTCTTTTTGAACCTTAACCAAATCCAATAAAGAATCTTTTAAATCAATCGACCTAGAATAAGAAACTCTAGGAACAAAAGCACCAGAAGCGTACATATAAGAAGAATCAACCATTAAAATACCCCAAACTAATTAAAAGAGCTATATCAATATAAAATTAATACATTAAATATTATTCAAGCTCCACTTTAGTTGCTCCTGCTTCAATAAGTTTTTGCTTGATTTTTTCTGCTTCGTCTTTAGGAACATTAGCAGTCAAATCTTTAGGTAAAGATTCAACCAACTCTTTTGCTTCTTTTAAACCCAATGTAGAATTAACCTCTCTCACAGCTTTAATAACTCCTATTTTTTTACTCGCATCAATTTCTTTAATCACAACTTTATATTCAACTTTCTCTTGAGCAGCAGGAGCAGCAGCATTATCGCCAACAGGCGCCCCAGCACCAACAGCTCCACCAAGAAAAGAACCAGCAGGCAACCCTATTTTCTCTTCTAGAACTTTTACAAGTTCAGAAGCCTCTAATAGATTTAAAGATAATATTTTATCAACCAAATCACTTGTTACATTACTCATAATTACCACCTTACTTAACAATAAATTTATTTTTTAGAACTATAATAATCCAAAACTCTCATAAGCCTCATAGAAGATGAATTAATAGACAACGCCAATCGAGCAGGAATATCATAAGATATTAAACGCATAATTTTAACACGCAATTCATCCAGAGAAGGCAACTTAGCCAGTTTATTAACATCTTCCACTGTTAACAATTCATTTAAATGAGCCGCGCAAATCACAGACATTTTTTCTTTGTTAGCATTAGCAAAATCAACTATTAACTTTGCAGCTTCTACTATGCCACTAGAGTATATAATAGCAACAGGACCAGAAAATTTGCCTGATAAATAAGAAAATTTGCCAGTCCTTTCCAAAGCCAAGCGAGCCAGAGTATTTTTAACTACTAATACCCCACCTGTTATAGACTTCAGGTTATTCCTCAGGATTAATGAATCATTAGCATTTATAGATTTAAAATTTACTAATATTAAGAAATCATTATTTACAAATACGTTTATTGTGTTCTGTATAAATTCATCCTTATTTTTACGCTTCACGGTATCGCTCCCTTAAATTATATCTTCCACTTTGCTTATCTTATAAGCTTTACCCATAGTTGAATTTAAAAAAACACCCTTAAAGTAAACTCCTTTCACAGAAATAGGTTTATTATCTTTAATTACTTTAAGAAAGGCTTTTAAATTTTCTAGCAAGTCATCAATATCAAATTTAATATTTCCTAATTTACCATGAATAACACCATTTTTATCTGTTCTAAATTTTATCTGACCAGACTTAATGGTTTTAATAGCTTCTGCAATGTTAGAAGTCACAGTACCAAATTTAGGGTTAGGCATCAGCCCTTTAGCACCCAATACTTTTGCAATAGGAGTGATTTTTGCCATAAAATCAGGAGTAGTAATGCACCAATCAACATCTAATTTTCTACCTTTTTTTATTTCTTCAACTAAATCCTCTCCTCCTGCAATATCAGCACCAGCTTTTTCAGCTTCTAATAAATGTTTATCTTGAGCGAAAACAGCTACTTTAATATTCTTCCCGATACCTTTAGGCAAAACTACTGTACCACGCACCTGCTCTTCAGATTTACATGAATCTACGCCTAGATTGACCGCAACATCAACTGATTCATTAAATTTTGCTGAAGCAGACTCAACAATCTTCTCCAAACACTGCTTAGGATTACCATTATATGTATTCATTTACCTAACCTTCCACAACTTCTATACCCATAGATTTTGCAGTGCCTACAACCATTTTCACTGCTGAATCTTCATTATCCACTTTCATATCAACCATCTTGCACTTTGCCACTTTAATTATAGCAGACATAGGTAATTTAGCCACTAATTCTTTACCAGGATTACCAGAACCTTTACTTAATTTAGCTTCCTGCTTAAGTAAATAAGCCACAGGAGGACCGCTGACAGTAAAATCATGAGAGCGATCATCCTTTATGGAAATTCGCACTGTTACTAAATCACCTACTTTATAATTAGCGTTAGCAGCGCTAGTAACTTTATTAAAAGCTTCACAAAACTTAGGAACAGGTATACCACGCGGACCAAGTACTGAAGCAATTTTTGGTCCTGGAACTGCTTTTCCAGCTTCCATAAGTAAGTTAATCTTAGCAACTACAACACTCATAATTAATCCTCTATTTTCTCTACTTGAGCCAGATCAAGCTCTATTATTGTCGGCTTACCTAAAATCGATACTTCCACATTAATAATTTTTTTCTCATCGTTTACCATATTTACCTTACCAGTAAAATTTTGAAAAAGACCATCATTAATTTTCACTTTTTCACCTTTTTCATAACCATAACCTAACTTCTTTGTCTCTTGAGCATTATAAAGTGCATTACACATTGAGTGAATCTCATCATCCAAAATTACCTTTGGAATATTACCATTTTTCAAAAATCCATAAACCTTAAGAGATTTTGGTATATTATTGATAAAATTCAATACTTCATCGCATAAATTCACGTATAAAAAGACATAACCAGGAAAGCATTTCCTTCGTGTAGCAATTTTCTTAGATTTTAACTCTATTTCACTTAGCTCTTCATATGGAATAAAAACTTCCTTAAAGTAATCATTAACACCCAATCTCATAGAATTTTCCAATATATGTTGGCGCACTTTCTCTTCACAATTGGAAGCAACTCTCAAGATATACCATTTATATCTATTAAATTCTTTACACTTTAAACTTATCTCATCATCTGAAATCATCTCAAAATCACCAGATTCGCCACTACAGAATCCAGGCGTTTGATTCAAAATATTTTTGCTTTCATCACACAGATGCATATATACATACACTTCACATAACTCTTTTATATCAGACTTTGAATTACATACCGTTTGATAAGGAATAAACACTTCCTTAAAATAAACAGCATTACTTACCAATTCGCGTATGTTTTGCTCATATCCATAATCAACTTTAATGATATACCATTTATATTCACATTCCATAAATAATTCCAAATAAAGCCTTAATTACGTAAAGAGACATAAAATCCACAAAACAGAAGAAAATCGAAAAGCATAATATAACAATCATTACAACAAATAGAGATGACAACACCTCCTGTTTCTTTACCCAAGCAATTCTTCGTATTTCTTGCTTTATATCACAGAAAAAACCACACAAACTTTTTAACATTTCCACCACAACATTAATGCAGGAGCGATAGGAATTGAACCTACAACCTCTGGTTTTGGAGACCAGCGCTCTACCAATTGAGCTACACTCCTATAACTCAAACTCTCACTCCAAAATTTCAGAAACAACACCAGAACCAACAGTTCTACCGCCTTCTCTTATCGCAAAACGCAATCCCTTATCCATTGCTATCGGTACTTGCAATTCTACTTCTACACTCACATTATCTCCTGGCATTACCATCTCCTTCCCATCTAGCAATTTTATGCTCCCAGTTACATCCGTTGTCCTTAAATAAAACTGTGGCTGGTAATTCGCAAAAAATGGTGTATGCCTTCCTCCTTCCTCTTTCTTTAATATATAAACCTCCGCCTTAAACTTTCTATGCGGTGTTATCGTCCCCGGTTTCGCTAATACTTGCCCTCTCTCCACTTCTTCTCTTTTTGTTCCTCTTAACAATATTCCTACATTGAGTCCTGCACTTCCCTTATCCAGCAACTTCTTAAACATCTCAACACCTGTGCATATCGTCTTTTGCGTCGCTTTCAGACCTATTATCTCTATCTCTTCTCCCATCTTTATCTCTCCCTTCTCTATTCTTCCTGTTACCACTGTTCCTCGCCCCGATATCGAAAATACATCTTCGATTGGCAATAAAAATGGTAAATCCACAGGCCTTGGTGGAACCGCTACATATTCATCTAACTTTTCCATCAATTTGTCTATTGATTTCTTTCCATATTCGCTGCTGTCATCCTCCAGCGCCTTGAGCGCTGAACCAACCACCACAGGCACTTCATCCCCTGGAAATCCGTATTTACTCAGTAATTCCCTCACTTCCATTTCTACTAAATCTATCATATCAGTATCAGCAACATCAGCTTTATTTATATACACCACGATATATCCAACACCTACCTGCTTCGCCAGCAATATATGCTCTCTCGTTTGTGGCATTGGCCCATCAACCCCCGACACTACCAATATCGCCGCATCCATCTGTGCTGCACCTACTATCATGTTCTTTACATAGTCAGCGTGTCCAGGACAATCAACGTGTGCATAATGCCTTTTTTCCGTCTGATACTCAACATGCGCTGTTGCTATCGTTATCCCCCTCTTCCTTTCTTCTGGCGCTTTATCTATCTGATCGTACGCTACAAAATTTCCATAATGCTTCGTTATCGCCGCTGTTAACGTCGTCTTCCCATGATCCACATGTCCTATTGTTCCCACATTTACATGCGGCTTTCCAAATGCTTCCACTACTGCTGTCATAATTATTACCCTTAATTATACTCTAACTTTAACTCATCAACCACATATTGTGGCACTTGCTCATAACAAGAAAAATGCATACTATACTGCGCCCTTCCCTGAGACATAGAACGCAAAACGTTGATATAACCAAACATATTTGCAAGAGGTACCGAAGCAGTAATTATTTTACTATTATTACCTAAATCGAGCATATCAGCAACATTTCCTCTTCTACTATTTATATCACCCATAACATCACCCATATATTCTTCAGGAGTAATGATTTCAACTTTCATTATAGGCTCCAGCATTTTTGGACCAGCTTTATTTGCCATCTCTTTAAAAGCACCTTTAGCAGCAAGTTCAAAAGCTAAAGGACTAGAATCAACCTCATGAAAAGCACCATCAAGAAGGGTAGCCTTAAAATCAATCAACGGAAATCCCGAAATTACACCACCTTCTTTTATCAACTCCAAGCCATTTTCTACCCCAGGAATATACTCTTTTGGAATAGCACCACCTACAATTTTACTTTCAAATTGAAACCCAGAACCAGGCTCAAGAGGTTCAAATTTTATTTTAACCTTAGCAAACTGACCAGCTCCACCAGATTGTTTTTTATGAATGTAATCAATTTCAACAGATTTAGTGATAGTTTCACGATATGCAACCTGAGGAGCACCGACGTTAGCCTCAACGTTAAATTCGCGCTTCATTCTATCAACAATAATCTCAAGATGGAGCTCACCCATGCCTTTCAATATAGTCTGGCCACTTTCCGCATTTACTGACATTCTCAAAGAAGGATCTTCTGCAACCAACCTATTTAGAGCAATACCTAATTTTTCCTGATCTGAAGTGGTTTTAGGTTCCACAGCAATTTCAATAACAGGCTCAGGAAATTCCATACGCTCCAATAATATAGGAAAATCAACAGAACATAAAGTATCTCCGGTGGTTGTTTTCTTTAGCCCAACTAAAGCAACTATATCTCCAGCCCTAGCCTCAGTTATATCTTCTCGGTTATTTGCATGCATAAGTAACATTCTGCCAATCCCTTCAGTTTCGTTTTTTAACGCATTTGAAACGGTAGATTTAGACTTTAATTTACCAGAATAAATACGGATAAACGTCAAGCTGCCTACAAATTTATCCGTCATCACTTTAAATGCAAGAGCAACAAATTTCTCTTTTTCTGAAGGTTTGACCTCAATTTTCTTTTCTGAATCTTTAGGATCAATTCCAACAATTACATCAACATCAATAGGAGAAGGTAAAAAGTCAACTACACCATCTAAAAGTGGTTGTACGCCTTTATTTTTAAAAGCTGATCCACATAACACAGGAACAAATTTTCCTTTAATGGTCCCATTTCTCACGCATTTTTTCAGTAAATCCACTGGCAGATCATTAGACTCAAAGTAAGTATTCATCGCTTCATCATCCATCTCAGCTGCAGCATCTAATAAAAGATTTCGATATTCTTGAGCCTTATCAAGCAAATCAGAAGGAATATCTTCATAAGAAAATTTAGCGCCCAACGTTTCTTCTTGCCATATAATGGCTTTCATAGAAATAAGGTCAATTATACCTTTGAAATCTTTCTCACTCCCTATTGGTAAATGAATAACTAAAGGTGCTGCACCAAGCTTCGTCTTTATCATATCAACACATCGATAAAAATTTGCCCCTATTCTATCCATCTTATTAACAAAGCAGATACGAGGAACGCTATATTTATCAGCTTGACGCCACACTGTCTCAGATTGAGGTTCAACTCCAGCAACTCCATCAAATACAGCAACTGCACCATCCAAAACCCTTAAAGATCTCTCAACTTCAATAGTGAAATCAACGTGACCAGGAGTGTCTATTATATTGACCCTATGATCATTCCAAAAACATGTTGTTGCAGCAGATGTGATTGTAATACCACGCTCTTTTTCCTGCTCCATCCAATCCATAGAAGCTGCACCATCGTGCACTTCACCAATTCTATTTTGCTTACCAGTATAAAATAAAATACGCTCTGTTGTGGTAGTCTTACCAGCATCTATGTGAGCCATTATCCCTATATTTCTGTATTTAGATATTCCAATTTCCATATCACAATTAATTAGCTAACATTAAAAACGAAGATGAGAAAATGCCTTATTAGCTTCAGCCATTTTATATTTTTCTTCGCACATCTTAAACGCACCACCGCGTTTATTATAAGCATCCAGTATTTCAGATTGCAAACAATCAACAGTGGTTTTTCCACTCTTTTTTCGAGCAGCAGAAGTTGCTTTAGCAATCCACCTTAACGCTAAAGAAACCGCTCTATCTTGTCGAACTTCAACAGGCACTTGATAAGTTGCACCACCAATGCGTCGAGAACGCACTTCTATAGAAGGAGTAACATTTCCTACTGCTGTCTCAAAAATTGATAACCCACCTTCGCCTATTTTCTTTTCAGCTAAAGACAAAGCGTCATAGATAATCTTTTCTGCAGTAGATTTTTTACCACATTTCATGATTGTATTAATGAAACGCATCAGCAAAACACTGCCGTAACGCGAATCAGGACTTATTTCTCTTTTTTTTGCTTTATTCCGACGAGCCATAAACTTTAACCAGATTTCTTTACACCATATTTTGAACGAGCTTTCTTTCGATTTTGCACACCACGCAGATCAAGGGCACCTCTTATTATGTGATAACGCACACCTGGCAAATCTTTAACCCGCCCACCACGTATCAAAACAACAGAGTGTTCTTGTAAATTATGACCTTCACCAGGTATATAAGCCGTCACTTCACCATACCCACTAATTTTTACTCTGGCTACTTTACGGAGTGCTGAGTTAGGCTTTCTAGGAGTTGTAGTATACACCTTAGTGCAAACACCTCTCCTTTGAGGGTTGCTTTCTCCCAAAGCTGGTACCTTTTTCTTATGGGTCAATCCTAATCTACCCTTACGTATTAATTGATTTATCGTAGGCATATGTTATAAACTCAAGCTCATTAAAATAACTAAGTTTTTAGTTATAAAATAATAAACCTCAATAGTCAATATAAAAATAAACATTACTACTCTAATAATTAAGCTCAACTGCCTTGAAAGCCATCAGTAGACTTCTTGCACTACCTCCCAAGCCACAACTGTCATTCAGTAGAAACGAAAAAACTTACTTGACACCCTTCGCCAGCCCCATTATCATGGTACTGAAGGTATTCATTTATCTTCAATCTGTGCAGATTAAATGACAACAGTATTACGTAATTGGCGTCTTATTTTTAATTTTTTGCACTATGCACACTTTACGTCTTCACAACATTTCTGGGTTTTTACCTATATAAGCTGAAACGCGCTTATAAAGCGTTTAAGACAGTATAGTACGCCAATTTCCAGGATTAGAGAGTGACAACTAGCTAATACGGGATATCTTTTGCCTTTTTTTCTGCTTAGTAAATTTCTTAAACATTTAAACTAAGGTGAGTTGCATTTAAAAGCAGCTAAATTGCAGTGTTTAAGACTTAAAAAACGCCAATACTGAAAATAGACAATGACTAGGGCTTCTTTTGCCTTTTTTTTTGCTTGGTAAATTTCTTAATATTTATGGCAACATGAACTGAGCAGGAAGGTGTCATTCCAGTGCTTGACACTGGAATCCAGTTTTCCATATAATCTCATCGAAAATGTTGTAACCACTTTCTGTGCTAGTTTGCTTGCTTACAAGCAAACTTTTCTGGATCTCAGTGTCTGGGCACTGGGATGACAGGGGAGGGAGGCTACTTGGATGACACCATTCTTTTTCCTGGATCCAAGTAGTCAGGGCACTGGGATGACAGGAGAAGGTACTAGGATGACACCCTGACCTCGTCGTCCCGCTACGTGTTAGCGGAATCTAGAGATACCGTGACGGTATGACGTAAAGCTCGCATTAGCTATACTTTTATGCTCACCAACTTAGCTGGATCCAAGTAGTCAAGCTACTTGGATCTGCAAATTGCAATGTTCGTACAGCTGCGTGCTTGACACTGGGATTTAGCGCAGCTACCCTAAACTGGAAGCTCATCTTGCTATTTTTGGCTGAAAGAAACATATTTTTAGAATAATGAAAACAATCAGCACTTTAATTCAAGAAGGATCGGAGTTATTATCGTCACATAAAGTTGAATCACCACATTTAGATTGTGAAATCATCATGCAGCACGTACTTGGAGTGGAAAGATCATTTATAATTGTGAACCATGCTGATCAAGTGCCGATGGAGAAAGAACTTTTATTTTGGAAATTAACAAAAAAAAGAGCGGAAAGATATCCAATATCGCAAATAATAGGTAATCGTGAATTCTGGAGTAAAAATTTTATAGTTAACCAGCATGTTTTAGATCCAAGGCCAGATAGTGAAACAATAATCCTAGCAGTGTTAAAATATTACCCAAACAAAAAACAGAAACTAAAAATTGCAGATTTTGGTACAGGCACAGGTTGTTTATTGATATCCGTACTTAGTGAGTATGAATATGCTGTTGGCGTCGGTTTTGAAAAAAGCTTGGAAGCATATAAAGTTGCCTATCAGAACACAAAAAAACATGATCTTCTCAGCAGAGCCAAAATATTTCCAAGTTCGTGGACAGAGTGCAGAGGTTCATTCGATCTTATAATCAGTAATCCTCCATATATTAAAAGAAGCAAATTGAAAGACTTGCAAGCTGAAGTGCAAAAGGAACCAAGAATTGCCCTTGATGGTGGTATTGATGGTTTGAGCTGTTATTTGAGCATTTTTCCAATATTGAGAAAGTGCCTTAAAAAAAATGGGTTTGCGATATTGGAGATAGGTGAAGATCAAAGCAATATTGACAAAATAATCCCCTCATACGAATTAGCTTTTCAGGAATATGTATATGACTTAGCGGGAATGAAGAGATGCATTGTTGTGAAAAGAACATAGCTAATGTTTTTTTGCCTTCATCCCATATTATCCTATATCATCCCAGTACCCTCTACCTAGTCATCCAAGTAGCGTGACTACTTGGATCTATATTTAACTAGATCCTATGGTCAAGCCATAGGACGACAGGAACGGTTTTATGCATTTTTTAAAGGGCAACATGTTTAAGCTTTGCTGGCAAAATGGAAAGTAAGACCAGCCTCTATACCGTGTGTGTGAAATAGTTGATTACCTATATTTATTTCCTCAGTTACTTTGCTACCTGAGCTAGGATTAAGCTTCTTTTTTTTATCATTATTAGGGTCGTCTACCACTTGTCCTAACCTTTTTGCTGTAAGCTTAATATCGCTACCAATAGCACCAAAACCTCTATATCCGATATGCATATTTACATCTTCGTTTATGCGATAGTCAAAGCCAGCTTTTAATTGACCTGCGGGTCTTATTGACGGTTTTTCAAACATCGTCATTCTTGTTGCACCGATCCCAATACCAACGTAAGGAGAAAAAGAGAAACGGTCACTTTTCCAATGATGATAAACATTTGCCATTACAGATATGTTCTCAATTTGGTCATGACTAACTGCAGCACTATAGAGATAAGTTTCTTTATTAGGATCCTCACCAGTCTCCTTTAGGTATGAAACAGTTATTTGGCTACTTGTTAAACCAATATTATCCACTTTTACAGAAGAATACATCCCTTCCAATTCAGCCCTATAGCTGTTGTTACCCAATTCTCCTGTGTAACCAAATGCCACATTTGCAGCAAAAGGTGGATTATAATCTCCTTTATACTCACTTAGTGACTGACCTTCTGTGTTCTGAGCACCCCTGTCATTTATAGACAAATTTTTGATACCTGTAGTGCTTGTTTTTAGTACGCTTGTGTTATTTAAATATTGACCGTAATACCTACTACCAAAGTAAAACCCTTCTGTTTCACTTGCAAAAGATTGTTGTGACAACAATAAAGCAAATGCTGTAACCGCTAATGTTTTTTTACTAATCATTACTACTCCCCTAGTTAAAATAGCTAATCTAATACTAATTAATTAAAAATGGCTTAATATGAAAAAGCTAATTATTTGCATAACTTGCACTTTTCTGAGCTAAAAATAGGCAAAGTTAACCTTACTTCTCGTCATTTTTTAATTTATCCTCATCTTCAAATTCATCCTCCTCTTCTTCGTCATCAAACCCATCATCGCTCCTATCCTCATCTTCCTCGTCATCATCTTCAAACTTATCGTCGATATCTTCATCATCAATATCTTCGTCTGCAAATTCATCTGATTCATCATATACTGCATCTTCGGTTTTAGTTTCAGCAGGATAATCAACTGAATTAGGTCCCTCAAGAACATTATTCCCCTCGTTATTAACCTTATCTTTGCTCGCAGCGGCAGAAAGAACTTTGTTTGGGTCATATGGTTCTTGTGTAGGCACACGAGTTTGTTTGAGCAGCCTTCTTGTGAAGGTGGTATCACTGTAGTACAAAATTTTCTTTGATTTAATTGGGTAAGTCGACTCTATTAAAATTATCTGATCGTCACGTGGCAACATAATAACTTCTTGAGGCAATAGCAATGCTCTCTGTATTTCAGAGATATGTAATGACCTTGAAGCAGGATTTAAATCTAAAAATTTAGGCTTATTCAACGATTCTTGTTGTACAGTTTTGTTTCCTATAAGTTGCGATATTAAATTAGCTGTTTCAATATTATTGGCTGCAAAAGTTATTCTGTAAGTCGAGTTTGACAAAAAGGAGTTCATCCCTGCTTCTTCGTATATTCCTTTGAGCTGCTCAGTATCTTGAACAATTAAGAATAACCTAACTCGATAACCACGAAAATATGCAATACCTGTTTGAAATTGCTCCATTTTTCCAAGTGTAGGAAACTCATCCATTAAAAACAATACGCCATAAGGCTCGTCATCCGATGGCAATTTTCTACATAAAAACTCAGTTGCCTGTTGGTAAAAAACCTGCATTAAAGGCCTGAGCCTAGTCAAGTTGTCAGGAGTTAAACCAACATAAACTGTAATTTTCTTCTTTTTAAAATCTAGAATATTAAAATCACTTGACGCAGTTGCAGTATCAATCAATGGGTTTGCCCACAATTCAAGTGATGAGTTCATGGTTGATACAACACCTGACCTTTCTTTATCAGCTTTTTGTAAAAAAGCTGCAATATTCATATATGCTACAGGGTGTAGTATTTTACCCATTGTATCAAGAGCAACAGCAAGATTATAAACCACGTCATCACTACGCATCGTACGCACAACTTCACCAAAAGATTTAACTTTCTCTGGTGCAGCAAGTAAGTATAATACCACTCCAACAAATAAGCTTCTTGCTTCATTCTGCCAAAAGTCTTGTTCAGGCATGATTAGGTTAGCTATTTTCTGCACATCGTCAACCATCTGCCCAGGTTTTTCACTAATCCATTGTAATGGATTGTAACAGTGACTTATTCCATCTGGCTGCGCTGGATTCCATACGTATACTTTTTGTCCTTGTCGTTCTCGCCAACCACTTGTTATTTCATAGTTTTCTAATTTTATGTCGTGTACAATTACCGAGTCAGTCCAAAATAATAAATTAGGAATTACAAAGCCAACACCCTTACCAGAACCTGTAGGTGCAAATAACAATGCATGCTGAAACCCATCAGAAATGAAGTATCCTCTTTTATCTTTACCAAGCAATAATCCCTTTTTGCTTCTTAATCCTGCTTTTCGTATGTCTTTCTCTGATGCCCACTGCGAATCTCCATGAAGTGATTCCTTCTTTTTAAATGGTCGCCACTCAATTATCCTTTCTCTTAAATTCCATAAGATAATCATTAAAACAATGATAGGCAGTGCAGAAGATATAATTAATGTGATTTTGAGCTCAAGGCTATATAACTCTGGATGATGCCAACAATATTGTATATGATCAAAAATCGTTGGCCAAAGAGCTTGAGGGAAAGGCGTCAAACTAGGATTAATTGCCTTAAAATCCACAGCATCCGGACCATCAGCAAACAGAACAAACAATATACCAGATAGATAGAAGCAAAACTCAAGTACGCTAAAAGCTACTACACCTCCTATGAGAATATTACGTAGGTGATTTCCATTACTCATAAACTACTCTTCCTTAACTTATGTATAAATTTAAGCATTTTCGCTCGCAGATCTAGTAAATAATATCTCAGAAATGCTTCTTTTGCCCCCACCGGTTCTTTTTAGCTGAATAACAATATCAATCACATTTCTAATGTATGGTATAATTTGGTCTGGAGGAATGCCAAGGTTTGCTTGCATAACCATCAGTTTTATTTGCTCAAGGGCCATTGTTGGACTATCCGCATGAAGGGTTGATATTGATCCAGGGTGACCAGTATTTATCGCCCTAAGAAAACTAAAAGCTTCCGCTCCACGGAGCTCACCAACTATTATTCTGTCTGGCCTTAAACGTAAGCACGCTTCTATCAAATCTTGAGTGGTTACTTTTGCTCTGCCCTGCCCTCCTTTAGAGGCAATTAGATGGACTTTATTGGGATGATCGTTCAAAACGATTTCCCTTGCATCCTCAACAGTAATAATTCTTTCCTCATCTGGAATAGCACGCAAAGTAGCATTAGTAAAAGTAGTCTTACCAGTGGAAGTTCCACCACTAATTATAATATTTTTCTTACTTATTACAGCGTATTCTAAAAACTCTTTTATTTTTTTTTGCCTTAACAGTAAATCCAAATGACGGTCAACTGGATTATCAGTTGCTTCTGTAACAGTTTCAGAAAAAGCCCCCATTTTTTCGTAATCATCGAGTGCTAATTGCATGCTAGAAGGCTTACGAATCGACATGACTACTTTATCAGGCTCACATGCTGGCGGAAATACTATCTGTATACGATAACCATTTGGTAATGTTGCCGAAAGTAACGGCGCTTCTTCGCTAAGCTTTTGTTCTGTAGCTTGAGCAATCAGTCTGCCAAGAGATTTCAAATGGTTAAGATCGAATATTTCTAATTTTTCACACCTTACTTCACCACGATTTTCAATCCATACTTCCTTTGGCTTATTTATTGATATTTCATTTACGCCTTCTTCTTGAAATATGCCCTGTAATGGCTCCAAATATGTATCAAGTGCAGCATAGTTCATTTCATTGATTTAATATTGCCTGTGGAGGAAATACTATATCTTGGTTAACAAATACTTTCAATGCAGTGCCTTGATCAACATAAATAGTTGGTTTTTTATCTGTATATCTGCCCACTATATCTCGCATGTCTTTAGAAAAATCATTGATTGATTTCCCGATTGCTTCATCATAAACAGATTTGCTTCTTTTCTGAGTTTGCCTCAACAGTTGACGTACATCGTCTAAAGTTATACCGATATTGTCACTAGTAATTGCATCAACTCCACTAGCTCCAGAACTTTTTATCACACTTACTATTTCTTCCTTTATTATTCTCAGTAAATCCTGATCACTTTTAGCATTCCGAATTTTTTCAATAGCCCTAAGACCCAATTTCCATTTTTCGTCTCCTACCTTCCCAACTTCAGTTTTTATAGCATCCTCCAATCTCTCAACAATAGCCCCTTTGAGAGAAGAAATATCTATTTCAGTTGCAGTAATAGACTTCACTGCATCCATGGCAGTTAGCGCATCGATAAGATTAGAAGCCTTTTGCCCTATAACAGCCGAACTAATTGAAACACCAGCAAGTGCCACTGAAGAGAATAACGCACTTACTATTTTATTATCAACTATTCCCGCTATCCCTGCTCTACCAAGCTCGTCAGTACTAAGTGATGAGATGGCAACATCTATTCCATGTGGCAGAATCACTCTATTCCAGTTTATATTTACACGAGATTTAGCAACATTCGAGTCAAATGAATAACTACCTATCAATCTTGAGCCTTTAGGTATTAAAACTGTATCACCAGTTTCTGCATAAACATCTCTACTCACCATAGCACGCAGCATTCCTTGCAGATCAGAATTTATTGCAGTTTCAAGAACAGCATCAATAATTTTACCTTGAGTAATCATTAAACCAAGCTTTCCTACTCTGGTAGCTTTGCTCGACTGTGCTGAAGTGTCGGATAAAATAGCATCAGCAGCCTTGTTCTCTCCACTACTACCTGAAATTGTTAACATTTGTGCACTACGTCTGTCTCTAGGATAACCTCCGCCCCCTATTGTAGGAAACGAGGTAGGTAAATTGCTAATAACATTACTAGAAGGAAAATTTGGCTTTGGCAAAATAGGTATATTTGACACAGGGGTTTCTTTTGGTTTCTCTTCTTCTTTTTTAATTTGTTTTATTTCTGGTACGATTTGTGGTGTAGGAAGAGGAGGTAAGGGTGGTAAGGAATCGGTTATTATTCTTTCTGGAACTATTACATTATCTGGAACTTGTTCCAACTTTCCTTTAAATTCTTGAACGTTTTGCTTTGTTTCCTCTTTTTTAATAACTTCTGAATCCTCTTTATGAGAAGGACTAAAATAGAAATAATACACTACACCAACCAGAAGCACTAAAATCATAACCATCAATGCCCTATGACCTTGATTAGAGCCAACTGTTACTACCTTGTTCTCTATTTCTGACTCATCTTCTGAATTGTTACGCCTTTCTTTATTCATATTGCATGTACCACAGCTAAAGTGACCTATTTATAATTTCAACTTCATCATCTTCATAACGCATAAATAGCTTTTTATGTACCCCTTTTATTATAACATAATCATCAAATAACAGCCTTTTACAAGGTTTATCCTCCCCTTCTACAAAAATCTGAGGTATTTTATTATTATTTCTAAATTTTAAATAGGTTAAATAACCATCATCAAATAACTCAATCGGAACTATATCCGCATTACCACCTTCATCAATATATGTATAATTATACTTCGTATCATTTTCTTGTATTATTTTTTCTAGCTTGTCTGTAGTATACTGCATTTGAGTAGGTAAAGAAACCTCATCTAAATCAACATCAAATTCACCTTCTTCTTGAGGATAATAAAAACGTACTACGTAAGATATATCCTTTTCAGCAGAATAATCGTGATCCACTTTCTTAGCATTAGTGTCCAGGTATTTATCGTAGTTTGGCCTTGAGATTAAATCAAAAATGTAATTTCTTTTTTTAGTTGTCGTAATAATCATGTTAGTGCGGCTACTAACTTCAAATGGCATGATAAGCAATTTATTGTCATAAGGATTAATTTTCCAACTTGATGCATCACCAACAGCGATATTTTTAACTTTTTCTCCTTCCGCAAATTCAATATAAGAATAGTAACCCTGACTAAAAACCACCGTAAATACTTCATTAGGGCTATACACAAAAGTCTTTATTCTACTATCTACAGAAATAGGTTCATTATAATTAATGGATGCGTTTAAATTGCTACTTACAAGTAAAACTAAAACTAATAATATCCTATACATATTCATCATCTACTCTATATGAAATAACTTGAAACCCTAATGGGTTAATATATCTTTGCTGATCATTCATTTCAAGCGATGCATATCTATATGACATAATAACTATCTTATTTTTTCTTGTGGAACTTCCATCTTTCCGTATAAATTCCACAAAAAACCTCACCTGAAGAGCATCGTTACCCAATTTTTGAATCGAGCGAATTTTAAATTCATTTTTGGTATCTGAATATAAATTAAAAAGATCATCCATATTCTGCGATCCTATATAATTTCTAAATTCATTATACACATTAGATGAGGAAAACAACCTCACCTTTGTATAATAGTTATAATTATAATGATATGGATCAAAAACCTCCCTTGCTTTTATATACTCTGAAATAAAATAATCGTTCAGCGCTTCATCTGCAGAATACTGCTTTACTGTGACAGGATCAACCAATTGCACTATTCCAGATTTCTTGTCAATTTCTATAACAAATGGCTCAATAGTGCTACTTGTGCTAATTTTAAATATGACTAATATGCTGATAGAGATCGTTGCTAATAATATTAACGCAAATAAAAGTAGAATATTCCTTTGAGCAATAACTGTGCTGTAGCGGTTTGAATTCCAATTTATATCCTTATCTAACGATTCAGTACTTTTCTCTCGCTTAAAAAATCTTAGCATTTTAATATTCTTAAAAATCTTAACTTGTGTTAATAAACATAGCAAATTAACAAAGTAGTTACAACAAAAAAGCTAAAAAACTCTTAACTTATGGCCTAGCTTACCAAACTTTGTCTCCATATATGAATCGTTATATTTATTACGTTCCACAATAAGTGGTAGACACTTTGTAACCTCTATACCACTACTTTCCAATTCTGACAATTTCCTATCATTGTTTGTAAGTAATTGGATTTTGTTAATGTTCAATTTCTTAAGCATTTTAGCTGCAACAACAAAACTCCTTTCATCATCTTCAAAACCCAATATTCTATTTGCATCAACAGTATCAAGGTTATGTTCTCTTTGCATACTGTATGCTCTTAACTTATTAGTTAAACCAATACCTCTTCCATCCTGCATCAAATACAATATAATACCACTTCCAAAGTCAGCTATCATTTGAATTGCTTGATGTAACTGACTTCTGCAATCGCATGATAAGCTATCTAACAAGTCACCCGTATAGCACGAAGAATGAATTCTCACTAATGGTTCGTCATCTTTATCTGGATTGCCAATGATAATTGCATGATGTTCTCTTCCACCACTTTCGGTTCTATAAGATATGATATTTACTTCTTGAGTCTGTTTTAAAAATAATGATGTTTTGCACACTTCATATACATCCTGATTTTCTTGAAAATTATTTATGAATGACGTGTCCAGTGCAATAACGTCATTTTTCTCGCACCAATTTCGCATTTCATGGTTATTCTCAAAAGTCATATCAGCCACTAACGCGTATGGCAATAATTCTGAGAACTTAAGCAAGGCAATAGCACATTCATCTATTGTCTTTGAGCATTGCAACTCTTTTATGCAATCTTCCTTTGAACAGTTTATTAAATAGAGCAGTTCATCAAAATTATTCACCAACAGACGTTTGCTGTTATGTTCTTTATTCTGAGATATGTATTTTACCTTACTTGAAGTTAAAGTAACATATACATTACTTGATGTAAGCTTGTATTGATTAAATAAATCTCTTTCTAAAGCCTCAGCAGCAGCAAACAATAGGTAATTACTTTCATCATATATTACAATTGGCCGACCGCGCCTGATTTCGCTGATAGCTCTTTCTACCTTATTGCTACTCTGATTTCCTATAAACATTTTTACCCATATTAAACAGCGATAAAAACTGGTGCGGCCGAGAAGACTTGAACTTCCAAGGCCTTATGAGCCACAGCGACCTCAACGCTGCGTGTCTACCAATTCCACCACGGCCGCACTATATTCTAGTTTTTATATAATTATTTTAAATTACTTAATCATTTTAGAATTTTTCATCTAGAGTGTCAATCTGATACTAGAATAATTTAGAAATTGTTTGTATAATTTGATTATGAATTTTGTGATTATAAATTTTAATCATTTAAGATAACCTTACTACTAATTTTTAACTTAGGTTTTTATACAAATGAATATAGCTAATATCTTTATTTTTTTAGCTCTCTCTCTTATAACTAGCTTTCATTTCGTCCATGCACAAATATTATACACATGGTCTCAAGTTATCCCAGAAAATAAACTAAGCATACGCGCAATTACGGACAATGACATGTGTCCCATTGTTTATGTTGATGGCGAGGAAACAGAAATGCTGAATCGCAGCTCAATTAACAATGGTGATCATAACGAAACAGTTTGTGAACTGACAGTACAAACAAGTGCCAAAAACATTAGTATTGAGAATCTACGGGTTCCTATATTACCAAAAAAGGTTAATAAAATTGCTTTCATTGGTGACACGGGCTGTAGAATAAATATGTTATTTCAGCAGGAATGTAATTCGGTAGATAGCTGGCCTTTAAAAAAAAATTTAGATTCAATCGCCCTTCATAAACCAGATTTAATTATCCATGTTGGTGATTATCATTATAGACAAACAAAATGTAGAAATACAAAAAAGTGTGGCGATATTTATGGATACAATAAAGAAGTTTGGTACGCTGATTGGTTTGAGCCTGCAAAGGATATTTTATCACAATCCCCTTTCCTTTTTGTTCGTGGAAACCATGAGAGTTGTGATAGAGCTTATGAAGGATGGTTCAGGTATCTAGATTCATACCCCTTTTCGTCTGAAAAATGTGGAAACTTCGTTTCTAGTTGGTCCTTAGATGCTGGACCGATGAAATTTTTTATCTTCGACTCTTCATCCGGTGAGGATATTTTTACAACCCAAAGCACAATTGATGCTTTTGAGAGGCAATTTGATAAATTGATACAAAATAGTTCTGACAAGCCCATGTGGTTTTTAACTCATAAACCGCTTTGGAGATCTCCAAAAAAAGAATTTTTGACATTAAAAAGCCATGGTAATCTTACACAAATCGAAGCTTTTGGAGATAAATTTCCAAGCAATGTTACTACCATAGTTTCTGGCCACATTCATATAGCCCAGATTTTATTAATGGATAATGTTCCAGACCAAATTATAGTTGGAAACGGTGGTGCATCATTACACGCTCAAGATCAAGAATCTGTTTATCAAAATGTAGAATTTGACTATTTAAATGGTAAAAACTACTTAGCACACGAGGTTAGAAACTTTTTTGGCTTTGGCTTTGCAATACTAAATTTAGATGATCACGAATTTACCTTCTATAATCAACACAATAAGGAAATGTATTCTGCGAAGCTAACAGAAGATTTTAAACTTAAACGGATTAAAACTATAGTCGATTCATTTTAGGATTTGTTATTAGCTATTTTAAAAACGCTACTTAAACATTTTTTTTAATCGATTGATTTCATCAGCAAATTTTGAGTCGGTCTTTATAAAATTTTCTACTTGTTTTACTGCATGTATAACAGTAGCATGGTCTCTGCCACCAAAGTTTCTCCCAATATCTGGTAGGCTTTTTTGCGTAAATTTTTTGGCAAAATACATAGCTATTTGTCTTGGCCTTGCAAGACTGCGAAGCCTTCTATTGGATTGCATATCTGCAACCTTTATATTGAAAAATTCAGCTACTTTCTTTTGTATTTCTTCTATTGTGACTGACCTATGATTTGACCTAAGAAGATCGATTAGGGTTTCACTAGCTGATTCTACCGTCATACTTCTTCCAATTAATGAGGTATGGGTAACCTTATTTAATGCTCCTTCTAATTCTCTTATATTAGATTTTATGTTCCTTGCTAAAAACTCTAGGACATCTTTCGGAACATACATATTCATCTGCTCCACTTTTGCCTGCAATATACCAAGCCTTAATTCAAAAGTTGTTTCATTAATATCTGCCACCAACCCCCAACCGAGTCGTGATTTTATTCTTTCTTCCACTCCATCAAGATCACTAGGAGACCTATCAGCTGATATAACCAATTGTTTATTTTGGTCTATCAATGCATTGAAAGTGTGAAAAAATTCTTCTTGTGTACTATCTTTACCACTGATAAATTGCACATCATCTACCATCAATACATCTACTGATCTAAATTGCTCTTTAAATAACATAATATCTTTGCTTCGCAGCGCTGTAATATATTGGTACATGAATTTCTCTGCTGATAAATACACCACTTTTCTTTTTGCTGATGGGGAATTGACTATGTGCCAAGCTATAGCATGCATTAGATGTGTTTTACCAAGTCCCACTCCACCATATAGAAACAAAGGATTGCTGCCTAATATTGGATCTATAGATTCTGCCACACGCTTTGCCGCCGTAAATGCTAATTCATTTGGCTTTCCCACTACAAAATTATCAAAGGTGAACCTTGGATCCAGCGGCGAACCAAGATTATGATTACTTTCCTCTCTGTTTTTTAGTATAACATTAAAATTTGAATTCCTCTCCTCAATTACTTGAATATCAATAGAACGTATACTTTTATCTTCGCTTTGCCATAATGATAATATTTTTTTCATGTAATGAACTGTAATCCACTCTTTTATAAACCTTGTTGACACGGATAAAAGAACTTCCCCATTTCTGCTACTGACAAATTTTAGTGAACTCAGCCAGCTATTATATGTTGCTTCTCCATAAAGATTATAAAGACAATTTTGGATTTTTTCCCAAGTAACATTGTGATCCGTTACTGTAATAATCTGATCAAAAAACATAGTAGAAACCTTAGGGCTAGTTAAGTTCATATACCACACCAAGAAAAAAGCAATAATTAGAAAAATATAAGATAATCAATAGCCTACTGCAAAATGAAAAGCTAATACTACTTAATACATACTAAAAATTATGGTGATTTTTTGATGGGTTGTAAAGGGTATAAAAACATTAAAATTGATCATTTTTATTTCAAAAAAATGAAAAATTTGTAAATGTCGCTTGTATCGAGGATTAGAAGCATGCTATTAAAAACAGTAATACATTATGTATAAATAAGATGTTAAATTTACTGGCAAATAAGTAAAGTATTCATATAAATATAGCTAACCTAATATAGATTTACTGAAGCAAATTTATGATTATATTAAGTAATTTGAGTTGTTATGCTGTATTAGGTATTGAACTAGAGTTTTACATTGAAGGAATAGAAAAAGAATACTTATTTCTGAATAGCATCAAAAATAAAATAGCATCTCTTGAATTTTCTTGCGAGAAGGAGAATTCTACACATCAGTATGAGATAAAAAGTGGTTGTTATACGAACTCCTACAATTTAATTAAGCATTTTGAGTTAGCAAAACAATCACTTACTGAAACAGCACAAAAACTAGGTGGGAATGTTTCTTTTAAAGCAAAGCCTTATTTGGATAGAGCAGGCAGTGCATTAAATGTGCATGTTAATCTCGTGAATTCAAATAACGGTAACTTATTTTATATCAATGAGCAAAAGTACAGTGACTATCTGATTCATAGTATTGGTGGATTATGTGCAATGATGAAAAAACATATGTTGTTTTTTGCTCCAAATGATGATTCATATTTAAGATTTCAGTATCCGGATATTCACACTCCAACTACGATTAGTTGGGGAGTAAATAACAGAACTGCTGCGATAAGAATTCCCTATTTTGGCAACGATTTCAAAAGATGCCGCCTAGAGCACCGCGTTCCCGGAGCAGATTGTGACCTTGAAAAAGTACTCACAGCAATAATTGAAGGTATGGTTTTTGGTATAGAGAACAAAATTGCTCCGCCAAATAGGGTCTACGGCATTGCATCTGATCCTCAATATGAGATGGAGAGGTTAATATAACAACTATCTATCAAATCCTAATCCGTTAAACCCCTTTTGGGTAATTGGCTGTTTTAGCATTTTTTTTACATCATTATCTACATTTTTGCACTGTAATAGCAAGTCTAAAGCAGATAGTTTCTGCGTGCTTTTAGATTCAAGCTCTAGATTGCTTAACACTTGCCCAGGAAGTGGATTACCAGGCACATCCATGTGCTCAGGAAGAGGTTTCATCTGATTCTTTATAGAGCTAGAGTTATTTTGTGTAAGAGTTTTATCATTTAGCATGCTAAGAATAATTTCCTCAGGCACTACCATAGTTTTTGTATAATCAACAGGATTACTATTTTCAGCATCTATAGTCACATGAATTGGTTCGCCAAACGCATTTATAGGACCACCAAGTGATCCTTTCTCCATGCGTTCTTGTGCTCTTTTCCTTATTATTTCTTCTTCTAACTCAGTTTCAGTTTTTTCTGGTTCTTTTGCGGTATCTTTTTCTTCACCTTCATCAACACTGCTATACCCTTCATCTTCTGAAACTTTCTCTCCTGAAACACCAGTAATTTCAGGCTGTTCTTTTTTAGTTCTTATTTTATGAATCAGCGAAAGTAATAAGTAAGTAACTGCAGCAGCAGAAACGATAATGGCTATCTTTGCGGCAATGTGGATTGCTGTTAAAAATATTAAAGCTGATAAAGCTCCAGCTAATCCAGACACAATAACTTTATTTTTGCCTTTTGTTATATTTAGAATTGCCACCATAATAACCTCTCAAATACTGTTCTAGAATTATTATACAGGAATTTTCTTATACTTGCAATTTTGCGAAAATTTTAATTATTTGCATAAAGTTTTAAAGCTACACAAGGATTAATTAATATGCAATGTATCTCGACTATAATATTGTACAAACACACATATTCAGCTAACATTCAACATGCAGAGCTTACTCATAGAGCGAAACAGGGCGGTGGTATTATTACTTATAGTAATTTTTATCTTCGGTTCATACGTTTATGTAAAAATGCCAAGGGAAAGCAATCCTGATATACAGATTCCTATAATCAGCGTGTTTGTTGGACTTCCTGGGATTTCTGCTCAAGATAGTGAAAAGCTATTAGTGCTTCCTATAGAAAATGAACTAAGATCCATCGAAGGTGTAAGAGAATTGAGAGCTTTTGCAACTAATGATGGTGCTCACATGATACTCGAATTTGGAACAGAGTATGATAATAAAGAAGTGCTCGATAATGTTCGTTCAAAGCTTTCAAACATAAAATCGAAGTTACCTGTTGAAGCGGAATCTCCGATAATCAATGAAATAAACTTGAGCTTATTTCCGATACTCAATGTCGGCTTAATTGGTAATTTGCCAGAAAGAGCCTTAACTGAAATAGCACGCAAGCTAAAGAAAGAAATAGAATCTCTGCCAAATGTTCTCAAAGTTGAAGTGGCGGGTATGCGTAAAGAAACAGTGGAAGTTATAATTGAGCCCACAGTTCTAACAAAATATAACATTCAATCAAACGAAATATTCCAAGCTATATCAAGCAATAATAGACTAGTGGGAGCTGGATCACTGGAAAATGACACCGGTAAATATTCGATTAAAATATCAGGATTACTAAAAGATATAGAAGATATTATGAATATTCCTATTAGATCTCAAGGCGATGCAGTTTTGAGAATAAAAGATATAGCAAAAGTATACCCTAGGTTTGAAGATCACCAAGGGTTTGCTCGCATTAATGGATTACCTAGTGTCGTGCTAGAAATTTCAAAACGTAACGGAAAAAACATAATAGACACAGTAAATCAAGTAAAATACTTAATGGATAAGGCAAAAGATCAATTACCTGAAAATTTAAAAGTGGTGTACTTAAACGACCAGTCAAAAAACGTCCGCGATGTGCTTGATGACTTGGAAAACGGCATAATATTTGCTGTGTTGTTAATATTGATCATAATGATGCTTTCTATGGGAACAAGGATTGCTATTCTTGTGGCACTCTCGATACCCGGTTCCTTTCTCATTGGGATAATAGCTCTTTACTTTATGGGTATAACCTTAAATATCGTTGTGCTCTTCAGTTTAATTATGGCTGTTGGCATGCTGGTTGATGATGCAATTGTGATCAGCGAATATGCCGATAGAAAGATGATCTGCGGAATGGGCAAAGTAGAAGCCTTTCACACTTCAGTTCGTGATATGTTTTATCCGGTCTTATCATCAACGTTAACTAAATTGGCAGTGTTTTTTCCTTTACTACTCTGGCCTGATACTGTGGGAAAATTCATGCAGTATATACCAATTACAATAATTTTAACTTTAACCGGATCGCTCATTATGGCTCTGGTTTTTATACCAACACTTGGTGCAATCTTTGGAAAGCCATCAGTAACTTCAAAGGAAGAAATTGAAAAAATGAATGCTATCGAAAGTGGTGAAATAAAAAATGCTGGGCCTATAATAAGAGCTTACGTACGAATGCTAGAGAAGGTTTTGGATCATCCTAAAAAATTCGTATGTGCTACTGTATTCGTTTTGTTTTCATTTAGTGTGCTGTACTTTACTTTTGGTCCTGGAGTAAAGTTTTTTCCGAAAGTGGATTCAGATAATATTTTAATCAGTGTTAAAGCAAAAGAAAGCTTATCAGCCAAAGCACGAGATCTGATACTCAAAGAAGTGGAAGAACGCATTTTGAGCATTGAAAAAGAAATTCATGTTTCTTATGCTAGATCAGGAGCATTTTCAGACAACGTTATCGCCAGAATACAACTAGAACTTATGGATTGGCGCTTCAGGCGCAAAGCTAAGCACATACTAAATGATATAAGGAGCAGTGTGCAAGACATGAAAGGAATAATAATTAATGTTCAAGAGGAAAAGCCAGGACCGTCGGCTGACAAGCCAATACAAATCAACCTCAGCGGGAGTGCATCCAGTTTGAATTTAGCAGCAGAGAAAATTCTAGAAATTATGAACCAACCTTCATCCGGGTTTATAAATATTCAAGATAGCAGATCAGCACCTGAAATAGAGTGGAATATGAGTGTTGATAAGAATAAGGCTACAAGCTCTGAAGTAAGTGTTGCAACCATTGGCGATTTTATAAAGATGGTTACAAATGGAGTGTTGATTGGAAAATATAGACCAAATAACACGGATGAAGAAATCGATATTGTACTCCGTTTCCCTGGAAAGGATCGCAACATGAAGACTATAGACAATCTTTTTATCAATACAGTTAATGGCCCGTATCCTATGAGCAATATAGTAAAATATGCTCCCGAAAAAAAGGTAAACAAACTAAACAGGATTGATGGATTACGCACAGTGACAATCTCTGCTGACGTTGATACTGGCTATCTTGTTGATGAAAGAGTAAAGTTCATTCAGAATTCTATTGCCCAGGATTGGGACAAGGGAGTAAAAATTGATTTTAAAGGCGACAAAGAAGATCAACAAAAATCAGGAGCATTTTTGTTAAAGGCTTTTATATTAGCGATTACACTAATGATATTGGTATTAGTGACACAGTTTAATAATGTATACCATACATTTATCGTAATGACAGCAGTGTTTTTATCCACAACATGTGTGTTTTTTGTTTTCTTTCTTATCCAACAAGTTTTCGTAGTTGTTATGTGTGGAGTGGGGATAATTGCTTTGGCAGGAATTATAGTAAATAATAACATACTATTGCTTGATGCCTTTCATCACCAAATTAAGGTACACAAAAATGACATCAAGCGATGTGTAATAAACGCTGCAATTTCTCGCGTTAGGCCAATATTGCTTACCGTTGCAACCACAGTTCTTGGTTTAATACCGATGATTACCAGGTTAAATATCAATTTTTTTACGCTACAAATCACATATGATGCTCCATCAAGCCAGTGGTGGGTTGACATTTCAACAACCATAGCAAGTGGAATATTGGCTGCAACGGTTTTAACTTTATTCTTTACTCCTGCGTTGCTTGTTATACAAAAACATGAAAAAACTTGACTTAAATTAGCAATCATTTAACATTTAAGATAGTGTTCTTTGCCCGTTGGAGCTATAATTATAACTAATTACATTGGATTTATTTATTATGATTGCTAATCGTAAAAGCAGTGTTAAGCAGAAAAGTAACAAGAATAACATAGTTGGAAGCCTTGATGTAATAAAAACAGCAGGAGAGCTTTCACTTCAAAAAGGTTTAGATTTTGATGTTGTAATAAAGGCACTAGAAAGTGCTATAGAAGCAGTGGCTCATCAAAAATATGGTAGCAAAAGTAAAATTGTAGTTGATATAGATAGAAACACAGGCAAAGTTACTTCATATAGAAAACTAAAAGTTATTGATGATGAATCAAATGAAAAAGAGAATACCGAGTGTGAATCAATTACGCTTACACAAGCTAAATTAATAAAAGGAGATGCAAAAGTTGGAGATACTGTTAGTGAATTACTCTCTCTTAACACTGATCTTGCTTCAGCAAGAATTGCCCAGCAAAAGATTGCTCAAATAATTAAAGATGAAGAGTCAAAAAAGCAATATGAGGAATTTAAAGATAAGGTGGGAGAAATAAGGTATGGTATTGTTAAACAAGTAGAATATTCAGATCTTATTATAGACATAAATGGCACTAGGGCATATCTTCCATTGCGAAATTTAACTGGTGGTGAATCATTTCGTGAAGGTGATAAGGTTAAAGCTTACATACAGACTGTTAAGCGCTCTGATGATGGACGTCAAATTATTCTTTCTAGGACTCATGAAGGCTTTTTGGAGGCATTATTAAATCAAGAAATACCAGAAATTGCTGACGGATTAGTGACAATTAAAGGTATAGCTAGAGATGCTGGTTCAAGGTCTAAGGTTGCCGTTTTCTCTCCCGACAAGAACATTGATCCAGTAGGTGCTTGTGTTGGAGTTAAGGGAGATAGAATAAAAACTATTATACACGAATTAAATGGTGAAAAAATTGACGTTATAAATTACTCCTCAGATTTGGGTCAATTTGTTATTAAAGCCATTACTCCTGCAGAAGTATCGAAGGTTATTATTGATGAAAATGAAAATTGCATAGAGTTAATAGTTGCTGAAGATCAATTGAGTTTAGCGATAGGAAAAAAGGGCCAGAATGTAAGATTAGCTTCAGAGCTTGTTGGATGGAAAATTGAGATATTAAGCACTCAGCAAGAATCAGAAAGGCGAAGTAAAGAACTTAGTCAATGTTCAGCTTTATTTGCTGAAGCTTTAAACTTAGAAGAGATTATGGGTCAGCTATTGGTAACAGAAGGTTTTTCAAGTGTAGAAGACATATCTAGCGCTTCAATTAAAGAGCTTGCTTCAATAGAGGGCTTTAATGAAGATATTGCAAACGAACTTCACAATAGAGCAAATAAGTACCTGAAAGCAGAAAATGATAGAAAAATAGAAGAGCTAAAAAGTTTAGGTATGGAGGATGATGTAATCAATTTAACTTTATCAATAGACAATAAAATTGCTCTTAGTAAGCATGATATTAAGACTTTAGAGGACATAGCAGATTTATCAAGTTATGAGTTTTGCAGCATACTCTCTTCCTCATCCGATAGCAAAGAAGATCTAAAAGATACAGTAGATTCAATAATCATAGAAGCACGTAAAAAGCTTGGATTAATATAATAAAATAATATGAATAATGAAGATATCAGTGATAAAAAATTAACGCTCCAAGGTTTAAGCAAGCTTAAATTAGACCTCAATTTAAACTCTTCAGCTAGCCCAAGTACTGGAGCTACAGTAGTAAAAAAAAGAAGAAAAAAATCTCATGATGCAGAAGAACATAATTTATTTGACGAGAGTAAATTAGGTTCTTTAACAGAGAAAGAACAAATTTTCCGCATTAATGCTGTGCAGAATGCTGCTTTGCTGAAAGAAAGAAATCAGAGAGAAGAAAAAGAGAAAACAGCAAAAGAAGACAGCAATAAAGAGATTGACGAGAAAAATGAAGCGGACGCTTTATCTAAGGAAATAAATAAGCAAGTTTTAAGTAATACCCACTTAGTTGAACCAAAAGAAGATAGTATTGACCATGAGGACAACGATAAAAAGTCTTTTAAAGTCAACAAAGATATATATTCTAAGCATTCTAAACTGGTAATTGCACAGGCAATAGATGAAAAAACTGAACAACCCCCTGTATTTAAGCAAAGGTTTGGTATAAGAGGTAGAAAGTCAAAGTTTACTAAGGGTAAAAATATATCAAGAGAAGTTATTATACCAGACAAAATAACTATCAGGGAGTTATCTATTCGCATGGCAGAAGATAGCAAGAGTGTGCTAAAAATGTTCAAAGAAGAAGTCGGTGAGAGTTATAGAGTAGATGATCTGGTGGATCCAGATATAGCATGTGAAATAGTGGAAAAATTTAATCATACGGCTAAACGAGTGAGCGATACCAACAGAGAAAAAGATTTATTTTTTATAGAAGGCAGAGAAAGCCTGCCTAAAAAACCTAAACCACCAATCGTCACTTTTATGGGACACGTCGATCATGGTAAAACCTCATTGCTCGATGCATTTCGTGAATCTAATGTTGCAGAAAGAGAGTCAGGTGGCATAACTCAACACATAGGTGCTTATCAAATAATAACAAAAGATAAGCAAAAAATTACTTTCATTGATACACCAGGACATGAAGCGTTCACTGCGATGCGTGCATGTGGTGCCAATATTACTAATATAGTTGTAATAGTAGTTGCAGCTGACGATGGAATCATGAAACAAACAGTTGAAGCAATAAATCATGCAAAAGCAGCAAATGTTTCTATTATAGTTGCTATTAATAAAATTGATAAATCTGAGCCTGGTGATGTGGAGAAAGTAATGAGTAGCTTACCTCAATATGATCTCATTCCTGAAGAGCTTGGTGGTGATGTTATGATTGTGCCAGTATCAGCAAAAAAGAAAACTAATTTAGATAAACTAGAAGAGACGATTTTGTTAATCGCTGAATTAATGAAGCTAGAAGCAATAGAAGATTGTCGAGCACTTGGATGGGTAATAGAATCCAAAATAGATAAAGCGAAAGGAATATCAGCTACATTGATAGTTGAGGAAGGAACGTTAAAGGTTGGTGATATATTGGTAGTTGGTACAACATACAGTAAAGTACGTAGTATGGTTAATCACCTTGGTCAAAGAGAAAAAGCAGCACTACCCTCCGCTCCAATTGAAATTACTGGTCTAAATGGTGTACCAAATGCTGGAGATAAATTTGTTGTTGTAAATTCTGAAAAGCAGGCGCGTGAAATTGTTGAATACAGGCTAGAGTTAATCAAGAAAAAGAAAGAAGATTTGGGCGACAATAATTTAGATATATTCAGTCGTAATAACAGCGAAACAGAAGAACTATCTGTAGTTTTAAAGTGCGATGTAACTGGTTCTATTGAAGCAATATCAAGTTCAATTGATAAACTCGGTAAAGACCAAGTGAAATTAAATATCCTACACAAAGCAGTAGGAGGGATAACAGATTCAGATGTGCTGCTTGCAGAAGCATCAAGTGCAGTAATTTTAGCTTTTAATGTAAAAGTGGACTCAAAAATAAGGGACTTGGCAAAACAAAAAGGTATAGAAATACATACTTATAACATAATATACGAGCTCATTGACGACATGAGAATGTATTTAACTAAAATGTTAAAGCCTGTTACACGAGAGGTTCGTGTTGGTTCTGCATCTGTAAGGCAAATATTTAATGTATCTAAAGCTGGTAATATCATTGGATGTTATGTAAGTGATGGAGTCATAAAAAAAGATTCTTTAATTAAGGTAGTGCGTGGTGGCAAATTGGTGCATGAAGGAAAGTTAAAAGCAATACGTAGATTTAAAGATGATGTTAAAGAAGTAGGTGTAAACTTTGAATGCGGAGTATCACTAGAGGGTAATATCGATATTAAAGTTGGAGATATTTTGGAAGCTTATCAATTAGTGCAAGAAGAAAGGGTGTTATAGTAGCTGGATATGAAAAAGGAAATTAGAAACCTAAAGATAGCATCGGTATTGCATAGAGCAATATCAAGAATTCTAATGGAAGGTAAGGTGTTCAATAAAAATGTAGCGGTATCTGACGTAAAATTAAGTAAAGATTTGAAAAAAGCAGATGTATATATTGTGTTATCTTCATTGAATATTCAAGTAGCTGACTACTTAGATCCAGAAAAAAGACGCACTGGAGATCCTTCTGAGAATAATTGTGATCTTAACACCGTTGTTAATGAAATGAACCAATCTGCATGGTCAATACGTAAATCTATACTGTGTTATGTTGATTTGCGATTTATACCTGAACTAGTTTTCAAGCCTGACTTAGCGTTCGATAATTTTGTTAATGTAAGCAAAATATTACATAATCACACTTAATTAATGCATTTCAATCGTTACTTTTCATTAATGAGGTTGCACAGTTTAACGGGTTTGTGGCTTGTGCTATTTCCCAGTTTGAGCGGTATTCTTTTAGCCTCAACTTCTCTATCGTATCAGGTTCTTTTTCTCCTTGTTTTGTTTACTATAGGTGCATTTTTAATGAGACCCGCAGGGTGCATAATCAATGATATCTTCGATAGAAAAATAGATGCGCACGTTGAACGAACAAAATATAGGCCACTTGCAAGTGGTGCATTAAACATAAAGCAGGCTTTAGCTTTACTTTCACTGCTACTGTCTATTGACCTGGTAATCTTATTATTAACTAATAAAACTACACTTATACTTGGAATAATCTCAATGTGTATGATAGCTACTTACCCTTTATTAAAGCGGTATGTTTGGTGGCCACAATTGTTCTTAGGGTTTACCTTCAATATGGGATCGCTCATGGGCTCAGCAGCAATAACAAACCAGATCAGTATAGAATCCTTGCTGTTTTATATAGGATGCGTCTTTTGGACACTTAGCTATGACACCATATACGCCCATCAAGATAAAAAAGATGATGAAAAACTCGGGATGAAATCTACCGCATTATATTTTGGTGATACAACAAAATCTTGGTTGAAAAGATTTTATTTAATATCTCTTATGACGTGGCTATATGCTGGTATTTTATCATCATTAAATAACATTTTTTATATTGCTCTACTTGCCGTAGGGTTCATATTTCACCGCCAATACAAAAATTTCAATCCTGACGATCCCAGTCAATGCATGTCCATATTTAAAAATAATTCCTACGTAGGGTTGCTTCTCTTTTTTGGCATCCTTTTAGATAGAATTATCACCTAGGTCTCAAGAGTTTTGGCTCTAATGAAGTCAATAAACTCAGGTACTCGCAGAAACGAAAATTGCTTGACACCCTTCGCCAGCCCTCTTATCATGAAACTGAAGCTATTGTATTTGCTTTCGCCAATCTGCAGATTAAAAGGTAAGGATTACTTAATGTATCGGCGTCTTATGTTCAATTTTTTGCAGTATATAGATACTGTATGTCTTTACAAAACTTCATCTACATCTAGATTTTTATCTAAATAAGCTGAACGCGCTTATAAAGCGTTACAAGACATCAAAAAATGCCAATACTCGACAGAGATAGTAAAAGACTAGCTAACTCGGGGATTCTTTGTCTTTTTTTCTGCTTAGTAAATTTCTTAAACATTTGCAGCGTAAGTTAGTTGCAATTAAAAGCGGCTGAATCTCGCTTGTCAAGCGTTTAAAACATAAAAAACGCCAATACTTTAAAGCGGATAATAACCCCAGGGCTTCTTTTGCCTTTTTTTTCATTTGGTAAATTTCTTAATATTTACAGCTAAACAACAACCGTCATCCCTAAGTATCCCGCTGCTTGTTAGCGGCTGAGATACCGCGAATGAATCGCGGTATGACGGTTCGCGGCAGGATGACGATAAGCTCGTCATCCCACTACTTGTTAGCGGCTAAGAGATACCGCGGCGGTATAGCTATAGGATGACAAAAAAAGGGCACTGTGACGAACTTAAATCACAATTATCAGTTAATGCTAATTACGGCATTATAAAAAACGCCAAACTTTTTTCTGCTTTTATGCAAGAAGTCTAGTCCATATATTCCTCCCACTTTTCCGTGACTTTTCTTACTATTTCCTCACTCATCTCAATTTTCTTTCCCCACTCTCGTTTGGTTTCAGGCGGGATTTTATTTGTCGCATCAAATCCCATTTTACCTCCAAGTCCACTTTCAGGGGAAGCAAAGTCTAAATAATCAATAGGTGCATTTTCTATCATGATTGTATCACGCACAGGGTCCATCCTCGTTGACATTGCCCACATCACTTCCTTCCAATCACGTATATTTATATCATCATCAACAACGATAATAAACTTCGTGTATAAAAATTGCTTTAGAAAGGAAAGTATGCCCATAACAATTCTTTTTGCCTGCCCTGGATAGGATTTTTTTATCGACACTACCGCTATTCTATATGAGCAACCTTCCGGTGGCAGATAAAAGTCCACTATCTCTGGAAATTGATTGATAAGAATGGGCACAAAAATTTCATTGAGTGCTTCACCAAGAATCGATGGTTCATCAGGTGGCTTGCCAGTGAAAGTGCTAAGATATATCGGGTTTTTACGCATAGTAATTGCAGTAATATTAAATTCAGGAAATTGCTCAACAGAATTATAGTAGCCGGTGTGATCTCCGTATGGCCCTTCGTCTTGATATCTATCCAAACTCACATAGCCTTCCAGAACGATTTCCGCGTGAGCTGGTACTTGAAGTGGAATAGTCCTACAATTTACCAGCTCAAGCGGCTTCTTTCGCAGCAGTCCAGCAAATTGGTATTCTGACAATGTTTCTGGCACTGGAGTTACTGCAGCAATAATCGTTGCAGGATCACTACCGATCACAGCAGCAGCAGGAAATTTCATATTTTGTTCCTTCTCTTTCCATCGTTTGTGGTGAGTTGCGCCACCTCTTTGTGCAAGCCAACGCATTAGTGTTGTTTTTTTATCTATAACCTGCATACGATATATTCCAAGATTAAAATTATCTTGCTTTTCTTTCGTGGGTCCTTTTGTTACCACAATCGGCCAGGTGATAAGTGGTGCAGGTTCATTTGGCCAGCATGTTTGAATGGGCAGTAGACTTAGGTCCACTTCATCTCCGGTTAGCACTACCTCTTGACATGGAGCCTTGCTCACGACTTTACTTCGCATCGATAACACGACTTTCAACAAAGGAAACATTTTTATAGCATCCTTAAAGTTTTTTGGCGGCTCAGGTGATTGCAAAAATGCTAAAAGTTTACCAAGATCTCTTAGTTCATCAGGATTTATGTTCAACCCCAATGCAATCCTCTTAATAGTACCAAATAAATTCACCAAAACTGGAATCGAATTTTTGCCATTTTCTGTGATAACATTTTCAAAAATGATCGCTGGCCCTTTGCTTGACAAAACTCTGCGATGAATTTCTGTCATTTCAAGAACTGTTGAAACTTCCTCCTTAATCCTAATCAGATCTTTTTTTTCTTCTAAGGCTTTGATGAAGTCGCGTAAGTTGTTGTACATATTCCAGTTTTTAAAATTTTAAGTTTATATCTAGTTTTCAAGCACTTTATTGAAATTTGACCTATGCACTGTCTAGCGAGCTTTCAGTTAATTTGAGATCAAATCTTCATATTGCTTACTAAGTTTGTATTTCCTTCCTCTATTGGAAAAATCTACAATCTTGATAAACCCCATTTCCACCCACTTTTTACAAAGTTGCGCACTAGTACGAGGCTTAAAATTAAATAGTTCGCCAACCTGACTAGCTGTAATAGCGGAAAACTCCTGGAAGAGCTCAAGAGCTTTGCGTTGTTTAGGATCAAGTTTACGTATAAGATCAGTCTGATCAGTGTGGTATTCTTCTTCATTTATACGTTGTAAAACGTTCTCAAATGAATTTGCCATACCTTCTACGAAATACTCCACCCACTTAGTGATATCTGCTTCAGCTCGTCCCATATAATAATTGTGCGATGGACCTACACTGATTGCCTCATAATAAGCTCCTAGATTCTTAGCATAATATTCTTCCAATGAATAAAGCCCTTTTAGGTCATATCCACCAAGGTGTAAAATTAATGTAGTCAACAATCTTGCAGTACGACCATTACCGTCATAGTAAGGGTGAATTGTTACAAATTGATAATGAGCAATACCTGCAATAATTGGGCAAGGCACTTGCTCACTGTCACGAATCCAATCAATCATACTGCTCATGAGCTTTGGTACATCCTTTGCTTCAGGGGGCATATAAATTATTGCACGTGTACGGCTATCACGAATAACGTTTTGACCATCACGATAAGAGGTTGGCTTCACTTTAGATTTTCCACTCGCCATTACTAGGGCATGAAGCGTTTGAATGGCTTTCTCAGTAATAGGGATCGTTCTCGCTGCCCATTGTTCAACTTGGGTTAAAGCTGCATAATATCCTTTAACCTCATTTTCATCTCTCCTATATTTTGGAAAGTGGCTTTTACCACTTAAAACCTCTTCAATCTGTTTAGGCTCAAGTCGATTTCCTTCAATCATAGTAGAATAGTGTGTGGTATAAAGCCGTGCAGTTTCACGAAGGGACGAGAGCATCGATACAGTGAGTGGCAAATGTAACACTTTTTCTTTTGCTGCTTCAATCCTCATAAGGCAATTAGCAATTTTAGAAGTAATCGTATAATTTGGCATCGGCATAATATCTGCATTACATTACTTCTATATTATGCTGATAAAATGCAGATAATACAACATTTACACGACGCCGACCATAAACAGCAATAAATTCGGCTGATTGAGAAAGAAGTTTGTCTTGTAGAATAGCTATTTCTTTTTCTCTGCCAATTATTGGTTCACTCATATGTTTATTCCGCGGAGTTTGTTGAAATTATACACAGCGGAATAAAATTATCAACTTTGTTTTACCGCCATGTTTACAGCGCGGCGGTAAAAGATAGAGCATCTCATAATTGGCTATTCTGGGGGTAGTTTGGTCACCTACATTATCAAGTCTTCTGATGAACTTTGTGACAATATACCTAATCATTGTACGTAAAGTTTGTATTCGAGGCAAAACTGACTATAAAATACACTTGATATAAATGTTTTTATATATTAACATTAGATGCTTCTTTTAATATATAGATAAATGTGTACTAAAAGTTTTATATTGTAGGTTCTTTAATAAGTATATGTCTAGAATATCGTTTTCATTGATTCTTATACTGGCAGTAGCAAGTTTACCAGTAATAAACAATTGGCTTTCACACCGCGGTCAAACCCTAACCGATGACCAAATAAGTACGAGATTAGATGATTATATCAGTAGAAATTTTGATAAGATCGTAAAAACTCTCAAAGAGGAGTCGATTAAAAGTAGTTACGCTGCTCGAGATAACGCGACTAAAGGTAAAATTTTACAGTACAAAAATGAAATATTCGACTCCGCTTATCCTTACTCAGGAAATGAAAATAGTAGTGTTATAGCTGTAGGCTTCTTTGACTATTCTTGTGGATATTGCAAAGCTATGAAGAATGATATAAAGCAGTTAATTAACGACGGTAAAATTAAGTATATCTTTAGGGATGCTCCAATACTTGGTAATGACTCTTTAAGGGCAGCAAAAAGCGCTTTAGCTGTTTACTTTATTGATAAAGAAAAATATTTCGATTTTCACTATTCTGCTTTAAGTCACAAAGGAGGATTTTCAGACGAAAGCATATTGGATATAGTGAAAAGCATAGGGATTGATGAGGACGATTTTAATGATTCCATAAAAGATAACGCGGACAAAATTGAGCAAATGATAAACAACAGTAGGCTTCTAGTAAGAGATTTGGGAGTAGGTGGTACACCTTTTTTAATAATTGGGGATAGTCTGTTTGTAGGAGCAACTGATTTAAATATACTACGCAAAAAAGTAGATGAATTAAGTCACAAGCAAGGCTAGTTTCAATTTGCCATAAAATTTTATTTTTTTTGCTTGACAACTCAAATGAACCTGAGTATAGTAACTGTGGGTGTGATAAGTAACGGCACGTAGAAGTGACACAGTAGCTCAAGAAAAGCAGGTGATGCCTATAGTCAAGCATAACCTCAGCCTGCAAAGATTGACTAATCCATTAAAAAGTGTTAAACTCAATATATAATTACCATTCTGGAGTTACAATATGAAAGAACCTAATTATACAAGAGAACCAATTGCTCTTTTTCGACAAATCAAAGAAAAGAAAAAATCAAGTAATTTATTGCATAATTTAAAGAGTGCTTATTCTAAAAAACTAAAGATAGGGGCTGCTCTAAAGACAGGGGATTGCTTTTTTGACTCCGTGGCTCAAGGGTTGAATGAGTTAAAACCTGGTCATCGTTTTACCGCAAAATCATTAAGAAAAGATTGTGCAGATTATGCTGAAAACAAAAAGGACTCACGATGGGTTTTTGATGAAATAACAAAAAATATTGCTGAAGGATATGCTGTACCTATGATAGGTTCAAATGGAAATGTAATGAAAGATAACCAGAACAATATTATACCAGACAATATTGCATCTTTTGATAGATATTTAAAAGATATTAGAAGTATGGCTACAGAAGCTAGCCTACCTATATGGGGTCGCCCAGGGATTGAAGGGAGAATGATATGTGATAAGTATGAAGTGGAGCTTGATATTTATTCAATAGAGGAAGATAGTCAAAAAGTTACAGTAACTAAAATTACAGCACATGATGATGATCTAGAAGTTTTTATACAAGGTGTGAATCTTGATCAATTAAAGATAGATAATAGTAAAAAAACTGTAGGAGTAGTGAATTACATGCAACATTTTGTACCACTCCTTAGTGGAATTTCTGAAGATATAAAAGAAGATCAACAAGTTTCTAGTGAAGCAATTCTTGGCACAGGTAAAAGAGTTCCTACTTCTGATCAATCAGAGAAAGAAGTACAACAAGAAATAATTAATATCAGTACTAGTGCGACTGTTTATACGGATAAAGAAATCCCTTTTTCTCATCAACTAGAGCAAAAAACACGACAAGAAGGAATTAATGCCAGCGCTAGTGCGACTGTTTATACGGATAGAGAAATTCCTACTTCTAATCAATCAGAGCAAAAAGTACAACAAGAAATAATTAATACCAACACTAGTGCGCCGGTTTTACAAATTTACACAGATAAAAAAATCCCTTCCTCTCATCAGCAAGAACAAAAAACACAACAAAAAGAAATACAAAAAAAATTAATCAATAGTTACAGGAAAGAGGCTATTTATGTAATAGCTACTGTAATAACAGCTATAGCATTCACAGCATCTGCTATAGCTGCTATCATTACTCAAGCAATTCCTTTTGCATGTCTTGCTGGAACTGCTTTAGTCGCTGCATGTGTTTGTGTATATCAATTAACGCAGAGTCATAAAGACATTAACGAACTGAAAAGCGAGTTAGGAAAAGGTCAAGAAGATAATGCCCACACTTTCTTAGAGAAGGTGGGATTAAAAATGCACGATCTTATTAATAAAGCAATTTCAAAAGTTTAAGATTTTTCCTACTTTATCTACATCAACTCAACTTTATTTCTACAGGAGGGTATATGTCATTCACAGAAATTAGATTTCCAGAAAATATATCTTATGGTTCCGCTGGAGGACCGGAATTTTCCACTGACGTTGTAACAACTCATAACGGTTGTGAACAGCGCAACATCAATTGGTCTCATGCACGCACTAGATACAACATAGCTTACGGGGTCAGATCAAACGAGCAGCTACTAGAACTAATAACATTTTTTCATGCACGAAAAGGTAAAGCAATAGGGTTTCGTTTTAAGGATTGGTCGGATTTTATAGCCATCAACCAAGAGATTGGTATAGGAGATAACAAAAAAACGACTTTTCAGCTAATCAAAACTTATGTAAGTGGGGAAGATAAGCATATACGTATGATCAAAAAGCCAGTACATGGGACAGTAAAGATTTATTTAAATGGTAAAGAAGAGAGTGAATATTCAGTAAATTATTCAACGGGAGAAATAACATTCATGAAACCGCCAGTAAAAGATGCAATAATCACTGCGAGCTTCGAATTTGATGTGCCCGTGCGCTTTGATACAGATTACTTAAACGCTTCTATTGATGACTATGGAAGCAATAGCTGGAATAACATTCCACTAATAGAGGTGAAATTTTAGCTGTAAGCGAGCATAGATCTACATCATAGTAGGGCTACTAGTCACCATCAATTAAAAAAGTTAAGCACCACTGAGGCTCTATATTTAAATGAGCCTTAGTATATGCAATTATTTTAAACTTTATCACCAGCTATATACTACAATGTTGCTGAGCTTTGCTAACATTTACACTTGAAGCTTGGGGAGATTCTAGCTTAGTGCTTTCTCCTTCCTGCAAAATAGAAAGCTTCAACAATTCCTTTAGAGTTGATTTTGCAAGTGTTGTATCATCTTTGTTTAAGATGTAGTCTAGCATGTTGTTTTTCTGTAAGCGATTAACAAAATATCTATCTTCCTCATTAAGAACCTCTATCTTGTTAATACAAGATAATACTAAATCCGAATTCTTTGTTGCTAAAATTCCATTCAAAAAGATATCTAATTTTGTTTTGTCTTCAGTCAAGTCTCTAGCTAACCTATTTCTGATGTTATCATTATCAAGCACAGTGTACTCGAGGTACGAGCAAGGCTCAATAAGTATAAAGTCCTCTAAAGGCACTAGTTCTGGATAGGTGCCAGCGTAATCAAGTATGCCACACTCAGTAATACACCCTCCTTTTCTTATAACACAGCAATTGAGACGACCATGATACATTGATAACAAAGAAAAAAGACGTATTATACTTGTACCTCTATCTTTCATTTCCTCGAAAAGCTTCCTATCATTTATTAATTTGTGCAAAATGTAATCCATAGCAGGACCTGGTTTGCGGAAATGAAACATATTATTCTCTTCAAAAATGGCCTCAGCTAATTCGATAGATTTTTTATCCTCATCTACGAAAGCTTTTTCATTTCTATTTAACTGTATGATCTCAGCTTTGCTATCTCTGCGTAGACCAGTTCTCCTTATTAACATCTCAAATATTTTTGTATTCATATATATCCTATATTAGTTAAAGTAAATATTAATAATGTTTACTTTTTAAATAAAAATAAATGAAAATTTTAATAAAAATTATTTTTTTTTAATAGAATAAAAATCTTTTATATTTGCTTGAGTACCAAAAGGGCTTTATTGGTGTAATGCGTTTTCTATTGCGCCTGGCTGCAGCGCGTGATGCAACCGGATTCAAGTGTCAGCTACTTTTATAGCACCACTTCTGCTTCAATAACTGTAAATACTAAGCGATCTGTCTTAAAATCTCCTCTTGTTGCTGAGCATGGACACTAGCATAACCACATGCAGGAGATGCAGCAGCAGGTCTCGCGATACACTTAGGTCTTTTTGCTTGAATATCGAGATTGGACAACACTTCTTCTATCAATGGGTTGACAAAAAACCATCCTCCCATATTTTTTGGTTCTTCTTGACACCATATAATTTCAGCGTTTTTGTACTTTTCAAGTTCATTACTTAGTTTATCTGCAGGAAACGGATAGAATTGTTCTAAACGTATCACTGCTATATCGTTTATTTTTTGTGTTTCAAGCATTTCAATTATATCGTAATAAACTTTACCGCTGCATATTACAACTTTTCGTACTTTATCACTTGAAACTAAACCTTTTCTACATTCTGGAATCACCGTGAGGAATTTTCCTTCAAAATCGGATAAGTTAGAAACTGCTCTTTTATGACGCAGTAGTGATTTAGGTGTAAACACTACTAAAGGCTTGCGAAAGTCTCTATGCATTTGTCTGCGTAAGACATGGAAGTAATTCGCCGGAGTGGAACAATTAACTACCTGCATATTATCCTCTGCGCAGAGTTGCAAAAATCTCTCTATACGTGCGGAGCTATGCTCAGGTCCCTGTCCTTCATAACCATGAGGCAGCAATAAAACTAGACCGCTTGATCGCAACCACTTTGTTTCTGCAGATGCGATAAACTGGTCGATCATAATTTGTGCATCATTTGCAAAATCACCAAATTGCCCTTCCCAGAGCACCAGTGAATACGGGGAATCAAGACTATATCCATATTCAAAGCCCATTACAGCATACTCTGATAAAGCGCTATCTATGACCTCAAAGTGAGCTTGCTTTTCATTTATATTGTTTAGCGGAATAAACGCTTCTTCTGTTACCTGATCAACAAGCCTTGAATGACGGTGCGAGAAAGTTCCACGACCAGAGTCTTGTCCTGATAAACGCACTCCTATTCCTTCTGTGAGCAGTGATGCAAACGCAAGACTTTCGGCAGTTGCCCAGTCTATATTACTACCGGAATTTATGCTGTCTATTCTGCCATCAAGTATTTTTCTAACCTTATTGTTAATATTAAAGCTACTTGGGATGTTGCTATTTATATGTACACCTAATTTTTTCAACTCATCTGGCGGAACACCAGAATCCGTGTAGTATTCGCTCAAATCGTTCAACTTTGCTCTTCTTAATTTTGACCACACTCCACCGAACCAGTCAGCTTTTTTTGGAGTATAAGCCGCTGATTCAGCAAGACTTTTATCTAATTTTGCCCTGAACTCACTGCGCAATTTATTTACCTCATCACCACTTAATACTTTCTCTGCGATCAACTTCTCTTCATACAGTGTTCCTGGAGTTTTATGCTTTGATATTACCTTATACATGAGTGGCTGAGTGAAATTCGGTTCATCACCTTCATTATGGCCATATTTGCGGTAACATATTATGTCAATCACTACGTCCTTTTTAAATTTCTGCCTATATTCCATCGCCAGACTTGTAGCAAAACTCACAGCTTCTGGGTTATCTCCATTAACGTGAAACACTGGAGCTTCTATTGATTTTGCTACATCAGTACAGTAAAAAGAGGATCGCGCACAACACGGATTAGCAGTAAAACCAACTTGGTTATTAATAACAATGTGCACAATGCCATCTACCTTATAACCTTCAATATTGCTTAAGGTTAGAGTTTCAGCAACCACTCCTTGGCCGATGAAAGCCGCATCACCATGAATTGATATGCCAAGCACAGATCTTATATTCTGTTTTGCTCTTATTCTTCCAGCCAAAACCGGATTTACCGCTTCAAGGTGAGATGGATTAGGGCATAAACTTAAATGTATTTTCTTACCACTGGCAAGTGTTTGATCAGAAGAGTAACCAAGGTGATATTTAACATCACCGGACACCTCAAGACCACCTGGATATGCAAGATTGCCTTGAAATTCAGATAGCATTGCCGCATATTCTTTGCCCATAACTTTGGTTAGAATATTGAGTCGTCCGCGGTGAGCCATGCCAAGAACTATTTCTTCAATACTAAAAGCTGCAGAATCACTAATGATTCTCTCAATTGCAACGATAGCTGATTCCCCACCTTCGATAGAAAAACGTTTATATCCAGGAAATTTCATATGGAGAAATTGCTCGAACATCTCAGATTCAATTAAGTGCCTCAGTATTTCCTTTTTATCTTGTGAACTCAGCGTATAGGTTTGATTTTCGATCTTTTCCTGCAGCCACATCCTCTCCTCATAAGAGGAGATATGCATAAATTCAAAACCGATGTTCTTGCAGTAAATATCTCTATAGATTCCAGCGTCACTTGCCGGATATAGATTCGAATATTTCTGATAATCTACTTCCTTATTCACATTGGGTGATAACGGATTAAGATCCGCAAAAAAATGACCGTAAGATCTGAAAAAATTTGCTAAACTAGAAACTGAATCATCCACCTTAGTTACATGTTGTGCACCGCAGGTCTCCGCTTTATTAACTTCTAAATTGCTTGAAAAAATTCTATACCAATCCTCCCCGATTGATTTATCACCCTGCAAATAACGGCTATACATTTCTTCCACAAATTCTGCATTATCACCATAAAGGCAGCTTAAACTCGACATAATCACTATAAAAAGTATCAAATACTTATAAGTATAACTTAAGTTTTTTAAAAAAGAACTTTTTTAGTTTCTATACGTCATACCGCGATTCATTCGCAGTATCTCTTAGCCGCTAACAAGCAGCGGGATGACGAATTACTTAACCATCATCTACACCGTCATACCGCGATTCATTCGCGGTATCTCTTAACATAGATCCCCTACTATACCTTAACATAGATCCCGCTAACAAGCAGCGGGATGACGAATTACTTAACCATCATTACACCGTCATACCGCGATTCATTCGCGGTATCTCAAAGCATAGATCCCGCTAACACGTAGCGGGATGACGATTGTCGTTTAGCTATAAATATTAAGAAATTTACCAAATAAAAAAAAGGCAAAAGAAGCCCCGTGGTTGGCTAATTACTTACATTATACTTTCAAGTATGGCGTTTTTTTATTCTAAACGCTTAATAACCGCGATTTAGCTGCTTTTTAATGCAACTAACCTTTAGTCATAAATGTTTAAGAAATTTACTAAACAGAAAAAAAGGCAAAAGAAACCCTAGGGTAGCTAATTATTCACTATCCATTTTTTAAGTTGGCGTTTTTTGATGTTTTAAATGCTTTATAAGCGTATTTCAGCTTGTATAGGTAAAAACCTAGAAATTTGATAAAGACATAGAGTGCACATAGTACAAAAAATTAAACATGAGACGCCAGATACGTTGAGTTTTTTTGTCATTTAATCTGTACAGAGAAGATAAATAAATAGCTTCACTTTCATGATAAGGGGGCTGACGGAGTTTGTCAAGGAAGTTTTTTCGTTTAATCCGTTTCTATGAGCTACTTGGATGACGAGGTTACATATTTATGGCAACCTCATTACCTACGCTCAAAAAGTTTTTCAATATCACTGAGTTTCATTTCTATATAAGTTGGTCTTCCGTGGTTGCATTGCCCGGAATATGGGGTTTTTTCCATTTGTCTCAGCAGCTCATTCATTTCATCTAACCTCATTTTTCTACCCGCTCTAATTGATCCATGACAAGCGATAGTGGCCAATATTTTGTTCACTTTATCTTCTACTGGCAATGTATCTTCTATTTCCGTTAATCTATCAATTATGTTAATTAGCATCTCTTTCACATCTATTGCTCCCAAAATTGCAGGGATTTCTTTTACTATCACTTTATTCTCTGATTTGATTTCAATATCAAAACCCATTTCAAATAACTTATCTTTATAGATTTCAATCATCTCCATTCCGGCTTGATTTTTGATTTCAACCGTTTCAGGAAGAAGTAGTTTTTGTCTTTTTATACTTGATTTTTGTTTTAGGCATTCATATACTAATCTCTCGTGGGCTGCATGCTGATCGACTATAATCAATTTGTCCCTTACCTCTGCAATAATATAAGTATTATAGACCTGACAGCGTGCAAACCCGAGCGGGTGGCTCTCTATCAAATCAACTTGCTCTAACACCTTTTTTTCTAGAACCATAGTCTCCGCTTGTGATGGTAATTTCTGTATGCCGGTATAATCAAACGATTTTGACTGTTCTGATAAGCTTTTTACTCTTTCATTTGGAGAAGCAAATTCTTTTATTAGTTGATTTTCAAAAGGACTTGGCCTTCTTTCATTTTGAACATTAGGTTTATCAAAAGGATCTGGCAATGTTGAATCCATTTTCTGGTCATGCGCTAGAAAGGTGCCTATCCTTCTTGACAATGCTTTAATTAATCCTCTTGTCACTATCTCATATATGAGCTTCTTATTCTGAAACCTTACTTCTGACTTATTTGGATGCACATTTACATCTACTTGATCATAAGGTATCTCTAAATGTAACGCTGCGAAAGGATACCTATCGCTTGGAATAAAATCATGATATGCATACCTAACTGCGCCAATAAGTAGATTATCTTTGATTGGCCTTCCATTAACAAACGTATAGATCTGAGTTGACTTACCACGATTGACGGTCGGTTTACAGATGTGTCCCGTAAGTTTAATGCCGTCTTCTTCTTCATTAATCTCCAGAGAACTGCCCTGAAATTCTTCTTCTACTTCACACAATCTATGAAATAACGAAGTCTGCTTAGCGTATTTTAAGAGCTTTTTATTACCTGAATTGAAAGTAAACCCTATATGATAGTTAATCATTGCTAGGTTATTTACAATATCAACAATGCTTTGAGTTTCTGCTCTTTCGGTTTTTAGAAATTTTAGTCTATTTGGAGTGGCAAAAAATAAATCTCGTACTTCAATATGTGTACCTTGTGATAAAGAGTAAGGAGTTTGCTCCCCTATTTTCTCTCCACCCTCATAACTTATAGACCATGCTTCATTTGCTTCTCTTGCCTTAGACGATAATTTTATCCTACTTACTGCTGCTATTGAAGGCAGAGCTTCTCCTCTAAAGCCAAGATGCTTGATTTCTATCAACTCATTGTCGCTCAATTTTGAAGTAGCATGGCGCATAAACGCAAGTTCTAAATCGTTTTTTTCTACTCCGTTACCATCATCTGTCACAATAATAAGGTTACGCCCACCACTTTCTATTTTGATCTCTATTTCTAAACTTCCAGCATCTATTGCATTTTCCACTAATTCCTTTACTACACTTGCTGGCCTTTCTATCACCTCCCCCGCTGCTATACGGTTTATGGTTTTTGTGTCTAAAAGAATTATTGCCATAGATTTATTATGAAACTGGTTTTTCTTTTACTTCTTTGGTCTGTTTCTCTCTCCACTTTTTTAACCTACCTGCAATTTCACTGTTGGAAATTGACAATATAGATACGGCAGTAATGGCAGCATTATATGCTCCATTTTCTCCTATAGACATGGTTGCAACTGGAACACCCTTTGGCATTTGAACTATAGAGAGTAGACTGTCCAGCCCATTTAATTGTTTACTATGCACAGGAACGCCGATAACTGGTAAACAAGTTAGTGACGCAACCATACCAGGTAAATGAGCTGCACCTCCTGCACCAGCTATAATAACCTTAAAACCTTCTTCTTGTGCAGATTTAGCAAAATTGAAGAGCCTTTCTGGTGTTCTATGTGCAGATATTATGAATATGTCATGTGAAACTTCTAATGCTTTTAACATATCGACGGTATGGACCATAGTAGTGTAATCTGACTCACTTCCCATAATAACAGCAATATCTTTTTTTATTTTTGTCATATTCAACACAATTTTACTTACTAACTAAATAATGTTCCAGCTAAAAAGCAACAAATATTTAAATTATATTATAAATATAATATATAGAATTCTCGTTAAAATAGAAATTTTAAAAATTTAAATAAATATTTATATTAAGATATAGAGATATAAACTTCTTATGTAAGATAAATTTATAAAATAATTATTTTTGTATTTCAAGCTTTGTAATCTTAGCTTGTTCTTTCTATAAATGGTTTTTTCAGATAGACTGATGGTAAAATGGTAATTTAAAATTACTAGAAATTTGATAAAAATATTAATATATAATCAACTTAAAGTTTTAAATATTGATATCATATAATTATTGACAAGTTACATGATATTAATATCTTGGTATATTAAATATTATGTTATAATATTTAATAAAGTTAACTGATATGTGAGTGTAAGAATTATGGAAATAATATCGTTAAATAACTTAGACAGTGCAGGAATAAAAACAAAGTTGCTTTATATAATAAATAAAATTGTAGAAAAAAATGCTTGGACTCAGGCTTTTGCAGCTGAGAAACTTGGTATTGATCAGCCAAAGGTATCACAAATTAAAAATGGTAAAATAGATGGTTTTTCTTTAGAGCGATTGTTAGGATTTCTAAAAAAACTTGATCATGAGATAACAATCACGATGACAGAAAGCCAAGAAATAAAATCTGAGGCAGAAAAAGTAAAACATGAAGTTGAATCGCAATAGATACAAAGTTGACAACTTGTTTTTTGTGATATAGTATAAAACTTATTAAGGTAGTATCTTATGGCTGAGTCTATTGTAGAAAAGTGTATAGAACGGGTAAGTAACCGTTTCAAATTGGTTCTGTTGGCAAGTCAAAGAACACATGATTTAAATACAGGGGCAAGTAATCCAATTCAAGCAGCTAAGTTTAAAGGTCATAAAAATACCATAGTTTCCTTACATGAAATAGCAGGAAAACAGGTGGATACTCATGAGCTGTTTAGCCTTTTGGTAGGTAGATGCAAGGAATACATGAAAGGAAATATGAATAATGTTTACAGCAGTAATACAAGTAAGCTAGCGAATTTATTAAATTTTTCTGATAACACAGACCTTGATGCAAGTCAAGAAAGCCAAGATTATGAAGTGGATGGTGAAATAGATGATGAAATAAATGATCAAGATGGCGATGAAGAAGTATCTGTTTAGAAATCTACTGAAGTTACATAGTCTTTAAATGATTTGCATTGCTATCTATACACTGTTGTTCTGTATGAGTGTAATGTTGTGTTGCATAGTGTCTAAGTCAAATGATGTGTACAATAAGGTTTTAGCGTTCAATAATTTCTCAACGCAAGTAGTTGTACTTATAACAGCAATATCAATCATTCTGAATAATTTTTTTTTAATTGATATAGCATTGTTGTATGCTAGCGTTAGCTTTATATCAACTATAGCACTAATGAGATTAATGTTGTTTTGATAATTTATGATAGGATCCATTTTCATATTTTTAGGTATTTGTTTGATAATTATTTCAAATATAGGGGTGATCAGATTTCCTGATTTCTATACTAGGTTACATGCAGCAGGTATTACAGATTCTAGCGGTGCAACGTTATTGTTAATTGGTTTTGCTTTGCAGAATGGATTTTCAATCAATACTGTTAAAATAGTATTATTAATTTTTATAATATGGGTAGCTAACTCAACTAATAGCTATATTTTAGCGCGCACTCATTATAAAGTTAAGAAAAAAACTGTTAAAGAAGGCTAAGGTGTTAGAAATATTAAATGTAGTGTTACTTTTGTTGTTACTAACAGTTACGGTTTTTATAGTTTTCTCGCGACATTTAGTCGTAAGTGCTGTTCTAATGTGTGTATTTAGTTCACTGATTGCGCTTATATACTTAATTATGAATGCACCTGATGTTGCAATTACTGAAGCTTCTGTTGGTGCGGGGCTCAGTACAGTTTTTACGTTTGCAGCACTCTCCTTGATAAAGAATCATAAAGTAAATCTATCTCATAACCCTATAACGCTTTTTTTTATGTTATTTCTGGCTGTATGTTTGTCATATTTTATGATTCAATTGCCAGATTTTGGCAGCCACAATGCTCCGATCCACTTGCATGTTGCTCCTTATTATGTGGAAAATACCGAAAAAGCTACCGGTATTCCTAATATAGTGACAGCTATTTTGGCAAGCTTTCGTGGTTATGACACGTTTGGAGAAACTATAGTAGTTTTTACTGCTGCGCTTTGTATAACGTTGATATTAAAAGAAGAAAAAGAAAATGATTAAAGATCCGATATTAAATGCAGTAACATTTTTGATGATACCTTTTATCATTTTATTTGGTTTATACATACAATTTCACGGTGATTACACTCCGGGTGGAGGTTTTCAAGCAGGAATAATTATTGCCTCCGGGATAATATTATATTCAATGCTATTTGGTGTATCTACAACTCTAAAAGCAATACCTTATTCTGTGATTAGATTGACTAACGTGTTAGGTATTTTAATTTATGGAGGAACGGGCGTTGCAACAACTTTACTTGGCCAAAATTTTTTATCTTATGATATCTTGTTAACCAATAATAGAACCGGTCAAAAATTAGGTATTTTTTTGGTGGAATTAGGTGTAGCATTTACTGTCTGCTCCTCTATGTTAATTATATATATAAATTTTGCTCGTAGGAAAAAACAATGACTTTATATAATTATACGATTATTATTGTATTAATGGTGCTAGGTTTATATATTATTATAAACGATAAAAATTTAATCAAGAAAATGATAGGGGTAAGCGTCTTCCAAGCATCTGTTTTGTTATTTTACATATCTCTAGGATATATAAAAAGTTCCTTGCCTCCTATATTGGTTTCAAATTTTTATTCATATAGCAATCCTATACCCCATGTTTTAATGCTTACTGCTATAGTGGTTGGAATTGCAACATTTTCAGTTGGATTATCCATAGCAGTAAAAATGGAAGAAAAGTATGGAACAATCGATTAAGACAAGTGTACATAAATTAACAGTATCTTAAACTATATGAAGTAACAAATAGCCACAAGTTAAAAGTAAAATTATAGACTTGCTCGTTGTAAGTTTGTTTGTTAATAAGAAATAAAATTATAAACTATAAAGGTAATGATGTCAACTATTAATGATGCAGAAGATAAGAAAAAAATTATCAAAGATCTGGTAACTAAGAGTATAAAAAAGGGTGGTTTTATCACCTTTGATGATATAAATGATAAATTATCAGATGAAAATTTTTCGTCTGACTTTATAGATGATGCTATATCTTTATTGCAGGATTCCGGAATTAATGTGCTTGAAAGTAGCGAAGATGAAGAAGATATTCCTTCCAACAGTGATGATAGTAAACTTGATGATGATGACACATCGCCAAATGTTACTGCAACTTTAGTACAAAATGATGATCCAGTGAGGATTTATTTACAAGACATGAGCTCCGTAAAGCTTTTATCAAGGGCAGATGAAATCGAGATAGCAAAAAAAATTGAATCTGAAAAGCATAACATGTTACGTGCAATAATTGAAACATTAGTAACATTAAAGGTGATAAAAGTATGGCGTGATGATTTAAGTAATGGAGCTCTCTTACTGAGAGAAATTATAGATCTGGATGCAATTTATAACTCTGATTTTAATGTGGTACCCAAAGAAGAAAGTGAAGAGAGTGAAGAAAGTGCTGAAGATGTTGAGGATTCTGAGGATGTTTCTGAAGATGCTGAGTACTGTAGTGATGATGAGAAAGATAGTAAAAAAAGTGATGATGAGAAAGACGGTAATAATGAAGATATAAGTTCAGTCAATTTAAATGTTTCTATTCTTGAAATGGAAAGTGACTTATTGCCAAAGGTCATAGTTGCATTGGATGAGATAATTACTTTAACAAATGAAGCGTTGATATTAAGAAAAAATTCTAAAAATTTCTCTAATGAGCTAGAAAATTTGTATAATCAAATATGGTCTATAGCATTACAAATTAAGTTAAGTGATGCTGCTGTTGCCAGAATTACACAAGAACTTTATAAGATAAATAGATCCATTACGCTTGAAGAGGCTAATCTTATTGCTGAGGCTAGAAAATACGATATCGATAGAGAAAGTTTCTATAAAGTTTATGATGACGTGCTTTTAAAGCACGAATTGAAAAAGATAAGTCTTTTAAAGATCAATGAAAATCAGTCCTCTTTTACAGGTGAATTAAAAAACAAATTTTTAAGGTTTATAGACGATAACTCTGAACATATAGCTAGTACCTTGAACGGTATTAAGCAGCATATACAGGAAGATAACGTACAAGAATTTAAGGAGCTAATCAAGAGAATACAAAAACACGAACGAGAAGTCTCTGAAGCAAAGCAAGAAATGATTAAGGCTAACTTAAGGCTAGTAGTTTCCATTGCTAAGAAGTATTCAAAAAGAGGCCTTGATCTGCTTGATTTGATACAAGAAGGCAATATTGGTCTTATGAAGGCCGTGGATAAGTTTGATTACAAACGTGGATATAAATTTTCAACTTATGGCACTTGGTGGGTAAGACAATCAATCACTAGAGCAATACCCGAGCAGTCTAAAGTAGTTAGAATACCAGTTCATATGGTGGAAATTATCAGTAAAATCAACAGAGCATTAAGAAAGATGACTCATGAGATGGGAAGAGAGCCGACGTTAGAGGAATTGAGTGTAGAACTGACAATGCCACTGGAAAGAATACGCAAAGTTATGAAAATAGCAAGGGATCCAGTAAGTCTTGAAGCTCCAACAGGAAAAGATGATAGTAGTACCTTTGGTGATTGTATAGAAGACAAGCGAGTCTCCAGGCCAGAGGATGCTGCAATACTTGCTGACTTGCGTGGCATTACAACCAATGTTCTTGCAACTTTAACACCAAAGGAAGAAAGAATTTTAAGAATGCGTTTTGGCCTTGGTAAAGATGGGAAGGAACATACCTTAGAAGAAGTAGGAAAAATTTTTAATGTAACACGTGAGAGAATTAGGCAAATAGAGGCAAAAGCACTGCGCAAGTTGAAACATCCAAGCCGTGCTAGAAAACTTAGAGGGTTCTTTTAAGTATACGTGTCAAGTTAAGAAGAAGCTGATTTTGCCCGGAAAAAGTGGAGAGCAAGTTAGGCCAAAGTTGTATAATTTCACCGCTATTTTTCTTTTTCTATGAATCTAATGAAACAACATGCTAATCTACGGTAAATATTATGACAAACAAAAATGACAATTCTAATTCAAAGTATAGAAATTTTTATGTTCTGGGTGATAGCTTATCCGATAATGGCGCAATCATTGGAATTTTAAATAATTTATCCTTTGCAAAAAGCGTAAAATTTGATGATCCTTTTTATCAAGGAAGATCTTTTAGCAATGGCCCTACTGCTGTTGAATATATAGCAAAATATTTAGATTTAGATGAATTTAAACCTGGGTGGAGTTATTCATTTTTTGGGAGATGCCACGAACAGCAAGGTCAGAATTACGCAGTTTCATATGCAACAGCATCTGAAATTTTTGACCCTATTTTTTCTTATTTCTTCAATAAATTTCGTTTAGCTAACCAGCTAGATGCGGTAATTAAACATCATCCAGATATAGGTAAAGAAGATTTATTTTGCATCATAATCGGCGGAAATGATGTTATGGTTGCCACTGCTTATGACGATACTAAAGCGGAAGAAGTGTTGGAACAAGCAGTGAGTGAAATATGTAATGCACTTAAGGTTCTAAATGAACATGGTGTTAAGCATGTAGTTGTTGCAAATGCACCTGAAGTTGGCTCAATACCAGCTTTTAATAGAGATGAAGAAGCAAGGGAACTAGCTACAAAGCTCACGGAGAGTTTCAATGCAAAACTGGCTAAAGGCTTAGATTATATGAAGAAAAGTACAAATCTTGAAATAAAAGCATTTGATCTTAACTCTAAAATGAGAAGTATGTTTAGCGAATACAAGAGCAAAGGTTTAAATTGTCAAGATGCATGCACATCGAACATTGCAGACCAAGTTGGGAGATTTAAAGAAAATATAAAAATACTCTTAAAGTTGATATTTAAAGGGGAACTTGACGTTCACTATAACCCTGGGTGTAGCAAAGAAACACTAAAGGATTATTTCTTTTTTGATTATTTCCATCCAACTGCGGAACTTCATCATGAAGTTGGTAATGAAGTGTATGAGTTGATTTGACACAGTTTTTTTGAACATATCCTTTTAAATAGTAACCAGACTGCATTCTGTGATTTTTAGCAAAACACGATCTTTCATTTGAGCTTTCTTCAATTTAAAATAAATACAGAAAATTGCTGCCTATAGCTAAACTGACTTAGATTTACCGACAATTTGAAAAACCGTCATCCCGCTACTATATAGTTATTGATATATATTTTCTTTTAAGCTCTTGGTTTTGATCGATAAATGTAATCATTTCATCTTCTAAAGTTTTAATTTGATTACGTAAAATTGCAAGAAGTTCCTCTATTTGTTTGATTATAGATGTATCAGTTACCTGTTGGATTTGGGTTTTTTGTATTTTTGCTATTTCTACAAGTTGGTTTCTACGAGATAATTTTTGTTTCAAGCAATCAATATTACCATTACTAACTGTTAAAGGAGTAACACGCATATCTGTATTATTAATATAACGTGAGATGATACTGCAGTCTATTTTATCAGTTTTTGTAGTAATACCAAGGCTTTTAGCATAGTCTCTCCCACCTTGGTTGAATGACGTACACTTCAAAACCATTGCTTAGTAAAGTATAGGCACATAATTTTTCGTATCCACCAGTTGCCTCAAGACCAATTTTGGTTACATTATGCAAACGTAAAAAGTCCAGCATTTCATCAATGGATTGTACATTGTTTTCAAATATTTTATAATGCTCAAGTGGGTGAATGTGGAGATCTAATTTACTTTTGCTAACATCAATGCCAGCAATAATGTTTGATGAATTCATAATTCCTCCGTAATAATAACATATACTGCATTTTCCAGCCTTATATACGAGCCTAAAAGCTCAATCAGTTGTTCGGAACTTTCAGTATAATAAACCAGAGAAGAGAACCTTGCTGAACAACGATTCTTATAATCAAGGGGCGTGACGGTTCCTCTTCTCTGTGTGTCTTTAATATCACTACTTTGATATTTATAAAGACTTGTTCTTAACATATAAGGGAAGTGTCCTCTAGGTAAGATTGTGGAGTATTCGTTGTAGCATTTGGCTGTTCAATTACGCTAGTTGATTCTTTAGGTATACTATTTCCTTCAAAATTTCCATCTTTTTATTATGTTCTCTTTAGCATTTTGAGAGTGAATTATTCTAGTTTTGATATTTAACCGTTTTGTATCTGCTGTAATGATTTCACTTCCAATTTGCTATTCTTTACATATTGAATTGCAAGCACTAACGCTTTACTCCCAGAAGCTGTGGTACTGTAAGCTATATTTTGCAAAATAGCAGTTCTCCTGATATCTTTGCTATCTGAAACTGATTTCACACCTTTTGAGGTATTGATCACTAGATTTATTTTTCCATCTTTGAGCATATCAACTATGTGGGGTCTGCCTTCTCTTACTTTATTTACAGCTTGTGCAGCAATGCCGTTATTGTTCAGATACGAAGCTGTGCCTTTGGTGGCATATATTTCAAAACTCAGTTCTTTCAACATTCGTACAACAGGCAATATATACTCTTTATCATCATCTTTTACTGAAACCAGAGCTGCTCCTTCTGTTGGTAACTTGTATCCTGCAGCCATGTGCACTTTTGCAAGTGCAGCTTCGAAAGATGAGTCGATTCCCATCACTTCTCCTGTTGATTTCATTTCAGGACCAAGTAAAGTATCCACTCCTGCAAAGCGGGTAAATGGAAAAACAGCAGCTTTAACTGCAAAATGATTGAAAGGCTTGTTTTCCTGATTCAATTTTTTACCCAAAATAACCTGAGTGGCAAGCTTTGCAATAGGAATATTGATTACCTTGGAAATAAAAGGAACTGTGCGACTAGCCCTTAAATTCACTTCAAGTATGTATACATCACTAGACCTCTTGCATAACTCGATTTCTGAAGGCAATTTTGTCGTCAAAGCTTGTCTGCGCTCCTCAAATACATTCGAGTATTCTGTGGTGCTCATCTGCACTTTTCCTAAAGATTTCTCATCACAAACAGGTTCTGCAAGAGGTCTATTCTCTTGAACAGCAAACTGAATGTTTATCAGACCTTTCACTTTTAATGCTAATGCTATTCTTTCAGTTTGTAGCTTAATCTCTTTTATTACTTCGTCACTCAATGTATTTGTCGGTATTGAGCATGTTGAATCGCCAGAGTGGATACCAGCTTCTTCAATGTGCTCCATGACCGCTGCAATGAAAACTTTTTCCCCATCACATACAGCATCAACGTCAACCTCAACTGCATTGACTAAAAATTTATCAAGAAGCAGCGATCCGTGTTCAAAAATTTTGGTTTGATTCAAGACATACTCTTTGAAGCTCTGAGTATCGTGTCTAATCGACATAGACTGACCGCCGAGGACATATGATGGCCTGACTACTAGTGGAAACCCCACCTTTTCTGCGTTGGTTAACGCTTCTTCTACTGAATGGCAGATAGAATTTTCAGGTTGTTTTAAATTAAGTTGCAAAGCAAGATTTTTAAATCTCATGCGATCTTCTGCAAGGTCAATAGAATCAAACGAAGTTCCCAGAATTTTGAAACCTCTCTCGTTAAGCACTTTGGCTAACTTTAAAGGTGTTTGACCGCCTATTTGAACTATTACACCAACCAGTGTGCCATTTTCTTGCTCTTTACTTAGTATTTCAAGCACATCCTCTGCAATGAGTGGTGCAAAATATAAACGATCAGCGGTATCGTAGTCAGTTGAGACAGTTTCGGGATTACAGTTGATCATTATTGTTTCATACCCCATTTCTTTGGCGGCAGAAGCTGCATGTACGCATGCATAATCAAACTCAATACCTTGACCAATGCGATTTGGACCACTTCCTAAAATGACAACCTTTTCTCGGTCAGAAATATTCGCCTCACATTCCGTTTTATTTTCAACATCACCCTCATAGCAGCCATACATATAAGCAGTGCTCGATTCAAATTCAGCTGCACAGGTGTCTACGCGTTTATAAACTTGTTTAATGCCAAATTTTTTTCTTATTTCTTCGATTTGTTTTACTCGATCTCCAGCGTGTAACGCTGGCTGGATCCCAGTGTCACGCACTGGGATGACATTAGAGGGTACTGGAATGACAGAGGTAGGTCTATTACTTAACTTTGCTAATCTTGCATCTGAAAATCCCATTTTTTTCATCTCTAACATTTCATATGCAGTCTCAGGAAGGCCGTTTTCCTTGATTTTTTGTTCAGCCAAGATGATTTGCTGTATATTTTGCAGAAACCATAAGTCATATCCTGTAATCGAATTTATTTCTTCTATGCTAATTCCGTGGCGCATTGCGTCAGCAGCAATCAGTAATCTGTTTGGTAGCAATTTTGCTAATTGAGATTTTATGTGATCAATATCAATGTTCTCAGGAAATACTTCATCAAGTCCTGTAAAATCAGTTTCAAGTGAACGGAAAGCTTTCTGTAGTGACTCATTAAAAGTGCGGCCTATAGACATCACTTCTCCCACTGATTTCATGGAGGTTGATAATTCACAATTCGTCCCCTTAAATTTCTCAAACTCAAATCGAGGAATTTTAGTGACGATATAATCAATCACTGGTTCGAATGCTGCTGGTATTATTGGAGCGCAGTCGTTACGTATTTCATCGAGCGAATAGCCGATAGCAAGTTTGGTTACAACTTTTGCAATAGGATAGCCTGTTGCTTTCGAAGCAAGTGCAGAAGAGCGAGAAACCCTTGGATTCATTTCAATTACAACGAGGCTTCCATCTTCTTTAGGATTTACTGCAAACTGAACATTTGCACCGCCGGCACTAACATCAATTTCTCTCAGCACTGCTATAGATGCATTTCTCATTTGTTGATATTCAGCATCACGCAGAGTCAAAGCAGGAGCAACCGTAATACTATCTCCGGTGTGCACTCCCATCGGATCAACATTTTCTATCGAACAGACTATTATGCAGTTATCTTTACAATCGCGGATAACTTCCATTTCATACTCTTTCCAGCCGATAATTGATTCATCTATCTGAACTTCATTTATTGGCGAAATTTTGAGAGCACTTTCTGCGATATTGAAAAACTCCTCTTTATTATATGCTATGCCACTACCTGCACCACCAAGAGTGAATGATGAACGAATGATTGCTGGTAATCCAACGTAATCCAAAGCCTTTTTTATTTGTTCTTGATTTTTTATAATGATACTTTTGGGGTATTTCAGTCCTATTTTATCCATGGATTGGCGGAATAACTCTCTATCCTCTGCTTTTTTTATTGCTTCTCTATTTACCCCTATTAATTCTACGTTGTATTTGTCTAACACTCCATCATCTGCAAGTTTTATTGCACAATTGAGCGCTGTTTGCCCGCCCATTGTTGGCAATATTGCGTCTGGCCTCTCCTTAATTATAATTTTCTCTATGATTTCAGGCAGTACCGGCTCAATATACGTCGCATCAGAAAACTCAGGATCTGTCATTATAGTTGCGGGGTTGGAGTTAACCAAAATGACTTTATAACCTTCGCTTTTTAATACTTTACAGCTTTGCGTTCCGGAATAATCAAACTCGCATGCCTGACCTATAACTATTGGGCCTGCTCCTATTACTAATATAGATTCTATATCTGTGCGTTTCGGCATAATTACAATAACGGTCTCTATTCAAGTAATGTTACCAATCTTTCCTGTATATGTGAATTTTTATTAAACCTATTAGCTAATTACTTTTAGGCTTGACGCATAACTGTACGAACATTGCAATTTGCGTGGCAGATTCCAGTGCTTGACACACAGCTGTACAAACATTCATTTTTGAAGGTAAATTGCACAGCAAATGATGTCATTCAAGTAGCTGACACTGGTTCCTTTATGACGGCAGTGCCCAGAGGTGTCATCCCAGTCTGGGATCCAGAAAACTTAACTTTAAATAAGTGGCTGCATAATAAAGACTAGATTCCAGTGTCAAGCACTGGAATGACACCATAGAGGCACTGGGATGACATCCTTCCTAGTGGAGATTACTCTCAAATCACAATGTTCATACAGTTGTGGGCTTAACGGTATCTTTGCAGATACTATGGTAATTTATTCGGGAGATTTGCTAAGCGGTAAGATTTTTCCTGATATGCCGCAGTCTTCAGAAGCTAATTCCACAAATTTATCTGTTAGTTTATCAGGTGACACCAATTCAGATCCAGGAAATGCCTGCTCACTACCCACAGGTCCTTCCGTGTATACAGCATTTACACATAATTTTGTATGTTTTGTCTCAGATGCATATATCTGCACCATTATTTCTAGTGCAACTTTACTTGCAGCATACGGCATCCAATATGGATAAGAGGAAGGAGAAAGTGTCACTTCTGAGGTCATGAATATCGCTCTTCCAGCATTAGACTTTTTTAGCATTGGATCTAAGTTTTTTAGTAAGTACCAATTGGCAGTAAAATTTGTATTCATTACGTTCTGTAGCTCTTCAATCTCACAGTCATGAATGGGGTTCAGTTTGCCTAAAATTCCAGCACACACAACTAATATATCAAGTGCTCCAGATTCTGATAATTTCAGGCTTTCTATCATGTTTGTCAGTATCTTTACATTCTCAAAGTCTAAAAGATCAAGCTGAATTAGTTTCACAGAGCCTTCTTTAAATTCTTCAAGCTCTTCAATTTCATTATATAGTGGCTTGAGATTATCAAGAGATCTTGAAATCAGAATCACACATGCACCTTCTCTTATAAACCTTTTTGCAACAGCAGAGCCTATTCCACCTGAAGCTCCGGTGATTAAAGCTACTTTACCTTCTAACTTACCCATTTCTTTCTCCTTAGCGAGATCCATTGAAATATTTTAGCTGAAAATTGAATTTTGCTCCATATATAAAAATCAAACTTAGCATATAAAAAAATAGTAATGACACTACCACACCACCTAAACTTCCATATATCAAATCCAGTTGGTCAAAGGAAGCTTTTAAGTATTGCTTAAAAGCTGAAGCAGAAATCGTCCAAAGAATAACAGCTACACAAGATCCAGGAAATACGTCTGATAAATTTTGTTTTATGTTTGGTAACATAAAATATAGCCAAGAGACTACTGTGAAAAGTACAAATTCAATAAGTAAATACCTAGTATAACTTAGCACCTGATAGGAAAAATCAATTAGCATTGGTACTAGTGTAGAAAACACTATAGTTAGAGTTATAATAAGCGTGATTACTAAAAATTGTAATATACTTAGTACTCTTCTTAATATATAAGGCGGCGAAACCGGAACTTTATAGGCCTTATTGAGTATTGTTCTAAGCCCTTCAATTGTCGATGAAGCGGTCCAAACAGCACCTACAATTGCTAAAGTTAGTAAGCTTTGCGGCGGGCCTGATATTATCTCCCTAATACGCGGCATCAAAGATGATAAAATATCCTGTGGCATGTTATCAATGATAAATACCCAGCCAATGTTGTACTGGTCTAAAAAATTTGCGAATGTTGACGCCACAGCCATTAAAACGATGAGAAAAGGAAATATTGATAACAGAATTAAAAATGATAAATACCCTGCATGCTCCACTCCATCATTATGAATTGTGTCAATCAAAGCACGATAAAGGCAATAAACGATGCTGTAAAATTTCTGTAGCACTGTAATATAGACGAACCAAGAAAAGTATTCTAAATGAAATAAAGGATACTTTTAAGCAAAAAATCCTCACCATTTACTTAAATTTAATCAAAGTGAAGGATAATCCAGCATTAAATAGAAATTATCGGAGGCGTAATGAAAAATTTTCTTCTACTTGTGGCTTTAATTCTCTCCTTTGCATTTGATGCAAATGCTGCAAATACTTTTGTTGATAAAGATGATACAACATCATCGGTGATATGCAAGATAATAGGCTATACTCACGGCATAGGCGGACCGATGATCACAATAGTGATAATTGGTGCAGCTTTGCTTGCGATATTCGGCAGAATGCCATGGCCAGCGCTTTTTGCACTCGGTGCGTTCACTGCTGTGTTTTTTGGCGCTCCTGTAGTCGTTTCAAAAATAACACCAGGAGGTGTGATTTGTAAAGACGGTGCAGTAGCGGATAAGTAATAGAAATTATTGGAGGCATAATGAAAAATTTTCTTTTACTTGTGGCTTTAGTTATCTCCTTTGCATTTGATAATGTTTTTGCTAGCAGTGTTACTGATGACGCAACGTCAAACACAATATGCAAAATAGTAGGCTATACTCACGGCATAGGTGGACCGATGATCACAATAGTAATAATTGGTGCAGCATTGCTTGCAATATTTGGCAGAATGCCGTGGCCAGCGCTTTTTGCACTCGGTGCATTTACTGCTGTGTTTTTTGGTGCACCTGTAGTTGTTTCAAAAATAGTACCAGGCGGTGTGATTTGTAAAAATGGTGCAACTGCTTGCCCTGATGGTACCAACTGGGATACAAGTACAGGAGCGTGTAAAAAATAGGCGCTGCAGATTTAGAAAAGCATTAGCTAAACGGTGCTTCTTAAAGGAGCACCATTATTCCACAATTGTATAAATGTTGTCCAAGTGAATAACACTGAGATCCGGGAATTTTTATAAACTGATAGGATGACAAATTTACTAGAACCCTTACCATTTACTCAAATTGCAGAATAATCTAACTTAGGACAGAAATGATTGGAGGGTATAATGAAAAATTTTCTTCTACTTGCGGTTTTAATTTTCTCCTTTGCGTTTGATGCAAATGCTGCAGATGCTTTTGTTGATACAAGTGATACAACATCATCAGTGATATGCAAGATAATAGGCTATACTCATGGCATAGGTGGACCAATGATCACAATAGTGATAATTGGTGCAGCGTTGCTTGCAATATTCGGTAGAATGCCGTGGCCAGCGCTTTTTGCACTCGGTGCATTCACTGCTGTGTTTTTTGGCGCTCCTGTAGTCGTTTCAAAAATAACACCAGGAGGTGTGATTTGTAAAGACGGTGCAGTAGCGGATAAGTAATAGAAATTATTGGAGGCACAAACGTAGTTTTCTTTACTTGAAAGTGGTCAAGCTGACCACTTTCAGTGTCTATGAATACCTAATAAATTCTCTTTCTGTAATCATATCAGTTAAAGTTTAGATTCCAGCGTCACGCGCTGGAATGACAAGGCTTATCGTCATGCCGCCGCATACCGTCATACCGCGATTCATTCGCGGTATCTCATCAGCTAACAAGCAGCGGAATAACGGTTGTCGTTTAGCTATGAATATTAAGAAATTTACCAAATGAAAAAAAAGGCAAAAGAAGCCCCGTGGTTGGCTAATTACTTACATTATACTTTCAAGTATGGCGTTTTTTTATTCTAAACGCTTAATAACCGCGATTCAGCTGCTTTTAAGCCGCAACTAATCTAAATTATAAACATTAAGAAATTTACTGAGCGAAAAAAAAGGCAAAGAAACCCTAGGGTGGCTAGCATTCAAATTCTCCCTTGTCAATTTGACGTTTTTTGCTATCTTAAACGCTTTGTAAGCGCGTTTCAGCTTATATAGGTAGAAACCTAGAAGTTTTATAAAGACATGAGGTGCACATAGTGCAAAAATTCAGCATGATTTACGCCAAATACATTAAGTTTTTTATCATTAATCCACTGCAGAGATTGCGAAGATAAATAAATAGCTTCAGTTTCATGATAAGGGGACTGGCGAAGTTTGTAAAGTAACTTTTGCATTTAATTTAAAGTAAAAAAAACAGAAATGTTTTGGTTTGAGGTTTAATTGCCGGAATTTACAATTGGGAGTTGCCTGTATGAGCTTTGAAAGAGGTACTATTCATTTGATAATTCAAAAAACTTGAAAGAATAAAGATAGCTATTGAAATTATCTTGATTTACATCAGTTATCCAAGTTTGACATTGAATACTTAACACTTCCTCCATTAACGCCTTTCTGTAATGTTTATCCAGATGAGACATTATATCATCAAGTAGAAGAAGTGGTGCCTTATTGTAATGAATACACCTTGCTTTTACACTGGATAAAATAATAGAAAGCAGTAATAACTTTTGTTCTCCAGTGGAGCACAGATTTATTGGTACGTTTCTTTTTTGACAAAAAACCCGGAAATTATCGTTATGCACACCAAGGGTTACTCTACCAGTCAATGAATCTTTTTCTCTGTTTTCCTTTAGACGATTCTGAAAATATTCTGCAGTATCGTCCAAAGTTAGCTGGCTGCTGAATTTCAAACTTGCCTTCGGAAAAAGCTTACTGGAATGGTTATCAATTGTATCTTGTAATATTTTTAAAACAGACGATCGCATATGTAAAATACTAACTGCATTAACGGCCATTATGTTTTCAAGACTAGAGAACCAGTTTTTGTTCAAAATGTTCTCCCTCAATAGTTTACTTCGCTCATGTTTAGCTTTTCTATATTTCATGTAGCAGCAAGTGTAATTTTCTTCAAACAGTGAAACTATACGGTCTAAAAATTTTAATCTGTCACTTGGAGAATTAAGAAGAACATAGTCCATTTGTGGAATCAGCCATATTACATTGGATATCTTATACAGAGATGAATAACTTGATTGCGTTTTTCCATCAATTTGTATTAGTTTCTTATCAAAACTCTTTGCGATACCAATTGAATTAAAATCCGTTCCATTAAAAAAATCATAGTGCACTACCCAATCTTCATTACTGAATCTATTTTGTATCTCACTGGCTTTTGCTTTTTTCATTCCATTGCTTTTAGCAAGCAACGAGATTGCTTCAAGTATATTAGTTTTACCAATACCATTTTCGCCAGTTATTACAACTGAGCTATCATCTGAATCCAGTTCAAAGTTTGAGTGGCTACGAAAATTATGTAATTTCAGCTTTTTTATGTAGCAATGGGTAGCCATTAACCTATTCTTTAGTTTATATTCTCTTTACTTCTTCCAGAACCTCATCAACATGTCCACTAACTTTTACATTTTTCCAGATCTTCACTATTTTACCTTTTTTATCTATTAAAAAAGTAGTGCGTTCTATTCCCATATACTTTTTGCCAAACATACTTTTCTCTACCCAAACACCATATTTTCCCAACATTTCAGCATTCTCATCAGAAACTAAAGAAAACGGCAGAGAGTATTTTGCTTTGAAGTTAGTGTGGCACTTAACACTATCTTTTGATACACCAATTATCACTGTGTCAAGGGAAGAAAAATCATCTATTTTATCTCTAAAGCCTTTTGCTTCCATCGTACAACCCGGAGTATCGTCTTTAGGATAAAAATAAAGAGCTACATTTTTTTTATCAAAAAATTCACTCAGTGATAAATTTTCACCAGAATCTGTTGGTAAACTAAAATCAGGTGCATTATTTCCTACTACTAACTCCATACCTTGCTCCATTAATAACGCTTCTATCTATAGTAGTATATTGTAGTCAGAGTATCAAATTTTATATATAGCTAACACAGATAAGATTCTTGATAGGGGGCTTATTGATAACTGCCTTCTCGGCTTGCCGCTTTTGATAAAGTGTGGTTTTCGTCTGATGTAAGGCCATATCAAATAGATCCTATTAAAAATCAATCGAATCTTCACATGTTTGTTCTTCATAAAAGAAGTTCAATGTTATCGTAGTACCAAGTTTCGCTTCACTTTTAATGTCAAAAGTTCCACCCATTAACTCTACTAATTTCTTGCTTAGCGGTAATCCGATGCCCGTACCTTCGTTTCTATATCCCGAATCTGCTTGGCCAAAAACAGACATAACTTTATATATATCCTGCTGCATTATTCCTATTCCATTGTCATGAAACTCAATGGTTAATAAGTTTTTTTCTATATTTTCTTTTATCACCATTCTTATTAAACCATCTTTAGGAGTAAACTTGATTGAGTTTGATAATAAATTTATTATAACTTGTTTCATTCTCTTGGAATCTGCAATGACTAATAATTGTTTATCAGTCATCTCTTTTTTTAAATTAATCCCTGCTTCTTTTAATTTAGGTAATAGCATATTTACGCATGAATCTATTATTTTGTTCAGGTTAAACTTCACTTTTTCTACTGTTAAACTACTTGATTCAGCTTTAGAAAAATCGAGCACATCATTAATTAAGGCAAGTAAGTGTGTCCCTGCATTATATATATCGTCTGCATACTCCTTGTATTGAGAGTTATCCATTGAACCTAAAGTTTCATTTTTGATCAACTCTGCAAATCCAATAATAGCATTAAGAGGTGTGCGTAATTCATGTGTAACGCTTGCAAAAAACTTTAGCTTGTTTGCATTTTCTTGCTCTAATGCCTCTTTTATCTGCTGTAATTCAATGTTAGTTTTATGTTGCTTGGCCAGCATTTTGGTATTAGAAAAGTGCAAATAGAACATTATTAATATTAAAATTATTAATAATAAGCCTAAAAATATTAAAAATAGGCCATATGCTATAACATAAGAATTATTGTAGCTTCGAAGAATCTTCAAAAAAAACGACGGCTTAGCGCTATTTTCATGGAATATAGGGAAAATAGAAGTTAATGTATTTCCTGTAGTATAAAGTATTTCTTGGTTACTTAATAATTTATCAATTTCATCGTTTGTAAGTAACTGTTCATAATCATAATCTTGAGTGTTAAAATTACTGAATATTATTCTGCCGTTTTGATCATACAGTATTAAGCTGAAATCCTTTACTTTGCTCACTGATTGTAATAATTCAGCACGCAGTTTTACTAGTTGGTTTATGTAGTCAAAATTTTTGTATTTAATGTGATGCTTTTCTATTAGTAAATAATGGTATTTTTTTATTATACCATTTTCTAATACACTTTTTAAGTTTACACTTGAATCACGGTAAGAAGAAAGGAAATTACTCCTTAGTAAATAATTACAATATATCACACTGAATAAAATCATAAAAATTGATGAGAATAATGCGATAACTTTTGTGTATTTGTTTTTTCCCAGTGCAGAAAACATTAATTTACCTATCTTATACATATCCTTACTCATTGCGAAACAACGGCTTTTATGTTATTAATAATAAAATTTAGCATATAATATTTTATGACAATTTCTCCTATTTTGCCAGTTTATTCTCCTATTAACATAAATTTTTCTTATGGTAAAGATATTTACTTGTATGATATTGACGGTAAGCGCTACGTAGATTTTCACTCCGGAATAGCCGTTAGTAGCTTAGGTCACACTAATTCGCGATTAATTAGTGCTCTTAAATTGCAAGGAGAAAAATTATGGCATATATCAAATACCTATAATATACCTGCTGCCAATAATTTTGCAGAAAAATTAATAAACAATAGTTTCGCTGACACTGTATTTTTCTCAAATTCTGGATCAGAGGCAGTAGAATGTGGGCTTAAGATTGCTAGGGTCTATCAAAACGGAAAAGGCAATAAAAACCGTCACAGAATTTTAACATTCCATGGTGCATTTCATGGAAGAACCTTCCTAACTTGTGCTGCAAACGATAAACAGAAATTTTCTGAATTACTGAGTCCCTGTATTGATTGGTGTGATAATATCGAGCCCAATATTGAGAGTGTAAAGAAAGCAATTTCAAGTGATATAGGCGTTATATTAATAGAACCAATACAAGGGCAAGGTGGTATCAAAGTAATGAATGAAGTCTTTATGAAAGAACTAAGAAAGCTGTGTGATGAAAATGACATATTGTTATTTTTTGATTGCGTGCAATGCGGTGCTGGTAGGACAGGAAAATTATTTGCATACGAACATATAGGAGTGGAACCTGATATATGTGCTCTTGCAAAGGGAATAGGCGGCGGGTTTCCGCTAGGGGCTTGTCTTGCGACTGAAAATGCTGCTAAATACATGGCAGTTGGTATGCACGGTTCCACTTTTGGTGGCAATCCGCTTGCAACCTCAGTAGGTAATGCTGTGTTCGAAGAATTGCTCAGTCCTGGCTTTTTGAAAAATGTTGAAATTAGAGGTAAGTATTTAAAAAATAAATTAGAAGACTTAGCAAGTAAATTTCCAATAATAGAAGAAGTGAGAGGGAAAGGGTTAATGCTTGGAATAAAAGTGAAAGTAGACAATCAAAAATTTGCAGAAGAGTTAAGTCATCGTGGTTTACTCACTGTTGGAGTAACATCAGATAACGTTGTGAGAATTTTACCTCCACTAATTATCACTGAAAAAGAGATTGATGAAGGAATTGAGATTCTGGCTCAATATTTATCTGAGAAATCTTCTGATTAGATGCTTGATATTAATATGAACGACAATCTGGTATGCTTAGGAATTATTACCTCTCCTCACGGAATTAAAGGAGCTGTTAAATTAAAAACTTTCACCGAAAAGCCCAAAAATATCTCCTTATATGGTGAGCTAATAAGTGGTGATGAGAATTATAAAATAGACTCAGTATCCATCATAGGTGATAATTTAGTAATAGCTACAATAAGTGGAGTAAATTCCCGTAATGAAGCAGAGCTTTTGAGGAATAAGAAGCTATATATAGAAAGAAGCAAGTTACCAGAGCTAAATGATGAGGATGAATTTTATCAAAGTGACCTTGTAGATATGGAAGTAAGGCTGGAAAGTAATGAATTATATGGCAATGTAAAATCTGTGTATAATTTTGGCTCAGGGGATATATTAGAAATTTTAGTTATCAGCACAAAAAAACGTATTATGCTGTCTTTCACTAAAGAGATATTTCCACATATAAATATAAAGGGGAGGTATATAGTATTAAATATACCAGAATTTATTGACTAATAAAGACTTTGATATTTATATAAAGCTATTTATAATTATAAGATCAAATTGAAAATGTAATTATGGCAGAAAGAGCTAACGATATCAGACCAGGTCAGGTGTTGGAACATAACGGCGGATTATTTTTGGTTGTAGGTATTATGCATACTCAACCTGGTAAAGGTGGTGCATACATACAAGCCGAAATGAAAAACATCAAAACCGGAGCAAAACACTATGAAAGATTTCGTTCTGATGCAACAATCAGAAGGGCAATTTTAGATGAAGAGGAATATGTTTACCTTTTCACTGAAGGAAACATTGTAAATCTTATGCATCCAAGTAATTACGAGCAAATCACTATAAATTTGGACTTATTGGGAGAAAAAAAAATTTATTTACAGGATAACATGAAAATTAAAGTTGTAGCTTATCAAGACAAAATAATTTCTGCGCATGTGCCTGATTATGTTACACTTGCTGTGAAAGAAACAGAGTCTGTTATTAAAGGACAAACTGCTACTGCTTCTTATAAGCCTGCAATTTTGGAAAACGGAATGCGCGTTAACGTGCCTCAGTTTATAAAAGAAGAGGATAAAATTGTAGTATATACTCCAGATGACAGCTATTATGAAAGAGTGAAAGAGTAAAAAGAAGAATGTCCATCTCATCACCACGAATTAATGTGATGCTTGATTCTGTGCGTAGTGCTTCCAGGCAGCTTATGCGCGATTTTAATGAATTACAAATCTCTAATGTTAAATCAGCAGACTTTATCAATAAAACTTATTCAAAATCCAAGCAAACCATATACGATTGCTTGCACGACTACAAACGAGACTATGGGTTTATTTCCGAAGATGATACTGATCAAGAAGTAAAAGATGACACTTATACCTGGTTTATTATGCCTATAGAGGGCAGGGAGAACTTTTCCAGTTGTATGGTTTATTTTGCAGTATCAGTCTGTCTCATTCATAAAAATAAAGTTGTGGCGGCTGTAATTGATGCTCCGGCTCTTAGAGAAACTTTTTGGGCAGAAGAAAAGAAAGGTGCTTTTCTTGAGGACTTTAGATCTCGTCATATAAAAATGCGGGTGAAAAGCCGTGAAGGGGGTCTAATAGATGTAAGTGGTAATTTGTTAAATAAATTGCTGCCTGGCAATAGTAGTGTACGCTCCATCGGTTCAACAATTTTAGGCTTTGCATACCTTGCGGCAGGAAGGCACAGAGGAATAGTTTACTCTAGAGTTAACAAATATAAAACCTTGCTCGGTAGACTTTTTCTACAAGAAAGCGGTGGAAGGCTAACGGAAGACAACGGATTGATTATTGCTGGCGATATTAAATTAGGATAAACAAGCTACAGAGATAGACAACTTTTCGAGAACTTTTACAAGAGATTCTGTCAAATGTTCTATCATTTCATCGGTATGATAAGGTGTAGGGGTAATACGGAAACGCTCAGTTCCTCTTGGAACTGTCGGGTAATTTATATGTTGAACGTATATTCCATACTCATCAAATAATAATTTTGATGCTTTTTTGGATAACTCTGGGTCGCCAATTATTATTGGAATTATATGAGTTTCTGTTAAAATGAAGTTAATTCCTGCATTTCTCAGTGAGTTTTTTACTTTTTCAACGACTTGCTTTTGCTTTTCCCTTTCAATGTTGCTTGATTTTAGGTGTTCAACGCTTGCCTTTGCTGCCGCTGCTAAAACAGGCGACATAGCAGTGGTAAAAATAAATCCTGGAGCGGAACTTCTTATTACATCTACCAAGCTCTTTGAAGACGCGATATACCCACCCATCACTCCAAAAGCCTTCGATAGTGTACCTTGAATAACGGTTATTCTATCCATCAGGCCTTCTCTTTCTGCAATTCCACCACCATGTGAACCATACATACCAACTGCGTGCACCTCATCCAAATAGGTAATTGCATTATGTTGATCTGCCAGGTCGCATATTTCTTTAAGCGGAGCTACATCACCATCCATTGAATATACGGATTCAAGTACTATGATTTTTGGTGTCTTTTTGTCTATAGACTTAAGTAGCTGCTCTAGATGATTAACATCATTGTGTTTAAATATATGTTTTGGCCTTTTTCCTGATTTTATGCCTTCTATCATCGAAGAATGGTTCTTCTCGTCTGAAAAAATTACTATGCCCGGAATAACAGACGATAAAGTGCTAAGTGTTGTCTGGTTAGCGAGGTAGCCACAAGCAAAAGTTAAAGCAGCCTCTTTTTTATGCAAACAAGCTAAGGATTTTTCAAGTTCGACAACCTCTTTTGTTGTACCAGATATATTTCTTGTTCCTCCAGCACCAACAGATGAATTTTGGATAGCGGCAATTACACTCTCATTTTGTGACATTCCCAAATAGTTATTACTGCACCAGACGATTACTTCCCTATTTCTTTCATAGTCCATAATGTGGGGGAGCCTACCTGGCAATGACGCAAAGTGCGTAAATTCACGGTAGCGCCCCTCATCTTTTATATCTTTTATTTTATTCAAGAATATTTCTTCGTAGTTTACCAAGTCCTTATTTACCGATAATTAACATAATTATAATAAATTATTAAATGGTAAACTACAATATTTATTATACAGATACGGTAGTAGATGCTTCCTTCGTGTTGAAAGGTTTGTCAACCTTGTTGTTTTCAACTTGGCTTTTAGGTGTACAGCAGTATATAACTGCAGCAGCAACCAGACAACAAGCTCCAACTGCTATTCCTACCGCTAACATTTCCAAGTAAACTGCAACAGCCACCCCTGAAATAATACCAGCTATTGCAAGTGCAGAAGCAGCTATAACAGGCAGCTTACTACTTTTTGTATTTTGTGGAATAGCATTATTTTTGCCTGAATTATTAGGCAACCCGCCATTGGTTTGAGTATCATTCACCTGCTCAGATTTGTTGTTAGCTACTGAAGGCACTGGTTCTGGTGTTGGCACTGGATTCGGTGTTGGTGTTAGATTCGGTGTTGGCACCAGCGTAGGTGTTAGAATTGGATCTTGTGTTAGATCCGGTGTCAGTCCTGGCGTTGGCGCCGGCGTAGGTGTTGGAATTGGATTCGGTGTTGGTGTTAGGTTCGGCGTTGGCACCGGTGTAGGTGTTGGAATTGGATTCGGTTCTTGCTGCCTGGTGGTAGTTTGAGTACCATCTTCTTGTCCAGGGATTTCGTTAGTTGATGTAGGTACTGGATCTCCTAGAGGACTATTGCCGTCATCACTTGAAAAATCTATTAAATCTTTTTCTAGTGCATCATCTTGGTGCTCTTTAGACACGATTTTATCATGCTCACCATCACTCACAAGACTACGTGCTTCTTCAGGCGTAGTTACTGCTGCATTAGCAGAGGCTTCTGTACCTTCAACATCACCACTCGCAGAACTCTGTGGTGAAAGTGGTGGTGAACCTTGTTGATCACCTTTACTTTCAGACTCTACCGGTTGAACAGGAGTTTGTTTATCCTCACCATCAATTGATAACACGGTAGCACTTTTACTTTGAAGAACAAGAGCGTCCTGTGTACTTAAACTTTCAATATCATCCGTTTGTTCTGGAACTGGAGTCTCAGAAACTTTTTGTTGCTCTTGAGTATTAGAAGGCTGTGCCTTAAGTTTTGCACTTTCTTCTGGTACATGTTCAGCAGGTTGAGCATGAGCTTGTTTTTTCTCATCATCAATATTAACAGGAGCTTCGTGACTACTTGTAGTAGCGCTAACATCAGTTACTGATGATACAGCAGCCTTAGCATCAGTTCCAATGCTTTTGATCTTTTTTTCAAGAAAATCTCTAGTTTTTAAGAGTGTGTTTCTCTGATCAATGCATCTTTGCTTCTTAGTAGGACCTGGATTGATAATGTTCTTCTCCTCCTCCTTCTTCTTTTGAATTTCAGCATTTACTTTGTCTATGATACTCTTCAAAATAGGTTCATCTTTTATATTATTCCTTTTTAAGTAACTCTCCATCGTCTTAGGAATGTAGATAGCATTCAACAATTTCTGCTCTGTGCTGTTTTTATTTCTAGACATTTTCTGCTTTGTACTTTTTTTATCTCTAGACATTTTACCCCCCCTATAATCATTATCTATAGCTTCTTCTATTGAAGCCTCTTCATTGTTCATAATATTTTCTCGTCTGTCCACATTTTCTTGTGGTTGTTGACTGCCAGTACTTTCAAGTCCTGGATTTTCTGATAGAATGTCACTTGTTATAACTGGAATTTCTAATTCATCTGCAACGTTATTACTTCTTTTTCGTATTATAAAAGTTCCAGGAGTTTGGCACATTTCATCCCACAAATCTTGACGTTCATGACAGGAATATTTTTGCACATCAATAGAAAATTGCAGAATATTTCTAATTTGCATTAAACTGAATATTAGATCAATATTCTTTTGACGTTTATTGTCTTTTGGATCTTTAGTGTATTCATCATACACTATGCAAGCAGTCTGAACTAATCCATTTACAATACCTGGAAGACGGCTGTTATATTCACGTAAAGCTTCAGATTGCAATAATTTGTTTTCCTTTTCCAGATCTTCTATGCGCTTTTCTATGCTAGATTTAAAAATCTTACACTCCTCTCGAAAAATTATGTTAATTGCATCAATTTCTGTGCATAAGTAACATACTTCCTTGACTAAGGAGTAATCTTCTTGGCCTATTGAGTAGTGTGTTGCATTTTTCAGTATATTCTGTATGACCGGCCTAATCACTTGCTCATTATGTGATACGTTTTGATGGATTTCTTTAGTGTAAAAAAGCACCTCGACTATAACGTCTGTGTTTGTGTATTCAACATTAGACAATGCAATGAGGATTGATTCGTGTATGTTATCAAATTCGTTATTTTTAAATTTTTGATTGAGATAGCCGATAACATCATTGCTGCATTTAGCACATTTTTCACACAAGTGCTCGATAAATGCAATATTACCAGCATCCAATGCAGTTTTCAGAATTAAATCATAAATTTCTTTTCTGCCACGAGCTCCTATGTTTTTCAGGATTTGTTGCCTTAGTATTGTAATAACTTTATCATCTGTAAATGCTTGTTTATATACATCGTAAATGGCATGATCTGCACTATTAGTGTATCGTTTGCACAAGTATTCAATGACAGATATGTGTTCTTGACTTATCGCAGTTTCTAACAAGGTAGCAAAGCTCTTTTTTAATAACTCTTCTGTTGAGGCTTTTTTAGTTAGCTCATTAATATATCTTTCAAATGCATCCAGCACTATCGTGATGAATTCTTCATTTTTGATCAGAGACGCTGTTTCAAGCACACCATACAAAGGATCAGGTTTACTTGTTTTTAACACCTGTCCAAAATCTCTTAAAACGTATTCGACAAAAACTGCATTTAATAATTCTTGCTCTTTTCTTAATGCTGTAGCTGAGAAGAAGTCAATCTTATTAGGTTCGACAAGTTGTATAGCTTGACCTTTTAATCTTCCGTAAACTCCATCGTTACCATGGAATTTTTCTATAAAAGCTTCAATATATTTTTGATTACCAACAAGGAGAGGTAAAAGACTTAAGTTTTCTTCAGCAAAAAGAAAATCCTGATATTGCTCTACTAGCTTGTCATTAGCTGCAATTGCCAATAGTACCAATTCTTTTACTGAATAATCATACTTGAAACCCTCTTGATCAAATTTATATTGTGATAGTACATTTGAATATATATGTTGATGGTTGCTTCTGTTTTGTAACTCCAAATTAAGTTGATTTGAACAGAAATCTTTGAGATTTTCATTATCCAGCGTAATAGACCTGCCTTCATAATCTTCAATATTTTGTACAACCTTGTCTAATTCTTCACAATTATCTTCTTGTATAGCTTGATTTAAGATATTTATAATCTCAGCAAAAGTTAAGTTTTTAGGAATGATACCATATGAATCTTCATCTTTTAACTCTACAGTAAACGACCTATCACAACCATCAGGAAAGTTTGCAAGTATTGCATTCTCTAAACTTAGATCTTCAGGGGATGTACTACATGGAGTAGCTGGTATCTCTTGACTTTCGCTATCTAAAACTTCAAACTCTTCTTCAATACCTGAATCTTCAGAATCTGGTTTTTCAAAACCATGCCAACTTTTGATTAATCTTTCAGAATTTGATTGGCCCTGTGAAGTTGTATCTTGTGATACAAAGTCTCTAAAATTGGAACCAAACATGTTTTACCTCCTAACTAGCAGCTAAGCTAAGTATAGCATTAAACAGAAATCTTGCCAAGCAAATTATTCAGTCTCTTAGCAAAGCTGCTCGCGTCATCCATCTCTTCGCCTTCCACGATGCAAGCTTGGTAAAACAATAAGTGAACCATGTCCTCCAATGTTGGGTTTTCACCACTTTCAGCATAAGATTTCATTATACTCTTTATTACAGGATGCTTAGTGTTAATTTCAAGCACCTTTGGCGTGCGGTAATTTAGCTGCTTTTGTTCACGCAAAAAACGCTCCATGCGAAGATCCATAGCACCTTCATCAACCGCTAGGCATACGGGACTATCAGTCAATTTTTTGGAAATTTTTACGCTTTTTACTGAATCTCCAAGCACTGTGGTAAAATATTGCAGTATAGTTTCCTCAGTTTTTTCTCCATTTGATTTATTTTCTTCATCTGTCTTATCTTCTTCTGAAGAGAATTTTTCCAAATCAACATCTGCACGGGTTACAGACTTGATTTTCTGATCTTTGTATTCATGAATTACACTAGTCCAAAAGTCATCAACTGGATCAACAAATAGGAGCACTTCTAGTCCTTTACTGACGAATCCCTCAAGTTGCGGACTGTTTTTCACTGAATCGAGGCTATTTCCGGTGAGATAATAGATATGTTCCTGCTCAGGCTTCATTCTGCTTATATAATCATCAATGCTGATCAACTTCTCATCACCGGTGCTATTAAATCTGCAAATTGAGAGCAGCGCTTCTCTCTCATCAGTTGGCATAGCTTCGCAAAGACCTTCCTTTAAAACTGCACCAAAATTGGTCCAGAATTTTGTGTACTCCTCTAAATTCTCTTTTGCCTTTTTACCGAGCTCTGATATCGCGCGTTTAGTGAGGGATTTCCTGATTTGCTCAACAACACGATTATTCTGCAACGTTTCTCTGCTGATATTAAGAGGTAAGTCCGGTGAATCAACAATACCTTTCAAGAAACGTAAATACTGCGGTATGATCTGTATATTATCTTCAGTGATAAATACTTTATTTACATATAACTTAACAGAGCAACGTCTATCTGGATGGAATAAATCAAAAGGTTTTATAGAAGGAACATAAAGCAAATTTGTATATTCTATTGCACCTTCATTTTTATTATGCAATATCATCCAGGGCTCCCCGCCAACGTGGGCAACACTGCGGAAAAAATCGTTGTGCTCCTCTTGAGTAACGTCATTTTTTGGCTTAGTCCAAATTGCAGCCTTACTGTTTAACTTTTCACTTTTTCCTTCTTCGTCTATAAATTCAACAGGAAAATTTATGTGATCAGAGTAAGTAGTGACAATATTTTCAACACGAAATTTATCTAAAAACTCGTTTTCTTCAGGATGCATAATGAGCGTAATTTTGGTTCCGCGAGGGACTTGATTATCTGACTTGCTGATTGAATATTCCCCATCTCCTTTGGATTGCCAGATCCAAGACTCCTCTTCTCCAGCTTTTCTCGATTCTACTATTACTTCTGATGCAACCATAAAGCTTGAGTAAAAACCAACACCAAACTTCCCAATCAGCTCCACAGTTTGGCTTGAATCCTTGCTATTCTTAATCGCATCCAAGAACTTTTGCGTACCAGAGCTTGCAATTGTACCAAGATTGTCTATTAAATCCTGTCTATTCATTCCAATGCCATTATCAGTGATATATAGCTCGTTCTTATCTTTATTGGAGCTGATAGTGATTTTTAATTCGTCACTCAAATCTAGCAAATTAGGGTTTAGTTGAGATTCATAGCGCAACTTATCACATGCATCTGATGCATTTGATATTAATTCACGCAGAAAAATGTCTTTATTGGTGTAAAGTGAATGAATCACTATATTCAGTACTTTCCCTACCTCAGCGTCAAATTTTAAATTTTCAGTTTCTTGTACATTATGCATTTTGAGCTCCATTATTTGCCTACTACCCTAATAATTTAAGTATTGAATCACGATCTTTCAAGGTCACGTACACCAAAATTAATGTGGGTGTAGTTATTATGACACCCAATTTATGGGATCTCTTGCATAACAAACTTTTGGCAGCGCATTGGATGAAACGAAAAACTTCCTTGACACCCTTCGCCAGCCCCCTTATCATGAAACTGAAGCTATTTATTTATCTTCGCAATCTCTGCAGTGGATTAATGACAAAAAAACTTAATGTATTTGGCGTAAATCATGCTTAATTTTTTGCATTATGTGCACCTCATGTCTTTATCAAATTTCTAGCTACACAAGCTGAAATACGCTATTTAAAACATTAAAAAACGCCAACTTAAAAAATGGATAGTGAATAATTAGCTACCCTAGGGTTTCTTTTGCCTTTTTTTCTGTTTAGTAAATTTCTTAACGTTTATAATTTAGATTAGTTGCGGCTTAAAAGCAACTGAGTCACGGTTATTAAACGTTTAGAATAAAAAAACGCCATACTTGAAAGTATAATGTAAGTAACTAGCCAACCATCGGGCTTTTTTTGCCTTTTTTTTCGCTTGGTAAATTTTTTAATACTTAGATTAGTTGCAATTTAAGAGACCAGAAATGGTCAGTGCTTGGCACTGGAATAACGTCCTCCTTTGTTATCCCAGTGCCCAGACACTGGGATCCAGGAAACTTAATTGCAAGTAATGCATTAGATTTGGTGAGTATGGGTTTTATGTTATAGAATGAAACACTTTTGGTGAATTTGTAAAGAAAACTGGATCCCAGTGTTTGGGCACTGGGATAACAAAGGAGGACGTTATTCCAGTGCCAAGCACTGACCATTTCTGGTCTCTTAAATTGCAACTAATCTAAGTATTAAAAAATTTACCAAGCGAAAAAAAAGGCAAAAAAAAGCCCCGTGGTTGGCTAATTACTTACATTATACTTTCAAGTATGGCGTTTTTTTATTCTAAACGTTTAATAACCGTGACTCAGTTGCTTTTAAGCCGCAACTAATCTAAATTATAAACGTTAAGAAATTTACTAAACAGAAAAAAAGGCAAAAGAAACCCTAGGGTAGCTAATTATTCACTATCCATTTTTTAAGTTGGCGTTTTTTAATGTTTTAAATAGCGCATTTCAGCTTATATTAGGTAAAAACCTAGAAATTTTATAAAGACATGAGGTGCACATAATGCAAAAAATTAAGCATGATTTACGCCAAATACATTAAGTTTTTTTGTCATTAATCCACTGCAGAGATTGCGAAGATAAATAAATAGCTTCAGTTTCATGATAAGGGGGCTGGCGGAGTTTGTCAAGGAAGTTTTTCGTTTCTATTTCCAATAAAAGTTTGTATGCAATAACACAGAAGCATGTACAGCTATTCCTTCATTTCTTCCAAGAGAACCTAATTTTTCTGCAGTGGTTGCTTTGATATTTACAAATTCATCATCAATTTCTAATGCTTTTGATATGAATTTCTTCATTTCTACTTTGTAAGGCGATATTTTAGGCTCTTCACAAACTATAGTAATATCTAAATTAGATACGCTGTACCCTTTTTCTTTTGCTTTTTTAGCAGCAAAGTCAAGGAAGTGAGATGAATTGCAATCTTTCCATTCAGAGGAACTAGGAGGAAAGTGCTCTCCTATGTCGCCATATCCCAGTGCTCCGAGTATTGCATCAACGATTGCATGTATTGCAACATCACCATCAGAGTGCGCTTCTATTGCCATGTTGTGTTCAATTTTCACACCGCAAATTTTTATAAAGCTTTCAGCACCGTTTTGAACTTTAATGAACTTATGTATATCATAACCGGCTCCGACACGAAATTTTGGCTCTTCAAAAAGAAGCTTTGCCATATTGATATCCTCTTTTGTGGTTAACTTAAAATTGCTTTTCTCACCTTTAATAATCGCAACATGTTTTTTGTGCTCTACCATTAGTGATGAATCGTCAGTAAATTCTTTGACTGATTGATGGCATGATAATAATTCTTTGAAATTAAAAATTTGAGGGGTTTGTATGGCTCTGAGCTTTCCTCTTGAAATCGTAGATTCAATAAAACTATTACTCACCAATGACATAGTGTCTTCAACTTCTATTGCTGGAACTACTCCTGTATATTGATCATTAATCATAGATTCAACCAAGTTATCTATCAGAACATCTGACACAAAAGGCCTACAAGCATCGTGTATAACTACAAAATCTGGGTTAACTTTTTGTAAGCTTTCAAGCCCTAGTTTAACTGAACTTTGCCTGTTTTCTCCTCCGTATACAGGGCTTAGTAATTTAGTGTCTGTAATTAGTGATATAGCTTTCTCATAGAAACTTTCATGGTCTCTATTAATTGCTATTCTTATGTAATCTATATATTGGTTAGCCAGAAATCTTTTAATTGTATGAAATAAAACAGATTTACCTGCCAGTTTTATATATTGCTTAGGAATCGTAGAATTGCATCTACTGCCTACTCCCGCTGCAACTATTAATGCTGCTATTTTGTATTTCTTAGCGCACATATTTCTTTTTGTAGAAGCTTTCCTCTCTATCCAAGATTCTTTCCGAAAATAAAATTTCTGACATCATATAAAAGTTACTTCCCCTATTAACTAGCATAATTATAATAGCAAAAGAGATATTTAGAGAGCTCAAAATCTATCTTTGCCTGCGGATTAAACAACTAAATTTTAGTAAAAAACGATAGTATTACAAATCGTAAAATACTTTCAACATAGGAAAAATAAATTGCATATTTTTCAGTAAATTAGCTATGCTAAACACATGCAAAAACGTCATATAACTATTTGTTTCATACTGCTTTTTATAATAGGGATGTTATTCCTGATGCGTCCTATGATTTTTCCATGTTTAATATCTATTATTATTGCATATTTGTTTAATCCGCTAGTAGTTAAGTTTGAAAAGTATAGAATACCGCGTTCATGTTCTGTAATTTTTATAATACTTATTTTATTAATAGCTTTTATACTAGTCATAACATTTGTTTTACCTATTATATATGTTCAAATTACTTCAATATTAAATTTCTTAGTGAGTAAAGTGCCTTCATTAAAGCTTAAAGTAATCCCCTCTGTATTAGAATTTCTTAATATAAAAATCGAGGATAGCTTATTTGATCACTTATCTAAAAATCTAGCAGAAAATTACAGCAACTATGTATCTTATTTCATGAATGCTCTTGATATTGCTAGTAACTTTATAATCCAAGTGTTAAGTTCAAGCTTTAACACGGTATCATTAATGGTGATTACTCCTGTAGTGTTTTTCTACATATTACGTGATTGGCCTTTAATTATAGAAAAAGCTAATAAATTAATCCCTATTCCTTACAGAGGAAAAATTGCAGATTATTTTTCCAAAGTGGATTTCATTATATCTAATTATCTAAAGGGGCAGGTAAATGTATGTATTGTCATGATGGTCTTTTACTCTGTGAGCCTGAGCATAATCGGATTGGAACACTCTATTGTTATTGGAATTTTATCAGGAATGTTAACGTTCATACCTTACGTAGGGCCATTATTATATACCATTATTGGGTTTTTGAGCGCTATCACTCAATTTAGTGGATGGTTTGAAAGTGCTGCCGTTTTGCTATTATTTGGTGTTGGACAATTAATAGATTCAAATATATTAGTTCCTTTATTAATAGGAAAAAAAGTTCATATACATCCAACTGTAATTATTCTGGGAATTACTATATGCGCTTCATATTTTGGATTTACAGGTATATTACTTTTTATTCCAATAATAGCAATGTTCAATGTATCAGTAGAATATGCAATCAATAAATATTTTAAAAGTGAGCTTTATAAAAACGGCTAACAGACCTTTTGCATAATCAATTTATGGTAAGAGGAGAAATGAGCCCAGAATACCTGACACATTTGAGGAGCGTAAGTAAATTTCTGCGCAAAAATTACTACCAGAAAGAGGTTACGTAAGAGGTTCAACGTGCAATTAAATTTATTTAACAACAATCAAGCTGATTATAGCCGGCAAAATTACATCATCTTAGATGAAAATAAGCACGTATATAATTCGGTAGTTAATGATTTATCTTGGAAATGTCTGATTCTTTTTGGACCTAAAAGCTCCGGTAAAACTCATCTTGCTCATATTTGGCAATCAATAAACGATGCAATCTTTATCAATGTGAATAACTTCGTAAGCGAGATTAGGTATAGCGATGCTTTTATTTTAGAAGACGTACAAAACATTAAAGATGAAGCAATGTTATTACATTGTTACAATTACATGAAAGAAAACGACAAGAGGCTGCTAATCACTTCTTCAATTTCACCAAAAAAGCTTAACTTCAAACTAAGAGATTTAAGTTCTCGAATATTATCAACTATCAGCGTAAAAATTTTGCCTGCAAGCGAGGAATTATTAAGAATTATGCTAATAAAACGATTTTCAGATAAACAGTTAAAAATTGATTTAAAAGTGATTAATTATATTTTAGCAAGAATAGAACGTTCTTTCTATAGCATTGATAAAATTATAGAAAAGATAGATAATGAATCTATAGGGTCAAATGTGACCGTTCCTTTTATTAGCACTTTATTAAAAAAAGATGCCATTTGATTTCTTCTTTTGTAAAGGTGTATATTAAAAATTTATTAACACCCATAACACTAACGTAATTGAATCTCTATCTGTCCATGTTAGAATTATAATCAATGTTATGTTATAATAAATATAGATAGATACAGCTAAGAAGTATTCTATATTTATAGTAGAGCTCACTTTATAAGGTGTTTTTTTATAGATTTAACGTTATAATTTAACTATGATAAGAGTAAGATTAAATTTAAGAAAAAGGTTAAAGCAAAAGTTTGTGATGTTCACTCTATTGATAAATGCTTTATTTGTCTCATATTTTCTCATAAGAAACACAGGGAACACTTCTAATCAAATTATAGCCAAAGAAATAAATATAGGAACTGATAATGAAAAATAAACAGTCGCAAAATAAAAAAGAAAATCTTTACATAACATATTACATAGATGCTTTAGCTTCAGAGAGGTTCGCTGCACAAAATACTCTGGAAAGTTATCGTTCGGATTTACACCAGTTTGAAGAATTTTTATTGGAAAGCGGCACTACCTTGGTTGGTGTAAACAAAACCAATATTAAAGATTATGTGAAATCTTTATGTACACAAAAAAAATATAAAAGTAGCTCTATATCAAGAAAAATATCCGCTATGAAAAATTTTTACAAGTGTCTATTTAATGACGGAATAATAGATTTTAATCCAGCGCCGGCTAATGATGCTGAATTAAAGAATCCAAAAGTTTCTCGTCCTTTGCCTAAGTATTTAAGTGTCGAAGAAATATTTTTGCTAATGGACACAGTGAGAAAATCAGCAAGCGAATCGAATAAAGAGATAAGCAGTAAAAGGCTATGTGCGATTTTAGATATCCTTTACTCTTCTGGAATGCGTGTTTCTGAACTAATTAGTATGAAATTATGTGAAGTGTCACATTTAATAAACAGTAATAACAAAGAATGCTATATAATAATAAAAGGAAAAAGTGGTAGAGAGAGGCAAATTCTTTTTAATGAACAAGCATTGCAGAGCCTTAGAAATTATTTATCAGTTCGTGATAATCTGATCTCTAAAGAAAAGGAATCCGATTGGCTAATTCCCAGGTGATAAACCTAATAAACCAATTACAAGGCAGAGGCTCGGTCAATTAATGAAGGAGTTGGCAAGAAAATGCAATATTGATGAAAATAAGATCTCTCCACACGTGATTAGGCATTCTTTTGCTACCCATCTACTAAATAGCGGAGCAAATATTGTGTTGATACAGAAAGTTCTTGGCCATACTAACCTTTCTACAACACAAATATATACTCATATTGCTAACGAAAAGTTAAAGGACAAATTAGCTGATTCGCATCCTATTACTCAGATGATCAATAATTAAATTTATTGTTTTTAATTTGTAATAAAGTTAAATTTAAATAAATTTATGTGAGTTTGTGATTTCAAGTTTATTGTTTAATTTCTTTCTTATATTATGGGAGGTATTCTATACTTTCATTACTCTCCCTGTAATTTTCTTTTCTGAGTGTGTAATAACCATTTTCCTCGTCTGTTCGGTGAGAGTTGTATTATTCATGCTGCGTTTATTATGTGGCATTAAATATGAAGTGAGGGGAATGGAAAACATCCCTAAGCAACCTTTTATCATTGCATCTAAACACCAATCTCCATTTGAAACATTTATTTTTATACTACTATTTAGAAAAGCGGTTTTTATTTTAAAACGTGAATTGAAATGGATTCCATTCATTGGTTTGCATCTTATAGCGCTGAAAATGATTTTTATTAACCGTTCAGATGGTATCAGTTCTATACGCCATATAATCAAACTAGCAAAAATGCGTATAAAAGAAAATAGAAGCATAATAATATTTCCTGAAGGTACAAGAACAACTATAAACCAAAATATAAAATATCAACCAGGTATTGCTGCTTTATATAGCGTATTATCTGTTCCTGTGTTACCGGTTGCTTTAAACACTGGTTTGTTTTGGCCAAAAAGCATACTTTCTCTGAGAAAGAATCCCGGAAAGGCAGTAATAGAAATATTGCCCCCAATATATCCTGGGTTAAACAAAAATGAATTCTTGCAAAGTTTAGAAAAAATTATTGAAGAGAGAAGCAGTAGATTAACCATAGGAAAAACTGATATTGCAAATTAACAAAAAAACTTTATAATTAAAAGAAAAGTACAGTATTTTAGGTATTAATATATGGCAAATCATAAGAGTGCTAAAAAAATGATAAAGGTAATAGCAAAGCGCACTTTAATAAATAAGATGCGGAAAAGTAAAACTCGCACCTCTATTAGAAAATTGGTTGATATAATCAAGTCTGGCGACAAAGAAAATGTTGTTCTGGCATTTCGGAATGCTGAATCTAATTTACACAAGTGTGTGAATAAAGGTGTTATTCATAGGAATACTGCTGCGCGTAAAATAAGTCGCTTAAATGCAAAAGTAAAAGCATTGATGACCGCTTAATACGGTTAATGTAAAGTTAACTGTATTAATATATACTCCTCAGTTTGTATATTCTGTATAAAATTTAAGTAGCTTAAGTGATGGATAAAAAAGTGCTATTAGAACTAAGTAATGGATTAAAAATCGAGCTACCTGTATTAAGCGGAACAACAGGTCCTGATGTGTTAAATATCAAGGATTTATATAAGATGACAGGATTATTCACTTACGATCCAGGGTTTGTTTCTACAGCTTCATGCTCTTCTACAATTACATTCATTGATGGAGATGAAGGAGTTCTTAGATATAGGGGACATAATATAGCTGATTTGGCAGAGAATAATAATTTTACTGCTGTGATTTATTTATTGCTCTATGGTGAATTACCCAGTTCAGAGCAACACAAAAAATTTCTTCTCAAAATACAAGAATCATCCAAAGTATCAGAGCAAGTTACAAATGTAATTAAAGCATTTCCAAAAACTGCTCACCCTATGTCAATCTTAGTTGCATGTTTTGCAAGTTTGTCAGCATCTTATCATGAAAAGCATGGCAACAATGTCAATGGTGAAGACCTAGATTTTGGAATTTCTGCAATAGCGCAAGTTTCCACAATTATTGCAATGATTTATAGGCATATCAACAATCAGGAATTCATAAATGCTAACAATGAATTAAGTTACAGTGAAAATTTCTTAAAGATGATATTTGGCGATGCTGTTGATAATGATAAAAGCGCCCTTTTTGCAAAAGCTCTGGATAAAATATTTACTCTCCATGCTGATCATGAACAGAATGCTTCTACGGCGGCTGTCAGATTGGTGGGATCGGCTGGTTCTAATCTGTTTGCAAGCCTCTCTGCAGGAGTTGCTACACTTTGGGGACCAGCACATGGTGGAGCTAATGAGGCAGTTATAAATATGCTAAAAGAGATAGAGCAAAGTGGAGATATAGATAAATTCATCGAAAAAGCTAAAGATGATAAAGATCCATTTAAATTGATGGGATTTGGACATCGTGTTTATAAAAATTATGATCCGCGCGCGCGTATATTGAAAGGCGCTTGCCATGAGGTTCTAAGTAAACTAGAACAAAATAATGAACTGCTTAAAATTGCAAAAAAACTTGAAGAAATAGCTTTAAAGGATGAATATTTTATCGTGCGTAAGTTATATCCAAATGTTGATTTTTACTCAGGTATAATAATGAATGCTATTGATATCCCCTCAAATATGTTCACGCCTATTTTTGCACTTGCAAGAACCACTGGTTGGGTTACTCAGTGGTATGAAATGATAAATGATAAAGAAACTAAGATCTGTAGACCAAGGCAACTCTATTTTGGTAAATAAATTTATTTTCACTTCATTAGACTTCTTGCATAACCCAAACTAAGTAGAAAAAAGGTGTCATCCGAGTAGCTGACACTGGTTCCTTTACGACGGAAGTGTCCAGAGGTGTCATTCCAGTCTGGAATCCAGAAAAAAGGATGGTGTCATTCCGTATCCGTTCAGCCAATGGCGTCAACTTAAGAACTTTCATTAGCAAACTCTCCTAAAGACATGATGGCGTTTAGGCTTATCTACTTTATTGCGGCTGTCCCGGTCGGATTTTAACTTTAGCGCGTATACTTAAAAAGGGCTTGAAAGTTTTTTGGCGCAATAAGTACCTGATAGAGTTTCTGCCTCATTACACCAAATAAAACTGAAAAATTTAAACGATACTCAGTAATTTGATCTGGGTTCCAAGGCCCTTGTGCATCACATATATGAAGCGATAATATATTGCACATGACCAAGTTTGCCCAAAATTCTTGTAATACAGCCTCTCCAGAAAAATTCTCTAACTCTGCTCCTACTTTGAGTCGTTTATAGCACTCCTCTATGTGCCACCTTAACACATAAGCTTTGCTCCAAAGTCTCGGTCAAAAACTCTGTTTCTCAGTTGGCTAATGTCAGCACTATAACTCTTACTTTCTGTCCTTTCATTTTATTTTTTAGCTTTTCATTTTCTAATATAAAATCAAAATCTAATTCGCCAGCGTTCCCATAGCTTACTATAATTTCTTTTTTGCAAGCGAAAAATAAAATCTACTTCCAAATCATAATGCTGCTGAATGAATTTTACTGAAGACGATCATAGATAAATAATAATTTCTCTTGATTTAATAAACGCATTTGAGTGATAACTTCGGGTAATTGCTCTGCCGCCAACGTTTGTTCACCTATATTCCAAGCTGCAAGACGAGCACTACAAATTAGCGAAGTACACAAATCAACAAACAAATTGCCAATGGTGCCTGTTGTTCCATTTGGTTCAAACTCGGATACAATTTCCCCAGAGCTGGGTAATCTCATACCAGAACCATCTGCTGCAATAAGTCTATAGCCTCTCCAACTCAGGTTCATCCTGATAGGCTGTTTGGATGCTTAAATTCTTGAAAGCCTGTATGGCAAATCTTATACCTTGCTTTAGAAAAAGCTTGCTTTGAGGGTACATGTCAATGGCTCCATAAGTTCACATTCTATTCCCAAACTTTTTTTAACTAACTTTAAAATCATAGAAAATACTGTCGAAAAAGGAAGTTTTCTTGTTCGTGTAAAACTCAACACAATGGATTTTCTGAAAAGTTTTCGAGTATATTATATTTTTAATTTGTAGAATAAGGTTTTTTCCTTTTTGCATATTTCACCTAAAAAGGACACATTTTAGACTTCTTTGTTGAAATAAAACAGAAACAAAAGTGCTGTCCCTTGCACTCTTTGGATAATTTAATGATAAAAAATTTAGAGAGAAATTTTATACACTATCGCTGATATTTTTCCTTAAGTTGACGCCATTGCCTGAACACTTACCTAATGATGAAGCTATCGAAAACATAGCAAAGAGACTTCAAAAATCTATAGACGATGCAAAAAAGCACAAGGTCATGTTTAGTGTTGATGTATTCCAAGGAGAAAAAAGTCATCAATAATAGATTATTCGATACTGATCTTATACCACCTCATGGAGCAAGATAAAAATGTTACTGAGACTGGAAAAGAAAAACTACGGCCTCTTATGTTAGAAATGTTTAATCTAGTTTCAACAGGCACTGATGTGAGCCAAGAAGTTCGGAGATTATTGCCAGAAGATATACTGAAAGAACGCGGCGAATATTTCAAGTATTGGCGATAATTTTTTCAATATTTACGCAATTCGAGTACAGAATCTTAATCTCAACAACTTTCCCCCATAAAATACTTATAAAAATTCTTCGCTTACAGTTGCATAAAAGAATGTTGATCCTGAACATTAAAAATTGCATAAAATCTTAATTTATGACAGACAATAAAACAACAAAATTAGTAGACTGAATAAAAATGGCATTTATTGCCATTCATTGAACTATTGAAAGAGAAATAAAGACGATGCATTACATCGCAGTTTTGTGAGGCACAAACACAAAAAACTCCGATTAAATTAAAAGAAATTGTGGGGCAAAAAACGAGTACAACAGCATACAATAGCATTGATGGAGTGTTAAGCGCTTGGCAGGTATGCTGATTCATCCTTTTTTGTCTTAGAATTGAAATAAATACTTTACGTAAGAAACAGAACAGTGTTTATGCAATAACCGCCAAAATTAAACGATTTTTTTATGAAAAAAAAACTATTTATCCTTCATTCATTAAAAAAGGGAAACTATTCTGCCATCGATTCAAGACATCTTATTTGTTTGGGATGTGTTAACAAACAGCTTGCTTTAAATCCTTCCAAAAGATTTAAACATTACATTCGCATTAAGTCTCATGAACAGTGTGATTTAAAGCAAGCAGAATGATGGAGATGATGAAGATGTCTTTTGTAGTGTATCACCAATATTTGTTGCAAAGAGGTTGCAAAGCAAAGAAGTTCTTTACCAAAAAGGGTTTGAATTTGAACTGTCGATAGCATGTGTCCGACTAAATGATATACTACTGACATTTGAAGGAACACATACATATTCAAACAAACAAACAAATACACACGTACACAAATCAAATTGAGCCTGAAAACACAGATTTAATTTAAACTTTTATTTTCTTTCAAATTTTAACAATGTAACCGATTTCCTTTCTTTTATTTTATTCACTTTGCTTCGAATGCTTTGTGGCGTTTTATTTAATTTTTTATTAAAAAAAATTGTTTTTTATTTTTTTTTTTTTTTTTGTGGAGATCCTGTGGCTTGTGTTTTGTTCAACACATAGTGCAGCAACAGCTGCTTGCTGATGTCTTGCAGCATGTATGGGGATGAATGTCAGGATTAAAGAATGCGTTGGCGAAAGGATTAAATTGATACAGTTTATAAAGATTTATTTCTTGTATAAGGGTTTTCTTATATTATTATTAGTTTTATTTAGTCAGGTTTCGGGATAAATGGTTGTTACATTTAATAATATTTTAACAACTGCCGTATTAATGAAAGAAAAATCCCTATTTTTCCTGTTAGGGACATGAGCAGATTCCTAAAAAATACCTTTAAAATTAAAAAGTATAAGAAAATTTTGATTAAGCAGATATTTCTATTAATTTCCTAGAATATTGGTTCTAAAGATACATGTTAATCTAATGTTCGTAATATTAATAAACGTTAAAAAGAATAAAAAACTGATCTGCAAATAAGTACTGAGTTTTGAATTTGAAAACAACTGTCCTATCGACATTCAGTTTTATATGGGCAGTATTTGATTTTAACTATTGCTGCGGAATTTCCCAGACCTCCAAAAACTGCGCTGTTGATTCTAGAAATAGTACATCTTTGGCAAACTAGATTTTAAAACGGTTGCCCATTTTCTATTTAAAAATTTTTAACTAAAGATATAGAGCCAAATTCATAAAATTCATATGAGAATTTTTTCTTTAATATTTAATAAATCAAAATGTAGACTATAATATTTACTGATTTGCGATATATTTTTTCATATACAAATATAAAATTCTAAAATTATTGTAGAGTTCTCTAAATAGTGTTTAATATATCCGGCTTTCAAAAATAAAAGGAGCTGTCAAGTTAGCAGTACCTTTAAATCGATAAATTGACGTACTTACATCACTTTTTATCTATTTTCTCTTGGAAATGAGATACTTTTGCTGAAAAAGGTATCCTATATTTGAACCAAGATACTAAGGTAACTCCTCATAACATTTTTTTATGTGATGTGATCACAGGCAGACGGTTAGACAAAAAGGCAAAAAATCTACAAAATTTCTGTTTTAAATTTAAAAAAAATATTTAAAAAATATTTCATGCCCAGAAATGGTCCTGTTACAGTTTTATTATATGTATAGATTATTAATATATCTAGTACACATATGTATATATGAAGAGCAGCTGGATTTGTTCTGTCATTAAGTGAAATAATGCTGTCATACTTTTCGGTCTTCATAGGTCATAGGCTGTTTGTTTGGTTCGGTTGGCGATAGTAAGCCAACTATTAGCGGACCGACTTCGCGATTTGCTCCAGATTATGAGTATAAATACATATATATACTAAATATTCGCTTTCCCAATATGCAAGTTGTGAGTTACAGGGTGTTAAAATTGCAAGTAAACAAAGGGAAAATTCGTTACATATTACAGTTTTTCTTTGATAAAGATGAAAATGCAAGGCGGCTGAAATTGTGGTGTTTATGATGCCAATACTCTACTGCTCTACTGCTCTACTGCTTTACGTGTAATTTTAGTTTCATCGATTCCATTCAGGTATTTTTATACACCTCACACAGGCAGGCCCGTCGTTGAAAATATCCATTAAGTAATAGAAATAATCGAAGTTGAACAGCATGTTACTAGTCGTAGCATCGCGCCGGAGCTAAAGATCGACCTTAAGACAGCTTTAAAGCACCGAAAAAATAATAAATAAATTTTATTTAGTTACATAAGGAATAGTACAGAGTGTGGTACAAAAACGATTCATTGACTGCCATCTATCCACATTTACCACATCATCTTGCACACAGAAGCATCTAATTATCGATTTTTTGCACAATGGCTGCCAGCACCATAAACCCCTTGTT